>CAVRVU010000001.1:0-320984 GCA_963724745.1 uncultured Actinomycetes bacterium
TTCGCCGAGCAGGTGGGCGGCTATCTGGCCGGTGGACTGTCGGACTCCCGAATACTCGGACGGCCCGAGGAGATCCCGGGACGCGAGCGAGCGCGAGACCCAGTTCGGAATCCGGCCCGCGCCCCGACCTCAGCGGCGATGACGTCGGCTTCCGCAAGCGCAGCCTTCGCGGCATCGGGGCGCCCCGCGAGGTGCTCCGTTTCGGCGCGGCCGCAGAGCAGGATGCCGAGGCTCATCCGATCGGACACGGCGCGCAACAGGGCCTCGCCGGCATCCAGGCAACGGCGTGCCTCATCGAATTCGGCCTGGCGGGCGTGCAGCAGGCCGAGATAGCTCAGGAACTGGCCTTCCGAGCGTCGATCCCCAATCGCGCGCGATGGCCAGCGCCGCCTCGAAGTGATCCCGGGCCTCGTCGAATCGGGCCAGGCTGTCGTAGACCATTCCGAGGTTGCACAGCACGATGCACTCCAGGTGGGCATGCCCCAGGTCTCGGGCCATCGCCAGCGCCGCCTCGAGTTGATCGAGGGCTTCGGCGAACCGTCCCTGCACCTGATGCAGCAGACCGAGGTTGCACAGCGTGTTGCCTTCGAGCCGCCGGTTGCCAATCTCCCGTGCCACGGCAAGCGCGGCTTCGTCGATGCGACCGGGCCTCGTCCATGCTTCCCATCTCGGCGTAATCGTGCCCAGGTTGCCGAGCAGGTCGCCCTCCCGATGCCGGTCCCCCGCCTCCCGCGCCAAGGCCAGCGCCGCCTCGAAATTCGCCCGCGCCTCGTCCCGTCCGGCCCAGGAACTGCTCCACGTTGCCGAGCCCGTTGTGGGCGTCGCTCTGCAATGCTCCGATCGTTCAGTTCGCGCGCGATGGCCAACGCCGCCTCGAGCGTGCGCACGGGCCGATTCCAAGCGACCGGCGTGGCTGTCGAGGCAGCCGAGGCCCATGAGCGCGCGGCACTCGCAGCGCCGGTCCCCGACGTCGCGGGCCCGCGCCTATGACGCCTCGAACTGCACGTGCGCCTCGGGGTCCTTCCCGGAGGCCGTCCAGCGCGCGGCCAGCAACCCAATCCACCCTGGCGGCCGCGGCCGCTCCGAGCCCGGGGATGGCCCGCACCACGGACGCGAGCTCGACTCCGACCCGGAAGGGCCCGCGCAATCTCAGCCCCGCCCAGGCGCCCTCCAGCGCGTGCGCGGCCATGTCGGCGTCGCCTCGCGCGGCGGCCCGGCGACAGGCCACGACGAGATTGTCGAGCTCGGCGCAGCCATCGGCGATCGCCGCCTTCTCGTCCAGACCGGCAAAGTGCGCGCCGTGTCGCGCTTCCGCCGCGAGCAGCGCGGCCGGACCGCTCCCGGCGTAGCGCGCCGTCGGTGCGCAGATGCTCCGCTGCATACTCCTGCACGCTCACGAGGAGATCGAAGCGATCGTCGGTCACCTGCCTGACCAGTGACTTGTGCACCAGCGATTGCAGCGCGTCCATGGGCCACGGCGCGTTCTCGTACGCGGACAGGTCGAGGATCGCCTCCACGGACTCGAGCGTGAATCCACCCTCGAACACCGACAGTTGGGCCAGCGCGGCTTTCTCGGGCAACGACAGCAGGTCCCAGGACCAATCGAACACCGCGCGCAGCGTCGCCTGCCGGTCCAGGCGTCCGCCGGTCGACGAGAGCAGCTTGAACCGCTCGCTCATGCGCAGGAGCAGCGTCCGCGGGGGCATCACCCGCACCCGCGCCGCGGCCAGCTCGATCGCCAGCGGCAGGCCCTCCAGCAGCTTCACGAGCGGGGCGATCGCCGACTGATCTTCGGCATTCGGCTGGAATCCCGGCTTCGCCGCCTCGGCTCTGCGCAGGAACAGCGCCGCCGCGTCGGACGGCGCCAGCGGCGCCAGCGCGAGGACCTCTTCTCCGGGCAGCCCCAGCACTTCGCGCGTCGTCACCAGGAACCGCGCATCGCTCGCGCGATTGAGCCACCGGCCCAGCGTTTCCTCCGCGTGGCGCGCGACCTGCTCGAAGTTGTCGAGGATCACGAGACACCGTCCGCGCCCCGCGATCGCGTGCCCAATCTGGGTCACCGGGTCGTCCTTGCCCAGCGGCACGTCGAGCCCCTGCGCAACGGCGTGGACGATGCCATCCAGGCTTCGGGCCTGCGACAGATCGCAGAACCAGACGCCGCCCGGGAAGTCTCCGAGCGAATTCCAGCCGAACCGGGTGACCAGCCGCGTCTTGCCGGTGCCGCCGATGCCCAGGACCGAGACGAGGCGCGCCCCGGCGTCCAGGCGGCGCGCCAGCTCGGCCAACGGCTCGCGCCGACCCACGAAGGCATCGCGCTCGGCCGGCAGGCTGTGTCCCGTTGAGCGACGCCAGCGGCGGAAAATCGGCGCGCAGGTCCGGCGCGACGACCTGCAGCAGGCGTTCGGGATTGAGCAGGCCCTTCAATCGATGCTCGCCCATCTCGCGCAGGGTGACGCCTTCCGGCAAACGTCCGCGCACCAATTCCGCCGTGGCGGCGGAGAGCAGGACCTGCTCGCCGTGGGCGACGGACATGATCCGCGCGGCGCGATTCACCGCCGCGCCGAAATAATCGCCGTCCCGAAGTTCCGCCACGCCCGTGTGCATGCCCATCCGCACTCGTCAGCGCGATCGGCGGTCGCGGCATCGGACGCCGCCGGCTCGGGGTTCGAGGCGTCCGTCTCCGGCGCTTGCAAGGCGCGTTGTGCGGCGAGGCACGCCGCGAGCGCATCCGCGGCATCGGCGAAGACCGCATACACACCGTCGCCCGTGCTCTTGACGATGCATCCGCCGGCTGACTCGATCGCGTGACGCAACAGCGCGTCGTGGCGCGCGAGCGCGGCCTGCATCGCGTCGGGATATTGCTCCCACAGCGCCGTGCTGCCCTCGATGTCCGTGAACAGGAAGGTGACCGTGCCCGTGGGCAGCCGCGGGTTCCGGCGAGGTTGCAGGCATGGGTGGCGGGTGAGGTCGAGCCGGGCAGCGGATTCTGCGGATCGCTGCCGGTTTAAGCAAGAATCGACTACGTGTTGGCACGCACTTTGGAGATCGTGAGCGGTCCGTCAACTGGCGCTTTCGGCCAACGGCGGCCGTACAGCGAATGCACTGAGAGCGGTCGCTCGATGGCGCTATCGACCTTACGCAGACATTCGAGACGAAGCGCTGGCAAAGGCAAAAGCGCACGTCTAGCGAGCGAAGTAGCGCGCATGTCCATTTCGATAGCCTGCGTATAATCCTTTCAACCTTGATCTGGGGAGGATGAATTGGATCGTCGCCGCGTGATCGCTGCGTTCGTCCTCTTCGGCGGGCTTTTTGCTCCAACCTTGCTTACAGGCGCAACAACCAGAGATCCGGGTAGCGCGAATCGGGTTCTTGTTTCGCGGGCACGCTCGCACAACGCCCGCAGGCGCAAGGCTTCTGGCAAGGATTGCAGGAACTGGGCTATACGCCTGGAAAGAACGTCGTTATTGTGCAAATCCAGTCACTATCGTTTCAAGGCCCTGACGATTTGGAAAACGCATTCACTGCGGCGGTGCGGGAGCGGCCACAAGCACTTATCAGCATGGCAGACCCGATGCATTGAGTAAACGTCATCATCGCGTTTGCAGCAACACAGCGCATCCCGGCAGTTTATGGGTTGCCGATGAAGCGTTCGATGGTGGTCTGTCGGCTTCGGCGTAAACCTCCGGGAGGAATACCGCAGAGGGCGCTGACCTGAGACAAGATCTTAAAAGGTGCGAGCCCGCTCCACCTTCCGGTTCGAACAGTCGACCAAGATCAGCTGCCGGTGAATCAGACTGCGCGCCAACTCGGATCGCGGTTCCGCAATCGGTGCTCCTGCGCGCCGACCGGGTGATCAAATAGAGCGTCGGCAGACGATCGGCAGTCAGCAGGATCCGTTTTGGCCGTTCAGCGAAGTCCGCGAACGTCCGTCTTCTCCAGCGCACGAAGGGGGGCGACGGTTGACTGTGGGCTAATACACGCGGCGAGAGAGCCATACCCCTTGCCTCGCCATCGCCCGGTCGAGTCAAGACGCGCTACGCTGCCCCGGAGGTCAACAACTTGGGTTTTGGGTTGAATTTGCTATCCGTCAATCATCATCGACGACACGCTTCCTCGCGAATGCAGCCGCTGCCTCGACGCGAACCATAGCCGATTCCTTGAGAGCGATCGGCATTGAAGTAATCCAGAGATTCGTTGATTCGAGGGGGCTGGGCGCGTTGAACTGGGCCACTGCGGCTGTTTCTGCCCGGCCGGAGGCGCGCATTCTAGAGGAGTGCAGCGAAAACTCAACTACAAAACCGCGGAGTTGCGAAATGTGACCTACGTCCACCCGCCGCCGCCCGGGGTTTCGATCCGCAAACGGTCGCCGGGAGAGAGCTCGCCGCTGGCCTTGCTTGGCAGCGGGGAGCCGTTCAGGAGGTTCGCACCGAGGCCGCCCGTCGGCCCCTTGGCCCGCACCATCCACGTCGACGTCGAGATCGGGCGGCGCTACCGCGCCGGCGGCAAGCAGCGCAGCTACGCTTCGGCCCGCTGCAGCGACAACATCCTCCAGACCCACGGGCGCTTCAGCTTCGAAGACGGCACCGTGATCGACGGTCTGGTCGAAAAATATTGCCACTCCAAGTAGGCGCGCGCTGCCTTCACCCGAGCGGCCGACCTTCCTATACTTGCCGGTCCGCGGGCCGTTAGCTCAGTTGGTAGAGCAGGAGACTCTTAATCTCAAGGTCGAAGGTTCGAGCCCTTCACGGCCCATCTGACCGCGGCGGACCGTCCGCCCTCTATCCCCCCAAGCCGGTGCCGCCGCCGAACGGGTTTTCAACCGCTCCGCCACTGCTCCCGCCGGACGATTTCTGTTCCTTTTCGGCTTTCGCTTTGGCTTTCAGGTAGGACTTCGCGTTTTTTTCGTATTCGTCGAGCTGTTTGTCGATCGCTTTGCGTTCGGCCGTGCTATTGGCGAGCCCTTTCGCTTCGTTCCGGGCTTTATCAGCCGCTTCGAAGTCGCCGGTGAAGTAGGTGTAGAAGGAGAGGGTGGAGAGCGAGTTCACCGAGGGTCGGTCTTCGGCGACGATCTTCTGCGCGTCGGCCGCGGTATCGATGCGCGTTTCGGCCTCCGGGTAGCTGCGCGAGAGTTCGGCCAGCGTCAGCTGCATCGGCGCCACGACCAGGGCAAGACCGGCGCTCGGTTCGTCGGTCGCTTTCAGGTAATCCGACCAGGCCTGGTCGGCGTTCTGATAGGCCTCCAGCGCCTCGGTCGAAAGCGTTCGTGCGCCGCTTGCTTCCACCGTCGTCCCGGCGTTGCCGGCGTTGATCTCGGCTCGCGTCAGGGCCAGCAGCAGGTCGGGGTTCTGCGGATCTTTCTTCAGTTTGACTTCGATCCGTTCGGCTTGTTCTTCGTAGGGCTCCGCTGCGTTCCCAGCACCGCCGCCGCTGTTGAAGATTTCGCTGATGCTGAACGGACCGACGGTCAGGAAGAGGCTCGCCCCCATCAGGATCGCGAGCACGGCGTAGACGACCTTGACCATGCTGCCGCGGCGCCCGCTGCGCAGGTCGAACAGCATCTTGTGCTCCTTGTCGCCTCCAGCCACTTCTCTCTCCCTTACTCCTGCGGGGAGGGTTGAGCCATCCCTCCGCTCTGTCCCGGACGTCCCAGGACCCGAGCGAGCAAGATACTCAACTCGTACAGAACAAGCAGCGGAACCATCTCGATGAGCATGGTCACGGGGTCCACTCCGGGCAGCGCCGCGGCGAGGATCGCGATCACCAGATAGGCGTAGCGACGGTTTTCGGTGAGCTGCTCGACCCGCACGATTCCGAGTCGGGTGACGGCGATGATCGCCAGCGGCATCTGGAAGATCAAGCCGCAGGCGATCTCGGTCATCGAGAAGAAGCTGTAGTAGTCGCGAGCGCGCAGCTGGATGTTGAACTGGCCGTCGTTGAAGTCGAGCAGGAAGTTGAGGGCGGCCGGCATCACCACGAAGTAGGCGAAGGCGATCCCGGCGAGGAAGAGCAGCGGGAAGAGCAGGAGGATCGGCAGCACCACCCGCTGCTCGGTCGCGCTGAAGGCGGGAAGGACATAGGCGTAGAGCTGCCAGAGGACGATCGGCAGGGCGAGTACGACGGCCCCGTAGGCGGAGACGGTGAGGGTCGTCGTGAACGGCTCGGTGACGCCGAAGGTGATCAGCTGGTCATGGTCGTCCGGAAGCGGCCCCTGCGCGATTTCCAGCAGCAGATGGTTTTGCCAGAAGCAGAGGGCGAGAGCAACGCCGAAGACGACGATGCAGACGATCAGCCGTGAACGCAGCTCGTCGAGGTGCTCGACGAGGGTGAGGCGATCCTCGTGGGAGACCGCCCTGACGCGGCGGGCCATCCTCGCGGAGCCTCAGCTGGTCTTGTTGCGGACGATCTCCGCATCGGCGGGGTCGCCGTGGACCTTGGCCGACTCCGACTGCGGGAGGCTCGGCGCCTCGTCGTCCTCGTGGTCGTGCTCGCCCCCGATCGAGCCTTTGAACTCGCGGATGCCGCGGCCGAGGCTACGGCCCAACTCCGGGAGGCGTTTCGGTCCGAAGACCAGCAAGGCGATGACGAGGACGATGGCGATCTCTGGAAGTCCGATGTTTCCTGGCATCTTGCCCATGGTAACGGGGCGGGAGGGCCGCCGGATCACTTCGACAGCGATCCGATTCCTCGCTTGCGGGGTTCAAATGAGCGATGAAGCAAAGGACAACTGCGGACAAGGCCACCCACTCGCTGCATATCTGTCCTCGCTGCGGGTCGGGCTTGGTCCAACCGACCTGCTGGGAGCAAGCTTCCGATCGAGTCAACTGGCGTGTCTGGAGACGCTGCCCGGAGTGCGAGTGGACCGCGGACAGCGTCCACGGTGCGGTCGAGATCGACGCCTTCGACGAACAGCTGGACCGCGGCGCTCTCAAGCTCGCCGACGAGTTGGGCGAGCTCGAGCGCGCCAATATGAGCGCCATGGTCGAGGCCTTTCTCGCCGCCCTGCGCTATGACCTGATCGGCCCCGACGACTTCTCCTGAACCAGGCTGGGTATAGGACGGGGGGTGACTTCCTCCTCTCACGATCTCGAGAACACGGTGGCGCTGGTGACGGGCGCCTCCAGCGGCATCGGCCAGGCGGCAGCGCGAGCGCTGGCGGCGCGAGGAGCGAAGGTCGCACTGGTGGCGCGACGGGCCGACCGACTCGAGCAGCTGGGCGGCGAGGTCGCCGACAGCGGCGGCACCGCTTTGCCGATCGAGGCCGACGTCAGCGACAGGGAGCAGGCGAGTGCGGCGGTGGGGCGCGCGGTCGACGAGCTCGGGCGCCTCGACGTTCTCGTCAACAACGCCGGCGTGATGCTGCTCGGCCCGGTGGTCGACGCCCCGGTCGAGGAATGGGAGCAGATGGTCGAGGTCAACCTGCTCGGCCTCCTCTACACCGCTCACGCCGCCCTCCCCCACCTCCTGAAGGCCGCCGGGGACGAACCCCGCCGGGTCGCGGACCTGGTCAACATCTCCTCGGTCGCCGGCCGGATGGCGCGCAATGGCAGCGGCGTCTACAACGCAACCAAGCACGGCGTCGGCGCCTTCAGCGAGTCCCTTCGCCAGGAGGTCACGGGGCGCCACCTGCGCGTCTCCCTGGTCGAGCCGGGTGCCGTCGCCACCGAGCTGCAGAGCCACAACCGCCCCGAGGTCCGCGACCAGATCGAAAAACGCTTCGTCGACATGGAGATCCTCCAGTCGGAGGACATCGCCGACGCGATCGCCTATGTGGTGACGCGTCCGCGACACGTTGCCGTCAACGAGATCCTCGTGCGACCGACCCAGCAGGAGCAGTAGATCCCGATCGTTGGGTTCAGCTGTAGCGCTGGACCACGCCGTCGGCGATGAGCGTGAGGAGCTGACGCTGCTCGGGGGCGAACTCGGCGCGCTCCAGCGCCCGCTTTGCCTCGGCGACCATCTCGATCGCGCGGGCGCGGGCCGACTCCAGCGCGCCGGTGGCGGCGATCCGGTCGCAGAGCGCCTCCGCACCCGCCGGGTCGAGCGCTCGCAGGTCGAGCTCGCGGATGCCGGGGTCGCTCTTCGCGGCCTCGATCAGCGGCAGCGTCACGGTGCCGTCGAGCAGATCGGTGCCGCGCGCCTTGCCGGTCCGCTCCGGCGGGCCGCTGACGTCGAGGACATCGTCGAGCAGCTGAAAGGCAAGGCCGACCTGGCCGCCGAAATCGCGTAGCGCCTCGTCTTCGCAGCCGAGCAGGCAGGCGCACTCGAACAGCCGGGCCGTCTTCAGCCGGCAGCGAGAGAGGTAGCGCTCCTCGCTGACGTCGAGGTCGAAGGCGTCGCGGCGCTGAGCGAGCTCGCCGCGGGCGAGCGCCACCGAGGCATCGGCAAGGAGGGCGACGGAGCGGGCGTCCCCGGCCTCGCCGAGGAGCGCGAAGGCGCGGGAGAAGAGTAGGTCACCGGTGGCGACTGCGCCGCTGCGACCGGAGGTGGCGGCGACAGTCGGCAGGCCGCGGCGCAGCGGCGCAGCGTCGAGGACGTCGTCGTGGACCAGGGTCGCCATGTGGACCAGCTCAATCGCGGCGGCGGCCCGAACGGCGGCGGTGCTGCCCTCAGGTCCGGCGCAGAGGAGGACCAGCATCGGGCGCAGTCGCTTGCCGCCTGCCTCCAGCGTTGCGGCCGCGTCGACGCCGAGGGTCTCGCCGTGACCGCGGACCGACTCCCGCAGCAGCACCTCTACCTGGCCCAGTCGCGCCGGCAGCCAGCGGCTGGAGGCGTCGAGCACCGCGGTCACCGGCGGCGGAACCGAGGAGGGGCGGGTCATGGCTCCGAGATTTGGGGGCGCATGGCCCCCCTTTCCTCGGAATGCTCGTCCCGGGTCACCCGCGGATGCCGCTGTGGATCGCGATGATCCCGCCGGCCAGCACCGTGTAGCGGATGTCCCTGAAGCCGGCGGAACTCATTTTCTCGGCCAGGCCGCGCGGGTTGGGGAAGCTGCGGACCGACTCCGGTAGGTAGGAATAGGCCTCCGGGTTGCTGGAGAGGGAACCGAGCAGCGGCACGATGCGGTCGAACCAGAGTGAGTAGAAGAACGAGAGCGGCGTGCGGGTCGGCTGAGTGATCTCGAGGATCACCGCGCGGCCGCCCGGCTTCAGCACCCGAGCCATCTCGCGCAAGCCGCGGTCGAGATCGGCGAGGTTGCGGACCCCAAAGCCGACGATGACCGCCTCGAAGCGCTCGCCGTCGTATGGCAGCTCCAGGGCATCGGCCCACTCGAAGCGGACCCCGGCGATGCTTCGCTCCGCCGCCTTGTCGCGGGCCAGATCGAGCATCGGCTCGGAGAAGTCGCAGCCGACGACGTGGCCGCCGGGGGTGACGAGATTGGCCAGTTCGAGAGCGAGGTCGCCGGTCCCGCAGCAGACGTCGAGGGCGGCGTCGCCTGGCTGGAGCCCCGTCTGGGCCGCGGCCCTCTCGCGCCAGCGGTGGTGCAGGCCCGCCGTCATCACCGAGTTGAGCAGGTCGTATTTCGTCGCCACCCGATCGAACATCGAGTTCACGTTCCGGGCGAAATCGACGCTTCCACGAGTTGGCCGCGAAGACTGAGGGCTGGTGTCAGGATTCATGCGAGTGGCTGGCGGGCGCCGGACCAAGCGATGCAAGGACGCAGGTAGTGTGAATAGCGGGGCTATTCACACTACCGAGGACGCCGCAGCGCGCAGCGTCCGCCGCCGCCAGACGCCGCAGGAATCCTGACACCAGCCCTCAGTCGAGCGAGGAGAGAAAATCGGCCAGCTGTTCGATCTTCTGCGGCGGCAGGTCACGGAAGGAAGGCATGATGCCCGGGCCGATTTCGACCGAGCGGAGGATCGCGGCCCGCGGTATTCGGGAGGCGATGTGGGTCAGTTCCGGGCCAGGCCCGTTGTTGCCGTTCTCGCCCAGCTTGTGGCAGGCGAGGCAGCCAGCTCCGGCGACGACCTCCTTGCCCGGCTCGTATTTGGCCGAGACCTCCATATCAACCTCGGTCGGCGAGCCGCCGGTGGCGCCGAGGTAGGTGAGATATCCCATCGCGATGATCGTGATGATTCCGGCGGTGGTCGCGATCGGGCGGCGCTCCGGGCGGCGCTCCGGGCCACGGTCGTAGAACGGCAGGAGGAGGAGGAGGACCATGCAGATGGTCGGGATACCGATCGTCGCGATCGGGACCAGCTCCGGCGGCTTGATTACGCGCAGGAGCTCGAAGAGGAAGAAGAAGTACCACTCGGGGCGGGGCACGTAGGTGGTCGAGGTCGGGTCGGCCTTTGGGCCCTGCTCGGCGCCGAGGATGATCGACATCGCGATGATCACGGCGACGACGATCAGCGCCATCACCGAGTCCTTCATCACCGCGTAGGGGAAGAACGGCTTCCCCTTCTTCTTCAGAAGCTCGTACTCCTCGAGGTAGGCCTGCTTGTCCTGAGGCTTCACAGGGCTCCGTTCCCCTCGCCGTCGACCGGGGCGCCGTCGGCGCGGTGGCCGTTGACGCGGCCGTTGCCGCTGGCCCCGGCGTCGAGCTGGGCGACCGGCGCGGCGACCTTCGGCCGCTCGGCTTTGACCCACGGCGGCGCCGTGGTGCCGAGCTTGACGACCAGGTACATGTGGGCGCCGATCAGAGCGATGATCGCCCCGGGCACCAGCAGCATGTGGATCGCGTAGAAGCGGGAGAGGGTCGTCGCCCCGAGCTCGGGACCGGCGCGGAGGAAGTCGCTCAGATAGGGGCCGACGACGGGGCCGGTGCCGTTGATGTTGATGCCGACGATAGAGGCCCAGAAGGAGCGCTGGTCGAAGGGCAGCAGGTAGCCGGTGAAGGCCATCGTCATCGTCAGGATCAGCAGCACCACGCCGATCACCCAGTTGAGCTCGCGCGGGTACTTGTAGGCGCCGAAGAAGAAGGTCCTCCCCATGTGGAGGAAGATCAGGATCACCATCACGCTCGATCCCCACTTGTGCATCCCGTGCACGAGCTGGCCGAGCGGGACCTCGTTGTTGATGTGGGAGATCGAGGCGTAGGCCTGGGTGGCGGAGGGCGTGTAGAACATCGCCAGGAAGACGCCGGTGACGGCCTGGACGATGAAGGCGAAGAGCGTCGCCGAGCCGAGCGTGTAGAACCAGTTGGTTCCCTTCGGCACCTTGCGGAAGAGCATGCCGGTGAGGAAGCCGCTGGCGGCGAGCCGCTGGTCGACCCAGCCGAGAGCGTCGATCGGCGCTTCCTTGCCGACGTCGAGCAGCTTGTCGCCGGCGCTCTTGCGCTCTGGCGTGGTCTTCAGGTCGGACGGCGCCTGGCCCTTGGGCGTGCCGCCGATGCCGGGCTTGGCCGGTTTGCGCAGGGGCGGCGGGACGATGGCGTCCGGAATATTGGGCTTGCGAAGTTTCGGCATCAGGGCGGTGGGAAGGTAGACGGACGCGGCGGGTAGAGGTATTCCCAGATCCCACCGGTGAACTCGCCGGGATCGCGAGCGCGGACCGGCTCCATCTGCGAGGTGACGCTGTAGCGCGGTCCGAGCTCGACCTGGCCCTCGCGGACGCGGGTCTGGAACTGGTCGAGCGGGCGCACCGGCGGGCCGCCGATCCGCTTGCCCTGGAAGTCGTAGACGCCGCCGTGACAGGGGCAGATGAAGTTGCCGGCGGCCTCGACGAAGCGGACCGGGCAGCCGAGGTGGGCGCAGCGGTTGGAGACGGCGACGAACTTGCCGGGCTCTTCATCGAGGTCGGCGGAGCTTCTGCGCACGTAGGCGGTGGTCTTGCCGGCGTCGCCGATGCCCTCGGTCTCGGTGAAGACGACCTGGCGGTAGGTGTCCTCGACGAAGTCGGAAACCGGGCCGACCGACTCCCAGCGCTCCTTGCCGCGATGGAAGATCGGGGCGACGGCGAAGCCGACGGCGGGCAGCACGATCCCGGCGGCGGCGAGGCCGCCAAGCGCCTGGGACGCGACCGTGAAGACATGGCGGCGCGTCATCGACTCCCCCTCGAAATAGCCGGGAGGGTCGGGCTTCACCCGCTCCTTCACAGGAGCCTCCTCGGCCCCATTTACTTTGTTCGCGTCGTCTGCCACAGGTCGGTTCGCGTCGGGCTTCGCAGTTTATTGCTTAGGCGGTGTGACCTGCGTCACACATATCCCTTCTCTGTATAAGCCGGTCCGGGGGAGAGTTCGCCGCGCTCGCGCCTTGGACCTCCCATGGCCAGGAATGCCGGTGGGAGAAGCGCTTGGGCCGCGGTCGGGCTGCTTGTGGTCGCGACCATCGGGATCGGTCCTTTTGGCGGCGCGGTTGCTGCTGGTGTCGGCGGCGGGCGTGCTGGCTTTCGGCGGGATTTTCATCGTCGTCTCGATCGGGAATCGGATGAGGAATGGCGAATGGCTGCGCCGGGCGGGGCCATTCGAGATCTCCGAGGAACCGATCGGTAGAGCCGAGGGTGAGGTCGACTTCTGGCGGCGAATTGCCTTGGCCAGCGATGAGGAAGCCGCCAACTTGCAGGACCGCCTCCGACAGTCCGAAGAAATCATCCGAAGAACTTCGGAGAGGTTGAAAGTATGCTTTTGTCTGTGAAGGAGGCGAGAAGGAACCCATGACCCAAGAGGAGTTCGACAGGAAAATCGACCTGACCCTGGCCGAGAACCGGGCGGCGCTCGCGAAGGCTGACGCCTTTAGGCGGTGGCTCGATCGCGAAGTTCCCATCCACGAAGCCAGGACCGAGCGGGTTTTTCGAGAACTGCGCGAATCCGTTCGTCGTCGCTAACGCGTACCCGCCGCGATCGCCTCAGCAGCTTTTCGCCACAGATCCGGGATGCCCTCCGTCTTGGCTTCGGCCTGGAGGCGGGCGCAGGTGCTGATCAGGTCGGCGAGGATGGCGACGGCGCGAGTATCGCCGAGAGCGGCGAGGCGGTCGAGGCCGAGGGCGTAGAGGTAGTCGCCGGCGAGGAGGGCGAGGTCGGCGTCGTGGCCGGCGAGGAGGCGCGGCTCCCCGTAGTGGAGGAGGTAGCCCTCGCGGACCGCCTCGACGAGGAGGGCGTACTCGGCCGGCGCGGCGGCGGAGGCGGGGCCGGCTGCGGCGAGCTCGCCAAGCGTCGGCGGCTCGGCCGGGTCGACGACGTGCGACGAGATCGGCGTGTCCTCGGTGCGCAACTGCTCGGCGAGGGTCCGGAGGGCGTCATCTGCGCGAGTGGTCATTTCGACACCCAAACGGTGCTCAACCGACCACTTGTCATCTCAACGCCTCATCGAGGGACTCCGCGGTGGCCTCCAGCGTCTGGTCGATCGTCGTCTCGTCGTGGGCGAGGGAGACGAACCAGGCCTCGTATTGGGCCGGAGGTGGGTAGACGCCGCGCTCGAGCAATGCTCGGCAGAAGGCGGCGTGGGCCCCGGAGTCGCATGCGTTCGCGGTGGCGAAGTCGGTGACCGGGACCTCGCTGAAGAAGAGGGTGACGAGGCCGGGCGCCGCGGCGACCTGAAGAGGTCGGTCGGCGGCCAGCTCGCGGAAGCCCGATGCGAGGCGGTCGGTCAGCTGCCCCAGGCGCTCGTAGGCGGCGGCGTCGAGCTGCTCCAGCGTCGCCAGCCCGGCGGCGACCGCCAGTGGGTTTCCGGAGAGCGTCCCCGCTTGGTAGACGTCGCCGGCGGGGGCGATTCGTTCCATGTGCTGGCGCGGGCCGCCGTAGGCCGCGGCCGGCAGGCCGGCGCCCAGCACCTTGCCCATCACCGTCAGGTCGGGTTCGACCCCGTAGAGCTCCTGGGCGCCGCCGCGGGCGACGCGGAAGCCGGTGATCACCTCGTCGAAGACGAGCAGCGCGCCGGCGGCGCGGGTCGCCTCGCGGAGGAACTCGAGGAAGCCCTCGGCCGGCGGGACGACGCCCATGTTCGCCGCGATCGGCTCGGCGAGGAGCGCCGCGACATCGTGCTCCTCGAGCGCACGGGAAACCGCGTCGCGGTCGTTCCAGGGGACGACGACGGTCGCCGCCGCCTGCGCGGGAAGCACGCCGGGGCTGCCGGGAACGCCGAGCGTCGCCAGCCCCGAGCCGGCGTCGGCGAGCAGGCCATCGGAATGCCCGTGGTAGGCACCGGCGAACTTGATCACCACCTCGCGGCCGGTGACGGCCCGCGCCAGGCGAACGGCGCTCATCGCCGCCTCGGTCCCGGAGCTGGTCATCCGCAGCATCTCCACCGAGGGCATCCGCGCCGCCACCTCCTCGGCGAGCTGGACCTCCGCCAGAGTCGCGGCGCCGAAGCTCGTCCCCCGCTTCGCCGCTTCGATCACCGCGGCGACCACGGCGGGCTCGGCGTGGCCGAGGATCATCGGCCCCCACGACCCGACCCAGTCGAGGTAGCGGTTGCCTTCGACGTCGAAGAGCCAACAGCCTTCGGCCCGTTCCACGAAGATCGGGTCGCGGTCGAGCTGCCGCATCGCCCGCACCGGCGAGTTCACCCCGCCGGGAAGGACCTGCTGCGCCCGCTCAAACAGGTCGCTCACGGTCCTCCCTCTCGCTCATCTGTTCCTTTTTGTTGCTGCGGACCAAGAAGGAACAGGCGAATCAAGAGTGGGCGGCTTCCCAGGCGGCGTAGTCCTCGGTGAAGTAGTGGAGGCGGATCTTCTTGTACTCAGTCGAGGAGTAGAGGGTGGCGCGGTCGTCCGGCCCCATCCCGCAGTCCGCGGCGATCGAGTCGAGGACCGCATCGCACTCCTCCTTCGAGCGGCCGTGGGCCATGGTGAAGACGCTGTAGGGCCAGTCCTCGTAGGTCGGGCGCTGGTAGCAGTGGGAGACGCCGCGGAAGGAGGCCATGCGACCGCCGACCTGCATGATCTGGTCCTCGGGAACCTTCCAGACACCCATCCCGTTGGCCGAGAAACCGGCGCGGCGGTGGTAGAGGATCGCGGCGACGCGGCGGAGGATCTTGCGGTCGACCATCGCCCGCAGGCGGTCGAGCAGCTCCTCGGTCGAGATCCCCAGCTCCGACGCGGCGGCGTCGTAGGGACGGGCCACCGCTTCCATCGGCCCCTGCAGGGCCCTGATCAGGGCGATGTCGTCGGCGTCGTAGGGTTGTGGTTCCAGCTCGCGCGGCGGCGCCGCCTCGACCGCGGCGGCGAGCGCCTCGGTTCCCTTCTCCATCTCCAGGTTCATGTTGATCTTGAAGAGGGTGATCGTCGGCAGTTCCCGCATCGACTCCGCCCCGGTCTCCTCCATCAGCGCTTCCAGCGTCCCCTTCAGGCCGAGCTCGGAGTCCGGCGGGGTGGCGATCGTGAACCACATGTTGAAGTCGTGGGTGCGCAGGTAGTTGTGGGAGACGCCGGGGTGGGCGTTGACGACCTGCGCCGCCCGCTGCGGATGCTCGGAGTCGACTTTGGCCGCGACCAGCATCGACTCGTAGCCGAGGGCGCGGGTGTCGAAGATCGGCGTGATCTCGCGGATGATGCGTCCGTCGAGCAGTCGCTGGGTGCGGGCGAGGACGTCGTCCAGCTCCAGGTCCGCCTCGCCGGCGACGAGCGCGAACGGCTCGGGGTCGAGCGGGAAACTCGACTGCAGGAGGTTCATCAGCCGCTTGTCGGTCTCGTCGAGCGGGATCGCGGAGCCGTCCTTGCGGCTGCGGGCCTTCGACTGGGGCACTTTCACCGAAGCCACGCCGCGGCCTCCTTCGCGTAGTAGGTGACGATCGCGTCGGCGCCGGCGCGACGGATCGAGGTCAGCGCCTCGACCACCGCGGCGCGCTCGTCGATCCAGCCGTTGGCGGCGGCGGCCTTCAGCATCGAGTACTCGCCGGAGACGTGGTAGGCGGCAACCGGGGCACCGGTCGCGTCCTTGACCCGGCGCACGACGTCCAGATATGGGAGCGCCGGCTTCACCATCAGCATGTCGGCGCCCTCCTCGAGATCCAGCTCGGCCTCGCGGACCGCTTCGGCGGCGTTGGCCGGATCCATCTGGTAGCCGCGGCGGTCGCCGAACTCCGGCGTCGACCCGGCGGCGTCGCGGAAGGGGCCGTAGAAGGCGGAGGCGTACTTGGCGGAGTAGGCGACGATCGGGACGCCCGGGTGTCCCTCCTCGTCCATCTGGAAGCGGATCGAGGCGATCCGGCCATCCATCATGTCGCTCGGCGCGACCGCGTCGGCGCCGGCCTCGGCGTGGGAGATCGCGGTTTTCGCCAGCAGCTCGACGGTGACGTCGTTGTCGACCTCGGTGGTCCCCTCGCGGATCACGCCGCAGTGGCCGTGGGACGTGTACTCGCAGAGACAGACGTCGGTCATCACGACCAGGTCGGGGTGCGCCTCCTTCAGCGCCCGCACCGCCATCTGCACGATCCCCTCGTCGTCATAGGCGCCGGTCCCGAACTCGTCCTTTGCCCCGGGGACGCCGAAGAGGATCAGCGCGCCGATGCCCGCGGCGGCGATCTCACCGGCCTCCTCGACCAGGTTGTTGATCGAGAAGCGCTCGATCCCCGGCATCGATGCGACCTCCTCGCGCACCCCCTCCCCCGCGACGACGAAGGCCGGCTGGATCAGGTGGGCCGGGGAGAGCTCGGTCTCGCGGACGAGGCCGCGCAGGGTGTCGGTGCGCCTCATGCGGCGCAGACGCGTACTTGGGAAAGGCATCGGGGCGAGTTTAGGGGAGGAGTCTTGCCCTCCGAGGGAGGGGTGGGGGTGCCCTCTACCGGACGCGCTCGCTTCGCTCGCTTTTGGGAGTGTCCGTACGAGGGCACCCCCACCCCTCCCCCACCAACCGCAGTAGCTTGTTCGACCGTGCGGGCACAGGTGCTGGTCAAGAGATTCGGCGATCGGGAGGCGCTGCGTGGGGTGTCTTTTGCGGCAGGTCCTGGGGAACTGGTGGCGATCATCGGGCCTAACGGGGCGGGGAAGACGACGCTGCTTTCGATCCTGGCGGGGATTGCGAAGCCGGATGAGGGTGAGGTGGCCTCTGCCGATGGCACGGTTGGCTGGGTTCCACAGCAGGCGGCGCTCTACCGGCGGCTGACCGTCGAGGAGAATCTGCTTCTCTTCGCGCGGCTGGAGGGGCACGAGGACCCCCGCGCCACGACCGAGGAGATGCTGGAGCTGACCGGGCTGGACGGGCGGCGGGGGGAGATCGTCGCGCGGCTCTCGGGCGGCAACCAGCAGCGGATCAACATCGCGATCGGGCTGCTCTCGCGGCCGGCGGTGCTCCTGCTCGACGAGCCGAGCGTGGGGCTCGACCCGCGCCAGCGGGCGCGGCTTTGGGAGTTCGTCTCCGCCCTCGCGGGCGGTGGGACGACGGTGATCTTCTCCACCCACGACATCCAGGAGGCCGAGCGCTACGGCGGCCGGGTGCTGGTCCTCGCCGACGGCGAGTCGCTCTTCGACGGGTCGGCCGAGGAGCTGCGGGAGGCGGTGCGCAGCGAGGCGCCTGAGTTCGCAGACCGCGACTTCGAGACCGCCTTCGTCGCCTACCTCCACCATCGGGGGCACTGATGGGCGGCGTGCGCTGGCTGCTGCTGAAGGACCTGCAGATCCTGCGGCGCTCGCCTCTGCAGGCGGTCCTGCTCGTCGCCTACCCGATCCTGATCGCGGTGCTGATCGGGTTCGCGATCTCGCGCGGCCCGGAGGATCCGCGGGTCGCCTTCCTCAACGAAGTGCCCCCCGACACGCGGATCAACGTCGGCGGCCAACAGCTGCCGAAGGCGAACGTCAAAGAGCAGGTCTGCGAGCGGGTGGAGTGCGTCTTCGTCGACGACCGCGCCGAAGCGGTCGCGAAGGTCGAATCGGGGGACGTGCTGGCGGCGCTCGTATTGCCTTACAACCTGGTCGACAAGATCAACTCGCTCTCGACGCTGACCCCCGGCGTGCCGAAAGTCGAGGTGCTGGTCAACGAGGAAAACGCTCTCAAGGCCGAACTGGTCGACGACCGGATCACGACGCTGCTGGCCGAAGCGAACCTGAGGATCGCGCGGCGGATAGGGAACGAAGGGGGCCGCTACCTGGGCCTGATCGTCAATGGCGGCCAGTTCGAGGTGCTGGGGGAAACGATTCCGATCCTCGGCCTGCGGACCAGCGCGCGGATCCTCGAACAGGTGGCCCCGGCCCTCCCCCCCGCGCTCCGGCCAGCCCTCAAAGAAGTGACCGAGTTCGCCTCGCAGGCACGCGACAACCTGGACGTCGCGAAACCGCTGATCGACCGCCTGGCCCAGCCGATCGCGGTCGACAAGGTGGTGGTCGGCGGCGAGAGCCCGCCGCTGGAAATCTTCGCGATCGCCGTCGCGGCGACCCTGACCCTCGCCTTTGTCGTCGTCCTCCTGGTGGCGGGCTCGCTGGCGCTTGAGCGGGAGGAGAACGCCTTCCCCCGCCTGACCCGCGGGCTCGTCTCCAGCACCGGGCTGCTCGGCGAGAAGATCCTGCTCGGCGTCCTCGTCGGGCTGGTGGTGACGTTGCTGATGCTGGTCGGGATGCAGTTCTTCCTACCGCTTGAACTGGGGCGAGTCTGGCTCTGGCTGGTGGCGATCCTGTTCTCGGCCGGGGCGCTGGGAGCGGCCGGTGCCGCCCTCGGAGCAGCGGCGCGCGAGGTGCGCGCGGTCTCGCTGCTCGCCTTCATGGTCACCCTGCCAATCGCCTTCCTCTCGCTCGTACCCTCCGGTGCGGTCGGGGCCGGGGTCTTCGACGCGATCCGAATCTTCACCGCGCTCTTCCCCTTCAAGCCGGCGCTGGAAGCGATAACCGCCGCACTCGACGAGGCGGGCCCGGGGATGGGCGGTCCACTGGTGCACCTGACGGTCCTCGCCGTCGCCTACGCCGCTATCGCCCGCCTGGCGCTGCGTCGATTCGCAGCGGTCTGATCCCGCCGCGCTCGACGCAGTCGAGGACGAACTCTTCGAGGCTGAGCCGCGGGGCGAGGTGGGCGCGGATGCGCTCGAGGATCGCGGGCTCGTCGAGCTCGGGCTGGGTCCGCCCCGTCGAGCGCACTGCCGCCAGCGCCACCGGCGAGCCGTCGAACATCAGCGGCCCGTGCTTGCTCCGATACGCCTGGACCTGCCGAGTTGCCGTCTTGTCACCTATAGCGAGACATAACGGCAACTCGACCAGGTCGTAGTTGGGCTCGGTCGCAGTGAGGAGGGCGTGCTGCTCGGGAGTCGGGTGGAGGACGAAGACGGGCGCCGTCGTCCCCGGACTCTCGATTAGCGTCGCCGGCACCGCGCCGTAGGGAGAGACGTGGGCGGAGTAGACGACGTCGAAGTCCTCGAGCTCGGCGCGTAGAACCGGCAGCTCGACCCCGGACAGCGCGGCCAGCTTGCGAGCGAGGGCCTCGGGCGCGGCGTTGGCGCCGTAGGAGAGAAGCGGGGTGCGGCCGGTGAGGTCGGGACCGTCGGTGGGCAGCCCGTGCGCCTCGCCGTCGCGGTAGAGGTAGGAGCGCTCCGGCGTCGCGTAGGGGTAGGCGAGCGCCCGCCTCAAGATCGCTGCCCATTCTCCCGAATCGGCCATCGCGCTCAATCTCGCAGATAGGGTCCGCGCAGGATGAAGGTCCTTTTCATCGGCGACGTGGTCGGCGGCCCCGGGCGGAAGGGTCTGCGCGAAGCGATGCCCGCACTACGCGAACGCTACGCGCCGGACCTGGTGATCGTCAACGGCGAGAACTCCGCCGGCGGCGTCGGCATCACCCAGCGCACCGCCAACGACCTCTTCGATACCGGCGCCGGGGTCATCACCACCGGCAACCACGTCTACCGCCACCGCGAGGCCTACGACTTCCTCGACAGCGACGACCGGGTGATTCGGCCGGCCAACTATCCGCAGGCGAACCCCGGCCGCGGCCACACCGTCGTCGAGGCCGGCGGCATGCGGGTGCGGGTGATCAACCTCAGCGGCGGCGTCGGCCTGCGCGTCGCCCGTTCCCCCTTCGACACCGTCGACTCGATCCTCAGCCACCACGAGCAGGACGCGGTTGTCGTCGACTTCCATGCTGAAGTGTCGAGCGAGAAGGTAGCCATGGGCTGGCACCTCGACGGTCGGGTCGCAGCTGTGTTCGGTACCCACACCCATGTCCCTACGGCCGACGGGCGCGTGCTCCCCGGTGGCACCGCCCATGTTTCCGACGTCGGGATGACCGGGTCTCGGACCAGCGTGCTCGGGGTCAAGCCGGAGCAGGCGTTGCGGTCGATGATCACGCAGATGCCGACGAGATTCGAGACGGCGGAGGAGGACGTCTGGGTTATGGGGGCCCTCGTGACGGTGAACGAGCGGGGGTTGGCTGACTCTTTCGAGCAGGTGATGATGTCGGTTGCACCGTAAGGCCGGGCCCGGGGCTGCTGTCAACCGTCGGTGGCAGCCGAGCTCGCCAACATCCGTCCTCGCCGACCTTCAGGTGCCGGAACGATCCGGCGCCATTGCTTGCTTTGGTCAATCGAAGCAGACGAGACCTTCAAGCCTCCTTATCGCCGCGCGATCCTAGCCCGGAACTTTGCGGGATTGCATCTGATTGCTCGTACCTACAGCGATCCCTATCAGGAACAGTGGGTAAAACCACACTATGTAGAGGTAGAACCAGTGATGGAGAGTCAGCTGTAACAGGATGAGCAGAGCAGCTGAAAGAGCTGCCAGCTGCGCCACGGACTTCCGCCGCGGTACGAAAGCGAAGAGCAGAGATAGAGCTGCGGTCGCTACCAGCAGAGCGATGCGGAGGGGTTCGAGTGAAGTCTGTCCCCAGATGCTGAATGGGGACTCGCGGCTGGCTTGGGTGGCGATGGTTCGGTCGTAGAACGTCTTCAGGCCGGGATCGATTGCTGGCCAGATGAGAACAGCAGCCGTCACCAGGAGCGCTCCGAGGATGAACAGAAGGGCTGGGCGGCGGGGGGTGGCCTGCGCGCGGGGTCGTGCTCGGACACCCCCCGCCGAACTCGGACCGGTCTCTTGGGTCGAGGGCTCGGGGCCGGGGCGGTAGGTCAGGAGCATGGGTCCCAGGGGGGCTGCGACGAACTTGGTCCAGGTGGCTGCGGCGAAGGTGGCTCCGCGGGCCAGCGGCCGTCCGAGGAGGAGGAAGGTCGCCAGGAGGAGCGCTGCCACCAGGGAGTCGTTGGAGTTGGACTCGAGGGCGTAGGCGGTGTAGGGGTAGGCGGCCCAGCCGAAGGCCAGGGTCGCGGCGAGGCGTTGGCCTTCGGGGCCGGGGCGGATGCGGATGCCTAGGAGGATCAGGAAGGTGAAGGCCGCTACGTCGAAGAGGACCGCGGCGCCGTGGGCGGCCGGCAGGTCGTCCCACTCGCCCGTCCAGGTCCAGATCGCCTCGAAGGGGACGTAGGCGAGGTAGTTGACGGGGCCGTAGGTGTCGCCGGAGGAGATGTCGTCGGGGAAGTTGTCGTAGATCGGTTCCCCGTGGGCGATGCGGTCGGCGCCGACCACCCCGGCGTAGCCGACGTCGACCGCGCCGGAGTCGGCGACGTTGAGGCCCACGCGGAACCCCATCAGGAACAGAGCGGCGACGATCATCCAGGCAACTGGCCAGACCGGCCGCAGCCCCCCTCCCTCCCCGCGCAGCCCGATCCACAGGGAACGGCCGAGGAGGTAGAGCAGGACCGGGTAGACGAGCGGGACCGAGACGCCGATGTTGGCCCGATTGAAGAAGTAATGGGAGACGCCGAAGCCAAGCAGAACCAGCAGGTCGAGGTTGGCGACCCGCCAGAGCCGCCGCCAGTCGACCAGGCCGAGAAGGAAGATCAAGCAGAGGGGCAGGAAAATGTAGGGCGCGTTGAGCTTGTGGCCGAAGGCGCCGGAGTAGCCGCGGGCCATCTTCCAGGCGACCTGGTAGCCGGTCCACGACTCGGTCACCTCGCCGCTCTCGGCGTCGACAAGGACCAGCACGAGCTGGTCGCCACCGGAGAAGTAGGCCACCTCCCAGTGACCGTCGTCGAAGGAGGCGGTCGGCCCGAGCTGGCCGTGGTCGCGTTCCTCTTCTTGGACCTTCGGGTCCTCGTCGGCCGCGGCAACCGCTTCCGCGCGGGTGACCTTCCCACTCGTCGCCGCGGAGGCTGGCGAAGCAACTGAAGCGAGGAGCGTGACGATGAGCAACGCCACGGCCACTGCGGCGGGTGGCGGAGCGTGACTTCGAGCACAGCCCCGCGAGCACGAAGGCACGCTCCGACAGGACCCGCCGCCCGGAGCGCCCCCGTCCCTCATTCGTCCCGCGCTACCCCGAAGTGCTCGCGAATGATCGGCGCCACGTCGCGCAGCGCCCACTGCTCGCGCTCGTCCGCCGAGGCCGGACCGCAGCCGACAAAGAGCAACGGCCCGAGTGAGTCGCCGGCGAGCAGCGCCCCGTGGCTGCCGCCGCCGGCGTGGCTGACTCCGCCCCAGTCGACGGCCTCGAACCCGGGCTCCAAAGAGAGGACGAAGTCGCCGGCGTGCGGGGCGGCCAGCGCCGACCAGACACGGGCCAGCGGATCGGGGTAGGTCTCGCTGCGCAGCCGGCCGTCCTCGACCTCGGCGGCGAGGGCCTCGAGGTTCCCCTCGACCTCCCAACTGCCGCCGCGCAGGTCCTCGACCTCTCCCCCGGGCCGGAAGCGCAGCACCGCCTCGCCGCGCTCGACAACCGCCCACTCGCCCCCGGCGGCGGGCATGCCGGGACCCTCGCGGCGCAGAGGCACCCCGTCCTCGCCCTCCAGCCGGCAGACCAAATCGACGCCCTCGATCACCCCCAGCTTTGCTGCCACCTCGAGCGGCACGGCCCGCGTCCCCTCGCCCGGCAGCAGGTAGACGTGCGCCGCCCGGCCGGTCGGGCTGACTGCCAGCTGCGCCTGCTCCGGGCGCTCCTCGGAGGGCTGCAGCACCGACCACTCCGCGGCGAGGAGCTCGGCCAGCGGCAGGCCGCGGCTGACGTCGGTCTGGGCGTGGTCGGCGAGCAGGATCACCGCGTGGGAGTCGAGGAACTCGTCCAGGCTCCCGGCTTCCTCGGCGAAGGTCGCGAAGGCGGCGTCGGCCTTGGCGATCGACTCGACGCTCGCCTCCGGGCCATAGCGGTGCGAGTAGTGGTCGTTGTCGGGCAGCGAGAGGAGGAGGAAGTCGTAGAGGTCCTCCTTCATCAGCTCGGCGGCGCAACAGGCGGCGTAGCCGTCGCGGTTGCCGGGGATCGAGGTCGAGCGGCAGGGCACCCTGCGGCTGGCATAGAGGTCGCCGTAGAAGAGATCAGCGGGTCCCCAGGTGTGGTGGTGGAACTTGAGTTTGGTCGCGTCGACCGCCGGCGCAGCAGACCCTCGAGCGAGACCTCGTGCCGGTGGCGACCGCGATAGATCAGGAACGGGGTGCAGGCGGTGCGCTCGCCGGCATCGTCGAGGCTCTCGAAGACCGTCTCCACCTCGGGGCTGAGGTGGGCGAGGTTCATGTTGTAGACGAGGTCGTAGAGGGCGCGGAAGACACCGAAGGCGCGGGTCGCCTCCAGCGAGGACCCGTACTCGACGTAGCGCCGCTCGAGCCGGTGGTACCAGTTCATGCCGCTGATCCAGTGGCGGTCGGCGCCGACCCCGGTGACGATCTCGGCAGGCGACCGGGGTCACCGAGGGGAAGCTGGAGACGCAGTCGCCGATCAGCACCCCACGCTCGACCAGGGCGCCGAAGGTTGGGGCACGCCCCTCGGCGATCGCCCGCTAGCAGCATGTCGGTGCGCAGCGAGTCGACGTAGGTGAGGACGAGCTTCTTGCGAGCCGGCATCGTGGCCGAATGATCGCGGAGCCCCTCTTGCCGACCTTTTCGTGGCCAGAGCCCGAAAAGGAACAGACGAGAGCTAGCGCAGGACGCGGAGTCCGGCGTGTTTGCGCTGGGCGCGGCGGTGGCGGGAGATCCCCAGCCAGACCAACGCCGAGGACGACGACGATCACCGCAGGCGACCAGCAGGATCGCGACCGCGATCACGACCAGGGCGGCGAGGGAGACGATGAAGCCGAGCGCTCCGCCGCCGCTGCCCTCGCGGCGGCTCGCGCCGAGGACGAGGTCGCTGATCACGATGCAGCCGAGCACGGCGCCGGCCGCGGCCAGGACCGCGCCGAGCGGCTCCGTCGAGCAGGAACCCGGCGACGAGGCCGATCACGGCGGCGAGCAGGGTCATCCGCCCGCGGGCGGAGCCATGGGTGCCGGTGGTGCCGGCGAGCATCCCGATCGCGATGCCGATTCCGAGGTTGGCGAGAACGTCCACGTGCGAAACCTAACCAACGCTGGTGGGCGGCGCGTCGATCCGCCACACTTCCCCGATGAGCGGAAGTGCCCGAGCCGACCCATAGGCGACGCGCCCACACCAGCGCCCGCGACCTCGAGCGCTACGCCGGGCTGTTCGCCGAGCGGACCAGGGTGATGCGCTCCTCGGCGATGCGCGACCTGATGGCGATCACCGCGCGCCCGGAAGTGATCTCGCTCGCCGGCGGCCTCCCGGACACCTCGACCTTCCCGCCGCAGAGCTTCGCCGCGCAGATGACCCGGATCGCCCAGGAGTCGGCCGCCGAGGCGCTGCAGTACGGGCCGACCGAGGGCTTCGAGGAGACCAAGGACTGCATCCTCGAGGTGATGGGCGCCGAGGGGATGCTGCCCGACCCCGAGGACATGATCGTCACCACCGGCGGCCAGCAGGCGATCGACCTCGTCTGCAAGACGCTGCTCGACCCCGGCGACGTCGTCATCTGCGAGGCGCCGACCTACCCCGGCGCGGTGCCGGTGCTTCTGCAGCTACCAGGCCGACGTCGTCCAGGTCGAGTGCGACGAGGACGGGATGCGGGTCGAGCGTGCTCGAGCCGATTGCTCGGCGGAGCTGCGCAGCGAAGGGCCGGCGGCCGAAGTTCATCTACTCGGTGCCGACCTTCCAGAACCCGGCCGGGGTGACGATGTCGCTGCGAGCGCCGACGGCGCCTGGTCGAGCTGGCCCGCGCCCAGGAGCTGCTGGTGGTCGAGGACAACCCCTACGGGCTGCTGCGCTACGGCGGCGAGCCGCTGCCGCCGCTCTACCAGCTCGACGGCGGCGACTTCGTCATCTACATCGGCACCTTCTCGAAGATCCTCTCCCCAGGGATCCGGCTCGGCTGGGCGGTGGCGCCGCCGCCGGTGATGGAGAAGATCGTCCTCGGCAAGCAGGCGGCCGACCTCTGCACCTCGACCCTGACCCAGTACTTCGTCCGCGAGTACTTCGCCGAACGGCGCTGGCAGCACTACATCGACGACCTGGTCGAGATCTACCGCGGCCGCCGCGACACGATGCTCGAGGCGCTGCGGACCACTTCCCGGCGGAGGCGACCTGGACCGAGCCCGACAGGGGGCCTCTTCATCTGGGCGACCCTGCCCGACTACATCGACACCGGCGACCTGCTGGCCAAGGCGCTGCGCGCCGACGTCGCCTTCGTCCCCGGCCAGGCCGCCTACGTCGACGGCCGCGGCAGCCAACTCGATGCGGCTCAACTTCTCCGGCGTCGACGAGGACGAGATCCGCGAGGGGATCCGGCGGATCGGCAAGGTGATCGCCGAGCAGGTCGACCTCTACGGGGCGCTCACCGGCGAACAGCGGCTGCCCGACGCCCGAGCGAGGAGCTGCGGCCCCCAACGTCGTCCCCTTCCGCAAGGCGGGCGAGGCGGGATGAAGGTCGCGGTCCTGAAGGGCGGTCGCTCGCTCGAGCGTGGGGTCTCGCTGCGCTCCGGCGGCGCGGGTCGAGGACGCGCTTGGGCGGCTCGGCCACGAGGTGCTGCCGATCGACGTCGGCGCCGACCTGGTCAAGCGCCTGGTCGCCGAGCGCCCCGACGTCGCCTTCGTCGCGATGCACGGGGTCGGCGGCGAGGACGGCACCGCGCAGGAGCTGCTGGAGATCCTCGGCATCCCCTTCACCGGGCCGGGCGCGGCGGCCTGCGCGCGCTGCATGGACAAGGTCCAGGCCAAGCACGCGATCGAGCTCGCCGGCCGGGAAGGCCCGGGTGACCTGAAGACTCCCGAGTGGTTCGCCTTCAACCAGACCGCGTTCCGCGAGTTCGGCGCCGGTGACGCGCTGGGGCGGCTGGAGGAGACCCTCGGCTTCCCGCTCGTCGTCAAGCCGAGCCGCGGCGGCTCCTCGCTCGGGGTCAAGTTCGCCGCGCTCACCCGCCGAGGTGCCGCAGGCGCTGGTCTCGGCCTTCAGCTACGACGACCGGGTCCTGCTCGAGCGCTTCGTCGACGGCCGCGAGCTGGCGGTCGGCGTCCTCGGCGACGAGCCGCTGCCGGTCGTCGAGGCGATCCTGCTGCAGGGCGACCGCTACGACTTCGAAGCGCGCTACGAGATCGGCCGCACCCGCTTCGTCTGCCCGGCGGAGCTGAGCGCCGAGGAGGAGCGAGCGGTCACCGAGGCGGCGCTCGGCACCTACCGCGCCCTCGGCTGCTCCGGCTTCGCCCGGGTCGACCTGATCCTCGGCGAGGACGGTCCCTGGCTGCTGGAGGCGAACGCGATCCCCGGCCTCACCGACACCAGCCTTCTCCCCCAGGCGGCCGAGGCGGCCGGAATTTCCTTCGAGCAGCTGGTCGAGCGGATCCTCGATTTGGCATTAACGCCCCAGGGCGTTTCCTAGGAGCGAAAAGCAAGCAGCTCAAGGAGGAGCGAGGGAGCGTGCTCTGCACGTGACCGAACGACGACGCCGAGATGCGCCGCTTTGCAGCCCTAGGAATCGCCCTGGGCGAAATCCTCGGGGGTTACTTCGTCGAGGAACTCTTTGAATTTGTCGACGACCTCCTCGGTGTCCTCGACCTCGTGCTCGAACTCGATCGCCGACTCCTCGATCACCTCCTCGGCCGCGAAGATCGGGGCCGAGACGCGGACCGCCAGCGCCAGCGCGTCGGAGGGGCGGGAGTCGATCTCGACCTCGGAACCGTTGACCGAGACCGTGATCGAGGCGTAGAAGGTGTTGTCGCGCAGCTCGGTGACGGAGACCCGCTCGCACTTGGCGTCGAGATTCTCGAGCATGTCGGAGAGCAGGTCGTGGGTCATCGGCCGCGGGGTCGAGGCGCCCTGCAGCTTCATCAGGATCGCGGCGGCCTCCGGGTGGCCGATCCAGATCGGCAGGAAGCGGTTTCCGTCCACGGTCTTCAGCAACACGATCGGCTGCTTGCCGACCATGTCGAAGCTGACGCCATAGATCTGCATCTGCTGCAAAAGGGGCTCCCGACCGTGGTTGAAGCCGAAGTATAGGTCGGGCCGGATGGGCGATCCTGGATTCGAACCAGGGACCTCGTCCTTATCAGAGACGCGCTCTAACCAACTGAGCTAATCGCCCGGGGACGGCGATGATAGCGACGGAACGAAGAGCGCTCAGGACCCGTCGCGGCGGCGCAGACGACGGGCGAGCGCGTGCGCCTCGCGGACGTCGTCGAAACGCAGCTCGGCGACGATCCCGTCGCCTTTGGCGCGGGCGGTGACCTCGTAGCCGAGGGCCTCCTCGAGCGCCTCGGCGGCGTCGCGGAGCGCGGCCTGGGCGTCGGGATCGACGGGGGCCCGTCTCGGTTTGGTCTTTGGCTGGCTGGCCAGCCGAACCCTCTCCTCGGTCTCGCGTACCGACCAGCCGCCGCGGGCGGCGTCGCGGGCAAGGCGGCGCCGCACGTCGTTGCCGGGAGCTGCGAGCAGGGCCTTGCCATGCCCTTCGCTTAGGTCACGGGACTCGAGCAGGTCGAGGGCCTCGTCGGGGAGCTCGAGCAAACGGATCAGGTTTGAGACGGCGGGGCGGCTACGGCCGACTCGGCGCGCCAGCTCCTCTTTCGTCAACCCGAGGTCGCGGACCAGGGCATCGCAGGCGCGTGCCTCCTCGACGGGGTTGAGATCCTCGCGCACCATGTTCTCGATCAGAGCTGCCTGTAGGCGCTCCGCTTCCTCCTGATCGCGGACCACCGCCGGGACCTTGTCGACGCCTGCCTGCTGGGCGGCGCGCCAACGGCGCTCACCGGCGACCAACTCATAACTGCCGTCGGGGAGCGGACGGACCAGCAACGGCTGAACCACGCCGCTCGCCTCGATCGAGGCGGCCAGCGCCGCCAGCGCGTCGGAGTCGAAGTTGGTCCGCGGCTGCGAGGGATTCGGCTTGATCAGCGAGACCGGCAACTCGCGCAGCTCGCCGGCAGCCGGGACCTCCGATTCGGGGAGGATCGCCGCCAGGCCGCGCCCGATCCCGCGTTTGGCGCTAGCCACGGGTCGCCAACTCCTTTGCCAGAGCCCGGTAGGCGACGGCGCCGTGGGAAGCCGGGGCGTGCTCGGTCACCGGAAGACCATAGCTCGGCGACTCGGCGACTCGGACGCTGCGTGGGATCACCGTCTCGAAGACCATTCCGTCGAAATGGTCACGCAGCTCGGTCTCTACATCCCGGGCAAGCCGGGTCCGCTCGTCATACATGGTGATCAGCAGACCCGAAACCTCAAGTTGAGGGTTGAGCTCACGTCTGATCAGACCCAGGGTTTCGAGGAATTGGACCAGCCCCTCGAGGGCCAGATACTCGGCCTGTACAGGAACGATCACCCGGTCGGCAGCCGTCAGCGCGTTGACGCTGACCGGGCCAAGGGAGGGAGGACAGTCGAGCAGGGTGACGGCGAAGCGCTCGCGCACCGGTCCCAACCGCTCGCGCAACCGCGTCTCCGAGCCCTGGATACGCGGCAGCTCCACCGCGGCGCCGGCGAGGTCCTTGTTCGCCGGCACCAGCCAGAGGTTGTCGGGCCCGGCCGGCCGGGCCGCGGCGGCAACCGAGGTGTCGCTGGTGAGACAGTCGTATGAGGAGGGATGCAGCTCCCGGTCTCCGCCGAGGGCGACCGTCGCATTGCACTGCGGATCGAGGTCGACGAGGAGGGTCTGGCTGCCGTCGGCGGCGGCGCAGGAGGCGAGGTTGACCGCCGTCGTCGTCTTGCCGACACCGCCCTTCTGGTTCGCCACCGCGTAGACCTTGCCCATCGGGGCTCAGCCTAGTAGGGATGGGCGGAGCCCGGGAATGTGGCTGACGAGGGCCGGACCAAGCGGGGCAGGGAGGCCGAATAGCAGCGCTATTCGGCCGACTTAGGACGCCGCACCGCGCAGCGTCCGCCGCCACCAGGCGCTTGCCGGGTTCAGCCCATCCCCACGAGTCAACGCGCCGCCCGCACATTCCCCAGCGCCGTCGCGGGCGGTCGGATAGCCTCTCGCCCGTGTCCGAGAGCTACGAGTGGCCCGACAACCCAGCCGAGCGGGCGCAGGAGCTCGTCGAGGGAGTCCTGGATGAGCTCGACCTCGACGGGGACGTTGCCGTTGAGGAAGACGACGAGCGAATCCTGCTCACCGTCGAGGGCGAGGACGACTACGGCCTGCTGATCGGCAAACGGGGGCAGACGATCGACGCCCTGCAGCTGCTCTGCTACCAGGCCGCTTTCCGCGGCCTGCGCGAGCGCAAGCGGGTAATCGTCGACGCCGCCGGCTACCGGGCCCGCCGCCGCGAGACGCTCGAGGGGCGTGCCGACCGCGCCGCCGAGCAGGCCCTGGGCAACAACCGGGTCGTCGAGATGGATCCGATGAGCGCCCAGGAAAGGCGCGTGGTCCACGAACGGCTGAAGGAGCGGGCGGGGATCGAGACCTACAGCGAGGGCGACGAGCCCGACCGCTGCGTGATCGTCGCACCGCTGCTGCCCGAGTGAGCGGGGATCCGGCCGCGGCTCTGGGCGGCGCGGCGCGGGCGAAGCTGGAAACGGTCCTGGGGCTGCTTGCCGAAGAGCGCGCCTCGGTCAGCTCGATCGTCGACGAGCGCGCCTGGCAGGTGCACGTCGCCGACAGCCTCACCGGCCTCGAGGTGGCGGAGCTGCGCTCGGCGACCCGAATAGCCGACGTCGGTGCCGGTGCCGGCTTCCCCGGTCTGGTGCTGGCCGTCGCCCTTCCCGAGGCGCAGATCCACCTGGTCGAGTCGATCGGGCGCAAGTGCGAATTCATGCAGCGCGCGATCGACGCGGCGCAGATCCCCAACGCATCCGTTCTCAACCACCGCTCGGAGGACCTCGGGAGCGGCGAGGGACGTGAGGCCTATGACGCGGTCACCGCCCGTGCGGTGGGCCGACTCTCGACCCTCGCGGAGCTCGCATCCCCGCTGCTGGAGCCAAATGGCGTCCTCGTCGCCTGGAAGGGGAGACGCGATTCCGACGAGGAGCAGCAGCTCGCCAACGCCTCGAGCGCACTGGCGATGTCGGGTGAGGGAATCCTCGACGTCGGCGAGCGGGCCGGCAGCGCCCACCGCCATCTCCATCTGATCAGGAAGGTCGGGGCGACCCCGGCGAACCTGCCCCGCAAGCCGGGGATCGCGAAGAAGCGCCCGAAGGGCTGAGCGCCTAGCGGCGCTTCTTTTTCTTCCGCGGTGGAGGTGGAGGCGCTTTCGCCGCCTGGATCGCCACCGCTCCCTCCGGCGTCACCTGCACCGGCGGCGGCACGACCTTTTTGATCACCAGCTGCTGGCCGATGGTCCAGAAGTTGGTCGTGATCCAGTAGAGGATCAGCCCGGCCGGGAAGCTGAGGATGAAGGGGACGAAGATCAGCGGCAGCGCGAACATCATCATCCGCTGGCTTTTGTCAGCCGTCACCGCCATCACCATCCCGGAGACCAGCTGGGTGCCGACGTAGAGGATCAGCAGCGCGATCAGTTCGCCGCCCGTCGCCTTGCCGGTGAGGTCGTCGATGAAGAAGAATTCGGCTCCGTAGGCGGCACAGTGGCCTGCCTGCGGGCAACCCATGTCCGGCGGCAGCTCGTGTTTGAGGACGTAGAAGAGGGTGATGAAGACCGGCAGCTGGGCGATGAGGGGCAGGCAGGAAGCCAGCGGGTTGACTTTGTTCTCTTTGTAGAAGCGCATCATTTCCTGCTGCATGCGCTGTTTGTCGTTCTTGTATTTCTCCTGCAGTTCCTTGATCTGAGGCTGAAGCGCCTGCAGAGCCCGCATCCCTTTCAGCTGTTTGTAGGTCAAAGGGATCAGGAGCGCCCGGGTGACGACCGTCAGGGCGATGATCGACATTCCCCAGCTGAGGCCGGCGCTGTCGTGGAAGAACTGCAGGACGCCGTTGGCGACGTCGATCAGGGGCTGGAGGATGTTGCGCGTTAGGGGCGTCATCGGTGGGCCTTGTGCCAGTCGGCGGGGTGGACCGGGCCGGTGCGGAGCGTGAATTATCGGGGACGGGGTCGAAGCCGCCGTGACTGAAGGGGTTGCAGCGCAGAATCCGCCACGATCCAAGCAGGAATCCCCTGATCACGCCGAAGCGTTCGATCGACTCGACGGCGTATGCGGAGCAGGTCGGCTCGTAGCGGCAGCGGCGCGGAAAGACCGGGGAGATCCAGCGCTGGTAGGCCCGGACCGGGGCCAGGAAAATGCGTTTCACGTGGAACGGCCTCCGGCGAGGGCCTCTTCCAGGTTGGCGGAGACGCCCTTCATCCCGTCCCGCTCGATCAGGTCCTTGATCTCGGCGCGGGCGACGATGACGAAATCGTGGCGCGGGGGCAGCCGGTCGGCAAGCTCCCAGAAGGCCTCGCGCAGCACCCGCTTGACCCTGTTGCGCTCGACGGCGCCGCCGACCTTGCGATTGACCGAGACCCCCAGCCTCACCTCGTCGCGCTCCTCGTCCCTGCGCGGGAAGGTGTAGAGCACGAGGTAGCGGGTGGCGTGCGAGGAGCCGTCGCGATAGACACGGTCGAACTCGCCGCTGCGCGAAAGGCGCCGTCGCTTCGACGCCATCAGAAGGGCGAGGCCCCGCAGCCGCGCATTAAGGGGTGAGGCGCTTGCGCCCTTTGCGCCGGCGGCGCTTGAGGATGGCGCGGCCCCCGCGCGTGCTCATGCGAGCACGGAAACCGTGGGTCTTCGCCCGCTTCCGCTTCTTTGGCTGATAGGTCCGCTTCATGCCGGCGGAAGTATAGGGAGAGGCTCGCAAATCTTTTCTGCGGCATTTGCGAGGCGCCCAGGCTGGCTGCTCAGGCCCGCCGCTATGGTCGCCGGCCGGTGCCCGAAGACTCCCCACCAGAAAAGCCCGACGCCCTCTGGGGAGAGATCCAAGAGCGGCTGAAGGCCTCGGTTCCGGAGTCCACCTATCGCCTGTGGCTCGAGCCCCTGCGGGCCGCAGGGGCGGGGGGTGACACCCTCTTCCTCACCGGCCCGGAGGGTATCCGCGCCTGGACCGAGCGGCGCTACTCGGGGCTCATTGCCGAAGCCCTCCGCGACTCCGACGCCGAGCTTTCGCAGGTCAGCTTCGCCCAGCCCAGCGGGATGGCGAGTCAGCCCGACGTCATCGAGCTGAACCCGAACTACACCTTCGAGCGTTTCGTCATCGGGCCGGGCAACCGCCTCGCCCACGGCGCCGCATTGGCGGTCGCCGAGGCGCCGTCAGAGGCCTACAACCCCCTCTTCCTGCACGGCCCCCCCGGTCTCGGAAAGACCCATCTGCTCGCCGCGATCGCCAATTACCTGCGCGACAACGCACCCGGCCTGAGCGCTCGCTACACCACCGCCGAGTCGTTTACCAACGAGTTCGTCACCGCGCTCAGGTCCTCCGGCAACGAGGCGTTCAAGGCCCGCTATCGCGACATCGACGTCCTCCTCATCGACGACGTCCAGTTCCTCCAGGGCAAGCCGGCGACCGAGGAGGAGTTCTTCCACACCTTCAACGCCCTCTATGAGTCGGGCAGCCAACTGGTGCTCTCCGCTGACCGCATCCCGAGCGAGCTCTCGACCCTGGCCTCGCGCCTGCGGGATCGCTTCGAGTGGGGCCTGACTGTCGCCGTCGAGCCGCCCAACCTGGCGACCCGGCTGACTGTCCTGCGGCGCCTGGTCGAGGAGGCCGGGGTCGAGATCGCCGACTCCGAAGCCTTGAATGAGCTGGCCAACCGGATCGACGCCAACGTGCGTCAGCTGCACGGCGCCCTGACTCGGGTCCTGGCCCACGCCTCGCTGATGGCACGGCCGCTCAGCACCGAGCTGATCGCCGAAGTGATCCCCCTCTACCGACCGGCGCATCCCACTTCGGTCGAGGAGATCCAACAGCGGGTCGCCGAGCGCTTCGGCATCTCCCGCGCCGAGCTCGTCGGCTCCAGCCGAGCCGCTACCCCGCTTCGAGCCCGCCAGGTGGCGATCTTCCTCACCCGCGACCTCACCGACCTCTCGCTCCCCCAGATCGGCCGTCTTTACGGTGGCCGCGATCACAGCACCGTGCTCAACTCGCTGCGGCGAGTGGAAGCGAGGCTCGACGAGGACGCCGAGTTGGCGGAGAAGGTTCGGGAGTTGCGCGGAGCAATCCACAACCCGGTTGGCGAGGAGCGCTGAGCGCCGCCGGCGCTGCAAGAATCCCCAACCTCCCACAGCGCTTTCCACACTCCGCAATCCGCACAGCACCGCCGAATCCACCGCGAACAGACTTCTTTCCACAGGACCTAACTCAACTTAAGAAGGCATTGATCGAACTTTGAAGCTCACGACCAAACGCGAAGATCTCGTCTCCAAGCTCTCGATCGTCTCCCGGGCCGTATCGACCCGCGCCGCGACTCAGGCCCTCTCCGGCGTCCTTCTCACGGCCGAGGGAGATCGTGTCTCGCTGGCAGCCACCGACCTCGACCTCGGGTTGGAGACGACGCTGGAGGCGAACATCGAGTCCGAGGGCTCGGTCCTCCTCCCCGGCCGCCTGTTCGCCGAGGTCGCCCGCTCGTTGGCCGACCCCAGCGTCGAGATCGAGTCGCGCGAGGCCGAGCGCGATGTCGAGATCCGCAGCGGCGGCTCCAGCTTCCACCTGCGGGTGCTGCCGACGGAGGACTTCCCGAAGCTGCCGCAACCGCAGCAGGACCCAGGCCTGAAGATCCCAGCCGCGGCGCTCGAAGAGAGCATCGAGCTGGTCGCCCGCGCCGCCTCACGCGACGACATGCGCCCGGTGCTGACCGGCGTCTTCGTCTCCGCCAGCGGCAAGGAGATGACGATGGTCGCCACCGACTCCTACCGGCTGGCCGTGAAGCGGACGGACCTCGAGGCCGACCTCGGCGGCGAGCTCGAGGCCAACATCCCGGCGCGGGCCCTGCGGGAGCTCGGCAGGATCCTCGCCTCCGAGGGAGCCGGCGATGCCTCGATTTCGCTGCTCCCCAACCAGGCCGTTTTCGAGGCAGGGTCGATCCTCCTCTCGACGAGGCTGATCGATGGGCAGTTCCCCAACTTTCGACAGCTCCTGCCGGAGTCCTACGAGCACGACGTTCGCCTGCCGCGCTCTGAGTTCCTCGACGTCACCCGCCGGGTCAGTCAGTTGGCCCAGCGGAACGCTCCGCTGCGTCTTTCGTTCAGCAGCGGTGAGCTGACCGTGGCGGCGGAGACGCCGGACGTCGGTGACGCCCAGGAGACGATGCCGGCGGCCTTCGAGGGCGAGTTGCTGGAGATCGGCTTCAATCCCGAGTTCCTCAGAGAAGGGATCGAAAGCATCGCCGGGGACGAGATCCTCCTGCGGCTGATCTCGCCGTTGCGGCCGGGACTGCTGGAACCGGTCGAGGGAGAAGACTTCCGTTACCTGGTGATGCCGATCAGGCTCAACGTCTGATCGTGGTCCCGCCCTCCGGTTAGCGCGTCGTGCTGGTTACCGCGATCGAGGCGAAGCCGCTGCGCAGCCTGGATCGCGTCCGGTTCGAGCTGAGCCCCGGCATCGTCAGTGTCATCGGGCCCAACGGCGCCGGCAAGACCAACCTGGTCGAGGCTCTCTACTTCGCACTCACCGGACGCTCGTTCCGCACCTCCGACCGCCGCGACCTGATCCCCTTCGGCGGCTCCCTCGCTCGCGCTGAGGCGACGATCCGCGACGACGACGGGCTCGAGCGCAAGCTGCTCGCCTCGGTCAGTCGCAGCGAAGGACGTCGTCACCTGCTCGACGGCAATCCCGCAGATCCGGCGACGATCGCCCGCAACCGCCCTCCGGTCGCGGTCTTCGCGCCGGATCGTCTGACGCTCGTCAAGGGCCCGCCGGCGGAGCGCCGCGCCCACCTCGACGGCTTCCTCGCCGCTCGCTGGCCTGCCCGCTCGCAGCTGCGCAGGCGCTACGGGCAGGCGGTGGCGCAGCGGAACGCGCTGCTCTCGCGGCTGGCCGCCGGCTCCGGCTCGCCCGACGATCTCGGATCTGGGACGCGGGGCTGGCCCAGGCCGCCGCTCCCCTGGTCGAGGCTCGGGCGGAGGCGGTCGCCGAGCTCGCCGACCCCTTCGCCGAGGCCTCGAACGAGCTTGGCCTGGAAGCGGGAGCGCTCGAGTACGTGCCGCGGGCGGCGGGGACCGTGGAGGAGATCCAAGCCGGCCTCGAGGAGCGCCGCGAGCAGGACATCCGCCTCGGCCGCAGCTCCTGGGGCCCGCACCACGACGAGTTGAAGCTGACCAGCGCCGAGCGCTCGCTGCGCCGCTTCGGCTCGCAGGGACAGCAACGCGCCGCCCTCCTTGCCCTGCTCTTCGCCGAGCGCGAGGTGCTGCTGGCGGCGCGGCGGGTGACCCCGCTGCTGCTGCTCGACGACGTGATGAGCGAGCTCGACCCCGGTCGGCGGGAGCGGCTGGTCGCCCGGTTGGGGGACGGTGGCCAGGTGCTGATCACCGCCGCCGCCGAGGAGTCGGTCCCGCCGCCGGCGTTGGCGTCCGTGGTGCGGATGCCTCCGCCGCAGACAGAGAGTGCCGCCGCGTGAGCCACCGCCGGGCACCCCGTCCCGCCGCCCGCGCCTTCAAACAGGCGCTGCAGCGGGTCGCGCCGAAAACGCCGCTGGCGGCGATCCAGGCGGCCTGGCAGAGGGCGGTTGGCGAGCGGCTGGCGCGGTCGCGGTGCCGGTCTCCGAACACGACGGGACGCTGACGATCGAGTGCGTCGACGCGGTCTGGGCGCAGGAGCTGGACCTGATGCAGGGCGCGCTGCTGGAGCGCGCTGCGCAGCGAAGTGGGGGCCCAGGCTCCCGAAGCGCTCCGCTTCCGTGTCAACATCAGAGCGTTTCTGAGACTCAGTTTATTGCACGATTTGCAGGGAAATTTGTCCGAGCGGGCGTCCTATCCGCGGCCTTCAACTGGTATTCTTATGGCAACTCGCATCGCGGCCCCGACCACTGTGGAGTGAGCCTCCAGGCGTCGGGGCTTTCTGTGTCAACCGGAAGGGACTCATTGCCTGAGAAAAAAGCCAGCGGCGCGACTCGCTATGGCGCCAAGGACATCACCGTCCTCGAGGGCCTCGAGGCGGTTCGCAAGCGCCCCGGCATGTACATCGGCTCGACCGGCCCCGCGGCCTCCACCACCTGGTCTACGAGGTCGTCGACAACTCGGTCGACGAGGCCCTGGCGGGTCACTGCGACAGCGTCCGCGTCGTCCTCCACCCGGACAACGGCTGCACGGTCGACGACAACGGCCGCGGCATCCCGGTCGAGACGATGGCGAAGGAGAGGGGCCGGCCGCCGAGGTCGTGCTGACCGTCCTCCACGCCGGCGGCAAGTTCGGGGACGGCGGCGGCTACAAGGTCTCCGGCGGTCTGCACGGCGTCGGCGTCTCCGTCGTCAACGCGCTGTCCGAGCGCCTGCACCTGGAGATCAGCCGCGACGGCCACGTCTGGACCCAGGACTACGAGCGCGGCAAGCCGCAGGGCGACCTGCCAAAGGGCGAGAAGACCGAAGCCCACGGAACCAAGATCACCTTTCTGCCCGACCTCGAGATCTTCGAAGAGATCGGGTTCGACTTCGACACCCTGGTCGAGCGGCTGCGCGAGACCGCGTTCCTCACCCGCGGCCTGAAGATCGAGCTGGTCGACGAGCGCGGCGAGACCAACAGCGTCGACCTTCAAGTACGACGGCGGCATCGAGGATTTCGTCCGCCACCTCAACGAGCAACAAGGACGAGGTGCACAAAAAGGTCATCTTCTTCGAGGGCGGTAAAGAGGAGGGCCAGGTCGAGATCGCGATGCAGTGGAACAGCTCCTACCAGGAGTCGATCTTCAGCTTCGCCAACAACATCAACACCCACGAGGGTGGCTCGCACCTCTCCGGCTTCCGCTCGGCGCTGACCCGCACCCTCAACGCCTACGCCCGCAACAAAGGTCTGCTGAAAGAGAAAAAAGACGACAACCTCGCCGGCGAGGACGTGCGCGAGGGTCTGACCGCGGTGATCTCGGTCAAGTTGCACGACCCCCAGTTCGAGGGCCAGACCAAGACGAAACTCGGCAACCCGCCGATTCGCGGACTGGTCGAGGAGATCGTCAACCGCAAGCTGGGCGAGTACCTCGAGGAGAATCCGGCTGACGCCAAACGCGTGATCATGAAGGCGATCGACGCCGCCCGGGCCCGCTCGGCGGCCCGCAAGGCACGCGACCTGACCCGCAAGTCGGCGCTGGAGAACTCGACCCTGCCGGGCAAGCTCGCCGACTGCTCCGTCAAGGACCCGAGCCTGGCCGAGATCTTCGTCGTCGAGGGCGATTCCGCCGGCGGCTCGGCCAAGCAGGCTCGCGACCGCAACACCCAGGCGGTGCTGCCGCTGCGCGGGAAGATCATCAACGTCGAGAAGAGCCGGATCGACAAGGTCCTGGCCAACAACGAGATCCAGGCGCTGATCACCGCGATCGGCACCGGAGTCCACGAAGAGTTCGATATCGAGGACGCCAGGTACCACAAGATCGTGATGGCAACCGACGCCGACGTCGACGGCGCCCACATCCGCACCCTGGTTCTCACCTTCCTCTACCGGCAGATGCCGGAGCTGATCAGCCAGGGCTACGTCTACATTGCCAAGCCGCCTCTGTACCGCGTGAAACAGGGCAACCAGGAGACCTATCTGGAGCGCGAGTCCGAACTCGAAGAGCTGCTCCTGCGCGACAAACTCGAGCAGTTCGAGCTGACCGACGCGAGCGGCGAGAGCCGCAAGCTGACGCCAAGCCGCTGGCAGGCCTACATCCGGCGCTCGAAAGAGTACGAGGGCTGGGGCTCCTCGCTCCAGGCCGACTTCGGCCACGAAGTGGTGCGCTTCCTCGAGGAGTCGAGCCTGCTCGACGAGCAGGTGGCGAGCGTCGCCGCCGCGCGCGACCTGCTCCAGCGCGGCGGTGGTGAGAGCGAGCCTTTCGACACCGAGGTGCTGGACAGCAGCGAGGACTGCGTAACGGTGAAGGCGATCGAGCGCAAGAGCGGGCTGGCGAGAACCCATCGACTGCCGGCGACGCTGTTCGCACACCACGATTACCGCAAGTTCGCCGAGGTCCACGCCGCTCTGCTGAAACAGGTCGGCCGACCGCCCTTCGCAGTCAAGCGGGGCGAGAAAAGGAGCGTCGCCCTCTCGTTCGAGGCCCTGCGCGGGGCGGTACTGGAGCTTGCGCGCCAGGGCGTTCAACTGACCCGGTTCAAGGGACTGGGAGAGATGAACGCCAAACAGCTGCGCGAGACGACGATGGACCCGGCTTCGCGAACGTTGGCCCGGGTCACGCTCGAAGACGCGACCGCCGCCGACACGATCTTCTCGATGCTGATGGGCGACCAGGTCGCCCCACGTAGGGAGTTCATAGAGGCCCACGCGAAAGAGGTGAAGTTCCTAGATGTCTGAGAATCCTTTGTCGCGGACGCTGACCGGAGGGGTATTCAATGGCTCTTGACGCCCTGACCGGGAACATCGAGGACCGCGGGCTCGAGCAGGAGATGCGCTCGTCGTACCTCGATTACGCGATGAGCGTGATCGTCGGGCGGGCGCTGCCGGACGTCCGCGACGGGCTGAAGCCGGTGCACCGGCGCGTGCTCTACGCGATGCACGACATCGGCCTGCAGCCGACCCGGCCCTATCGCAAGTGCGCCTTCATCGTCGGCGAGGTGATGGGCAAGTACCACCCGCACGGCGACTCGGCGATCTACGACACCCTGGTGCGGATGGCGCAGGACTTCTCGCTGCGCTACCTGCTGGTCGACGGTCAGGGCAACTTCGGCTCGATCGACGACGACCCGGCCGCCGCGATGCGCTACACCGAGGCCCGCCTCGGCCGGCTCGCAACCGAGCTGCTGCGTGACATCGACGCCGACACTGTCGACTTCGGCCCCAACTACGACGAATCGACCCAGGAGCCCCAGGTCCTGCCGGCCCGGTTCCCAAACCTGCTGGTCAACGGCACCTCCGGGATCGCCGTGGGGATGGCGACCAACATCCCGCCGCACAACCTGCGCGAGGTCGCCGCCGCCGTCGTCGCCTACATCGACAACCCGGCGATCGACCTCGCCGGGTTGATGGAGCACGTCAAAGGACCGGACTTCCCCGGCGGCGGGTTGATGAGCCGCGAGGGGATCCGCGACGCCTACGCCTCCGGCCGCGGCAGCATCAGGGTGCGGGCCCGCGCCCACGTCGAGCCGCTGAAGGGGGGCAAGGAGGCGATTATCGTCACCGAGCTCCCGTTCATGGTCAAGAAGGGCGGCGAAGGCGGCCTGATCACGAAGATCGCCGACCTCGCCCGCGACAAGAAACTGGAGGGCATCTCCGACCTCCGCGACGAGAGCGACGAACGCTCCGGGATGCGGCTCGTGATCGAGCTCAAACGCGGCGGACCGCCGGCCAAGGTCGTCCTCAACAACCTCTACAAAAAAACGTCGATGCAGTCGACCTTTGGCGCCAACATGGTGGCGCTGGTCGACGGCGTGCCGCGGACCTTGAGCCTGCTGGAGCTGATCGAGCACTACGTCGACCACCAGCGCGAGGTGGTCACCCGCCGCACCCAATTCGAACTGCGCCGAGCGGAGGCGCGCGCCCACATCCTCGAGGGGCTGCTGGTCGCGCTGGACAACCTCGACGCGGTGATCAAACTGATCCGCGCCTCGAGTGACCCCGACGCCGCCCGCGACGGGCTGATCGAGCAGTTCGAGCTCTCCCGCGAGCAGGCGCAGGCGATCCTCGACATGCGCCTGCAGCGCCTGACCGCGCTCGAGGCCGACAAAGTGCGGGCCGAGCACGCCGACCTGATGGAGCGGATCGGCGAGTTGCGGGCGATCCTCGGCGACGAAGCCAGGGTGATGGGCCTGGTCAAGGACGAGCTGGCCGAAATCGTCGAGGCCTACGGCGACGAACGCCGAACCGAGCTCGCCCACTTCGAGGGCGACGTCGGCATCGAGGACATGATTGCCGACCAGCAGATGGTGATCTCGCTGACCGCCTCAGGCTACGTCAAGCGACTGCCGCTGGCCACCTACCGCCAGCAGCATCGCGGCGGAGTCGGGGTGATGGGGATGAACCTCAAAGACGACGACTACATCGCCCATCTCCACATCTGCTCGACCCACGACTTCCTGCTCTTCTTCACCAACCGCGGCAAGGTCTACCGGCTCAAGGTCTACGAGCTGCCGGAGGGCTCGCGAACCGCCAAAGGCAGCTCGCTCAACAACCTCCTGCCGCTGCGCGAAGGCGAGCGGGTGATGGCGGTGATCCCGACCCGGGATTTCAAAGAGAACAGGTACCTCGCCTTCGCCACCGCCAAGGGCATGGTGAAGAAAACCGAGTTCCTCGCCTACAACACGCCGATTCGCGCCGACGGGATCATCGCGATCAAGGTCCGCGACGGCGACGAGCTGGTCCAGGTGCGGCTGACCTCGGGCGAAGACGACATCCTGATGGTCTCCCACTCCGGCCACGCCTCCCGCTTCTCCGAGAAGCACGTGCGGACGATGGGCCGCGACACCAGCGGCGTCAAAGGCATGAACGTCTCCGGCAAGGACAACCGGGTGCTGGCGATGGACGTCGCCCGCAACGACACCGAACTGTTCGTCGTCACCGAGAACGGCTACGGCAAGCGCACGCCGGTCTCGGAGTACCCGGTCAAGGGCCGCGGCACCAAAGGCGTCCTCACCGTGAAGATGACCGAGAAGAAGGGCGGCCTCACCGGCGCCCTGATCGTCGGCGAGCACCAGGACCTGCTCTTCATCTCCCAGAACGGGATGGTCCAGCGCACCTCCGTCGGCGGCATCTCGCAGATGGGCCGCTCGACCCAGGGCGTCAAGGTGATGAACATCAAGGACGACGACCGCGTCAGCGCCGTCGCCCTGGTGGTCGAGTCCGAGGACGCTGCTGCCGACGCACCCGCCGCCGAGAACGACGGACAGGAGGAGCTGGTTGAAGCCTCCCCCGACGGCGCATCGCCCGAGGACGCCGACGCCGAGTAGCGGTCCCGGTCGCCTCTAGAACGGGATTTCGAGGAACGTTTCGAAGCCCGGCCCGGTGAGCGGGAAGCGCTGGGCGCCGGGGAAGTTGACGCTGAGATCGCCCGACCAGGTGTTGGAGCCGTCGGGGAGGGCGCGGTAGCGGCCGGTCCCGTGGAACGGCGCCGACGGCGAGACGCTGGCGGCGCTGAGGGATTCGTCGGCGCGGATCGGGCTGTGTTTGCGGAGCGCGGCGATGCGGACGATCGCCAGGTGCGGTCGGGTTTCTTCGGCGGTGGCGGTGAAGAGGGTGCTGCGCCGGCTTTCGACCGCAAGGAGGGCGGTCGAGTCGACGCCGGCGCGGGCGATCGCCAGCAGCGCTCCCTTCGGTTCGGAGAAGAAGGGACCGAATTCAGGGGCGCGTCCGGGTCCCCGCCGACCAAGGCACTTCGGCGCCGTGGTCACGACCGCCCCCTTGGCGCGGTGGATCCGGACCGACACGTAGCCGCCTTCCCCCTTGAAGCGGAGGTTGCCGCGGAAGACACCGCGCCGCTTGACGAACCGGTTGGCGCCGCGGCAGGTGCGCCGCTTGCCCACCCAGGTGCGATTGCGCGACTCACGGAAGCGCATCTTCACCTTGCCGAATTGACCGAAGGTCGCCTGCAGTCGCTCGGGCCTGGCGACCCCACGGGCCAGGTAGGTGGTCATCGTCCGATGCCCGCGGTTGCCGCGCCAGACCTCGACGAAGACCGCGTTGCCGAAGGTGCTGACGCCGACGCGGTAGCCGTCGGCCTTGAGCACGAAGCCGGAGCGGAAGAAAGGCGCCGGCGCCACCTTCTTGCCGTGCTGGGTGAGGAGTCGGCTGCGTGGGACCGGAGGCAGGAGCCGCAGCGGCGGCGCTTCGGCCCGGGGGTGCACCCGCGATTGGCCCGCGGCGGGAGAGGCAGTCAGAGCGACCGCCGCCAGCATCAGCACGATGGACAGCCCAAGCCGCTTCATCGCACCCTCAGCTTGGTCGCGCGGCCGTAGAGACGCGCGACTTCCGTTCCGAAGTAGGCGCCATAGACAGGCGAGCCTCGGTCGAAGTAGCCGTAGTCGGTGACGCCGTTCAGCGTGCCGCCTTCGATCGTCCAGCCGCCACCCGAAGCGCCCCCCGTCAGGCCGCAACTGACCGCGAGGTTGAGTGGCCCGGCGAAGAGGAAGGAGTTTGCGTCGTGGCCAAGGAACCGGGTCCCCCGGCAGATGCGCTGCGTTTCGCCGTCGAAGGGGGCTTCGGCCGGATAGCCGTGGACGTCGAAGGTTTGCTCCGCCTTCAGGTTCCAGGCGATGCCGGCGCCACCCACTGCGTCGACGAGCCTTTCGCCGGCCTCGTTGGGCCTCACCACCATCGCCCCGACGTCGAAGTTCTCGCTGCCGTTGGCGCGCCATTGCTTCGTGGTGTCGATCCAGCGGGCGGGGAAGACACCGAACGGCCGTTGGCCGTAACGGTAAGCGGGCACGAACACGCTATTGCCGCCGAGCCAGCGCCCGCGGCGCCCGCCGCTGTTGAGGCAATGGCCGGCGGTGATCACGACGCTCTGGTTGCGCGAGCGCACCGCGGTGCCGGAGCAGCGGCCGTATCCGGAAGCCCCGAGGGAGAGGAAGATCGCACCGTGGACGCGGAATTCGGGAGCGGTCGGATCGGAAACCTGTTCGAAGTCAGCGCCGAAGGTGTCGATTCGCGGGCTGATCCGGTGCGGCTCGCCGCGACCGCCGCGGCGGTCTCCAGACTGCACCCGTGGTCCGGAGCGGGCTACCTCGAGCGGCTTCGCCGCCCGCATCCGGGCAACCGTCCAAAAGTCGCCGGCCTCGCGGGCAGAGGTGGGGGCGACCCAGGTGCCATTGCGCGCGCCCCTCGCCCCGTCGGCGAGAATCGCAGCGAAAATGAGCAGCACCGCAAGCGCAGCCGCCGCGACCACGCGCTGAGTCCCGCCAGCCCTCGCATTCATCAGAGCCAGGTTCTAGCTGTGTACTCAGAAGCCTCCTTGGGCGGCGCTAGGCCGCTTGTGGCAGGTACTGCTCCCAGGCCGCCGGGATCTTCGGGCTGGCGACCTGGATGAAGACAGTTGCCGGCGGTGCCTTCGGCACCTTCGCCGGGTGCATCTGAATCTCGCGGGGCAAGCGGTTGCCCTTGCGGCGATTGCAGGGGGCGCAGGCGGCGACGATGTTCTCCCAGACCGACTGGCCGCCGCGCGAGCGGGGGATCACATGGTCGACCGTGAGGCCAGATTTGGTCGAGCCGCAGTACTGACAGGTCCAGGCGTCGCGGGCGAGGACCGCGCGGCGGGTGATCTTGCGCCGGTGCGCCTCGCGCGGGATGCGGACGTAGTTGACGAGCCGGATCACGTCGGGGCGCTCCATCGTCATCCGCTCGGAATGGAGCGCGGCGCCCCTGCGCTGCTCGAGAAGTTCGGCCTTTTCCTTCAGCAAAAGGACAGCGGCCCGTCTCAACGTGCAGACGTTGATCGGCTCATACGTCGCGTTGAGTACCAGAACCCTGGCCATAACTGCCGGAAATTGTAGGCATACGGCCTCACCCCACGGGGTAGGAGCCGAGAATCCGGACTGAAGCGGCCTTGGTTCGCAGCGCCGCGATTGCCTCCGAGGCGTCCCGATCGGTCTCCTTGCCCTCGAAATCGCAGAAGAACATGTAGCGGCCGAGACCCTGGCGCAGCGGCCGCGACTCGATCCGCGTCAGGTTGATCCCGCGATCGGAGAACTCACTCAGGCACTCGACCAGGGCACCGGGATGGTCGGCGCCGACCTCGGAGAAGACGAGCGAGGTCTTCCACGGCCCCTCGCCCTCCGGCACCGTCCCCTCCGGCGCGATCCAGACGAAGCGGGTGACGTTGTCGCCTGAGTCCTCGACCCCCTCCCGCATCACCTTGCAGCCATAGAGCTCCGCCGCCGCCCGCGCCCCCAGCGCCGCCCACGGCCGCGCCGACTCGCTCACCATCCGCACCGCCGCCGCGGTGCTGCTGACGCTGCGAAGTTCGACCGCGGGGAAGGTCTCGCGCAGGAAGCGCGCGCACTGGGCGAGGGGCTGGGGATGGGAGAGGACCGCCTCGACCGCCTCGACGCGGGTGCCCGCGCGGGCGATCAGGTGGACCCGCACCCGGTGGTCGTGCTCGCCGACGATCGTCACCGCCCCCGCCTCGAAAGCGAGGGTGTCGAGGGTGGCGCGGACCGAGCCCTCGATCGAGTTCTCGATCGGCACCAGCGCCCGCCCGGCCTCGCCCCGCTCGACGGCAAGCATCGCGTCATGGATAGTCGAAGTCCGCAGCGGCTCGTAATCCCCCTCAGCAAGCGCCTCCCCAAGCGCATCCTCCGTGAAGGTTCCAGCCGGTCCCAAATAGGCGATCTTCATCTGAGGATCAAAGCAGAGGACCCCCTCAATCAGCTATTCGACCGACAACGTATAAGCCGCTTCGTTGTTTTCCGTGACCTGCTCGCCGTCGACTGCTTCGACTTCGATTCGAGCGTCACTTCACCACTCGGGGTCGGGGTCAGCGGGATCACCGCGGTGCCGATTTCGCCGGCTGGGAGTTCGTCGATTTCGCCCTTGATCGTGTTGCCTTCGAAGGTCACGGCCACGGTCACGCCGTTCTCGGTCGATTCGCCCTGGTTCTGCACCTGGACTTCCACTTCGACTCCTTCTTCGCCGGCGATCGTGGTCGGCGCGCCTTCGATCAGTTCGGTTCCGTTGACGCTGACGCCGGCCACGCCGGTGCCGTGGAGCCCGGAGGCGTCGCCGCCGCTGGTCCCGCCGCTGATCGCCGCGAGGGCATCGGTGACGGTGCCTTCGTCGAGCCACTTTTCGTCCGCCAGGAAGGTGCTCTTCGGCAGGTCGGAGTCCGAGATTCCGTTGTCGGCGAGGACACCGTCGACTTCCGGCCGCACGACGGATTCGTAGATCACATCGGAGGCGAGCAGCTTCTGCATCTGTTTGGCGATCCCGGCCATCGCTTTGTCGGCTCCGGCGTCGCCGAGCGCGGTGCTCATCTTGTCGGCGATTTCGTCCATCGCGTTGGCGCGCAGCTGATAGGTGAGCTCCAGGTTCGACTGCGCCTTCGACATGTCGCCGGGGGCGCTGAGGTCGTCGACGCGGGTGGCGTAGGCGTCGACCGCGCTGCGGTCGGCGTTGACCTGTTCGACGAAGTCGGTGACCGAAGCGCTGCCCGGTTCTTCGAGCAGTTCGAAGAAGGAATTGCTGGTGTGCTGCGTCTCTTCGACGATCTGGGTCACGTTTCGGGCGTAGTCGCTGAGCTCGCGGTTGGCGCGGGCGTCGAGACAGCCCTTGACGCCGAGGACGACGAGGATCAGCAGCACGAGGCCGCCGCCGAGGGCGAGCGCGCGCCGCAGCATGATCTGCTGACGTTCGGGCCGACGTTTGGGCCGCTCGCGCCGAGGCGAGCGTCGTGAGGTGAAGTCCTCCAGCTGGGGGGCGAGAGTATGAACGCTGCGGTGGCCGTACCGCTAGGAGACGCCGCAAACGGCGCGTTTTTCCCAGCAGAAGCGGCAGGAAGGCATCCCTTACCGGCGAACTGGGAAGAGCGATGGTCGGCTCCCTGGTGCTCAACCGCTTCCTGATCGAGCGCCGCATCGGCAGCGGCGGCTTCGGCGTCGTCTACGAGGCCTGGGACGGCCGCCTCGAGCGGCCGGTCGCGGTGAAGGCGATCGAGCAGCGGGGGGAGGCCGGCCGCCGGGTCCTGCGCGAGGCCCAGGCGGCGGCCCGGCTCAACCACCCCGGCATCGTCACCCTCTACGAGCTCGGCGAGGAGGACGGCAACGCGCTGCTGGTGACCGAGCTGGTCGAGGGCTCGACGCTGGCCCGGCTCGCCGCCGCCGGCGAGCTCTCCGACCGCGAGATCGGCGAGATCGGCGCCGACCTCTGCGAGGCGCTCGACCACGCCCACTCGCGCGGCGTCGTCCACCGCGACATCAAGCCGCAGAACGTCCAGGTGTCACCGACGGCGAGCCGCGGGCGAAGCTGATGGACTTCGGGATCGCCCGCCTCGCCGACGACGCCTCCCTGACCGCCGCCGGCGACGTCGTCGGCACCCTCGCCTACATGTCGCCCGAGCAGGCCGAGGGCCGCGCCGGCCGGGCCCGAGGCCGACGTCTACTCGCTGGCGCTGACGCTGTATGAGTGCTGGAGCGGGGAGAACCCGCACCGGCGCGCCAACCCCGCCGCCACCGCGCGGGCGATCGGCGCCCGCGCCCGTCCGCTGCGGCGCCTGCGCCCCGACCTGCCGCGCGAGCTGACCGAGACGATCGACGCCTGCCTCGCGGCCCGTCCCAACCACCGCCCCTCGCTGGAGGAGCTGGGGAGGAGCGATCGAGGACGTCCCTCGACGATCTCAGCCGACCACCTTCCTGGTTCCCGCAGCGCACGGGGTCCTCACCCGGCTCGGCGCGCTCGCCGCCGCCGCGGTCTGGGCGGCTTGCTCGCCTGGCCACGGCGCCTCTGCCTTGATTTCCGGCGTGAGCCGCGGAGCGAGCAGACGTCCATCTCTGATTCCGTCGTGCAGCCAGCAAAGCGCGATCCTTCTTATGAGCGTTCTACGCAACCTCGAGTCGCGATCGAAGGCCTCGTCGAGGGGGTCTTCAGCCGCGCCTTCAGCTCCGAGGTGCAGCCGGTCGAACTCGCGCGCAAACTGGCGAAGGAAATGGACGCCCACAAGACCGCCTCGGTCCAGCGGGTCTACGTCCCCAACGAGTACACGGTCTTCCTCTCCAGTCAGGACCGCAGCAAGCTCGAGGGCTACGAGCGCTCGCTCGAGCAGGAGCTCTCCGGCTACCTGCTGGAGCACGCCCGGCGGCGCGGCTACGACCTGCTGACCCGGCCCGCGGTCGAGTTCCAGACCGACGAGCGGCTGCGGCTCGGCGAGTTCGGGATCCAGGCGCGGCTGGTGAAGCCGCCGGCGCACGAGGGCGAGGCGCCCGAACAGGGCGAAGAGGGCCACACGATGGTCTACTCGGCGGTGCGCGAGCGCGACCGCAACCGGCCGAAACGGCCCGAGCAGGCGGTGGGGGCGCTGGTCTCCACCCGAGCGGTCATTTCGCTCGGCGACCGCCGCTACGTATTGGACGGCCCGCGGGCGACGATCGGGCGCTCGAAGTCGGTCGAGTGCGTGCTCTCCGACCCCAACGTCTCCCGTCGCCACGCCGAGCTGCGGCGCGCGCGACAACGGCGACTGGCAGATCGTCGACCTTGGCTCGACCAACGGGATCAAGGTCAACGGCCGCCGCGTCGCCTCCACCCGGCTCAGCCCCGGTGACCAGATCACCGTCGGCACCACGACCTTCAGCTTCGACATCGAGCAATAGGGCGGCTGCCGCCCTCATTAAGGTGCGGGGTTCGTGGACTACGACCCCATATCCGTGGCCCTCAAGTTCGGCTTCCTCGCCGTCCTCTACCTGTTCGTGCTCGTGATCGCGCGCAGCGCCCTCAAGGACCTGCGACGGACCGTCTCGCCGGCCCCCGACGCCACCGGCTTCCATGCCGCACCGGCCTTCGCCGAGGCCCCCCGGGGGGCCGACGGTTGGCTGGTTGCCGAGCGCGGCGGGGGGCTGGGGCGAGAGCAGCGCTTCGACCTGATCGGCGGCCTCTCGATCGGGCGCTCGAAGGAGGCCGACGTGCGGATCGACGATCGCTATGCCTCGAGCATCCACGCCCGCGTCTTTTCCCGCGAAGGGCGGTTCTTCGCAGAGGACATGGGCTCGACCAACGGCACGCTCTTGAACGGCGCCACGTTGCAGGGGGAGGCGGAGCTGATCGATCGCGACACGGTTCAGATCGGCGACACCGTTTTCCGATTCGAGGTCGGGGCGTGACCCGCATGCGGAGCGGCCGTGCAGATCTGATTCTTCCGCCGCGGAGCAAGCGTGGCAGCAGGGGTTCCCGGTGAGCCTGCGGATCGCGGAAGAGGCTGTTCGCAGCGACACCGGGCGTCAGCGCAATGCCAACGAGGACTCCTATCTCACGCGGGCGCCGCTGTTCGTCGTCGCCGACGGGATGGGGGGCGCCCAGGCCGGCGAGGTCGCCTCGAAAGCAGCAGCGGAGTCGTTCGCCGGCGAGCTGCCCCCGACCCCACCCGAGCGGTTCCTGGAGGAGACGATCGAGGGGGCGAACCGGACGATTCACGAGCTCGCCCGCAAGGACCCGAGCCTGGCCGGGATGGGGACGACGACGACCGCCGCGATCGTCGACCTCGAGGGCGAAGAGGTGGCGATCGGCCACGTCGGCGACAGCCGCGCCTACCGGCTGCGCGGCAACCGCTCGAGCAGCTGACCCGCGACCACTCTCTGGTCGAGGAGATGCGGCGCAAAGGCCAGATCACCGACGCCCAGGCCGAGGACCACCCACAACGCTCGATCATCACCCGCGCCCTCGGCCCCGAACCAGAGGTCCAGGTCGACGTGCAGACCGTCCCGGTCCTCGACGGGGACGTCTTCCTGATCTGCTCCGACGGGCTGACGACGATGCTGGGCGACGAGGCCATCGCCCGCATCCTCGCCCGCGCCACCTCGCTCGACGCGGCGGCGCGGGCGCTGGTCGACGAAGCCAACCGGGCCGGCGGTCGCGACAACATCACCGTCGTCGCCTTCCGCCTCGAGGACACCGCGGCGCCGGCGGCCGGCAACCCGCGGGGCGGCCCCGAGGAGGGGGCGACGCTGATCGGCGCGAGCGCCGAGGAGGCGGGGCTGAGCGCGACCGAGGTTCGCCGCCGCGCCGCCGCCGATGCCGCCCGCAAACGCCGCGAGGAGGTCTCTGCGCGTCCGCGAGGAGGCCGCCTGCGGACCGTCGCGAAGGTGCTCGCCGTGGTCCTCGCGATCGCCGCCGTCGCCTTTGCCGCCTGGTACGGCAACCGCCAGATCTGGTTCCTCGGCACCGACGACTCTGGCCGCGTCGCCCTTTACCGCGGCGCGCCGTACGAGCTGCCGTTCGGGATCTCGCTCTACGAGGAGCGCTACGCCAGCCCGATCCAGACCCAGGCGCTGCCGGCCAAGCGCCAGGACGCTGTCACCGGCCACAAGCTGCGCTCACGCGCCGACGCCGTCTCCCTCGTCGAAGACATCGAAAAGACCGAGGGGCTTCGTTGACGTCCGCCAGGAACCGGGAGCTGCTAGCCCTGGTTCCCGTCGCGGCTCTGCTCACCGCCGGCTTCGCCGGCGTCTTCTCACAGGAGAACGAGCAGCTCGGGAACCTCAGCCTGATCTACGGCGCCTACTTCCTCGCGGTCTGCCTGGCGACCCACGTCTACCTGCGGATCCGCCTCCCGAATGCCGATCCCTACCTCTTCCCCCTGGTCGCCACCCTGACCGCCTTCGGGCTGGTGATGATCTACCGGATCGACGAGACCCTGGCCCGTGACCAGGCCAACTGGTTCGTGCTCGGGCTGATCCTCTTCGCCGTGACGATCCAGTTGCTGCGCGACTACGAGGTGCTCGAGCGCTACCGGTACACGATCGCGGTCGCCGGCCTGGCGGTGCTGCTGGCGCCGCGGCTGCCGGGGATCGGGCAGCAGGTCAACGGCGCCTACCTCGGGGTCAAGATCGGCCCGATCGCCTTCCAGCCGGCCGAGTTCACCAAGATCGCGATCATCGTCTTCCTCGCCAGCTACCTGCGCGAGCATCGCGAGGTGCTGATCGTCGGCGCCCGCCGGGTGCTCGGGGTGACGCTGCCGCCGCTGAAGCACTTCGGGCCGCTGCTGGTCGTCTGGGGCGCTTCGATGTTCATGCTCGTCTTCATCCGCGATCTCGGCAGCTCACTGATGTTCTTCGCCGCCTTCCTCGCCCTGCTCTACGTGGCGACCGGCCGCTTCTCGTTCGTCGTCATCGGGATGGCGATGTTCCTTCTCGGCGCCTGGTTCTTCGCCAGCACCGTGCCCCACGTCCACGACCGGGTCGAGATCTGGCTCCACCCCTACGACGACCCGCAGGAAACCGGCTACCAGGTCCTCAACTCGATCTTCGCCCAGGCCGACGGCGGCCTCTTCGGCAAAGGCTTCGGGCAGGCGCTGATCACCGTCCCGGGAACCAACGACACGTTGCTGCCAGCGGCGCAGACCGACACGATCTACGCCCTGATCGTCAACGAGGTCGGCCTTTTCGGCGCGGTCGGCGTCGTCCTCGTCTACGCGCTGGTCGCCGCTCGCGGGTTCAAGATCGCCCTGCTCGCCGGCGACGGCTTCTCGAAGCTGTTGGCGGTCGGCCTCACCTCGGTCTTCGCGATCCAGGCCTTCGTGATCATCGGCGGCGTCACCCGGGTGATCCCCCTGACCGGCGTCACCCTGCCTTTCATCAGCTACGGCGGCAGCTCGATCGTCGCCAACTTCGTGTTGCTGGCGCTACTGCTGCTGATCTCCGACCGGGCCCGGCGTGAAGCGGTGGAACCATCGGGGCGGATGGCGGCGATGGGAGCGGCTGCATGAACCGGCAGATCGTCCAGCTGTTCGGCTTCGTCCTGGCGCTGTTCGCGGTCCTGATCGGATTCACCTCGTGGTGGTCGGTCTTCGACGCCGAGGCACTGAAGGAAAAGGACGCCAACAAGCGGCCGCTGCTGGAGCAGCAGCAGATCCCGCGCGGCCGCATCCTCGCCGCCGACGGGACGGTGATCGCGAAGTCGGTGCCGAAGGGCAAGGGGTCGGCGAAGCGCTACATTCGCCGCTACCCCGAAGGCTCTCTCTACGGGCACCCGATCGGCTACAGCTTCGTCCGCTACGGGGATTCCGAGTTCGAGCAATTCCACAACGAGGAACTGGTCGGCGAAGGCTCCGAGTTCAGCTCGATCGTCGACGAGCTGCTCGGCGAGCGCCAGGAAGGCAACGACATCGTCACCAACATCGACAGCGAAGCGCAGCGGGTGGCGCTCGCCGACCTGGAGGAACAGGGCTTTGGCGCTGTGGTTGCGCTCGAACCGAGCACCGGGGCGGTGAAAGTGATGGCCTCCAACGCCCCCTATGACCCCAACCGGGTCCCCTATGACCTCGAAAAGTGGAACTCGGACGAAATCGAAAGGCCTTTGGTGAATCGGGCGACGCAGGGCCTCTACCCGCCGGGCTCGACCTTCAAGGTGGTGACCGCGGCGGCGGGGCTCGACAGCGGCGCGATCACGCCGGAAACGCCGATCGACGCGCCTGGTTCGCTCGAAGTCGAAGGCACCCCACTGGAAAACGACTTCGGCGAGGACTTCTTCGGCGCCACCCTCGATACCGCCCTGACCAACTCGGTCAACACCTGGTTCGGCCAGCTCGGCCAGCAGCTTGGCAACAACACCCTGTTCGAGTACATGGAACGGTTCGGGTTCAACGCCACCCCGGCGATCGACCTGCCGGAAGACGAGGTGGAAGAGAGCGGGGTCTGGGACCTCGAACAGAACGAAATACTCACCGCGCAAGACCCTGTCGATCTGGCCCGCCTCGCGATCGGCCAGGAGCGGCTGCTGGCGACGCCGCTGCAGATGGCGCAGGTGGCGGCCGCGGTGGCAAATGGCGGCAGGCTGATGAAGCCGAAGATCTGGAAGCGGGTGGTCGACCCCGACGGTCGCGTCACCGACACCATGGACCCCTCCGTCTACAGCGAGCCGATCAGCGAAGAGACGGCTGAAGAGCTGACGACCGCGATGGAAGGCGTGGTCAACGAAGGGACCGGGACCAACGCGGCGATCTCCGGTGTCCCCGTCGCCGGTAAGACGGGAACCGCGGAAACGCCCGGCAACAAGGCCTGCGGCGGTGGCGAAGAGGAGAACCAGGCTTGGTTCATCGGCTTCGCCCCGGCGGACGACCCGCAGATCGCGATCGCGGCCTCGGTCGAGTGCACGGAACAGTTTGGCAACGACGTCGCGGCGCCGATCTTCGCCGACGTGGCGGAAACGATCCTGAACGGAGAATGAGGTTGACGGGCCGAAAATACGCCTATATGGAGGGAAATCGGCCCGTCAACCGGAAAATGGAGGCCGTGGGTGGCTGAGGTCAGCGAGGGAAGCGTCGTCGACAACCGTTACCGGGTGCTGCGCCGGCTCGGCAGCGGTGGCATGGCCGACGTCTGGCTGGCCGAGGACACGCACCTGCAGCGTCAGGTTGCGCTAAAGGTCCTGCACCGGCGCTTCATCCAGGACCGCGAGTTCGTCTCCCGCTTCCAGCGCGAGGCCGAGCACGCCGCGGGCCTGCAGCACCCCAACATCGTCGGCGTCTACGACCGCGGTTCCGACGGCGACGTCAACTACATCGCGATGCGCTACGTCGAGGGGCCGACGCTGAAGGAGCTGATCGACCGCGGCCTCAGCCCCGACCAGGCGGTGGCGCTGGTCCGGCAGGTGCTCGAGGGCGCGCGCTTCGCCCATCGCAACGGGATCGTCCACCGCGACCTGAAGCCGCAGAACGTGATCGTCGACGGCGAGGGCAAGGCGGTCGTCACCGATTTCGGCATCGCCCGCGCCGGGGTCTCGGAGATCACCCAGACCGGCTCGGTGATGGGGACCCCGCAGTACCTCTCCCCCGAGCAGGCCCAGGGCTTCGAAGTGACCCCGGTCTCCGACCTCTACTCGATCGGCGTGATCCTCTACGAGGCGCTGACCCGACGGGTGCCCTTCGAGGGCGAAAGCGCCGTCGCGATCGCGATGAAACAGGTCGCCGAGACGCCGCAGCGGCCAAGCTCGATCAACCCGCAGGTCTCGCCGGCCCTCGACGCGGTGGTGATGCGGGCGTTGGAGAAGGAGCCGGGGCAGCGCTTCCAGAGCGCCGACGCCTTCAGCGCCGCCCTCGATGCGGCGCTGAAAGACCCCGGTGTGGGGCGGGAGACCGCGGCCTTCGCCGCAGCGCCGCCGGTGGTCGCGGCGCCAGAGGAGCTGGAGGACGAGCGCAGGCGCAACTGGTGGCTGTGGGGGCTGCTCGTCGCCGCGATCCTGATCGGAATCCTCGTCGGCCTCGCCCTCACCCGCGACACCACGACCAAGGTCACCGGCGTCACCGGCAACCAGCTGAACGTCGCCATCACCCTGCTCGAGCAGGACGGCTTCAGCGTCGGCGAAGTGATCCGGGTCGAGCGCGACGCGCCTGCCAACGAAGTCCTCGAGCAGGACCCGGCCGCCTCGCCGCCGGCCGACCAGGCCTCCGAAGACTGCGCCTTCATCACCTTCTTCTGCTCGAAGCCGGACGTGACCCTGACCGTCAGCTCCGGTCCCGGCAGCGCCAAGGTGCCCTCGGTTGCGGGGGAAAGCGAGGAGGAGGCGACCGGCAAGCTGGAAGCCGCCGGCTTCGAAGCGGCGGTCGAACGGGTCAACTCCGACTCGGTCCCGGCGGGGACGGTGATCCGCTCCGAACCCGGCGGCGGCAAGACGGCGACCAACGGCTCGGCCGTGACCCTCCTCGTCTCCCGCGGCCCGAAGCTGATCGGAGTGCCGGTGGTGGTCGGCAGCCAGCGGGAAACGGCGGTGCAGCGGATCCGCAGCCGCGGTCTCGAAGCGAGCGTCTCCGAAGAGGAAAGCTCGGAACCGAAGGGCAGAGTCATCCGGCAATCGCCAGACGCGGGCAACAAGGTCGAACCGGGCTCGACGGTGGCGATCGTCGTCTCCAGCGGCGAAGAAGAAGAGACGGCGAAGGTCCCGAACGTGATCGGCCAGGAACGCCGGGAAGCGGTGGAAGCAATCCGCGCCGCCGGGCTGACGCCGAGCGTGGAAGAAGAAGAAACCGAAGTCCCGAGCCAGGTCGGCCGGGTCGTCGACCAGTTTCCGCCGCCCGGATCGGAGCAGGAACCGGGTTCGACGGTGACGATCACGGTCGGCAAGCTCGCCGTCGAAGGGCCCGAAGAAGAAGGCGAAGAACCATGAGGGTGGCCGTGCTCTCGGGCGGCCGCTCCTCAGAGCACGACGTCTCGCTCCGCTCCGGCGCCGCGGTCGCCCGCGGTCTGCGCGAGGCCGGCCACGAGGCGGTCGAGGTGACGATCGCCCGCGACGGCGGCTGGAGCGTCGCCGGCGGCACGGTCGAGCTGGTCCCGGGCGGCGGCCTGCTCGGCGCCGACGCGGTGTTTCCTGCTCTCCACGGTCCCTTCGGCGAGGACGGCAGCATCCAGGGCCTGCTCGAGTGGCTCGACGTCCCCTACGTCGGCTCCGACGTCCTCGCCTCGGCGATCTGCATGGACAAGCTGACCCTGAAGCGGCTGTTCGCGGCGCACGGGGTGCCGCAGGTCGAGTTCACCGCGGTCGAGGGCAGCGAGTGGTGGGGACGCTGCGAGCAGATGGGGCTGCCGCTCTGGGTCAAGCCCTCGCGCCTCGGTTCCAGCGTCGGCATCACCCGGGTCGAGGAGCTCGACGATCTGGATGCCGCGGTCGAGCTGGCGCTGCGCCACGACCCGCGGGTGATCGTCGAGGCGCGGCCGCCGGCCGCGAGGTCGAGTGCTCGGTCCTCGGCAACGCCGATCCGCAGGCCTCGCTGCCGGGGGAGATCGTCGCCCACGCGACCTGGTACGACTTCGAGGCGAAGTACACCGAGGGCGGGATGGAGCTGCGGGTCCCGGCCCCGATCGGGGAGGAGACCGTCGAGCGGGTCCGCGAGCTGGCCGTCTCGGTCTTCACCCTGGCCGGCTGCTCGGGCCTCGCCCGCTGCGACTTCTTCGTCGAGCCCGACGGCTCGGTGCTCGTCAACGAGATCAACACGATGCCGGGCTTCACCGACACCTCCGTCTACGCGAAGCTCTTCGAGGCCACCGGGGTCGCCTACCCCGAGCTCTGCGACCGCCTGGTCGGCCTGGCGGTCGAGCGCCACCGGCAGGCGCGCTCCTTCGAGTTCTGATTAGCCGAAAATCCACCGGGTACCCGTGAAACCCGATGACCACGGGACTCCCGGACATCGAGGCTTCGCACTCCGAACGCGAGGGCGCCTGCGTCGAGGGAGCCTCCACGGCCGACGTCCTTCGCCTGCTCGGCGCCGGGGCGACCGGCGCGATCCTGATGGCGCTCGGCGATGCGCCGCTGCGGACCAAGGCCTTGACCGAACAGGTCCCCGGCTATGCGCCGCGGACGATCTATCGCTACGCGGGCAAGCTGGCGAAGCTCGAAGTGATCGACCGGCTGGAAGAGCCGGGCGTGCCGTCGAAGGTCGAGCACAGGCTGAGCGACCCCTGCGGGACGGAGCTCTACGAGCTCGTCAATCGTTTCGCGGACGCAACGCTGACGCGTCTCCCCGACGGCAGGGTCGACGCCCACGCCTGGGCCTCGCTGGGCCTGCTGGCCGACCTCTGGGAAGCGGGGCTGGTGGAGGAACTCAGCTGCGACGCCCGCTCCCCGACCGAGCTTGCGCGGGGCGACCATGGGCTCAGCTACCACCAGGTCAGCCGGCGCACGGGGCTCTTCAAGGTCGGCGGTCTGCTGGGAGATCGACAGGGTCCGGGGCGCAGCCGCTGCTTCGAGTTGACCGAAAAAGCCCGCCGCAAGATGGGTCTGATCGTCGCCGTCGCGCGCTGGCGTGGGCGCCACGTAGGCGGCGCCGGCGAAGAGGGCCTGACCGGAGACGAAATGGCGACGGTCCTGCGAGCCGCCTTGCCCCTGGTTGAGCTGCCGGACCACGGCGGGAAGTGCCTGCAGCTGACCGTCGCCGGCGAGGAGGTCTGGGCCGAGGTCCAAGCCGACGGGACCGTCCACAGCTGCGCCAGCCAGCCGGCGGACGCCGACTCCCACGCGCTCGGCAAGGTTGAGGACTGGCTCGCGGTCCTACTCGACGGCGAGGGCGACGCGGTGCGGTTCGAGGGCGAGGAGCAGCCGCTCGCGGATTGCCTCGCCGCCCTCCACGGGCGCCTGTGGACGCCGGCTCCCTACTAGCTTTCCTCGCGGCAGAGTTTTTGCGTCTATAACGAGAACAAGCTCTGCCGCCATCCGATGATCGGAGACTGAGGACATGGAGAAGCGAGAAAAAGAGGTTCGCCAGGCGACGAGCGAGAACGCCGAGGAGATCGCCCGCCTGCTGCACGACTTCAACCTCGAGTTCCTCGAACCGACTCCCGAGGTGGAGACGCTGACCGGTTACGTACGCCGCCTGCTCGACGGGAGCGAGATCGTGGTGCTGCTCGCGGGCGACGGCCCCGACGGACTCTCCCTATTGCGCTTCCGCCCCTCTCTCTGGACCGGCGAGCCGGAAACGCATCTGCAGGAGCTCTACGTGGTGCCGGATCTGCGCGGGCGGGGGATCGGTCGGCGGCTGCTGGAGGAAACGCTCGAGTTCGCCCGCGCGGCCGGCGCCACTGGCATCGACCTCAACACCGGCGAGACCGACACCGCCGCTCGCGCGCTCTACGAGAGCATGGGCTTCACCAACCGCGAAGGCAGCCCCGACGGCCCGTCGATGCTCTTCTACGAGCGCGAGATCTGAGCCGTCAGCTCGGCGAACCCGATCCCGGCCGGCGGCTGCATCCGCTCGGGGTGGAAGAGGTGGGCGAGCAGCTCGACGCCGTCGACCAGGCGCGGGCCGGGTCGGGAGAAGGTCGAGGCGGCGTCGACGGCAAAGATCCGCTGGGCGCCGAGCGCGGCGAGCCGCTCGCGGTGCTCCAGCGCCTGCGCGCGCGAATCCCCCAGCGTACCAGCCGCAGGGCATCGCGACAACCACGTCTGGGTCCAGGCCGGACAGCTCATCCCACTCGACCTGGGGCGACTTCGCACCCGGCAGCCCGGCCACGTCCTCGCCGCCGGCGAGCTCGATCATCTCCGGAACCCAGTGGCCGCCGAGGAAGGGCGGGTCCAGCCACTCGAGCGCCAGGGCCCGCGGCCGCGGGGCATCGGCGACCGCGGCGCGGACCGCCTGCAAGCGGGTCTCGAGCTCGCCCCGAACGCGGGCGGCACGATCCTCGATCCCGGTCGCCTCGCCGAGCCGGTCCACGTCCGCCAGCACCTCGCCGAGGGTGCTCGGGTCCTGCTGCAGCACCCGCGGCCTCCCCGGCAGACGCGCCGCCACCGCGACCACATCCTCGTAGGAGACGGCGCAGACCTCGCAGACCGCCTGGGTGACGATCAGCTCCGGCTCCAGTTCGGCCAGCCTTTCCTCGTTGAGCGTGTAGAGGGCGCGCCCTTCGCCGACGATCTCCTTTACCGCCGCGTCGATCTCGCCGGCATCGAGATCCGCGGGAAGGACCGTCGCGGTCAGGTGCGGCAGCTCGGCCGCTGCCGGCGGGAAGTCGCACTCGTGGGTGACGCCGACCACGTCCCCGCCGAGACCGAGCGCGAAGAGCATCTCGGTCGCGGAGGGGACGAGGCTGGCGATGCGCATCAGGCGACTATTTCACCGCCGCCAGCAGCGCGTTGGCACCGCCGACCATCCCGGCTTTGTTGGGATGGATCGGGGCGGCCGCGTTGGTCGGCACGAGCGGCTCCACCCAGCGGGTCGAGCTGCCCTTGCAGGCGTCGTGGCCGATGCTGGTTCCGTACCAGTTGACCAGCGTCGCGCCGTTCGCCGCCGCCTGCGTCGCGAGCATGTCGTTCAGCCGCTTTTGAGTTCCACGCAGGTAGGGAACGTCGCTGAACCCGATCGGCATCTGCGGCCAGCAGCCGAACCCGGTCTCGGGAAAGATCGCCGGGTAGTTGAGGACGTAGATCTTCGCCGAGGGCGAGAGGGCGTGGATCCCCTGCAGGACCGCCGCCACTTTAGGCGCCGTCGCTTCGATCCGCGCTTTCAGCTGATCGACCCCGCCGGCGTTGTATTTGTCGAGGCAGGGATGGCTGAAGGGGTTGACGGTGACGCAGCTTTCGGCGACTTCGGAGAAGCCGATGTCGTTGCCGCCGATCGTCAGCGAGACCACCGTGGTGGTCGAGTCGAGCGAGTCGAACTGCGGCGGGTTCGGCCCGTCCGGATCGACGTTCTGCGGTTCGGTCATGTGGTTGGTCTTGGCGCCGCTGCAGCTCGCGTCCCGCAGGCTGAGCCCGATTCCGGGCGCCGCCAGGTGGGCGTAGTTGTTGCTCGATTTGAGGCAGCCGAGCGGCAGCAACGGGTTGGGGATCAACGGCCCGGCGGCGTAGGAATCGCCGAGCGCGGTGTAGTTGGCCGCCGCGGCGCCGCCGGCGAATCCCGCCAGCAGGCCGACGGCGACGACGACGGCGAGCAGGCCGAGTCGCAGCCGCCGGAGCACGTTCGTGGTTCTCATCTTTTCTCCTCCCGATCGAAAACGCGGATTTAGGAAAGCTCAAGTATCTTTACAGTAAATATTAAGTAGAGCAACGGGTAGAGGAAGAGTTCGATGAAGCGGATCGCGGTTGTGGTCACGATGGCGATGGCGATGCTCGGCATCGGAGCGGGCAGCGCCCAGGCGGACCTGCCGGTGATCTACAACGGCGTCTACGGCTACGCCCACATCAGCCCACTCGGCGAGCCCGCCCGGCGCGAACGACTGGACGTGCAGACCGACGGCCGCCCACCCGCGGCCCGTCGTCCTCGTCCACGGCACCTTCGCCGACATGTCCGACAGCTGGCAGGCGATCTCGCCGCTGCTTGAAGAACAACGGCTACTGCGTCTTCGCCCTCAACTACGGCGGCTACGCGGCAGCGGCGCGATCGGCGTCTACGGCGTCGGGGACATCCCGACCTCGGCCGGCGAACTCGAGCCTTCGTCGACCAGGTGCTCGCGGCGACCGGCGCGCGCCAAGGTGGACCTCGTCGGCCACTCCCAGGGCGGGATGATGCCGCGCTACTACCTGAAGTTCCTGGGCGGCGCGGCCGAAGGTCCACACCCTGGTCGGGCTCTCGCCGTCCAACCACGGCACCACCCTCGACGGGCTCTTCACGCTCGGCGACTTCTTCCCCGGGCCAGCCCGTTCACCGGCGCCCTCTGCCCCGCCTGCGACCAGCAGATCGCCGGCTCGGCGTTCCTCACCGAGCTCAACGCGGGCGGCGAGACCGTCGCCGGCGTCGACTACACGGTGATCGAGACCCGCTTCGACGAGGTCGTCACGCCCTACACCTCCGCCTTCCTCACGGGGCCGAGCGTGAAGAACATCCTGCTCCAGAACCAGTGCATCCTCGACCTCGGCGACCACCTCTCGATGCCCTACGACCACATCGCCGCAGCCGACGTCCTCACCGCGCTCGACCCGCTGCACCCACGGGGGTTCCTCTGCACGCCGATCGCCCCCACGGCGGGAGGGTAGAAACGCGGCTGATGCCGCGGCTCAGGCGCTCGCGCCGTTGCCGTTCCCGTTGCTCTCTCCGCGGTAGGGCCCCGGCTTCGGCCGGGCTCCGCCGCCCGGGAAGGCGAGCCGCAGGATCGTTCGCTGCACCATCCCCAGCTGCTGGCTGAAGGGGCCGGAGTTGTAGGGCAGGCCGTAGCGCTCGCAGACGTCCTTCACCTGCGGGGCGATCTCGGCGTAGCGGGTGCTCGGCATGTCGGGGAAGAGATGGTGCTCGACCTGGTAGCTGAGGTTGCCGCTGGCGACGTGGAACATCGGGCTGCCGTCGATGTTGGCGGAGCCGGTGAGCTGGCGGATGTACCAGCCACCGCGACTCTCGTTCTCGACCTCCTCCTGGGAGAAGGTGTAGGTCTGGTCGGGGAAGTGGCCGCAGAAGATGATCGCGTAGGCCCAGACGTTGCGGGCGATGTTCGCCGTCGCGTTGGCCTTGGCGGTGGCGCGGAAGGTCTTGGCGCCGCTGTTCAGCGTGGCCTCGACCACCGGTGCCCAGCGGCTTTGCCGCCTGCGCTTCACTCGACCGAGGATCCCGCGGGGCGGCTTGCGCTGCCGCCGCGTCTCGACCACCACGTCGACTGCCGTCGCCGCCAGGGCGCTGACCAGCGGCCAGGCGATGTAGTCCTTGACGATCTGGCTTTTCGCCTTGCCCGCGATCCCCTTCAGCTCCCGCTTCACCTGCGGCATCGGCTTGCGGCCCTTGCGGATCGCCTCGAAGTCGAGGTCGTGCAGCGCCACGCCCCACTCGAACAGCCCCGCCAGGATCAGGTTGTAGATCGGCTGCGCGAGGTAGACCGGGTGCCACTTCTGCGCCGGATCGATCCGCATGATCTCGTAGCCGAGGTCCTTGTCCTTGCCGCGGATGTTGGTGTAGGTGTGGTGGACGTAGTTGTGGGAGTGCTTCCAGGCCTCGGCGGTCGAGGCGGTGTCCCAGTCCCAGGTCGAGGAGTGGATGCGGGGGTCGTTCATCCAGTCCCACTGCCCGTGCATGACGTTGTGGCCGATCTCCATGTTCTCGAGGATCTTGGCCGCCGAGAGCGCCGCCGTCCCGGCCCACCAGGCGCCGCGGTTGCGGGAGCCGAGCAGCAGCGCCCGGCCGAGGACGGCGAGCCGCCGCTGCATCTCGATCATGCTCTCGATGTAGCGCCGGTCGCGGTCGCCGAGCTCGTTCATGACGCGGTCGCGGATCGCGTCGAACTCGCGGGCGAGCTCGTCCAGCTGCTCCTCGCTGAGGTGCGCGAGCGGGCTCTCGATTTGGGTGTCGATCGGTGCGGTGGTGGTAACGCTCATCTGATTCTCATTTCCTCTTTTTCAAAGTGCAATTTCGACGTCGCCCTCGGGGGCGTTGACGCAAGTCCGAACCATTTCGTCCTCCTCACCGTAGACCTCACCGGTCCGCAGGTCCCGGACTTCTCCGGAGCAGAGGCGGCCGATGCAGGTGTGGCAGATCCCCATCCGGCAGCCGAAGGGAAGCTCCGCCCCGGCTTCCTCGCCGGCGACGAGGATCGGCGTGGCGCCGTCGGAGCTGGTCTCGATCCCGCTCTTGGTGAAGCGGATCGCCCCGCCCTCCCCGGCGACGGTGTCGCCGCCGCCGATCACCGGCTGGAAGCGCTCCATCTCGAGCAGGTCGGGATCGCCCTCCTCGCGCCAGTGGTCGACCAGCGCGTCGAGCATCTCGCCAGGGCCGGAGACGAAGGCGTCGGCGCTCGCGCCAGTCGGGGCAGAGGTCGTCGAGATCGCGGGGGACGACGCGCCCGGCCTCGCCGGTGATCCGCAGGTGGGGCCGGTAGCCCGCGGTGGCGGGAGTCGAGCTCGCGCAGCTGCTCGCCGAAGATCACGTCCCTCGGTCGTGCGCGAGGAGTGGACGTGGACGACGTCGCTCCATGGCGCCATCGCGGTCGAGGCTGCGCAGCATGCTCATGATCGGGGTGATGCCGCTGCCGGCGCTGATGAAGAGCAGGCGCGCTCGGCGGCGGGTCGGGCAGGACGAAGGTGCCTTCGACCCCGCCGAGGCGGACGATGTCCCCCGGCCGGGCCCGGTGCACGAGGTAGGGCGAGACCTTGCCCGCGTCGACCAGCTTCGGCGTGATCCCGATCAGCCCGTCGGGACGGCCGGGGTCGGTGGTCAGCGAGTAGGCGCGCCAGTGGTGGACGCCGTCGACGATGACCCCGATTCGCAGGTACTGGCCGGGCCGGTGCCCCACCCACTCGTAGCCGGGCCGGATCAGGACCGTGACCGCGTCGGGCGTCTCCCGATCGATCCGCTCGATCCGGCCGCGCAGCTCCTGCGTCGACCACAGCGGGTTGATCAGTTCCAGGTAGTCGTCGGGGAGCAGCGGCGAGAAAAGCGAGCGGACGGCATGGAGCGCGCGCTGGCGCGCCTTTGGAACATTGGGTACGGCGCCTCGCTCTGCCATTGTCAAATGTTACACGGATCGATGTAACGATTCCGTGAGAACAGTCACTTGCTACCCGCCGGGCCGAGACTTCAGTCGATCAGCTTCACGTCGCTGATCTCGACCTGGTAGCGGCCTTCCTGGTCGCGAGGATTGGGCGGCCTTGTTGAACCAGAGCAGGAAGTACTTCGCCGGCGAGCCGGAGGTGGAGCTCGATTTCCTCGTTCGTCTGCGCGTCGGTCGACGTCGCCGACCGGTTCGCCCCATTCGGAGCGTTCTTCCGGCGGACCCGAGGGCGAGGCGAAGATCTCCGCGTCCCAGCCGGGGTGGGGGAGGTGACGATCATCGCGCTCGGCGTGCGCGGTCGAGTTCGTCGTGACGTAGAGGCCGACCCCCGGGTCGGGCCCGGTCTTCGTGCCCGCGAAGGTTTCGGTGTCGTAGTGCTCGCTTCCCAGGCGGTGCCGGTGGGGTTGCCGTCGACGGCGAAGCTCGACGCTTTCCGGGTCCTCTTCGATCGTCCCCCTGCGGGTCGTAGTCGGTGGCCGCGGAGATCGCGACCGTCGAGCCCTTGCCGTTCTGCGCCCCGCCGCCGCCCGGCCGCTGCCGCTGGCGATCAGCTGCAGCGCGAGCAGGACGCGCCGCCGCCGACCAGGACAAGCAGCGCGATCGCCAGCCAGGACCAGCGCCCGCCGCGCCGGAGAGCTTGCGTTCGGCGGCGGCACCGCGTCGAGCACGCTGGTCGCCTCGCCGGTGGTGCGCGCCCGCCCGCGCCGCCTCGACCTCGAGCGCGGTGGAGAGGTCGTCGATCATCTCGCCGACGTGCTGGTAGCGCTGGGCGGGGTCCTTCGCGGTCGCGCGCTCGACCACCAGGGCCGCGGCGGCGGAGACCTCGGGCCGGCGCCGCTGCACGTCGGGCAGGTCCTCGTTGACGTGTTTCATCGCCACCCCGACCTGGCTGTCGGCGTGGAAGGGGACCTGGCCGACGAGCATCTCGTAGAGGACGACGCCGAGCGAGTAGATATCGGAGCGCGGGTCGACCGGCGTGGCCCATCGCCTGCTCGGGCGCGACGTAGTCGGTCGTGCCGAGCACGCGGCCGGTGGCGGTCATCCCGTCCTGTTCGAGCTGGCGCGAGATCCCGAAGTCGGTCAGTTTCGCCCGGCCCTCGTAGTCGATCAGGACGTTCTGCGGCTTGATGTCGCGGTGGACCATCCTGCGGTCGTGGGCGACGGTGAGGCCGCGGGCGATCTCGATCGCGTAGGCGATCGCCTCCTGGGGGTCGAGCGCGCCGACCCGGGCGATCCGCTGCTTCAGCGTCTCGCCCTCGACGTACTCGAAGACGATGTAGGGGTGGCCGCCGTCCTCGCCGGCGTCGATCACCGCGACGACGTTGGGGTGGGAGAGCTTCGCCACCGCCCGCGCCTCCTGGCGGAAGCGCTCAGCTGGTCTGCCTGCTCGGACATCTCCCGGTGCATGACCTTGACCGCGACCTGGCGGTCGAGAGTCGTGTCGCGGGCCAGGTAGACGGTCGACATCCCGCCGCTGCCGAGCTTCGCCTCCAGCCGGTAGCGGCCGGAGAGCACGGTGCCGATCATCTGGCGCTAGTGGAGGGGCGGTTGCTCACTTGCGCCGCCAACGTTACGACGCCTCGCCTGCGGAGGCGGCTTAGAGGATCCTGCGTGGTCCATCGGTTGCGCGGCCGACCCGCTTCGCCTCCGGGTAGTGGCGCGCAGCAGGATCGAGCGCAGCGTCCTCGTCGTCGCCGGCGACCACGACGCAGAAGCCGCAGCCCATGTTGAAGACCTCGTGCATCTCCTCGTCGGAGACCCCGCCCTGCTCCTGGATCAGCTCGAAGATCGGCGGCACGGGCAGCGGGTCGTCGATCTCGTAGCCGACCTCGGCGGCGAGCCGCAGCAGGTTGTCGATGCCGCCGGAGGTGATGTGGGCGAGGCCGCGGACGTCGACCTCGGAGCGCAGCAGCTCGAGCACCGGCTTGACGTAGATCTCGGTCGGCTCGAGCAGGACGTCGCCGAGCGGGCGGCCGAGGCGGTCGTCCTCCAGCGGAATCTCGGCCAGCGCCGAGCGAGCCAGCGTGTAGCCGTTGGAGTGCAGGCCGGAGGAGGGGAGGCCGATGACGACGTCGCCAGGCTCGACCGCGGAGCCATCGACGATCGCGTCCAAGGCGACGGTGCCGAAGCAGGCGCCGGAGACGTCGACCCCGCGGACCAGTTGCCCGAGCTGGGCCAGCTCGCCGCCGGGGATCTCGATCCCGGCCAGCTCGGCGCCGCGTGCGAGGCCGACGCCGATCTCCTCGCAGACCGCCGGGTCGGCGTTCTCGATCGCGATGTAGTCGAGCATCGCCAGCGGCTCGGCGCCGACGCAGATCACGTCGTTGACGTTCATCGCCACGCAGTCGATCCCGACCGTGTCGAAGCGGCCGAGCTGCTCGGCGACGACCAGCTTGGTGCCGACCCCGTCGGTGGAGAGCGCGATCCCGGTCCGCTCGTCGAGCTTGATCACGCTCGCGTAGTGGCCCGGCAGCGGCACCTGCGGCGAGGGCCGCCCGAGCTTGATCGCCCCCAGCGCCCGGACCAGGCCGGCGACGGCCGAATCCGCCGCCTCCTGGTCGACTCCGGCCTTCGCGTAGGCGTCGCTCGCGCTCATTGCCGGATTCTCTCATCCCGCTCACCTGTTCCTTATGCGTCCATCGCAACGAAAAGGAACAGGTGAAGATTGGCGTCGTAGCTTTGCGAGAACGACGGCCGCCAATCCGATCCGGTAGGCGGCGTAGGGCCAGAGCGCGCGGTCGCGCTCGACCAGGCCGGATCAGGCGCTGCGAGGCGAGGGTGGAGGCGAAGGAGGCGGCGATGCCGATGCGCCAGCGAGCGGCGCAGCTGCGGGCGTCGTGCCGCGGCGGGCGAGGCGGGCGCCCTTCAGCGCCGTGGCGCCGACGATGATCGGCAGCGCGATCGTGCGCGAGAGCAGGTTCGCCTGGTCGCGGGAGAAGCGGCGCCAGCGGGCCGCGGCGAGGGTGACGCCGTTGCGGGAGACGCCCGGCGCCAGCGCCGCCGCCTGGGCGACGCCGAGCGCCAGGCCGTCCGGCCGCGGTCGCCTCGCCGCGCCCGCGCCGCTGCGGCCGGCGGTCGGCGACGAGCATCGCCGCCGCCCCGGCGAGCAGGCCGTAGGCGGTCGCCCGCGGCCCGCCGAGCGGCTGCTCGATCGGCCGCTCGAGCGCGTAGCCGACGATCGCCGCGGGCAGGAAGGAGAGGCCGAGGAGCAGCAGCCCGCCGGCCGTCGAACTGGCGCAGCTCCTCGGCGATCACCCGCCGCTGGCCGATCAGCAGCGCCGCCGCGGCGCCGGTGTGCAGCGCGACCTCGAAGCTCTTGCGCAGCTCGGGGTCGATCTCCTCCCAGTCCCACCCGGCCAGCCAGGGGACGAGGACGATGTGGGCCGAGCTGGAGACCGGCAGCAGCTCGGCCGGGCCCTGGACGATCCCGAGCGCGATCGCGCGCGCGGCCGGGATGGTCGCTCGAGCTCTCGGTGGCGCCGGCTCGGCTCGGACCTGGCGGTGCGGCTCCTCCGCGTCCGGGTCGCCACGCCGGCGGCGCCTGATCAGATCAGGTAGACGACCCCGACGACGATCGCGAGCCACGACCACGTAGTCGAGGTAGCCGAGGTTGTGCGCGCCACTCCTCCCAGTTGTCGCCGACCGCTTCGCCGATCAGCGCCAGCGCCAGCACCCAGGGAACGCAGCCGGCCAGGGTGTAGGCGGTGAAGCGCCAGAACGGCATCTTCGCCACCCCGGCCGGCAGGGAGATGAAGGTGCGGACGATCGGCAGCATCCGCGAGAAGAAGACGGTCGCGGCGCCGTAGCGCGCGAACCAGTCGTCGGCCCATTTCAGGTGCTTGGGGCTGATGTGGATCAGCTTGTTCTTCTCGAGCAGGTCGAGGCGGCCGTAGTAGCCGACCGCGTAGGCGATCCAGGAGCCGACCAGGTTGCCGAGCACGCCCGCGGCGACGACCCCGAACAGGGTCAGTTCGCCGTTGGAGACGCTGAAGCCGGCGAAGAGCATGATCGCCTCGCTCGGGCACCGGGATGCAGGCCGACTCGAGCGTCATCAGCACGAAGACGGCGGCGCAGGCCGGCGGAGCCGATGAAGTCGGTGGCGACGTTGACGATCGGTTCGACGACCTTGTCGGTGATCGCTGGCGAGGAGGAGGAGGCGGCATGTCGTGAAGCGCGGGATTGTAGGGAGAGCGCCTGGCAGCCACTAAACTGAGCGCGTTCATGCGCCGGTTGAACCACCCCGTCTACCGCAACCGGGTTCTGCAGGTCGCGGCCGACGCGGTGCTCGTCGCGCTGGCCTACTTCCTCGCCTTCCAGCTGCGCTTCCTCGACGAGCCGCACGGCTGGCCGCACCGCTACGAGGTGCTCTTCGCGCAGTCGGTCGGCTTCGTCGTCGTCGGCAAGCTCGTCGTCTTCGCCGCCTTCGGGCTCTACCAGAAGTGGTGGCGCTACGTCAGCGGCCGCGACTTCCTGCTGATCTTCCGCGCCGTCGCCGTCGCCAGCGCGATCCTGGTCGTCGTCTTCGCCGTCGCCAAGCCCTTCGCGCACACCCTGCCGCGCTCGGTCGAGGTGATCGACTTCATGCTCACCCTGATGCTGATCGCCGGCGCCCGCCTCGCCGTGCGGCTGATCGTCGAGCGCCCTCGCGCGGCGCCCGCGTGCCCAAGCACGAGGTGCTCGTCGTCGGCGCCGGCTCCGGCGGCCAGATGGTCGTCCGCGAGCTGCAGCTCAACCCCAAGCTCGGCGCCACCGCGATCGGCTTCGTCGACGACGACCCGCGCAAGCGGGGGATGCGGATGCTGGGGCTGAAGGTGCTCGGCTCGACCAAGCGAGATCGCCGAGGATCCTCGACGAGACCGAGCCCGACGAGGTCGTGATCGCGATCCCCTCGGCGCCCGGCACGCTGCGCGGCAGGGTCGTCGCCGCCTGCCGCGAGCGCGAGATCCGCGTCCGCACCCTGCCGACCGTCTTCGAGCTGCTGCGCGGCGGCGTCCAGCTCAACAAGCAGCTGCGCGAGGTGCGGGTCGAGGACGTGCTCGGCCGCGAGCCGATCGTCGCGAGCTCGACCGGGTCGGCGCCTACCTGCGCGACCGCATCGTCCTCGTCACCGGCGCCGGCGGCTCGATCGGCTCCGAGCTCTGCCGCCAGATCGCCCAGGTCAAACCGCGCCTGCTGGTGATGCTCGACCACGCCGAGGACAACCTCTTCCAGATCGACCGCGAGATGGTCGAGGAGCGCCACTTCGCCAGCTCGAGTCGGTGCTGGCCGACTGCAAGGAGCCGCACCGGATGCTCGAGGTGATGCAGCGCTTCAAGCCCGACGTCGTCTTCCACGCCGCCGCCTACAAGCACGTGCCGCTGATGGAGGCCAACCCGCTGGAGGCGGTCCGCAACAACGCGATCGCCACCCGGGTCACCGCCGAGACCGCCGCCGCCTCCAAGGTCGAGCGCTTCGTCCTCGATCTCGACCGACAAGGCGGTCAACCCGCAGACGGTGATGGGCGCCTCGAAGGCGATGGCCGAGTGGATCGTCGAGGCCGCCGGCGACGAAGCACCCGGAGACGCGCTTCGCCTCGGTCCGCTTCGGCAACGTCCTCGCCTCCTCCGGCAGCGTCGTGCCGATCTTCCGCAGCCAGATCGAGCGCGGCGGCCCGGTCACCGTCACCCACCCGGAGATGACGCGCTACTTCATGACGATCCCCGAGGCGGTGCAGCTGGTGATCCGAGCCGGCGACATCGGCGCCGGCAAGGGCGAGGTCTTCGTCCTCGACATGGGCGAGCCGGTGAAGATCGTCGACCTCGCCCACAACATGATCCGGCTCGCCGGCTACGAGCCCGAGACGGACATCGCGGTCGAGTTCACCCAGCCGCGGCCCGGCGAGAAGCTGCACGAGGAGCTCTTCTCCGCGGGCGAGGAGCTGCAGCCGACGGCGGCGCGGCGGATCAACCGGGCGGTGCGGAGGAAGCGCGATCGACCCGGAGTGGGTGGAGTCGACGCTGAACTCGCTGGAACACCTGGTTCTGGCCGGCGACGAGGCCAATTTGGCCGAGCGGGTCGTGGAGCTGATCGCCTCACCGGGTGGCGACGCCGCGACGGTCGTCGCCAACGAATAGCCTCTCGCAGCCACTTTGGTCCACGCGATCGAACAAATCGGCGCCTTCGCCGGCTTGGCCGCGTTCCTCGGCCTGGCCGTGCTTGCCCTGCTCTCGTTCACCCAGGGACGGGACATCCGTCGCCTGCGCGAGTGGGCCGGGTCGGCTCCCGAGCGCGACGCCGAGCGCAAGGAGCAGACCTCGACGATCGCCGCCCAGCGGGCCGAGGAGCTGCGGGCGCTGGAGGAGGCGCGGACGGCGGAACAGGATGCGGTCTCGAGTCGCGAGGAACGGCGTCAGCGGCGCGAGGAGGGGCTGCCCGAGGGGACCCGCGGCGAACGGCTGCGCAAACGCTTCTCCGGCTTCGGCGAAGTCGCCTCGCCGGCCGAGCTCGCTGATCGCCCTCTTCGTCGTCATCATCGCGATCGCCGGAGGCGTCGCCTACCTGCTCGTCAGCGGCGACGACGAAGGCGGAAGCGGCGGCAACTGCAAGCAGGCCGCGGCGAAGGTGAAGCCGAGCGAAATCGACGTCACCGTGCTCAACGGCACCTCGGTCGCCGGCCTCGCCGCGACTTTCGGCGACGAGGTGGAGGGCAAGGGGTTCAACCTCGGCGCGGTCACCAACAGCAGCTCCAGCTTCGAAGCGAGCGTCGTCATGTTCAAACCGGGGCACAAGATGGAAGCCCGCAAGGTGGCGAAGCAGCTCGGCATCGCCAAGCTGCAGCCGATGAACGCGGAAATCCAGTCCGTCTCGGCCGGCGCCGACGTCGCGGTGATCGTCGGCGAGGACAATGCCGAAGCGGCGGAATGACGGCCAGGGGCCCCTCTCCCCAGCGGCGGTCGTCTTCGCCCTCCTCGTTCTCGCCACGGTAGGCGCCTTCGCCTACGCCCAGCGGGTGAAGCGGGACCCCCTGGTGCTCGACCGGGTCACCTTCGTCGGCGCACCTCGGGTGAAGGGCACGAAGGCGGTCCACAGCTTCACTCCCAACGGCGACTGCCGCTACGACCGAGATCCGGATCCGTTTCCGCTCGACCGTCAGCGATGACGGCACCGTGCAGGTGATCAAGCCAGGCGGCCGCGTCGTCGTCACCCTCGCCCGCGACACCTTCCTCAAGCGCTACGCCTTCCACACCTTCTACTGGGATGGTCGCCAGCGGGGCGGCGGCACCGCCCCGCCCGGGCGCTACAAGCTGCGGGTGCGGCTCGGCTCGGAGCGGACGCTGGTCACGCCGGGGGCGATCAAGCTGCACCGGGCCCACAAGCGGGCCAAGGCCCATTGCGCCTCCCCCGCGTCGGAGTTTGACACCAGCCCGCTGGGCCAAGAATCCGATGCGCCGTCGGAGTCGCGGCCATGAGCGACCTTCTTGCCGGGGCGGCCTCCTGATCGCCGCTGTGGCGAGCGGCGCGGCGATCCTGCTGCCGCCCGGTCGGCTCCGCGCCGTCCTGATGGTCGCGGCGATGGCCCTGTTCCCGGTCCTGATCGCCGGCGACCAGTGGCACACCGCCCAGATCGTCGACCTGCGCCACGACGAGGGCCGGATCCTCGCCCTGCTGACGATCGCCGCCGCCGCGGTCGGCGGCCTCGCCTACGCCTTCCGCCGCTGGCCGATCCTGCTGCCGCTGGCGATCGTCTTCGCCTTGCCGTTCAGGGTGCCGCTGCATGCCGGGGGGGATACGGCGAACCTCTTGGTGCCGCTTTACCTGGTGATCGCCGCGGGAGCGGTCGCCGCTGCAGTCAGGGACTGGGGCGCTGGGCCGGCGGGTCCTGTCTCCGATCGGGGACTCCCCCTACCGGGGGAGTCCTCCCGATCGTCGCCACCCGCCGGAGGGGCCGCAGTTTGGTTGCCGCGGGTTCTGGCCGCGGTGGTGATCCTCTATGCGCTGCAGACGCTGTATTCGGACGATTTCTCCAAGGGGCTGCAGAACGTTTGCTTCTTCTTGGTTCCCTTTACGGTGGCGTTTGGGTTGCTTCGGGACGTGCGGTGGGATGCGCGGTTGTTGGGCTGGGCGTTGGTTGTGATCGGGGTCGAGGCGGTTTTGTTCGTGCTGATTGGCGGAGTCGAGCTTGCGACCCGCAGCCTTTTCTGGAACGACCAGATCATCCGCTCGAACGAATTCCACACCTATTTCCGCGTCAACTCGGTCTTCTGGGACCCGAACGTCTACGGCCGCTACCTGGCGCTGGTGACGACGATCGCCGCCGCAGCGATGCTCTGGGCCCGAACCCGCAACAGCTTCTGGTTCCTCACCGGCCTGATCGCCGTCCTCTGGCTGGGCCTCGTCCCAACCTTCTCCCAGTCGAGCTACCTGGCCCTCCTGGCCGGCCTCGCAGTCCTCGCCGCAATCCGCTGGAGCTGGCGCTGGACCCTCGCCGCGGTCGCCATCGGCCTAGTCGGAGCAATCCTCGTTGTCCTCCTCGTCGGCGGCAGCGGCAAGATCACCAGCGACCGTCTAAACGTCGACCTCAGCGGTCGCGGCAGCCTCGTCTCCGGCGGAGTAGACCTCTTTGCCGAACGCCCCATCCAGGGATACGGCTCAGGCTCCTTTCAGGCCGCCTACAGAGACCACCGCGACAACAAAGACGCCCCAGTCACCGTCAGCCACACCGAGCCGGTAACGGTTGCTGCCGAGCAAGGCTTCCTAGGACTGGTCGTCTACTTCTCTCTGATCGTCGTTGCCCTCGGAACCCTGGGCCGTGGACTCTTCACGCCTCGTCCGGTGGGTGGCGACGATCGGGAGGACTCCCCCGGTAGGGGGAGCCCCCGATCGGAGACAGGACCCGCCGGCCCAGCGGCCCGAGCCGCGGTCCTCGCGGCGTTCGTCGCACTACTTGTTCACACGTTGGCGTATGCGGGGTTCTTCGAGGACCCGATTACTTGGGTGCTGTTGGCTGTCGGAGCGTCGTTGGCGCATGCTGCCGCCGGTGATGACCCTGTGATCCGCAAGCCTGCATAGGCTCCCCCGATGTCGGGATACCTGCGACGCCTGGCGACTACCGGCGCTGCGTATACGGCGGCCAGCATCCTCAGCAAGGTCATTGCTGTTGCCCTGTTGCCGCTCTATACGCGGTTTCTCTCGCCGGCGGATTACGGGGCAGCCGAGATTCTCTTTGCAGCCGTGGTCGCTGCGAGCATCATCGTCCGGCTCGGATTGATCGAGGCGATCCTGCGCTTCTATTACCTCGACGACGAGGACCCGGCGCGGGTCGTCTCCGGAACGTTCGCCGGACTCTTTTGGCTCTCGACGATCGGTGCGCTTATCGCGCTGCCATTTGCAGGCCCGCTCTCCGAACTGCTGCTCCCAAACCCGGAGAAGCTTGGCGGATCCGCGCCGGAACTCGTGCGGATCGCGATCGTCGGGCTCTGGGTGCTGACGATGTGGGAGTTCATGCTGACGCTGTTCCGGCTCGAGGAGCGGGCGCGGGCGTTCTTCGTGACCACGATCCTCAACGTGATCGCGGCGATCGGGCTGACGGTGATCCTCGTCGTCGGCCTCGACGAGGGCGCGCGCGGGCTCCTGGTCGGCAGCTACGCGACCGGCGCCGTCTTCGTCGTCGGGCTGATCGCCCTGCAGTGGCGTCGCCTCTCGCTGCGTTTCGACCCCGCCCTGCTGCGCCGCCTCTTCCGCTTCGGCCTGCCGACGATGCCGGCCGAGGTCTCGCTCTACGCGCTCAACTTCGTCGACCGCCTGATCATCGTCCGCTCGCTCGGCCTCGCCGAGGCCGGCCTCTACTCGCTGGGGGTGAAGTTCGCGCAGGCGGTCAACGTCCTCGTCCGCGGCTTCCAGCTCGCCTGGCCGCCGCTCGCCTACTCGATCCGCGACGACGGGGAGGCCCGTCGCACTTACGCCACCGTCGTCACCCTCTTCGTCGCCGGTTGCGCCTTCGTCGTCACCGGCATGTGGCTCTTCTCGCGCTGGATCGTCCGCGCCCTGGCCGATCCGAAGTTCTTCGACTCCTACGAAGTGATCGGCCTGATCACCGTCGCGGTCACCCTCTACGCCCTCTACCTGGTCCTGGTCGTGATCCTCGGCCGCACCGGCCGCACCGAGTTCAACCTCCCCGCCGCGATCGGCGCCCTGGTCGTCAATGTCGCCCTCAACCTCCTCCTCGTGCCGCAACTGGAGATCGTCGGCGCCGCCCTCGCCCTCGTCGCCTCCTACCTGGTGGTCCTCGGACTGATGTACGTCTTCACCCAGCGCCTCTTCCCGGTTCCCTACGAGTGGGGCCGGCTGCTGCGCGTAGTCCTCGCGGTCGCGGCGATCGTCGGCGGAGCCGAACTCCTGGTGCCGACCGAGGGCGCCGCGGGCCTCCTGCTCCGCGCCGGGCTACTCGCGGCTTACCCGCTGGCGCTCTGGGCGACCGGCTTCTTCAGCGAGGAAGAGCGCCGCTGGCTGGGGTACCTGCGCCAGCCGCGCGCGCTGCTCGCCTCGCTTCAGGCGGAGCCCGCGGTCGACGGCCACGTCCCCGAGGTCTACGAGGTGGAGCGGCTCGACGAGGACGTTCGAGGCTGAGCGCGGTCGCGGAGGGATTCGCCGCGGTTGGGAAAGAGCGCCTGGCGGGTGTGGGCCCAGAAGATCTTCGCCGGGCGGTTGGGGAGGACAGTCGCGGCGAGGGCCCGCAGCGCATATGACCAGGCGGTGAGGAGGCGCACCGCCAGCGCGGCAACCGGCCCGTGGTGCTTGCGGATGTAGAGGTCGCGATTGCGGTGGAATTCGACGATCCGCGGCAGGCCCTTGGCGAGGTCGGTCGAGAGCTGGTCGTGATGGACCGCCTCGGCGGCGGGGACGAAGAGCGTGTGCCAGCCGCCGCCCGCGAGCCGCCTGGCGAAGTCGCACTCGTCGTAGTAGACGAAGAAGGCGGGGTCCATGTAGCCGACCTCGGCGGCCGCCTCGCGGCGGACCATCAGCGCGCTCGACTGCGCCCAATCGACCGGACGCGTCGTCTCGCCCGTGCTCTGGACGGTCAACCGACGATGGAGGAAGAGGGCGCCGATCGCCGCCGTCCCGACGCCGGGGAAGCGCCAGGCGGAGGGGACCGGGTTGCCGTCGGAGTCGAGCAGCCGCGGCGTCGCCGCGGCGGCCTTCGGGTCGGCGTCAAGCGCCGCGAGGAGTGCCGCCGAGGCCCCTGGGCGCAGCTCGGAGTCCTCGTTCAGCAGCAGGCAGTACCTGCCTTTCGCCTCGCGCATCAGGGTCGAGTCGTTCTCCGCCTTGCCCTTTCGTCGCTCCGGCGAGATCAGGCGGATCTCGCCCCCAAGCTCTCGCACGGCAGCAGCCGAGCCGTCGTCGGAGGCGTTGTCGAGGACGATGATCTCGCGTGCGACCCCGGCAGGGTGGGTGCGCTCGATCGCCGCCAGGCAGGCGAGCAAATACTCGCGGCCGTTGGTGTTCACGACGCAGTAGGAGAGCGCGGGCGACACGACGCTCACGATAATCCGCTCGGCGGTGTTGCATAGGAGCGCAACATCGATGCCTGAAGGTGCAACCCGTTGATTCACGCGATGAGACACCCGTCCCATAAGATCAACTCGTTGACCCGTCGGCCTTTACGCCGCCCTACGACCGCGCGCTCGCGGCGGCGCTTTCGCGCGGCGGCGTCGAGGTCGAGCTGCTGACGACGCGTTTCCTCTACGGTCCGGTGCCGCCCGCCGCGGGCTATCGCGTCGAAGAGCTCTTCTACCGCCGCACCGCCGCCCGCGGCCTCGACGCACCGGCCCGCCTTCCCTTCAAGGTGACCGAGCACCTGCCGGACATGCTTCGTCTGCGTCGCGTCCTCGACGCCGACGTCGCCCACTACCAGTGGTTGACGATCCCCTCCCTCGACGTCCGCCTGCTGTCCGCACGGCAGCCGCGGGTGATGACCGCCCACTACATCCTGCCGCCGGAACCGAGCCGTCGCCAGCTGCGCTCGGCCCACCGCGTCTTCGGCGCGATGGACGCGGTCGTCGCCCACTCCGAGCACAGCGCCGCCCGGCTGCGGAACGAGGTCGGGCTCGACCCGGCCAGGGTCCGCGTCATCCCCCACGGCGCCTTCGACTACCTGACTCGGCTGCCGGAGGAGAAGCCGCTGCCGCCGGAGTTGGAGGGCGCCGAGGGTCCCGTGGTCCTCTCCTTCGGCCTGCTCCGCCCCTACAAGGGGATCGAGAACCTGGTCGAGGCCTTCGGTCGGATCGTCGCGAGCAACCGCGATGCCGAGCTCTGGATCGTCGGCAACCCGCGGATGGACGTCGAGCCGCTGCGACGCCAAGCGAACGAGGCCGGCGGGCGCGTTCGCTTCGTCACCCGCTTCGTCGACGACGCCGAGATCCCCCCGATTTTCCGCCGCGCCGACCTCCTCGTCCTGCCCTATCTCGACGCCGAGCACTCCGGGGTCCTCTACACCGGCCTCGCCTTCGGTAAGCCGCTCGTTCTGAGCGCCGTCGGCGGCTTCCCCGAGGTGGCCGAGACCGGCGCAGCGCGACTCGTTCCCCCAGGGGATACCACGGCCCTCGCAACGACGCTCGAGGAGCTGGCCGGCGACGCTGTCGCCCGCGCCGACCTTGCCGCCGCCGCAAGCGCCGCCGCCGCCGGTCCCTACTCCTGGGACGAGGCCGCCCGCCGCACCACGGACCTCTACCGCGAGCTGATCGAGACCCGCGCATGAACTCCGTCGCCGCAACCCTCTTCTGGCTCAGCGCTGGCCTCCTCCTCTACACCCATCTCGGATACCCGCTGGTGCTTTGGCTGTTGGTGCATCTGCGAGCCTCCACGGCGGGTGGCGACGATCGGGAGGACTCCCCAGGTAGGGGGAGCCCCCGATCGGAGACAGGGCCCGCCGGCAGAGCTCCCACCGTGTCACTGATCATCCCCGCCTACGACGAGGAGGAGGTCATCGCCGCCAAGGTCGCCAACGCGCTGGCGCTCGACTACCCGCGTGAGCGGCTGCAGATCGTCGTCGCCTCCGACGGCTCCGCCGACGCGACGGCCAAGCGCGCCCGTGCCGCCGGCGCCGACCTCGTCCTCGAGCTGCCGCCCGGCGGCAAGGTCGCCGCGCTAAACGCCGGCGCCGCGCAGGCGAGCGGCGAGGTACTTGCTTTCTCCGACGCCAACAGCAGCTGGGAGCCCGACGCCCTGCGCAAGCTCGTCGCGCCCCTGGGCGATCCCGCTGTCGGCTACGTCTGTGGCCAGGTCCGCTTCCTCGACGTGGGCGGCGACAACCTCGAGGGCGCCTACTGGCGCTATGAGATGCGGCTCCGCGAGATGGAGTCCGCCCTCGGCGGCGTCACCGCCGGCAACGGCGCGATCTACGCGGTACGCCGGGACGCCTACATTCCGCTGGCTCCCTCCGGCAGCCATGACCTCAGCTTTCCCTTCGCCTTCGCCAAGCAGGGCCGCCGCTCGCTCTACGCCCCAGCCGCCCGCGCCGAGGAGAAGATGGTCCCGACCCTGAAGGGGGAGTTCGCCCGCAAACGGCGGATGATGGTCGGCCTCTGGGACATCGTCGTCGGCGAAGGAATGATCTCGCCCCGCGGCTACCCGCCGCTCTTCGCCTTCGAGATCGCCTCCCACCGCCTGCTCCGCTACCTGAGCCCGCTGCTGCACCTCGTCGCCTTCGCCGCCAACGCCCTCCTCGTCGGCGACGGCTGGATCTATGACGGCGCTTTTGCCCTGCAGCTCGCCCTCCTCGCTGCGGCCCTGCTGGGCCGCGTCCTCCCGATCGCCCCGTTCCGGATCGCCCGCTACTACGCGACGACTACTGCCTCGATCGCCGCCGGCCTCTGGGATCGCTGGCGGCGCGGTGCTGGTGGCCGTTGGGAAAAGGCCGAGGGAACCCGGTGACGACTGTGACCGGCGCATATCGGCGTCCTCGGTCGCTCGGGCACAGAGCACGCCACGCCCCCTGCGTCCTCGATCCGCTTGGCCACAGTCGCCGCCGGTAGCCATGCCAAAAGTCTTCGACATCCTCATCGCGGCCCTCGCCCTCGCCCTCCTCTCGCCGGTCTTGTTTGTTGCGGCAATCGCGATCAAGCTCGCCAGCCGCGGCCCGGTGATCTACCGCCAGCGCCGCGTCGGCCTCGGCGGCCGCGAGTTCGAGATGTGGAAGCTGCGGACGATGGTCCAGGGCTCCGACCCGGTCGGCGTCGGCAAGGTCGTCTATCGCGACGACCCGCGCGTCACCGCGCGCCGGCCGGCTCCTGCGCCGCACCTCGCTGGACGAGATCCCCAACTTCGTCAACGTCCTCCGCGGCGAGATGGCGATCGTCGGCCCCCGCCCGACGATCAAGGCTCAGGTCGACGACTACACGCCGCAGCAGAAACGCCGCCACGAAGTGCTGCCCGGGATCACCGGCTGGGCCCAGGTCCAGGGGCGGGCCGGCATCCCCTGGGAGGAGCGGATCGAGCTCGACGTCTGGTACGTCGACCATCGCACCTTCGCCCTCGACGCCCGCATCCTGGCGAAAACCGCCTGGCTCGTCCTCACCGGCCAGGGCCTCGCTCCGGACTGACGCCGACGGGCCGATTTCCCACGTATACGAGGGTTTTAGGCCCATCGACCTGAAGTAGGGTTTGCTCGTGACGATGGACCGCCCCGCAGTGACGCTGCGCCCGTTGCAGCCCGAGGACGCAGGCGCCGTCCACCGCTGGTTCAACAACCCCGAGGCGATCCAGTCGCTGATGGAGCAGCGCGACGAGTTCACGCTCGAGCAGGCCGAAGCCTGGACCCGTCGGGCGATGGACGATTCCGGCGAGGACCGCAAGTTCGCGATCGTGGTCGAGGGCCATGAGGAGCCGGTCGGCTTCACCGCCCTTTACGGTCTCTTCCGCCAGACCGCGCCCGAGCTCGGCGCGCTGATCGGCGACGACGTCCGCGGCAAAGGGGTCGGTCGCCGCGCCGAGGCGTTGACGCTGGCCAAGGCCTTCGACGAGTACGGCGCCCATCGCGTCTACGGCCGCATCCCCGCCCGCAACGAGGTGGCGAAGAGGACCGTCGCCGGTCTCGGCTGGAAGCACGAGGGCACGATGCGCTCCCACCTCGCCCGCCGCGAGGCTCGCCGGACGACTGCGAGATCTGGGGCGTGCTGCCGGACGAGTTTCGAGCCGCCGCCGCGGACTTGCTGAAGTGAGCCGCGCCAGGGCCGAGCTGATCGAAGACGCCGGCGCCGCGGCGGCCGCCGAGGAGTTCTTCCGCTCACCCGCGTTCCTCGCCGGCGAGGGTGTCACTCACACCCTCCAAATCGAGAGCGACGATCGAGTCCTGGTCGCACCCCTGATCGTGCGAGAGATTCGGGGCACCGACCTCCGCGACGCGACCTCACCGTACGGCTATCCGGGGCTGGCTGAAAGGGGTCGGGAGGGTGTCCTCCGGAGCCTCCCCGCTGTTGCTCCGGAGGACACCCTCCCGACCCCTCCCCCTATCGACCCTAAATCCGTCGACTGGAGCGCCACCGGCCTCGTCAGCGTCTTCATCCGCCACGCGCTCGGACCTTCTCCTCTCACCGGCGCCAGCGAGCGCAACACCGTCCAGATCGCCGACCCGCAACTGTCGCGTAAGAGCAGGCCCAGCGACCGCCGCCAGGTGCGCCGCAACCTCGAAGCCGGCTACCTCGTCGACCTGGTGCCCGGTGTCGACGCCACGCCCGCGCAGCGCGCCGGCTTCCTCGCCGCCTACGAGCAGACCATGCGTCGTACCGGTGCCGCCTCGCGCTACTTCTTCGGTGCTGCCTACTTCGACCGCGTGCTCGCCGCCGACCGCACCTGGCTCGCCCTCGCCTTCGCGCCGGAGGGGGAGGTGGCCGCCGCCTCGATCGCCGTCGTCAGCGACGGCTTCCTCCACTACTACCTCAGCGGCAGCGCCGACGCGCACCTGCGCGAGGCCCCGATGAAGAACGTCGTCAGCCGACTTGTCGAGCACGCCGAGGGGCTTGGCCTGCCGCTCAACCTCGGCGGCGGCATCTCCCCCGGCGACCGGCTCGAGGAGTTCAAGCGCGGCTTCGCCAACCGCCAGCAGGTGTGGCTCACCTCGGAGCTGATCTGCGACCGGCAGCGCTACGCGCAACTCGTCGGGGGTCGCGACGCCGGCGAGTACTTCCCCGCCTACCGCGCCTAGTTACCCGGTTCTTCCGGTTCCGCGGGAGTCGGCCCGGTGAAGGCGAACGCTTCCACAGGCTCGCCTCCGAATTTGCCCCAGGTCTCCTTGCCGAAGGCGCGAATCGCGTCGAGCGTGGCCGCACCTTGGTAACTACGGCAGGTCAGCAGATTGGTCCAGGTGACCGCCGCCACGTCGTAGACCATTTCGTCGTTCGGAAAGAACAGCGAGGCCCCGTACATCGTGTCGTAGAGGCCCTTCAATTCCAGCTGGGCTTTTTCGGGCAGGTCCGGCGAGTACTCGATCGCCAGCCGCCCGTGCTCGAGTGAGTGGACGACGTCGAGCTGCTTCGGGGGCTCCGAGTAGGCGCCGTCGGCCTGCTGGAAGGGCGGTTCGACGTGGTTCCCGGAGCTCGGCGGGCTGGTTTTATAGTCCGGTTCGGGCGACTCCTTCGGCAGGTGGGTGTTCCCCTCGTCGGGCAGTTTCAGGCGCAGTTCGCAGTTCGCCTTGTCCGCCGCGGTTTTGAGGTCGGTGACCTTCGCTGCCGCCGGGATGATCCCCGCTCGCTCGTCGGGATCGACCCCGTTCGAGTTGCCGACTTCCGTATTGGTGTTGATGTGGGCACCACCGTCGTCGTTGCCGGCACCGCCACTGCTGTCGTCTCCGCCGCTGACCAGCACGAAGACCAGCACCGCGACCACCAGGACAATCGTCGAGACGATCGCGTAGCCGACGATCAGCCGGTTGCGCCCCGACTTCTTCTCGCCTTCTTCGGCGGCGATCCGCTCTTCGCGTAGCCGCTCTCTTTCGCGCTCTCCCTTACCCATGAGCAGAGCTTATTCTGCCGTCTCCATCTCGGCGGCGTCGGCTCGTACCCGCTCCCACGGCCGCGAGGCCCGCAGAGCACCCAGGACTGCACGGGTCGCGGGCGCCCGGTTGAGGGCGTAGAAATGGATGCCGGGAGCCCCCGCGATCAGCAGCTCGGCGCACTGTTGGGCGGCAAAGGCGATCCCCAGCTCGAACTCCCGCTCGGGGTCTCCTCCCGCCGCCTCGAAGGCAGCTTCCAGCGGCGCCGGGATCGTCGCGTCGCAGAGATCGCAGATTCGCTTCGTCTGCGCGAAGCTGGCGACCGGGATCACCCCGGCGATGATCGGCACCTGGATACCCCGCTCGCGCGCCGCCCTGACGAAATCGAAGTAGACCTGGTTGTCGAAGAAGAGCTGGGTGATCAGGAAGCTGGCGCCGGAGTCGACCTTCGTCTTCAGGTAGCGAAGGTCGGTGTCGAGGTCGGGTGCCTCCGGGTGCACCTCGGGGAAACAGGCGCCGCCGATCCCGAAATCCCAGCCGGCGGCGATGAAGGCCGCCAGCTCGGCGGCGCTGCCGAGGCCGCCCTCGGGCTGGACGAAGTCGTCTTGGCCCCGCGGCGGGTCGCCGCGCAGGGCGAAGACGTTCTCGATCCCCGCCGCCTCGATCCGGTCGAGCGTCCCTCCCAGCCCCTCGCTGGTCTCGCCGACGCAGCTGAGATGCGCCATCGTCTCGAAGCCGAGCTCGTCCTTCAGCGCCGTGGTGATCTCGACCGTCCCATCCCGCGTCGAGCCGCCGGCGCCGTAGGTCACCGAGACGAAGTCGGGCTCCAGCGCTCGCAGCTCCCGTGCCGTCTCGTAGAGCTGCTCGGTCGCCTCGGCCGTCTTCGGCGGGAAAAACTCGACCGAGAAGGTCGGCCGCCGCTGAGCGATGATCTCGTCAATCCGCATGTCGGGAGGGTAGAGGAGGCCGGACGACCGCCGCGCCGGCGCCCCGATCCCGGCATCAGAGGAAGAAGTCACCCGCCCCTCCGAGTCCTTTACATCGCTCTTTGCGGGATGCTCGCGCCGCCGTCTCTAGCGCCGCGTGGCGGATCGGGCTAAGTTGAATCTGCGACCGAGAGAGGCTGGCCCTGCGGAAGCCAAGTGGGACGAGACCTCGAAGGTGGTGCAACGAGCTTCTGAACGCGAAGGCTACGCGTGAGGCAGGCCACGAGCATCGCCCTCGGTTGCTTTTCGTTGTCCGCCCTGGGCCCTACCGTTGCAACCGGCCTTGGGAGACCTGCCCTTCCAGGCCAGCGACCGGGGCGCACGCTCTGGGAGCCGGGCGTCGCCGTGAACCCCGTGATCCGCGCTGCGACTAGCCCGCCCGCTCCCGTTCGACCTGTGGGACGATCCGCCGATGGGCAGCGACGAAGTCCGCTACGAGCGGTGCGGTGTTTCCTCCGTGCTGACGATCGACCGCCCCGAGCGCCGCAACGCGGTCGACGGTGCAACCGCCGCGGCGCTGCGCGATGGTCTGCAACGGTTCGAGGAGGACGACGGCGCCCGGGTGCTGATCCTCACCGGCGCCGGGGAGGCGTTCTGCGCCGGCGCTGACCTGAAGGCGATCGACCTCGACGTCGATCATCCGGCGGGGCCGATGGGGTTCACGCGCCTCGCTGCCTCGAAGCCGACGATCGCCGCGATCGCCGGCTGGTGCGTCGCTGGCGGGCTTGAGCTGGCGCTCTGGTGCGACCTGCGGATCGCCACCTCCGACTCGACTTTCGGCTGCTTCGAGCGGCGTTGGGGGGTGCCGCTGATCGACGGCGGCACCCAGCGGCTACCGCGGGCGATCGGGATGGGGCGGGCGATGGAGCTGATCCTCACCGGCCGCGCAGTCGAGACCGAGGAGGCTTGGCGGATCGGCCTCGTCACCGAGGTGGTCGCAGCCGGGCCGGCATTTGGAGCGGGCGTTGGAGCTGGCCGAGCGGCTCGCCGCCTTTCCCCAGGAGACGATGCTGAGCGATCGCCGGGCGGCGTTGGAGGGCGCCGGCCTCTCGCTCGCCGAGGGTCTCGGGCTCGAGCACCGGCTGGGCCGCGAGGTGCTCGACGTTGCCGCTCGCGGAGCCGCCCGCTTCGCCGGCGGCGAAGGCCGCCACGGCGAGGGACTTTGAAGGTCTAGGCCGGCTCGGACCGCATCTCGGCGGCTGCGGCGTCGGCGCCGAAATATGGGAGCACGGCTAGGTACATCAACTCCGGGAGCAGCCGGGCGAAGCCGTTGTCTTGACCGGTGGCGAGCCGCGTGTGCAGGACGGCGAGGATGCCGGCAACCACCGCCTCGGCGGAGATCGCGGGGGCGGAATCGCCGCTTTCCTCGCGGGCCAGGTCCATCATCGCCGCCGCCCGCCCCATCGCCTCTGTTCGCTTTTCGACCGCAGGTGCGCCCGCCGCGTGAACCTCGACGAACAGCGCCCGCCCGATGTCGGGCTGCTGGTCAAGGAACCGCAATAGCCCGCCCAGGGCTCCACGCAGTCGCTCCCGCCAGGTCGTCCCTCCCGCGGCGGCTTCGCGCATCGCCAACTCCACCCAGGCCGTGCCGGCCTCGAGAGCCTGCAGGTAGCAGTCTTCCTTCCCTGCGAAATTGTCGTAAAAGGCCTGTCGGTAAAGCCCGCCTCTATCGATCGCATCCTGCACGGTGGTCTGCTCGTAACCCCTGGTTCCAACTGCTTCGAGCATCGCCTGGAGGATGCGCTGCTGCGTTCCGGTCAAATTCCCCGCCCGGTCTATTGAGATTGGTAAAACGATTTGTCTGCCTATCGGTACCTAAACGGTATCCATTTCGGGGGTCGCGTAACCGGACGATTCGACTCAGGTACTGTTTCGTTCGTGGCTTCAAAGTCAACAACGCGTCCACTTCCTGGACGGCAGCAGCTCTCACGTGAGTTCATAACCCGACATCAGCGGGTCCGAATCATCAGCGCGCTGGCTCTGGAGATCTCCGAGCAGGGCTACCGCCGGGTTACGGTGACCGACATCGTCAAGCGGGCCGGAATCGCCCGTAACACGTTCTACGAGAACTTTCGCTCGAAGGAGGATTGCTTCCTCGCGGCTCAGGAGTATGCGATGTCGACTGCCCTGGAGCGCGTGGTCGACGCCACCGAAGAGATCGAGGATTGGCCGCGTCAAGTCTCAGCTGGCCTCTCCGCGTTCCTCGGTTACGTAATCGAGGAGCCAGCGCTCGCCCGCACCTGCATGGTCGAGGCACTCTCGGCCGGACCGGCCGCTGTGCGGTATTACGAGGAGTCCCAGCAGGCGTTCATCTCCCTCTTCCAACTTGGACGCGATGTCTCGCCTCACGGAGCGGATTTGCCGGGGACACTCGAGGAAGCGATCATCGGCGGCGTCTTTTGGATCGTCTACCAGCGACTCGCCGTTGCCGAGGCGCAGGCGATCGCCGAGTTATTGCCAGAACTCGTCGAGTTCGCTCTGACTCCTTACCTGGGGGCGGAAAGGGCGCGGGAGGTTGCCGCGACCGAGACGGAAGTCCCCTGATCGTCTGCCTCAAATGAGGAGTGGAGCTAAAAAAACTGGCCAGTTAGCCAATTCGGGCTCGGCTCGTCTTGATCGGTATCGTCGGTTCTCTTGAGAGATCCAGCCAACCCTGTCGAGTCTCCCGAGTACCCGCCCGAGTTGGCCCGGCTACCTCCTGGCCGACACGGTTTGCCGCGCGAGTTCGTCTCCCATAATCAGCGCGAGCGTTTGATCGCCGGCCTGGCCGAGGCGGTCGCCGAAAACGGATACGCGGGGACGACGATCGCCCACATCACCCGTCACGCGGCGGTCTCGAGGCGCACTTTCTACGAGCACTTCGGCAGCAAGGACGAGTGCTTCGTCGCGGCTTATGACACGGTGATGGTGGAGTTGCGCCAGCGGGTCGGCGAGGCATTCGACCAGGAGGAGGAGTGGCCGCAGGCGGTGCGGGCCGGGATCGCGGCGATGCTCGAGTTCCTCGCCGCCGAGCCTCATCTGGCTCGGCTCAGCATGGTCGAGGCATTGGTCGCCGGTCCGGTGGTAGTCGAGCGCTACGACGCTGCGATCCAGAGCATGGTGCCCTACTTCGCGGCGGGGCGGGAGGGTTTGCCGCCGGATGTTCTCGCCGGCCTCTCGCCCACCACCGAGGAGGCACTCGTCGGCGGCATGGTCTCGTTGATCTCCCGCCGCATCTTCGCCGACCGCACCGAAGAGCTCGAATCGCTGCTCCCGGACCTGGTCGAGTTCACGCTGACGCCTTATCTGGGCAGCACCGAGGCCGCCAAGGTCGCGCGCCAGAGCTAGACGCAGCCCGCAAGTTAAGAACCTTGCAGTTCGGCTCAAGTGGGCTTGAAATCGGAGCCGCCTAACCCGAACATACGTTCGTATGGAGATCGCCTGCGTCATCGACAAGCGCTTGGCGACTCCGCCGCGCCCGGATCATGCCGGGGGGCCTTGGTCCGGGCGCGCCGCTCTTCGCGATCCGCTCACCGCGGGGGAGAGGACCGAGGCGATGCTCCAGGCGCTGGAGGCGCTAGGGGCCGCGGTCGAGTCGGAGCGGGCGGGTGAGGCCTTCTTCGCGCTCGACGGCCTGCGCGGCATCTACGGTGGCTCCTCCGCTGGTGTCCTCGCCGCCGTCCGGCGAGCGCTGGGCGAGGAAATGGAGATCGCCACCGGCTCCACTCGCTTCGCTGCCTTCCTCGCCGCCGCTGGCTGGTCGCGGCCGGTATCGATCGAGGCTTTGCGGACGCGCCTTGACCGCTCCGAGCGGGAGGCGGCGGAACTGATCGAGGCGCTCGAGCGGCTCGGGATCGAGACCCTGGAGGCCTTCGCGGCCCTCACCGCCGATCAGGTCGCCGACCGCTTCGGGCCGTTCGGTCTGATGGCGCGGCATCTCTGCCGCGGGGAGGAGCCGCCGCTGCGACCGCGGGCTCCCTGTGAGGAGCTTGTCGAGCAGCTCGAGCTGCCGGAAGGGACCGCGGGACGGCAGTTGGACAGAGCCCTGGAGCTGCTCGTCGACCGCCTCCTCGCGGCGCCGCAACGGAAGGAGAGGACTCTGCTCGGTCTCCGCTTCGGGGCCCGCCTCGACTCCGGCGGCAGCTGGAGCGTGGAGCAGGGGCTGGGCCGGCCGACCGCCTCGCCGCGGGTGCTGCGCAACGTCCTCGCGCCACGCCTCGAGGAGCTGCCGGGACCGGCCGCGGTGCTGCGGTTGCGAGCGGTGGGTCTGGGCCCCCCCGCCCGTGACCAGCTCGAGCTCGCGGTCGGCGGCAGCGAGCCCCGTCGCCGCCGCCTCGGCGCCGCGGTGCGCGAGGTGCGGGCGGTCCAGGGCACGGAGGCGCTGCTGAAGATCCTCCCGGTCGACGCCGCCTCGCGGGTGCCCGAGCGTTGGGCGATGCTGACCCCCTACCCAGAGCTCTGATGGCTGGCCTCCGTCGTCTTTACGCCCCCCAGCGGGTGGCGGTTCGGACCGACCCCCGCGGTGCCCCGACAACGGTCGAGGGGGTTATGGTCGAGGCCGTTCGCGAGGAGTGGCTGGTCGAGGACGGCTGGTGGACGCCGAAGCCGCTGCGCCGCCACTACTTCGAGCTGGCGCTGGGGGACGGCCGCGCCCTCACCGTCTTCCGCACCGCTCGAGCCCAGCGCTGGTACCGGCAGCGCGCCTGAGGACGATGTACGTCGAGCTGCACGCGCACTCCGCCTTCTCCTTCCTCGACGGCGCCTCGACGCCGACGGAGCTGGCGGCGGCCGCGGCTGCCCATGGCTATCCGGCCTTTGCCCTTACCGATCACGACGGGGTCTGGGGGTCGATGGAGTTTGCCCAGGCTTGTAAGGGGTTCGGGATCCATCCGATTACCGGGACGGAGTTGACGGTGGGTTTCTGGCCCGCGGGTCCTGTCTCCGATCGGGGGCTCCCCCTACCGGGGGAGTCCTCCCGATCGTCGCCACCCGCGGGAGGGACCGCGCATTTGACTCTGTTGGTCGAAAGCGTGGTTGGGTACCGGAACTTGTGCCGGTTGCTGACCGCGGCCCATTCGCATACGCGGGACAACACGGGGAGGACCTCGACTCAGGCGTGGGCGACTCTCGAGGAGGTGGAGGAGTATGCGGAGGGGTTGGTTTGCCTTTCTGGGTGTGCGCGGGACGGGGTCACTTCTGGCGCCTTTGAACGAGGGGACACTGCCGGCGGGGAGATGCTGGCGCGGCGGTTGCTTGCGGCTTTTGGGCGGGATCGGTTTCGGGTCGAGCTGCAGCGGCCCTACTGGCGGCGGGATCGGGCTCGCAACCGTTGGTTGGCGTTGCTTGCCGAGCGGCTCGGGGGTCCCTGCGTTGCCACCGGCAATGTCCACGCCCACGACCGGCGGCGTGCGCCGCTGCAGGATGCGCTGGTCGCGATCGGCCGCTGCGAGACCCTGGAGGAGTCCGAGCCCTATCGCCGCGGCAACTCGACCTCCGCCCTCACCTCTCCCGGAGCGATGGCGGCCCGCTTCGCCGAATACCCCGAGGCGGTTGCCGAGAGCGAGCGGCTCGCCGAGAGGCTGCGCTTCGATCTCACCGAGCAGCTCGGCTACCGCTATCCCGGCAGCGAGGATCCCGGCGCCGACGCCGAGCTGGCTCGGGTCTGCAACCACCACCTCGGCGAGCGCTACAACGGCAGCGCCCGTCTGCTCGAGGCGCAGTGGCGGCTGGAGGAGGAGCTGGCGACGATCCGCAAGCTCGGCCTCTCCGGCTTCTTCCTCCTCCACCGCGACCTGCTCGAGCTGGCCCGCGAGGTCGCCGCGGAGGTGCGCGGCCACGAATCAGCGCGATCTGTGCTGCCTCCCGGCCGCGGCCGCGGCTCCAGCGTCAGCTCGATCGTCTGCTACCTCACCGGCCTCTCCCACGTCGACCCGGTCGAGGCCGACCTCTTCTCCGGCCGCTTCCTCAACGAGGAAACGACCTCGATGCCGGACATCGACCTCGACTTCCCGCGCGACATCCGCGAGGTGCTGATCCCGCGTGTGCACGAGCGCTACGGTCGCGACCGCTCCGCCCTCGTCGCCGCCTTCCCGACCTACCGGCCGCGAGGGCGCCGTCCGCGACCTCGGCAAGGCGCTGGGGCTGCCGCCGGGGGAGATCGAGAAGGTGGCGAAGACGGTCGGCTTCCACGAGACCGCGGCCGAGATCGAGCGCGACGTGGCGGCGGCGCTCGGATCCGAGCGGGCGGCCGACGCCGCGCTGGCGGGCGCTGCTCTCGCTCGCCGCCGAGATCATGGGGCTGCCCCGCCACTCCTCCCAGCATCCCGGCGGGATGGTGATCTCGACCCGGCCGCTGATCGACGTCTGCCCGGTGGTCCCGGCGGCGATGGCGGGCCGCCAGACGTCCAGTGGGACAAGGACTCCTGCGCCGACGCCGGCTTCCTCAAGATCGACCTGCTGGGGCTGGGGATGCTCTCGGCGGTCGAGCGCTGCGTCGAGGAGATCGGCGCACGCCCGCGGCGAGAGGCTCGACCTCTCGCGGATCCCGCTCGACGACGAGCAGACCTTCGAATCGATCCGCGCCGCCGAGACCACCGGCGTCTTCCAGATCGAGAGCCGAGCGCAGATGCAGATGCTGCCGCGGACCCAGCCGCGCGACATCGACGACCTCATCGTCCAGGTGGCGCTGGTGCGGCCGGGGCCGATCCAGGGCGGCGCCGTCCACCCCTATATAGAGAGACGCAAGCGCGGCCGCGAAGACCCCGACTACGAGATTCCCTACGAGCACCCGCTGCTGGAGCCGGTGCTGGAGGAGACGCTGGGGACGATCGTCTTCCAGGAGCAGGTGATCGAGGTGGCGATGGCGCTCGCCGGGCTTCAGCGCCTCCGAGGCGGAGGGGCTGCGGCGGGCGATGAGCCGCAAGCGCTCCGAGGAGGCGATCGACGCGAACACCACCAGCGCTTCGTCGCCGGCGCCGCCGCCAAGACGGGGTCCCGAGGAGACTGGCCGAGACGAGTCTGGGGGCAGATCCAGGGCTTCTCCGGCTTCGGCTTCCCCAAGGCGCATTCGGCCGCCTTCGGCCTGCTCGCCTACCAGTCGGCCTGGCTGCGGATCCACTACGGCCCCGAGTTCCTCTGCTCGCTGCTGAACGAGCAGCCGATGGGCTTCTATCCGCCCGACTCGCTGGTCCACGAGGCCCAGCGACGCGGCATCCGGGTGGCAGCGCCCGACGCCAACCGCAGCCAGCGTCCTCTGCCACGTCGAATCGCCGCTAACCACAGGTCGACGGGCCGAAAACACACCTATATGTGGGGAAATCGGCCCGTCGACACCGGAGGTGCGCGGCGGGCTGGTGGTGCGTATCGGGCTCGGTTACGTGAAAGGGGTGCAAGAAGGAGGAGATGGAGGCGCTGGTCGCCGAGCGCGAGCGCGGTGGCCCTACGGCGGTATGGCCGAGCTCGCCTCGCGCTCCGGGGCCGGCCTGCCGAGCCTCGAACGTCTGGCCTGGGCGGGCGCCCTCGACGGCATCCCGGCGCGGCTCCGGGGGGACGAGCGCCGCGAGGCGCTCTGGCGGCGTCGGCGTCACCGGCGCCGGTCGCAAGGCGGGCGAGCGGCACCCAGCTGGCGCTGCCACTGGAGCCGCCCGGGCCGCCTGGGCTGGAGCCCTTGGGCGAGTGGGGGAGACTGATCGCCGACTACCGCTCGACTGGGATGACGCTCGCGAAGCACCCGATGAAGCTGCTGCGGCCCCGCCTCGACCCGGCGGCTGCGTCCGCAGCACCGACCTGAAGCGGATCGACCACGGCGCCAGCGTCGAGATCGCCGGCATGGTCATCGCCCGCCAGCGCCCCGAGACCGCCAACGGCATCATCTTCATGCTGCTCGAGGACGAGCGCGGCGCGGTCAACCTCGATCGTCCCGCCCCCGGTCTACGACCGCCACCGCCCCTCGTCCGCACCGCGCCCCTGCTTCGCGCCCGCGGCCGGCTCGAGCGCCGCGAAGGCACGGTCAACGTCCTCGTCTCCGACCTGGCTCCGCTGGAACCGGCGCAGCCACCGGAGTCCCGACCCCGCAAGGCCCGCGAGCAGGCCGTTGCCGAGCTACGCGCCGTCGCCCCTGCTGGCCACGCCTTCGGGCGCCGAGGACGATGAGCCATTGCTAGCTTCGAGGCCGATGCGGCGGATCAACATCTTCTCCGAGTACTTCGATGGCGAGGGTTGACGAAGCCGAGTTCGAGCGGCTGATCGCCCCCCACCGCCGGGAGCTGCATGCGCACTGCTACCGGATGCTCGGCTCACTCCACGACACCGAGGAAGCGATGCAGGAGGCGATGCTGCGGATCTGGCGCGGGCTCGATCGGTTCGAGGGCCGTAGCTCACTGCGCTCCTGGCTCTATCGGATCGCCACCAACACCTGCCTCGACGCGATCGCCCGGCGCAAGCGGCGGCTGCTGCCGGAGGAGTACGGGCCCAAGGCCGATCCCGCGGAGCCCCCCGGAGAACCTGTCACCGAGCAGGTGTGGATCGAGCCCTATCCCGACGAAGTGCTCGAGGTCGAGGACGGCTACGCCTCGCCCGATGCCTCCTACGAGGAGCGCGAGGCGGTCGAGCTCGCCTTCGTCGCGGCGATGCAGCACCTGCCATCGCACCAGCGCGCGGTCCTGATCCTGCGGGAGGTCCTCGGCTTCTCGGCCAAGGAGGTGGGCGAGACGCTCGAGACCTCCGTGCCCTCGGTCAACAGCGCCCTGCAGCGCGCCCGCAAGGTCGTCGAGACCCGCCTCCCCGACCGCAGCCAGCAGGTCACTCTGCGCTCGCTCGGCGACGCCCGGATGAAGGAGATCGTCGAGGAGTACATGGAGGCGATGCAGGGCGGCGACGTCCAGCGGGTCGTCTCGATGCTGACCGAGGACGTCGCCTGGTCGATGCCGCCCCTGGCCAGCTGGTACGGGGGAATCGACGAGGTGGAGGACTTCCTCCGCACCAGGCCGCTATCGGGCGAGTGGCGCTGGCGCCACCGTCCGGCCATCGCAAACGGCCAACTTGCGGTCGGCACCTACACCTGGATGGAGCATCAAAAAACGCACGTTCCGTTCTCCCTCGACGTGCTCACTTTGGAGGGCGATAGGATCAAGGAAGTGACCGCTTTCGTCGTCCGCCCGGCGGACACGTCGGATGGTTATTCTCGGTGGCCCGACCGCGCAGCCGACCCCAGCCGCGTGGATGCCGTCTTCCGGCGCTTCGGCCTGCCGGACCGCGTCGATTGACCTGACGGCGATGAGTTTCCCCCAGCCCAGGAGTCCATTACTCGCATGAACGCAACTGAGCACGACCGCAGCCGCTGGCTAGCCCTCTACGTCCTCTGCGCGGGGATGCTGATGATCGTCCTCGACGCGACGATCGTCAACGTCGCACTGCCCTCGATCCAGGACGACCTCGGCTTCTCCCAGAGCAACCTCGCCTGGGTGATCAACGCCTACATGATCCCCTTCGGCGGCCTGCTGCTGCTGGCCGGCCGGATGGGCGACCTGCTGGGCCAGCGGCGCGTCTTCCTCTTCGGACTGACGATCTTCACCGTCGCCTCGCTGCTCTGCGCCGCCTCGCAGACCCAGGAGATGCTGATCGGCGCCCGCTTCATCCAGGGCTTCGGCGGTGCGCTCGCCTCGGCGGTGATCCTGGGGATGATCGTGACGATGTTCCCGGAGCCCGCCGCGCAGGCGAAAGCGATCGGCGTCTACGGGTTCGTCGCCTCCGCCGGCGGCTCGATCGGCCTGCTGCTCGGCGGCGTCCTCACCGACGCGATCAGCTGGCACTGGATCTTCTTCATCAACCTGCCGATCGGGATCGCCGTCGCCTTCCTGGCGAAACGGGTCGTCGCCAACCCGGACGGGATCGGTCTCAGCGAGGGCGCCGACTTCCCGGGGGCGGTGCTGCTGACGAGCTCGCTGATGCTCGGCGTCTTCACGATCCTGCAGATCGACGAAGTGGGGCTGGGGCGATCCGCGCACGCTCGATCCTCAGCGCGATCTCGGCGCTGCTGCTGGCGGCGTTCATCTTCCGCCAGTCGCGGATCGCCAACCCGCTGATGCCGCTGCGGCTCTTCCGTTCCCGCAACGTCGCCGGCTCCAACGTTCTGCAGGCGTTGCTCGTCGCCGGCATGTTCGGGATGTTCTTCCTCGGCGCGCTCTATCTGCAGCAGGTGCTCGAGCTACACCCCGCTCGAGGTCGGGCTCGCCTTCCTGCCGACGACGATCGTGATGGGCGGCCTCTCGCTCGGGCTTCTCGGAAAAGCTGATCATGCGCTTCGGCCCGCGCACGACCCTGATCCCGGGCGTCTGCCTGGTCGTCGTCGCGCTGCTGCTCTTCGCCCGCACGCCGGTCGAAGGCGACTACCTGACCGACCTGCTGCCGCCCTTCCTGCTGATCGGCATCGGCGTCGGCACCTCGTTCCCGGCGATCATGACCCTGGCGATGTCGGGCGCGACCCCGAGCGACGCCGGCCTCGCCTCGGGACTCGTCAACACCAGCATGCAGGTGGGCGGCGCGGTCGGTCTGGCCCTGCTGGCGACCCTCTCGACCGAGCGCACCCAGTCCCTGCTCGACAGCGGCGAGAGCCAGGCCCAGGCGCTGACGTCCGGCTACCACCTCGCCTATCTGATCGGGGCCGGCCTGGCCGCGATCGCGGTGGCGATCGCCGTCTTCGTCCTGCGGGCGCCGCGCCCGCAGGAGATGCCGGTGCCGCAGGAGGACGATCCGGAGCGCGATCGCGAGCCTGCATTCTCCGAGGCGACCTAGTCGAAAACGCGGCAGTGTTCAAAAAAGATCGGCGGCGGCCGATCATGGAGGTATGCCCGAACGAGCCGCGCCCTTCTCCTCGATGCCGGCCTTCGCCGAAGCCCCGGCAGAGCGGGCGAGGATGGGCCGCATCTCGGGAGTGCTCTGGATGGTCGCGGCGGTCTTCGGGTTGGTGGGCTGTTACCTCCCGGGCGCGCAGCACGCCGGGATGGGATGGGTCCTTGCTCTCAGTGGGCGTCTTTTTCCTCTACGGGGTGGCGTCCGCTCTCGGCTGGTTGGCCTGGGACCGTGCCTCGATGAAAGGGCTGGCCTTCGGGATGGTCGTGACGATCCCGGTGGTCGGTTTCGCGATCTACCTGACCGGCGGCTCGAACAGCTTTGTCCAGCCGATGCTCGTACCCCTCCTCCTCTATGCGGCCTTCTTCTTCCCCTCGCGATGGGCATGGCCACTGTCGATCGAGCTGATCGCGATTGCCGGTACGCCGTTGCTCTACGACGCGAACGCGATCGACGACGCTTTCCTTCCTCGCTACATCGCGCTCGCCGTGGGCTTCCTCTCCGCTACCTGGGTGCTCGTCGGGGCTCGCAACCGTCTCCTCGCCGCCGAGCTGCGGCAGCGGGACATCGCCTATCGCGACGCCCTCACCGGCGTCGCAAACCGACGCGCAGTTCGACGCGACGCTGCAGCGGGAGCTGAGCCGCAGGTCCTTTCCGGCCGAACAGCCGGAAGCCGACGCAGTCCCGCTGGCACTGCTGCTGCTCGACCTCGACGACCTGAAGGGGATCAACGACAACCACGGCCATCCCGGTCGGCGACGCGGTTCTCCGCCAGGTCGCGGAGCGCGCCCAGTCGATCCTTCGCTCGACCGACACCCTCGCCCGGATCGGCGGCGACGAGTTCGCGGTGATCGCCCCCGGTGCCCACGGCGAAGGCGCCCGCCTGATGGGCGAGGCGATCTGCAGCGCGATCAGCACCCACTACTCGGACTCCGGCACCCCGGCCCCCAGCGCCTCGGTCGGCTGGGCCGTCTTCCCCGAGGATGGCGAAGACGTCGAGGGGCTGATCCGTACCGCCGACGAGCGCATGCTGAGGAGCAAGCGCAGTGCCGATCACCGCCCCGTCTCAGTTGGTTAGCGGGCGACTAAGATCGGGCGATGCCGCAGGAGAAGAAGCCGGTCAACTGGCGTGCCTGGCTGGTCGGCACCCTCAGCGCCCTGGTCCTCGTTGTCGCTCTGCAGAACTCACAGGAGGTCAGCTTCGAGGTCCTCTTCGCCAGCTTCAAGGCGCCGCTCATCGTCGTCATCCTCCTCGCCGTCGGGGTCGGGATCCTGATCGGCTACGTCGCGCCGCTGGTGCGACGCCATCGCCGCGAGGAGCGCCAGCACAGCGCTTGATCTTTTAATCTTTCTTGTGCAATTCTTCTCGGCGAGGGAGAGCGAAGATGAGCGTCCTACAAGAGGAGATACCGCAGGACTGGTACGCGACGGCGTTCACCGGGATGAGCGCCGAAATGGCCTGGACCGAGCGGACCGAGTCGGAAATCAAGCGGGCGCTGACGATGCTGCGTCCCCAGGGCGGCGAGCGGATCCTCGACCTCGCCTGCGGCACCGGTCGTCACTCGCTGGAGTTGGTGCGCCAGGGATTCGACGTCGTCGGCGCCGAGATCGGCGCCGAACTGGTCGAGATCGCTCGCAAGGACGCCGCCGAGCAAGGGCTCGAGGCGGTGTTCATCGAGGCGGACCTGCGCGAGCTCGGCTTCGAGAACGAGTTCGACATCGTCCTCAACCTCAACGACGGCGCCGTCGGTTATTTCGAGACCGACGAGGAGAACCACCGCACCTTCGAGGTCATCTCCCGCGCCCTCAAGCCGGGTGGCCAGAACCTGATCCAGGTCCCCAACGTCCTCCACGCCCGCGCTCACCTGCCGCAGCGCTCCTGGATCCCCAGCTCGGGCATGGTCGAACTCGTCGAGCACCGCTGGAACAAGAAGGACCGCTACATGGAAGGAGCGATGATCCCGTTGAAGTTCGGCGAGGTCCTCGAGGATCTCGACAAGCGGATCGAATTCCGCCAGCGCCTGTATACGGTGGATGAGCTGCGCGACCTCTACGCCTCGGTCGGCATGGAGTTCGAGCGCGTCTTCCACGGCAACGGTAGGCCGAAGGAGCCCACCGAGGCGCAATTCGAGATCTTTGTCTCGGCTAGGAAGGACTGAGGGAGCCCGGCCACAGGATCTCTCGCGAGGGGATCCCGATCACCTCGCCCGCGAACCTCTTCCGGGTGCCGTAGACGACCCAGGTCGTGTCGATTTCGCCGATGTCGAGGTCGAGCCGCAGCTCGTCCGCGTGCTCCTCGACGTGCTCCATGTGGGTCAGCCCGGAGTCGTAATCGCCACGCAGCAGCCCCTCGCCGACGACCGGCTTGGAGACGACGTCGATCACCTCGTCCCACTGCGAGAGATCGAGGTAGCCCTTCGTCGCGGGAACGATCCCGATCGAGCGCGGCCGCTCGGCGTCGCGCCGGCTGAGCAGGACCAGATGCTTCGTCGGATAGATGAAGGTGTCGACGACGAATACCTCCTTCCAGTAGCACTCGGTGATCTCGTGCACCTTCGGGTGAGCGCTGCACTGGATCAAGAAGGCGTCCTCGCGCCCCCGGATCAACTCCAGGCCGTCGTGGAAGTCGGCGATGAACTCGATCTCGTAGTCATCGATTCCCTGGAAAGCCATGTACGCGCCGGTCGCCCGCTCGTGGCAGGTTCCCTCAGGCCCCAGGGTGACAAGGGTCGTGGCAGCGGTCGCTTCCCCAGCAGTCGCCATAGCCGGAGGTTAGCTCGGCAATCACGGATGTCAAAAGTCTCTTGAACAAACAGAGAGTCTTTGACACAACGACCAATCGACTGTTATAAACAGAATGCGTTGACTGCCGGTCGGCCAAGGGAGGGGGAATCCGGAGTGCGAGCTGGAGCTTCTGCGCTGTCGTTGCTGTCTGCACCGCTCAACGCCCACATCCTCACAGCCCTCGAGCAGGGTCAGCACTCCCTCGTCGATCTTCGCAAGACGGTCGGCTCGCCCCCCTCGACTACCTTGCGCATGCACCTGCGCAATCTCGCCAAGCTCGAAGTCCTGGAGCACCACCAGGAACCCGGCTTTCCCGGTGCCGTGGCCTATCGGCTGGCCCGTCCCGGCGTTGAGCTCGGGGCGGTCGCGAAGGTGGTCGACTGCTGGTTGGCGGCTGCCCCGTCGGGTCCACTCTCGCTCGGGGAGGCGGGATCGAAGAGCGCCCTGAAGGCGCTGATCGAGGGCTGGTCGACCTCGATCGTCAGAGCCCTCGCCGCTCACTCTCTTGCGCTCACCCAGCTCAGCCGGCTGATCAGCGCGCTCTCCTACCCGTCGCTCGAGCGACGGCTCGCGGCGATGAAACTGGCGGGGCAGATCGCCGCTTGCCAGGGGCGAGGCCGTGGAACCCCTTACGCGGTAACCGATTGGCTGCGGCAGGGAACGGCGCCCCTGGCCGCGGCGGCTCGTTGGGAGCAGCGCTATATGCCCGACACCCCTCCGTTCTCACCGCTGGACGTTGAGGCCTTCTTCTTGCTGGCCCTCCCCTTGGTGGAGCTCGACGCTCAGGCTTCCGGCTCGTGCCGTCTAGCCGTGGACTTCGGCGCCACCGACGGGAACCACCGGGTCGCCGGCGCGATCGTCACCTTCAGGGATGGACGCTTCGTCTCCTGCATGTCGCGCCTGGGCGAGGCCGCAGATGCCTGGGTGTCCGGCTCCGTGACCGCGTTGCTGGACACAGTCGTGGCGGGAGAGGCACAGCGGATCGAGATCGGCGGGGACAGCCGGCTGGCGGCGGAGATCATCGAAGCCCTGCAGGGCACCCTCTTCGGGTCATCGAGGCGCGGCCGGAAAATGGTGGCTTTGCCTCCAAGCGCGTCCCTTTCTCATGCCAACTCCTTACCTTGACAAAGACGCAGACGTTCCAGATACTCCGATGTCCGGGCGGGGACCCGGACTATTCAAAAGGGTCGGAGCAGCTAGATCATCGACTGGGGGACACGGATGGAGTCGCGGAGCCGGGAGTTCGATCTCCTGGCTCGTCTCAGTGTTGGTGCCTGCTCAGCCCCGTCATAAATCAAGAAGAACCTGAACAGGGAGGGATCGATGTTTTCGAAGCTCCATGAGCGTCTTGGTACCGCGGGTTTCGTCGTAGCCATCATCGCTTTGGTTGCTGCGCTCGCAGGCACCGCATTTGCCGCGGCAGGGCTGAACGGCAAGCAGAAGAAGGAAGTCACCAAGATCGCCAAGAAATACGCGGGCAAACCGGGCGCGGTGGGTGCGACTGGTCCAGCCGGCCCCGCTGGCCCGAAGGGCGATAAGGGCGACAGCGGCTCGGACGGCGCCGATGGCGCCGACGGCGTCGGCGTGACCAGCCAGGCCGCCACTCCCGGGGAATGCCCGGATGGCGGAACCAAATTCACCACCGCCGGCGGAGCCAACAAAGTCTGCAACGGCGAAGACGGCGATCCGTGGACCGTGGGCGGAGTTCTCCCCACCGGCGAGACGCTGACCGGCGTCTGGGGGACCCCGAACGTCTCCATGCTGGCGACCGTCTATGACGTCTCCTTCCCGATCCCGCTGGCCACCGCTCCTGAAGCGGTAGTCGTCAAACCGTCCGAAATGGACAGCGGCGCTGGTGCAACCGCAGGATGCCCGTGGGACGGCAGCACGGAAGCGCCGGAAGCGGATCCGGGCAAATTCTGCATCTATCTCGCCATCGACGAAACCGTCGCGAATCTCGGCGCCGTCTTCGTCTTCAGCCCGAAGTGGGAAGAATCGGGCGGTGAATTCTTCGGTGGAGCCGAAACCGGCGCCTCCGAGTACGGGGCTGCTCTGCGAAGCGTCTGCATCGGTCCGCCCTCTGAAGCCAAATGCCAGGCATTTGGCGCTTGGGCAGTTACGGCCGGCTAGAGCCTCGGAATCCATCCAGTGAAAGAGGGCCCGGGCATCTGCCTGGGCCCTCTTTTGTGTTTAAGCAGTCGCCCTTAGGTCAGCCCGCGCGCATATCTCTAAGGCGGCGCATATCCATAGGCGGCGCACATCGCTGGGTGGCACGCATTCATAGGCGGCGTGCTTTGGCGCGCGCGAAAAGTTGCCGCAGGTGAATAGCAGGGATATTCAAAAGCCATGAGGGAAATGATCCCCGGCTCTCGCCGAAAAAGCCACCCGTCTTGCTTGGCCTTTGCTCCAAAGCTATTGATTGCTCCGGGTTCAACAGGGCAACCACGGTGGCTTGACCGTCGCCGGAAGCCCACCCAGGGAAATCAATCAAAGGAGACACATCAACATGAAGCGCAATCTCAAGGCTCTTGGCCTGGTTGTGGCGTCGGTGTTCGCGATGAGCGCGATCGCCGCCTCCGCCGCCTCCGCCTCGACCACGTTTCACAGCACCGTCCATCCGCAGAACCTGAGCGGAACCCAGGTGGAAAGCCACGTCTTCACCACGGACGCGGGCACCGTCACCTGTAAAAAAGCGGTGTTCACCGGAGCTACGAGCGCCCTCACAAGCGCCACTCAGACACTGTCGCCTGACTACAACGAATGTACCGCGTTCGGCTTCATCAACGTGCCGATCCACGAGAACGGCTGTGGCTACCTCTTCAACGCCAACGGCACAACCGAAGTCGAGTGCCCGACCGGCAAAACCATTGAAATCACAGTTCCGTTCTGCACCACGACCGTCGGCCCGCAGCACATTGCTAGCGGCATGAGCTACGCCAACGGCAGCAGCGGCGGCAAATCCGATGTCACTGCGACCACGAACATCGGCGCAGAAATCGACTACAACGAATGCGGCACCAAAAAGACCAACGGCAAATACAAAGGCAGCACGACAGTGACCGGCGCATCCGGAGGCATCTCGGTCTCCTAGCGTCGAGCATCGGGGCCGCTTGAGCGGCCCCGATGGTTCAGGGCGGGGCTAGTCATTGGCCCCGCCCTTTTTCTTTCGCACATACCACCATGGTTCCTTGACAACTCCGTTGACAGCTCGGTACGCTATTTTTCCTGAGCGGGTTGGCCGGGGGGTCTCTTCGCAGGAAGAGAGTTTGGGAGGAACTACACGCATGGGGGGAAGGGAATCGATGATTCGCCGGGGATTGGGAGCGGCGCTCCTCATAGTTGCTGCATGGGCAGTCGGACTTGTTCCCTGCGCAAGCGCGGCAAATCCGCCGCCGCTGGGCCAGTCACCTGAAGACGGGATTCCCGGATCGACTGCCGGGCGTCTCGACGCCCCATACGGCATCGCCGCCGACAAGGCCAACGGCCACATCTACGTCTCAGACTCGAAAAACAACCGGGTCAGCGAGTTCACCGCTTGGGGCGATTTCGTCAAGGCCTTCGGCTGGGGTGTGAGCAACGGCAGCCCCGAACTGCAGGTCTGCACGGCGACCTGCCAAGCGGGCCTCGCCGGAAACGGGGCCGGTCAGCTCGACAATCCGGGCGGCATCGTCATCGACACCGCCGGAGACATCTACGTCGTGGACACTGAAAATCTCCGTGTCGTCAAGTTCAGCTCCGCCGGCGAGTTTCTCCTCACCTTCGGCTACAAAGTCAACGAGACGACCGAAGCGAATGTCTGCACCGCCGCCGATGTCCAGAGCGGTGATCAGTGCGGCGCGGGGGAGGAAGGCACGGAACCAACCCAGTTCAGGAATTGGTTCTTCTATACGGATGGTCGAGCCATAGCCGCTGATCCTTCCGGAGACGTCTACGTCGGTGACAACGGCCGGGTTCAGGTCTTTGGGTCAAACGGGGAGTTCAAAGAAGCGATCGACTTCTCCGAGGTCACCGGCCTGCCGGAAGGGATTGCGAAAGCGATCACGATCACCCCTGACGGCAACCTCTATGTGGCCTTCTTCCAGGACTACAACAGCAATGGTCCCCCCGAAACTCCGGATGTCTACGTGGTCGATCCGGATACGAAGGGCCTACTCGGAAAGCTAAAAGTCGATTTTCCGAAACTGTTGAGCGCCGATGCAAGCGGGAGCGTCTACGTTGTGGCCGAAGCCCGGGAACCGATGGGAGGTACGGAAGGGGAAAAAGTCGTGGTGTTCGACTCCTCGGGCGACTGCGTCATCTGTCTCGACGCCGATTTCGACTTCGTCGACGGGTTTTTTGAGACCCAGATCACCAGCATCGCAACCGGGAACGCGTGTGGGCCCACCGATATCTACGTTGGCCATGGCAATCCCCGGATCCCAGGGGAGGATGGCTTCCGCAGTCAGATAGTCATCTACGGCGCTCCCCCAGACTCCACGATCTGCCCACCCCCGCCGACCCCCCCGACGATCAAAGAGCAGTTCGCCCTCGGCGTCGGATCCGAGTCGGCAACCGTCAAGGCGGCAATCAATCCGCACTTCTGGCCCGACACCACCTACTACGTCGAATATGGCCTTGAGGACTGCGCGGTTTCGACCTGCCTGTCGCAGCCGCTGCCGCCGGGCACGTCTCTGGGGGGGCGGGTCACCAACACGCCGGTTCTGACGGCCGGGACCTTCCTCCACGGCCTGCAGCCCGACCAGGCCTACCACTATCGCTTCGTCACCCAGAGCGGCGGCGGCGGCCCCGCGATCGGCCCCGATTCGACCTTCACCACCTTCCCGGTGGTGCAGAGGCCGGCGGACAGCTGCCCCAACGCTCCCTTCCGGGTTGGCCTGGCAGCGGCGCTTCCTGATTGCCGGGCCTACGAGATGGTTTCGCCGCTCGACAAAGAGGGCGGCGACATCCTCGCGCTGAAGAACGTCTTTGGCTACGAAGCTTCGCTGAACCAGAGTGACACCGCTGGCGAGCGGATCACCTACTCATCGGCGAAGTCTTTCGGCGACGCGAAAAGCGCTCCCTATGCCTCTCAATACATCGCCACGCGACAGGCGGATGGCTGGAGCACCCAGTCAATCTCGCCGCCCCGAAACGGTCCGATCCTCGAGCGCGGCCAGACCACCGACACCGAGTACAAAGCTTTCACTGACGACCTCTGCCAAGCCTGGCTGCGCCACGACACCGACCCCCCGCTGGCCGAAGGGGCGCCGCAGGGCTTTGCGAGCCTCTACCGACGCGAGAACTGCGCTGGGGGGAGCTTCGAAGCGCTGCGGACGCCAACGCCGCCAAGCACGCCAGCGGTTAACTACGAACCGGAATTTCAGGGCTACTCGGCCGACGGCAGCCGGGCGATCTTCACCGCGGGCGACAAGCTGACGGCCGACGCGCCGACCGGCTCCAACTACCAGCTCTATGAATCGCGGAGCAGCGAGACGGAGCCCAGATACGTCTGCATCCTGCCGAACGGAGCGCCCGACACTGGCGGCTGCAGCGCTGGCACCAACAACCCCGGCGGTGGCTTCGGGCGGGCGGCAAGCGTGCAGGGGGCGATGTCCGAAGACGGGACGCGGATCTACTGGAGCAACACCGACAACGGCCCTGGAAAGATCTTCCTGCGCCTCGACGGGACCGAAACGGTTGCGATCTCCGCCTTCGCGGAAGGAAAAGAGAAAACCACCTCTTCTCAGTTCTGGGCGGCGGCGGCTGACGGCAGCCGGGCGATATTCATGACGAGCGATGACCTCTACGAGTACGACGCGGAGCTGTTCGTCAGCAGGAAGATAGCCACCGGAGTGGCAGGGCTGATGGGGGTCAGCCAGGATGCCCGCGAGGTCTACTTCGTCTCCGACGAAGCTCTCGAGGGGGCGGCGGAGGCGGGCAAGCCGAACCTCTACCGCGCGAGCCTGGAAGGCGAAGCGTGGACGGTGGAGTTCATTGTCGAGGTCAGCACCGCTGACGCACAGCCCAACACCCTGCAGCAGATCCCCTCGCCGATCAGCAAGGAGCCGGTCAAGCACAGCGCCCGGGTCAGCCCCGACGGGCAGCACCTGGCGTTTATGTCGACGATGCGACCGACCCCGACGGGCTACGACAACAGCGATGCTGCGACCGGCAAACCGGCCGCCGAGGTCTACCTCTACGACGCCGACTCGGGAGAGCTGCACTGCGTCTCATGCAACCGCAGCGGCGGTCGCCCACGAGCCGAAGAGCTCGAAGTCGGAGGCTTTAAAACGGGTCTCTGGGCAGCGGGTGAGTTGCCCACCTGGGAGAATCAGCTCTACGCCCCTCGGGTCCTCTCCGATGGCGGTAGCCGCCTCTTCTTCGAGAGCGCCGACGCACTGGTTCCCGGCGACACCAACGCCAAGAAGGACGTCTACCAATGGGAGCGGCCGGGGACCGGGGGCTGCAGCACCGGTACCGGCAGCTACATCGCCCAGACCGGCGGCTGCGTCGACCTGATCTCCTCAGGGGAAAGCTCCTTCAAGACCGAGTTCGTGGACGCCACCCCTTCGGGCAACGACGTCTTCATCGGCACGCTGGCGAGCCTGGTCCCCCAGGACTATGGCCTGGTCGACATCTACGACGTCAGGGTGAGCGGTGGCTTCGAGCCCCCGCCTCCGCCCGGGCCCGAATGCGAAGGAACCGCCTGTCAGTCGCCGCCGGGGCCACCGGCTGCGCTGACCCCCGCGAGCGCCAACTTCGTCGGTCCCGGCAGCCCGCCGCAGAAAGCCGGTGGACGCCGCTGCCCGAAGGGCAAGCGTCTGGTCAAGAAAAACGGCAAGACCAAATGCGTGAAGAAGAAGGCCAAGGGCAAGAGCAATAAGAAGCAGCGCAAGAGCAGGAGTGTGGGTCGATGAGAAAGCGCACCAGCTGCACCCTGTTCTCCGCCCTGCTGGCTCTGGCGTTTCTCTCCGCACTCTCCGCTGGCCCTGCCAGCGCCGCCTTCGGGCTCAAAGAGTTCGACGTCTACTTCTCCGCTGACTCGCAAGGGACCCCGGCCGCGGAAGCAGGCTCGCACCCATACGCGATGGTGACCACGCTGGCGGTCAATTCCATGCCTGATCCCAAATATGGGGAAGTTCCGGAAGACGAAGTCAAGGACATGGAAGTCACCCTGCCGGCGGGCTTTGCCGGCAACCCCGGAGCAACCCCGCGTTGCGCGACCGAAGACTTCATCTCCACCGCGGCGGGAGACCCGCAGACCGCGCAGAGCAGTCTCTGCCCGGATGCCACCGCCATCGGCGAGGTCGCCGCCGGGGTGGAACGGCAGGGGCGCTTCTTCCACGCCCCGGTCTACAACCTGATCCCGTCGCCCGGCACCGCGGCAAAATTCGGCTTCGTGATCCTCGGGGTGCCGGTGACGATGGACGCCACCGTCAACCCGGATCCGCCGCACAACATCATCGCCAAGCTCAGCAACATCTCCCAGACGCTGCGCTTCTACCGGGCCAAGTTCACTCTCTGGGGAAATCCTTCAGACCCCAGCCACAACCCCTTCCGCGGCAGCTGCGTCGCGGTCTATGAACAGGACGAATCGACTGCAACGCCCTCGCGCGGCATCTGCCCGGTGAACATCCCCAAAACCGCCTTCCTGACGCTGCCGCGCAGCTGCAGCGGCCCGACGGTGACCCAGGTCCGCCTCGATTCCTGGCAGAACCCCGGCGTCTGGGTCTCGGGCCCGCCTGCGCAGAGCCACGACAACTCGGTGCCGCCCCAACCGATGGCGATGACCGGCTGCGACAAGCTCGGCTTCGCCCCGACGATCTCGAGCGCCCCGACGGCCAGATCGGCAGAGTCGCCCACCGGGCTGGACTTCAACCTCGATGTCAAAGACGAAGGGCTCACCACCCCCACCTCGGTGGCCCAGTCCGACATCAAGAAGGCCGTCGTCAGCTTGCCCGAGGGGGTCACCGTCAATCCCTCGATCGCCGAAGGCCTCGCCACCTGCACCCCTGCCGACTACGGGGCCGAGGCGATCGCCTCCCGGGGTTGCCCTGAAGCCTCCAAGGTCGGCCAGGTGGAAGTCGAAACTCCGCTTCTGGAAGGCGAGCTTCTACGCGGTTCGCTGTTCGTGGCCACGCCCGACGATCCCAGCACCTCCCAGTCAGGCGCCGAGAACCCCTTCGACTCGCTGATTGCCCTCTACATGGTGATCAAGGACCCAGAGCTGGGGATCCTGGTGAAACTGGCGGGCAAGGTCGAGCCGGACCCCGCTACCGGGCAGCTGGTGACGACCTTTGACGACATCCCCCAGTTCCCCTTCGCCCACTTCCGCTTCCACTTCCGCTCCGGCGGGCGCTCGCCACTGGTCACGCCGCCGACCTGCGGGAGCTATCAGGTCCGCGCTGTCTTCACCCCTTCGGCACGGCCGACGCAAACGTTCACCGCCACCTCGGAGTTCACGGTCGACAGCGGCGTCGGCGGCAGCCCCTGCCCACCTGCGGTGCCGCCTTTCAACCCGGTGTTCGAAGCCGGGTCGATCAACAACAACGCCGCCTCCTATTCGCCCTTCTACATGCGGTTGATCCGCCGCGACGGCGAACAGGACATGACCCGCTTCTCTTCGATTCTGCCCCCCGGCCTGACCGGCAGGCTGGCCGGCGTGGCGCGCTGCCCGGAGGCGTCGATCACGGCGGCCAAAGGCAAGACCGGCCGGGAAGAGCTCGTCTTCCCGAGCTGTCCCGCCGCCTCGCAGATCGGATCCACGATCGCCGGGGCGGGGGTGGGCCCAGAACCGACCTACGTTCCCGGCAAGCTCTACCTGGCCGGACCGGTGGGCTCAGCCCCGCTTTCGGTCGTGGCGGTCACCCCGGCGGTGGCCGGCCCCTTCGACGCCGGCACGGTGGTCGTGCGCGAGGCGCTGACGATCGACCGCACCACCGCCGAAGTGCAGGTCGACGGCGCCAGCTCGGACCCGATCCCCCGCATCCTCAAAGGGATTCCGCTGAAGCTGCGCGATCTTCGCGTCTTCGTCGACCGCGACAAGTTCACCCTCAACCCCACCAACTGCGACCCCTCGCTTGCCAGGGCGACCCTCTTCGGCAGCGCCGGCGACGTCTTCAACCCCGGCGATGACGTCGCCGTGAGTCTCGCCGCGCGCTACCAGGCAGCCAACTGCAACTCGCTCGAGTTCAGGCCAAGGCTCAACCTCAAGCTCTCCGGGGGGACCCGCCGCAACACTTATCCGGCCTTGAGGGCCACCCTGACCACGCCGCGGAAAGGCACCTTCGCCAACATCCGCCGCGCTGTCGTGACCCTGCCGCGCTCGGCCTTTGTCGAACAGGGTCACATCAGGACGGTCTGCACCCGGGTGCAGTTCGCCGCCGACGCTTGCCCGAAAGGCGCCATCTACGGCAGGGCGAGCGCCTTTACGCCGCTGCTGGAGGAGCCGCTGCGGGGGCCGGTCTACCTGCGCTCTTCCAACAACCCTCTTCCGGATCTGGTCGCCGACCTGCACGGGCTCGTCGACTTCGAGCTGGCTGGGCGCATCGACTCTCTGAATGGGCGCCTGCGCACCACCTTCCCGACCACCCCCGATGTGCCCGTCTCCAAATTCGTCCTCTCGATGCAGGGCGGCCAGAAGAGCCTGATCGTCAACAGCTCCAACCTCTGCGCCCACCGCCAGCGCGCCAATGCTTACTTTCTCGGCCAGAACGGCAAGCCCCGGACCCTGCAGCCGGTGGTGCGCAATTCCTGCAAGAGCAGAAAGGCGGACAACAGTAAGTAGGTTACCCTCCGCGTATTTCTTTGATCAAAAACAGTTGAGTATACTGCCCACACTTGTTTTTGAGCTATCGACCGGATCGGGAGGGAATCTATGAAGAGCAGGATCAAGACCGTAAGCCTCGCCCTGGCGACGGCGCTGCTCGCAGTCGGCGTCTCCGTCGCGTCGGCTGCCGAATTCCACGTCTCGAGCACCCCGGCAACCGTGTCGGGAGTTCAGACGACCGGCAACGTCTTCACCACGGACGCCGGCACCGTCACCTGCAAAACCGCTGCCTACAGCGGAACCATGAGCGTGCTGACAAGCAGCAGGCTCGGCATGGCGCCGAGCTACAATGAATGCACGGCCTTCGGGTTCATCAACGTGCCGATCCACGAGAACGGATGCACGTACGAATTCTGGGCAAACGGCACATCTGAAGTGATATGCCCCGCAGGTAAAGCGATGGAAATCACAGCGCCGTTCTGCACTGTGACGATCGGGACCCAGCACATCGTCGGAAGCAACACAATGCATCCAAATCTGAGCAAAACCGACATCATCGTCACCTTCAACTGGGTAGGCGTCGATTACAACGAATGCGGGACCAGCAAGACCAACGGATCCTTCACGGGTGGAGCGACAGTGACCAAGTCCGGAACCGGGAGCATCTGGTTCGGTTGATCACGGCCAGTCTCATGTGGTCTGCCCAGCGGGCGCGTCAACGCCCACGGGCAAACTAGAATATTCTTAGAAAATGAGATGTCCCAAAGTGATCAGAGTTCTACAAGCGTTGGCGTTGACCGGCCTACTGGCGACTGTCCTCGGGGCTGCCGGCTGCGGCGGCGATTCGGATGACGAATCCGTCGCGAAGGCCGAATACATCAAGCAGGCGGACGCGATCTGCAAGGAGACGGAGCTCCGGCAGGCGGCGCTGATCGCCAAGCTGACTCAGAAACCGCCCAAAGGCAAAGCGGTGCAGCTGAAACTCGTCAGTCAGGCAGGACTCCCGCCCTTGCAGGAACAGCTCCAACAACTCGAAGAGCTTCCTGTCTCCAAGACCGACGCAGATAAAGCCGAAGCGTTCTTGGACGAGTTCGCCGCGGTCCTGGGGAAAGTGGAAAAAGACCCTGAACTGATGTTGACGAGCGCGCCGTTCGTCGAGGCGGAAGCCCTTGCGGGTGAATTCGGATTCAAAATCTGCCGCGGCGCCTGATCACCCCCACTCTTGGAGCTCCCGCCAGGCCTTCTCGAAATCCCCAGTTCGCAGTTCGATCAGACGGGCGGCGACCTCGACTTCCCAGAACCTGGCGCCGGCGATCCAGGCCTGTCCGAGGTAGTCCCAGGCCTCGAGCGTCGCCCGGACCGTCGTGTTCAGCGCCTCGGCACAGCGTTCCATCAACTCCTGGAACTCGTCCTGCATGCCGAGGATGACCGGGGTGGGATCGCTTTGCCCCATTTTCGTCTCGACCATCACCGCGTGGCCGGTGCGGACGCCGAAGAACCAGGCTTCGTGCAGGTAGTTCTCCATCTCCGCCAACTGGCGGCTGTCGAGGTCGAGACTCTCGGCGCTTTCTTCCGCCAGGGGCTTCAGATCCTTTTCCTTAGCGCTGTTGACCGCATTCGGCAAGCTGTCGCCGCCCAAGACATCGCCGCCAATCTAGACAACTGGTTCTAATCGAGTGCGCCTATTTGTACTACGCCAGTACCGGATGCGCAACCGCTGAAGACCCAATTTTGCGCGGCGAGAGCCTGACAACGAGAAAGGGCGGCCCGGAGGCCGCCCTTTGCAAATCCTGCCCGTCCGGGGAATTCCCAGACGCGTTCCTCAGGTCCCGGTGCAGGTCCGGATGATGCCGGCCGAGGCTTTGGTGCCATCGGAGAAGATGGCGGTCGCCTTCGCCTGGAGCTTGCCGTCCGGGCATTTCGCCGTGAGGACGCCCTTTTTGTTGATCTTCAGGTCGAAGGTCTTCACCGAACCGCTGCCGCCGGCGATCTTCGGGATCGTGGCGATGATTTTCAGGCCGTAGCGGCCATTGTGGACTTTCTTGATTTTCAGCGTGGTCACGATCGCCCCGGTCACCGGCGCCGTGAAGTAGGCGTGGATGAAGAGGGTGGTCGTGCCGCCGCTGAAGCCGCCGTTGAGGACGAGCAACTTGCTGGTGACGTCGATCGGTTTCTGTTCCGGGAACTGGACCTCGACGGTCGTGTTGCCGGTGCCGATGATCGACCTCCCGCAGGCTTTTTCAGCCGCCTTCGTGTCGCGCGACTGCAGCTGACCGGACTTGCAGACCGGCAGGCCCTTGACGTTGATCGCGCCATTCTTGTCGGTTTCGACCACCGTTTCCTTCAGCGCCGGCGGGTGGGTCCCGTCCTTGGTCGAGATTTTGCCCGAGGCGGTGAGGGTGATCGGAGCGAGCTTCTTCTTCGGCAGCTTGGTCGGACTGAATCCGCCGTTGAAGGTGAATACGAGGTTGCCGGCTTCGACCGTCACCGGTTTGTTGGCGCCGGTGGCGATGCCGGCCACGCTGACGGCTATCAGCGCCGCAATGGACATCGTCAACATCAGGTACTTGCGCATATCCCTATATCTCTCCTTTGCGGCCTGCCCGTCCTGGGTCCGATGCCGTCAGAACTCGGTTGAAAAGTCTCTCCAGCGGGTCAACCTACCACCCCCGCACTATTCCTAAACCCGTCGATCCGCCGAAAGGAGCGCCGAAACCGCGCTGTCACGAATGGAGCTTGGCGCGACGGACGCGCTCTCGCTCCTCCGCAGCGCCCTCGGCTCCGAGGATAGGGGAGCGTGACCCAGAACATCAGATCGGGGAGGCGACTGGGGAGCTGGGCGATGGCGCCATGGAGGATCTCGCTGTAGAGCAGCTCGTTGATGCCCCCGCCGACGGCGAGCGACGTGATCCCCGGCAGGTCGACCGAGGTCTCAGAGCGCCCGGACTCGATGAAGCCGGTGAATTGACGCAGCGCCGCATCCCGGCGGGCGAGGGCTTTGGGGCCGGCGGCGAGTACCTCGACGATCGCGAAGCGTGCCTCGTCGGGATGTGCGGCAAGGTGCGTCGAGCAGGGTCCCCAGGGCGGCGGCCATCCGCTCCGCCCAGGGCGATCCGGGCATCGACTCGAAGGCGTCGGCCACGTCGCCGAGAATGTTCTCGAGCAGCACGTCGTAGGCGGCGAGGAAGCAGTCCTCCTTGCTCTCGAACAGTTCGTAGAAGGTCTTGCGGGAGACGCCGGCGACGCCGATCACGTCGACGACCCGGGTCTCCGGGTAGCCGCGCTCGGAGACGACCTCGATCATCGCTTGGTGGATGCGGTTGCGTTGGGACTCGGTCACCGCCTCCCTCGGCAAGCCGTGTCTTCCCCGTGGCAGCCGCTCGTTCAGCTTGGCGGAGCGTCTAGTGGAAGGCACTTCCAGGACTGTAGAGGAGTTGGGGTACCGGTGGGTATTTCTCTTCCAAAGAGACCAGCCGCCGGCATCCGGCGCTTAAGGATCGAGCCAGATGACCTGCTCGCGATCCGGTCCGACGCCGACCAAGCTGACCGGAACGCCAACGAAATCGGCGATGAACCCAAGGTAGTCGCGCGCCTCCCGGCGGCAGGTCCTCGACGCCGCGGCAGGCGGTCGAGGTCGAGGTCGAAGCCGGGCAGCTCCTCGTACTCCGGTGTCGCCGAGTGGAGGATCGACTGGTGGTAGGGGAAGGTGTCCAGCACCGCCCCTTCTCTGGAGCGGTAGCGGACAGCGACCCGCAGCGGGCCGATGCCGCTGAGGACGTCGAGCTTGGTGATCGCCAGCGCGTCCATGCTGTTGAGGCGGACGGCGTAGCGGAGGGCGACCAGGTCCATCCAGCCGCAGCGCCGCCGCCGCCCGGTCGTCGTCCCGAACTCGTGGCCCCGCTCGCAGCATCTGCTCGCCGACGTCGTCGTACAGCTCGGTCGGGAACGGTCCGGCGCCGACCCGGGTCGCGTAGGCCTTGGCGATCCCCCAGACCTCGTCGATGTCCGTCGGCCCGACCCCGGCGCCGACGGTCGCCGCGCCGGCGATCGGGTTGGAGGAGGTGACGAAGGGATAGGTGCCGTGGTCGAGGTCGAGCAGGGTCGCCTGGGCGCCCTCGAAGATCACCGTCTCGCCCGCCGTCGAGCGCGTCCCAACAGAGGCGGGCGGTGTCGGCGATGTGGGGCTCGAGCCGGTGGCCGAAGTTGACGTGTTCCTCGACCATCGTGTGCAGGTCGAGGCGCGGGTCGGGGACACCGGCGACTGCCGTCGACTCGCCTTCGCGTCCTCGCCGGCCTCCTTGCAGCTGCTTGCGCCGCTGCACCGAGAGTTCGCGCAGCGCCTGCTGCTTGGGCTCCAGGGCGGCGCGGATCTTCGTCCGCAGGATCTTCTCGTCGAGCAGGTCCTGGACGCGGATCCCGAGCCGCAGCGCCTTGTCGGCGTAGCAGGGGCCGATGCCGCGCCGGGTGGTGCCGATCGAGAGCTTGCCCAGCTTCGTCTCCCCGGCCGTGTCGAGCAGCACGTGGTAGGGCATGATCAGGTGCGCGTTGGCGGAGATCCGCAGGTTGCTGACGCTGACCGCGGCCCGTTTGAGCCCGTCGATCTCGCCGAGCAGGACGCGCGGGTCGACGACCACTCCGTTGCCGATCACGCAGGCCTTGTCCGAGTGGAGGATCCCCGAGGGGATCAGGTGGAACTTGAACTCCTCGCCGTCGCGGACGATCGTGTGGCCGGCGTTGTTGCCGCCCTGGAAGCGGACGATCGTGGTAGCCCGCTCGGCGAGCAGGTCGACGATCTTCCCCTTCCCCTCGTCGCCCCACTGGGCGCCGACTATGACCACGCCTGGCATGCCGCTGGGGATTCTGACGAGTGACTGGAACCGATGCGGAGCGGATCAGGCTGGGGCGATCCGATGCTGCGTTTTCAGCGATGATCCTCGCCGAAGAGTGGCAGCGGGTCGCCGCATATCTCGATCAGGCGTGAGACGGTGCGCGAGCCAATCTGATCCTCAATTGCTTCGGGCCCTGTCGATGACTTCGTCGTCGGCGTTGCTCGTCACAATCATTGGCCGCTGGTTCTCGTAGCGCTCGTTGACCACCGCGTAGAGTTGCTCGACGACCCAGTCGGTATGGCGCTCGGAGCCGAGGTCGTCGATGTAGAGGAGGTCGACCGAGGTGAGCTCGCTTGAAGAAGGCGCGTAGGCATCCTCGTTCTCGGCTTCCTGGTAGGTCTGGCGGATCCGGGTCAGGAGCTTCGGCGTGAAGTAGATCGCCGACCGTCTTGCCGGCTGCCAGCGCCGTCCTTGGCGATCAGCATCCCCAGCGTCGTCTTGCCGGTCCCGGTACTGCCCATGAACCAGAGCCCCCTGCCCGCCTCGATGTTGGCGTCGAGCTCCTCGAGCGTAGGTGCGCGCGGCCTGCACCACATGGCGGCTCTCCATGTCCCGCGCCATGTCGGCGACCGGCGGCCGGTCGAAGGAGACGCCGCGGTAGCGGGCTGGAATTGCCGAGGCGACGCCACGGCTGCGGCCGCGGTTGAGCCGCTCGGCCCGGCACTCGCAGGGGCGGGCGACGTCCTCGGGGCCGAGGATCCAGCCGGAGCCGTCGCAGACCCCGAGCGGGCAGGCCTGTTCGCGGAAGGGCTCGGAGCGGGCGATCGCCGGCATCAGAAATCAGGCCCCGCCGCGGCGGCGTCCTCGAACGGCGGCGCTTCGCCGGCGGGCTGCTCGATCGGCGGTTCGTGTCCGAGAGTGGTCGGCGAATTTCGGGAAGCGGTCGAGGAAGACCAGCTTCCTGGTCCCGATCGGGCCGTTCCTATGCTTGGCGATGATCAGGTCGGCGAGGCCGTCGGGCTCCTCCTCGGGATCGCGGTAGTAGTCCTCGCGGTAGAGGAAGGCGACGACGTCGGCGTCCTGCTCGATCTGTCCCGACTCGCGCAGGTCGGAGAGCTGCGGCTTCGGCGGCGTCCGCTGCTCGGGCGCCCGGGAGAGCTGGGAGATCGCCACCACCGGCACCTCGAGCTCGCGGGCGAGGATCTTCAGCCCACGGCTGATCTGACCGACCTGCTCGACCCGGTTGGCGCGGTGGTCGTCGGAGCGCATCAGCTGGATGTAGTCGAGGATGATCAGGCCGAGGCCGCCGCGGTCCTGTTCCTGGGCGTGCAGCCGCCGCGCCTTCGCCCGCAGGTCGAGGATCCCCAGGTCGGAGGAGTCGTCGAACCAGAGCGGCGCCTCCTCCAGCTCGTTGCAGGCCCGCACGCACCTTCGGCCAGTCGCGCTTGGAGACCTGGCCCTTGCGCAGCTTGTCGCCGGAGATCCGCGCCCGGCAGGCGATGAACCTCTGCGCCAGCTCGACCTCCGACATCTCGAGCGAGAAGAAGGCGACCGGCATGCTGCTTCTTCACCGCCACGTTTTCGGCGATGTTGGCGACCAGCGCACTCTTGCCCATCGCCGGGCGGGCGGCGACGATGATCAGGTTGCCGGGCTGGAAGCCGCCGGTGATCGGCGTCGATGTCGCGGAAGCCCGACGGGGTGCCGGTCAACTCGAGCTCGCCGGTGGAGAGCTTCTCCAGCCGGTCGACCTCGTCGTGGAGGATCTGCGCCGAGCAGTCGGAAGTCGCTCGCCTGCTCTTTGTGGGCGACTTCGAAGAGCAATTTCTCGGCCCGCTCGGAGAGCTCGCGCGGTTCGCCGTCGCGCTCGTTGACCCAACCCTGGATTTCCTGGCCCGCGCCGAGCAGTCGCCGCAGCAGCGAGTTCTGCTGGACGATCTCGGCGTAGTGCTTGGCGTTGGCGGCGGCCGGCACTTTGGCCGCCAGCTCGGAGACGTAGTGCTGCCCCCCAGCCTCCTCGATCTTGTTGCGCTGGGAGAGCGCCTCGCTGACGCTCAGCTCGTCGACCGGCTTCGAGGCGGCGTAGAGGTCGTGGACCACCTCGAAGATCAGCCGGTGCTTGTCGAGATAGAAGTCTGCCGCGTTCAGCTTCACCTCGTCGATCACCCGGGTCAGGGTCGACTCGGCGACCAGCATCGCGCCAAGCACCGACTCCTCGGCCTCGATGTTCTGCGGCGGGACGTGGGTAGCTGGCGGCTGGGGCATCGGTCTCTCAGTAAAGGCGGCGGGGCGGCGGAAGCGGGGGTGCGTGGGGCCGCTCTGCAAGCAAACCAGAGGCGGCGAGCACCGACGTGCGGCTTCTGTGCAAAGGCCGCCAAAAAGAATTCACACTTCGGTGATCTTTATGCGGCAGTTCCGAAGGAGAGTTGGTGGTGCTGGCCGGGAGGGATCAGGCCCTCCTGCTCCTGGCGCAGCTCGCCGCGGCGGAGCATGCGCAGGGTGAGGATGGCAATGCTGAGAATCGCGGTGGCGCCAAGGCTGAGCTGGATGCTGAGCAGACCTTCGCGCGTCCAGTAGACGTCGCGCAGGTCGAGGAGGAGGGCCGCCTCGTCGAAGGTGAGGCCGAACCCGGCGCCCATCGGGATCGCCAGCCACTGCTCGAGCTCGTCGTCGTCGGTCAGCAGGGCCGTGGTTCCGGCGCTGAAGGCGAGCAGGATCCCGGGGACGAAGTGGTGGATGTGGCGGCCGCCGATCTTGACGTTGCGGAACGGACCGCGACCGTCGTGGATCGCCCAGGTCGAGAGCCGGACCAGGGCGAAGGAGCCGAGGAAGCCGGCGAGCAGGTTGAAGAGGACCGTTTCGTAGCGCGGCGCCTCTTCGTAGCCGCGGACGGCGACCCCGACCGTGTCGGCCGCCGCCGCCGGTGCCGATTCCAGCAGGGCTTCGGGATCGTGCGCCTCGCTTGCCCGGCGGGCGAACATGCGGCTGAACTGGCCGACCGTCACCGTTCCGGCGGCGGCGAGGGCAACAGCGGCGAGGCCGACCGTCGCCCGCTCGGAGCGAACCCAGCCTGACCTGCGACGGCGAAAGAGGACTAGTTCTCCTCGCTGATGATCGTCTTCACGGCAGCGACGGTGCCGTCGGCGAGCTCGATCTCGACCATGAAGGTGCCGAGCTCACGCAGCGGCTGCTCGAGCTTGATCTGCCGTTTGTCCATCCGCAGGTCGCGGGCCTCGCGCAGGGCGTCGACGATCTCCTTCGGCCCTACCGAGCCGAACAGCTTGCCATCCTCGCCGGCCCGCTGGTGAATCGTGAGGACCGTCTTCGAGAGCAGACCCGCTGCTTGGGTTTCCCGTTCCACGCGGGCTTTCTCGGCACGCTCCGCGGCCTCCATCCGGCGCTTCGCTTCCTCCAGCGCGCCGGCGGTGGCCGCCTGAGCCAGCTTGCGCGGGATCAGGTAGTTGCGCAGGTAGCCTGGGGCGACGTCGACGACGTGACCGCGCTCGCCGAGCGAGTCGACGTCCTGCAGCAGGATCGCCTGCGCCATCAGCGCTCTCCGACGTAGGGAAGCAGGGCGATTTCGCGCGCCCGCTTCACCGCCACCGAGAGCTGACGCTGGTGGCGGCGGGAAAGTCCGGTGACCCGGCGCCCGCGCGTCTTCCCCTTGTCGGAGAGGAAGCGTCGCAGCAGGTTCAGGTCCTTGTAGTCGACGACCTCGGAGTTGACCCGGGTGTACTTGCGCGGCCGGGCGCGGTCGGCGCCGCGCCTACCGCCGCGCCGGGCACTGCCGCGTGAAGAAGTGTCGGAAGAAGTCCTAGCCATCGGCGCGAGATGCTACAGAGCGCCGCCATGCGGCGCTCTGTGAGCCCTCGATCCAGCCTCTCTAGAAGGGAATGTCGTCTTCTGAGCCGCCCCCGGCACCCGCCGGGGCGCCGCCGAAGTCGGACATGTCGGCCGGGACGTCGCTCTGGGGAGGCGTGAAGCCGCCACCGCCGTTGCCGTTGCCACCTCCGCCGGATCCATCGCGCGAGCCGAGGAACTGGACGGTATTGGCGACGATCTGAACCGCCTGCCGTTTCCCGCTGCCGTCTTTGGCCTCCCACTCCCGCCAGTCAAGGCGCCCTTCGACTGCAACCGGACGGCCCTTGGAAAGGTACTGGGCGCAGTTCTCGCCCTGCGCGCCCCATACGGTGACGTTGAAGTAGTTGGGCTTGTCAACCCACTCGTTTCCTTCTTTGCGCCGGGTGTTGACAGCGACGCGCAGCTCGCACACCGCAGTGCCGCTCCCCAGGTGTCGCAGATCCGGATCCTGGGTCAGGTTCCCCGTGATCACCACGACGTTGACGTTGGACGCTGCCAATTCACTCACTCCTTACGGATTCGCTTATCTGGTTCCAGTCTAAGGAGGCAGTCGGCTCTACTCGCCCCCCTGGGGCGAGGCTTCCCGCAAACAGCGGCTGCCGCTCGCGGTGTTACTCGTCGGAATCGTCGAAGGAGTCGCCGCGGTCCTCGCGGGCTCCCTGGGCGCTGCGCTCACGCGGCCCGGGGGCGGCGGTCACAGCGGGCGGGACGATCACCGGCGCGTCGGGATCGACTTTGAAGATCCGGAAACGGAGCACGCCGTCCGCGATCTTCATGTTGTGGTCGAGCGAGTCGAGAAGCTCGCTCGGGGCCTCGAACCGCAGCCAGCGGTAGTCGGCCTCGGTGCGGTGGTTGATCTCGTAGGCCATCTTCCGCAGGCCCCACGAGTTCTCGTGTTTGAGGCTGCCGCTGGCCTCGATCTGCCCACGGGCATCTTGCGCCAGCGCGTCGCGCGCGGGGGCGTCAAGTTGGGGGTCCAGCATCAGGACCAGCTCGTATTCGCGTGGTGCGGGCAAAGCGGCGAAGGACTATAGCGGCGGGATCAGTGTGGCGCGAACTCCTCAGAGCCGTCGCCCGGAGGGGGAGGGGGAGGCGGAGGTGGGACAGGCGCTGGAGCGGGTGCCGGCGCCGCCGCCGTTTCGGTGGGTGGGGTAGGCGGCACGGCGGAAACCGGAGGTGGTTCCGGCGCCTGCTGCCGGCGCCGCGGTCGCGGCTTGCTGCCGATCACATCGGTGGCCGCGAATCCCGTGGTTCCTTTGTCCTGTATTGCCGGACTGTGGAACCGCGTTTTGGGCTCGGTCGGTTGGTGGTGGCGTTGCGTGGTTCCCTTGTCCTTCATGGGGTGACTTTCGAACCGCAACTTGGGCGACGGCTCGAGGGGCGGACCGACCCGCGGTAATCCGACATCCTTTGCCAGTGGCTGCGGCTCGGGCGGTCGCAGGAGGTGCGGCAACGCCTGCAGCGCGACGAGGGCGAGGGCGGCGACCCCCGCCAGCTTCGCCATCCCGATCCAGCGAATTCGAACTCCGCGCACCTCCGACTAAGGCCCGGCGGCGCGAAGCTCGCCCCCCTCAGTTCCTGGAGCGCGACGCTTCGATGTCCCGCAGCTGGTCGTCGACCCAGTCACCGGGATTGCGGGAGAAGATGATCTCCCGCAGGCCCTCCGCCCAGCGGTGCTTCTGCTCGGGATCCATCGTCAGCGCCTGGTGGATCGCGTCTGCCTGCTCCTGGATGTCGAACGGATTGACCGAGAGCACGTAGTCGAAGAGCTCGTGGTGGGAGCCGGTGTTCTCGGAGAGCATCAGGACGCCGTCGCGGGTGTTGACCGCCGGCGCCTCCTTGGCTACGAGGTTCATGCCGTCGAAGAGGGAGTTGACCATCAGCAGGTCGAAGTGCTTGTAGCGGGCGACCGCGTCGTGGAAGTTCTCGTAGATCTTCAGGTCGATCGGCATCCAGTCCGTCGTCCCGTGGCGGTGGTTGACGACCGCGACGAGCGCCTCGATCCGCTCCAGGTACTCGGCGTACTCAGGTACGTCCTGCCGCGAGGGCTGCAGGTGGGCGATGAAGGTGACCTTTTCGCGGAACTCCGGGTGCTGGGTGAGGAAGGTGTCGAAGGCGGTGAAGCCACGGAGCACGTTCTTCGAGAGGTCGGCCCGGTCAACGCGGATGATCAGGTACTGGCGCCGCCGCTCGAGCACCTCGCGCTCGGCTTCGGCCACCTCGGGCGAGGCCGCGGCACGCTGCAGCCGCTGCGCGTCGATGCCCAGCGGGTAGGCGCGGGCGATCGTCTTGCCGCCGGCGTGGTTGACCTCGGCGTTGAGGTAGTCGACGTCGACCTCGTCGAGCAGCTCGTCGCAGCAGCGCAGGAAGTTGATGCAGTAGGCGTGGGTGTGGAAGCCGATGATGTCGTTTGCCAGCATTCCCTCGTAGATCGCGGCGCGGATCCGGCCGGGCAGGATCCGCCAGCTGTCCGGCTGCGACCAGGGGATGTGGACGAAGTGGTGGAGGAAGGCGTCGGGCCGCTCGGCGCGGATCATTCGCGGCGCCGTGTAGAGGTGGTAGTCGTGCAGCATCACCAGCGGGTTGGCCTGGCCCTCGATCTCCGCGAGGACGGCCGTGGCGATGTCCTGGTTGACGGCCTGGTAGCCGAGGTCCCAGGCGTCGATCTCCTGCTGGCGGATGTCCGGCGCGTTGGAGATGTCCCAGAGGTAGTGCTGTACGAACCAGAGGATCGGGTTGGCGATCACGTTGTAGAAGCGGTCGTAGGCCTCGGGGTCGCTGCCGACCAGGCGGACCCGGTACTCGATCCCGTCCAGCTCCTGCTCGACCGGCCCGCCTTCTTCGTTCGAGACCGCGACATCCTCGTCGGTCATCGCCGAGGCGATCCACAGCGCATCGCGGTGCGAGACGAGCCCGGAGAGCGCGGTGACCAGCCCGCCGCCGCCGCGGCGAACGGTGCGATCGCCGCTCTCGTCGCGCTCGAACTGGAGCGGCCCCCGATTCGAGACGATGATCAGCGGCGAGGAGCTCACGCCGCAGAGACTAGATGACCACTGGGTACCGACTTTGGGGTACCGCCGGAGCCTCAGTCGCCGAGGTCGCCGATCAGCCCGAGCCAGTCACGCAGCAGCCGCGGGGTGAGGAACATGCGCCGGGCGTGCGCCTTGCCCTCGCGGCCAAGCTGCTTTCCGAGGCCTGGGTCGTCGAGGATCTCGACACAGCGCTCGGCGCACTCCGCTGGCGAGTTGACGAGAAAACCGCCGACCCCGTCCTCGATCTGAAGGGGGATCCCGCCGACGTTGCCGGCTACCGTCGGGCGTCCCTTCCAGAGCGCCTCGGTGACGGTCAGCCCGAAGCCCTCGCGGATCGACTTCTGCAGGCAGATGTCCGACTGCGACTGGAAGGCGTTGACCTCGATCGCGCCGACGTTGTTGAGGTTGCTGAGGATTTTGATGTCCTCGTCGCCGTCGGCGTATTCGAAGGTCTTCTGGAAGTACTCCATCCCCTCGGGATCGTCGGTTGCCATCGAGCCGACCATCGCCAGCTGCGCCTCCGGCACCGTCTCGGTGACCTGACGGTAGGCGTCGATCACGCCGATCGGGTCCTTCCACGGGTCGAAGCGGGAGACCTGGGTGATCAGCGGCCGGTCGACGTCGATCCCGAACTGGCGGCAGACGAAAGCGGCGTCCTCGGGAGAGAAGGCCATGTTCTTCGGCGAGAGCGGATCGATCGCCGGCGGGATGATCCGCACGTCCTCGCGGTGCGCGCCCATCCCGTTCGGGACGTAGTCCTCGAGGTGCCAGACGCTGGCGTCGTACTCTTCGATCATCGGCAGCAGGCGCGCGATCGGCGCCGGGTTCGGCGTCGAGAGGTCGATGTGGCAGCGCCAGATCCACCTGCCGCCCTTCTCTTTCGCGCCGCGGAGCAGGCCGATCGGCTGCGGGTCGTGGACGATGACCACGTCCCACTCGCCTTGCAGGCCCTCGGCGTTGATCTGGTTGATCTCGTCGAAGATCTCCCACTGCTCGTCGCTCAGCGTCTCCTCGGCGCCCTGCAGCGAGTTGTGGAGGAGCTTGGTCGCGTTGTAGAACTCTTCTTTGCCGAAGATCACGTGCCAGTGGGCGTCGAGGCCGACGTCGCGCATCAGCGGCACCAGCGTGTAGAGGATCTCCGAGACGCCGCCGCCAAAAGCGGTGGCGCTGACGTGCAGGACTCGCTTCCCTTTCAGGGCCTTGGCGAGCTGGCGGATCTGCTCCGTCAGGTCTTTGCCGACGATGTGGGTGTAGTCGGTGAGGGTCTTGTGGCCGAGAGCGACTTCCTGAAGCAAGGCTGGAGTTCTACACCGATCAGCGGCGACACGGCGTCCAGCCGCCGGCTGGCCTAGCCGGATGAAGGGCGCTTGCCGAGCGTGACCTCGATTTGCCGGCGCTCGTCGTCGCGAAGGACGGTCACCGTCACGACTTCGCCGGGCTGGCGGGAGGCGATCGATTCGGCGAGGTCGTCGGGGCTGACGACGTCCTCCCCGTCGACCTGCAGGATCACGTCACCGCCGGTCCGGTAGGGGATCGCCTGGAAATGAATCTTGTCGCTGCCTCCCTTGATTCCGGCTTCCTCCGCCGGGCCGCCGGAGACGACTTCGGAGACGAGGCCGCCGAAGGTCGTGTCAAGCCCGAGCTTGCGCGCGAGCTGAGGGTAGAGCGGCTGGCTGGAGACGCCGATGTAGGCGTATTCGGCATCGCCGCTCTCGCGCAGCTGCGCGATCGAGTGCTTGATCGCCGAGACGGGCACCGCGAACCCGACGCCGTCGTTGGCGCCGGAGTTGGTCTCGATCTGCTGGTTGATCCCGACCACGCGGGCGCCGGCGTCCAGCAGCGGGCCGCCCGAGTTGCCGGGGTTGATCGAGGCGTCGGTCTGGATCGCGCCAGCGATCTCGAACTGGGTCAGCGATTTGACCGAGCGGTCGGTCGCGGAGACGACCCCGACCGAGAGCGACTGCTGCTCCCCGAAGGGGCTGCCGATCGCCGCCACCGGTTGACCGACGCGCAGGTCGCGGTCGTCCCCCAGCTCCAGCGGGTGCAGCTCGAAGCCGTCCGGCTCGATTCGCAGCAGGGCGACGTCGGCGAACGGGTCGAAGCCGACGATCTCGGCCGGGACGACGTTGCGGTCGGGGAACTCGACGTAGACCTCGTCGGCTGCCTTGCGCTGGCCGCTCGATTCGTCGGTGACGACGTGGGCGTTGGTGACGATCTCGCCCCCGGTGTCGAGGACGAACCCCGATCCTTCGGCGGCTCCCTTGTCGGTGAAGACCGAGCGGATCGTCACCACCCCCGGCGCCGCCTGCTCGTAGACGCGGGCGGCGTCGAAGCCGGGGCTGGAGGCCTGGATCACGACTTCCGGCTTGGGCGTCGTGCTCACCTCCGCCACCGTCCCGGAGCCCCCATCCTCACTGCCGCCTCCCGCCCCGCAGCCGACGAGGAGGCCGAGGGCGAGCAGCAGGGTCAGGAGAGCCGGGAGCCGCTTCACGCGCCGGCCCTGACGGGGGCGCGGCTGGATCGGGCGGGGGCCGCTTCGCGGGCCCCGGGGGGCAGGTCGAGCGTGAAGGCGGTGAAGCGACGGCTGGAGCTGATCGTGATCGCCCCGTCCATCCGCTGAGCGAGCTCGGTTGCGATCGCCAGCCCAAGGCCGGAGCCTCCCGCTTTGTCGGCCGTGTAGAAGCGCTCGAAGATCCGCTTCTGCGCGCGCTGGGGAATCCCCTGTCCCGCGTCGGAGACGGTCAACTCGGCACGGCCGTTGGCGGAATAGGTGGTCACGGTGACGTCGGTCCCCTCGGGGGTGTGGGTAAGGGCGTTGTCAAGCAGGATACGGATGATCTGCCGCACCCGATCAGGGTCGCCGAGGGCGATCGCCGGTTGCTCGGGGGTGCGCAGCTGCAGGCGCGAGCCGCGGAGTTCGGCGCGGGCCCCGAACTCCCTCGTCACCTCGCGGGCAAGGCCGGTGAGGTCGACGGCGCTGGCTCGCATCACCACCGCGCCGGCGTCGAGCTGGGAGAGGTCGAGCAGGTCGGTGGTCAGCTTGGTCAGGCGCTCGATCTGCTGGCGCATCGTGCGCACGAACTCCGCTCGCTCCTCCGGGCTCGGGTCCTCGTCTTCGAGCAGCTCGACGAAGCCGCCGAGGCTGAAGATCGGCGTCCGCAGCTCGTGGGAGGCGTTGGCGATGAACTGCTTGCGGGCGCTGTCGAGCTCGGCCAAGCGCCGCTGCATCTCGTTGAAGGTGCGGGCGAGCGGTCTGAGGGGACCGACCGAGGCGACCGGGATCTTCGTTTCGAAGTTCCCGTCGGCGACTTTGCGCGCAGCCTCCTGGAGGCGCCTGATGTTGTTGGTGTAGGTCCGGACGTAGCTGCGGCCGATCAGGGTCACGATCAGGGTCACGATCGCTCCACCGACCAGGATCTGGACTCTGACCGAGCCATCGTGGATGGCGGCCATCCCGATCGCGACCGTGTAGAGGTAGACGACCTGGGCGGTCACGGCCGCGATCACGATCCAGGTGATCTTGATGCGACCGCCGACGAAGGATGGCCTGAGCCCTCGCATCGAGGTTACTCCCGGAAGCGGTAGCCGACCCCGCGCACGGTGAAGAGGTACTCCGGCTCCTTCGGGTCCCGCTCAAGCTTCTCGCGCAGGTGGCGGATGTGGACGTCGACGGTGCGGGGGTCGCGGTAGTCGGAATCGCCCCAGACGTGCTCGAGCAGCGTCTCGCGGGTGAGGACCCGGCCCGGCGAGCGGGCGAGGGCGCCGAGAATCTCGAACTCGACGTAGGTGACTTTGACCTCCTCGGCGTCAAGGGTCACCATGCGGCGATCGAAGTCGATCGTCAGCTCGCCGCAATCGATCGCGCCGCCCTCGGCGGTCTCGCCGCCCATCCGCGAGCGCCGCAGCGCCGCTTTCACCCGGCTGCGGAACTCCCGCATCGAGAAGGGCTTGGTGATGTAGTCGTCGGCGCCGACCTCGAGCCCGGCGACCTTGTCGGTCTCGCTGCCTTTCGCGGTCAGCATGATGATCGGCACCTGGCTGCGCGAGCGCAGCTGCTGGCAGACTTCGACGCCGCCCATCTGGGGCAGCATCAGGTCGAGGATGACGAGGTCGAAGCGCCCTTCCTCGAAGCGCCGCAGGGCTTCCGGGCCGTCGAGGGCGGAGGTGACGTGGTAGCCGTCCTTGCGCAGCGGGTAGCTCAGCAGGGTCTGAATCGACTGCTCGTCGTCGACGAGGAGAATGCGGGCTGAACCGTTGGGCACGACTGAAGGGTAGTAATCGCGGCAGTTTGGACGCATGTGCGAGTACCAAGAACTAAGGATCTGGATCCCGAGGTCGATAATGACCGCGAAGGCCATGGAGACCCAGGAACTGAAATCTCTGGTTGAAGCCGGCAGCTACAAGCCGGACCCCGCGCAGGTCGCCATGGCGATGCTCAGCCGTCGCGGCGTTCGCGAGCTGCTGACCGGGATCCACGCGACGGGTCCGAAAAGTGGTCGTACCCCGAGGCCTCCAGCCGTCCGCCCCCGGGCAGCCTGATTTCGACCCTTTCCCCGGCCACCACCTCGCCGATCGGGGTGAGGGTGGCCTCCGCCGCCTCGCCGATCCGCACCGACGCGTCCGCGAGTGCGTCCGCGGGCAGGGTCGCGAGCAGCTCGTAGTCCTCGCCGCCGGAGACGGCGAGCTGCAGAGGCTCCAAACTGGCAGCTGCGGCGATCTCGGCGACGCCCTTGGCCAGGGGCAGTGAGCTCGCCTCGATCCCCAGACCGACACCGCTTGCCTCGGCGAGGTGCGCGGCGTCGCCAGCGAGGCCGTCGCTGAGATCGACCATCGACGTGGCGCCGGCGGCCGCCAAGGCCTGCCCGGAGCGTAGCCGCGGGCTCGGGTCGAGCTGGCGGGCGCGGAGCCGCGTCGCGGTCTCCGCTGCGACCCGGGATGCGAGGCTCGGGTCGTCGAGCAGGAGACGACCGGCGGCAGCACCGCCCAGCTCGCCGGTGAGGACGATCAGGTCGTCGGGTCGGGCGCCGGCACGGGTGACGAAGTCGGCAGGAGCCGGCGCGTGGCCGACCACGGTCAGCGCCAGGGTGAGGACCGGCGCCCGGGTCAGATCGCCGCCGGCCAGCGTGGTGCCGGTTGCCCCAGCGAGCTCGAGCAAGCCGTCCAGCAGGGCGAGGAATTCCTCCTCGGCGAGGTCGGCCGGGGCACCGAGGACGACGTAGGCCTCACCCGGCTCGGCGCCCATCGCGGCGAGGTCCGACAGAGCGGTGGCGAGAGCCTTGCGCCCGATCGTCCCCAGCTCCGCCTCCTCGCGGCGAAAGTGGACGCCCTCGACGATCGCGTCGACCGAGGTTGCCGTCGCCCCGGCTGGGACGGTGACCGCAGCATCGTCGCCGCTGCCGAGTTTCACCTGGAGACCGTCTTTCGGCAAGCGCTCCCGCAGCTTCGCCAGCAACTCGAACTCGCCCATCACCCGACTATCCCAAACACTAAGGTGCGAACGGTCGTGGAGAGCCGCCAACCATTCCTGCACCGGGTAGGCGAGGCCGGGTCGCAGGTCGGCAAGAAGCCGCCCCGCAGCCGCAAGGTCCGTCTCGCCCTCCAGATCGGCCTCGCGGTCCTGATCTTCGGCTTCCTCGTGCTGACGGTGATCGACCAGTGGTCGGAGATCCAGGACGAGGGGGTCCACTTCCACGTCGGCTGGCTGGTCCCGGCGATCGTCATCCTTCCCGTCTTCTACGTCCTCAGCGCCTACGGCTGGGATTTGACCCTGCGGTTCCTCGGCTACCGGATCGGGTTCGGCCGGGCGCAGGTCGCCTGGGGACAGCCGCTGCTGGCGCGCTACGTCCCGGGCAGCGTCCTCTATGTGCTGGGGCGGCTGCTGCTCTCCGAGCGAGCGGGCATTCCGCGGCGGATCACGATCACCAGCATCGTCTACGAACAGGCCATCTCCGCGACCTCGGCGGTCGTCGTCGCCTCCTACTTCATCATCAAGCACCCGGACCTCCAGGGGGAGCCGTGGCGCTGGGGTGTCCTGCTGCTGATCCCCGCGGCGATTGCGGTTCTGCATCCGAGGGTTTTCGGACCGCTGGCGAACTGGGCCTTGCGCAAATTCGGCCGTGAGCCCCTGCCCGTCTTCGTCCCCCTGCACGGCATCGTCGCCCTGATCGCCTTCTACATGTTGAACTGGCTCGTCGTCGCCCTCGGCCTCTACTGCGTCGCCCGCTCGGTCACCAACATCCCCTTCGAGGATGTTCTCCTGGTCGGGTCGGCGCAGGCGATCGGGTATGTCGCGGCTCTGGTCACGCTGATCGCGCCCGCCGGTCTCGGCGTCAAGGACGCGGCTTTCGCCTGGGCGATGAAGGCGGCCCTGCCGAGCAAGAGCTTCGCGCTCGGGTCGCTGATCGCGATCGCGGTCCGCGGGGTGCTGACGTTGGCCGAATTGATCTACGTCGGCGGGGTCACCGCGCTGGGCCGGCGCGAGGGCTGGAGCATCCACACCGGGATCCTGCATGCGTCGCCTGAGGAGGAAGAGGCGGAGCGGCAGGCCGCAGCGCAATCCAACTGAGGGCTGGTGGGGGAGGGGGTCGGACCCCCCCTGCAACCGTGGCTATCTCTCAGAGAGGAATGCGGGCGCCTAGTTGATAAGCGGTCAGACTGAGGGTCAGGAGTTGTAGGGGGCGGTCTCTGGAGATCGCTGCCAGGGGGAGGAGCCAGACCAGGTACCAGGGGAGGAGCCAGGCAGTGGCTAGGAGGAGGGCGAGGGTGGTCCAGGCGGCGGCGCGGACCCACTCGCCGCCGCGCCAGGTCCAGGTGAGGAGATAGGCGAGCGCGGCGAGGAAGAGAGCGCCGGCCGCGAAGCGGACGGCGGCGGGGTCGAGGCCGGTGAGCCGCGCCGTCGTGATCGGGATGCTCATGTGGCTGGTCCGGCTCTGGTTCTCCCCCGCGAGCCCGAAGCCGTGCAGCCAGTCCCAGCCGAAGGCGAGCCAGGCCACCAGTGCGATAGCGACTGCAGTCGCTATCGCACCCGCAAACAGCTGGCCGACGGGCCGATTTCCCGACATATATGTAGGTTTGAGGCCCGTCGGCCGCCGGGTTACGGCGAGGAGGGCGAAGGGGGCTAGGAGGGCGGCTGAGGTCTTGGTGGCGATCGCGGCGGTGAGGGCGACGCCGGCGGAGAGCTGGCGGCCGCTGAGGAGGCTGGCGACCGCGAGCATTGCCAGCAGCATCGTCAGGCCGTCGTTGTGGGCGCCGCCGACGACGTGGACGAGGACCAGCGGGTTGAGGGCGACGAAGGCTGCGGCGCGGGTCGGGTCGGCACCGCGCCAGGCGGCGAGGCGGGAGACGACCGCGGCGACCCCCAGCACCGAGAGCGCCGCGGCTGCCTTCAGGGTTGCGACCGCGACGCCGACCGGGAGCCAGGCGAGGGGGTAGGTGAGGAGCGTGAAGAGCGGTCCGTAGGCGCTGGTTGCTTCGGTCCAGGCGACGTCGGCGTAGGCCGGGTCCGCGGGCGCGGCGATGGGCGGGTGGACGTAGGGGTCGAGCCCGTGGCGGGCGCCGAGCCGGGCGTAGTCGACGTAGCTGTAGACGTCGTGGGAGAGGAGGACGGGCGCGACCGCGAAGCCGGTGACGAGGAGGAGGATCGCGCCCCAGACGACCCGTTTCCCGAGCCGCGGCGCGAGGGCGATGACCCCGAGGTAGCCGGCGAAGCCGACCCACATAAGGGCGTAGGCGAGGCCGGGGTCGATTGCGGCTACCCGCCCGCGTTCTTGCCGCCGCCGACGTCCGGGGGAGAGGCCGGCGGCGAATACGGCTCCTGCCCCGCTCCGGGGGCGTAGGCGTCGGGGTCGTAGCCGCCGACCGCGGCGCTCCCTGGCGGCGGCGATTCGTCGCTAACTCCGTCGCTGCCATTGCCACCGCTGAGGGTGCCGTCGTCACTTGGGCTCGAGCGGGCGTAGCGCCCGTAGAACGGCGCCCAGCTGACCTTCTGGCTCGGCTCCTCGAATTCCTCGCAGGGCACGCCCCCGCCCGTGTAGAGCGAGTGCCAGATTTCGGCCGGGAAGGTGCCGCCGAAGACGGTGGTCCCGTGCACGCTCGACATCGAGATGTCGTTCGACTCCGGGTAGCCGACCCAGACCACCGTCGCCAGGTTCGGCTGGTAGCCGGCGAACCAGGCGTCGGTGTATTCGTCGGTGGTCCCGGTCTTGCCCGCCTGCCCGGCGCAGCCGGTGTAGGCAGCGGTGCCGGTCCCTTCGGTGATGTTGTCGTGCAGGAGTCTGGTCACCTCCCAGGCCACCGCCGGCGAGACCGCCTGCACCGGCTTCGAGGCTTCGGGATGGTCGACGTGCCCGTTGGGGAAGACGACCTTGGTGACCGCGACCGGGTCGCGGTGCTGCCCGCCGTCGGCGAGGGTCGCGTAGGCGCTCGACATCTCCAGCGGCGAGACGCCGATCCGCAGCCCGCCGATCCCCTCGGCCGGGATCCCGTCGAGCGGCGAGGTGATCCCCATCTGGTGCGCGGTCGCCGCCACCGCCGCCGGGCCGACGTCGAGGTCGAGCTGGGCGAAGACGGTGTTGTCGGAGGCGACGGTTGCCTGCTGCAGGTTGACGGTGCCCAAATAGCCTTCGTCGGCGGTGTGCACCGTCCAGTGCCCCCACTGCGGCAGGTAGAGGTCGAGCGGTTTGGAGGTGTAGTAGGTCGAGTAGGGGTCGATGCCCTGGCGGATCGCCGTGGTCAGGACGAAGGTCTTGAAGGTCGAGCCCGGCTGGCGGTGCCCCTGGGCGGCAAGGTTGAACTTGCTCTCTTCGTAATAGGAGCTGGAGACCATCGCCCGGATGTGGCCGTTGCGAGGGTCGATCGAGACCAGCGCCGAGGATGGGTCAGTCGAGTAGGGGAGCGCCGAGCGCATCGCCTCCAGGCCGACTTCCTGCAGCTCGGGTTCGATCGTCGTCTGCACCGCGAGGCCGCCGCGCCGCACCGTGTTCGCGCCGTACTCATCGATCAGCTTGCTTTCGACGTAGTCGAAGAAGTAGGGCTCGCGGTGCTCGAAGTAGCTCTCGTCGAGGTCGACCCGAAGACCACTGGCTATCGCCGCCCGCGCCCGCTCCTCGCTGATGTAGCCGAGCTTCGCCATCTGGTGCAGAACCTGGTCGCGGCGCGCTTTCGCCGCGGCGGGCGCCAGCAGCGGGTTGTATTCCGAGGGCGCCTGGGGGAGGCCGGCGAGCAGCGCCGCTTCGGGCAGCTTCAGCTGCCAGACCGGCTTCGAGAAGAAGATCTTCGCGGCGGCGCCGACTCCCACCGCGGTCGTCCCTTCGACCGTCCCGTAGGAGGCGACGTTGAGGTAGGAGCCGAGGATTTCCCTGCGGCTGTGGCGCTCGGCGTACTCGCCGGCGAGCTTGGCCTCTTCGATCTTGCGCTCGATCGTGCGCTCCGGGTTGGGGATGCAGAGGTTCCGCACCAGCTGCTGGGTGATCGTCGAGCCGCCCTCGACCGCTTCGCCCGCCTCCACGTTCTTGACGATTGCCCGCGCGATCCCCTCGTAGTCGAGGGCGTCGTGCTGGTAGAAGCGCTGGTCCTCGATCGCGACCGTGGCCAGCTGCAGGCTCTTCGGGACGCGCTCGATCGAGACCAGCGACCGCACCTGCGGCGAGGCGACGACGCCCAGCTTCGAGCCGTCGGCGGCGTAGACGACCGTGTTGCCGCCCTTCTCGATCGGCTCGCAGGCGGCGAGCGAGGGGGCGTCGGCGGCGACGTCGAGGACCCAGGAGGTGACGGCGATGGTCGCGATCGCGAGCACCACGAAGACGCCGCCGAAGACGATCATGAGCTTGGCGCCGATCCCCCCGTGCCGGCGCTGACGTCGCCGAGTGCGCTGCGTCATCGCCCCAGAGCGTACTTAGAGCCCCTCGTGGCAGTGCCGCTAGGCGATGGTGTCTTCGGTCGAGTGGTTGTGGACGATCCCTTCGCTCAGGAGCTGGTTCGGGATCACCACGGAGCTGCCGTCGCCGGGGTCGATGTAGGTGTAGGAGAGGGTGATGTCGGTGACCCGGCCCTCGCGCTCGTCGAAGCTGATTCGGTCGCCGATCCGGATCGGCTGCGAGATCGCGATCTGGACCCCGGCGATCATGTTGGCGAGCGTCCGCTGGGCGGCGAAGCCGACGACCGCGACGACGAGCGCGGTCGAGGCGAGGACGCCGGTTGCCAGCTCCTTCAGCTCGGTGAACTGGCTCAGCGCCAGCATCGCCAGGACGAGGAAAATGACGAGGAAGAGCAGGCGGCGGAGGATCCGCAGCCGCGTCCGGGTCGAGCGCGAGACCTGTGAGACTGCGGGCGACATGGAGAGCAACCTAGCCACCGCGCCTGTCGAAGTGCCCGTCGAGCGGGATTTTCCGCCCTCGAACTGGGGACCGTCCGGGGCGATCCTCGGGGCGGTCCTGGCGATCTTCACCGGCTTGGTCCTTGGCCTGCCCGCGATCGCCTTCACCGATGCGGCGGGCGACCTGACGACTGCCGGCAACGTCATTGCCCAGGTTGGATTGGTCATCGGCCTGGTGATGGTGCCGCTGGTGATCGCCGCCCGGGCGGGTGCCAAGTCCCTGGGCGGGTGCCTGCGCCGGCTCGGGGTGCGGCGCTTCCGTCCCTCCGCCTTCGGGTGGATGGCCGCCTCCGTCGGCGCCTACTTCGCCTTCGCGATCGCCTACTCGGTGCTGATCGTCGAACCCGAACAGGAAGACATCGCCGATAGCTTCGGCCCGATCCCGATCCAGGTCCTGCTGATCGTCCTCGGCGCCGCGATCGCCGAGGAGATCTGCTTCCGCGGGATGCTCTTCGGCGGCCTTCGCGAGCGGTTGCCCAAGTACGTGGCGGCGTTGATCGCCGGCGCCGTCTTCGGTGCGCTGCACGCCTTCACCGGGATCACCGCGGTGCCGCCGCTGATCGCCTTCGGGTTCGTCCTGTGCCTTCTCTACGAGAAGACGGGCTCGGTCGTGCCGGGGATGATGCTGCACGCGCTGAACAACTCTGTCGCCCTTCTCGCTCAGTAGGATTTCGCGCGTGAATCGCCGCCTCGTCCCTCTGCTCGCCGTCGCCTGCGCGCTGGCCCTGCCGGCCTCGGCCCCGGCCGCGCCGAAACCGAAGGCGCCGCCGAAGCCGGCCCCGACGCCGGCGGCGACGGTCAAGGTCAAGGTCGGGAACCTGAAGCAGGGTCGCGCCGAGATCATGCAGACGGTTCCCGTCAGCGGCTCGCTGGCGCCTTTCGTCGCCGGCGAGCAGGTCGAGATCACCTTCTACCTCGACGGTCACATCCTCTTCAGCCGCAGCCTGCCGGTCCGCAAGGCCGGCGGCAAGGGCACCTTCGCCACCAACATCCAGGTGCGCGAGAACGGCAAGTACGCGGTCGCGGCCAAGCACGTCGCTACGCCGGAGCTGGGCGCTGACAGCAGCGTGCGCAAGAGCTGGAAGGTCAGCTTCCCGTCGCTCCACCAGGGCCAGTGCGGCGACGTCGTCGTCGGCTTCAAGAAGGCGATGCGGAGGATGGGCTATATCGCCAACGACGGCCGTTGCTTTGGCGGCAAGACCGCCCGCGGCGTCCTCGCCTACCGCAAAGTCAACGGCAAGGCGCGCAGCATGCGCGCCGGCGCCGGCCTGGTCAAGGCGGCCCTCTCCGGCAAGGGGGGCTACGAGGTCCGCCACCCGGGTGCCGGCGAGCACGTCGAGGCACCCCTCTCCAAGCAGGTGCTGGTCTTCACCAAAGGCGACAAGCCGTTCGCGATCTACCCGATCTCATCCGGCAAGTCCTCGACCCCAACCGTCACCGGCCACTTCGAGTTCATCCGCCAGGAACCGGGCTACAACTCGCACGGGATGTACTACTCGTTCTACTTCTACGGCGGCTACGCGGTCCACGGCTACGAATCGGTCCCCGATTACCCGGCCAGTCACGGCTGCCTGCGGACCTTCATCGCCGATCAGCCCGAGATCTACGACCGAATTTATTTCGGTGAGGACATCTTCATCTGGTAGCGGCGGGTCCTGCACCAGATGAGGGAACCTTGGACCGTAGAAGCGGAGAAGGAGGCGCAGGATGAAGGTTTTCGTTGCGGGTGCAAGCGGTGTGGTTGGGCGGCCGACGGTGCGGCAGCTCGTGGCTGCTGGGCACGACGTCGTGGGGATGACTCGGCGGGAGGAGCGGGCGGAGGAGATTCGTCGGGCCGGGGCCGAGGCGGTGGTCTGCGACGTCTTCGACGCCGAGGCGCTGCGGCAGGCGGCGGTGGCGGCCGAGCCGGAGGTGGTGCTGCATGCGCTGACGGCGTTGCCGGCGCGGTTCGATCCGAAAGCCGACTATCTGGCGGCGACCAACGAGGTGCGGATCGAGGGCACGCGGAACCTCGTCGCGGCCGCGAAGGCGGCGGGGGCGCGACGGATCGTCGCCGAGAGCGTCGCCTTCTTCTACGAGCCCGAGGGCAGCTGGGTGAAGGACGAGGAGGCGCCGCTGTTCCGCGACCCTCCCGGACGCTTTGCCGCCGGCTGCGAGGCGCTGCGGACGCTCGAGCGGGAGGTGTTGCAGGCGGGTCAGCCAGAGGGCCTCGTGCTCCGCTTCGGCTGGTTCTACGGGCCGGGCACCTACTACGACCGCGGCGGGACGATCGCCGGGGAAACCCTGAAGCGGCGGAACCCGATCATCGGCAAGGGCGACGGCATCTTCTCCCATGTCCACGTCGAGGACGCCGCGGCCGCCTATGTGGCGGCGGTGGGGGGTGGCTCCCCCGGCATCTACAACGTCGTCGACGATGAGCCGGCGCCGCTGCGCGAGTGGCTGCCGGTGTACGCGCGGGCCCTGGGGGCAAAGCCGCCGCGGCGGGTCCCGGCCTGGCTGGCGCGATTCGTCGCCGGCAAGGACCTCGCCTCTGCCGCGCTCGTGATGCGCGGCGCCGACAACGCAAAGGCGAAGCGCGAGCTGGGCTGGTCGCCGGGCCACCCGAGCTGGCGGCAGGGATTCGCCGAAACCCTCGGCGCTTAGAGGGATCGGCGATCCCTCTAGGATGCCGGCCGTGCCCGACCTGGACGCCGCCAAGCAGACCCTGCTCGCCGAGCTCCGCGAGCACTCGCTGATCCTCGGCGAGGTGACGCTGGCGAGCGGCGCCGTCGCCCAGTACTACGTCGACGCCCGCCGCACCCTGATGCGCCCGGCCGGCTTCCACGCCGCCGGCGAGTTGATCGCTGCGTCCGCCGGCGAGCTCGGCGCCGAAGCGGTCGGCGGTCCCGCCACGGCGGCGATCCCGCCCGCCTGCGCTGCGATTGCGGTCTCGGCCGGCTCCGACCTCGTCGCCTTCTTCGTCCGCGGTCAGCGCAAGGAGCACGGCCTGCAACGCTGGGTCGAGGGGCCGGTCGAGCCGGGTGTCAAATGCCTCGTCGTCGAGGACACGGTCACCACCGGCGGCTCCACCGCCGAAGCGGTCGGCCGGGTCCGCGAGGAGGGTCTCGAGGTGGTCGGCGTGATCGCCGTGGTCGATCGGCTGGCGGGAGGCGGCGAGCGGATCGAAGCGGCTGCCGAGGCGCCCTACCGTGCCCTACTGACGATCGACGAGATCTACCCGGATCGCCCCGACCGCGACTGATGGAGCCCGACGCCGTCGAGCTCCGCGTGGTCGGCTGCCTGGTCGAGAAGCAGCGGACGACGCCAGACGCCTACCCGCTTTCGCTCAACGCCCTGCGGCTGGCCTGCAACCAGTCGACCAACCGCGATCCGGTGGTCGACTACGACGAGGCGGCCGTCAGCGACGCGCTGCGTCGCCTCGCCCTGCGCGGCTGGACCCGGCTCACGAGCGGGGCCGGCAGTCGCGCCCGCAAGTACCGCCACCTGCTGCCCGAGGCCCTCGGGATCGACGACGAGGAGCTGGCGCTGCTGGCGGTGCTGATGCTGCGCGGGCCGCAGACGCCTGGGGAGCTGAAGCAGCGCAGCGAGCGGTTGCACCGGTTCGCCGATCTGACGGCGGTGCAGGCGACCCTGGGGCGGTTGCTCGAGCGCGAGCTGGTGGTCCGCCATCCGCGCCGCCCGGGCCAAAAGGAGGATCGCTACGAGCAGGTCCTCGGCGGCGCCGAGGGCGATCTGCCTGAGCAGGTCCAGGCGCAGCCGATGGCTGCCGCTGCCGACCCCGATCCTCCGTCGGGTGATCCTCCCGATCCGGGTGAGGACCGGCTTGATCGCCTCGAGCGCCAGCTGGCCGAGCTGCGGACCGAGGTCACCAGCCTGCGCAAAGCGCTCGGCGATTAACCGCCAAGTCCGACGACGACGATCCGCCGCCCGCCGGGGATCGCCACCACCACCTGCGTCTTCAGGCGACCCCGCTCGCGCAACAGCTCGCGACCGGTGGCGCTGAGCGGGATGCGGTAGGTCCGACCGCCGCCGCCGGTGAGCCGGAAGGCGGCACGACCGACGACGCGGCTGACCGGCCGGGTCCGCGGCCCGCCGCGGGAGCGGCTTGCGACCCGGAAGCGGGAGCGGAGCACGATCTGGCCGGGGCACTCGGTGCCTGCCGGCCAGAGACAGTCGACCCGGATCCGCACCTTCCTGTCGCCGGCCTGGAGGCGCGAGAGCCGGAGCGCGACCGGGATCGTCGCCCCCTTGCAGCCGAGCAGGCGGTCTTCCCCCGGTTCGCGGTCGAGCGCGTAGGCGCAGACCCGCTGGCGGCCCGACTTGACCGTCGGCAGGGTCAGGTCGAACCCGTGGCGGGAGCCGGCTTCGGGGAACTCGAGGGCGACGTCGCGGCGCGAGCCGGTGGCGACGGCTCCCAGTTCGTAGGTTGCCGCACCCGCGGTCTCTTCCTTGCCTCCCACGGAGAGCCGGATCGCGATCGGTTCGGTCGGGGCGTTCGGGTCGAAGGCCCAGCCGCGAATCCGCACCTGGCCGGGGGCGGGAGAGGCGGCGAGGTCGAGGTAGCCGACCGGGTTGTCGCCGGCGACCAGGGTCGCCGAGCCGACCGTGGCGGCGTCGACGTAGTTGTTGTCGATGTTGATCGCCACCCCGCCGTAGGCCTCGTTGTGGCCGCCGCGGTACTGGTGAATCCGCCGATGCGGCGTCCACGCGCTCGCCGGGAGCACCGGGTCGGCGGTGTCTTCCTCGCCGTTCCAGTTGGCGGTCCAGATGTGGTCGGGCAGCACGTAGCCGGTGCCGATCTGGCGGCCGAGGTCCTCGATTCCCGAAGCGCTGCTGCTGTAGACGCCGGAGAGGTAGCCGAGTGCGTGCAGCTTGTTCGTCCAGGCCTCGAGGAAGGCGAGCGTCGCGGCGGTCGCGCTCGAGGTCTGGCTGTAGGACTCCATGTCGAAGTAGATCGGGCTGCCGGGCCCCATCGCCACCGCGCCCGCTTCTTCGACCGCGTCGAGCGCTGCCGCCGTGCCCTGGGCGGTCGCCTGGCTGGAGGTCAGCTTGGCGCAGCTGGAGCAGCTGCTGGTCGGCGCCTGCAGACCGACGTAGGTCGGGATCAGGTGCCAGCCGGCTTCGGTCTGCGCGGCGACCCAGCTCGCGGTCAGGTTCGGCTGCGAGCAGGCGCGGTTGATGCCGCCGATGTAGACGCCGACGGCGCGGTAGGGCGAGTCCTCCCAGGCGGCCATCGAGCGCGAGGAGGGGGCGGTGCAGGCATCGAAGCCGAGGCCGGTGAAGACGGCGCCACCGGCGGAGGCCGTGGCCCGCCGAGGTGCGGACGGCAGCGCCGAAGACCCGGCAGCGGTGGGTTCGACCACGATCGCCCGCCGCCGGCCAATCGCCGCGGCCGGGCAGCGCTGCTGGCCCGAGGGCTTACCTAGGTAGACGGCGCGCCGGTCGAGCCGCACGCACATCCGCGGTTGCTCGCGCAGGCGGTAGACGGGCCAGCCTGCAGGCGCCAGCACGACGCGACCGCCGAAGCGCACGCTGTGCTCGGTACCGGCAGCTGGCGCGAGCGGCACGGTGGAGAGCAGGGCCAGCAGAACGAAGAAGCTCAGCCCGGTCGGGCGACGAAGGCGGCGGATCACGGTCTGCACTCTCGGTACAACCGGGCCGGGGGGTCAAAAGTTGCTGGGCCGCGGGCGAAAGCCTGCAACGGGAGTGCCCCGAGCTGGATTCGAACCAGCGGCCTATCCCTTAGGAGGGGATCGCTCTATCCAGCTGAGCTATCGGGGCAGGGGCTGAATTCTCGCTTAGTTGACGAAGGCTTGTCGAAGTTGGCCTTCGGTGCGCACCACAGGTGCGATGTGGCTCGGCAGGATCGCTTGCATGAGACCAGCACAGGTGATCGACATGTCCTCCGCACGGGTTAATGTGGAGCACATGTCCAAAATGATCCAGATCAGGAATGTGCCCGACGATCTGCACCGGGAACTGAAGATGCGGGCGGCCGCGGCCGGGATGAGCCTGTCCGACTACATCAAGCGGGAGCTCGACCGGAAGAGGCGCAAGTCGACGATCAAAGAGATCCGCGAGAGGAGCAGAGGGCGCAGCGCCGGGTCGACCTTGACCACGCAAAAAATCGTCGACATCATCCGCGAAGCTCGCGGCGACTGATGCCTGTTGTAGATGCATCGGTGCTCGTTGAGCTTCTCAACGATGGACGTCATGCGGATCTGGCGGACGAGCGGCTCAACAGTGAAGAACACACGCTGTGGGCGCCGCATCTCATCGATGCGGAGATCGGTCATGCACTGCGACGATCGGTTCTTTTGGGCGAAGTCTCCGCAGAGGCCGCGGGAAGGGCTCTCTGGGAAGTCGACGCTCTTCCGATCGAACGGGTGGAGCACGAACACCTGATGCATGTCGCCTGGGGTCTGCGCGACAACTTCAGCTTCTACGACGCACTGTACGTCGCGCTGGCGCTAATGCTCGACGAACCGCTACTTACCTTCGACGCGCGGCTGTCGCGATCGGGAGTGGACTTGCCGATCGAGGTGCTTGCGTAGCCCTTCAGGCGTAGAGGGTCTCGGAGGCGAGCTCGTCCGCACGCCGGCTCCAGAGCTTCACTTCCATGAAGATCTCGTCGCCGTAGCCCTCGAGCGCGTCGAGGGCGATCAGGGTGAAGCGGTCCTGGGAGATCAGCTCCTGGTCGACGGTCTCCGCCTCGAGCACGGCGGTGGCGGCGACGGCGCCGCGGACCAGGGGGCGTCCCCAGACCAGGGTGACCGCCCCGGCGCGGCCGTTCTCGCCGCGCCAGCGACCGATTACGTCGTCGTTGAGGTCGATCCGCCAGTCGGGGTTGTCGGCGGCGAGGATGTCGGTGAAGTCAGCCTTGGCGGCGAAGTCGGTTGGCTCGCCCTCCAGCGGCTGCACGTAGGAGACGTGGCCGAACAGCTCCAGCCGCCCCTCCTCGCTCTCGCTGTGGGCCGAGCAGGGAATCCAGACCCGGCCGCCCCAGGCGCGCTCCGGGAACCAGTCGGGCTCGGCCTGCACCTCGGCGCCCGCGGGCAGGTCACCGATCTCGCCGACGGCCTTCGCGAACTCCTCCCGCAGGCGCTCGGCGAAGCGCCCGTGCGGGATCCCCTCCTGGGTGGTGTCGGCAATGAAGGCCGGGATCGGCCGCGGGGTCGGTTTCATCAGAGGCACTCCTTCAGGTCGGCTGCGGCCCGCTCGGGCGGGTAGACGTTGATGTCGACGCCGGTCCCGAGCTCGAAGCCCGCCTTGATCGTCAGCCGCGGGGCGATGTCGACGTGCCAGTGGAACTGCTCCGCACCGCGGGGCGCGGTGCGGACCCAGAGGTTCAGCTCCGGCGGGCCGTCGAAGAGCTTGGCGAGGGCACGCATCGCGGTGGCGATCATCCCGGCGCCGGCTTCGTCCTCCTCGAAGCGCGCCGTCTCCCGGCGCGGGATCACCCGCAGCTCGAAGGGCGAGTGGGAGGCCCAGGGGCAGACGAGCGCCGCCTCGTCGTCGATCGCCACGAGCCGCTCGCCGCGCCGGACCTCCTCGACGAGGACGTCGCTGAGCAGCCCGCCGCCGGCGGTGCGTTCGCCGTAGGCGCCGACCCGCTCGCGCTCGCGCGCGACCGCGGCGGGGACGAAGGGGAGCGCGTAGAGCTGGGCGTGGGTGTGCTCGAGCGAGGCGCCGGCGCCGCCCCCCTCGTTGACGATCAGCTGCAGGTAGGAGGCCTCGCTGTGCGCCCGCATCCGCTCGCGCCACGTGGCGACCGCGGCGGCGAACTGATCGTCGCCCAGCTCCGCCATCGCCGTCAGGTGCTCGGGCGAGTTGATCAGCACCTCGTGCGTACCGGCGGCAGGGAGGAAGGAGAAGAGGTCCGGTTCGCCGGCACGTTTGCTTGCCAGCAGCGGGTCGCCCGAGCTGGCGAACGCACCGGCTTCAGCCTCCGGCACGGAACCACGCGATGGGTCTCCGGGCTCGGGAGGGCCGCCGAGGGCCGGGTAGAGGTTCGGGACCACCCGCGTGGTCCAACCCGGGCTGTCGGGCTCGCCGCCCTCCGGCCGCGTCGCGTAGAGCTCGGGAGGGGTGCGGTCCTCCCGCCCCTCGCAGAACGGGCAGTTCTCCGGGCCCTTCGGCTCGCTCGCGCGCGCCGAGAAGCCCTCCGGGCGGTCAGCTCGTCCGGGGGCGAGGACCGTCCTCAGCCCCGTCAGCTGGTCGATGCGTATCTCCGGCGAGCTCAGGACCGGGAGGGGGGGAGGTCGCCTGCGTCGGGGTCGTCGGCTGCCGGTGGCTCGGGGGCCGAAGTCGGCGGGGTCGCCGCTGAAGGCCGCGGCGGCCGCTCCGTCCCTTTGTAGCGTTCGGCCGCGCCCTTGCCGACGAAGGGCTCGAGCACGTCCATCGGCAGCGGAAAGACCACGGTCGTGTTCTGGTTGGAGCCGATTTCGAGCAGCGTCTGCAGGTAGCGCAGCTGCAGCGAGGCCGGGTTGGTGCTGATGATGTCGGCGGCGTCGGTGAGCTTCTGCGCGGCCTGGAACTCGCCCTCGGAGTTGATGATCTTCGCCCGCCGCTCGCGCTCGGCCTCGGCCTGGCGCGCCATCGCCCGCTGCATCTGCTCGGGGATCTCGACGTCCTTGATCTCGACCGCGGTGACCTTGACGCCCCAGGGCTCGGTCGACTCGTCGATGATCTTCTGCAGCTCTTCGTTGAGCCGCTCGCGGTCGGCCAGCAGTTGGTCGAGCTCGGCCTTGCCGAGCACCGAGCGCAGCGCCGTCTGCGAGATCTGCGAGGTGGCGATCAGGTAGTTCTCGACCTCGACCACGGCCCGGTTGGGATCGACGACGCGGAAGTAGGCGACCGCGTTGACGCGGCAGGGGACGTTGTCGCGGGTGATCACCTCCTGCGGCGGGATGTTGAGGGTGATGGTCCGCAGGTCGACCTTGACCATCCGGTCGACGAGCGGGATCAGCAGGATCAGGCCCGGGCCCTTCTGGGCGATCAGGCGGCCGAGGCGGAAGATCACCCCGCGCTCGTACTCGCGCAGGATCCGCACCGAGGAGCCGAGCGCGATCGCGCCGAAGAACAGGAGGACGATGAGAATTCCTGCGACGACGTCCATCAACCCACTCCTTCGCTCGAGTCGACCGCGGTCTGCGGCTCCGGGCGGACCACCAGGGTGAGCCCGTCGACCGCCTCGACCGTGACTCTATCCCCAAGCCCGACCGGGCTTGCACCGCATCTGCCAGCCGTGCGCTCCAGATCGTGCCCCCGAGGCAGACCTGGCCCTCGGGGGCGATCGCGGTGCGCGCCTCGCCGCCGAGCCGACCATCTCCTCGGTGCCGGTGCGGACGCTTTCGTTGCGGTGGGCGGCGAGGACTTTGCGGCTGACGAGGAAGAAGGCGATCCCGGAGATGACGCCGAGCGCGATCAGCGCCGCGCCGGCGAAATCGGCGAAGTCGCTGTCGGAGTTGAAGGCGACGATCGCCTGCCGCGATCAGGCCCGGCGACCCCGAGCAGCGCGAGCACCCCGCCGGTCGGCAGAAGCAGCTCGGCGAGGAGCAGGCCGACCCCGATCACTGCGATGACGACGAACGCTTCCATTGCCTCGGATTATCCGCTCTGGAGCGCGTAGCGGCGCAGGTCGGCCTCCGAGTTCGGAGTCGTCGCGCGTAGGGCCCTGGCTTCAGGTAGACGAGTTCCCCGGAGCGGTCGTAGAAGGCGGTGTCGGGGAACCCGAAGTCTCCCACCGAGTTGGAGATCTCTTTGTCGGGATCGGTGTAGCTCGGGTAGGGCACCGGCTCCTCGCGCAGGAAGGTGCGAGGCGGCGTCGTCGGAGTCTTCGGAGTTGACGCCGAGGAAGGCGACCTTCTTGCCATAGCGCGCCGAGAGCTTCTGCAGGACCGGGAACTCCTGTCGGCAGGGAACGCACCAGGAGGCCCAGACGTTGACCACGACGGGATAGCCGCGCAATGTCTGCGATGCGCTTTTCGTAGGCGTCGGTGCCGCCGTCCGATCAGGTTGTTCGCCTGTTTGTGCAGAGCGGCCAGCGGCGGCGGCGAGCCTGCCAGGGCCTTCGCGTAGTCGGGGTGCGGGCCGCCGTAATCGCCGCCGCTGGAGCAGCCGCAGCCAGCGCCCAGAAGGCCCACCAGGAGCAGTGCCGCGCCAGCGCCGCGAGAGTGGTCTCGATCGCGCCGTCATCCGCTCGGTGGGTACAATACGTACGTTCGGTCCGCGGTTCGCGGGCCGCGCTGAGATACTCGGGGGGGACTGCCAGTCGAGCCCCCGTAGCCTCGTTCACTTGTCCCAGCCGTATTCTCGTGTGCGGTGGGACGGAAGCCCCGGAAGCCTTCTATGGCCAAGACCAGCGACGTTGCCGCGGACGCGGCAGTTCCTTCAAGCGCCGACATCGAGCGGGCGGCGGCATTCGCCCGCGAGCCCTTCCTGCTCGACGGCGAGGGGCCCGAGGCGCTGGCGCCCGGCACTGCCCGCCGGCGCGCTCTCGACGCCGCGCTGAAAGAGCTCGAGGAAGGCGCCGAGAACCCCTCGCTCGCAGTGGCGCCGCGACTTCTCCCTGCTACTCGGACTGGAGCGCTTCCTCGCCGACGAGCCGCCGAAGCTTCGCGACGGGGCCGAACTGAACCCGCACCAGGTCGATGCCCTCTCCGGGACGCTGGCCGAGCTGATGGGCCAGCAGCAGACCGGGACCGCGGCCCCGGTGATCGAGAACGGCAACGGCGAGGAGCCCGCTGCCGAGACCGATGCCGTCGCCGAAGACGACGACGAGGTCGACCCCGACGAGGAGCCGCAGGACTGGGAGGAACAGCCCGCCGAGGAGGACGAGGAGGTGGTCGAGGAGGCCCCCGAGGACCCGGGCGCCGACCGTCGCTTCTGGTTCGAGCACGCGACCGGCGCCGGCAAGACCGTCGCCGCCGTCGGCTTCATCGAGGCGACCAAGACCGGCGGCGTCCTGATCCTCACCCACCGTCGCAACCTCGTCGACCAGTTCATCGGCGAGATCTCCGACCGCGGCTACAAGGAGCGACTGCGCCCACCGCTGATGGACGGCCGCGACGACCCCGACGGCCCGGTCACGGTCGAGACTTACCAGTGGTTCGTCCGCAACCACAAGAAAATCTCCGACGCCTACTCGATCGTCATCTGCGACGAGGCGCACACCGCCCTCGGCGAGAAAACCAGCGCCTGCATCCGCGCAGTGGACCGGCCCGGTCTACATCGGCATGACCGCGACCGGGGCGCTGATCGCCCGCCACGTCGCCGACCTCTTCCCGACCCAGACCTCGCGCTTCGACCTCGCCCAGGCGGCGCGCCGCGGCGTCATCGCGCCGCTGCGGTGCCTGCGGATCCCACCGGGGCCGGGGGTGCGGACGATCGCCAAGGTGCCGCTGCGAAAAGGCGAGGTGGACCAGGACTTCGACCAGGAGGAGCTGGCCGCGCTGCTCGACCAGGAGCCCTTCAACGTCGCGATCGCCGACCTCTACCGCTCGCGCTTCCGCAAGATCCCGGGTGTCGTCTACACCGCCGGCGTCCAGCACGCGAAGAACGTCGCCAAAGCCTTCCGCGACGCCGGCATCAACGCCCAGGCGGTTTCCGGCGAAACGCCGAAGCGCGAACTGGCCGAGATTCTCGCCGGGTTCGAGCGCGGCACCGTCGACGTGCTGTGCAACGCGATGCTCTTGGCCGAGGGCTGGAACAGCCCGCGGGCGACGATCTGCATGCACCTGGCGCCGACCGCCTCACGGCGGATCTACCAGCAGCGGGTCGGCCGCGTTACCCGGCGAGCGCCGGGCAAGGAGGCCGGGATCGTGCTCGATTTCGTCCACCCGGCGACGACCCACGACGAGACGATCATCACCCTGCACAGCCTTCTCGACCGCGACGTCTACCGCGGCGGCGCGATCGTCGTCGGCCCGGTGCGCCGCGGGCGCGGGCGCAAGGTCCGGGTCGAGCGGCGGATCGTCCCCGTCTCCGACGTCGAGGCGAAACGGATGGAGGTGCTGGAACGGGAGATCTGGCGGATCGCCGTCGAGAACCTCGACTACCCCGAGCAGCACGCCTGGGCGGCGCTGGCCGGGGCGCGGGTCAACACCCAGGGCTGGCGCCGGGCCCGGGCGATGCTGCAGAACGACCGCACCAAAGAGCTGCGCCGGCGCTTCCTCCTCACCTGCGTGCAGCGCAACCGCAACGCACAGCTGCGGCTGAAAGCACTGAGCGAGATCGCCGACCTCGGCGACGCCGACGCCTTCGACGACGCGATCGACATCGTCGGCACCTGGAGTCGCGAGGACAAGCGGGCGGGGACGAAGACGCTGCTGCAGGCGCTGATCGACAAGCGGATCGGCCGCCGCGACCAGGCGCAGGCGTGGGTCTGGCGGCTCGCCTCTTACACCCGCGAACTGCATGAGGAGTACGCGGTGCAGCGCTGGCCGGAGACCAAGCGGCTGCTGGGCCTCCTGGTCAACTCCTCCGGCCGGGCGCACGGGCGCAACGCCCGCCGACTCGTCCACGCGGCGCGCAAACAGGACCGGCGGCTGGCGATGGCGCTGCTGGCGGCGGCGGTCTCGCACACGCCCGAGGGCGAGGAGGTTCTGCGCGGGGCGCGCATGCGGATGGCGCGGAAACCCTCGGCCGTGGCGCGCGAGCTGCTGAAGAACTTCCCCAAAGGCGGCAAGCGCCGCCGCAAACGCAAACGCAAAGAGGGCCAGAACGGGAAGAGTCAGAACGGCGGCCCGCCCAAGGGGGCGAATGGCGACGCCGAGGCCCGGCAGAACGGCGACGAGGGTGCCAAGAAGCCCGCGCGCAAATCGCGGCGGCGGCGGAAAGCGGAGTCAGAAGCTGGTGAGGTGGACCTCGCCGGCGCCGAGGGCGATGCGGTCCCCGGCGGGGGTGACGACGACGAGGTGGCCCCGGTCGTCGATGCCGTCGGCGATTCCTGAGCCGCTCTCCCAGGCGATCTCCCTGCCTTTAAGCGCGTCGCGTTCGCGCCAGGTCACTAGAACGGTTTCAGGGTCGGCTGCGACCCATCTCTGCAAGCGCTGATTTAGGACTTCAGTCGCAGTAAGGGGCCCGAGGAGAGGGGGTCCGGCGGACAACAGCGGGGAGGGTCCGGCGGACCCCCTCTCCTCGGGCTCGTGACCGGGGTCGGCTATCGAGGTGGCCGTGTCGCGGAGCTCCGGGGGGAACTCGTCGGGCTTGATCGTGAGGTTCAGGCCGATTCCGATGACTGCCCAGCCGTCTTGGGGGCGGGCCTCGATCAGGACTCCGGCTAGCTTGCGGCCTTCTACGTGGATGTCGTTCGGCCACTTGACCTTGCAGTCGAGGTCGGGACGTAGCTGTTCGGCTGCTTCGCAGACGGCTAGGGGGACGGCTAGGGGAAGCAGGGTGTGGTGGTCCTCTAGGGGGCGGACGATTGCTGAGTAGAGGAGGGCCTTGTTGGCTGGGGCGGTCCAGGTGCGGCCCTGGCGGCCGCGGCCCGCGGTTTGCTCGCTCGCGGTGACCACGGTGCCGTGCGGCGCCCCCGCGGCGGCGAGCTCGCGAGCTCGCGTGTTCGTCGAGTCCGTGGAGCGGAAGTGCCTATGCGGAGTGCCGAACGTCATCCAGAAGCGCGGCCAGGAGGCCGTCGATGTCGTGGCGCTCGGCCTCTACGTCCACTTTGAGGCCGCGGCCGCGGATCGTCTCGCTGGTGATCGGGCCGATTGAGACGATCCGGGCGGATGCGGGAAAGCGGTCGCCGAGCGCCTCGGCAAGGTTGGTCACCGTCGAGGAGGAGGTGAAGGTGACGTAGTCGGCGCTCTGCGCCGCTTCGATTTCCTCGTCTGCCGGATTCTCGCGGACGGTCTCGTAGAGGGCGACGACGTCGACCTCGGCGCCGCGCTCGCGCAGGGCGTCGGGGAGGACGTCGCGGGCCTCGGCGGCGCGGGCGACGAGCACGCGGGTGCCGGTGACCTCCTCGTCCCCCAGGGCCTCGATCAGGCCCTCGGCGACGAACCGCTCCGGGACCACGTCGGCGAGGACGCCGCGCTCCGCTAGCGCTCTGGCGGTTCCCGGGCCGATCGCCGCTACGGTGACGCCGGCCAGCGCCCGCGCGTCGAGGCCGGCGGCTTCCATCGCCTCGAAGAGCAGGCGCACGCCGTTGGGGCTGGTGAGGCAGATCAGGTCGTAGGCACCCACCCCGCCGGCGACGCGCCTTACCTCCTCGCTCTCGATCCGCGGCTCGATCCGGATCGCCGGCAGCTCGACCACCTCGGCGCCGAGCCCGCGCAGCGTCGTTGCCAGGCCGCTGGCCTGGGCGCGGGCGCGGGTGACGACCACGCGGCGGCCGTGCAGCGGCCGCCGCTCGAGCCATTCGAGCTGCTCGCGGCGCCGGGCGACCTCGCCGACGACGACTAGCGCCGGCGCCCTCACCGCCTCGCGCTCAACCACATCGGCGATCGTCCCCAGGGTCGCCGAGACGGTGCGCTGTCCCGGCCAGGTACCGCGTTCGATTGCCGCCGCGGGCTCGTCGGGATCACGCCCGCCGGCGATCAGCGACTCGGCGTTTTGCGCCAGCCGTTTGACGCCCATGTAGAAGACGAGGGTGCCGGGGAAGCGCGCCAGCGCGGGCCAGTCGATCGCACTCTCCTCCTTATGCGGGTCCTCGTGGCCGGTGACGAAGGCGACGGCCGAGGCGTCGTCCCGGTGGGTGACGGGGATGCCGGCGTAGGCGGTGGCGGCGACGCCGGCGGTCACGCCGGGCACGACCTCGAACTCGACCCCGGCCTCGCGCAGCGCTTCCCCCTCCTCGCCGCCGCGGCCGAAGACGAAAGGGTCGCCGCCCTTGAGGCGAACGACGCTGCGGCCAGCGCTCGCAGCCTCGATCAATCGCGCGCCGATCTCCTCCTGCGGCACCGAGGGGACGCCCGGCTGCTTGCCGACGTAGACGAGTTCGGCGTCCTCGCGGGCGCCGTCGAGTGCCCCCGGCGGGATCAGGCGGTCGTAGAAGATCGCGCCGGCGCTCGCGATCAGCTCCAGCGATCGGGCCGTCATCAACCCCGGGTCGCCGGGCCCCGCACCCAGGAGGTAGACGACTCCCGAGCGCGCGGTCATTCGCCTGTTCCTTTGCGGGCCTCAACAACGAAAAGGAACAACCGAAAGGGCTGCGGGGTCATGCGGCGGCCTCGGCGCGGTCGAGGATTTCGCGGGCGCCGGCGTCGACCAAGCGCTGGACGAGTTCGGCGCCGGCGAGCGCCGGCTCCTCGGCGCTGGCTTCGTGGCGATCGCGTAGCCACTCGCTGCCGTCGGGGAGGCCGACAAATGCCTCGATCGCGATCCGCTCTCCTTCGACCCGCGCATGCGCTCCCAACGGGCTGGCGCAGGTCGCATCGAGCAGGGCGACGATGGTCCGCTCGGCGGTCAGCTCGCGCATCGCCCTCAGGTCGTTGATCGGAGCGGTGGACTCGATCGTCCCCTCGTCGTCGCCTCGCACCTGCAGCGCCAAGGCGCCCTGACCCGCGGCCGGGACCATCTGGTCGACCGGGATCGCGAAGCCGATCTCCGATCCGCGGCCGAGGCGGCGCAGCCCTGCCGCGGCGAGGACGATCGCGTCGAGCTCTCCCTCCGCGAGCTTGCGCAGGCGGGTGTCGACATTGCCGTGCAGCTCCTCGACCCGCAGGTCGGGTCGGGCTGCGAGGAGCTGGGCGCGCCGGCGCAAGCTCGCGGTCCCAACCCTCGCGCCCTCGGGCACGTCCTCCAACGAGCTCCCCAGTCCGATCCAGACATCGGCGGGGTCCTCTCGCTCCGGGACGGCGGCGATATCGAGCCCTTCGGGCATCGTCCCCGGCAGGTCCTTGGCCAAGTGGACCCCGATCTCGGCGCCGCCCCCGAGGAGGACCCGCTCGACGCCACGGACGAAGCGCGACTTGTCCCCCGGCTCGCCGTCCGAGGAAGCCTCGACCAGCTCCGCCCCCCCGAGTCGGTCTGCGACCCAACGCGCCTGGGTGAGCGCCAAGGCACTACCCCGCGTAGCGATCCGCACCCTCAGCCCTTTTGGTCTTTGGGGCGAAGCTCGGTGACGTTTCCGCGCGCCTCGCCCTCGGGCTCGGTCTCGACGTCGAGGCGGAAGAGCTCGCGCAGGGCACTGATGTAGTGGTAGGCGTCGTCGGAGCCAGCCGAGGCCCGGATCCGCACGGTCGGGTCGTGCAGCAGACGCGAGGCGATTGCCTTCGCCATCGTCTCCAGCCGCTCGCGGTCGGCGTCGCCCAAGCTCTCCCAGCGGTCGGCGTTCTCGGCGAGGACCCGGCGCACGACCTCGTCGCCGCGCTCGCGCAGGGCGGCGATCGTCGGCACCACCTCCAGCGAGTTGAGCCAACGCTCGAAACGGTCCAGCTCGGCGTCGACGATTCGCTCCGCTCGGGCCGCCTCCGCCTCGCGACCGCCCTGGTTGCGTTCGACGATCTGCTGGACGTCGTCGATGTCGTGGACGGCGACGCCGGCGATCTCGCGGCAGGCCGGCTCGATGTCGCGCGGCACCGCCAGGTCGATCGCCAGCAGAGGCCGCTCCGGCCGGCCCCGCATCACCTGTTCGAGACCGTCGCGCTCGACGATGTGGTGGGGCGAGTTGGTCGCCGAGACGACGATGTCGGCAACTGCCAGCTGCTCGGGCAGCTCGTCGAAGCGGACCGCGGTGCCGTCGAAGCGCTGGGCGAGGCCGATCGCACGGTCGTAGTGACGGTTGGCGACGAAGACGGTGGCGACGCCGCGGGCGACCAGTGCCTTGGCGACCAGCTCGGCGGTCTCACCGGCGCCGACGACGAGCACCCGCTTGGCGGAGAGGTCGCCGATCGCCCGCCGCGCCAGCTCGACCGCGACAGAGGGGATCGAGACGCCCTTCTCGCTGATCCCGGTCTCCTCGCGGGCCCGGCCACCGGCCGAGAGAGCGCCGCGAAAGAGGCGGTTGAGGATCGGCCCGGTGGCGCCCTCGACCAGGGCCAGCTCGTAGGCTCGTTTGACCTGGCCCTGAATCTCGGCCTCGCCGAGGATCATCGAGTCGAGCCCGGCGGTCACCTGCAGCAGGTGGCGGGCGGCGTCGCCGGCGCGCAGCGAGTAGAGGTGGCCGAGCAGCTCGGTCGGGCGGATCTCAGCCTGGCGGGTGAGGACGCTGAGCGCGGTCGACTCGGCCTCGACCGGGTCGGAGACGATCAGGTAGAGCTCGGTCCGGTTGCAGGTCGAGATCGCCGCCGCCTCGTGGATCCCGTTGGCGGCGGTCAGCTCGGCCAGCGCCCCGACCGCCCGCCCCTCGGTCAGCGAGAGGCGCTCGCGCAGGTCGAGCGGTGCGGTCTTGTGGGAGACGCCGAGGGCGAGCAGTTCAGACATCAGTGCCTCCTCCTCCGTTCCCGTGAGCCGCCAAGGGCGTCTCACTCCCGCCTCCGGGCGCGGCTTGGGTCTCTTTACGCTCCTCGGCGATCGCGGCGACCTCTCTCAGATCCCGCTCGATCCGCTGCAGTTTCGCCGCCATGATCGCGACGTAGACGACAAGCAGGACGACGAAGACGATGTAGGCGCCGGCGACGTACTTGCCGGCCTCGTCGAGCGGCAAGGCCGGGGCTGCGAACAGAAGCTCCATCAGCTCACCTCCGGCGCGATCCGGGAGTTGCCACCGGCGACTGGGGCATCGAGGGCGCGGCGCAGGCGCTTGACCTGACCGGAGGCGCTCTTCGCGGTCAGCTCGAATTTGACCAGCGTCGTCCACAGCAGCGCCATCGCCGCCAGCGAGCAGAGGAAGGTCAGCATCATCTCGCCGGGCAGGCCGCCGTCGGCGGTGGCGAAGGTGCGCGGATGGACGAGGCTCTCGGCCATCCGCACAGCCATGAAGTTGAGCGGCACGAAGGCGCCGGCGGTGACGGCGAAGACCGAGGCGTAACGCGCCTGACGGTCGCGATCCTCGATCGCGTAGCGGAAGGGGTAGTAGGTCGCGTAGAGGAGGAAGACGATCAGGAAGCTGACCAGGGTCGGCTCGTCCCAGACCCACCAATGGCCCCAGGAAGCCTTGGCCCAGATCGCGCCGGTGATCAGCACCGCGACGCCGAAGATCACCGAGATGTGGATCGCGACGTACGAATACGCGTCCCACCTGCGGTCGTTCGAGCGCAGATGGAGGATCGCGAAGACGCCGCCGACGACGAAGCCGACCAGCGCCACCATCGCCAGCGGCACGTGGATGTAGAAGATCTTCTGGATGAAGCCCTGGTCGGCGTCGAGCGGCGCGTAGAAGAAGACCAGCGAGAGCGACACGGCGAGCATCGCCACGGTTGCGATCGAGAGGGGTCTCAGTCCTTTGCCGTACATGCTCCAGGGGAGGGTGGAAGCTTGGCGCCCGGTCAGTCCTCGAGGAGGAAGTCGAAAACGGCGTAGCCGACCAGGCCGAAGATCAGATCGTATAGACCGAGAACGATCAGCCAAGTGCCGAAGCGGTCGTAGGACGGGCCGCCCAGCGAGAGCAGCGGCTCGGTCGCGCCGGTGGCGGCGATCATCAGCGGCACCGCCAGCGGCAGCAGGACCAGCGGCACCAGCAGGTCGCGGGCGCGCGAGTTGACCGCCATCGAGGAGATCAGGGTGCCGCTCGCGGCCAGTCCGAGATCGGTGAGGAGGAGGACGGCGACGAGCGGCGCGAGCCCGGCGGCGTCGTCGAGGAAGAAGATCGCGAAGATCGGCACCGCGACCAGCTCCAGCGCCAGCAGGTAGACGACCAGCGAAGCGACCTTGGCGGCAAAGAGGACGCTGCGGTCGATCGGGGCGAGGCGAATCGCGTCGAAGCCGCCCTCCTCGCGCTCGGCGACGAAGAGGCGGTTGATGCCGAGGACTGCGGCGAACAGCAGCGTCGCCCAGAGGACGCCGGAGGCGAGGCTGCCGGAGAGGCTGGTGCGGTCGAGGCCGAAGCGGAAGATGACGAAGGTGGTGACCGAGAAGAGCGCCATCGCCGGCAGCGACTGCAGCGTGCGCAGCTCCGAGCGCAGGTCCTTGGCGAGGATCGCCGCAAACGCGGTGCGTGAGGGAGTCACGAGACGACTGCCGTCTCGCCGATTCCGAGCCGCAGCACCTGGTCGGCGTCGGGGACGTGGCGCTCGGGGTCGTGGGTGACGACGACGCGGGTGCCGGCGCCGGGGCCGATCAGGTCCCGGGCCGCCTCGCGCCCCTCGGCGTCGAGGTTGGAGTCGGGCTCGTCGAGCAGCAGCAACTCGGGCTCGTGCAGGACGCAGCGGCAGATCGAGAGCCGCTGGCGCATCCCGGCCGAGAGCTCGGCGACCCGCTCGTCGGCGCGGCGCTCCATCCCCACCGCGCGCAGCAGCTCCCCGATCCGCGCCTCGGCCGCGCGGCGCTCGATCCCGTATAGCCGAGCCTGGAAGCGCAGGTTCTCACGGCCGCTGAGGTCGCGGTAGAGCAGCGGCTCGTGGCCGAGGTAGCCGATCCGGCCGCGCAGCCTCCAGGCCTCGTCCGGCAGCGTTTTGCCGAGGACCGCCACCTCGCCGCCGCTCGGCCGCAGCAGCGTCGCCAGGACCCGCAGCAGCGTCGTCTTGCCCGCCCCGTTGGGACCGAGAACGACGAGCGAGGCGCCCGACGCCAGCTCGAAGCCGACGCCGTCGAGGGCGGGACGGTCGCCATAGTCTCGGCGCAGGCCGGCGACCGAGATCGCAGGCCCGGCGTTCTCCGGCGCGGGGGGCATCAGGGGGATTCTGCACCGTCCCCCCTGCGATCGCGGCGCCATCGCTTAGGCTGCCGCGGCAATAGCGCCTGGGGCGCACCGCCCCCTCAAAGGAGGATCGATGAAGAGAACCCATCAGCTGGCCGCGCTCGCCGCCGCCATCGCGGCGGTGCTGGCCCTGGCCGCAACCGCTGTGACCGCCGCCGGGCCCGGCGAGACCGTCAAGGTCAAGTCCGAAGTGACGCTCGGCGCTTCCGGCTATCAGGGCAAAGTCAAATCCCCCAACTCGAACTGCGTCGGCGAACGGATCGTCGTCCTCAAGCAGAAGGGCAACGGCGTCCTCAGCCGCTCGAAGTCGAAGCCGAACGGCAACTGGCGGGCCGACCTCGAAGCGCTGAACGAAAACATCAAGATCCCGGCCAAGGTCTACGCCGAAGTCAAGCCCTTGACCCAGGCGACCGCGGGCCCGATCTACAGGTGCCTCGGCGCCGTCTCGAAGACGGTCGAAATCGCCGGCGGCTGAGGCCCGCCCTTCGTCGAAACCGCAAAAACCATTCTTGAGGGAGGGTTTTTGCGGTTTCGGCGAGCTAGCGGCGCTTGCGCAGCGTCCGCCGCCCGACCTTCAGCAACGGGCCCGCACCTTCGCGCAGCGCCTTGGCGCGGACCTCGCCCTTGCCGTAGAGGATCTTCGCCGAGGCTTTCACTGCCTCGCCGAGGGTCTGGTCGTAGGGGTGCCACCAGAAGTCGCGGGTCATCCCCGGCTCCCAGGCGTTCATCTTGATGTTGACGCACTCGTAGAAGCCGAATTTGGAGTGCGAGCGGCCGAGGCCGGAGTCCTTGACCCCGCCCCAGGCGCACTGGCAGGCGCCGTGGCTGAAGGAGTGGTCGTTGACCCAGACCATCCCCGACTCGATCCGCCGCGCGATCCGGGCGCCGCGCTGGCGGTCCTTGGTCCAGACCGAGGCGCCGAGGCCGAACTCGGAGTCGTTGGCGAGGTCGATCGCCTCCTGCTCGGAGTCGACGACGACGATCGGCAGCACCGGGCCGAAGATCTCCTCGCGCATGATCCGCATCTCGTGGGTGACGCCGGTGAGGACGGTCGGGGCGACGAATTTGCCGGGCAGGCCGGGGACGTCGGTGGGGCCGCCACAGCGCTTGGTCGCGCCGGCGGCGACCGAGTCGGCGATCAGGTCGCAGACGATCCCGTACTGGTCCTCGGAGGTCATCGGCCCGATCGCGGTGTTCCAGTCGAGCGGGTTGCCGAGCGCCAGCTTCTGCGCCTCGCGGACGACGCCCTCGACGAAGCGGTCGGCGACGTCGCGCAGGACGTACACGCGCTCGATCCCCGAGCAGGTCTGGCCGGCGTTGGCGAAGCCGCCCCAGACGGCGCCGGAGACGGCGTTGTCGAGGTCGGCGTCGGAGCAGACGATCATCGGGTCCTTGCCGCCGAGCTCCAGGACCGAGCCCTTGAGGTCGGCGGCGCAGACCTCGCCGACCTTGCGGCCGACGTCGACCGAGCCGGTGAAGAAGACCTTGCCGACGCTCGAGCGGCAGAGCGCGTCGCCGATCCGGCCGCCGCCGTGGACGACGCGGATCAGGCCTTCGGGCAGACCGCCCTTCTCGAACACCTGGCGGATCCGCTCGCCGAGCAGCGGCGTCAGGCTGGCCGGCTTCAGCACCACGCCGTTGCCGGCCATCAGCGCGATCGCCACCTCGCCGAAGGGGATCGACCACGGGTAGTTCCAGGGCGCGATCACGCCGACGACGCCGATCGGCTCATAGGAGAAGCGCCCTTTCTTGGAGAGCGTGAAGGCCTGCGTCATCGGCACCTTCTCGTCAGCGAGGATCTTCGGCCCCGCCTTCGCGCACCAGTGCAGCGCGTCGACCGTCGGCAGCAGCTCCATCGTGTAGGCCTCGGTCAGCGGCTTGCCCTGCTCTTCGCTCAGCAGCTTGGCGATCTCGTCGATGTCGTCGAGCAGGGCGTCGGCGGCGCGCTTCATGTAGCTGGCCCGCGTCTTCGCCGGCAGCTCGGCCCAGGCCGGCTGGATCCGCGCCACGTCGTCGACCACTCCCTGCACTTCCTCGGGCACGATCGTCGGCACCGCGCCAATCAGCTCGCCGGTCGCCGTGTTGAACGACTCCAGGGTCGAGGTGGACAGGGACGTCGGGACTGCGGTTGCGCTCTCCATATTGCGGATTCTACGCGGCCCTAGAGGGGGAGAGGATTGGCTTCGGCGCCCTTGGGGCGGGGTGATTGCGACTGAACGGGAAGTTGTCTACAACCAAGACGAGCCCTGTGTGCGGGTCCGTTACCGCCGTAGTGAGCCGCCGCCGCCGTATACCTACGCCGTCACCTTGGAGGTGAAAGAGGAGGGCACCTGGCAGACGGTGCGGCTTTGGGACAACGCCGATGATGTGCAGGAGCATCACGTGCATGAATACACCCGAATCGAGGGTAAGCAGGAGCCCGTGATTCGCGAGTTCAATTCGATCAACGAAGCAACGGCCGTGGCCACCTTCGAAGCCCGCAGGCGAACTGAGGAGATAGTGAGGCAATGGCGGAAATCGTGAGTTCGATTCGAGAAGATGCGGCGGCCCGGCGATTTGCGGCCTTGATGAGTTCGCCGGAACTTGACACCTATCCCAGTCCTATGCACTTGATTGCGGCCGACAACCCTCGGCACGACGAGATGGCGACCGGGGCTTTGCGCGAAGGCGATTCGGTTCTACTCGTATTCGATGACGGGCACGAGTTGTTGATCTCCCCCGAGCCAACCGGGGGATGCCGCGTCGAAACGCGGCATCCGTCACTCCAACCCATCGCGGCTTAGCCTTAACGGCCATAGTGGCCGATCAACTCTTCGACACGGGTGGGGGCGAAGCGCAGGAGCCGCAAGGACCGCCGCCGGGCGCACCCCTGGCCGTCCGTATGCGCCCCCGCTCGCTCGACGAGATGATCGGGCAGGAGCACGTTCTCGGCCCCGGCTCGGCGCTGCGCAGCGCGATCGAATCCGGCAAGCCCCACAGCGCGATCCTCTACGGGCCGCCGGGGGCCGGGAAGACGACGCTGGCGCGGATCGCCGCCGCCGGAGCCGATGGCGCCTTCGAGGAGGAGTCGGCGGTCAACGCCGGCAAAGCCGAGATCCGCGCGGTGATCGAGCGGGCGCGGGAGCGGCGGCGGGCGAGCGGCCGGCCGACGATCCTCTTCCTCGACGAGATCCACCGCTTCAACAAGGCCCAGCAGGACGCGCTGCTGCCGGCGGTCGAGGAGGGGCTGCTGACGCTGATAGGGGCGACCACGGAGAACCCCTACTTCGAGGTCAACTCGGCCCTGCTCTCGCGGGCCCAGATCTACGAGCTGCGGCCGCTCGATCCCGCGCAGGTGGAAGAGCTGCTGCGCAGGGCCCTGGCCGACCCCGAGCGCGGGATCGCGAATCCGCCTGCGGTCACGGCGGAGGCGCTGGAGATGCTGGCCAACCGCAGCGGCGGCGATGCCAGGGTCGCGCTCTCGGCGCTGGAGCGGGCGGTCGAGCGGGCTGACGATGAGGTCGGCGTCGCGGCGATCGAGGACGCCTTGCAGCGCAAGGCGATCGACTACGACCGCCAGGGCGACCGCCACTACGACTTCGTCTCTGCCTGGATCAAGGCGACCCGCGGCTCCGACGTCGACGCCTCGCTCTACTACCTGGCAGTGATGCTGGAGGGGGGCGAGGACCCGCGTTTCATCGCCCGCCGGATGGTGATCCTCGCCTCCGAGGACGTCGGCAACGCCGACCCGCAGTCGCTGCTGGTCGCCGACGCCGCCGCCCGCGCCGTCGACCGCGTCGGCCTGCCCGAGTGCGCGTTGAACCTCGCCCAGGCGACCGTCCACCTCGCCCTGGCGCCGAAGTCGAACGCTTCCTATAAGGCTCTTGCAGCCGCCCGCGCCGAGGTCCGGGCGAATGGGGCGCAGACGCCTCCCGACCACCTGCGCGACGCGCACTACCCCGGCGCCGCCGAGCTAGGGAGAGGTGAGGGCTACCGCTACGCCCACGACGAGCCCGGTGGGGTCAGCGACCAGCCGCTGCTGCCGGAGGGGCTGCGGGGACGCCGCTTCTACGAGCCGACCGATCGCGGCTTCGAGCAGGCCCTCTCGGAGCGGCTCGCCGCCTTAAGGAAAAAATTAGACACCCCGTAAAACCTGTGCGCAACTTCTCGTTTCCCATGGGGTTTCTAGGGTCGGCTCAACAAGCTATAGCCAGGGAGAGCCGACACCGGCCGGAGGCCTGGACTGGGGGCTCCGGCCGGACTTAATAGGGGGGAACGAGGGCGTCGAGAGGACTGGGCTCGACGCCCTCCATTTATCCGGCGTTCGTCCTTGGGACGGATATGCCGGTCCAAGGACGAACGCCGCATCGCCTATCTTGGACGCGTGGCCTCCGACCAGCCCGAGAAGCTCCGCCTCGGCGGGATGGCTCTCCGCAACGGGCTGCTGATCCACGGCCCGACGCACTGGGCGGCGGCGGTCCGCACCAGCGACGGGACGATCGAAGTCGCCTCCGAGCGCAAGCCGGAGCTGGCTCCCGGCCTGGTGGCGAAGCTGCCCGGCCTGCGGGGCCCGATCAAACTTGCCGAGGCGATCGCCGTGCTGCCGCTGGTGCGGCGGCGGATGTCGGCGGCCCGCCTACCGTTCGAGGACAAACGGGTGATCGCCGCTGCGGCGCTGACGATCGGCGCCACCTCGCTGCTGCGCAGGCGCGGTCCGGCGAGCGCGATGCGCGAGGGGCTGATCCAGGCGATCGGCGCGCTGCCGGCGCTGGTCGCGCTAAGCGACCGCGACCTCGCCGCTTACCATGGGGTCGAGCACAAGGCGATCGCCGCCTACGAGCAGGGCAGCGACGACGTCGCCGCGGTCCCCAAGGAGCACGACCGCTGTGGGTCGAACCTGATCGTGCCGATGATGATGCTCTCCGCCGGCGGCACCGTCCTGCTCGAGCGGCTGGTCGAGAACCCGAGCCCAGCGATTCGTGCCGGCGTCGGCCTGGGCGGCGCCTCGCTCGCGGTCGAGATGTTCGCCTGGAGCGACCGCCACCACGGCGACCCGCTCGCCGAGGCCTTCCACACCCCCGGCCGCGAGATCCAGCGCCACCTCGCGACCAAGGAGCCGACGCCCGAACAGCTCGAGGTCGGGATCGCCGCCCTGGCGGAGATCCTCCGGGCCGAGGCCGCATAGACTCCGCGCCTTGTTCGGAAGGATCGACCACATCGGAGTCGCCGTCGAGGACATCGACGCCGCGCTCGCCCTCTACCGCGACAGCTTCGAGATGGAGCTCGCCCACCGCGAGACAGTTGAGTCGCAGGGGGTCGAGGCGATCCTGCTCGACGTCGGCGAGGGCCACGTCGAGCTGCTGGCGCCGCTTGGGCCCGACACTCCGGTCGGCAAGTACTTGGCGAAGAAGGGGGCCGGCCTGCACCACGTCGCTTACGCGGTCGACGACATCGACGCGGCGCTGAAGAGCGTCGTCGCAGCCGGCATCCAGCTGATCGACTCCGAGCCGCGGGTCGGTATCCGCGGCAGCCGGGTCGCCTTCCTCCACCCCCGTTCCACCGGCGGGGTCCTGACCGAGATCGTCGAACCCGCGGGAGGACACTGATGGCTGATGCGCAGCGAGTCGAGATCGGCTTCGAGGGCGGCCAGGTGATCTCCACCCGGCTCGGCGAGGCGGACCTCAAGGATCTGCGGGCGCGGCTCGAGCAGGGCGGCTGGCATGACCTCCACACCGAGGAGGGGACGATCGCCCTCAACCTCGGCAGGGTCCAGTTCGTCCGGATCGGATCCGGCGAGAACCGGGTCGGCTTCGGCCTCGGCGCCTAGGCCGGTGCGCCCGCGACGTCTTTTCGGCGTGGCCGCGGCGGCGACGCTGACGGCGGCGCTCTGGTGGCGCAAGAACCCCTCGGCTTGCCCCTACGGCCAGCGCTTTTGGGTCGAAGCCCCACACCCGATCATCACCTGCGAGCGGCTGCGTGCGGTGCTGCGTCCGGCCCCGGGTGAGCGCCTGCTGGAGATCGGCGTCGGCACCGGCTACTACAGCCTCGACCTGGCGGAATGGGTTGCGCCCGAGGGGACGCTGGAGCTTTTCGACCTGCAGCAGGAGTTCCTCGACCACGTGATGCGCGGCGCCAGGAAGCGGGGCCTCTCGAACCTCGTGGCGACCAGGGGCGACGCCACTCAGCTCCCGTACGAGGACACCTCGGTCGACGCGGTGGTTCTCACCGCGGTGCTGGGCGAGATCCCGGACACCGCCGCCGCCCTGCGGGAGATACGCCGCGTTCTGAAGCCGAGCGGCCGCCTTGTCGTCGGCGAGCTGTTCGGCGATCCGCACTTCACCACCCGCACCAGCCTCGAGCGCATGGGCGCCGAAGCCGGCTTGGCGCTGGTCGAGCGCTCGGGCAACTGGTTCGGCTACTTCGCCCGGCTCGTCCCCAGCTGAGCGTTCGTGCGGTTGCGGTACGAGGGGGCAGCGGCCGTTCTCCGTCCCCGGTCAGGAGAAAAAGACCTCCGGAAGTTCAGGACAGTTTCCGTCCCCGGACTGGCAATTTCGTGCACCACTTATGTAGGTTCGTTCAATCAACACTCCAGACGCGCATCGCCGCGGGAACGACGATGACTGGGAGTGGGGTGAGGCACAGAGAATCTGTCTTCGAATGGCCTATCGCTACGCGAGCAATCCGAGCGAGGCTGAAGACATAGCTCAGGATGCCCTGCTCCGAGCCTGGAGTCGTCGCTCGACCCTGCGCGATCCCGGCAGCCGTAACTACTGGCTGGCGACGATCGTCCGCAACGAGGCCTTCCGGCAGCACGCGCGGGTGCGCCCCGACCCGACATCGACCATCGAGTTTCGCGAGGGGGCGGAGGACGAGCAGGTGCTGGCGGCGGTCGAGCTGGCCGACCTGCATGCCGCCCTTGAGCTGCTCAGCGACCGTGATCGCCTCCTGCTGCAGCTGAAATACGAGGAGGACCTGACCCAGGCGGCGATCGCCCGACGGTTGGGCATTCCCGAGGGAACCGTGAAGGTGAGGCTGCATCGAGCCCGCAACAAGCTGCGCCTGCTGTACGCGGGGGCGACGCGCGCGCCGGGCTGAACTTCGGACCGCTGTACAACGACCGATCGGCGTTCCGCGACGAACATCTCTCCATGGAGATGGCAGCCCGTCAGATCGTCGCCTTCGGCGGCGGGGGTTTCTCGATGGAGTCGGGCAACCCCCTGCTCGACGATTACGTGCTGGGCCTGACCAGGGCCGAGCGACCGCGCGTCTGCTTCCTGCCCTCCGCCAGCGGCGACGCCGACCACTACATCGTCCGTTTCTATCGCGCCTTCTCGGCACATCGCTGCGAGGCCAGCCACATCTCGCTTTTTCGCCGCGAGCAGGGACCGAGCGACCTGCGCCGCCACCTCCTCTCCCAGGATTTGATCTACGTCGGCGGCGGCAGCGTCGTCAGCCTGCTGGGGGTCTGGCGGGCCCATGGGATCGACTCGATGCTGCGCGAGGCCTGGGAATCGGGGGTGGTTCTCTGCGGCCTCTCGGCCGGCTCGCTCTGCTGGTTCGCCGAGGCCGTGAGTGGCTTCCACGGGGAGGCGAAGCGGCTGCGCGGGCTCGGGCTGCTGCCATTCAGCAACTGCGTCCACTACGAGCGCGGGTCCCGGCGCGGAGAGGCCTACCACCGCTTCCTGCGCGAAGGGATGCGGGGCGGCTATGCCGCCGAGGACGGGGCCGCCCTCCATTTCAGCGGCGAAGAACTGAGCCGGGTTGTCGCCTCCCGGCCACAGGCACGGGGATACAGGCTCGACGTCGCCGGCTCGCGCGTGGTCGAGATGCGGATCGCGACCACCTACCTGGGTGATCGCGACGCGCCCCCCGCGGCTCCGCTGCCGGAGGCGGTCTCGACCGCTGCCGCCGCCTGATGGCGGTCGAGCACGGACTCCCGGCGACGACACCCCTGCGGCGGATCCTCGCGCTCGGCGGGCACGAGTTCAGCTCCCGCCCGCCGGATCGAGCTGTCTGCGAGTTGCTGCTGCGGCTGGCCGGGGAACGCGGCGGCGAGCGACCTCGGATCTGCATCCTGCCAACCGCCAGCGGCGATACCTCGGACCAGATCGCCAGCTTCTACACGGCCTTCGGCGAGCGCTCCTGTGAGCCATCCGACGTCTCGCTTTTCCGCCTCGGTCGGCGGCCGATGGCGCTGCGGGACCACCTCCTCGGCCAGGACCTGATCTACGTCGGTGGCGGCAGCCTGGTCAACCTTCTGGCCGTTTGGGAGGCGCACGACATCGCTTCGATCCTCAGCCTCGCCTGGCGCCAGGGGATCGTCCTCGCCGGCCAGAGCGCCGGAGCGATGTGCTGGTTCGAGGCCGGGATCTCCAAGTCCTCAGGGAAGCCACAGGCCGCTGCCGGGCTCGGTCTCCTTGGCGGCAGCCTCTGCGTCCACTACAACAACGAACCCGAGCGCCGCGCCGCCTACCTCGATGCCGTCGGGGACGGGATGCCGAGTGGCTATGGGCTCGACGACTACGCTGGACTCCTCTGGGAGGGGGAAGGAACTCCCTCGGCGCTGACCGCCCGCCGCGGGGCCCGCGCCTACCGGGTCAGCAGCCGCGACGGGGAAGTGGCCGAGGCCCCGCTCCCGGCCCGGTTTCTTCCGGCCCCCGCTCCGGCCGCCCTGCGTGAGGACATCGCCGAGTTCCGGCGGATCAAGACGGTGCGCAAACGAGCTGGCTGGCTCGGTTGAGACCAATTCGTACCCAAAACGAACTGACTAGCTATAATGCGCAAATTGCTGCGGGTGGTTTGTTGCCCGTGCAAAAACCTGGCGATCTGTGGTTTGCAGACCTTTCGCTTTCTTGAGGGTCAACGGGGATGAAGTCGATGAAGAGGCTGGCAGTGATTGTTGAAGGTTTCGACGAAGCGGCAAAAGATGCCCGTGCAATTTTGTTCGCGCTTATCTTCCTCCCAACAGCAGAAGGGTCATGGTGCTGATGACACGGACTGGGGCAGTCTCCTTGTCGTTGCTGTCGGCGCCGCTCAACGTCCACCTGTTGAGGGCTCTCGAAGAGGGCCCACTGGCCCTGATCGACCTGCGCCGCGCAGTCGGCTCGCCGCCGCAGAGCACGATGCGGGTCTACTCGCGATCGCTGGTTGAGATCGGAGCGCTGGAGCGGCAGCGCCAGGCGTCCTTCCCCGGGACCGTGGAGTACGCGAATACCGAGGCCGGCAATGCGTTGCTAGGCGTCGGCGGGGTCCTGGAGGAGTGGCTCCATCAGTCCCCCGAAGGTCCGATCTCGCTGGGCAGCACCGCCAGCAAGAGCGCCACCAAGGCGCTCGTCGATGGATGGTCCAGCAACATCATCCGGGCGATTGCCGCCAAACCGCTTTCTCTCACGGACCTCAACCGGTTGATTCCCCGGGTCAGCTATCCCTCGCTCGAGCGAAGGCTGGGCGCCTTGCGCCTGGCCAACCTGGTGGAGCCGTATCCGGGCGAAGGGCGCGGAACCCCCTATCGAGCCACCTCATGGCTGCGGCGTGCCGTCGTCCCCCTCACTGCCGGGGCTTGGTGGGAGCGGCGCTACCTGGTCGACGCGCCGGTCGTCGGCCGCCTCGACGTCGAGGCGGCCTTCCTGCTGGCGATCCCCTCGGTCGATCTGCCCGACGGAACGAGCGGAAAGTGCCGTTTGGCGGTCGAGCTCCAGGGCGGCTCCTCGCCGATCTTCGCCGGGGTGCTGGTGAATGTCGAGGGCGGGAAGGTCATCTCCTGCTCGTCGCGCTTGGAGGGCGACGCCGAAGGGTGGGCCTCCGGTAGCGCGGCGAGCTGGATGCGGCGAATGGGCGGCATGGACGCTGATCTCGAAATCGGCGGCGACGCCGAGCTCGCGCGTTCGCTGATCGAGGCGATTCGCCAAAGCGTGCTGGCTAAGCTGTAGCGCCGCACTTCAACGCCGTCCCCGACTTACGCACGCGGGTCTCTGGTGAGCACGACTTGCAGGGACAACTTGCATCCTGCACGAGGTTCGACGGAAGAGCGCACCGACAACACGGCGGTTTTGTTGCTCTCGAGACACCGGCGCGCAAACCTTCTCCTCGTTCATTTGGGAGGTGGCTTCGACAACTGCCTTCCCTCCTTGGGAGAAAGGCGTCCCAACTGGTTCAAGGCGTCTTTCTCCCAAGGGGCGAACGACCGCGCCCGGCGCGGTCCCGGCCTCAGCCCTCGCCGGCGACGGGAGGAGCGGTGGAGTCCGAGCCCTCTTCCCCGAGTTTCTCCCGGGCGATGTAGTCCTCGGCCAGCAGTAGGTTCTCGCGTGAGCGCTCGACGACCCTGAGCAGGTCGCTCATCAGCGCTACCTCCTCGACCTGCTCCTTGACGAACCACTGCAGGAACTGCTCGGCGCGGTAGTCCTTCAGCTCGCGGGCGAGCTCGAAGAGGGCGAAGATCTCCTCGCTGACCCGCCGCTCCTGCTCGAGCGCCATCCGCACCGGAGCGCTGCCGTCCTCGAAGCCGGTCCGCTGGGACTTGATGTCCGGGATCCGGACCTCCTCGCCGACGTCCAGCAGGTAGCGGATCATCATCATCGCGTGCTCGCGCTCCTCCAGCGCCTGGCGGTAGAAGAAGGCGGCGAGGCGGGGCAGGGTCTCGGCGTCGTAGTAGACCGCGGCGGCCACGTACTGCTGGTGGGCGCCGAACTCGTTGGCGATCTGCTCGTTGAGTGCGTCGGCGAACTTGTCAGGCATCTCGGCTCCTTCTCGGACTGGCGGTTGGGGCCAACCTAGCCGAGGGCGCGGCGACCGGCGCTCAGAGCTTCCAGCGGAAGCCGGTCGGCTCGATCGCCGGCTCCAGCGGGCTGCTCGGCAGGCCCGGCCTGGTGGCCTGCGAGGGGTCGTTGTAGCCGCCCGGAGCGACGTCGTTGGGGGTCTCGGGGTGGAAGATCGAGGCCAGGTACTGGATCTGGCCCCGTCCCTGACCGAGCTCGGTCTGCCCGCCACCGTAGGCGCCGATCCCGCGCTCCTCGCAGTAGTCGTAGGCGGCGAAGAGGTTGCGGATCGGGCCGAAGCGCGAGGGCTTGACGTTGACCGTCTTCGGCGGCGACCACGGCATCGCCTCGATGTCGGCGATCGAGTGGATCGGCGCGTCCCAGGTGACCCGCTCCGACACCGGATCAAGAAGAGGTCTGGTCTCGGGCGTTACGTCTGGGTCCTCGAGCCAGGCCTCGGGGAAGGTCTCGATCAGCTTCGCGTAGAGCTCGGGGTCGGTCTCGACGTCGACCGGAGTGCCTTTGTAGAAGCCCTTGAGGTCGAGCGAGTCGACCGCCTCGGTCTCGGCCAGCGCTTCGATCAGCCCGTCGTCCCAGTCGTTGGCGGGGTCGAGCTTGAAGCGCAGGGTCGGGTAGACGGCGAGGCGGGCGAGCAGCGGCTCGATCGAGGAGCCCTCGCCCTCCTGGAAGCCGGCGAGGCGCATCGAGTTGACGAAGCTCACGGGCTTGGGCTCCCGGCCGAGAGCGGCCGCGAGGTTGGTGCCCGCCTGGCGCAGAGCCAGGTCGAGCGCCGCCGACTCGAAGGCCCAGCGGCGGTAGTCGACCGAGACCTCCCCGCGCTCCGGCACGCCGGCGGGGAAGAGGTCGATCCCATCGAGCCGGTCGGAGAACTCGGCGAAGGTGGAGTTGCCCGCCAGTCCCTCCGGCGGGCCGTGACTCTGCTGGCCGATGTGGTCGACAGCGTCGTAGACAACGTCCTCCCCGATCCCCTCCTGCCCACCACCCCGCAGCCTGACGATCGTCGTCAGCCGTTCAAAGGACCCCATCGTGATCTCGAGCCCCTCGAACTCGCAGTTCTCAACCTGAAGCGGCAGGTCCGCGATCGCGTCGAAGCTGGGCACTGGGGGAACTTAGACGATTGCCTCCGTCGACTCCCGGAGGTTCACGGCTCAGCGGCAGGGAAAGTCCAGTTCCGCGTTGGGGTCGACGTCGGTGAAGATGCGACCGTAACGCCCGCGCCAGGCGGTCACCACGCCGTAACAGGATTCGCCCGGTTCGTAGTGGAACTGATAATCGAAGACCCAGCGCGTCCGGCTCTTCCGCGTGGCCTGACCGACTTCTTTGTCGCTTCCATAGGTCCAGGTACTGCCGTAGTAGCGCTGGAGGGCGCCGACGGAGGCTGCTCGCGCTTCTGCCTTCGAGAGCTTGGCATTGGCATTGGCGCCGACGGGGAAAACCGCGAGGAAGGCGAGGACAAGAAATACCGCAATAGTTCTTCTCATAATCGAAGAACATTAGTTGCATAGGAAAACCTGATTGTCAGCGAGGCCTTGCCACCCGCAGCGTCTTCAGCGCGCGGTCGCTGCCGCCGCGCACGTAGCCGCCATGGGCCAGGCTTTCCCGGATGAAGTCCAAGGTCTCCGGCGTCAGCCGCTCGCCCGGGAGGACGTTCGGAATCCCCGGCGGGTAGGCCGCGAGGCCCTCGGCGGCGATCCGTCCCGCGGCGGCGTCGAAGGGAACCACCTCCTGCGGCCCGAGGAACGCTTCCCGCGGCGTCAGCACCAGCTCGCCCCAGGGAGGCGCCGGCACCAGCTTCTCGTCCGGCGCGCCGGGGGTTTCCTCCAGCTCGGTCACCGCCCGTCGCAGGCCCTCGACCAACCGCTTGCCCGCCACCTCCACCTGCTCGCCGACGCCGAAGATGGCGACGACGACGTTGCCGCTGTAGAGCTCGAGGTCGATCTCGGAGACGTGGAAGGCCGCTTTCCAGAGGCGCTGGGCGCTGGAGCCCGTGCCGCGCACGTCGATCCCGAGCCGCATCGGGTCCCAGCCGGCGACCCCGGGCCGGCCGACCATGCGCTCGTCGAGGACGTCGAGCCCGGGGATCTTCCGTATCTCCTCCCGGATCCCGGACAGGGCCGCGAGGGCTTCGCCGAGCAGCTCCTCGCCGTGCACCGAGACCTGGCGGCGGGCGGCGTCGAGCGAGCCGGAGAGTAGGCCGCTGGGGCTGGTGGTCTCGACCAGGCTGACGCAGCGGTCGACGACGGCGCCGTCGATGCGGCCGCCGCGGCCGACGTGCAGCATCGCCGCCTGGGTGAGGCTGCCGACGATCTTGTGGGTCGAGGAGGTGACGAGGTCGGCGCCGGACTCGAGGGCCGCGGTCGGCAGCTCGGGGTGGAAGTGGAGGTGCGCGCCCCAGGCCTCGTCGACCACCAGCGGCACGCCGCGCGAGTGCGCGACCTCGGCCAGGGCGCCGACGTCGGCGCAGGCGCCGAAATAGGTCGGGGAGACGACCAGCGCCGCGACCGCCTCGGGGGTTTCGTCCAGGGCCGCGGCCAGCGAGTCGGGGGTCAGCCCGTGGGCGATGCCAAGCTCGGGGTCGAGCTCGGGGGCGACGAAGGTCGGCCGCATGCCGCTGAGGACCAGGCCGTCGATCACCGAGGAGTGGACGTTGCGCTGGACGACGACCCGGTCGCCGCCGTGGGCGAGCGCCAGCATCGTCGCGTGGTTGCCTTGCGAGGCTCCGTTGATCAAAAACCAGGTGCGACCGGCGCCCCAGGCCTCGGCGGCGAGCTGCTGCGCCTGCTGGAAGGGGGTCGGTTCGGGGCCGACGTCGACGCCTTCGGTGACCGAGGGGATGTCGTTGCGCAGGCCGATCTCGCCGACCAGCTCGACCATCGCCGGGTCGGCGCCGAGGCCACCCTTGTGGCCGGGGACCTGGAAGCGACCGGGGTCGAGCTTCGCGTAGGCCAACAGGGCATCGACGTAAGGAGTGGACTTCTGACCATCTCCTGGCATCGGTTCGAGTCTACGCGCCGCCCTTGCTGGAGAATCCAGGGATGAAGCACACGCGCCTGGGCTACTGGATCGAGGAGGCGGGCGAGGTCGAGCCCCGCCCGCCCCTGGTCGACGAGTGCGAGGCCGACATGCTGGTCATCGGCGGCGGCTACACCGGGATGTGGACCGCCTGGTACGCGAAGCAGCTGGAGCCCGAGGCGCGGGTCGTCCTGCTGGAGGCCGAGCCGGTCTGCGGGCACGGACCGAGCGGTCGCAACGGCGGCTTCTGCAACGCGATGTGGTTTTCGCTCGCTTCGATGCGCGAGCGCTGGGGAGACGCGCAGGCGCTGCAGGTGGCCCGGGCGGCCGAGCAAGCGGTAGCGCGGATCGGCAGCTTCTGCGAGGACCACGAGGTCGACGCCTGGCTCCGCCCCGCCGGCTACGTGCAGGTCGCGACGACGCCGGCCCACGACGGCGCCTGGGGGCGGGCGCTGCAGGCCTGCGCCGAGCTCGGGGTACCGGAGATGCTGCAGCCCCTCAGCGCCGAGGAGGTCGCCGAGCGCTGTCACTCGCCGGCCTTTCGCGGCGGTGCCGTCTCGCCGGCATCGGCGACGGTACAGCCGGCGCGCCTCGCCTTGGGCCTGCGCGGGCAGCTGCTGGCGGCGGGGGTCGAGGTCTTCGAGTCCTCGGCGGTGCGATCGTTTCGCGAGGCCGGTGACGGGGTCGAGGCTCGGACGGCCACCGGCTCCGTCCGCGCTGGCCGCGGCGTGCTGGCGATCGGCAGCGCCGCCAAGGCCGGCCCGCTGCGCGGTCGCCTCACCGTCGCCTCCTCGCACATCGTCCTCACCGAGCCGGTGCCGGACGTGCTCGAGCGGATCGGCTGGACCAACGGCGATTGCATCACCGACGCCCGCTCTCTCCTGCACTACTTCCGCACCACCCCCGACGGGCGCATCGCCTTCGGCTGGGGCGGTGGCCGGATCGCGGCAGGCGCTCGCACCCACGGCCGCTCCGAGGTCGACGCCGCCGTGGTCGCCGCTGCCACCGATCACCTCCACGACTACTTCCCCGCCCTTCGCGGCAGGGCCATCACCCACGCCTGGGGCGGCCCGATCGACGCCTCCCCAACCCACCTCCCCGCGGTTCACACCTTGGCCGGCAACCGCGCCTGGGTTGCCGCCGGCTACACCGGCAACGGCGTCGGCCCCTCCAACATGGTCGGCCGCACCCTCGCCTCGCTCGCCCTCGGCTGCGACGACGAGCACACCAGCCTCGCCTTCGTCGACGGCAAGACTCCCCGCGTCCCCCCGAGCCCTTCCACTGGCTCGGCGGCGAGGCAATCCGCCTGGGCATCCTCAGGAAGGAGGAAGCCGAGATGGCAGGCCGTCGTCCTGGCCGCCTGGCCTCGACGGTCGCCAGGGTCCCGCAGCTGATCGGCTTCCACATCGGACGCTGACCACAGACTTGACCGACACCTGGGTTCGCTCTATAGCTCTCATGCGGCGACAGGAGGGCGAAGAGCGCGGGTCCGGGTGCCGACGAGAAGGGAGAGAACATGACTCGCGTGCTGGAGCGCTTCGCCCTGTTGGCCCTGGCGATTACCGCATTGGTTGCTTTTGCGGCACCGGCGGCACAGGCCGAAGCCACATTCACAATCCCCGGAGCGGGGGAAAAAGAATCGACACTGACATTGGTCAAAGACGGTGTCGAACACGCAGCCCATTGGACCTTCGATATCTCCAACGCTGCGAAAACCACGACGTTCGCCCTTACATGCGAAGAAGTTCGCGCCAACGAATTCGAACATGACGGGGCGGCAGCCGGCTCTAAATTCGCCGACTTCACGATCAGCACACCGCTCTTCTTCGGGTGCACGGTGGGCGGAGTGGCCGTGAAAGCGGAAAACAAAGGGTGCGGCTTCACATTCACATCCGGTGGGCAGGTCGACATCGTCTCGGTCGGTATCCACAAATGCGAACACACAAAAGAACCGATCGTGTTCACGGGTTCCGGCTGTATCGTCGAAGTCGGCGTTCAGCAGATAGCCGGAGTCGAATACAGCACGATCGTCGACGGGGCGACGGGCAAAAAAGCCGTCACAGCAGATCTCGGCGGTGCGGAAAACCTCACCTACGAGGCACGCGGGGTGTTCTGCCCCTTCGGCACAACAAGCAATGGCGTCCTGACATTCGGACGGGCGCTCCTGAAGGCCGACGAAAAAGCCTTTGGCCTGCCCACGGACTTCATCTGGGAGCCCTGAGAGCGGGTTCCGGGGCGGCGGCGCGGCCGTCGCCCCGGAACCGCGATGGACTACCGGGCCGCGGCGGTTCCCGGCAGAGGGGTAACCCCTGCCGATTCAGGCTCCGGCTGAACTGCCGCCATCCGTTCCGCCCGCCGCTGCTGGATCAGGACCAGGCCGACGGCGATCACGGCGATCAGGAAGAGCAGGGTCGCGATCGCGTTGACCTGGACCGGGATGCCGCGGAGGCTGACGCCGTAGACGTAGAGCGGGAAGGTGACGGTCGTCCCCGAGTTGAAGTTGGAGATCACGAAGTCGTCGATCGAGAGGGCGAAGGCGAGCAGGCCCGCGGAGACGATGCCGGGCGCCAGCAGGGGCAGGGTCACCGTGCGGAAGGTGGCCAGCGGGCCGGCGCCGAGGTCGGCCGCCGCCTCCTCGAGGTTGCGGTCGAAGCCGATCAGGCGGGAGCGGACGACGACGACGACGAAGCTGATCGAGAACATCACGTGGGCGATCAGCAGCGTCGTGAAGCCGAGCGTGAACGAGTAGTAGATGAACATCGAGAGCAGCGAGGCGCCGATCACCACCTCCGGCGTTGCCATCGGGATCACGATCAGGAGGTTGGCCAGCCGCTTCCCGTGGAAGCGGTGGCGGACCAGGGCGATCGCCATCGCGGTCCCGATCGCGGTCGAGATCAGGGTCGCGAAGAAGGCCAGTCGCAGGCTCGTCGTCAGCGCGTCGTTCAGTTCCGGGATCGAGAACATCGTCCGCCAGTACTCGGTGGTGAAGCCGTTGTCGAGGGCGAAGGTGAGTTTGCCTTTCGGGGTTTCGCCGAACGAGAAGATCGCGATCACCGCGATCGGGATCAGCATGTAGGCGACCGCCAGGCCGGCGTAGATCGGCAGCGCGTTGCGCCGCAGCCACCCCCACGCTCGTGCCGGTGCGCTCATCTCAGGCCGCTTCCTCGTCTTCGTCGCCCATGAACGCCTCGGTGCCGGCGAAGCGGATGTAGATGAGGACGATGGCGAGGATCAAGGCCATCATCAGGAACGAGAGCGCCGCCGCCTCCGGGTAGTCGCGCTGGGCCAGGTACAGCGACTGGATCACGTTGCCGACCATCGCCTGTCCGGTCCCGCCCAGCAGCTGGGCGTTGATGTAGTCGCCGAAGGCGGGGATGAAGGTGAGCAGGACGCCGGCGACGATCCCCGGCATCGTCAGCGGCAGGGTGACCTTGAGGAAGGCGGTGCGGGAGGAGGAGTAGAGGTCCTTGGCCGCCTCGACCAGGCGCAGGTCCAGCCGCTCGAGGTTGGCGTAGAGCGGCAGGATCATGAACGGCAGGAAGTTGTAGGTGAGCCCGGCGATCACCGCCCCCGAGGTCGCCAGCACGCGACCGTCCGCCGGCGTCAGCGAGAGAGCCTGGAGGACGCTGACGACAGGGCTTTCGTCGCTGAGGATCGTTTTCCAGGCGATCGTGCGGATCAGGTAGGTGGTGAAGAACGGCGCGATCACCGCGAACAGCAGCAGCGATTTGTAGCGGCCCGAGCGGAAGGCGATCGCGTAGGCGAGCGGATAGCCGATCAGCAGGCACAGCAGCGTCGCGGTGCCGGCGTAGAAGAAGGAGCGGACGATCTGCTCGGTGTGTCCGGAGAGGGCATCGGGGAAGTTGTTCCAGGCCCAGGTGAATTCGAACCCGCCCGTCGTCAGCGAGCCCGAGTACAGCGCCAGTTCGCCCATGAAGTACATGGGCACGACGAAGAAGAAGAGGAGCCAGAGCAGGCCTGGTCCCAGCAACCAGTACGGGACCAGGCGTTGGCTCCAGCTCCTCATGACTCAGCCCGTGAGCGCGTTGGCCCAGGCCTCGCTGACCGCGTCGACGTCAGGCGGGGATTCCTGGGTCGAGCAGTTTTTCTGGAAGTCCTCGCTGGGGAAGACGAGCGGGTCTTTCGCCAGTTCGGGTTTGACCAGTTCCTGCACCCCGCTCACCGGCGAGACGTAGGTGATGTATTCGGTCAGGCCGGCGGCCACCTTCGGCTGGTAGACGAAGTTCATCCAGTCCAACGCCGCCGGGGTGTTCGGTGCCCCGACCGGGATCACCATGTTGTCCGACCAGAGGATGCAGCCCTCGGTCGGCATCCGCCATTCGGCGTTCGGGTTTTCGATGATCGAGGCGTCGCCCGACCAGCCGACCGCGGCGACGATGTTGCCGGCCGTCAGGTCCTCGGTGTAGTCGTTGCCGGTGAAGCGGCGGATCTGCCCGGAGTCGGCGGCCGACTTGATCTTTTCGATCGCCTTTTCCCAGTCGGCGTCGCTGGCCCCGACGGGGTCGACGCCTTCGCCCTTCATCACCAGCGCGGCGCTGTCACGCATCTCTTCGAGGAAGGTGACCTTGCCCTTGTATTTCGGGTCGAAGAGGTCGTTGACCGATTTGATGTCCGGCGCCTTGGCGGTGTCGACCCAGATCCCGGTCATCCCGCTCTGCCACGGGATCGAGTACTTGCGGCCCGGGTCGAAGGACGGGTTCTCGAGGTTCGGCGTCATCGTTTCGAACACCGTTCCGAGGTCGCCCCGGTCGAGTTCCTGCAGGTAGCCGAGTTCGTTCATCTGCTGCGCCATCCAGTCGGTGACGACGAAGATGCCGCGGCCGCCCGATTCGCCCTGTTCCAGCAGCGGCTGCATCTTCCCGAAGAAGGTGTTGTTGTCATTGACGTCTTCGATGTACTTGACCGAGACGCCGCTGTCGTTTTCGTACTCGGCGACGGTGCCGTCCTTGCCCGGGTCGATGTAGCCCGGCCAGTTGGAGATCGTCAGCTCGCCTTTCGCTTCGCCGCCTTCGGCGACCGTCGTTTCTCCGGAGTCGTTGGCGCCGCCGCCGCCGCCACCGCATGCGGCGAGCCCGAGGGCCAGCGCCACCACGGCGATCAGGACGGCGAGGATGCTCGTGGTCCTGCGTGGGTCCTTCTCGCTGCTCACCATTTCGGGTTCAACCTCCGTGCGTCGTTTCCAGGTGCGACTGGTCGGCGGCGCTGGCGCCGTCGTTGCTTTCCGCGGGCGCCCCGTCGGGGGACTCGCGGACAAGGTGCATGTGCTCGGGCTCCCAGCTGAGCGCGACGCGGGCGCCGCCGCCGGGCAGGCGCTGGCGCTCGGCCTCGTCGGCGTTGGGGACGAGGACGGTCATCCGCACGTCCTCGCCGAGGTCGACAGTGATCTGCGTTGCGGTCCCGAGGTATAGCGAGCTGGCGACGACCCCCTCGACGCGCGGCTGGTCGGCCCGGCTACCGTCGTCCCCCAGCTCGACCTGCAGCTTCTCCGGCCGCACCACCGCGTGGCAGCGCTCGCCGGAGGAGAAGCCGTCGGTCGAGGTGGAGATCGTCTGCCCCTGGTCCAGGTGGACCTCTTCGCTGCCGCTCACGGTCGCCGGCATCAGGTTGGAGACGCCGATGAAGCCGGCGACGAAGGTCGTCGCCGGGCGGTTGTAGACGTCCTCGGGCGCCGCCACCTGTTCGACCCGGCCGCGGTTCATCACCGCGATCCGGTCGCTCATCGTCAGCGCCTCCTCCTGGTCGTGGGTGACGTAGACGAAGGTGATCCCGACCTCGCGCTGGATCCGCTTCAGCTCGATCTGCAGACCCTTGCGCAGTTTCAGGTCGAGCGCGCCGAGCGGCTCGTCGAGGAGCAGAACCTTGGGCAGGTTGACGAGCGCCCGGGCGAGGGCGACGCGCTGCTGCATCCCGCCGGAGAGCTGCGAGGGCTTGCGCTTCGCGTCGAGAGGCGAGGCCGACCCGCTCGAGCTCGGCCTCTACCCGCTGCGAGATCTCGTCCCTGGCGACCTTCTTGCGCTTCAGCCCGAAGGCGACGTTGGCCTCGACCGTGAGGTGGGGGAAGAGCGCGTAGCTCTGGAAGACGGTGTTGGTCGGGCGCTTGTGCGGCGGCAGCTGCGCGACGTCGGAGCCCTCGATCCGGATCTCTCCCTCGGTCGGCCGCTCGAACCCGGCGATCATCCGCAGGGTCGTCGTCTTGCCGCAGCCGCTCGGTCCCAGCAAGGTGAAGAACTCGCCGCTACCCAAGTCGAGGCTGAGGTCGTCGACAGCGACCAACTCGTCGAAGCGCTTGGTCACGCTACGTAGCTCGACGCTGGTGGTCTCTCCGTGGGCGTCCATCGGTCCTGTCCGGGCCTCCTGTAGGTGGCGAGCCACTACCCGAATGTGCGGCTGTCCATGTGCGACGGTAAGCCCCGGTGGAGGGGCGCGCAAGGGGCGAATGTCCTAAAAGCACAGGAAGCGCTTGTACAAGGCGTACAAGTTAGCTCCCAGTCCTTGACCCAAAGACCACTTGCGATTGTTGGTTTCTGGCTCTAGCTTTGTCCATAACGTCGTAATCCGAGGAGGAGGGCCTCATGGCCACCGCGTCGCAAGCTCCCGCAGGAACCGATCTCCAGCAGATGGCTCGTCAGCACCTCTGGATGCACTTCTCGAGGATGGGCGCCTACGGCCCCGACCACGAGGTGCCGATCATCACCCGCGCCGAGGGCTGCTACGTCTACGACGACCACGGCAACCGCTACCTCGACGGCCTCTCCGGCCTCTTCTGCGTCAACGCCGGCCACGGCCGCACCGAGTACGGCGAGGCGGCGGCGCGCCAGGTCGAAGAGCTCGACTTCTACACCCTCTGGAGCTACGCCCACCCGAAGGCGATCGAACTGGCTGCGCGGATCGCCCACCTGGCGCCCGGCGATCTCAATCGGGTCTTCTTCACCTCCGGCGGCTCGGAGGCGGTCGAGTCGGCGCTGAAGCTTGCCCGCAACTACCACCGGATGCACGGCAAAGGTCAGAAGCACAAGGTGATCGCCCGCGAGGTGGCCTACCACGGCACCTCCTTCGGAGCGCTCTCCGCCACCGGGATCACCGAGCTGCGCAGCCAGTTCGAGCCCCTCACCCCGGGCGGCTGTCACGTCCCGAACACGAACATCTACCGCTGGCCCGACAACAAGGACCCGCTGTGGGTGGCGGACGCGATCGAGGAGCGGATCGTCTTCGAGGGGCCGGAGACGGTCGCCGCGGTGATCCTCGAGCCGGTCCAGAACGCCGGCGGCTGCTTCGTCCCGCCCGACGGCTACTTCCAGCGGGTGCGGGAGATCTGCGACACCTACGACGTGCTGTTCATCTCCGACGAGGTGATCTGCGCCTGGGGCCGCCTCGGCCACTACTTCGGCTGCGAACGCTTCGACTACGTCCCCGACATGATCACCGTCGCCAAGGCGCTGACCTCGGCCTACGCGCCGATGGGCGGGGTGATCGCCTCCGACCGGGTCGCCGAGCCCTTCATGCAGGGCGACGCCTCCTTCGCTCACGGCTTCACCTTCGCCGGCCACCCGATCGCCGCGGCGATCGCGATGGCCAACCTCGACGTCTACGAGCGCGAGGACCTCTGCGGCCACGTGCTGCGCAAGGAGGGCGAGTTCCGCCAGATGCTGGAGAGCCTGCACGACCTGCCGATCGTCGGCGACGTGCGCGGTGCCGGCTACTTCCACGCGGTCGAGCTGGTCAAAGACAAGGAGACGAAAGAGAGCTTCGACGACGAGGAGTCCGAGCGGCTGCTGCGCGGCTTCCTCTCCGGCGAGCTCTACAAGCGCGGGTTGATTTGCCGCGCCGACGATCGGGGCGACCCGGTGGTGCAGCTGGCGCCGCCGCTGATCGCCGACACCGAGCAGTTCGAAGAGATCCACGACGTCCTCCATGCGGTCCTGTCGGAGGCCTGGGATCAGGTGGTCGATGGGTCGCGCTCGCCGACGACGTCTCCCGCTCGCGCCCGGCGGCGATCGTCGCTTTAGGGGCCGACGGTGCTCACCGTCCAGAGCCTGATTGACGAGCTCGATCTCGAGCTGGCGGCTGGCGCGAACGCGGCCGCGGCGCCGGTGCGTTGGGTCCACATCTCCGAGCTGGAGGATCCGACCCCGTGGCTCTCCGGCGGCGAGCTGATGTTGACCACCGGGATCCCGCTCGAGACCGCCATCAAGCAGCGTGCCTTCATCCGTATCCTGGCCGACCGCAACTTGGCCGGGCTCGGGTTTGGCACCGGGTTCAACCATAAGGCTCTGCCGAAGGCGCTGGTCGACGAGGCGGAGAAGCGCGACTTCCCACTCTTCGAGGTGCCTTATTCCGTTCCGTTCATCGCAATCACCGAGAAGGCCTTTGCCCGCCTGGTCAACGAGCAGTACGAGGTTCTCCAGCGCGGGATCGCGGTCCAGCGCCGGCTCGAGCGGCTGGTGCTGGAGGAACGCGGACTGGAGGAGATCGCCGCCACCGTCGCCTCCGCGGTCGGCGGCACCGTCGCCGTGCTCGATGCCCGGGGCGAGCGGCTGGCCGGCAAGGGCTTCCGTCGCCAGCTCTCGGCCGAGGCGATCGCGGCGATCCGCAAGGAGGCGCTGAGCCACGCCGGCGACGGGCACCCCTTCGTCCCCTCGCACCCGAACGTCGCCGGGCGGGCCCTGGCGCACCCGGTGATCTCCCCCGGCGGCGGGCCGCCGCAGGCCTGGGTGGTGATCGTCCGCGACTCTGGCGGCCTTGGCGATTTCGAGCGGCTGATCCTGCAGCAGTCGGTGGCCGTGGTGGCGCTGGAGCTGATGCGTCGCCGCGTCGCGCGCGAGACCGAGCGGCGGCTGGCTGGCGACGTCGTCGCCGCGGCGCTTGGTGGGCGGATGGAGGCGACCGAGTTGCGCCGTCGACTCGAGCCCTTCGGAATCGGCGAAGAGGCGGCCGTCATCGTCTTCGCCCTCGAGGATCCCAGCGAGGCGGCCGCCTCGCTGGAAGCCGCCCTGGCCGCTGATGCCTGCCCCGCCGTCGTCGCCCCGCACAGCACCGGCGGCCGCGAGCTGCTCTGCGCGGTGGTCGACTGCGCCGATCGCGATCCGATCGAGGTCGCCACCGAGGTGCGCCGCCAACTCGCCCGCGATCGCGCTGCGGTGCGCGCCGCCGCCAGCCGCCCGGCACCGCCGGAGCGGCTGCGCCACTCCTTCCATGAGGCCCGCTGCGCGCTGGAGGCGACCGCCTTCGACAACGGCTCCGCCCCCAAGGTCGCCTCCTGGCGGGACCTGGGAGCCTTCACCCTGCTGCTGTCGATCCAGGACGACGACGCGCTCGACCTCTACTGCGAAAGCGTCCTCGGGCCGATCGAGCGCGGTGACGAGGAGTACGGCGGCGAGCTGCTGCGCTCGCTGGAGGCCTTCATCGAGCAAAACGGCCAGTGGGAGCGAGCTGCTCGCCAGGTCTACTGTCACCGCCACACCCTGCGCTACCGGATGCGCAAGGTGGAGGAGCTGACCGGGCGCGACCTCTCGCGTGCCCACGACCGGATCGAGTTCTGGCTGGCCCTGCGAGCGAGGGAGCTGGTCGCATGAGGATCGGCGTCCCGACCGAGATCAAGGCCGACGAGTACCGCGTCGCGGTCACCCCCGCCGGGGTGCGGGAACTCTCCGAGCACGGCCACGAAGTGCTGGTCCAGGCCGGGGCCGGGGAAGGCAGCGCGATCGCCGACGCCGAGTACGAGGCGCAGGGGGCGACGGTCGTCGCCGACGCGGCCGCGGTCTTCGAGGCGGCGGAGATGATCCTCCACGTCAAGGAGCTGCAGCCGAGCGAGATCGAGATGCTGCGGCCGGGCCAGCTGCTCTTCACCTACCTGCACCTGGCGCCCGACCCCGAACAGACGCGCGGCCTCTGCGGGTCGGGGGTGACCGCGATCGCCTACGAGACCGTCGAGGACGCCCATGGGCGGCTGCCGCTGCTGGCGCCGATGAGCGAGGTGGCGGGGAAGATCGCCACCCAGGCCGGCGCCTTCATGCTGGAGAAGCCGCTGGGCGGCCGGGGAATTCTGCTGGGAGGGGTTCCGGGAGTCGCCGCCGCCAACGTGATGGTGATCGGCGGCGGCGTGGTCGGGATGAACGCGGCCTTCATCGCGATCGGGATGGAAGCCGACGTCTTCGTCTACGACCGCTCGATCGACCGCCTGCGTGAGCTCGAAGTCGACTTCGGCGGGCGCTGCTCGACGGTCTACTCGACGACGCTGGCGGTCGAGCAGATGCTGCCCAGCGCGGACCTCGTCATCGGCGCCGTGCTCGTGCACGGGGCCCGGGCGCCATACGTGATCCGCCGCGAGCAGCTGGCGCTGATGAAGCCCGGCGCGGTGCTGGTCGACGTCGCGATCGACCAGGGCGGCTGCTTCGAGACCTCGCGGCCCACGACCCACCGCGACCCCACCTTCGAAGTCGACGGGATCACCCACTACTGCGTCGCCAACATGCCCGGCGCGGTCCCGATCACCTCGACGCATGCCCTGACCAACGCCACGCTGCCTTACGCGCTCGCGCTCGCCGACCACGGCGTCGCCGAGGCGATCCGCCGCGATCCCGGCCTGCGGCCGGGGGTCAACGTCGCGGGCGGCAAGGTGACCCACCCTGCCGTCGCGGAGGGAGTGGGCATGGAGTACGTGCCGGTCGAGGACGCGCTCGGCCTGGAACCGACCTTGAAGGGGTAGACGAATCTTGGAAACCAGCACCCACGGGGGGATCTGAATGAGCAGCTACGCGGTAGTCAACCCAGCCACCGGCGAGACGGTCAAGGAGTACGCGGAGATCAGCGACGACGAGCTCCGCGCGGCGATCGGCCGGGCCGACGAGGCTTCCCGGACCTATCCGAGCTCGACCTCCGTCGGCGACCGTGCCGCGCTGGTGGGCAAGGTCGCCGAGCTGCACTCCGAGCGCCGCCAGGGGCTGGCCGAGATCATCGTCCGCGAGATGGGCAAGCCGATCGAGCAGGCGCTGATGGAGGTCGACTTCGCGGCGATGATCTACGGCTTCTACGCCGACAACGCCGAGAGCCTGATGGCCGACGAGCCGATCGAGCTGATGGAAGGGGAGGGGACCGCGATCATCCGCCGCAGCCCCTTCGGCGTCCTGCTCGGGATCATGCCCTGGAACTTCCCCTACTACCAGGTGGCCCGCTTCGCCGGACCGAACCTGGTGATCGGCAACGCGATCCTGCTCAAGCACGCGCCGCAGTGCCCGGAATCGGCCGAGGCGATGCAACAGATCTTCGACGACGCCGGGGTCCCCGAGGGCGCCTACGAGAACGTCTACGCGACCAACGAGCAGATCGAGTGGGTGATCGCCGACCCGCGGGTGCACGGCGTCTCGGTCACCGGCTCCGAGCGCGCCGGCGCCGCCGTCGCCGAGATCGCCGGGCGCAACCTGAAGAAGGTCGTGCTCGAGCTCGGCGGCTCCGACCCCTTCATCCTGCTCGGCACCGACGATCTCGACGAGGCCGCCACGGCGGCGGCCGAAGCGCGGCTCGACAACACCGGCCAGTCCTGCAACGCGGCGAAGCGCTTCATCGTCGTCGACGAGCTCTACGACGACTTCCTCGAGAAGTTCCGCGAGAAGGTTGCCGGCTCGAAGTCCGGCGACCCGACCGACGAGGACACCGAAATCGGCCCCCTCTCCTCGCAGACGGCGGCCGATCGGCTCGAGGACCAGGTCAAGCGGGCGATCGACAACGGCGCCGAGGTGCTTGTCGGCGGCAAGCGCGAGGGCAACTTCTTCGAACCGACGATCCTCACCGGGATCGAGCCCGGCAACGAGGCCTCGCAGGAAGAGTTCTTCGGCCCGGTCGCGCAGGTCTACCGGGTCGGCTCCGAGGAGGAGGCGGTCGACCTCGCCAACCAGACGCCGTTCGGGCTGGGCTCCTACGTGATGACCACCGACAAGGAGCAGGGCGAGCGGGTCGCCGACCAGATCGAAGCCGGGATGGTCTACGTCAACCTGGTCGGGGCCGACAGCCCCGAGCTGCCCTTCGGCGGCTTCAAGCGATCGGGCTTCGGCCGCGAGCTCGGCCGCTACGGCGCCGACGAGTTCGTCAACAAGAAGCTGATCCGCAGCGCCTAGGCGCTGCGGAGCGGCACCTGAGTCTTTTAGGCTCCGCGAGGGTTACCAGTTCAAACGACGAACAGGCGGGGAATGAGAACGGTTGTGGTTTTGGCGGCGCTGGCCGCGCTGCTCATAATCGGTACCGCGCTGGCGGCGGGCGCCGAAGAAGAAGTACCGCGCTGCCACGGGCGCCAGGCGAAGATCGTCGGGACCGATGGCGACGACGTGATCCGGGGAACGCCGGAACGCGACGTGATCTCAGCGGGCAAGGGGGACGACGTGGTCTTCGGCAGCCTCGGCAACGACCTGATCTGCGGCGGACCGGGAACCGACGAGATGCACGGCGGCCGCGGCAACGACGAGGTCTTCGGGGACGCCGGCGACGAGGACCAGGTCAACGGCAACCTCGGCGACGACAAGATCCTCGGCGGCCCCGGGGCGCGCGACGAGGTCGCCGGTGACCTCGGCATCGACATCGTCAACGGCGGTCCCGGCGCCGAAGACCTCGTCCACGGCGACTACGGCTACGACCGCATGTCGGGCGGCGCGGGACCGGGCGACATCGCCTCCTTCGCGACCGCGCGGGCGGGCGGCAAGGGCAGCGGCGTCTGGGTCTCGTTGCGCAAGCACCGGGCCTACGGCGACGGCCACGACAAGCTCTTCGGCTTCGAGAGCCTCGAAGGCTCAGCCTTCCGCGACACGCTGATCGGCAGCCCGCAGGCGAACGTGATCGCCGGTGGCCTCGACAACGACCACCTCGTCGGCGGCGGCGGCCGCGACACCCTCGAAGGAGGTCAGGGAACCGACGGCTGCGACGGCGCCAAAGGACGGACAAGCTCCTGCGGTAAGGAGCCGCCGCCGAAAGCCTCCGCTTACGTGCAGCTCAACCCGACGCCAGGCGGTGGCGCAGGGCTGCAGATCATCGGTGGCGGCGGCCGCGACGAGTTCGTCGTCGGCTTCGACGAAGCGACCCAGACCTTCGGCGTCAGCGGCAAGGCCGGAGTCGCGATCGGCCCGGGCTGCTTGCGCCCCACGGGTACGCCGGGCCTCGTGATCTGCCAGGCGAACGGCCCTGGCCGCTGGCTGATGGCCGACCTCGGACCCGGCAACGACAGCCTCCGGGTGGAAGGCACCCTGGAGTCGATCGGCAGCGTCCGCTTCGCCGGCGGCTTCGGCAACGACACGATCAAAGCCGGGCCCGAGGATGACCTGGTCGAGTCCGGTCCGGGGGCGGACAAGCTCTACGGGGGCGACGGGGCGGACGGCCTCGTCGGCGGCTTGCCCGGCCCGACGTACCTCTACGGCGAAGGCAGCGGCGACCTGCTGGCCGCCGGCGGCGGCTGCGCCGGCGGGGCGCTGGTTGGCGGTCCCGGCCGCGACGACGCCTCCTTCGCCGAGACCCAGGCTCATCCCGGTTTGCTGATTATCTCCTTCCCCAAGCACGCGGCGTGGGTCACGACCGTCAAGGGCTGCGACTCGGTCCACCTCTCCCCGACCAACGAGGACATGGAGGGCTCCTTCGACTGGGACGTTCTGATCGGCGACGGCGGCCCCAATGCGATGCTCGGCCAGCCGGGCGAGGATCGCTTTTACGGCAATGGCGGCGACGACATCATCGACGCCCGCGACGGGGTCAAAGACTTCTCGATCCAGTGCGGCCGCGGCGAACCGCCGCGGCAGATCAAAGTGCGAGGCAAAGGCGGCAAGACGCAGATCAGGGAAACCGAGGGCACCGGCCAACCGGCAGGCCGCGCAATCACCGACTCCTTCGATCCGGGCCCCTACAACTGCGCCTTCGTAAAACACGGCACCCCGGTACCCGGCCTAAACGGCTGAAGCCGCAATAGCCGACAAACCGCCCCGGCGAATCGGGGCCGCGGGGGGAGACCCGGGTGGCGTTCGTCCTTTGTAGCCGTATGGGCGACAAAGGACGAACGCCGGAGCGGCATGGGCCTCTCATGGCTCTTGCGACGCAGCAGCATGGCGTGGTTTCGGCTCGCCAACTGGCCGAGATCGGCTACTCGCGTAGCTCGGCAGCAAAGGCGGCGGGTGTCGCTCGTCTGCATCGTCTCCATCACGGCGTCTACGCCGTGGGACATCGGCGGCTTAATTGGCATGGGAGATGTTGGGCCGCTGTGCTTGGAGCCGAAGCTAATGAGGTGGGTGAGGTGGTTTGGCCGGCGGTGGCTAGCCATGGCTCGGCTGCCTATTTGTGGGGGATCTATCGCTATGCGCCGGAAACGATCGATGTGACGGCTCCGATTCGGCGGCGGGCGAAGCGGGAGTTTCGGGTCCACTTCTCATCGATCCTCGCGCCTGAAGACCGGATGGAGCGGGAAGGGATTCCGGTGACGTCGGTGCCTCGCCTCTTACTCGATCTGGCGATCCGCTCCAGGCCGGAGCAGCTGGACCGCCTCCTGGAGCGGGCAGAAGAGCTCGAGCTTCTCGACCTCCATGCGGTCGAAGACGTGCTCGACCGCGCGGGTGGGCACCGGGGTCGAGGCCGCCTCCGCCGGGCGCTCGCCCTCTACCAGCCCGACCCCAGCTTCACCCGCTCCCGGTTCGAGAAGAGCTTTCGCCGCCGGGTGATCGCCGCCGGTCTCCCGACCCCCTCGATGAACGTCAACGTCGAGGGATACGAGCTCGACGCCTACTGGCCCGGCCTCTGCTTCGCGGTCGAACTCGACCTCTTCGAGACCCACGGCACCCGTGCCGCCTTCGAGCGCGACCACGTTCGCCAGGAGGAGCTGAAGCTGCTGGGAGTGGAGATGATCCGGGTGACCCGGCCGCGCTTTCAGCGGGAACCAGAGGCTGTGATCCGCAACCTCGCCGCTCTCCTCGAGCGCCGCCGCGGCGAGCTGCACCTCCCTTGATCTAGGCTAGGTCCGTGGCACAGAAGACCGCCCACGGAGACGAGGCCGCGGCCGTCGCCGCCGCGATCGCGCAGTTCGAGGCCGAGTTCGCCGTTGCCCCGTCCGGGCGCCCGCAAGCTCCCGCTTGGCAGCGCGCCGCTCTGCTCGAGGGCGTCAGCGCCAAGGAGACGATCGAGGACCTACGAGGAGGATCCGCATGGCTGTCGTGAAAATCATCGAGCTGGTTGGCAGCTCCAAGACGTCGACCGACGACGCCGCCAAACAGGCACTGCAGCAGGCCCAGGGATCGCTGCGCAACATCCGCGCCGTCGACATCGTCTCGACCGGAATCCGCGGCGAGAACCTCGACGAGTACCGCGCCCACGTTCGCGTCGCCTTCCTGATCGAGGGGACGGAGGTCGACTGATGGCAGACGCGCCGCAGGGGGAGACCCGGGAGGTCTCGCGCAGCGAGGCCCGCAAGCTCATTGACGAGGGCGCCCAGCTGATCGACGTCCGCGCCGACCACGAGTGGGAGGTGGGCCGCATCGCCGGCGCCGACCACGTGCCGCTGCCGGAGCTGCCGCAGCGCCTCGACGAGATCGACAAGGACCGCCCCGTCGTCGTCTACTGCCGCGGCGGCAACCGCTCGACGATGGCCACCGACGCCCTGACCGACGCCGGCTACGACGCCGTCAAGCTCAGCGAGGGGATCGTCGGCTGGAGGGAGGACGACCTGCCGCTCGAGCCCGAGGGCAGCTACGTGGCCGACTCGGGTGAGGCCTCGGCGATCCTCCAGGCGCAGAAAAAACCGTCGCATAGCTGACCGGATTTGGCTTTAGAAGCGCCAATCCGCCGCTTTACCAACCAGTCAAGAAATTAAATACCTGAATCCCAATCGGGTTTGCTACCTTTCCTCCCATGGAGGTAGCCGTCGCAGATAACAAGGAGCAGCGGGGCAAGGGCCGGGTCGGGACCCTGACGAACCCGGAGACCTACGAGAACGTCCCCGGCCACGTCATCCCGATCATCGAACGCGAGTTCGACGACTTCGACAACGAAGCCGAGCAGTTCCTCTCCGGCGAGCTGGAAGAGAACCAGTTCATCGGCTTCCGCCTCAAACAGGGCGTCTACGGGCAGCGCCAGCCCGACGTCCAGATGATCCGGATCAAGCTTCCGTTCGGCGGTGTCACGCCCGAGCAGATGGACGTCTTCGCCAGCGTCGTCGAGAAGTACGCGCCGCTGAACAAGGGCCACATCACCACCCGCCAGAACATCCAAATCCACCACGTGCCGCTGCGCGACACCGAGCTGCTGCTACGGGAGATCGCCGAAGCCGGCCTCTCTTCGCGCGAGGGCTGCGGCAACACGGTCCGTAACGTCACCGGCGACCCCTGGGCCGGCGTCGCCGCCGACGAGGTCTTCGACCCGACCGCCTACGGCACCGCCTACGTCCGCTACTTCGTCCGCCACCCGACGACGCAGCTGATGCCGCGGAAGATCAAGACCTCGTTCACCGGCTCCGCCGAGGACCGGGCGATCAGCGGCATCCACGACATCGCCTTCCTCTCCGTCGAAAGGGACGGCGTCAAGGGCTTCGAGGTCCGGGTCGGCGGCGGCACCTCGATCATGGCTCGCGTCGCCCCGACCCTCTACGAGTTCGTCGAGGCCGAGAACGGCGACTACCTCAAGGTCGCCGAGGCCGTCTTCCGCATCTTCGACCGCCAGGACTGGCTGCGCGTCAACCGCGCCCGCGCCCGGATCAAGGTCCTCGTCGACAAGATCGGCATGGACGCCTTCCGCGAGCTGGTCGACGAGGAGCTGCAGGGCGACTGGGTGGCGGAGCGCGAATTCGGCCCCGAGCTGGTCGAGCGCCTCAGCTTCAGCGTCGACGAGGAGGAGAACGCCCCCGAGGCGCCGCTCGCACCGTCCTCGCCGAACGGCGACCGGACCGAGTTCGAGCGCTTCCTCGCCGGCAACGTCGAGCCGCAGCGCCAGGAGGGCTTCTCCACCGTCGAGGTCAAGGTGACCCGCGGCGACCTCACCCCGGAGCAGTTCCGCGGCCTCGCCCAGATCATGCGCGAGTTCACCGGCGGCTCCGCCCGCAGCACCGTGCAGCAGAACTTCGTCCTGCGCTGGGTCCGCGACGAGTCCCTCTACGACGTCTGGGAGCGGCTGACCGCCCTCGACCTCGGCGAGGCCGGCGCCCGCGAGATCACCGACGTGGTCTCCTGCCCCGGCACCGACAGCTGCAAACTCGGGATCACCTCCTCGATGGGCCTCAACCGGGCGATCAAGGAGCGGGTCACCTCGATGCAGATCACCGACGAGCTGACCAAGCGCATCCACATCAAAATGAGCGGCTGCCCCAACGGCTGCAGCCAGCACCACATCGCCAACATCGGTTTCTACGGCGCCTCGCTGAAGGTCAACGGCCGCCAGATGCCTGCCTACATCCCGCACATCGGCGGCAACTTCGAGGGCGGCGAGGTCATCTTCGGCACGCGGCTGAAATCGCGGCTGCCGGCGAAACGGGTCCCCGAGGCCGTCGAGCGCTGGATCCACCTCTACGAGGCCGACCGCAACGAGGGCGAGGAGTTCAACGCCTTCGCCGAGCGCGTCGGCGCCGAGCCCTTCGAAGCCGTCGCCAAGGAGCTGACCCTGCCGGCTGAGTTCAGCCTCGAGACGATGGAGCAGTTCATCGACTGGAACAGATCGAGCCCGTACGAGGTTGTGCGGGGAGAGGGGGAGTGCGCGATCTAGCGCCCGCCCGTCCTCGTGAAGCCGCCTCCCGTCACCCTCTCCGGCACCGTGCCTACACCGGCCGACCTCGATCACGAGGCGATCGCCGCTGACCTGGAGGGAAGCACGGCCTCCGAGGCGCTGGAGTGGATGTTCGAGAATTTCGGCTCGCACCACTACATCGCCTGCTCGTTCCAGAAAACGAGCTCGGTGACCGCCCACCTGGCGAGCACGGTCAACCCCGAGGCGCGTTTCTTCTACCTCGACACCGACGTCCTCTTCGAGGAGACCTACGAGACCCGCGACCGGCTCGCCGAGGCGCTGGGGATCGAGTTCGACCGCTTCCACAACCTGACGCTGGACGAGCAGGAGGCCGAGCACGGGCCGGAGCTCTGGAACCGCGACCCCGACTCCTGCTGCGGGATCCGCAAGGTCGAGCCGATGCGCCGCGCCCTGTCTTCCGTAGACTGCTGGGTCGCCGGCGTCCGCCGGGCAGATTCCAGTTCCCGTTCCGCCACCCCGAAGTTCGGCTGGGACAAGCGCTTCAACCTCTGGAAGCTGAACCCCCTCGCGGACTGGACCGAGCGCGACGTTTGGAACTACATCCGTGAGCACCACCTCCCGTACAACCCGCTTCACGATCACGGCTACCCGTCGATCGGCTGCACCCACTGCACCCGGCCGGTCGAGCCGGGTGGGGATCTGCGCGACGGCCGCTGGAGCGGCCTCGCAAAGACCGAGTGCGGGATCAACTAGCGGCGCCGGCAAGCCGCCCTTCAACTCTTAACTCCTGAACGACCCCTTCCCCCGACCCGATAGGTGAGATGAGCGAGACGATGGCTGAGCTGTCCCTGACCCTTTCCGAGCGCCACACGGCGGACTTCGAGATGATCGGCAACGGCGGTTTCGCGCCGCTGACCGGCTTCCAGGGATCCGCCGACTGGGAGCGCGTCTGCAGCGAGATGCGGACCGTCGACGGCGATTACTGGCCGATCCCGATCACCCTGGCGAGCGACCTCGAGTGCGAGGTCGGCGACGTCGTCGAGCTCTCCTCCGACGAAGGCAAGAAGCTGGGCCGCCTCACCGTAGAGGAGATCTGGGAGCGCGACGTCAAGCGCGAGGCCGAGCAGGTCTACGGCACCGCCGACGAGGCCCACCCGGGCGTCGCCGCGATCTACGAGGAGGGCAACCGCATGCTGGCCGGCCCGATCGAGGTCGACGCGCTGCCCGACCACGACGAGGCCTTCATGCGCCGCTACAAGACGCCGGCCGAGCACAAGGCCGACTTCGAGGCGCGCGGCTGGAAGAAGATCGTCGCCTTCCAGACCCGCAACCCGATCCACCGCGCCCACGAGTACCTGACCAAGGCCGCGCTGGAGACCTGCGACGGGCTCTTCATCCACCCGCTGATCGGCAAGACCAAGGCCGGCGACATCCCCGCCGACGTGCGGATGCGCTGCTACGAGGTGCTGATGGAGAACTACTACCCGGGCGACCGGGTCGTGCTCGGCGTCAAGCCGGCGAAGATGCACTACGCCGGCCCGCGCGAGGCGGTCCTGCACGCAATCGTCCGGCGCAACTACGGCGCCACCCATTTCATCGTCGGCCGCGACCACGCGGGCGCGGGTGACTACTACGGCACCTACGACGCTCAGAAGATCTTCGAGACGATCGACATCGACGAGCTCGGGATCGAGCCGCTGATGTTCGAGCACACCTTCTGGTGCAACGAGTGCGAGGGGCTTGCTTCCAACAAGACCTGCCCCCACGACCAAGACGCGCATCTGTTCCTCTCCGGGACCAAGGTCCGGGAGATGCTCGGCAACGGCGAACGGCCGCCGCACGAGTTCTCGCGCGACGAGGTTGCCGACATCCTGATCGACGCTTACAAGGAGGACTGACGACGCATGGCTGGTGAGAAGGGATTCACTCTCTGGTTCACCGGGCTCTCCGGAGCCGGCAAGACGACGATCTCCCGAGTGCTGGAGGGACACCTGCGCGAGCGCGGCTCGAAGCTGGAGATCCTCGACGGCGACGTCGTTCGCGAAAACCTCTCCAAGGGCCTCGGCTTCTCGAAGGAGGATCGCGACACCAACATCCGGCGGATCGCCTTCGTCGCCGATCTGCTCAGCCGCAACGGCGTGCCGGTGATCACCGCGGCGATCTCCCCCTACGCGGAGATCCGCAACGAGGCTCGCCAGCTGATGGGCGACCGCTTCGTCGAGGTCTACGTCGAGGCTTCGGTCGACACCTGCGCCGAGCGCGACGTCAAGGGTCTCTACGCGAAAGCCTTCTCCGGCGAGATCAAGGAATTCACCGGCGTCTCCGATCCCTACGAGGCCCCGGAGAACCCGGAGTTCGTCTGCCACACCGAGAGCGAGTCCCCCGAGGAGTCGGCCGAGAAGCTGCTGGCCTACCTCGAAGAGCGGGGCTTCGTGCCGGCCAAGGAGGCCGCTGCCGCTTAGTCAGCCCGCTGACACGAGTGTCTTGGAGAGGGGCCGGGAGACCGGCCTCTCTTCATTTTGCGAACCGTTCCAGCAGCTCGCGGTCTTCGTCCAAGCGCTGCTTGAGGCGTTCTTTGAAGGCCTTGTCGGAGCGCTGGACGGCGACGTAGTCCTCGATCGCCAGGCGGATCGCCCTGGAGACCGATACGCCGTTGGCGCGGGCCACCGCGGCGATTTCCACCGCTATCTCCTCGGGAAGGCGCAGGCTCAGGACTTTGGTCGCCATCGGTAGCTGTTGACGATCTTAGGGAGCATGGTAATTTTTTGTCTGTGTACGGTTGGCGGTGATCGATATGGCACATCTGCTTCAATCAGGTTGACGGTATGGAAAATCGTTTGAGCCTGGAAAGACTTCTGCTGATTGCCGAGGCGGGGCTGGGGGTCCCGTATCGGGAGCTGGAGCGAAACATCTGTCCCTTTCGGGCGGAGCATGCGCTGGCGGCTCCGTTCGCCCGGGTCTGCGGGGCCTTCCTGTTCCCCAATCCCGTCGACCAAGCGGCGGTATGCGCCTGGTTGCTGATCCGCTCCCGACCGCTCCCGATGGGAAATCAGGTCGTCGGCTACGAGTGCATGCGGGAAATGCTGATGCTTGGGCGCCGCCGTTGGCACAGACCGGAAGAGGGCGCGGACGCGGTCATCGACACTCTGGAGCGGGTTGGAGATCGCGAGACCGATTTGGCGGAGTTCATCCGCTGGGTTCGCGAACGTGCTACGGCTTAGCCGGCACCTGGGGCTCGCCGAGACCGTAGGTGCCGTAGGCGCCGAACTTGGCGAAGGTCTTGTGGGTCGGTCCGTGGTAGTCGGAGCTGGCGGTGGGGACGAGGTCGAGCTCGGCGCACAGCTCGAGGAGGTGTTCGGTCTGCTCTTTGGAGTGGGTCGGGTAGTAGGTCTCGACGCCGTCGGCTCCCAGCGAGCGGATCAGGTCGTCGACCTCGTCTGGCTCGGAGATGTCCCAGTAGGGGTGGGCGATGACGGCGATGCCGCCGGCTTCGCGGATCAGCTCGATCGCCTGCTCGGCGGACGGCCAGCGACGGGGGACGAAGCACTTGGCGCCGGGCACCAGGTACTCCTCGAAGAAGGGTCCGAGGTCGCCGCTCGCACCGGCGGCGCGAGCGATGTGGGGGCGGCCGATCGAGAGCGCGTCGCCAGCCTCGCGGACGGCGTCCTCGAGGTGCAGGTCGAAGCCCTCGCCGCGCAGCTTCTCGATGATCTCGCCAGCCCGCGTAACCCGCTCGTGCTGAGCCCGCTCGCAGGCAGCGGCGATCCGCCGCACGTCGATCCAGTAGCCGCAGATATGGAGGTCTTCGGCGTACTCGTGGACGCACGACATCTCGATCGCTGGCACCAGCTCGATCCCCAGCCGCTGAGCGGCCTCCTCGGCTTCGACCACCCCCGCGATGGCGTCGTGGTCGGTCAGGGCCAGCGTGGTAACCCCGGCCTCAGCGGCCCTCTCGACCACCTCCGCCGGGGGCAGCTGCCCGTCCGAGACGGTCGAATGGCTCTGCAACTCGATCAGCATCGGCCGGGCAGACTAGCTGGCAGGGAGTCTCCGAGCGTTTGTTCGGAACAATTAAATTGGCGACAGACGAACAAATTCCTAAGTTGTTCGGTACATTTAATTTGTGCCTCAACCAAACAACTCCCAACCGTCCCGACGTGGCCGTCCGCCGCGCGAGGCGATCTACGAGCGGTTACGAGTTCAGATCGGCGAGCTTCGTGAGCGACTCGGCGGCCTCCCCTCACCTGACGAGGCGGAGGGAATCTGGCGCGGAATCTGGCTCGAGGAGGCCCATCACTCGACGGCGATCGAGGGAAACACTCTCGTCCTCAAGCAAGTCGAGCAGCTGCTCGGGGAGGGGAGGGCGGTTGGCAACAAGGAGCTGAGCGAATACCTGGAGGTCCGCGGCTACGCCGACGCGGCCGGCTGGGTCTACGGCCAGGGGATCGATCCGAAGGGCTGGAGCGGCGGCAAGTTGATCACCCTGGCGGAGGTACGGGAGGTCCACTCGCTCGCGATGACCCCCGTCTGGGACGTGGCGCCGCATCCCCAAGCGACGCCGAAGGAGCGCCCCGGTTCTTTCCGCGAGCACGACATCGAGCCGTTCCCGGGGGGAATGCGACCGCCTGAATGGCCGCAGGTCCCGATGCTCCTTCGTGACTGGATCGGCGACGCGCAGGCCCTGCGCAAGGTCGAGGGCTCAGGGATCCCGGAGGCTCTGGCCGGCCTGCACGCGAGGTTCGAGCAGGTCCACCCATTCCTCGACGGCAACGGGCGCGCCGGCCGTCTCGTCCTGAATCTCCTCCTGATTCGCCTCGGCTACCCCCCGGCGATCATCTACAAAGGCAACCGCAGTCGTTACCTGACCGCTCTGCGCCGGGCCGATCAAGGAGACCTTGGCCCCCTCGGGGAGTTCCTGGCGCGGGCGATTCTCGACAACCTCCATAAGTTCGTCGTCCCTGCGATCGCAGGGCCCGCCCGCCCGGTCCCCCTCCCGGCGCTGGCCACCGAGAAGCTCTCGGCGAATGCGTTGCGGGTCGCCGCGACGCGCGGGCGGCTGAAGGCGGCCAAGGCTGCTGACGGGACCTGGAGGAGCTCGACGGCCTGGGTCGAGGAGTACGAAGCGAGCCGCTACAAACGGGACTGAGAGGCCTTGGATCGGTCGGCATGCACCGCTGCCGCCGTCCTAAATAGACTGCGCCGCCGTGTTCCAGAAGGTCCTGATAGCCAACCGCGGAGAGATCGCGATCCGCGTCGCCCGCACCCTGAAGGAGATGGGCATCGTCTCGGTCGCCGTCTACTCGGAGATCGACCGCGACGCTCCCCATGTGCGCGCCGCCGACGAGGCCTTCCTAATCGGCCCCGCGGTCCCGGCCGAGAGCTACCTGAACATCCCGAAGATCATCGAGACCGCCAAGGAGGCCGGCGCCGAAGGCGATCCATCCCGGCTACGGCTTCCTCGCCGAGAACGCCGAGATGGCGCGCGCCTGCGCCGAGGCGGGGATCACCTGGATCGGGCCGCCGCCGGAGGCGATCGAAGCGATGGGCTCGAAGACCAAGGCGCGCGAGATCATGGAGCAGGCCGGGGTGCCGATCGTTCCCGGCTCGACCGAGGTCGCCAAGGACCTCGCGAGGCCGCGCGCAGGCAGGCCGAGGAAGCCGGCTACCCGGTCGCCTGCAAGGCGGCCGGCGGCGGTGGCGGCAAGGGCTTCCGGGTGGCGATGACGCCGGATGACCTGCAGGAGGCCTTCGAGGGCTCCGCGCGCGAAGGCGAGAAGTTCTTCTCCGACGACCGCGTCTACATCGAGCGCTACCTCGAGGACCCGCGCCACGTCGAGGTCCAGGTGCTCGCCGACTCGCACGGCAACGTGATCCACCTCGGCGAGCGCGACTGCTCGATCCAGCGTCGCCACCAGAAGGTGATCGAGGAGGCTCCCGGGCCCACACGTCGACGAGGAGATGCGCGAGCGGATCGGCAAGATCGCCACCGACGCGGCCGCCGCCGTCGGCTACCGCGGCGCCGGCACGATCGAGGGCATGCAGGTCGGCGACGAGTACTTCTTCCTCGAGATGAACACCCGCGTCCAGGTCGAGCACTGCGTGACCGAGATGGTCACCGGCGTCGACATCGTCCGCGAGCAGATCCTGGTCGCCGCCGGCGAGCGCTCTCGATCGCCCAGGAGGACGTCGAGCTGAGCGGCTGGTCGATCGAGTGCCGGATCAACGCCGAGGCGGCGCACAAGAAATTCGCCCCCGCTCCGGGCCCGATCGACGACTCCTACCGCGAGCCCTCCGGCCCCGGCGTCCGCGTCGACTCCGGCGTCGAGGGCGGCTCCGAGGTGACGCCGATGTACGACCCGATGGTGGCCAAGCTGATCGTCTGGGACGTCGACCGCGAGAAGGCGACCCGGCGCATGCTGCGGGCGCTCGGCGAATACGACTCCGGCGGCCTCACCACCCTGATCCCCTTCCACGAAGCGATCCTCGCCACCGAGCAGTGGGCGAAGGGGGAGACCTGCCGCGACCTGATGGAGGACCGCGAGTGGCTGAAATCGACGGCGCCCGCCGACGCGAAGCCGCCCGAGCCCTCCGAGGACGGCGGCGAGGTGGTGACCCGCGACTACAGGGTCGAGGTCTCCGGCAAGCTCTTCGACGTCAAGGTGATCGGCGAGGCCCCCGCGAGAGGCGCCGCCGCTCCGGCCGCCGGCGGCAAGAAACCGCCGAAGCGCGAGCGCAAGGGCGGCTCAGGCCCCAGCGCCTCCAGCGAGTCCCTTCCCTCACCCCTTCAAGGCACCGTCCTGAAAGTCGCCGTCGAGAAAGGCGCCGAGGTCGCCGAGGGAGACCTGATCTGCGTCATCGAGGCGATGAAGATGGAGAACGAGATCACCGCCCACCGATCGGGCAAAGTAGAAGATCTCCCCATCTCCGAGGGCGCCGCGGTAGGAGCCGGCGACACCCTCGCCGTCATCAAATAACTCCCCAGCTCTCCCGAGCAACAAACAGCTGTCGGGTGGAGGGGAGGGAGACCCTCTCCAAACACTCCCAAAAGCGAGCGAAGCGAGCGAGTTTGGAGAGGGTCTCCCTCCCCTCCCACATCAACCGCTTCGTTTGTGGTGCCGCTTTTCTTCGCGTTCGCGTTCCTTCTGACGTTCTTCTTCTCGCCGCTGCTTGTCGACCTTGCGCTGCTGCTCAAGCGTGAGAGGGAACTGCGGGGCCACTTCCTGGCAGGTGCGGCCGACACAGGTCTCCAAGCGAATCAGCTGGGCGTGGAGGAAGGCTCGGATCGGGGAGAGGTTCCGGACCCTGACCACGTTGTTCAGCTCGAAGGGGTCTTTGGTGACGTCGTACATCTCTTTCTCGCCGCTCGGCCACTCGATGTACTTGTAGGGGCCAAGGCGGATTCCGAGGTAGTCCTTCGGCGGCGCCACGATCGAGGCGCTGGCGCCGTCGCGCGCGGTGTTGCGGCGGGAGCGCTGGGCGACTACTTCGCCGTTGGCTTCGACGTCGGCGGTTTCGACGAAGGACTCGAAGAGGATCGGCCGCCGCGAGCGCAGTGCCGGATCCTTCATGTAGGGCACCAGCGACCGGCCGTCGAGGCTCTTGTCCGCTTCCACCCCGGCCAGTTCGAGGATCGTCGGCGCGAGGTCGATGTTGCCCGCCAGCTCGCCGGTCGAGGTGCCGGCTTTGATCCCCGGCCCGCGGATCAGCAGCGGCAGGTGGGTGGACGGCTCGTAGGCGAGAAACTTGCCCCCGGTGAGGCGGTGCTCGCCGTAGAAGAACCCGTTGTCGGAGGTGAAGATGATGTAGGTATTGCGCAGCCGCTGCAGGCCGCCGAGGGTGTCGACGACGAGTTTTACGCCTTCGTCGACCGAGCGCAGCGACTCCAACGCCTTCTGGTAGTAGACGCGGTAGGTGTGGATCTCGTTCAGCGAGAGGTAGGGCGCTTCGCGGATGAAGCGCGGCTTGTCGTTGACGTTGCCCTCGTTGAACCCTTCGGCGCGGCCGTGGGGATAGGGGGCGCCGGAGAAGGTCCCGTAGTGGCGGATCGCCGGCTCCGGGCCGGCCGGGCGGCGGAAGTCGCCGTGGGGGGCGGTGTAGTCCAGCTGCAGGTAGAAGGGCTGTTCAGGCGAGGTGCCGACCAGCTCTTCGTTGGCGATCCGGCTGAAGACGTCAGTGGCGTAGAAGCAGGGTTTGCCGTTCAGCGGCGCGGTCGGGCAGCCGAAGTCGTCGCGTTCGCCGTATTCGCGCGTTTCCCAGCTGCCGGAGTCGCCGAACGGCCCGTCGATCGAGCCGTTGTCGTTCAGCGTGTAGCCGTAGAAGTAGTGGCTGGTGTCGGCCTTCAGCACCGAGTGCCAGGCGTTCCACCCTGGCGGTACGTCCGTGCCGCTGTCGAACGGTTCGTCGCCGTAGCCGTTGAGGAACTTGCCGATGTGGATCGTCCGGTAGCCGGCTCCCTGCAGCCAGGTGGCGATGTTGTGGCTGTAGGCGGCGCGGTTCGCGAAGCCGGTGAAGCCGCCGTTGGGCGGCACGTTGCCGCGGACGTTGTTGTTGTGCGCGTAGCGGCCGGTGAGGAGACTGACTCGCGAAGGGCAACAGAGCGGGTAGGAGACGTAGTAGCGATTGAAGGTGACGCCGCGGCTGGCGATCAGCGCGTGCGTATAGGGCATCGCCTGCACGTCGATGCCGCCGACGTTGAGGCTGGCGTAGAGCTGGTCGAGGGTCTCGTCGTCGGTCTGGATGACGACGAAGCTCGGTCGCTGCAGGACCGATGGCTGCGCCGCGTCGGCGCTCTGGCCGGCGGCGAGGACGAGGCTGCCGAGCAACAGGCAGAGGCCAAGGACGACGGCGAACCGCCCCCGGGCATGGGCAAGCGACGAACTGGTCTGTCGAGTGGCTATCTGCATCGAACGAATCGAGGGCTTTGGCTACCCCCGAAACCGGCACCTCACGCCTGAGTTGCGGCCTGAACGCTAGAAGACGCTCAGGACGCGCCGAGCTTTTTCACTGCTTCGCGGAAGTTTTTCACCGTCGCGCTGGGCGCTTTGCGCCCTTCCAGTTTCTCGCCGTGGCGGTTGACCCAGATCACCGGCACGTTCATTTTCAGCACCGGGGCGATGTCGGTTGCGTAGTTGCAGCCGATGTGCAGCCAGCCTTTCTTGCCGCCGATCCGGCGCGCGCCCTCTTTGAAGTGGACGGGGTCCGGCTTGTAGCTGCGCACCTGCTGGGCGGTGACGACGAGGTCGAGTTCGGTCCGCAGGTGGCGGCGCGAGATCCCCAGCAGTTTGTCGTCGGTGTTGGTGACGATCCCGATCTCGTACTTCTTGCCAAGGCGATCCATCGCCGCGTTGGCCTCGCGGAACGGCAGCCAGTAGGCGACGCTGTTGGGCAGGAACTGAGCTCGGGAGGGCTCGATCTCCCAGCCGACCTCACCGGCGACTTTGACGATCGTGCGGCGCAGCACCTCGGCGTAGAGCTCGTAGGAGCCGGCCATGATTTCGGCCTGGACTTCGAAGAACCGCTCCAGAAACGGCCCCTCCTCGAAGCTGAAACCGTCTTTGGAAGCCTCTTTCTTGCAGGCCTCGACGATGCCTTTCTCCCAGTCGATGAGGGTGCCGTAACAGTCGGTAGTTACCCATTTGATGTTTTTGAGACTGGGGAGGGCCATGAGAGAGCGCGGCATTATGGCATTCGGGTAGTCTGCCGCGCGCGCTCCCCCAGCGCCGCTCTCAGATATGGACCTCCTCGAGTACCAGGGCAAGCAGCTGTTCGCCAAGCACGGCATCGCCGTGCCCAGCGGCGAGGTCGCCGACACGGTCGACGACGCCGTCGCCGCGGCGGAGAGGATCGGCTACCCCGTTGCGATCAAGGCCCAGGTCCTGATCGGCGGCCGCGGCAAGGCGGGCGGGATCAAGATCGCCGAGGACGCCGAGGAGGCGCGTGAGTACGCCGACGCGATCCTCGGCATGGACATCGTCGGCCCCCACGGCGAGGGTCCCTTCCGCGTCGACCAGGTCTGGATCGAGGGCGGCTCCGACATCGCCGAGGAGTACTACGCCTCGGTGATCCTCGACCGCGGCGAGAAGAAGCTGCTGGCGATGGTCTCCGCCAAGGGCGGGATGGACATCGAGGCGGTCGCCGCCGAGGACCCCGACGCGCTGGTCAAACGCCACATCGACCCGACCCGCGAGTTCGACCGCGCCGCCGCGCGCTCGATCGTCGCCGACGCGGGCCTCGCCGAGGACGCTCTCGACGAAGCCGCCGAGGCACTGGTGAAGCTGGCCGAGGTGGCGCGCGAGGAGGACGCGACCCTGATCGAGGTCAACCCGCTGATCGTCACCGCCGGCCGCGAGGTCGTCGCCCTCGACGCGAAGGTGACGATCGACGGCAACGCCCTCTTCCGCCACCAGGACCTGGCCGAGATCGCCGACACCGTCGACGACCCGCAGGAGCAGATGGCGAAGGAAAAGGGCCTCACCTACGTCAAACTCGACGGCAACGTCGGCATCCTCGCCAACGGCGCCGGCCTCTGCATGTCGACGCTCGACGTCGTCGCCCAGGCGGGCGGCGCCCCGGCCAACTTCCTCGACGCCGGCGGCGGCTCGAAAGCCGAGGCGATCGTCAACGCGCTGGAAGTCATCAACTCCGACGCGAAGGTGACGCGCGATCCTCTTCAACATCTTCGGCGGCATCACCCGCTGCGACGAGATCGCCAACGGGATCGTCACCGCCTCGCAGCAGATCGACCTCGGCGTGCCGCTGGTGGTGCGCCTCGACGGGACCAACTCCGAGGAGGGGCTGAAGATCCTCGCCGAGGCGAACCTGCCCAACCTGCACCAGGAGAAGACGATGCTGGACGCCGCCCGCCGCGTCGTCGAGCTCGCCGGGAGCGCCGCATGAGCATCATCGTCGACAAGGGCACGAAGCTCGCCGTCTCCGGCCTGACCGGCCGCGAGGGCTCCTTCCACGGACTGCGCAACAAGGCCTACGGGACCGACCTCGTCGCCGGGGTCACGCCCGGCAAGGGCGGCCAGGACGTCGAGGGGACGCCGGTCTTCGACACGATCAAGGAGGCCGTCGACCGAGGCCGGCGCCAACACCTCGATGATCTTCGTCCCCGCCCGTTTCGCCGCTGCCGGCGATCGACGAGGCGATCGACTCCGGCGTCGAGACGGTGATCGCGATCACCGAGGGGATCCCGGTCCTCGACATGCTGAACACCTACTGGAAGGCGAAGGAGGCCGGCGTCCGGCTGATCGGCCCCAACTGCCCCGGCGTGCTCTCGCCCGGCAAGGCCAACGTCGGGATCATCCCGGCCCAGTTCTTCGACCCGGGCCCGATCGGCGTCGTCTCCAAGTCGCGGCACCCTGACCTACCAGATCGGCAACGAGCTGAAGCAGGCCGGGACCGGCAACTCCTCGATCGTCGGCATCGGCGGCGACCCGATCGTCGGCTCCGACTTCATCGACATCCTCAAGCTCTACGAGGCCGACCCCGACACCGAGCTGATCGTGATGGTCGGCGAGATCGGCGGCGACGCCGAGGAGCGGGCGGCCGAGTTCATCGCCTCCGAGATCACGCAAGCCGGTGGTCGCCTACATCGCCGGCTTCACCGCTCCTCCCGGCAAGCAGATGGGCCACGCCGGGGCGATCATCTCCGGCTCCTCGGGCACCGCCGCAGGCGAAGAAAGACGCGCTCGAAGCCAAGGGCGTGCGGGTCGGCGAAAGCCCGACCGAGACAGCGGCAATCGCCGCCGAGATGCTCCGCTCGCTCTAGGCGCGCTCGAAGCCGCCGCGTTGCTAGGGTCGGAACGTATGGCCGGCGACACGATTTCCTTCGCTCGCGGCGCCCCGAGCGCCGACATCCTGCCCCACGAGCAGGTGCGGGAGGCGGCGGCGCAGGCGCTTGCCGCCGACTGGGAAACGGCACTCTCCTACGGCATCGGGATCGGCCATCCCGGGCTCTGCCAGTGGGTCGCCGAGCGGCACGGGCGACCTCGACCCCGCGCCAGGTGATGATCGCCAACGGCTCGCTGGAGGCGGGCGCGATGCTGTTCCAGCACCTGCTCGGGCCCGGCGACCGGGTCGTCGTCGAGCAGCCGACCTACGACCGCACCCTGCTGCTCCTGCAGCAGATCGGCGTCGAGCTGGTGCCGGTGCCGCTGGAGGCCGACGGCCTCGACGTCGGGCAGCTGGAAGCGGCGCTCGCCGAGGGGCCGATCAAGCTCGCCCACGTCATCCCCAACGCCCACAACCCGGCCGGCTGCACGCTCTCCGAGGAGAAGCGCCGGCGCCTGGTCGCGCTCGCCGCCGAGCACGACTTCTGGATCTTCGAGGACGACCCCTACCGCGAGCTGCCCTTCGAGCGGCGTGCCGCTGGCGACGATGCTCTCGATGGACGAGGCCGGCAAGGTCGTCCACGCCTCCTCCTTCTCGAAGACGGTCAGCCCGGGCGTTCGCGTCGGCTACCTGGCCGGCCCTGCCGAGGAGATCAAGAAGCTGGCGAAACAGGCGAACGAGACCTACATCTCGCCGAACATGCTGGCCGAGTCGATCGTCCTCGAGCTCTGCCGCTAGCGGTGAGCTCGACCGCAACATCGAGTTCGTCAAAGGCGAGCTGAAGGCGCGCTGCGACGCGCTGGTCGCGGCGCTCGGCGAGCAGATCCCCGAGGCCGAGTTCGTCGTCCCCGACGGCGGCTACTTCCTCTGGCTCGACCTCGCCGAGGGGACCGACACCGCCGCCCTGCTCGCCGAGGCGAAAGGCGACGGCGTCTCCTTCGTCGCCGGTCCCGACTTCATGATCGCCGGCGGCGAGAACAGCCTCCGCCTCTCCTTCGCCCCGGTCCCGGCGGATCGTGCAGCCGAGGGTGTTCGTCGGATCGCCGGTGCGCTTGAGCGCTTGCGGGCCGGGTCTCCGGCGTAGTTGTAGAGAGGGGCGGGGGGTTACCCCTCCGGACACATCTCGCCTATGGCTCGATGTTGAGTGTCCTGAGGGTAACCCCCCGCCCCTCTTCTCAGTCCCGGGGCGGTGCGCGGCGCTGCGCAGGGCGCCCGCCGAGGCGATTACGACCAGGGAGATTGCGACTAGCTCGCGCGGGGCCAGGCTCTGCGAGAGGGCTAGGAAGCCGATTGCTGCTGCTACCGCCGGCTCGAGGCTCATCAGCACCCCGAATACCGCCCGCGGCAGGCGCCGGAGAGCCTCGATCTCGAAGACGTAGGGGACCGCGGTGCTGAGGATGCCGACCGCGGCGCCGATCGCCAGGTGGGCCGGGGTGAAGATCTCGCCGCCGCCCTGGACCAGCCCGAAGGGCGCCACCAGCAGCGCCGAGATCACCGCCGCCATCGTCGCCCCGCTCGCGCCGGGTGCGAGATCGCCGACCCGGTCGCTGAGGACTATGTAGGCGCCCCAGAAGGCGCCGGCGGTTAGCGCCAGGGCGACGCCGAGGACGTCGACGCTCTCGCCGCCGGTGCCGTCGGAGAGGAGCACGATGCCGACCGCCGCGAGCAGCGCCCAGACGAGGTCGCGCCGCCGGTGCGAGGCGGCAATCGCGACCCCGAGCGGGCCGACGAACTCGAGCGTGACCGCGATCCCCAGCGGCAGCCGGTCCAGGGCGGCGTAGAAGAAGAGGTTGACGCCGGCGACCGCGGCGCCGAGCAGGAGCACGTCGCGGTGGGGCCACTCCCGCACCCGCAGCGCCGCCGCCCGGGTCACCGCCACCAGCACCAGGGCGCCGAAGGAGGCGCGCAGGAAGACCGCCCCGGAGGAGCCGATCTCGTCGAACAGGGTCGTCGCCAGCGCCGAGCCGCACTGGACCGAGACGATCGAGGCCAGCACCAGCAGCGCCGCTCCCCGGGTTCGTCCCGTCGCCTCCGTCGCGCTCGCCATCGGCGGATTCTGATCCACCTGGCGCTCGCTCCCCGTAGGTGTGGGCAGGTAAACGACCAGGAGGCACCCTCCAGATGGCTGAGATCAAGCAGCTCAAAGACCCCGTTTCGCGGCGCAGGTTCCTCGCGGTCGGCGGCAGCACCACCGCGGTTGCGGCCTTCCTCGCCGCCTGCGGCGACGACAGCAGCACCACCACGACCACCGACGCGATGAAGTCGGGCGGCGGCGCCAGCGAAACCGCCAAATTCGGCAAGGGCGACATCGGCATCCTCAACTACGCCCTCACCCTCGAGTACCTGGAGACCGCCTTCTACGCGGACGTCGTCAAGAGCGGACTCTTCAAGGGCGCCGAGCTGGAGACGATCCGCAAGTTCGGCGCCGAGGAGGCCGAACACGTCGCAGGCTCTCACCGCCGCGGTCAAGAGCCTCGGCGGCAAGCCGGCGCCGGAACCGAAAGCCGAATTCCCGCTGGAAAGCGCGAAATCGGTGCTGGAACTGGCCGCCACGGTCGAGAACCTCGGCGCCGCGGCCTACCTCGGCCAGGCGGCGAACATCCAGAGCCCGGAAGTCCTGGCCTCGGCCCTCGCGATCCACAGCGTCGAGGGACGCCACGCCGCCGTCCTCAACACCCTGCTGGGCGAGTCGATCACCCCGGACGGCGCCTTCGCCAAGCCGGCTGACGTGAAGACCGTCCTCAAGTCCGTCGAACCGTTCCTGGTCGGCTGAAACCGCGAGACAGAAGGAGAAGAGCGATGAACGAGAAGCTAAGAGCTCCCGAGCTCGCGGCCGTCGAGGTTGACGCCGAGGGCGGGGACCTCTCCCGCAGCGACATGATCCTCAAGGGCGCGCTGGCCGCCGGGGCGATCTACGGCAGCTGCGATGGTCAGCCCCTTCGTCCGCAAGGCGCTGGCGATGTCGGAATCCGGCGACGTCGGAATCCTCAACTTCGCCCTCACCCTCGAGTACCTCGAGGCGAAGTTCTACGAAGAAGCGAAGAGCCGCGCCAAGGCGAAGGGCGAACTGAAGAGCCTCGTCAACCTGCTGGCCTCCGACGAGCAGCAGCACGTCGAAGCGCTGACGGCGACGGTGAAGAAGCTCGGCGGCAAGCCGGTGGCCGAGCCGAAGTTCAACTTCGAATACAGCGACACCGCCGGCTTCCTCAAACTGGCGCAGACCTTCGAGGACACCGGGGTCAGCGCCTACAACGGCGCCGGCCCGATGATCAAGTCCAAAGAAGTGCTGGCGGCGGCCGGCGGCATCGTCCAGGTCGAGGCCCGCCACGCAGCGGCGATCCGGCTGCAGAACTCCGAAGAACCGGCCCCCGAGGCCTTCGACAGCCCGCTCGACGAACAGCAGGTGCTGAAAGCCGTCGAACCGTTCATCGTGTAGAGCCGATGGCGGTCAGGCGAGAGAAGGCGGAGCGACTGGCCGACGAGGAGCTGATGCCCCTCGTCGGCCGCAAGGACCCCGAGGCCTTCGAGGTCCTCTACGACCGCCACGGCGGTGCCGCCTATTCGCTCGCCTACCGGATCGTCGGCGACCGCGCCGCCGCCGAGGAAGTGACCCAGGAGGCGTTCATCTCCGTCTGGCGCAGCGGCGCCCGCTTCGACGCGGCCCGCGGCAGCGTCCGCTCCTGGCTGCTGAGCGTCGTCCGCAACCGGGCGATCGACTTCCTCCGCAGCCGCGCCGGCAAGGCGCCGAAGCTGACCTTCGACGACGACGCGGTGCTGGAGGCGCGGCCGGCCGCGGAGCGGACCGAGGACGAAGCGCTGCAGCGCGAGACCGCGGCCGAGGTGCGCGGCGCGCTCGGCAAGCTGCCGGACCCGCAGGCGAAGGTGCTCGAGCTCGCCTACTTCGGCGGCTTCAGTCATTCGGAGATCTCCCGCATCCTCAACCTGCCGATGGGCACCGTGAAGGGACGGATGAGGCTGGGGTTGGAGAAGATCCGGGGAGAGCTTGCGGAGGGACTGGCATGAACGCTGACGAACACAACCGCTGGAAAGAGGACCTCGCCGCCTACGCGCTGGGCGCGCTCGACCGCGACGAGACGGCGGAGATGGAGCGCCACCTCGAAGGCTGCGAGCGCTGCCAGGAGGAGATGCGCTGGCTAGCGCCGGCGGTGCAGCTGCTGCCGGAGTCGGTCGAGCGCCACGAGCCGCCGCGCCAGCTCCGCGCCGCGCTGATGGCGGAGGTGCGGGCCGACGCCCGCGAGGCCGAGGCGCGTCCCGCCCCGGCTCGGAGCCGGCGCTGGCTGCTGAAGCCGGCGTTGGGCCTCGCCGTCATCGCCCTCCTGGTCGCCGGCGTGGTCGGCTACGAGGTCGGCAACGGCGGCTCGGACGGGGGCGGCGGCGCCTCCACGCTCGAACGCCAGGTTGGTGGGATCGGCGTGAAGATGGTCCAGGAAGGCGACAGCGGCACCCTGCAGCTCTCCGGCGTCCACCAGCTGCCCCCGGACAAGGTGCTCGAGGCCTGGGTCGAACGCGAAGGCCAGGTCGAAGCGGTGCCGGCGCTGTTCGTCCCCGACCGCAACGGTCAGGCGGAGACCCGGATCGCCGACATGAACGGCGTCAAAGTCGTGATGGTCACCGAAGAGCCCCAGGGCGGCAGCGAATCCCCGACCTCGGAACCGATCATGACGATGGCAGTGCCGCAGTAGGTGAGTTTGGGCCGTTATAAGGGCCCAAACTCACCACTCACCGTCCGTAGCGGTCGTTGGAGAGCACTAGCTGCTCCGGAATGGCTGCCCGCGGCGGCGGTGCCGGGTCGGCACGGACGGAGACGGTCTCGGCGACGCTGCGGCTGACCTCGTGGTCGCCGTCGGCGGAGGCGATCACGACGCGCTCCTCGTCGGAGCTCTCGACCTTCCCCTCGAGGCCCGGGTCCAGCCCCGCCGCCTTCAGGTAGTGGAGCAGCTCCTCGGCCTCGTTCTCGAAGCGAAGGACGACGACGTCGGCGCCGATCTCGACGTCGGCCAGCAGCGAGCCCTGCTCGCGGATGCCCTCGACGATCGGGTGGCCGTGAGGGCAGGTGGTGGCGTCGCCGATCGCCGCCCGCATCCGCTCCTCCAGCACCGGGCTCATCGCGTGCTCGATCCGCTCCGCCTCCTCATGCACCTCGTCCCAGGGAATGTGGAGGACGTCGGTGAGGAAGCGCTCGATCATCCGGTGACGGCGGACGATGTAGCTGGCGTGCTCGCGGCCGGACTCGGTGAAGGCGAGCGTCTTGTCGGCGTTGCGCTCGACGTAGCCGTCGTCGATCAGGCGGCCGATCATCTCGTGCACGGTCGGCGGCGAGAGCTGCATCGCGCGGGCGATGTTGGCGCCGGTCATCGGCAGCCCGGCCTCCTGCAGCCAGAACATGATCTCCAGGTACTCCTGCTCCGCGACCGTCGCGTTCTCTGACGACACAAGCTCTCCTTTTAGGACCGGCGTTCCATCAGCGAGGTGACGACCGCCTCGTAGAAGCCGTCTCCCATGCTGCCTTCGGTAACGGTGACATTGTCCCAATTCGGCAGCGCGGCCCGCAGGCCGGCGTCGTGCTCGGGCCCGTTGGCGACGAGGAAGAAGCGGCCGACCGCGGCCGCGACCTCGAGATCCTCGACCGAGTCGCCGACGGCGATGCACTCGCGCGGGTCGTAGCCGCGGGCGCGGGCGTGGCCGGCGACGGCCGCCGCCTTGCTGACCTGCTTGGGGACCAGGTGGTAGGCGTGGGTGCGTCCCTCGACCGCCGGCATCGGCCGGCCGATCGCGCCGTTGTCGAGCAGGCGCAGGTCCTCGTCGCCGCGCTCGTGCAGCAGCGCGTTGGCCTCGTCGACGTCGACCTTGCCGCGGAAGAGGTGGGAGAGGACGCGGCCGTGGTGCCAGGGCGAGTGGTACTCGAGCCGGCCCTCGAAGTGCTCGAAGAGCAGCCTCGGGATCCCCCGCTGCTCGATCTGCTCGTAGATCGTGCCGTCCTCGCTGGGCGCCATCGCGCCGGTCATCAGCGTCGTCTCGCCCTCGATCGCGAAGGCGCAGCCGGCCTCGTAGATGTAGGAGGCCTGGCCCATCAGCCGGGCCGCCTCATGCACCTGCGGCTCGCGGCGGCCGGACATGATCACGACCTCGGCGCCGGCCCGGTGGCAGGCCTCGAGCCCGCGCGCCTGCGCCAGCGAGAAACCCCCCTCGGCGTCGCGGAAGAGCGAGCTGCCCCGCCCGAGCAGGGTCCCGTCGAGGTCGGTGTAGACGCAGCGGAGCGGCATCGGCGCGGTCGCTACCGTAGCGGGCATGGCGTGGAGGCTGGCTGACAGGACCCTCGACCTGGCGCGGCCGATCGGCGTCGGGATCGTCAACGTCACCGTCGACTCGATGTTCGAGGGAGCGCGCAGTGGCACGCCCGAGCAGGCCGTCGCCGACGGCCTGGCGCTGGCCGAGGCGGGCTTCGAGATGCTCGACGTCGGCGCGGTGGCGGCCAAGGCCGGCCCGCCGGTATCCCCCAGGCCGAGACCGCGGCCCTGGTCCCGGCCGTCGAAGGGTTGGCCCACCAACTCGCCTGTTCCTTTCTGTTGTCAGAGGACCAAAAGGAACAGGCGAATGGTGGGAGGGTTTCGATCTCCGCCGATACCTTCTCGGTCGAGGTGGCGCGACAGGCTCTCGCTGCGGGGGCCGAGGTGGTCAATGACATCTCCGGCGGCTCGGAGGAGATGTTCGAGCTCGTCGCCGAAACGGGCTGCGGCTACGTGCTGATGCACATCGAGGGACCGCCGCGGGAAGACCGCCCCTGGCGCGACTACGGCGACGTCGTCGACCACCTGCGCGCCTGGTTCGAGGGGAGAGTCGAGCTGGCCCGGGAGCTTGGGGTAGCGGAGGAGCAGATAGCGATCGACCCCGGACTCGACTTCGACCTAGGTCCCGAGCAGGACCTGGAGATCCTCAGGCGGCTCGGCGAGCTGCGCGCTCTCGGCCTGCCGCTCTACGTCTCCCTCTCCCGCAAGGACTTCATCGGCGCTGTCCTCGCCGGCTCCTGGGAGGGACGCCTGCCCGCGCGCGAGCGTGAGTGGGGCACCGTCGCGGCAGCGACCCTCGCCGTGCGCGAGGGCGCCGACGTCCTCCGCATCCACGACCGCTCCTCGCTGCAGGCGATGTGGGTCGCGGCAGAGATTGTGGGCCCTCCCAGTGCCGGTGGGCCGATTTCCCGACAGATGGATCGGTTTGAGGCCCATCGAGGTGAGGTGTGAGTCCCCGCGGAGGGAGCCTGCTCGCTTCCGAGTGGGCTATTGCAATCGATCCCGCCCGCCGCGACGGGCGGATCGTCGCCGAGTCCTCCGAGGAGGAGCGTCGCTCGCGGCCGGCTCCGCTGCCGCCGGAGCTCGATCCGGGCCTCACCGAGGCGCTGGCGCGGGTCGGCATCGATTCCCTCTACACCCACCAGCTGCGCGCCTACCAGGCCGCCGCCGCGTCCAACCTGGTGATCACCAGCGGCACCGCCTCGGGCAAGAGCCTCGCCTTCAACCTGCCGGTACTGAACGGGATCGCGGCGCGTCCCAAGGATCGGGCGCTCTACCTCTACCCGACCAAGGCGCTGGCCCAGGACCAGGCCCGCAAGCTCGCCCAGCTGCGGCCGCCGAACCTGCGCGAGGCGATCTACGACGGCGATACGCCACGCGAGGAGCGCCCCGAGATCCGCCGTAGGAACAACCTCGTCCTCACCAACCCCGACATGCTCCACGTCGGCCTCCTCCCCAACCACAAGAGCTGGGGCGACTTCCTCGCCAACCTCGAGTGGGTCGTGGTCGACGAGGCCCACACCTACCGCGGCGTCTTCGGCTCCCACGTCGCCAACGTCCTGCGGCGGCTGCGGCGGCTGGCCCGCTACTACGGCTCCGAGCCGCGCTTCCTGCTCGCCTCGGCGACGATCGCCAACCCGGTCGAGCTGGCCGAGCGACTGGTCGGGACGCCGTTCGAGCTGATCGACGACGACGGCGCCCCGCGCGCCGGCCGCGAGATCGCGATGTGGAACCCGCCGCTGCTCGACGAGCGCAGCGGCGCGCGCCGCTCGGCGCTCTCGGAGGCCGCCGACCTGCTCGCCGAGCTGGTCACCCACGGCGTGCGCACCATCTGCTTCCTCAAAAGCCGACGCGGGATCGAGCTGATCCAGCGCTTCGCCAGCGAAAACCTCGAGCGCCGCGGCAAGCCGGAGCTGGCGAAGCGGATCGCCCCCTACCGCGGCGGCTACACGCCCCAGCAGCGGCGGGAGATCGAGTCCCGCCTCTCCTCCGGCGAGCTGCTCGCGGTCGTCGCCACCGATGCGCTGGAGCTGGGGATCGACGTCGGCGAGCTCGACGCGGCGATCTGCGTCACCTTCCCCGGCACCGTCGCCAGCCTTCGGCAGATGTGGGGACGGGCGGGCCGCCGCCGCCGCGGCCTTGCCGTCTACGTCGCCGGCCAGGACGCCCTCGACCAGTTCTTCTGCCGCCACCCGGAGGAGTTCATTGGCCGGCCGGTCGAGGCGGCGATCCTCGACCACACCAACGACCAGATCGCCTCCCGGCACCTGATCGCCGCCGCCTACGAGCTGCCGCTGACCGACGAGGACGACGAGATCTTCGGCCCGGAGTGGCGCCAGCGGGCCGAGCGGCTGCTGGCGGCGGGGGAGCTGCGCGGCGTGGGCGGCAAGCTGCTGCCGCGCCGCAGCGAGTTCGTCGCCAACCGGATCCCGCTGCGCTCGGCCTCGGCCGACTCGGTCGCCGTGATCGAGCGCGACGCGGGGGAGATGCTGGGACTGGTCGAGGCCGAGCGCGCCTTCACCACGGTCCACCCCGGCGCCGTCTACCTGCACCTCGGCCGCTCCTACGAGGTCGACCGGCTCGACGTCGAGGAGCGGCGGGCGCTCGTCTCCGCCTTCGACGGCGACTGGTACACGCGGCCGAAAAAGGAGACCGAGATCTACATCGAGCGGATCCACGAGCAGCGCCAGGTCGCCGGCGTGGAGCTCAACTTCGGCGAGGTCTCGGTCACCGAGCAGGTGATCGCCTTCCAGCGGGTCTCGGTCTCCGACCAGGAGCCGATCGACATCGTCGCCCTCGAGCTGCCGGAGCAGAACTTCGTCACCCAGGCGCTCTGGTACGTGCTGCCCGACCCGCTCGCCCGGGCGCTGCCGAGCGAGGCCCTGCTCGGCTCCCTGCACGCGACCGAGCACAGCCAGATCGCGGTTCTGCCGCTGATCGCGATGTGCGACCGCTGGGACATCGGCGGCCTCTCGACCAACGTCCACTTCCAGACCGGCCGCTCGACGATCTTCATCTACGACGGCCACCCCGGCGGGGTCGGGATCACCAAGCGCGGCTACGAGCAGTTCGAGCGCCTGCTGGGCGACGCCGAGCGCCTGATCGCCGAGTGCCCCTGCGAGGCGGGGTGTCCCTCCTGCGTCCAAAGCCCCAAGTGCGGCAACCTCAACGAACCCCTGCACAAAGCCGGCGCCCTGGAGCTGATGGGGCGGATGCGGGGAGAGCTGTAAGCCGCCCCATTCGCCTGTTCCTTGTTGTTGCGCGACACTGATAAGGAACAGACGAAGCTGCGGTCAGGGCCAGAGCTCGCGCAGGGCGAGGATCGCGAAGGCGTGCGACCAGGTGAGCGGGGTGGTCGAGCGAGGGACGCCGGTCTCGGCGTCGACCCGCTCGGGCAGGGCGCCGGCCGGCGTCGCCGAGCGGCGCAGCGCCTGCATCAGGCGGAGCGCCTGGCGCCTCTCGCCGAGCGCCGCAAGCGACCAGGCGGTCCAGGCCGTGGGAGCGGACCAGGGATCGTCGCCTCCCGTCCAGCCTTCGCCGGGGGTGATCCCGTAAGGGGTGCTTTGGGAGCTGAGCCGGTTCAGCGTGGCGCGAGCCGCGGAGTAGAGGCGGGGCTGGGAGAAGGGACGGACGGCCCAGGCAGCGGCCGGATCGAGTCCCGACTCCGGATCGCCAGCCACCCGCACCAGGCCCGGCCCCGAGGGGGTGTCTGAGTTTTCCCCCCATATATGACGGGAAAACTCAGACACGTCGGCGCGTGAGGCGAGGGCGTTGCCGAGGTAGTCGCCCGGGTCGCCCTCCCAGTAGTCGGCACGGTCGCGCCAGGGGACCGGTCCGCCGCCAGCGAGGACCTTGGCGGCGTGCCGGGCGCTGCCGATCAGCCCCGCCGCGCGTGAGGCGGCGGCGGCCCAGCCGATCGCGTCGCCCTGCGCTTCGCGGCCCGGGACGGGGCTGCCGTCGCCATGGAAGCGGGCCGCGTGCTCGAGGCCGAGGCCAAGAAGGAAGCGGGTGGTAAGCACGGCTTCTCGCTCATAACCTGCCGCCGCGTAGGCGATCGCAGCCGCCGCCGCGTCGCGGGGCCAGACGTAGGCCCAGCCATCGCGGGCGCCGGCGACGACGCCGCCGCTGTCACGGTCGGTAAGCGCCCGCAGGACGAGCAGCGAGCGTTCGTACATGCGCCGCGCCCAGCCCGGCGCGCCAGTCCCGAGCGGTCGCTTGCGCGCAAGCCAGCGGCGGTCGACGGCTGCCGCCTGGTCGAGAATTCGATCGCTGTCCCCGGCACCCCCCCGGTTCCCAGCTGCGCAAACTATCGCCAGAGATCGAGCCGAGCGCCCTTGATCGCAGTTGATGTCGGCGTTGACGCGGAACTCGGCGCCCCCGCCGTGTACCACCATCGCCAGCGCCTCACTTCGCCCCGCCTGCTGAATCACGACCCGCTCCGAGCCGAACCGCGCCACCGTCCGCAGGACGTTCATGCCGGGCAGGTAGCGCTGCCGGATGAAGTCCGCCCGCCACATCGGCTCGGCCGGCCCACCGCGGATCCGCACCCAGACCTGAATCCCGGTGTCCGCCGGCACCGCCCCCGCCGCCTGCCGCTCCGAGGAGTTCTCGATCAGGGCCCGCCCCGCCGGTTCCGCCCGCAGGTCGACTACGTCACCGTATGCATCGACCGCGGCGGTCAGCCCACCGTCGCCGAGCACCGCCACCCCGAAGAATGGCGGCGGCATTCCCGGTAGCCCCGCCGGCGTTTCCGGATCCGCCCCCGACCCCCCAGAGAGCAGCAGAACCCCTGCCGCCACGACCGCGGCCAGCACCAGCAGCCCTCGACCCCCGCTCATCCCCCCATGCAATCAGCCCCATCCCGCCCAGGCCCGCTAGCCTTCCCGCTGCGCTAGCGGTTCCGCGCCCGGGCCAGGTAGCTCAGTTGGTAGAGCACACGACTGAAAATCGTGGTGTCGCCGGTTCGAATCCGGCCCTGGCCATCCCATTCCAGAGCCGAAAGCGGCAAGCCTGACACGGCCGCTTTCGGCCAGTGGGCAACGGATTGGGCAACAGCGCCCCGCAGCGGACGGCGGCTGAAGGCTGAGGGAGGCTCCCCAGCGGTGCCGTAGTAGCTCGTCTCCAGCGAGCGCCACCCGGGACGGGCGTACCCCCACCCCCCCCATTCTCGGAGGGAAAACCGCCCACCCGGCAGCGCGCCACAACAGACCCGCACGCTCGCTACCCCTGAAAATTTCGGCCTCCAAAATCCCAACGGGCGTTGCGATTTCGCGGAAGGTCTTGTTGGTTCTCGCCGCCAATGACGCGACAACCGGGGCAGACGAGTTCCCAATCGTCTCCGTCTGCTAAGTCCCCGACCGCATCCCAATCCTCCGGGGGCGCGAAGTCGTCGCGGGGATTCGGCCTTCGGCAGCGTCCGCAGAAACGGTCCCTATCCTGTGGCTCTCCCATAACAAGAGGTTACGGCGCGCCTCGTCACGTTTTCAGTCGAGGGAGTAAACGATGCGCCGTCAAGAGAAAAGTTTGACGGGGTGCCGTCACCGTTTCCACCCTCGCGTTAAGAGTTTTCCTGCTGGTTACTGATCGCAACGGAGGGGCAAAGGGGGCGCGAAACTCCGACCTGTGCGCCCGCGAGGCCCGATCAGCGGAGCCGAAATCAAGATCAAAGCCATGCGTAGCATGGGGACAGTCCTATCGGGAACCGCCGAGTATCCGAGCCTCGCTTTTGGCTCTAGCGCAGGGTTTGAGGCCGGTCCCGCAAAAACGACCTAAGGAAACCGATTTCAGCTACCCCCAGCGGCCGTTTCCGGGGCAGCCAGCGTGGCCGGTTTCCCCACACTTGAAGACGAGTTCCCCGCCGATTTCGCGGTCTATCTCGAACCAGTTGCCGCCCTTCGACGGGATCGAAATCGAGAAATATTCGTATCCGGCTTCGGCGACTTCAAGGCCCGCAGGTAGGGACGGCTCGATGTTGCGGAGCCTCCCCGGCGTGACGCCTTCATAGGAACCTTCGTGATCGGTGGCGTAGGTCTCCATCGCCACCAGCGCTGCATGACCCTGCTCCTTGGCGAGCGCGTCGGCTTCGACTTGCGCCGCTTCTGCTTCAGCGGCGGCGACCGCATCCCCGCCAGCGGTCAGCGAGCGGAGGCGATGCGTGGCGCGGGCAATGGCGCGGTCAGCGTCCAGCCAAAGACTTTGCGTAGTTCCTTCCGCGCATTCTTCGCCGCTGACGATGCATTCATTCCACTCGCTTGAAGCTTCCGCGTAGGAGTCCATCGCTTCCCCCAGCGCCGCTACGACCGGAGCGCAGGCGGAGGAGACAGGGCGGGAGTCGAGCCGGTCATAGGTCGCCTGCACGTCCCCGACTTCTGCGGCGTAGTCGGCTTGCACCACGCCCACGTCTAGATGGCTGCCGAGTTCCTGCATCGCGGCGAAGGTAGGCCGCGAGTCGCGTTGGCATTCGGCATATGCGGCCTGGGCATCGTCACCCGACCCGGACGCGATCAGCGCGACCAGGCCGCCGACCAGGACGACGGCGAGGACGGCGAGGCCGACGCGGAACCGCCGACCGCGCCCGCCGCCGATCGACTGCGCGGAAGGCGAGGCCGGGGCGGCGCCGGGGGGCGGTTCACTCTCGCGGGCAGGCGACCCTCCTACCTGCTCAGTCCAGCGCTCCCCGTCCCACCATCGAAGACCAGGACCGGCCGGGTCGGCATACCAACCGGGAGGCGGTAGCTGCTGCGGCGCGGCGTCTTCGTGATCGGGCGGAGGCGTCATGCGGAGGCGTATCGGCAATCACACGCTCAGGCTGTAGAGCTTATTCGTCCAGCCTGCGAGCGTCGCGCCCTGTGACGCACTCTGAACGTGTCCTGCAAGGTCTCGGTCGAGCGCTACAGGAGGTCCGCGACAAGCGCGGGTTGACGCAGGAGGCGCTGAGCTTGGAAACGGGCGTCCACCGCAACTACATCGGCGGGATCGAGCGAGGGGAGCGCAGCCCCAGCGTCGTGTCGATTCTCAAACTCGCTGCCGCATTAGATGTGTCGGTCTCAGATTTATTCCGGCAGGCCGAGTGGTTTGCGGCCAGCGGCGGCGCAAGTTAGGGGGGCCGACCCCCAGACGGCAGGGATCGGCCCGACCATCTAGCCGTGCTTGCTGACGCTGCAAGCCGGGATCGTGACAACCGTGGTCTCGATCTTCATCTGCGCTCACCTCCCCTTCCCGTAGGAGGCCCGGCCCGTCCGGGCTTGGGAGGCGAACGCTAAAGAATTCTTTGACTTTCCACGCTGGCGTGGATGGTCGCACATACCAAAAAACGACCACCGCTTAAGCTGGGCAGGGGTAGACCAATCAAGAAACCACTAACCAGGGGAGAGGTGAGGGTCGTGACCGCAGCGACGAAACCGAAGGGCGTGGACGAACTGGTCGTCTTCGTGGTGCAGCACCCAATCCGGGTTGACGCCCTCCAGATCCTCAACGAACGGGAGGCAAGCGCACCGGAAATCGCCCGCCTAATCGGCGAGGACTTGAAGACGGTCGGGAACCACATCAAAACGCTCGCCGACCTCGGCTGCATCGAGTTGGTGAGGACGGTGAAGAAGCGAGGCGCGGAGGAGCATTTCTATGTCGCCTCGCTGCGCCCGCTCATCGGGGACGAGGAATGGGCGCAGATGAGCCCGGAGGCGCGGCACGAAATCTCCGCCCTTATGTTTCAGGCCATCGTCGCTGAAGCCCTTACGGCGTTCCGCAACGGCAAGTTCGACTCCCGACTGAACCGCCACGTGAGCTGGCAGCCGTTGAAGCTGGACGAGGAGGGATGGGACGAACTCATGCAGGAGCTGAGGGAGTCGCTTGAGCGGATCGAAGGCATCCGGACGCGAGCGGAGGAACGGTTGATCGCGAGCGGGGAGAAAGGGTTCCAGGCCATTGCCGCCGCACTCGGTTTCGAGCGCGGGCTAGTCGGGCGCGCGCGTCGGCGCTGGGTAATGCCCTGAATTGTCCACACCAATTAGGGCGAAATAGTGGGCTGGTGAAAAGAACGCCCCACCACTAGAAATCTTCCTGGGCAAAACAGCCCGCCAAATAGATAGCCGTCCGCACCCCAGCGTGGCGGCGGCATCCCCCCAGGCGGGCCGGGCTTCCTGACGTTCACCCGGCCCGCCGGGGGTGACGAGCCCACATGAAGATTTCGACCGTCCCCAACGCCACCCCGAAGACTTGCCCTCCCTGCTCCTGGCCGATGAGGGAGAGGCGTGAGCCCGTAGCGGAGGCGGGACGACTAGCTCACCGCGTCGTCCCGCCCCGCTGGCTCATCTCCAAGTCCGCATGACCGTCGAAGTCCTGCAACAGGGCGAGCGGCCATCGCTTCGCCGACAGCCCCGCTTCGATTGGCCGACCCTGATCGAGTCCCAGGTACACCCCGTCAAGGTGGCCGTGATCGAAGCCCTGCGGTGGGTCGGGGGTCCGCTTTCGGCGCGGGAGGTCTGGCTGATGGGCGTCGGTGAGCCCGAGTACGGCACCGTCGCCTACCACGTCAAGACCCTCGTGGACCTCGGCCTGCTGACCCACGTCGCCAATTCCCCCGCGCGGGGGTCGGTCGAGAAGTTCCACGGTCCCGACCCGCGAGGCGTGACCAAACGCCGCCATGATGCTGAGACCATCCGACACCTCAAGGCGCTCGGGAAGGCATTTGCAGAGGCCCGCAGGGAGGCGGGTTTGACGCAGGCTGAACTGCACGATTGGTCGGGCGTCCACCAGGTCACCATCGCCCGGATCGAGACCGGCGTCGAGGACCCCGGGTACGAAACCCTGCTCAAGCTCGCGGCCGGGATCGCCGTCCCCCTCGGCCCGATTCTCGACCGGGCATGGGAACTCGCCGGGAAGAAGAAGGGCCGGTAGGTGCCGCGCGAACTCGACCCGCAGCCGGGGCTTGGCCTGGCGATAAGGACGATCAGGGAGCGGCAGCGCATAACCCAGGTCACCCTCGGCAAGCGGACGGGGCTGCACTCGACCTGGGTCTCGCACATCGAGTCCGGTCGGCGGAACGTGGCCTACGGGACCGTGCGCCGCATCGCCCACGCGCTCGGGGTTTCCCTCTCGTACCTCGCCCGGCTGTCGCTGGAGATGGAGGAGCAGCTGAGGCCGAAGCCGAAGGGCGTCCGCACGGTGCGGCGGCATCGGCGGCCGCGAGGGTGGAGGGGTCGCCGCCGTCCTGTGGTGTCGAACAACCGGACAGGGCGGCGACCCCCTACGGAACCGGGCGATCCCGCCCCCAGGGCTTGGGGAAGCTGGCGGCAGGCCCCGGCACGATGATGTTTATCTGCCCCAACCCCGACGCGCAACTCTCCGCATGAGTCCGATCCGGACCAAAGTTTTGAGCCTGCGCATCCCCGAGGAGCTAGCAGTCGAAGTCGAAGCCGTCGCCCACGCCAACCGCCTGTCGGTCTCTAAGGCGATCCGGATGGCCGTCGAGGACTACGTAAACGCCAACATCAGCGACCCCGCGTTTCAGAAACGGGTCAAGAAGCGGCTGGAAGACGACCTGAAGGCCGCCCAGCAGCTAGCCGCCAGAGTCACTAAGTGAGACTGCCGGTCAGCACGTCTATCTGCCGCAACGTCGGCGCACAATCATTGCCCGGTCGATTGTGACCTCCAAGAAAGGCGAGCAATCGAAAGCGATGAGCCTTCGTCTTGATGAAGACCTCTGGAAGGAACTCGCCGCAGTCGCCAGAGCGGACGAGTCGACGGTCTCCGATGTGGTGAGGGAGGCGGTCGGAAAACACATCGCCACGCGCGGCAGCGACCCGGAGTTTCAGAGGCAGGTGAAGAAGAAACTCGAAGAGGACATCGCGACCGCCAAGCGCCTCGCCGAAAGGCACGGCGAATGACGGGGGTTCCATCCGGCGTAACCCGGAAAATGCGGCTGTGAGCTTTCCGGCTCCACACACACGTTGACGGGCCGCCTCCGGGCGGCTCGTTTTTTCCGTCTGCCAGTGCTTCTACGGTCGTGGACAACGTGTCGTGTGATTACCGGAAACCTCTGAATGGCTCGATGCGCTGACAGGCAGCAGCATCGTCGGCAGCCTCCGATCAACGAAGACTTGATCGGGGCGCAGCATGTCAGTTGGATGATGTGTCTCCAACTGAAAGCCCGCCGAGGGGAGGACAAAGGGGAGCTAGCCGCCTTCAAAGAGGCCGAACGCCGTAAGCGGGAGGCGGCCGGGCATCTGCTCCCGGTGGACATTCGGCACCCGGGTCGCCACCGCCCGCCGTCGATGGCAGATACCCACCCAAAGCCCACAGGCTCGCCATCGTCGCGCCCCGGCTACCCGCCGGCAAGTCGCGCGGCGGTCTCGGTCGAGGTCGGGACGCGGCTCCCCTCCGGGCGACTCTGACGGTGACGGTGAACCTGTAGCAGTAACCCGGCATCGGGAGAGCCGACTCGATGCCAAATAGAAACGGGACTCCGGCTCTTTGCAGGTTACGGGTGCTGGACGTGGCGCAGATGGTCGCTACTGATCCACCTCGCATCCCTTACGTTGTCCAGGGAATCGCGATCGAGCGAACCCTGACTCTGCTCTCAGGACGAGAGGGTGAGGGTAAGAGTCTCCTCACAATGGCGGTTGCCGCCGGGGTGGCCAATGGCGAGTCAGTGGCGGGCCTTGAGTGTGAGAGGCGAAAAGTGCTCATCATCGACGCCGAGAATGGCGAGTACGAGATACACCGCCGCGTCAAAGCGTTAGGGCTGCCATCGAGGGGCGTCACGGTTGTCGAGGCAGAGGGGTTCCATCTTGGCAGGGACCTTCCAAAGTTGGAGCCGTTGATTGAGCGGGAGCAACCCGGACTAGTCATCTTCGACTCCTTTCGCTCACTATGGCCCGGAGGCGACGAGAACGACTCCGCCGCCGTAAGCGCGGTGTTGGACCCCCTGCGCAACATGCTCCGTCGCTTGGGACCAGCGGGCGTTCTGCTCCATCACATCTCTCGTGCGGGAAACGATTATCGAGGTACGTCCGCCATCGGGGCGAGTGTGGAGTTGGGGTTCCGGCTCGGTCGCGAAAAGGACGATCCAGAGGCCCGTGAGCGGCGAGTATTGCACTGTTTCAAGTCACGGCCCGCGCCTGAACCAGAGGACCATTGGTTCCGCTTTCACGTCGAGCGCGAGCAGGTGTTCATAGAGGACGCCGAACCTTACGGAGGTGGAGGAGGCGAAGTCAGGGCAAGGGCACCCAAGCGGGCGGAGCTTGCTCCCCTCCTCCTCGCAGCCGCCGCAAGGCCCACTCCCTGGCCGGACCTGGCTAGAGCCATTGATCGCGATCCCAAGAACGGCACCGCACGCCGACTTCGTGACGACCTGCTCGGCACGGGCGAGCTGGTCAAGCTCGGCGACGGGATGTTGCAGGTGGCAAATGAAATGGCACCCTCAGACTCCGCACCAGAACGCGGTAGCGGGCATGGGGTGCCAGGTGCCAAACCCCCTAGGGACGCGCGCCCGATGGCACCTTCCGAGGTTGACTCCCGTCAATCCCAGCCGGAGCGCTCTGAATGAGCAATCTGACCCTTTCCGTTCCGGACCAGCTAGTGGAGGCTGTGGCCCAGCGGGCGGCTGAAATCGTCCTTGATCGACTTCCACGGCCCGACGGGTTCATGGATGCGAACAGTGCGGCTGACTTCTTGGCCTGTCCGCTGTCTCGCATCTATGCCTTGGTCAGTTCGAGGAAGATTCCCCACCATAGGGATGGTTCGCGGCTGCTGTTCGATCGTTCGGAGCTACGCGAGTACGTTCGCAATGGAGGCGCGACGAGGACGTGAGGCGGAAGAGTGTTACTCCCACCCTGCACACACCAACCGCACAAACTCGACAAAAAGGCTGTTGCATGGGAGTAAAAGTGTGTGTACTGTCCAGGCCAAACCGGCGACCCGCCGCGCTGCTACGCAACGGGCCGCCTTGACCACAAGGAGGCAACATCTCCCTATGGCTACCAGCAATCCTACGGCTAGTGACTCGCGCTCCCCTATCGACAGGCGGGCATGATGGCTTCCCCCAAGATGGGAAAAGACCGGACGCCTGGTATCTACCGGCGCGGCGGTCGCTACGTTGTCGTTTGGCGGCACCGGGGCAAGCAGCACAAAAGCTCTCACCGGACCTATGACGAGGCGCGGAGGGGGCGAAGGGGCGGCGAGAAGCAGGCGACCGACGCCCGACCTCGCGTGAGTCCTTGGAGGACTATGCGTTGCGCTGGCTAGATACCTACCGAGGACGAACCTCTCGCGGCCTGTCTCCTCGCACCCGCGCGACCTACCGCCGCGACGTGGAGCGGTGGGTGATTCCCTACTTTCGGGGGTGTCGCCTAGATGGGGTCGAGCCGCCTGACGTGCGGGCTTTCATCGGGCACCTTGAGGATGGGAGTTGCGCCCCAACAGCGTGCGGAGCGATCTTCGCGCCGTTGAAGGCGATGTATGCGACCGCTGTTGAGGACGGAACGGTGAGGACGAACCCGGCCCGTAATGTCCGCATTGGCGTAGGTGGCCGGAGCGTCGAGCCGGGGCGGGAAGTCCGCGCGCTGACGCGAGCCGAGTTGTCCCGGCTGTTGGATCACGTACCGGAGGGCTCGCGCTTGCTGATCGAGCTACTAGCGCCACTGGCTTGCGGATCAGCGAGGCGGTGGGACTGACCTGGGAGGACGTGGAGTTTGGCGAGAGGCCGCGTCTGCTCGTGTGGCGGCAGGATTGCCGGGGAGAAGTTGGGCCGCTGAAGTCCGACCACTCCCGCCGGGACATTCCGCTCTCGCCCGGAATGGCGCGGCGACTGTGGGCGGCTCGCGGCTCGCGGGCCGACTCGGAGCGCGTATTCACCAGCCCCCAGGGGTACCCGCTCGCCTATGGCAATCTGCGCCGCCGCGTCCTCATTCCGGCTGTTGAGGCGGCGGGCTTGCCCTGGGTGACGTTCCACACCTTCCGGCATACCTGCGCTTCGCTGCTCTTTGAGGCAGGGCGCGACGTGAAGCAGGTTTCGGAATGGCTTGGACGCGAACGCCGGGTTCACGCTCAAGGTCTACGTCCACTTGATGGACGCCGGGATCGGAGATGCTGCCTTCATGGACGAAGCGGTCCAGGTGGGCAACGGTTGGGCAACGCAACACCCGGAGGCAGCCGCAAACGTTGATGTGGCACGGATCGCGGATCGGCTTCGCAGCGGCGAAAATGCCGACCAGCCGAACAGGGCCGCAAGTGCCGGAACCAACTGAAAATCGTGGTGTCGCCGGTTCGAATCCGGCCCTGGCCACTCGTTTCTGAGCTCTGCTCAGGGCCAGATGAACGAGCTGTTGCAGGGACCCGGTCCCGTCCGAACCTCTCGCCACCATCGACTCATGTGGCAAATACGCGTCGTGTGTTCAGCCTGCAGCGAGGAGTCCGAGGTCGTCGTCGCGGAGGTCGACGACGTCGACCGGGAGGCCTGCCCCTGCGGCTACAGCTATGTCGTCCTCGCGGTCAGCGGCTTCGAGCCGGTGTACGCGGAGGAGGCGGAGGTCATCGAGCTGCCGCGCAGTCCTCGCAGGTTGTCGACGGCTGCCTAGACTGACTTCGTCTCCATGATCGAGCGACTCGAGGACATGCCCGCCGGCACGATCGGCCTGCGCGCGTCGGGCAAGCTGAGCCGCGAGGACTACCAGCAGGTGCTGGAGCCGGCGCTGCGGGAGGGCGTCGAGTCGGGTGAGATGCGGTTGGTCTTCGAGATGCCAGGCTTCGACGGCCTCGAGCCCGGGGCCATGATCGAGGACGTCGAGACCGGCCTGCGCGCCTGGGTCCGCGAGCACTCGGCCTGGAAGCGGTTCGCCTTCGTCACCGACGTCGAGTGGCTGGCGAAATCGATGCGCGCGTTCGCCTGGCTGGCGCCCGGCGAGGTACGCGTCTTCAGCCTCGGCGAGCTGGATGCGGCCCGCGAGTGGGTCAGCGGCTGAGGCGTTCCCGCCGCAGCAGCCACCAGTCGACGACGTAGCCGCCGAAGGGGAGCACCGCGCCGACCAGGATCCAGACGGTCTGCTTGGTCGTCCAGCCCTCCGGCCCGCGCAGCTGCAGCGCGATCACGACGTAGGCGATGAACAGCAGGCCGTGGATCGGGCCGAGGATCTGCACCCCGACCTCGCTTCCGCCGGTGTTTTTGACCACGGAGGCGATCAGCAGGGCGAGGAAGGTGGTCGCCTCGGTGAGGGCGACGTAGCGGAAGTTTCGGAGGGTCACGGGCTCGGGAGCCTATGGGCCGGAGGTCGAAGGGGTCATCCCCCGCCCGCCCCCTGCGGGGCGGGCGAGAAGAAGGTGAGGAGGCCGAAGGAGGACGAAGCCCACCATCGCCCGGTGCAGGCGTAGCCAGGGAAGACCCACACCGCCATACTCCCACCCTGATGGAAGCCGAGACGCATTACGCCGACTCAGGCGGCGTCAATATCGCCTACCAGGTGCATGGCGAGGGGCCGCTGGACCTGGTCTTCGTCCCCGGCTTCGTCTCCCACGTCGAGTGGCTGGGAGGAGCCCGTCGACCGCCCGCTTCCTTCGTCGTCTCGCCTCCTTCTCGCGCCTGCTCGTCTTCGACAAGCGCGGCCAGGGCCTCTCCGACCGGCCGGGCCGGCCACCCACCCTGGAGGAGTCGATGGACGACCTCGAGCGGTCGATGGAAGCAGCCGGCTTCGAGCGTCCCGCGATCTTCGGCATCTCCGAGGGCGGGCCGATGTCGATGCTCTACGCGGCCACCTATCCGGGCGAGGTCTCGGCGCTCGTCCTCTTCGGGACCTTCGCCCGGATGGTCGAGACCGCAGGCTTCCCGCACGGGATCGCGCGACGAAGTACTCGACAGCTGGGCGATCGGTGGTGCGCCGCGACTGGGGCGGCCGGTGGCCCTCGACGTCTGGGCGCCGAGCCGGATCGGCGACCCGCGAGTTCGAACGCTGGTGGGCGCGGCTGTTGCGCCAGGGGACGAGCCCGGCCGGGGCGATCGCCCTGATGGACCTGTACCGGGAGATCGACGTGCGGCCGATCCTGCCCGCGATCGGCGTCCCGACCCTCGTCCTCCACCGCGAGGGCGACCGGATGATCGCGGTCGCCCAGGGCGCGTCACCTCGCCGAGAGCATCCCGGGCGCCCGCTGGTCGAGCTGCCGGGGATCGACCACCTGCCCTTCGCCGGTGACCTCGACGCGCTGCTGGACGAGGTCGAGGAGTTCCTCGTCGGCAGCCGCGGCGCGGCCGAATCCGAACGGGCGCTGGCGACGATCCTCTTCACCGACATCGTCGGCTCGACCGAGAGGGCGGCGGAGCTTGGCGACCGCGGCTGGCGGCAACTGCTCGAGCGCCACGATGCGGCCGTCCGCCACCAGCTGTCGCTGCACCGCGGCGTCGAGGTGAAGACGATGGGCGACGGCTTCCTCGCCACCTTCGACGGGCCGGCGCGAGCGATCCGCTGTGCAGCCGCGGTTCGGGAAGAGGTGGCGGGCCTCGGGATCCAGGTCCGCGCCGGAATCCACACCGGCGAGGTCGAGCTGATCGGCAAGGACGTCGGCGGCATGGCGGTAAACATCGGCGCCCGGATCGGGGCGCTGGCCGATCCCGGCGAGGTCCTCGTCTCCAGCACCGTGCGCGAGCTGGTCGTCGGCTCCGGCCTCGAGTTCGCCGACCGCGGCGCGCAGCCGCTTAAGGGCGCCCCCGGCAAGTGGCACCTCTTCGCGATCGACTCGCCGCCGGCTTAACCTCGAATTGACTTTTGCGACGGTTCTGTTACAGACAACGAGTTACACTTGCCATCATGGAGGCGATGGCGAGAGAACAATGGACTGACGCACGACTCGATGACCTGAATCAACGGGTCGCGGAGGGCTTTCAGCGTGTTGACGCCGACATCCGGGATCTACGGCGGATGATGTTCCAGGGCTTCATCACCATGACGAGCGTCATGGTCACCGGGTTCCTGACTCTCGCCGGGCTTCAGATCTTCTAGCCGACCGCGACCTCGTAGGCCTCCTCGGCCTCGAGGAACGGCGCCAGGGTGACGTAGACCAGCGTCGGCACCAGGTCCGGAAGCGTCTCCGGGCCGCTTTTGTTGACGTGGTCGTAGAGGAGGGAGTAGAGGGCGCCGCCGATAGCCTCGGCGGCGATAGGCGCCGTCTCCGGTTTGAGCTCGTAGCCGGGGGCGAGCAGGCCCTCCATGCCTTCGGTCACGATCTCGCGCTGGTCGAGCGCTCGCTTACCCGCCGCGTACATCTCTTTGCCGCCCATGCGCGCGTACTCGGGCTCTTCGGCCCCCCAGCGGAACATCGCTTCCTGGGTGTCGTGGACGGCGTGAGGCCAGTCGGGGGCGCGGCGGAAGGCCGGCATCGCGGCCGCGAGCATGTGGGCCGAGCCGCTGTCGAGCGCGGCGACGATCGCGTCCTCCTTGTTGTTGAAGTGTTCGTAGAAGGTGCGCTGCGAGGTGCTCGCCCGGTCCACGACCTCTGCGACGGTGGTGTCCGGATAGCCCTTCTCGGCCACCACCGCCGCCAGCGCCCGCAGCAATCGCTCGGGCGGCGTGGCCAGTTTCTGCCGCTCCTCGAAGGACAGTGCCTTCACCGGGCGTCGCCGCCGTGCCTTCAGCGGTCCGGGCGGTACCGGGTAGCAGAAGAACCAGTCCCAAAGTTGGGGGATCAGGTCGAGCAGCTCCTCCTCCTGGCCGCGGTAGAGGCGCTTGTGGATCACCTTCTGGATGCCGCCGACGACCGCCCGCACCAGCTCCCGCGGCATCCCGTGGCGCTCCGGCACCTGCTCGAGCATGTGCACGGCGAGGTCGGTCGACGATTCCATCATCCGGTCGAGCAGGGCGGCACCCTCGGGCCCGGCGGCGTATATCTCGACCACGCACATCTTCGCCGCCGCCGGCTGCTCGACGATCGCTTTGATCACGGTCTCGAAGGCCTGTCGGGCCCGCTCGGTTCCTGGAGGGGCGGTTCATCCACACGGAGGCGCTCGAGCATCGGCTCGACGACCGCTTCGACCGCTGCCAGGAAGCAGGCCTGCTTGTCCTCGAAGTGGCGGTAGAAGGCACTGCGCGAGACCCCGGACAGCTTCACCAGATCGGCCACGGTCGTCGCCTCGTAGCCCTTCTCGGCAACCGTTGCCACGATCGCCGCGAAGAGCCGCTCGCGCTGGTTTCGCTCCGCCTCCGGGCGAGGCGTTCCCCTCCCCGGCCGCAGCTGCCGCTCGCGCAGTGAGGCCGCATCGCCCCATGGAGTCCTCACCATCGTCGGGGGAACATATCCCGCGGGCAGCGGCCTCCCCGGCCCAACCAACCTTCTACCAAGACGTGGTACGGGAGTGGTTTGGAACCTCATTGCGATGGCAGTAATCGTGGAAGATCTTTCCCCACTGTAGAGCGGTTTTAGCCCCTCCGCAAGCGCATGAGGTCCCCCGCGCAGTCCGGACGGTCTGCTGATGTATGGTCCCCTGTAGTTCCAATTTGGGATGTGGCGGCAGGCGAGGGGCCAAGGGTATGGAGGACGGTCGCAGCGAGGCGAGGGAAGAAAGCCGGGCCAGGCGCCGGGCCCGGGTGGCCGTGCTGTTCGCGCTCGGCGTCGTTGCCATCCTCGGGGTGATCGGAATGGGGGTGGAGGACTCCCTCCAGCCAACGTCTCTCTCAATCCCGGGAACCCGCTCGGCTCGGGCCGAAGCGCTGGCAGGCGCGCACTTCGGCGAATCCGCCCCTTTCGTGATCCTGTTGCGCGGCCCTGCCGCGAGCCTCGACCGGCAGGGCCCGGCGCTTGTCGCGACCCTGCGGCGCGACGCGCGGGTGACGACGCTGTCGCCCTGGGACCGGGGCAGCCTCGACCGCCTGCGCCCGGCCCCCGGCAAGGCGCTCCTCCTCGTCGATTTCCACGTCGCCGCGGCCGCGGCCGTCAGCGAGACGGTGCCCCGCCTCGATCGGTTGCTGAACGAACGGATTCGCCCGCCCGTGACGGCGCGCCAGACCGGCTACGCGACCCTCTCGCGAGCGATCCAGGAGGAATCGGTGGCTGCGACCCACCGCGCCGAGCTGATCGCTCTTCCCTTCCTGCTCGGCGTCCTCCTGCTCGTCTTCCGCTCGCCGATCGCCGCTGCGATCCCCCTTCTCTTCGGCGCGGCCGTGGTCCTCTCCGTCCGCGGTGGCCTCCTGCTCGCCTCCTCCAGGATCGGGATCGACGGCTTCTCTCTCACCGTCGCCTCGATGATGGGCCTCTCCCTGGGCGTTGACTACACGCTGCTGCTGGTCTCCCGCTTTCGCGAAGAGCTCGCCGCCGGCGTCGATCCGAGGACCGCGTCCATGCGGACGCGCGCCACCGCCGGGCGTGCCGCCGCCTACGCCGGCGGCACGCTCGCCCTGGCCATGGCGGTGACCCTGTGGGTGATGCCGGGCTCACTCTTCCTCTCCCTGGCGGGCACGGCGATCGTCGTCACCGCGGTCAGCGTCTCCCTGGCGGTTTTCGTCGCCCCGCCCCTCCTCTTCCTCCTCGGCCACCGGATCGACCGCTGGACGATCGGTGGCGGCGGTCGCCGCGGCGTCGCGACGGCGTTCGTCGAGCGGGCGCTGCGTCGCCCACGCCTGGCGGCAGCCGCCGTCGGCGCGGCGCTGGTCCTGCTCGCCCTGCCGGTCCTCGGTTTGAAGACCGGCCCGCCGACGACCGCCCAGCTGCCGGCCTCGAGCCCGGCCCGCGAGGATGCCGAGAAGATCGGCCGCGAAATCGGTGCCGGCTGGGAGGCCCCGTTCGTCCTCGTCGCGGCGGCCGAGGACGGGCCGGTCACGACCGACGCGCGCCTGGCGGCCCTGGGGCGGGCGCAGCGCCGGATCGCCCGCGACCCCGCGGTGCAGGCGGTTGTCGGGCCGGCCCAGATCCGGCGCCGGACCGCCCCCTTGACCGAGAAGGCGAAGCGGCTCCTGGCCGGCCGCGGCGACGCCGACCCGAGCCGTCTCTCGAAGCTGGGGAGGAAGCTCGGCTTCGCCGCCGCAGGTGTCGGACAGCTGCGCGGCGGCGTCGCTCGCGCTGCTGCCGGAGCGGGACTTCTCGCCTCCGGCTCTGACCGAGCCCGCGAGGGGGCGGAACAGATCTCGGGCGGCGTCGACCAGGCGGCCGCGGGAGCGACGAAGGCGGTGCGGGCGCTGAGACGGATCGACGACGGCTCCGGCCGGATCGCCGACGGGATGCGCCGGGCCGCGCTCGGCTCGCGCTCGCTGGACGGGGAACTGGCGGCGCTGCTGCCGGTGCTGCGCCGAGGCGCGCTCGACCGCGGCCGCCGGCTGCGCACCGAACTGCGCGCCGCAGCGACCGCAAATCCCGCTCTCGCCGGATCGGTCGCCGAAGCCGAACGCCTCGTCGAAGCTCTGGCCCTCGCCCGCAACCAGGCCAAGCGCGCCCACGCGAACGCCTCGCGCCTGCGCGCCGGCCAGGCGAAGCTCGCCGGCGCCGGCGCCCGGCTGCATCGCGGCGCCGGCCGGCTGGCGGACGCCGCTGGGGCGCTCCCGTCCGGCCTCGCCCGGCTCGGCAGCGGCGCCGGCCGTCTCGCCGACGGCCTGGGAAGACTTACCGGGGGCGCCGATTCCCTGGCCGGCCACCTCTCCCAAGGTCACGGCGCCTCCGAGCCTCTGCAGCGCGGCCTCTCCCGCGCCGGCGTCGCCGTCTCCGCTTCAGGCCACCGCCTCTCGCACCAGCTCGCCTCGCTGCGCCACCGCTCCCCGGGGATCTTCGACTCCGGCTACTTTGTCCTCTCCGCCCTGGAAGGGGCGCCGAGGCTCGCCGCCGAGCGGGCAGGTCAGCTGACCGACCTCGAGCACGGCGGGCAGGCGGCGCGGATGCTGGTGATGCCGCGCTTCACCTTCAACACCCCCGGCTCGGCCGCCCTCGACCGCCGCCTCCAGACGGCAGCCGCCGAGCTCGCCGCGGAGACCGGCTTCCGCACCGCCGTCGCCGGCGGGCCCGCCCAGCTCGAGGACTACAGCCACGCCGTCTCCTCCCGCATCCCCTGGGTCGTCTTCGCAATCTCCCTGGTCACCTTCATCGCCCTCGTCGTCCTCCTGCGAGCGGTCCTCCTCGCCGCGATCGCAGTCGCCCTGAACCTCCTCACCGTCGCCGTCGCCTTCGGCGTCCTCACCCTGCTGTTCGGCGTTCCGGCCGGCTGGCCGCTCGGCGGCCACGACTACGTCGACGCGATCGGGGCCGCGGGGATCTTCGGAATCGTCTTCGGGCTCTCGATCGACTACGCCGTCTTCCTGCTGACGCGGATGCGCGAGCGCTACGACGAGGGGGTCGGCAACGCCGAGGCGATCTCCCACGGCCTGCGGCGCACGGCGCGGGTGATCACCGGTGCCGCGGCGGTGATGGTCGCCGTCTTCGCGGCTTTCGCCGCGGCGCCGATCGCCACCGTCAGCCAGCTCGGCACCGGGCTCACGGTCGCGGTCGTCCTCGACGCGACGGTGGTGCGGATCGTCCTCCTGCCGGCGCTGATGCTGATCCTCGGCGAACGGGTCTGGTGGCTGCCGCGGCCGCTGGAGCGAATGCTGCCGAAGCTTGGGCTGCACGGTGCCTAGACCGTTGACTCAACGAAAGGAAGAAACGATGAAGAACATGCTCGTCGGGTTCGCGCTGGTGGCGATCCTCGTCGTGCCAGCCCTGGCTACGGCGGAGGAAGCAGGCGAAGTCACCCGCGAGGACTACGTCGCAACGGCGGAGCCGGTCTGCAGGGCGAACGTGCTCGCCAACAGGCGCATCTTCAAGGGCGCCAAAGCGGAGGTGAAGGCTGGAAAGCTGAAGCTTGCCTCGAAGCACTTCATCAGCGCCGCCACCGCGTTTGCCGGCACGATCCGCCGGCTGGCGGCTATCGAGCCACCCGCGGCCGACGCGGCCCGAATCGAACGCTGGCTTTCGATCCTCCGGGACGAGAAGGATTTGATCCGGCGGATCGGCCAAGCCCTCGCCGTGGGCGACAAGGACCGGGCCGAATCGCTCTCGGTAGACCTCAACCGCAACTCGAGCCGAGCCAACAACGCCGTCCTCTCCTTCGGCTTCGACTACTGCCGGATCGAACCGTCCAGATTCAGCGGATGACAGCTCGGGCGAAGATCCTCCTCCTGACCGCGGCCTTCGTCGTACTCTCGGCCGCGGCGGCGCGGGCGGTCTCCAACGGCGAAGGCGACCTCGTCCTCACCTTCGAGGGCGGGATCCGGCCCAGGGCGCTGCCGCGCCACGCGCCCGCGCCGGTCGCGGTGTCGGTCTCCGGAAGTATCCGCAGCACCACCGGCGACCCCTACCGGGTGCCGCAGGTGAAGCGGATCGAAGTCGCGATCAACCGCCAGGGTCGCCTCGACGACCGCGGCCTCCCGGTCTGCCGCCCGGGCCAGATCCGCAAAGCCCGGGAGGCGAAGGCGAAGCGGGTCTGCGGCGGTGCTCTGGTTGGGCACGGCCGCGTCAGCGTCCTCGTCCGCTTCGAGAACCAGCCGCCCACGTTCGTCCAGGCCCGCCTGCTCGCCTTCAACGGCCCCCGCCGCCACGGGCGCAAGCTGATCGTCGCCCAGGCCTACTCGCGCAAGCCGCCGGCCTCCTTCATCTTCAGCTTCGCCGTCGCCCGCCGCGGCGGGATCTTCGGCACGGTGCTGAGCACCACCGTGCCGCGCTCGGTGCGCGAATGGGCCTACCTGACCCGGTTTCAGCTGACCCTGGGACGGCGGTACGCCTACCGCGGACGGCAGCGCTCCTTCGTAAGCGCCGCCTGCAGCGCCCCCGCCGGCTTCGACACCGCCCTCTTTCCCTTCGCCGCCGCCGAGTACACGTTGTCCGACGGCCGCAGCTTCGAGCTGGAGCAGTCGAGCCGCTGCCGCGTCGCCAGGTAGATGTCGTACCTATATAAGACGAACACGTATCGTCGACCCGTCAGGGCTCGCCTAAACTCTCGGCGAATGGGAACGGAGGTCGCGTAGGTGACCCGCCGCGGTGCCCTCGTGGCGCTGACGGCGGCTCTCGCCGGCTGTCTTGCACTCGGCCTGCTCGGCCTCGGAGTCGAGCAGCGTCTCTCGCCGCTTTCGTTGCGGATCCCCGACACCCCCGCCGGGGAAGCCGAAGAACTGGCCCACAGCCACTTCGGCGATTCCTCCCCGTTCGTGATCCTGCTGCAGGGACCCGGCACCGCGATCGACCGGCAGGGGCCCCGCTTGGTGGAGGCGCTGAGGCGGCAGCCGGCGGCGACCGCGATCTCGCCCTGGGACCGTGGCTCCCTGCCAGCGCTCCGTCCGGATCGTCGCAAGGCCCTGGTCCTCGTCGACTACCACCTACCGCTGGAGACGGCGATGCGCGACACCGTCCCGGCGCTGGAACGCATCCTGGAGGCCCGGGTGCGCTCCCCCGTCCGCGCCACCCAGTCCGGCTTCGCCTCGGTCTCGAGGGCGCTGCAGGAAGAATCGCTGAGCGCGACCGAGCGGGCTGAGCTGTTGGCTGCACCGTTGCTGATCCTCGTCCTCCTGCTCGTCTTCCGCTCGCTCGTCGCGGCCGCGATCCCGCTCGCCTTCGGCGCCCTCACGGTCTTCGCCGGCCGCGGGGTCCTCGCGCTGCTCACCTCGGCGATGACGATCGACGCCCTCTCCCTGGTCGTCTGCACGATGATGGGGCTGGCGCTCGGCGTCGACTATTCGTTGCTGACGGTCTCCCGCTTCCGCGAGGAGCTGGAGCGCGGTGGCGACCCCTGGCGGGCGGCGGCGACGACCCGCGCCAGCGCCGGGCGCACCACCTTCTTCGCCGGCGCGACCCTGATCGTCGCCCTCCTCTTCTCCGCCTTCCTCCAGCCCGGCTCGCTGCTGCTCTCGCTCGCCACCGCCACCGCCGTGGTCACCGTCATCAGCGTCGTCATCTCCACCCTCGCCGTCCCCGGGCTGCTGGGGCTGCTGGGCGAGCGCATAAACGCCGGCCGCGTCGGCCGTCCCCGCTCCGCCCACAGCCGCCCGGCGATCGCCGCGGCGGTCGCCGCCGCGCTGCGCCGCCCGGCTCTCGCCGCCTGTCTGGTCGCGGCCCCGCTCGTCCTCCTCGCCCTGCCCCTTCTCGGCTTCGCCACCGGGGCGCCGGGGATCGACGAGCTGCCGGGCTCAAACCAGGCTCGCCAGAGCGCCGAGCGGATCGATCGCGCTGTCGGGCCCGGCTGGGAGGCGCCCTTCGTCCTCGTCGCCGCGACCCGGCAGGGGCCGATCACCAACCGCCGCGACCTCGCCCTGCTGGGCCGCTGGCAGCGCCGCATCGTCGCCGAGCCGGGGGTGCGGGCGGTGATCGGGCCGGGGGCGATCGCCGCCCGGGCGGCGCCGCTTCGCGATCTCGGCGCCGAGCTCAGCGCGCCGGAGGCGAACGCGCCGCAGCGGCTCAACAGCCTCGGCCCCAACCTCCGCCGCGCCGCCGGAGCCGTCTCCGAGCTGCGCGCGGGGATCGCCGAAGGGTCCGACGGCAGCGACCTGCTGGCGCAGGGCTCGGCTCGCGCCGCCGCCGGCGCCGGCATGATCGCCTCCGAGCTGCGCCGCGCCGCCGGCCGTGGCGAAGAAGCCAGCGGCGCGATCGGCCGCCTGCAGGAGGGCAGCGAACGCCTCGCCAAGGGCCAGCGCGAGGTGGCGGTCGGCGGCCTCACTCTCACCCTCGGCCTGCGCTCGCTGCTGCCGCGCGTCCGCGGCGGAGAGCTGGCCCGTGCCCGCAAGCTCGCCCGTCAGCTCGAACGCGCCGCCGCCTCCGACCCCTCCCAGCGAGGGGCGGCCGACCAGGCCCGGGCGCTGGCGCGGGCGATCGCCGCCAACCGCAACGAAGTGCGCCGGCTGCGGGAAGTGGCGCAGCAGGTGAACACCGGCCTCAACCGGCTAGTCCCCGGCGGCAAGCGGCTGGAATCGGGGGTGCGGCAGCTCTCCGAAGCGACCGGTGGCCTCAGCGCCGGCCTCGACCGGCTCGGCGGCGGCGCCGAACGGCTGGCGGGCGGCCTGGCTCAGCTTGAGGGCGGAGCCGGTGCCCTCCGCGACGGCCTCGCCGAAGGCTTTCACCGCTCCTACCCCCTGCAGGCAAAGCTCCGCACCGCCGGGGTCAAGGTCTCCGCCCTGGCGGCGCCGCTGAACGCGGCCGCTCGGGCTCTGCGCGAACAGTCCCCCCACCTCTTCGATTCCGGCTACTTCGTCCTCTCCGCCCTCGACGGCGCCCCGGCGGTGCAGCGCGAGCAGGCGGGGGAGGCGATCAGCGTCGCCGGCGGCGGCCAAGCCGCCCGCATGCTCGTCGTCTCCACCCACGCCTTCAACACCGCGGGGTCGCGGCGGGTCGGCAGCCGGCTCGAGGTCGACGCCGGCAGGATCGCCGCAGCGGGCGACCTGCGGTCCGGGGTCGCCGGCGGCGCCACCACCCTCAACGCCTACGGCGAAGCGACCGAAGCGCGGCTGCCGCTGGTGATCGGCGCCTTCGTCCTCTTCACCCTCCTGGCTCTGATCGTGGTCCTGCGGGCGCCGCTCCTCGCCCTCCTCGCCGTCGTCCTCAACCTCGCCTCGGTGGCGGCGGCGATCGGGGTGATGACGCTGGTCTGCAAGATCCCCGAGGGCTACCCGCTCGGCGGCCACCCTTATGTGGACACGGTCGGCGCCGGGGCGATCTTCGGGGTCACCTTCGGGCTCTCGATCGACTACGCGGTCTTCCTCCTGGCGCGGATGCGGGAGCGCTACGAGATCGACGGCGACAACCGCGCCGCGATCGCCTTCGGGCTGGAGCGCACCGCCGGGGTGATCACCGGCGCCGCGGCGATCATGGCCGCGGTCTTTGTCTCCTTCGCCACGGCCTCGATCGCCACCGTCAGCCAGATGGGGGTGGGGCTGACGGTGGCGATCCTGCTCGACGCGACCGCGGTGCGGATCGTGCTGTTGCCGGCGCTGATGCTGCTGCTCGGCGACCGCGTCTGGCACGTGCCGCCGGCGCTCGACCGAATTCTTCCCCGCCGTAACGTGTTGATGCCAGAAACGAGGACCGATGAGCAAGCGAGTGCTTAAGAACGATGGGAATGCACGCTGGTGGCGATGGCCCTGCTGGCCGCCAGCCGCCGCGTGCAGCCGAAGCGCCGACCCGCGGCGAATACGTCGCCCAGCTGGAGGCGATCTGCAAACCGGATGCGCTCGCCACCCAGCGGGCGATGAAGGGCGTCGAAGGGGACGTCCGCGCTGAACGGCTCGCCGTCGCGGCGAAGAAGTTCACCAAGGCCGACGCGATCTTCTCCGGCACGGTCAAGCAGATCGCCGCCGTCCCGCGCCCGGAAGCCGACGCGGCGAAGCTGGGCAAGTGGTTCACCTACCTCAAGCGGCAGGACTCCTACCTGGGGCAGATCACGGCCAAGCTGCGGCAGGACGATCCGATCAAGGCCCAGCGCCTCACCGCCCGCTTCATCCACAACGGCAACCTCGCCAACAACGTCGTCCTCGCCTTCGGCTTCAACTACTGCAGCTTCAAGTTCTCCAGGTACGGGTGAGGAGGGGTTGAGAGGTCGGGCGTCCTTCGCCGGAGTGGCCGCCGCGGTGCTGGCCGCGGTGGTCTCGGTCGGGGCCCTCGCGGGGGCGGCGCGAGGGGAGCGGAGCCAGAGCGGCGAGGTGATCGTCTCCCTCGACGGCGGCCTCTCGCCCGTGGAGCTGCCGCGCGATCGACTGGCACCCCTCTCGATCCACCTCTCGGGTGAAATCCGGACCGCGGACCGCTCGCTGCTGCCGCGGGTCACGAGAATCGAAATCGGCCTGCCCGTTCAGGGGTCGGTTTCCACCCGCGGTTTGCCGGTCTGTCCCGCCAGGCGCCTGCGCAACACCAAACCCCCCAAGGCGCTCGCCGTCTGCGGTCGCGCTCTGATCGGCCGCGGAAACCTCACCGCCAAGGTCTTCCTGCCCGAACAGGGACCGTTCGAGATCCACGCCCGCCTGCTCCTCTTCAACAGCCGCGTCGACGGGTACAGGGGAGTGGTCCTGCAGGCTTACTCCAGCAAGCCGCCGATCGTCGTCGTCCTGCCCTTCACCCTGCGCCACCGCCGCGGCACCTTCGGCCGGGTGCTGGTCGCCGATCTCCCCAGGGACCTAGGCCCGCGCCCGCGCCTCGCCTCGTTCGAGATGACGCTCGCCCGCCGCTACCGCTACCACGGCCAGGCCCGCAGCTATCTCAATGCCTCCTGCCCGATCCCGCCGCGCCTCACCGCCGGCTTCTTCACCCTCGCCCGCGCCGCCTACACGCTCTCCGACGGCCGGCAGATAGCGGTCGAGATCACCCGCAGCTGCCGAGGGCATTGAGAGCATCTGACGGTACGCAGGCGCACTATCTTTGCTGATCACTGGAGCGGCGCGCCGTATGTTTACCGCTTAGGCAAGCCATATGGATCCAGGCCCATGAGCTCGAAGCAGAAAGGCCAACCTACAAGTTCTTGACAAAACGGTCCGTATCTGTTCCAATTCGCGTGCCTTACGGATGTCCTCCGAAAAGGGGCCGTTCCAACGGGGCAGGGAGAAGCAAATTGGAGGAGATACGAATCACGACCCCTGACGCCAAGCCAGCTAGATCCTGGCAAGGCGCCGAGGCCGTGCACCTCACGAAACCAACGCCCAGGGTGCGCCTGGGAGAAGGAGTTCGCATCACATGCGTAGCAGATTGAAGAGGAAAATTCCAGCATTCGGCCTGGCTCTCGTAGCGTCGCTTGCGCTTTGCGCCTTCGCGGCCGCGGGTGCCTCGGCACTCAGCTTTAGCTCTCAACCCAGTGTCCCTGGGCCAAGCTTCAACATCTCCACTTCAAACTCGGTTTTCGAATCCTCGGGCGGAGATCAAATCGTCTGCCAGTCTGCTGGCAACGGGACCGGGAACTTCGTCAACGAAACCGCTGGCGGATCTGCCCAGTTCACCTTCAACAAATGTGGTCGGTTGTACGGATGGCAAGCCTGCGCTTCTACGGGTTCGCCCTCAGGCACGATCCTTACCGAAAGCGTCGCTACCGAACTGGTTTACCTCGACGCAGCGAAAACCCAGTTCGGAATGAAGCTCTCCCCTAAACCGGGCGGAACCATTGCCAAATTCAACTGTGGAGGAAGGGTCTATGTGTGGACCGGCAGCGTCCTGGGCCGGATCACTTCGCCGGCACTCGGGGTTACGGCCGCCTCTTTCACCCTCAGTTTCGCCACCTCTGCATCTGGACAGGAATACGAACAGGTCGAAGGGGCAGGCTCGAAACTCCACCTATACCAGCAGGTTAACGGTGCGGCGCTGGAAGATTTGACCGTCAAATCGACCTTCACCAACGCGTTCAACGGCGGAGTGAAAGGCAAATTCAACCCATAGGGAATGTCGAGAGCCGTGCCGGAAAGGCACGGCTCTCGCTTTTCGAGGCAGAAGTGAGCGAACGGAGAAAGAACGTGGGACATCAACCGAGGCCAGAGACCGAGATGAATCAGCACCACGCCATCGGGCGCGGACGGAATGGGACGCCCTCGCGGCGCTCGTGCCACCTGATCACCCTCCTCGTCATGGCTCTCTTCGCACTCGTTGCCTCGTTTGCCTCGGTCGCTTCCGCCGCCCAGGTGACCGAACACCTGCGTAGCTTCGGGCCGGATGGCACCGAAGCCTCGGACTTCGAATACATCAGCTCGGTTGCGCTAGACGAGCAAAGCGGAAACGTCTATGTGCTGGACCGAGAAGCCGGCACGCTCTACCAGTTCGATGCCGACGGGACGCCGCTGCCCTGGGGTGGCTCTGCCCTCTATATCGAAGGGAACAAGATCACCGGTCTTGATCTGGGATTCGGCACTCGGCAGATCGCGGTCGACTCGACCAGACACATCGTCTACGTCGGTGAAGAACACTCGCTCAGGGCGTTCGAGCAGGACGGCGAACCGGCCGAATTCACGTCCGGACCCGGCGCAGGGTTGAGTGAAATTCCGGGGTTCAAAGACCTGAGGGGCGTCTCGGCCGATGTCAACGGCAGCATCTACACGAGTGATTGGGTGGATGGGAACCCCTCCGGCACGCTCGCCGTCTACGCCTCGAGTGGGGAACCCTTGACCAGCTTGGAGGTGGCAGGGCAACCGGGGAACGTTGCGGTGGCACCGGATGGATCCGTCTTCGTCAATAACGCGCCTGGACCCGGGGTCAGGGAGGTCAACGAGTTCGTTCCCAGTCAATTCCCGGTGACGCCAACCACGGCTTACGCGAGCGGCAAAGCCTTTACCCATGAAGTCTTCCAGGAAGCCAAGGGCATCGATGTCGACTCTGCGAGCGAAGAGCTCTACGTGCTGGAAGGAGGCGGGAGCGTCTGGATCGCGAAATACGATAGCGATGGGCAGCTCTCCGGCTACTTCGGTAAGGAACAGGTAGGGTCCGAGACGCGAGGCCGGTTCCCACAGAATAGCGCGGGCATCGCAGTGGTCCCTGGTGGGGAAGAGTTTCAGTTTTATGTTGGGGCGAACTATGCGGACGCCAGTAAAGTGGAACTATTTGGCGAAGTGATCACCCCTGGGCGCCCGAGCATTCTGGCAACCTCTGCGCTCGATGTCACCTCGTCCTCGGCGACCCTCAGGGCGCGGATCAATCCTAATACGTTTGCCACCTCATACCGTTTCGAGTACGGTCTCAGCGACTGCGAAGCCTCCCTGTGTACGAGTGTCCCTCTGGGAGGGCGTCTTATCGGATCCGGCCATCAACCGGTGTCCGTTACGCAAGCAATTGCAGGCCTTCAGCCCGACACGACTTACCACTACAGGGTCATCGCCGAAAACTCCGAAGACGTCAGCGTCGGGCCGGAGCGGACGCTGACCACGCAGGTCAGCGGCCTGGGCTTCGAGTTGCCCGACGAGCGAGCATGGGAGATGGTCTCGCCGCCGGACAAGAACGGAGGTACGCTTATGTTCCTCAGCTGGAACCTCGTGCAGGCTGCCGAGGACGGCAGCGGGATCGCCTATTTCAGCAGAGGCTCCATCGAGACCGATCCCCTCGGCAACCGCCCATTGGACCCAGCAAGCGTACTCAGCCTTCGCGGCGCAGCAGGCTGGAGTTCGAAAGACCTCACCCCCATCTACTCGGAAGCCGCACCAGCCGTGCTTAGCTCTGAGTATCGGCTGTTCAATCCCGACCTCTCGCGGTCGCTGATGGAACCTGGCGATTCAACCCCGCAATCGCCCCAGGCCTCTGAACGGACTTGGTACCTGCGCGATGCCGGCGAGCCGCCGACCTACACGCCGGTGCTGACGACGAAAGAGGGCTTCGCGAACGTCCTACCAGGCTCGACTGTGAGCATCGCCGACGCCAATTACGTCCTTATGGGCAGCAATCCGCGGCTTACAGACCTCGTCTTCCGCGCCCCCGCGCCCCTCGTCGCTGGAGCAACTGGGGCGGGCCTCTACCGCTGGAGCGGCGGTCAGGTCCATCTGCTCAGCCGGCTGCCGGCGAACGAAGGCTCGGAGAGCGTGCCAGGGAGGCTGGGCTCTGATCACGGCTCCGTCCGCAAGGCGATCTCCGATGACGGCTCCCGGATCTTCTGGAGCACCGGAAGATACGAGAGCGGTAACGACCTGACTGCGCTGTACCTTCGCGACACCCTGGGGGAAGAAAGCGTGCGTCTTGACGTCATCCAGGGCGGCAGTGGCGTCGGGAGCGATAGCCCGGTGTTCCAGGGCGCCAGCGCTGACGGCACCGTCGTTTACTTCACCGATTCCCGCCAACTGACGGCGGACGCAAGCCCGGAAGGCCGCGACCTCTACCGCTGCGAGATCCCGGTTGATGCGGCCGCCTCCGGCTGCGCCGAGCTTACCGACGTCAGCGCCCCGCCTGGAGGCTCGGGTGCAAGCGCCGAAGTGCAGGACCTGGCTCCGGCGCTCAGCGAGGACGGTTCGCGTATCTATTTTGTCGCCCAGGGCGTGCTCGACATCGCTCCCAACGACGAGGGCGACAGCGCCACCCAGGGGGAACCCAACCTCTACCTCTTCGAAGAGGGAGCCGGGGTGCGTTTCATCGCAACCTTCTCTCCCTCTGACAGGCCCAATTGGGGAGCCAGCGTTGGGCCCACTGCCGCGGAGGGCAACCTTATCGCTGGCGCTTCGCCGAGTGGCCGCTACCTGGCGTTCATGTCGGAGCGAAGTCTCACCGGCCATGAGAACGCCGACGCGGTCAGCGGCGAGCCGAATCAGCAGGTCTTCCGGTACGACGCGGAAAGCGGAGAGCTGACGTGCGCGTCCTGCAACCCGACCGGCGGCAGCCCCAACGGTCAACAGATGACTGGTCGGTTTAACCAGCCGTTCCTAGCGGATCGAAACGACACCTGGCGCGGTGATTGGGTCGCGGCGACGCTTCCCGAGCCAAACAGTCGAAACCTCGCTGGCGACACGCTGTACCGCCCGCGAGCGGTCCTCGACAGTGGCCGCACCTACTTCAACGCAGTGGACGGTATCGTCCCGGCCGATTCCAACGGCGAGTGGGATGTCTACCAGTACGAGTCGGTCGGCACCGGCGACTGCACCTCCTCCTCGGCCGGACCCTCCATTTCGAGGTCGGCTAACGGCTGCGTCAGTTTGCTCTCCTCTGGATCCGCCGAGGGCGAAACGGCTTTCCTCGACGCCAGCGCCAGCGGCGACGACGCCTTCTTCCTCACGTCGGGCCGTCTCTCGGTGACCGACGTCGACTCCGAGCTTGACGTCTACGACGCCCGCGTCGACGGTGTGCCGGCGAAACTGGATCCCGTGGCCGAATGCCAGGGAGAATCCTGTCAGCCCGCAGCACGGGCGCCGGATGACCCGACTCCGGGCAGCGGGGCATACCACGGTCCTGGCAACCCCCAGCAGAAGGTAAGGAGCCCGAGGCGCTGCCCCAAAGGCAAGCACAAGGTGCGGCGCGGCGGAGGCAAGCTTCGCTGCGTAGTGACCCGCAAGCACCAAGCTGGGCGGCGAGCCCGCGACGGCCGGAGGGCGGCTCGATGAGCAGGCCGAGACAGAGCTCGAGCACCCGACCCGATCAACGCAAGGAGAACTACTCAATGGCCCCACCGCCCGTCAAGCTGATTGCATTGCTAGGTGCCATCCTCGTCCTCCTCGCCGTTCCGTCGTTCGCCTCGGCCGCCTCCCCCTGGTGGCAGGTGGTCGACGGCAGCCGTCCCAGCCACCTCTGGGAACCGGGCTCCGATACCGAGGTTCAAGAAATCGAGGTGACCGAGCTTTATTTCGAAGTGGCGTTCGCCGCCAAGATCGAAATCAGCGGCGGCACGGTCGGTTGCTTGGCCGGCGGGCCCGTGGGGCCATTCCTTTGCGAACCGGGGCAGCCGGTCATCGAAACGGCTGCGCAGTTACAGGCGACGCTGGAAACGGCCTACGGGGGCACCGTTGAGGTGACGGGCGGTCCTGTCGGGGTCGCTCCGCTTCAGGTGGCCACCCCGGGTCGCTGGGTCGAGCCCCTGCGGCTCAGCCCGATCATATTTGAAGGAACTCGTGTGGGCAACGCAGAGACCGAAGTCACCAGCGAAGACAGCGGTCGACTCGTGGTCACCATCACCAACCTCGGCGACGCTCCTGTCGACGCGACGGATACCCCGGTCACCATCCACGATCAATTGCCCGAGGGGGTTGTCGCCTGGGGCGTCGAGGCGTTCGCCGGGTTCAAGAATGAATCCGGGCCGGTTGACTGCTCGCTTGACGGGTCCGACGAGATTAGCTGTCAGTTCGAGGGCGAGCTGCCGCCCTACGAGGCGATTGAACTCGAAGTCTTCACCATCCTCACCGGCAGCCCCCCGCTAGCGGCTGCACCCGGTGCGGCCCCAGGGGAGGTCACGGTCTCGGGTGGAAACGCCCCAACCGCGCATGGCACTCAGGAAATCGCGGTCAGCCCCGCTCCCGTGCCCTTCGGTATCGAGCGCTTCTCGGTCGAGGCGGAAGAAGAGGGTGGGGCCCCCGCCGCCCGGGCAGGATCGCATCCCTTTCAATACACCACCACTCTGCAGCTCAACTCAGGTCGAATGATCAACCGCTTAGAGGGTGTCGAGCAACCTGCGCTGCCACGCAACTTGCGCTTCCCGCTGCCGCCCGGCTTTCTCGGCAACGTCGCCTCGGTGCCGCCGTGCCCGATGGCAGATTTTTTCGAAGTCGAAAATGCTTCATACAATCTCTGCCCCGACGACACCATCATCGGCGTCGCCTCGGTCACCATCGTGGAAGCAAAAAATCTGAAAATGGTGCGGATCGCGGTACCGGTCTTCAACCTCACCCCTGCCCGGGGCGTGCCCGCTCGGTTCGGACTGATGCCGGCTGGCACCCCCGTGGTAATCGACTTCTCGGTCGATCCCGATGACGGCTACCGGATCACCGGCAACGTACGAAATGCCACCGAGCTCGCTCAGTTCCTCTCCACTACGCTCGTGGTCTGGGGAGCCCCTGGGGACCCGCGTCACGACTCTTCGCGCGGCTGGGGCTGCGTGCTTCGGGGGGAAAGCGCCTTTGGTACGTCCCCCTGCCTGCGTCCTTCAGGCCTAGGCGAAGACGCCTTCCTCACCCTACCGGGGAGCTGCACCGCTCCGCTCGAGTTCGGCGCCACCGCCGAACCGTGGAACACGGCGGCAGGCTCGGTGGTGGACCGCGCCTTCTTCGCCGGCGATGCTCTCGTCGGCTGCAACCAAATTCCCTTCAGCCCGGCGATCTCGGCTGCCCCGACCAGCAGGCTGGCCGAGAACCCAAGCGGCCTCGACTTCCGGCTGGAGATGCCTAACTCGGGGCTGTTCGACCGGGGTGCGATCACGGAAGGACAGCCGAAGAAGGTTGAGGTCACGCTGCCCGAGGGGGTGACGATCAACCCCTCGCAGGCCAAGGGGTTGGCTGTCTGTTCGCCAGATCAATACGCCCAGGAGCGCTTCGACGCGGCACCCGCCGAGGGCTGCCCGGACGCCGCCAAGATCGGCGAGATCCAGGTCTCGACCCCGCTGCTCAAGGAGGAAGCCCACGGCGCCCTCTATGTCGCCAAGCCATACGACAACCCGACCGGATCCCTGATCGGGCTGTACCTGATCGCCAAGATCCCGGAGCGTGGCATCCTGATCAAACAGGCCGGGAAGGTCACCCCGGATCCGAAGACGGGCCAGCTGGTAACCACCTTCGACGACCTGCCGCAGCTCCCGTTCTCCACCTTCAAGCTGCACTTCCGCGAAGGCGGCCGGGCCCCGCTTGTCACCCCGCCCAGCTGCGATGGCGACCCCTCAGAGCCAGGCGATCAGCCTTTCACGGTCTCCTCCCGCTTCACGCCCTGGTCGGCGAGCGATCCGAACAACCCGGCGCCGAACGAAATAGTCGAGACGACGAGCTCGTTCACGATCGAGCGCGGCGTTGACGGTGGCACCTGCCCGAGCGGCGGCGTCCCCGCCTTCAAGCCGGGCTTCGAAGCCGGCTCGATCAACAACGCCGCCGGCCATTACTCGCCGTTCTACATGCGCCTCACCCGCAAGGACGGCGACCAGGACCTGACCAAGTTCAGCTCGATCCTGCCCGAGGGCGCGCTGGCGAAGCTGGCCGGCCTGACGCAGTGCCCGCAGGCCGCGGTCGAGGGTGCGAAGGGCAAGGACGGGCTCGATGAGAAGGCAACGCCGAGCTGTCCGGCTTCCTCGCAGATCGGCCGCACCAGCGTCGGCGCCGGTGTCGGCTCGATCCTCACCTACGTCCCGGGGCAGCTCTACCTCGGCGGGCCCTACCACGGCTCGCCGCTGAGCGTCGTCTCGATCACGCCGGCCGTTGCCGGACCGTTCGACCTCGGCACGGTGGTCGTCCAGGAGGCCCTGGACCTCGACCCGGCGACGAGCGAAGTCCACGTCGACGGCAACTCCTCCGACCCGATCCCCCACATCCTGCAGGGGATCCCGCTCAAGGTCCGCGACCTGCGTGTCTACGTCGATCGGGACAACTTCACGACGACGCCGACCTCGTGCGATCCGATGGCGACGAAGGCGACCCTGTTTGGGTCCGGACTCGACGTCTTCAGCGCAAGCGACGACGTCGCCGCGAACCTCAGCGCGCACTATCAAGCGGCGTCCTGCGAAAGCCTCGGCTTCAAGCCGCGGTTGAAGCTCCGGCTCTCGGCCAAGCGCAGCACGCGCGGGGCGTACCCGGCCCTGCGGGCGGTACTGCGTCCGCGGATCGGCGATGCCAACCCGGACCGCATCCAGGTGACCCTGCCCGGCAGCGAGCTGCTCGAACAGGGCCACATCCGCACGATCTGCACGCGGGTGCAGTTCGCGGCCAACGGCGGCAACGGCGGCGGCTGTCCGGCGGGCAGCATCTACGGCCACGTGAAGGCTTGGACGCCGCTGCTCGACCAGCCGCTCGAGGGCCCGGTCTACCTGCGCAGCTCCAACCACGAACTGCCGGATTTGGTGCTGGCGCTGCACGGCCTTGTTGACATCGAATCGGTCGGCAGGATCGACTCGAGCAACGCCCGTCTCCGAACGACGTTCGAAAACGTCCCCGATGCGCCGCTGAGCAAAGTCGTGCTCTCGATGCAGGGCGGCCGCAAGGGACTGCTGGTCAACTCGACCGACATCTGCCGCGGGGTGCACCGCGCGAAGGCCCGCTTCACCGGCCAGAACGGCAAGGTGCTCGAAGCCAATCCGCAGGTCCAGGCAGGCTGCAAGAAGGGTAAGAAGCGGTCTAAACGGTAGGGCTTTGTCTAGATTCAGTCGGTGGTCTCGCTCCTTTGGCCTCACACCAGAGGGGTGAGCTGGTATCAGATTGCAGTTTTGGTCCGTTCGTGTTCTAATATGTGTGGCGCTCACCGAGTTCGCTCGGGGGGCGTCTCTGGCGCCAGACCGGGGCCGCCTCATCTTCCCTGGTTGAGTCGCGGTCCCATACACGCAAACGTTGCCCGGGCGATCACCCCGGTTGCCCGGGCCGTTTGCGTGGTGCAAGGCGTCGCAGCTGCAGGAACCTGGCCAGAAGTCGCGCTCCCGGACCCAAGGCGGCCACCAGACGGCTCTGCACCCGTTGTGCGTCGCCGCCGCGGGTCTCCTCGGCGCTGAGGTAGTAGGCGGCGACACCCGCGAGGATCGCCCGGTGGCGGGGTGCCTGGGGGAGCGGGTCGACCAGCGCCGCCGCCCGCTCGGCGATCAGCCCCAGTCGCTCGGCCGCCTCGGTGGGGTGGTCGTAGTAGGGGAGGTAGTTGTGCTCGCCGGCCGCGCGGTCGGCCTCGCGGTCGACGAGGTCGTCGAGGAAGACGGTGAGGGCGCCGATCGGCGGGAAGTAGGCGGCGTCAATCTGCGTCGCCCCTTCAGAGGTCATCGCCGGGTCGGACGCCGCTGCGATCAATGCGTGTGCCGCGACCGAGGAGCTGGCGCCGGCGGCAACCTCCCACCAGCGGTAGCCGGCGGGGGCGTCGAGGCTTTCGGCCCAGCGGCGCAATCCCTCGACCTCGCCGGTCGCCGCGGCGTGGGTGCGCCGCTGCCCTTCCGCGCAGCGCTCCACCGCCCGCTCGATCAAGGGCAGCAGTCGTCCTCCGGCTGGCAGCTCGACAACCCGCCCTCGCCACTCGGCTTCGAGGCGGCCCAGGAATCCGGCGTCTGCCGCCCTCGCATCCTCGCTGAGCCCTTCCTCTTCCAAGGCGTCGAGGCGGTCGATCGCCACCTGCAGCGCCACGATCGCCCGCACCACGTCAGCTCGCCTGGAACGCGGCGCAAGGGTTGCGAGCACCGCCACGGCCTCGGCGTTCCTCGCCTTCTCCCCCGGCAGCGGCTCCCACCGCCGCAGCTCCTTCCGCGCGGCCGGCAGAGCCGTGGTCAGGTAGGCGCCAAGCGCGGCCAGCGCCGCCGCCGTCTCTCTGATCCCCACCTGCACATTCGCAGCCTAAGGCGCGTCCGCCCCCATCTCTACCTTGAGCAAACGATGAGCGAGCAGACGCAGATCGAGGCGTTCGCCGGGACCGTGCCAGAAGCCGCCGAGCCGGCCCTCGCCGAGCCCGTTATCCGCATCTCCCTGCGCGACCTCGAGGACGGCCAGCGCGTCAACGGCGTCTTCGCGGTGCGCGAGCGCGAGCTGCGGCGCAAGCGCAACGGCGACCCCTGGCTGCGGCTCTCGGTCGGCGACGCGACCGGCACCGCCGAGGCGGTCTGCTGGGAGGAGGCGGAGGAGCTGTACGCCTGCTGCTCCACCGGCTCCCCCGTCTTCGTCACCGGCGTCTTCGAGATCAGCGAGCGCTGGGGCGCAAAGATCAAGATTGGCACCCTGCGCGAGGCCGAGGCGCATGAGTACGCGACCGAGGATCTTGCGGCCGAGTCGGACGTTTCGGCCGAGCAGCTCGAGGGCGAACTGCGCGAACTGCTGGCGACCGTCCAGAACCCGGAGCTGCGCGAGCTGCTCGACGGCTTCTTCGGTCCAGGGTCGGAGACCTGGGAGCGCTTCCGGGTTGCGCCGGCGGCGAAGACCTACCACCAGGCCTACCGCCACGGGCTGCTCCAGCACACCCTCTCGGTCGCCCAGGCCGTCTCCGCCGCGGCCAACTTCTTCCCCGGGATCGACCGCGACGTCGCCGTCACCGGCGGGCTGCTGCACGACATCGGCAAGTGCGTCGCCTACAACGACGACCCGCTGGCGATCGACCTCACCGACGCCGGTCGCCTGCAGGGAGAGATCCCGCTCGGCTACTACACGGTGCGCCGGGCGATCGAGGACCTGCCCGGCTTCGACCCCCACCTCGCCCAGTGCGTCCTCCACATCATCCTCAGCCACCACGGCTCGCTCGAACACGGCTCGCCGGTCGTCCCCGCCACCCGCGAGGCCGTCCTCGTCCACATGATCGACAACCTCGGCGGCCGCCTCGGCAGCTTCGACCGCCTCGAGCGCCAGCTTCCGGCGGGTGAGGCCTGGTCCGGCTTCGACCGGGCTTTGTCTGGCTCGGCGTTTTTCGCCCAGCGCGCCGCCTGAAGACAAAGCATTGCTGTAGACAATCAGTTACGCTATGCTCATGGCGGTGATGATGAGCCCGAGAGAAAAGTGGACCGATGAGCGGCTGGACGACTTGAGTTTGAAGGTCGATCGGGGCTTCGCCGATGTGAAGGCCGAGATGAAGGGCGGCTTCGAGCGGATGGAATCCCGGTTCGGCGAACGCTTCGATGCTGTCGACAGGCGCTTCGAGGAGATCGATGAGCGCCTCAAGAAGTTCGACGAGCGCTTCGGAAAGATGGATGACCGCTTCCACGCACTGAGGCACACGCTGCTAGGTGCGGCGGCGGTGATCATCGCCACCTTGATCGCCGGCATCCTCTTCTAGGACTGCGCCGCTACTGGAAGCGTTCGCTGCAGCGCTGGATCCGATTGACGTTCTGATGCGCCCGCTGGATGCAGCGGATCAGCTGGTCGGCGTTTCCCTGCCGCTGCGACTGGCGCAGTGACTTCTTGATTTCGCGCTGGACCTGGCGGTTGACGTCGTCGATCGTCTTGTTGATGGCGCCCAGATCGCTCTGCTGAAAGCCCTTCTGGACGTTGACGTTGACTTCGTTGCTGATCTTCTCGGTCGTGTCCAGGGTCGGCTTGACGACGAAGAAATAGACCGCAGCGAGGATTCCGACGGTCACCAAAAGCCGGATAATGCCCGCGCTTAGGTTGCCGAAGAGGTTTCGGAGGACGTCCATGCGCGGCGCGAAGACTATCCTGCCGGGCAGTGGCGAAGGACACCGAGAAGCTGATTCGCCAGCTCTCGTTGATCTCGTTCCTGATGGCTCAGGGGAGGCCGGTTTCGGCCCTCGAGATCAAGCGGGAGGTGGAGGGCTACAGCGACATGAACGACGACGCCTTCGCGCGCCGTTTCTACGCCGATCGTGCTGAGCTCGAGAGCCTCGGGATCCAGCTCGGGGTCGAGAAGCCGGGCGAGGGCTTCTTCGAGGCCGAGCTCTACTCGTTGCCGCCGGAGAACTTCTACCTAGAACCGATCTCCTTCGCCGCCGAGGAGCTGGCGGCGCTCTCGACGGCGCTGATGCTGCTGACCGACGGCGGCTTCGCCTACGCCGAGCCGTTGCGGCTGGCCCTGCAGCAGGTCGCCTGGGGTCAGCCGAACCCGCTCAAAGAGGGCGAGCGCGCGCCGGTCGAGATGGCGATGACCGCCTCCGCCGGCGGCCGCGAGCTGTCGCAGCGCCTCTCCAAGATCGAGACCGCCATCTCACGCCGGAAGACGATCGAGTTCACCTACTACACGATGGAGAGGGGCGAGACCGAAAAGCGCAAGGTCGATCCCTTCCACCTCGTTTTCCGCGGCGGCCAGTTCTACCTGATCGGCCACGCGCACGAGCGCGACGCGGTGCGGGTTTTCCGCCTCTCGCGGATCCAGGGCAAGGTCGGCTACGCCTCCAAGGCCGAGCACGACTTCTCGCCGCCCGAGGACTTCGACCGGCGCGACTACGGCAGCCGCGCCGACTGGCAGCTGGGGGAGACGAAGGGGACGGCGACGATCTTCATCCGCGAGCGGATCGCCTGGCTGATCGAGCGCGACTACGGCAGCTACGGCGTGCTGCGAAACGTGAAGAAGTCCGACGGCGCCCCCGGCAAGGGCCGCGTATTCGAGACCGCCTACGCCTCCGAGCGCGAGCTGATCGCCTGGGTCCTGCGCTGGCGCCAGAACGCGCAGGTGCTGGCGCCCGACGACCTCCGCGAGGAGGCCGAGCAGCGTCGCGGCCTGCTGCTCGAGCGCCACGAGAACGGGTTCCGGCCGGCGAAGGTCGTCGACCGCCCGCTCGAGGAGCAGCCGAAGCGGACCCGCTCCAACGGCCGCGGCGAGGCGGCGATCCGGCCCGAGCGCTTCGCCCGCCTCGTCACCCTCGCCGGGATGCTGATCGAATCGGCGAAAAAGGGCGAGCGGCTGCAGACCGCCGACCTGCGGGACCGGCTGGAGCTGACCGCGGAGGAGCTGCGCGAGGACGTCGAGCTGCTCAACGTCGTCAACTTCGGCGGCGGCACCTACGTCCTCTACGCGGAAATCCTCGGCGAGGAGATCGAGGTCGACTCGCAGCCCTACGGCGACAACTTCGCCCGCCCCGCCCGCCTGCTGCCGCTGGAGGCGAAGGCGCTGGTCGCGGCGATCGACCTCTTCGGCGACCACCTGCCGCAGTCAGACCTGCAGACCGCGCGGGGGAAAATCGTCAAAGCGCTCGGCCACGACCCCTCCGAGGAGGGGCTGGAGATCGCCTCGGCAGGCGGCGGCGACGCCGAGATCGCCCGCCTCGTCAACGAGGCGATCGCCGAGAGCCGGGTGCTCGAGCTGAGCTACTACAAGGAGAACGAGGATCAGTTCACCGAGCGCCGGGTCGAGCCCTACCGGCTGGAGAACGGCAAAGAGGGCTGGTACGTCGAGTGCTACGACCTGACCAAAGAAGGGGTTCGGCACTTCAAGCTCGAGCGGGTCAAGGAGGCGCGCCTCTCCGGGGAGAAGTTCGAGCCGCGGCCCGAAGTCGAGGAGTTCGCCGGGGTCGAGGGCTGGATGACCCACGGCGAGGTGCCGACCGCCGAGGTCGCCCGCGTCTGGGTCTCGCCGGAGCGGGCGCGCTGGCTGCGCGAGGAGCGGACCGTGGTCGAGGAGCTGGCCGACGGCGCCGTCGTCGTCGAGCTGCCCTACGCGGGCAAGCCCTGGTTGGTGCGGGAGATCCTCCGCGGCGCCGGCGACCTGGTCGTGCTCGAGCCGCCCGACGCGCGCGAGGCGATCGCCAAAGAGGTCGAGGCGGCCTCCAACTGACGGCGCCGAATCCGTCATTGGCGAGTTATGGGCGCTATAGCGCCCATAACTCGCCAATCGTCGATGCTTGAGGCGCCGGGTCACCCCGAGGTTCTGAAGATCGTCGCCCCCAACCCGGGGCCGATGACGCTGGAAGGGACCAACACCTACCTCTTCGGCAGCGATCCCTGCGTGGTGATCGACCCGGGATCTGAGGACCCCGGGCATCTGGAGGAGATCCACGCCGCCGCCGGCGAGCGCGGCGGCATCGGCCTCGTCCTCCTCACCCACTCCCACGGCGACCACGCCGCCGGTGCCGATCGGCTCGGCGCCGAGGTCGTCCTGCCGCAGGGGGGAGAGGCCCACGCCGGCCTCCGTGTCCTTGCCACCCCCGGCCACGCCGAGGACCACGTCTGCTTCCTCAGCGAGGGCGGCGTCTGCTTCAGCGGCGACCTCGTCCTCGGGCTCGGGTCGACGATCGTGCCGCCGGGCGGCAACTCGCTCGCCGCCTTCATGGACTCGCTCGCCCTCCTGCAGGCCGAGGAGATCGAGCTGATCGCCCCCGGCCACGGCCCCTGGGTCACCGACCCGGCCGCCAAACTGGCCGAGTACGTCGAGCACCGGCTTATGCGCGAGCGCCGCCTGGTCGCCGCCCTCGAGCAGGGCGAGCGCTCCCGCGCCAACCTCCTCGCCGCGGTCTGGGACGACATCCCGATCGAGTTGCTGCCGATGGCGGCGATGGCGATGGAGGCCCACCTCGAAAAGCTCGAGGGTGAGGGCCGCTTGCCTGGAAATTTGAGTGCCTGAAATATCGGTTGCATGCCTGAAATATCCAGCATATGACCGAAAAATCGGTCAATATGCCGACGTGGATCTCTCTACTCCCTTTCAGTCGATGTTTCCGGTCGTCGACAGCGCCGTTCTCGATGTGTTGGCTCGCTCCACCAAGCCGCGCACCGGACGGGAGGTAGCCAAGTTGGGAGGCCGTTCCCAGGACGCAACCCAACGGGTGCTGGACCGCCTCGTTTTGCATGGTCTCGTCCTGCGAAGAGACGCGGGGCGGGCCCGGGTCTACGAGCTGAACCGGGATCACGTTGCAGCCGAGCCGATCTCCCAATTGACGGAACTTCGCTCACGATTGTTCCAGCGGCTGCGCGGGGGTTTTGCGTTGTGGCAGCTCCTCCCATTCCACGTCTCCATCTTTGGTTCGGCAGCTCGGGGCGACGGCGGCGTTAACAGCGACGTCGACATCTTTCTGGTTCGACCCGGCGACGTCCCCGAGGACGACGACAAGTGGCGGGGGCAAGTAGCAGCACTAGCTGACCAGGTTTTCGAATGGACGGGTAACCATGCTGGGATAGCCGAGGTATCCGAGAGCGAACTCGAGTGGCTCCGGCGAGAGCGTCCCGCGATCGTGGAGAGCATCAAGGCCGACGGGGTGGACGTATTCGGCTTGCCGGCCCGCTCGATTCTGAGAAAGATTTAACGGTGGCGAGCCCGACTCGAACCCGAGCTTGTGACTCAGACCAGGCGAAGCAGCGGATGGAGCGCGCCCGCGAGTTTCTGGCCGTCGCTGAGTTGGTCGTCGATGAGAAAGACGAGGATGCGTCGCTCGTGTACGCAAGCTCGGCGGCAGCCCTTGCGGTACTCGCTGGCATCGCCGCCTCCGACGCCGCCTGCTGCGGGGCTCTTCAGGAGCGGTCCCGATCACAGAACCATCGTGACGCCGAGCGCCTCCTCTCACAGATCACTCCAGGTGGAAAAGAGGCCGCCGGCGATCTACGTGAGCTGCTCAACCTGAAGGACAAAGCTCAGTACGGTTTTCTGAAGATGAACGTGCCCGAGGTGAGGAAGGTCATGCGTCGCGCCAACGGGCTGGTCGAGTTCGCTGCAGGAGTCCTTAGCCACTAAGCAGCGAACTGGCTGCCCAGCCAGTACCCTGGGCAGGATGAAGCGGGCGGCGCGGGTTGGAGTTTTTGCGGGAGCGGTCGGTACCGGCCTGCTTGCCTCTGGCGTGGCCGTCCTCTGGCACCGCCTCTCCCGGCGGCCGCTGCCGCAGGTACGAGGGGACGATCGAGATCCCGGAGCTGCGGGATCGGGTCGCCGTCCGCCGCGACCGTTGGGGCGTGCCCCACATCGAGGCTGCCGACCGCAAGGACCTCTTCTTCGCCCAGGGCTTCTGCCACGGCCAGGACCGGCTCTGGCAGCTGGACTTCTACCGGCGGGTCGTCGCGGGACGGATCGCCGAGATGGCCGGCGCGGAGGGCCTGCCGGTCGACAAGCTGATGCGGACGCTGGGGATCCGGCGCCTCGCCGAAGCCGAGGAAGCGGCGCTTGAGCCCGAGCTGCGCGCCATGCTCGAGCGCTTCTGCGCCGGCGTCAACGCCGCCGCCCGCGACGCCAAGGCGCTGCCGTTCGAGATGCAGATCCTGCGCCAGGACTCGGTGCCGTGGCGGCCGGTCGACATTCTCAGCCTCGGCAAGCTGCTGGCCTTCGGCCTCTCGACCAACTGGGAGCGGGAGCTGATGCGGGCCGACATGGTGCGCGCGCTGGGCCCCGAGCTGGCCGCCCGGCTCGACCCCGGCTATCCAGCCGACAACCCGGTCGTCGCCGAATCGCTGGAAGCCTGGTCCGGGCGAAGGGATGCCGCTGGTCGAGCAGATCGACGCGGTGCGCGCGCTCGATGGGCCTTGCCGCCGAGGCCTGCGGCTCCAACAACTGGGCCGTCTCCGGCGAGCGCTCGAGAGCACGGGCACGCCGCTGATCGCCGGCGACCCCCACCTCTCGCCGAGCATGCCGGGCATCTGGTACGAGGTCGAGCTGCGCCACGGCGACCGCTTCGTCCGCGGCGCCTCGCTGCCGGGCATGCCCGGCGTCTACATGGGCCAGAACAACGACGTCTGCTGGACCTTCACCAACGTGATGGCCGACGTCCAGGACCTCTTCGTCGAGCGGGTCGAGGGCGAGCAGTACCTCTTCGAAGACGAGTGGCGGCCGCTTGAGGTCACCCGCGAGGAGATCGTCGTCAAGGGCCGCTCCGAGCCGGTGGTGCTCGAGGTGCGCGGCACCCATCACGGCCCGATCGTCAACGAGGCGCTCGGCGCCGACGAGGGGGAGCCGCTGGCGCTGCGCTGGCAGACGTCGACGAATCGACGGCCTTCGAAGCGGTGTTCGAGCTGCCGAGATCACTCCGGACCCGAGCTGGTGGCCAAGCTCGAGGGCCACACCTCGCCCGCCTCGAACATGGTCTGGGCCGATGCCTCCGGCTCGATCGGCTACAAGCTGATCGGCCGCCTGCCGATCCGCCGGGGCGGTTGTCCCGATCTGCCGAAGCCGGGCTGGAGCGGCGAGTTCGAGTGGGAGGGGACGGTGCCCTACGACGAGCTGCCGGAGGTGGTCGACCCCGAGTGCGGGTACCTCATCACCGCCAACAACCGGATAGTAGGCGACGACTACCCGCACCACATCACCAGCGACTGGCTCGACGGCTTCCGCGCCAAGCGGATCGAGGACATGCTGGAGGCGACCGAGAAGCACGACCTGGAGAGCTTCGAGGCGATCCAGAACGACAACTTCTCGCTCCCCGGGGCCGAGGCGGCGCGGCGCGGCTCGGCCGGCTGCGCCCCAGCGGCCAACGCGAGCGCAGCGCCCTGGAGCGTTTGCGCAGCTGGGACGGCTGGCTCGGTCCGGAGACGATCGCCGGCACGATCTACCAGGCCTTCCTGCTGCGGTTGGCGCGGGAGGTCGTCCGCGCGCGATCGGGGACCGGGACCTCTGCGAGCGCTGGCTCGACCGCGCCGACAACGGCTTCCTGCCGCACGTAACCTCGCCCTGGCGCTGGCATTCGCACCTGATGGCCCTCTGGGAGGAAGGCGACGAGGAGCTGGTCGGCCGGCCCTGGGACGGGCTGGTGCTGGAAGCGCTGGCCGGCGCCCTCGACGACCTCGGCGAGCGCTTCGGCCCCGACCCCGAGGCCTGGCGCTGGGGCCGGGTCCACGAGATGAAGTTTCCGCACCCGCTCGGCGACGCCAACCCGCTGCTTCGACCGCCTGCTCAATCGCCGCCTCCGTGCCGGCGGCGCCCAGGAGACGGTCAGCCAGATCGCCTACGACCCCAACGACCCCTACAACGCCGTCTGGGCGCCGAGCTGGCGGATGATCGCCGACCCGACCGACCCCGACCGCTCTCGCTGGCAGATGTTCACCGGCCAGTCGGGTCACCCCGCGAGCCCGCACTACGACGACCTGCAGGTGGATTGGCTCGAGGGGCGGACGCAGCCGATGTGCGGCGAGGGCCCGTGGTCTGAGCTGGACCTCGTGCCCACCGCCTGAGCTAACTCAAAACGCTGGTGTTGCACGGTGCTACACTGACCGCGTGCCAACGACCAGACCCCGTCACATGATCACCGAGACCCAGCCCGTCAAGGAAGTGCTGGACGAATTGCGCCGGGTGCAGGGGGAGAGAAGGTGGATCTCCCCGACTTGGTCATCCGTGGCGCTGAGGACAAGATTCGGGAGCTCAGGACTCCGGGCAGCGAGGCAACGCGGCAGGCGGGGCGGGAAATCGCCGAGTGGATTCGGTCGAGTGATCGACCGCGGCCGGACCTCAAGGCGGCCGCAGAGGTCAAGTACCTGGGTCTGGAAGCGAACTACCCAGACGAGTAGGTTGCTGCTTCTCGACCACTCCGCCTGGTCGCGACTGCTGGCGGACCAAGCCCCGCCGGATCGCGAGAACGTCGTCCTCGACTGGATCGAAGAGGGGAGGCTTGCAACCTGTCTGCCCTTTCTGCTCGAGGCCGGGTACTCGGCCCTGGATGCCGCGGAACACAGCGAAGGGATGGAGCGCCTCGAGCGGCTTTCGCACTTCCCGGTCGACGAAGCCGTCGAACGCGCCGCCCTCAACGCGCAGGCCGATCTCGCCGGCGTCGGGCACCATCGAACGGCGCCCGCAAATCTGGTGATCGCCGCCTGCGCGCATGTCGCTGGCGGCGGGGTGCTGCACTACGACCGCGACTACGACCTGATCCTCGAACACACGCGGCTCAGCTTCGAGAGCGTCTGGCTGGCGGAGGCAGGAACGCTCTGAGAGGGCGGTCCCTCCGGCGCCTACGGTCTACGTCACCGAGCTGCCGGCGACGGACCTGACCAACTCGACGATCTCGGGCGGCGCCTTCTCGGGCGAGCCGGAGTCGAAGGGCGGGTCGGGGTCGTACTCGATGCCGAGCTGGATCGCCTGGGCGACCTCCGGGCCCGACCTCGCGGGCGACCAGGTGCAGGGCCATGTCGATCCCGGCGGTGACGCCGGCGGCGGTGATCGTCTTGCCGTCCTCGACGAAGCGGCCGCCGACCGGGTCGGCGCCGTAGGCGCGCAGGGCGTCGAGCTCGAGCCAGTTGGTGGTCGCCCGCTTTCCCTCGAGCAGGCCGGCGGCGCCGAGCAGGAGCGAGCCGGTGCAGACCGAGGTGGTCCACTTCGTCGCCCGGTCGACCTCGCGCAGCCAGCCGAGCAGCCCTCGTCGTCGAGCAGCGGCCGGTTGCCGCCGCCGCCGGGGACGAGGACGATGTCCGGCGCGGTGACCTCGTCGAGCGCGTGGTCGGCGACCAGGGCCATCGTGCCGCGTTCGTCGCGGACCTCGCCCTTGGCGGGGGCGACGGTGCGGACCTCCCAGCCGGGCACGTTGCGCAGCACTTCGTAGGGCCCGATCGCGTCGAGCGTGGCCATTCCGTCGTAGAGCAGCAGTGCGATTTCCATATGGGGAAGCGTGACCGTTGCTTGGGCTCCCCGCCAGTGGCAGGAATGACAATGTCCGCTAGATTTCTGCCATGCACCGCGTCGCCATTGCCTGCCTCGACGGTCTCGTCGCCTTCGACCTCACCGCCCCGGCCCAGGTCTTCATGCTCGCCGCGGACTCGGGGGGCGAGCCGCTCTACGAGGTGGAGACCTGCTCGGTCGACGGGCGGCCGGTCCGAACCACCAGCGGCTTCGCGGTCTGCCCCGGCGCCGGGCTCGAGGCGCTGCGAGGGGCCGACACCGTCGTCCTCCCCGGCTACGCAGGGATCCTCGGAGCCCCGCCGGAGGAGGCACTGGAGGCGATCCGTACGGTCGCTCGCCGCGGCGGGCGCCTGATGTCGGTCTGCACCGGCGCCTTCGCGCTCGCCCACGCCGGTGTTCTCGACAGCCGCCGCGCCACCACTCACTGGGCCTGGGCGGGGGAGATGGCCAAGCGCTTCCCGGCGGTCGCAGGTCGATTCCGACGCGCTCTTCGTCGACGAGGGCGACGTCCTCACCTCGGCGGGGCTCAGCGCCGGCATCGACCTCAGCCTCCACGTCGTCCGTCGCGACTGCGGCGCCGACGTCGGCGAGCGGGTCGCCCGGCACATGGTCGCGGCGCCGCACCGCGACGGCGGCCAGGCGCAGTTCTTCCGCCCCGAGCCGCCCAGCGCCGGCGGCTCGCTGGAGCCGACCCGGCGCTGGGCCCTGGAGCGGCTGGACGAGCCACTCGACGTCGCCGCAATGGCCCGCCAGGCCGGCGTCAGCCCGCGCACTTTCGCTCGTCGCTTCCGTGGGGAAACGGGCACCACGCCGCTGCAGTGGCTCCTCGCGCAGCGGGTCCTGGAGGCGCGGCGTCTGCTCGAGGCCTCCGACCTGCCGGTCGAGGACGTCGCCTGGCGCTGCGGGTTCGGGACGGCCGCCTCGCTGCGCGAGCACTTCCGCCGCGCCACCGCGACGACCCCGAGCGCGTACCGCCGCTCCTTCCAGCCCGTAGGCTGAGGCCGTGAGCCGCCGCGACCAGATCACGCTCAGCGATTCCGAGCTGCTGGAGCTGCTCGGCGCGGAGCGGGTCGCAATCGTCTCCAGCCTCGGGCCGCGCGGTTGGCCGCACTCGATGCCGCTCTGGTTCGTGCCGCGCGAGGGGGTCGTCTGGATCTGGACCTACGCGAAGTCCCAGAAGGTGCGCAACCTCGAACGCGACCCGCGGACGACGGTCCTGGTCGAGACCGGTCACGAGTACGGCGAGCTGCGCGGGGCGATGATCGAGTCCGAGGCGGTGATCCACCGCGACTTCGAGACCGTCCTCGGGTTCGCGGAGGAGCTGACCGTGCGCTACGCCGAGGGGATCTCCTCCGTCGAGGGGGACGCCAGGGCGGCGCTGGAAGCCCAGGCGCCGAAACGGGTGGCGATCAGCTTCCCGCCGCTGCGCACGGCAACCTGGGACCACCGCAAGCTCGGCGGCACTTACTGATTCGCCACCTACCGACCCGACCCGACCGCTACCTTTTCCGACTCGATGAAACGACGCCTCCTCGTACTTCCCCTGCTCGCCTGCCTGCTGCTGGTCTTCGTCCTCGGCGGCCAGGCCGGTTCGGCGAAACCGCTGCCCCGCCCGCCGAAGGGCTTCTTCGGGATCGTCCCGCAGACCCCGGTCGGGCCTGAGGACTACCGCTACATGAAGGCCGGCGGGGTCGAAAGCGTCCGCCTCACCCTGCCCTGGGCCGCGGTCCAGCCCCGTCCCAACTCCCCCTATGACTGGAGCGGGTTCGACGCCGCGCTGGAAGTGGCCACCCGGGCAGGGTTGCGCGTCCTGCCATCGATCGGCTCGCCGCCGAAGTGGGCGGTGCGCAAGGAAACTACGATGCCGGTGGCCTCGGCCAAACAGCGCAACGGCTGGTCCGCCTTCCTCAGCGCCGCGGTCGCCCGCTATGGCCCTGGCGGCGAATTCTGGGACGAAACCGGCGGGGTCGCCCCCAACTACGAACCGGCGATCGCCAATCCGATGCCGATCCGCGAGTGGCAGATCTGGAACGAGGCCAACTTCTTCTACTTCGCCTATCCGGTCTCCACCTCGACCTACGCGAAGCTGGTGACGATCTCCAGCAAGGCGATCAAATCGGTCGACCCGAAGGCCAAGCTGATCCTCGCCGGTCTCTTCGCCGAACCGACCGCGAGCGGCCGCAGAGGAATGCCGGCGACGACCTACCTGAAGCGGCTCTACGACATCCCCGGTTTCAAGAGCAGCTTCGACGGGATCGACCTCCATCCCTACGCAGTCGACAGCGAAGAACTGGAACGGATGATCGAGGAATACGTCGGGGTGGCGCGGGAAAACGGCGATCGCCCCGGGCTCTACCTGACCGAGCTCGGCTGGGGCTCGCAGAACAACTTCAAGCAGGTCGCCTTCGAGCAGGGGATCCGCGGCCAGGTGAAACAGCTGCGCTCCTCCTACGCCTACATGCTGGAAAACGCGCGCCGGCTCAACCTCAGGTCGGCCTACTGGTTCTCCTGGAAGGACCTGCCGGGCTCGTGCACCTTCTGCGACTCGGTCGGGCTCTTCCGCGCCGGCCCCAAGTTCAGGGCCAAGCCCTCCTGGCACGCCTTCGTCGCCATCACCGGTGGCCGCGCGAGACCGTGACCGCCTGAGCAGGAACGCTCCGCTCGTCCTGCTCGCCGTCGCGATGGCCGCAGCGGCGGCGGTGCTCCTCAGCTACGGCTCCGACCTCACCTTCTTCCAGGACTCCTGGGAGTTCCTGATGAACCGGCGCGACCCCTCGGTCGCGAACCTGCTCGAACCGCACAACGAGCACATCGTTCTGATCCCCGTCCTCATCACCGAGGCCTCGCTGCGGCTGTTCGGGATGGAGTCGATGACGCCGGAACTGGTCCTGCTGGTGGCGCTGCTGCTCGGTACCGCTGCGCTCGTCTTCGTCTACGCGCGCCGCCGCCTCGGCCCCTGGCCGGCGCTGTTCGCGGCCGTGCTGCTGCTCTTCCTCGGCCCCGCCTGGCAGGACCTGCTGTGGCCCTTCCAGGTCGGTTTCGCCGGCGCCTCGCTGTTCGGGATCGCGATGCTGCTGACGCTGGAGAACGGCGAGAAGCGCTGGGACCGGGCCGCCTGCGCCTTCCTGGCGATCTCACTCGCCTTCTCCAGCCTCGGGCTCGCCTTCGCGGTCGCCGCCGCGATCGAAGTCTTCCAGCGCCGGCGCCGGCGCGGCCTGCGCCGCGCCTACGTCTTCGGCCTGCCGCTCGCGCTCTACGCGGTCTGGTATCTCGGCTGGGGGCACGATGCCGCGAACAACTTCAGCGCCCACAACGTCCTCGTCTCGCCGCGCTACGTCTGGGAAGGGCTGACCGCCTCGCTCGACTCGGTCCTCGCCCTGGGGACGATCTCCGACGAAGTCGTCGGCCGCTCGAAATGGGGCGCGCCGCTGCTGATCGCGCTGCTGGCCCTGGCCGCCTACGGCGGCTGGCGCCGCCGCGGGTTCTTCGCGGGACTGTGGCCGGTGCTGGGCGCCGCGGCGACCTTCTGGTTCCTCGCCGCCTTCAACTTCGGCCCGGGGCGCGAGCCTTACTCGAGCCGCTACCTCTACGTCGGTGGTCTCCTCGCGGTGCTGATCGCGGTCAACCTGCTGCAGGGACTGCGGTTCAACCGCTGGGCGCTGCTCGCCGCCGCCGCGGCCACCGCTGTCGTCGTCGGTTTCAACCTGGTGCCGCTGCGCGAAGGCAGGGACTTCTTCGAGAAGCAGACGGTGCTGACGCGGGCTGATCTGGGGGCGATCGAGATCGCCCGCCGCACGGTCGAGCCCTCTTTCCTTCTCCCTCCCGAAGTCGCCGGCACGGTTTTCCTCAGTGGCATCGAAGCGGGCGAGTACCTGCAAGCCGTCGACGAGTATGGATCGCCTGCGTACTCGCCGTCGGGCCTTGCCGCGGCGCCGGAGGAAGGGCGGGCGCACGCCGACCTGGTGCTCGCCAACGCGCTGCCGCTGGGGATCGAAACGGATCTGCCGGCGAGTCCCGCCTCCGGGCGTTGCATTCGTCTCTCCGGGCAGCCCGCCGCGCGTGATCTGGCCCTGCGCCCGGGGACGACGACGATCCACTTTCGCTCCGGCGGAGAAGCCTCGGTTCAGCTGCGCCGTTTCGCTGCCGGCGAGTACCCCCTGCGCAGCGTCGGCATCGCGGGAAACTCGACGACCAGACTGTTCATCCCCCGCGACAGCTTGCAGCGTCCCTGGCGGCTGGGGGTCGAGCCGGCGCAGGGGACCAGCGTCTGCAGGGGTTAGCTGGGCCGGTTACCCACGCAGGGGCCGTTGGCCCCACTCTCCTGGACGGCCTCGACGCGAAAGCTGCTCGAAGGATTCGCGTCAGCGGTGGTGCCGGTGGCGCTTCTTGATCTTGACCGTCAGCTTGCGCGAGACCGCTGCGACATAGGTGAGATCTGCCTTGACGGTGACCCGGAAGTTCGCGCGGCGGCTGATCCGCGGCCGGAAACGGGCGGTGCAGACACGGTCGAAATGCCTGGTGCCGAGATTTTTGCGGCCTCGCCAGAGGGTGACGGGGTCGCCCTGGCGACCTTTGCAGGGCGAGGCATAGGCGGTGATCAGGGCGCGGCGGTTTCTTTTCACCCGGCGCCGCAGGGCGCGGATTCCGACAAACGACGGGTTGAGCGTGGGCGTCGTCGTCGCGGTCGGGCAGACGGTTGCCCCGGCGCCGACGATCCGGTAGACGGCGCCGTTGCCGGAGATCGCGTAGAGGCGCCCGCAGGAGTCTTCGCCGAAGGAGTTGAGATTTGAGACCTGCAGGCCCTCTGAGCGGTCGCTGGCGAAAGGCTGAGCTGGGGAGAAGGAGCGGATCTTGTTGACGCAGAGGTCGGCGTAGAGGTAGCGGCCGAAGAGCTCGGCGACGCCGGGATCGCGGGAGACGTAGCCGCCGATGACCGCGCAGCCGCTGGCGCCGCCGTCGCCGGGGTCGACGTGGGGATAGTCGAAGACCGGTTCGACGAAGGCGTCGGCGGGTGCACCCGCGCACCCTTCGTCATCCGCTTTTGCCCCTTCGATCCGCCCCTCGCGGCAGTTCCAGCCGTAGTTAAAGCCGGCCCCGAGCCCCGGGGCGGGGCCATAGTCGATCTCCTCGCGTTCTTTCTGGCCGACGTCCCCGATCCAGAGGCCGCTGCCGCCGCGGTCGAAGGAGAAGCGGAAGGGGTTGCGGAGCCCGTAGGCCCAGATCGTGTCGTAGGGCGCCGGCCCGGAGAACGGGTTGCCCGGCGGCACGGTGTAAGGGAGGACTCCGCTGGGATCCGGATCGATACGAAGGATCTTGCCGAGCAGGCTGTTCAGGTTCTGGGCATTGTGATGAACGTCGTCGCTACCCCCGCCGTCGCCGGTGGAGACGAAGAGGTTGCCTTCCGGGCCGAACTGGAGCTGCCCACCGTAGTGGTTGCCCTCGTCCGGATGGGGGATGGTGAGCAGGTTGCGGAGGCCCCCCGTCGCCGTCAGTTCGGCGATGTGGATGTCGCCCCCTCCCTGGTCTTCGCCGTAGTAGGCGAAGAGGCGGCCGCTGGTGTCGAAGTCCGGAGAGAGGGCGATTGAAAGCAGCCCTCTCTCGCTAGGGGCACAGTCGTCGCCACAGCCGACGACGCCACGCAGGTCGGCGAAGACGGAGCGGTTCTGGCCCACGACTTCGACGATCCTCCCCTTGCGCTCGACGACGAAGAGGCGGTCGGGGTTGACGGGATCGGAGGTGACGAAGATCGGCTCGTCGAAGCCGGTCCCGATCGTCTGCAGGCTTGCGGCCTGAGCGCTGCCGCTCGCCAGCGCGAGGAGCAGTCCCAGGGCAAGCGCGAATTTCCCTACCGCCCGGCTCAAGGTCATCAAGTTAGCTAACCGGGACTACGGTCATTCGGTGCGGTGGGTCCAAACGTCCAACAGCGCAACGGGTAGAGGTCCCCGATCACCGCTACGGAGGCCGCCAGATCCGGCCCCAGATCCAGCCGCTGGACGGTGACCGCCACCGCTTCCGGCGGTTCCGATCCGCTGAGGCCGACCCCGAGGCACTTGAGGCGGGCCTCATGGTCCGCCCAGCGTCGGTGGAAGACGCGGGCGCGCTCGCTTTCCGGCGCCGCCCTGACGGCGGCGGCTCCCTCGGGGCCGAGCCCCTTTTCCGCCAGCGCGACCGGTTCTCGCTCGGCGGCGATCCACTCGACGTCGACGCCGACCTCGCGCCCCGCTGCGACGGCGACCAGGCCCAGGCTCTCGGAATGGCTGAGGTTGAAGGCGAGGCCCCCGGCCGCTCCCGCCAGACGCGGCTTGCCGTGCTCGCCGGCTTCGAGGCCGATGTCTGCCGCTGGCCAGCCCAGATAGCGGGCGAGCACCCCGCGCAGCAACCAGCGCGAGGCCACCCAGCGCCGGCGGGCCAGCGGCCGCAGGATCGCGGCGGCGCGTTGTCGCTCACCCGCAGGGAGGCCGTCGGGCCCGGGCCAGTCCCGCTGGTCGAGGTCCCCACGCCAGACGTCTACCCCGGCGGCGGGGGGATCGAGCCGATCGGGTGCCGGGAGGAACTCCAACCAGCGGATCGTAGAGCCTGTCTTAGGCATAGCATCCGGTTTATGCCAGAGAGCAGAGGGGCGGGCCCGGCCTGGCTGGTGCTGCCCACCTACAACGAGGCCGAGAACCTCGAGCCGCTGGTCGTGGCCGCCCTCGCGAACCTGCCGGATTCGGCCCGGGTCCTGGTCGTCGACGACAACTCGCCGGACGGGACCGGGCAGCTCGCCGACCGCCTCGCGATTGCCGAGGCGCGTGTCGAGGTGCTGCACCGGGCGCGCAAGGAAGGGCTCGGCCCGGCCTACGTCGCCGGCTTCCGCCAGGCCCTTGCCGCCGGCGCCTCCCGCATCCTCGAGATGGACTCCGACTTCTCCCACGACCCCGCCGACCTCGGCCGTCTGCTCGCGGCGACCGAGGAGGCCGACGTCGCGATCGGCTCCCGCTACGTCGCCGGCGGCGGCGTCGAGAACTGGAGCGCCCTGCGCCAGGGGATCAGCCGCGGCGGCAGCACATACGCCCGGTTCGTCCTCGGGTTGCCGATCCGCGACCTGACCGGCGGCTTCAAGTGCTTCAGGCGGGAGGTGCTGGAGGCGATCGACCTCGAGGCGATCTCCTCCCGCGGCTACGCCTTCCAGGTCGAGATGACGTACCGGGCGGTGCAGCTCGGCTTCCGGGTGACGGAGGTCCCGATCACCTTCCGCGAGCGCCGCGCCGGCGCCTCGAAGATGAGCCGCTCGATCGTGCTCGAGGCCGCCTGGCGGGTGCCGCAGCTTCGAATGGGTAGACGTAGCTGAACATGACCCGCGTCGTGATCACCGGCGGCGCCGGCTTCGTCGGCTCCAACCTCGCCGTCTCGCTCGCCGCCAGGCACCCCGACTGGGAGCTGGTCGCCTTCGACAACCTCTACCGCCGCGGCTCGAAGCTGAACCTGCCGCGGCTGCAGGCGGCGGGGGTCGAGTTCGTCGACGGCGACGTCCGCGAGCCCGATGACCTGGCGGCGCTGCCGGCCTGCACGGCGCTGATCGAGTGCTCGGCCGAGCCCTCGGTGATGAGCGGCGTCGACGGCGACACCGGCTACCTCGTCCACACCAACCTCACCGGCGCCTACAACTGCCTCGAGCTGGCCCGCCGCGACGGCGCCTTCGTCGTCTTCCTCTCGACCAGCCGCGTCTACCCGGTGGCGCCGCAGGTCGAGCTGGCGCTGGAGGAGGCCGAGACCCGGTTCGAGATCGCCCCCGAGCAGAGGCTCCCCGGGGTCTCCCCAGCCGGGATCTCCGAGGAGTTCCCGCTCGACGGCGCCCGCACCCTCTACGGGGCGACCAAGCTCGCCGCCGAGCTGCTGATCGAGGAGTACCGCGCGGGCCTCGGCGTCCCGGCGGTGATCGACCGCTGCGGGGTGATCGCCGGCCCCTGGCAGATGGGCAAGGTCGACCAGGGCGTGTTCACCCACTGGATGCTCGCCCACCACTTCCGCAACCCGCTCAGCTACATCGGGTTCGGTGGGCATGGCAAGCAGGTACGCGACCTCCTCCACGTCGAGGACCTGGTCGACCTGGTCGAGCGCCAGCTGCTCGACCCGGGGGCGTGGGACGGGCGCACCGTGAACGTCGGCGGCGGGCGCGAGATCAGCCTCTCGCTGCGCGAGACGACGGCGATCTGCCAGCGGCTGACCGGCAACGAGGTGCCGATCAAGCCGGTGCAGGAGACGCGACAGGGGGACGTGCCGATATACCTCTCCGACTGCACGAGGCTTTTCGACCTGGACGAGTGGCGGCCGCGGCGCAGCGCCGAGCAGGTGCTGGCCGACATCCACGAGTGGATCGCCCCCGACGAGGAGCGGATCGCCCAGGCGCTTGAAATCGAGACCCCGGCTGGGGGAAGGGAGCAGGTCTAGAGATGCCGGTCGCGATCATCAGCGGGGCGGGGGGCCTGATCGGCTCCGAGGCGGTCGACCACTTCATCGCCGCGGGCTTCGACGTCGTCGGGATCGAGAACGACATGCGGGCCCGCTTCTTCGGCCCGGAGTCCTCGACCTCGCACGTCACCAAGCGCCTGGTCGAGTCCTACCCGGCCGAGTTCCGCTGGGAGAACGTCGACATCCGCGACGCCGGCGAGATCGAGCGGATCTTTCGCGACCACGCCGGTCAGGTCGAGCTCGTCGTCCACACCGCCGCGCAGCCTTCGCACGACTGGGCCGCGAGCGAGCCGCAGACCGACTTCGGCGTCAACGCCAACGGCACCCTCAACCTGCTCGAGGCGGCGCGCGCCCACTGCCCGGAGGCGCCCTTCGTCTTCTGCTCGACCAACAAGGTCTACGGCGACACGCCGAACCGGCTGCCGCTGCGTGACCTGGAGAAGCGGCTGGAGCTGCCCGAGGACCACCCCTACTTCAAGGGGATCGACACCAGCATGTCGATCGACTCCTCGACCCACTCGCTGTTCGGCGTCTCCAAGGCGGCCGCCGACCTGCTGGTCCAGGAGTACGGCCGCTACTTCGAGATGCCGACGGTCGCCTTCCGCGGCGGCTGCCTGACCGGGCCCCAGCACGCCGGCGCGAAGCTGCACGGCTTCCTCGCCTACCTGATGAAGTGCACCGTCACCGGCACCCCCTACACCGTCTTCGGCTACGACGGCAAGCAGGTCCGCGACAACATCCACAGCGCCGACCTGATCGCCGCCTTCGACGCCTTCCGCCAGGCGCCCCGCCCGGCCGCCGTCTACAACATCGGCGGCGGCCGCTTCAGCAACTGCTCGATGCTGGAGGCGATCGACGCCTGCGAGCGGATCGCCGGTCGCGAGCTGCAGTGGGAGATGGGCGAGGAGCCGCGGATCGGCGACCACCGCTGGTGGATCTCCGACCTCGCGCCCTTCCAGGCCGACTACCCGGACTGGAAGCTGCGCTACGGGATCGACGAGATCCTGCAGGAGATGTACGAGCAGAACCTCGAGCGCTGGGTCGGCGCCACGGCCTGAGGGGTCAGAAGGCGTGGCTGCCGATGACGGCGGCGACGACCACGAAGAAGCCGGCGATCATGTTTCTGTTCACGGCGTCGAAGCGGGCGTCGATCGAATTCTTCATCGAGTCGAAGCGATTGTCGACGCTGTCGAAGCGAGCATTCATTTCCCGCCGCAGCTCCTTTATCTCCCCGTCCACCCGAACGAAGCCCGCTCGCATCTCGGCTTTGGTGTCCGCGATTACAGCTTTGGTATCCGCGAAGCCGTCGTCGACCTTCTGGTTGAGGTCGTCAAGCCGCTCGTCGGTCCACTTCTCTCGCGGCGTCATCACTGCCATGATCCTAGCGTAATGTTTTAGCTGCAACAACTGGCGCGCAGAAAGAAAAATCTGTCGCGCGTCTTCGCGGCAATTTCGTGACTTCCGGTAGCGTCGCCGCCTCATGTCAGAGGCGATGAAGCTCTCGGTGGTGATGCCGGCCCAGAACGAGGAGGGCTCGGTCGCGGCGACGGTCGAAGGGGTCGCCGCCGCGCTGGAGCGCGAAGGCATCGACTACGAGGTGATCGTCGTCAACGACGACTCCGAAGACTCGACCGAAGCGGTCGTCGCCGCCCTGGGGGAGTCAAACCCGCGTATCCGCGTCCACCGCTCCCACCACGAACGCGGCTTCGGCAACGCGATCCGCGCCGGCCTCGAGGTCTTCGAGGGCGACGCCGTCGCGATCGTCATGGCCGACGCCTCCGACGACCCCAACGACCTCGTTCGCTACCACCGCCTGCTCGAAGAGGGCTGGGACTGCGCCTTCGGCTCGCGCTTCATGCCCGGGGCGAAAATCCACGACTACCCGCGGCTGAAGCTGGCGATCAACCGCCTCGCCAACCAGTTCATCCGCGTCCTCTTTCGCCATCGCTACAACGACACGACCAACGCCTTCAAGGCCTACCGGCGCGAGGTGATCGAAACCGTCCAGCCGCTCCTGTCCAAACACTTCAACCTCACCGTCGAGCTGCCGCTGAAGGCGATCGTTCGCGGCCACACCTATGCGGTCGTGCCGACCTCCTGGACCAACCGCACCAGCGGCGAGGCGAAGCTGGCGATGAAAGAGATGGGCAGCCGCTATCTCTTCATCGTCCTCTACGTCTGGCTCGAGAGCACCCTCAGCCGCGGCGACTACCGGCTCGCCCGTCCCGAGAAGACCCCGACGAGGACGTGAGCCGGCGCGGTCTGCTGCCGGAGAGGGCCCCGACCTCGAGGCCGACCGGCTTAGTCGGAACGACCAGCAGCCTTCGTCGAGGGAGCGCTCGGTTTCGCGCTGATTTTCCGGGCAGATCCGTATTTGCCGCTCCAGACCCAGATCCGCAGCCGCCGGCCGTCGGGCATTGACACCTGGCGGACGAGGTGGAAGTCGAGGTTGCGCAATGCGGTCTCGACCTTCGCCTGGGTGACCAGGGGTTCGAAGTCGCCGGCTTCGGTGCTGGTGGTGACGACCGCCGTCGGGTGCCCCAGGTCGGGGCCGGTGATTTGGCTTTCGTAGTGATTGACCGAATCGGGTTCGGCGAGGAGCTGGGTGAAGGGGATACCGCGGCGGTAGTCGACCGTTCCGGCGAGGCCGATGCTGTTGGTGCTGACGACGCGGTGGCGGGAGGCGAAAGCAACCAGGCGGGGGGTGCCTTCCGGGCCGATCTTTTCGAGCAGGGTTTTCGCCATCTCCTTGTCGACGGCGACGTAGCCTTCGTCCTCGGAGATGAAGCGCGCGGGCGGCCCCGGCGCCTGCTGGCGGACGTTGTCGACGGCGTTGGGCACCCCGCTGATCCAGGGCAGTTCGCCGAAGGCCGGGACCTCGACCAGGCGCCGCTTGGAGATGCTGTCGGAGACGTTGGAGTTGGCGAGCAGGTTGATCGCGGCGATCGCGACGACCGCCACCGTGACCGGGACGATCGCGCGGCGGTAGTAGCGCAGCGCCGCCACCGCCAACGTCGGCAGCAGCACCGCGACCGGGAAGGTGAAGCCGTTGCCCCCGTTCTGCGAGCTCATCAGCGCGCCGAAACCGGCACCGGCGACGATGAGGACCGCCAGGGCGTTGCTGCCGAGCAGGCGCAGCGCCTCGGCACGACGGTCCTCGGCGGCCCGCAGCCGCTGAACCGCTGCGACCGCGAGGGCGACCAGGCCGACGACCACGAGAGCCGACATCGGCACCAGCAGGTCGCCCTGGATGATCTTCTCGGCCACCGTTTTGAACCGCTCCCAGGAAAGCGTCGAGGCTTCCTCGCCGTAGTTCTGGGCCTGCGAGCCATAGCCGAATTCGGTCAGGTAGTCCATTACCGGGTCGAGGTTGTTCCAGTACCAGGTGAGGGCTACGAGCACGGCGGCGAGGACCGCGAGGCCGAAGTTGAGCACCCGCTGCCAGATCTGATCGCGATAGTGGACTGCGACTGCCAACGCCGCGGCGACCGCGACGCCGGGAACGAAGGCGACCGCCATCGTCCGCGAGAGCAGCATCAGCCCGACGGCGGCGCCGCAGGCGATCGCCCAGCGCCGCCTGATCATCCCTTCGCTGCGGATCAGCGCGTAGACCGAGCAGGCGAGGAAGGCGGCGGTGGGGAGGGCAAAGATGTACTCGCGGGTGAAGACGAAGACGCCCTGGCTGGTGCCGACCGCGAGCGCCGCCAGAGCCCCCAGCCGCGGCCCGGCGAGGCGCTCGCCGATCCCGTAGGTGGCCAGCGTGAGCAGCGCCGCAAAGGCGATCAGGACCCCGAAACCCTCCAGTACGCCCGGCTTCACGATGAGGACGATCGAGGTCAGCGCCGGCAGCAGCGGCGCGTTCGGCGTCTGGTTCTGCACCGCTTCCCACCAGCCGCTGATACCCCCATTTTCAAAGCTGAGGAAGTCGATGATCCCGATCATCGTGTAGCCGTTCTCGTCGACGTCCAGGGGATAGCCGTGGCGGTAGGTGGCGACCCACCAGACATCGATCGCGGCCATCACCAGGCAGCCCACGGCGACGATCAGGGCCCAGCGCCAGGCAGGGCTGAGGCTCTGCAGGCGGTCCCTCATTGCCCCATCCTTTCGTTTATCGCCTTCTCGAGCAGCCCGGCGATCTCCCGCCCGTAGCGCGGGAGCGAGTGGCGCTCGGCGACCAGCGGCCGGCCGGCGGCGCCGACCCGGCGGCGCTCCTCCGCCGGCAGGGAAAGCACGCGGTCGAGCGCTGCCGCCAGGGCCGGCAGATCGCGCGGCTCGCAGAGCCAGCCGGTCTCGCCGTCGGTGATCAGCTCCGGCAGGCCGAAGACCCTGGTCCCGAGGACCGGGGTCTCCCAGGCCATCGCCTCCAGCACCGTGCGCGGCGTCGACTCGATGTCCGAGGCGCAGACCAGCACGTCGGCCATCCCGTACCAGGCCTCGACTTCCGGGGTGACCGGGATCACCCGCATCCGCTCGCCCTGCGGCGAGGCGGCGACGTAGCGCTCCAGCGCTTCGCTGTTGTCGTCGTTGCGGCCGCCGACGAACGCGACCCAGGCGCTTGGGTGCTTGGCGGCGACGAGGTCGAAGGCCTGGGCCAGCATCACCTGCGCCTTGCGCGGCTCGACCGTGCCGACGCAGGCGACCAGCACAGCCTCGGCGGGGATCCCGGCCTCGCGCCGGGCCGCGGCGCCGTCGAACTCCTCGCGGTGGGCGTCGAGCGGGTTCAGGTCGAGTCCGTAGGGGTACATCGCACAGCGCTCGGCACCCGCCACCGGCTCGTAGAGGCGCTTGGTCGCCTCGGCCTCGAAGACGAGCGAGGAGGCGCCGGCCAGGGCCCCTTCGGTCCGCTCCCGCACCTCGGGCGCGAAGTCGCCCAACAGGATGCTCGGCGCGAAGCTCTCGTGGATCGCCCAGACGTAGGGGATGCCGAGCTCGGCGGCGGCCTCGGCGCCCGGCACCGTCCAGGCGGTCGCGGTGTTGAGCAGGGCTGCGTCGAAATCGCGCTCGCGGATCCAGCTGGTCAGCTCTTCGACCCGGCTGACGTGGAAGACGAAGTCGTCGTACGGCGTCATGGGGGAGATGTGGACGTGGATCCCAAGGGCTTCGACGTCCTCGCGCAGCGGTCCGTCGATCGCGGTGACCATGGTGAAGGTCGCGACCTCGGTCCTGACCAGCTCGCTCAGCAGGTCGAGCAGGTACAGCTGGGCGCCGCCGAGGGTGAGCTGGTGGGTGACGACGAGGACGTGCGGGCGTTGGGACGCCGGTCGCCCAAGCGGCACTGGCGGCGGCATCTCAGCGGCCTCGGAATTCGCCGGGGGCCCGACCAAGACCGGCACCGGCTCCAGCTCGTGGCGCTCACCCTCGACGCTGGTGGCGACCACGGCGAGGTGGTGCTCGCCATCGCCCCCGTCCCAGCCGCCGAGGTCGGCGTCCAGTTCGAAGCCGGCGGCGGCGGCGTGGGGCACGTCCCAGACCTCGGCGACGTCGAGGCGCGGCGCCCCGATCCGGGCCAGTCCCAGCGAGCGGCCGCCGAGGAAGACCTCGACCCTGGCGGTCGCCGACGCCGGGAAGAAGAGCCAGCCGCGGACCGAGATCGCGTCCCCCTCGATCCGCTCGCCGGCGACGGGCTCGCTCGAGCCGGGAGGTCAGCTCCACCTGCCTGTGGCCGCCGATCGCAGCGCCGACAGCGCCGACGACGGCGTCGGGGGTGGCGCCGAGGCGCCAGAGCGCCCGCGTCGCATGCAATCGCCAGCGCAGGCCCTGGAGCCGTTTGGGCTTCTCGCTCAACCCAGCTCCCCGCGTCCCGCAAGCCAGCGGTGGGTGCGGGCGATGCCGGCCGGAAGGTCGGTGATCTCGAGCTCCACGATCTGATGCAACAGCGCCGTGTCGAGGACGATTTGGTGGACTTCGAAGCCGCGCTCCTCGTGCTGGCGCACCTGCGCCTCGCGGCCGACCTGGCTCTCGACCATCCCCAGCAGGTCGATCAGCGAGGTGCCGCGGCCGCTGCCGACGTTGATCACCGCCGGGCCGTCCCGCCCGATCAGCGCGATCGCCGCCCTGGCGACGTCGCCGGCGTAGACGTAGTCGCGGATCGTCGCCCCGCCGCCGTAGAGGTCGATCGGCTCGCCGCGCTCGATCCGGTGCAGGAAGGTGACGACGGCGCCCTGGCCGCGGTTCGGGTGCTGGTGCTCGCCGTAGACCGTGGCGCAGCGCAGGATCCGCGCCTGCAGCTCGTGATCGCGGCTCGCCGCCAGCACCTCACTCTCGCACCGGAGGTGGAGGCGGCCGTAGGCGCCAAAGGGGGTGGTCGGGGCGTCCTCGGGGACCGGGATCGAGTCCGGCTCGCCGTAGACGGTGCCGCCCGAGGAGAGGTAGGTGAGCCCGACCCCGGGCCGCTCGCGCAGCGCTTCGAGGACGGCCCGCACCGGTCCCAGGGTCAGCTCTTCGTCTCGCTCGGGATCCTCCTCGGAGGCCGCCGGCAGCAACCCGCCGGCGCTGAAGATCACGTGACCGACGTCGTCCAGCGCCCGCTCCACGACTTCCGCCTCGGCCGCACTGCCGACGATCAGGTCGGCGGGGTCGATCCTCTCCGCGACCTCCGGCTCGGGCTGCGAGCGGGTGAGGACGACGGGCGGCTGGCCGGCGCCGGCCAGCTCCTCGACGACGTTCGACCCGATGAAGCCGCAGCCGATGACCAGGATCCGGGCGCCCGGCACTATTTGCGCCCGATCACCAGGAACTGCTTGCCGAGGAAGCGCCAGGCGAGCGGCGTCTTCAGGTAGAGCCGGGTCAGCTGCGGCGAGGGCGGCAGGATGCCGCGGAACGAGTAGGGCAGGTAGCGGGGGACGACCCGCTCGATCTCGAAGCCGGCGGCGTATAGGTGCTCTTCGATCGCCACGTGGGTGAGGGCGACGTAGTGGTCGGCGCAGTCCCAGTACTCGTCGGAGCAGTAGCGGTAGTTCGGCCCCATGATCGCGATCCGGCCACCCGCCTCCATGTGCCCGTGCATTTTTTCCAGGAAGGCGGCGATCGCCTCCTGGTCGTAGAGGTGCTCGAGGAAGTTGGAGACGAAGACGCCGTCGAAGTGGTCGGCGGGCAGCTCGGCGTCCATGATCGAGGAGACGATCACCTTCGTGTCCGGCTTGTGTGCGGCCTCGTCGTAGCTGACCGCGTCGACCGCCCAGGTCTCGCGGGCCGGGATCGCGCCGATGAACTCGCCGCGGCCGGCCGCCGGGTCGAGGACCTTCTGCGGGCTTCCCATCAGGCTGTGGACGTGGGGGCTGATCTGCTGCCAGACCGCGATCCGGCCGTCCTGGTCGATGTCGCGGAAGCGGAAGCTGTAGAGGCGCTCGTAGTTCACGTCAGGCTGGTTGTCCTTTCCGGGGACGGCGCCGGAGTCGCGGGCGGCGGCGCATCCAGCTGAGCTGAGAGCTGATCCGCGGCATCTCGTGGCGCAAATGGGGGTTGGAGTAGGGGTCGGGGGCGGTGAACGGTAACCACCTTTCCTTGAACAGACGCTTCTCCCAGGTGTCGACCGCCGAGGATCGGCTCGAGGACTCGAAGTGGATCATCGCCAGGTCGGGGTCGTAGACGACCCGCTTTCCGAGGCGCTGAAGTCTGAGGCAGTAGTCGACGTCGTTGTAATTGATCGGGAAATCGTCGCTGAGGGCGCCGACGTCCTCGAAGAGAGCGCGCCGGGTCATCAGGCAGGCGCCGGTCACCGCGAGGCAGTTCTGCGCCACCCGGACGCCGTTGGCGTAGCCGCGGAACTCGCCGCGGAAGCCCCAGTAGGGGTGGCCGGGCAGGCCGCCCTGGAAGCGGACCCCGACGTGCTGCAGGCGCCCGTCCTCGAGCACCAGCCGGCCGCCGACGGCGCCGATCTCCTCCATCGCCGAGTACATCACCATCCGCTCGATCCAGTCCGGCGTCGCCACCTCGATGTCGTCGTTCAGCAGCAGCAGGTGCTCACCGCGGGCAGCGGCGGCGCCGACGTTGATCTTGTCCGAGTAGCTGAACGGCTTCTCGTATTCGACCAGCCGCAGCCGCTCGCCGCCGATCCGCCCCAGCTCCTCCAGCAGGTTCGGTTCGGCCGGGGAGTCGACGACGACGACCAGCTCGTAGTTCTCGTAGGTAGAGGACTCGACGATGCTGCGCAGGCAGTGGCTGACGAGGACCATTGGCTCGTAGCGCACGTCGCGCACCTGGCCGGCGGTGGGGACGACGATGCTGACCAGCGGTTCGTCGGTCAGTGCCGGACGCAGGTGGTAGACGCCGGCGTCGTCGGGGTCGCGCTCACAGGTGGCCTGCATCCCGATCCGCTCGCAGTGGGCCTCGATCGCCCGCCGTCCGGCCTCGAAGGCCCACGGCTTCGCCGCCACCCCGGCGCCGGCGGTAGAGGTCTCCAGGGTGCGCCAGTGGTAGAGGACGCGGGGGACGTGGACGACGACCCGAGCCCGCTCGGTCGCCCTGAGGACCAGGTCCCAGTCCTGGGAGCCCTCGAACTCGGGGTCGAAGCCGCCGACCTCCGCGACCAGCGAGCGGCGGAGGACGCTGAGGTGGCAGGAGTACATCTGCGTCCGCATCCGCTCCGGCGACCAGTCGGGCTTGAAGAAGGGCCCGGAGTGGCGGCCGCCGCGGTCGATCTTGTCCTCGTCGGAGTAGGCGTAGTCGGCTTCCGGCTGCTCGCGCAGCGCCGCGTCCATATGAAGAAGCGCGTCGGGATGGAGCTCGTCGTCGTGGTCGAGCAGGGCGACGAACTCGCCCCGCGCCATCGCCAGCGCGTCGTTGGAGGCGGCGACGATGCCGCCGTTCTCGGTGCGGCGGTCGACCCGGATCCGCGGGTCCTCCCGTGCAGCCTGCTCCAGCAGGCCGGCGACGTGCGGCGAGGGGGAGGCATCGTCGACCAGGCACAGCTCCCAGTCGCCGAAGCTCTGGACGCGGACCGAGCCAACCATCGCCCAGAAGACGTCGGCCGGCGTCTCGTAGACCGGCGTTATGACCGAGAAGCGGGGCGCATCAGCCACGCTCGCCGCTCCGGCGCTCGCGCACCCGCCGCACCAGCTCACCCGGCCGCGTAACCGCCAGTTTCCCCAGCCGCGCGAAGGAGATCAGTCGCAGCGCGTGGCTTTCCAGCTCCAGCCGGCGACCCGTCTCTTCGCCGAGCTCGACGTCCTTGGCCACGAGCAACCCGCGCAACCGCTCGATCTCCGCGTCGCGCTCGTCGATCTCGCGCCGCATCTGCTCGCGGTCAGACCCCTCAGCCATCGGCGGCGAGTCTACCCCGGTGCATCTGCGAACCTGTCGCCGCTCCAGATCATGCAGATGAACCCGAAGCTAAAGATTGCCCTCTGGGTCGGCGTCTGGGTCCTGACCCGTGCCCTAATGGTTGCGCTGGTCGGCTTCTGGCTCCCCAGTGGGGCGCACTACCAGGACGTCGACCTCTACTTCAGCTGGTCGCAGCTGATGGTCGACAGCGGGGAACTGCCGAACGAAGACCTCTGGCAGTACCCGCCGGGCGCGGCCTTCGTGATGCTGTTGCCCCGGCTCAGCTTCGAGGCGTTTCAGCCCAGCTTCATGGTGATGATGCTGGCGTTCGACCTGGCCGGCTTTTGGCTGATGACGCGTTTCGCGCGGGAAGAACGGCGTGACACGGGAGTCTGGATCTGGCTGCTCGCCATTCCCTTGTTGGCCACGGTGCCGTCGTGGGGGGGCATGCCGCTGCTGCGCTTCGATCTGGTTCCGACCGTGGTGGCCATGGCGGGCCTGCTCGTCATCCACCGCCGGCCTGCCTGGTTCGGAGCGATGGCGGGAATTGGCGCTGCGATAAAGGTTTGGCCGCTGTTCCTCCTCTTCGGCGAGTGGGAGCGAATGCGGTTGCGGCGAGCGGCACTGGCGGCCACTGCCTGCATCGCCGCGATCTTTGTGGTCGCCGCGCTCTTCCTCGGGAATCCGTTCGGCTTTCTCAACGACCAAGGCGGCCGGGGTCTACAACTGGAATCGGTCGGAGCCCTACCGTGGAAGCTGCGTGAGGTGGTCACTGGCAAGGGGCAGTATCTGGAGGCACGATTCGGCTCTAACGAGATCGCCTCCGGTCTCGGCGACGCCGTCGCGAAATTCCTCGACATTGCTGCCCTGGCAGTTCTGATCGGCGCCGCGATTTGGTGGTGGTTGCGCGACCGCGGCATCCGGAGGGGTCGCAGAGATCTGGAGGACATCGCCCTCAGCCGCGACTTCGTCTTCACCGTCTCCCTGTTGTTTGTTGTCGTCAGCCGAGTGCTCAGCCCGCAGTACATGATCTGGCTGGTTGGACTTTCCGCCATCGTCCTCACCTCCCGCCGTACCCGCATCGCTCGGGCCGCCTGGTTGACGGTTGCCGCCATCGTGCTTACCGCCGGTGTCGTCCAGGCCAACGCGATCACCCTGGTGACCCGCAACCTGATTCTCCTCTACGCAGCCATCGACGCTGCGGTGGTGCTCTCGTTCGTCTTTCTCGGGTCCCGGCAGGACAATGAGAGCGCGTTAGCCCCCGAGGCGGCGGGTGAGCCGCGTCCCGCGGCCGCCGTCTTGGCGGACGCTGGGCCAGCGAGTCCGTGACCGCGGCGCGATCTGTAAATGTGCCGGCTTCGGGATGCGCCTCGCCGCCGGGTTAAAACTGCCTGTTTGGATACTCGTCTGGGTTGTTACCCGGGCGCTGATAGTCGTTCAGATCGGCTTCTGGGAATCGGCCGGCGCCAACTACGAGGACGTCAACTCATATGAAGGCTGGTCCAACTGGATCGCATCGACCCATTCGATGCCGCCCGAAGACACCTGGCAGTACCCGCCCGGTGCAGGCTTCCTGTTTCTCATTCCCCGCCTCGGTCCCCTCGACTTCAATGTGAGCTTCGTCGTCCTGATGCTGATCGTCGATTTGATCGGCTTCTGGCTGATGACCGTTCTGGCCCGGCGGGAAGGCAGGGACACCGGCGTTTGGATCTGGCTCCTTGCGATGCCGATGCTGTTCGCCACGCTGATTCTTCGGTTCGACATCGTGCCGACCGTAATCGCCGTTGCTGCGCTGGTCGTCCTGCACCGCCGCCCGACCTGGTTCGGCGTCTTGGCCGGACTCGGTGCCTCGATCAAGGTCTGGCCGGCATTCCTTCTCTTCGCCGAGTGGGATCATCGCCGTCTGGTGCGGTCGCTAGCCGCCGCGGCGATCACGGTGGTCGGCATCTTTGCAATTGCCTGGGTCCTATTCGATGGCCAGAAAGGCTTCATCGAACACCAAAAGGACCGCGGCCTCCAGCTCGAGGCAGTCGCGACCTCCCCCTGGGAGCTGCGTCATGTCATCGACGGCACGCCGACGCCAGTCGCACAGCGGTTCGGGACCAACGAGGTCGACCTCCCCGCCGCGGATCCAGTCGCGAAAGCCCTGGACGTCGCGGCGGTTCTCGTCCTGCTCGCCGCGGCCTGGTGGTGGTGGATGCGCGATCGCGCGATCCGCAGCGGGAGGAAAGACCTCGCGGACGAGGTACTTGCCCGCGACTTCGTCTTCACCGTGGTGCTGCTGTTCATGGTCACGAGTCGCGTGCTCAGTCCGCAGTACATGATTTGGATGGTGGGAATGGCGGGCGTGGTCCTCACCGCCGGCCGCACCCGCCTGGCGAGGCCGGCATGGATCGTTGTCGTCGCCATCCTCCTCACCGCCGGGCTTTATCAGTCGTCGCTGAACCTGGTGATGCGGAACGCGGCCCTGTTGATCGCCGCGATCGATGCCTCTGTGACCCTTTACTTCGTTGTCCGGCCGCGGTCTGAGCTTGCCCCTGCGGAACATGGTGGAGATGTGGCGGCGGACTCGGCCTAGATGAGTCTCCCAGCCCACCTCAAGCTCCCGGTCTGGATCCTCGCCTGGATCGTCACCCGTGGCTACATGCTCGCTCAGATCGGACTCTGGGATCACGTCAACGGCGTCGAATACGAGGACGTCAAATCCTACGAGTCCTGGTCCAACACGATCGCCGGGGAACACGTGCTTCCGAGCGAAGAAACCTGGCAGTATCCGCCGGGGTCAGCTTTCCTTTTCCTGATCCCTCGGCTGGGCCCGCTCGACTTCAAGCTCACCTTCGTGATCCTGATGCTGGTCTTCGACCTGATCGGGTTCCTGCTGGTGATGCTACTGGCCGATCGCGAGCGCCGCGACGCGGGTGTTTGGGTCTGGCTGTTGGGAATGCCGCTGCTCGGGGCGATGCCGCTGCTGCGGTTCGACATCGTGCCGACGGTGATCGCGGTTGCGGCGTTGGTGGTCATCCATCGCCGCCCGACGTGGTTCGGGGCGTTGGCCGGGCTTGGTGCCACGGTCAAGGTCTGGCCGGCCTTCGTCCTCTTCGGTGAGTGGGACCGGCGGCGTTTGCTTCGCTCCACGATCGTTGCGGGCGCGACGGCCATCGCCGTCTTCGCGCTCGCCTGGATCGCCTTCGGAGACCAGAGTGGCTTCTTCACGAACCAGAACGATCGCGGTTTACAGATCGAAGCCGTGGCGGCAGCGCCGTGGCAGCTACGCCAGGTGATCACCGGCGAGCCGCTCCCGGAGGCACAGCGGTACGGAACCAGTGAGATCGCCGGATCGACCGGCGACGCGGTTTCCACGCTGCTCGGTCTCGCGGCGGTTCTCGTCCTCCTCGCCGCGGCCTGGTGGTGGTGGATGCGCGATCGAGCGATCCGCGGCGGGAGAAAAGACCTCGCCGACGAGGTGCTGGCCCGCGACTTCGTCTTCACCGTGGTGCTTCTGTTCCTGGTGACCAGCCGCGTTCTCAGTCCCCAGTTCATGGTCTGGATGATTGGCCTCGCGGCGGTGGTCCTCTGTGCCCGCGCCACCCGGATTGCCCGCCCCGCCATTCTGGTTCTGGTCGCGATGCTGCTCAGCAACTCGCTTGGAATTTCGCCCGGGCGGGCGGTGGTCCGGGACCTAATTTTGATCGCAGCCGCGATCGATGCTTCCTGGACGATGTTCCTGGCGGTTCGAACCCTTCCCGTAGCTGCTCGCACAGAACCCGCTGGGACTGAGGCGGCTGCCGGGGACCAGGCCGCATGACCAATCCCGAGCTCCTCCTCACCCTTGTCCTCCACCTCGCCCTGACGGCTCTGCCGGGCGCCGCCGCGGCGCTGCTGGCCGCGCGGCTCGGGGTGAGGAGCGTGCCGGTCCTGCTCGCGACGGCGATGGCGGCCACGGGAGTTCTCGCGATGCTCGCGTTCTGGGCCTATTACGGCGACCGCACCCTGGGGGAAACGGTCTCCTATCTGACCCTCTTCGGCTCGATCGCCCTGGTGGTCGGGTGCCTCCACGGCGGTCGGATCGAGCGGGGCCTGCTGCGGCAGCTGGCGACGCCGCTGGGGCTGTGGGCGCTCGGCAGCGCCTTCCTCGTCTTTTTCGGCTTCCTCTACGGCGGCTCGGACGACTCGATCAAAGTCGCCGCCGCGCGGTTCTCCGGACCGCTGCCGGCTGACAACCTGCTGCCCGCCTACCTGGTCGAATTCTTCTACGAATACGGCCACAGCGGCCACCCGCTCTTCCCGCCCGACTGGCTGGCCAGCGACCGCCCGCCGCTGCAGGTCGGCTACCTGCTCGGGCAGAAACCGTTCGAAGTCTTCGACGAGGAAGCGAACTATCAGGTGGGGGCCGTGGTCCTGCAGCAGCTGTGGATCGTCGGCCTCTGGGCGCTGCTGCTGGCGGCGCGGGTGCGGCGGGTCACCCGTGGTCTGGTGATGGGCACCGTCCTGCTCAGCGACCTCGCCCTCCTCAACGGCTTCTTCGTCTGGCCGAAGCTGCTGCCGGCGGCGATGCTGCTGGCGGCCGCGGCGCTGACGATCACCCCGCTCTGGCAGGAGCTGCGGCGCAGCATCTGGGCGGCCGTCCTGGTCGGCGCCCTGCTCGGGGTGGCGCTGATGGGCCACGGTTCCAGCGTCTTCGGCGTGATCCCCCTCGCTCTCGTCGCCGCCTGGCGTGGGCTGCCCAGCTGGCGCTGGCTCGGGGTCGCGGCCCTGGTCGTGATCGCCGTGATGGCGCCCTGGTCGGCCTACCAGAAGTACGGCGAGCCACCCGGCAACCGGCTGCTGAAGTGGTCGTTGGCCGGGGTGTCGGAAATCGACGATCGCGGCACCGTCGAGACGATCGTCGACTCCTATCGCGAGGTCGGGATCGGCGGCGCGATCCACAACAAGGGCCAGAACTTCGTCACGATGCTCGGCGGCGGCCCGGCCTGGGAAGCGGTCCAGCGGGCCGACGACGCCCTCGGCTCGGGTGATCTCGAGGGGATGGTCCGGGAAGTGCGGCTGATCCTCTTCTTCAACTTCCTCCCGGCGCTCGGCCTGCTCCTGCTCGCCCCCTTCGCGATGCTCGCCGGGCGCCGCCGCGCCCGCGGCAGCCCGGAGGACTGGTCCTTCGCGCTCACCTGCTTCGCGGCGGTCGGCATCGGGCTGATCGGCTGGGGCCTGCTGGCCTTCGGCGACCTCGCATCGCGCACCGTCCTGCACGTCTGCAGCTACCTGCTGCCGATCCTCGCATTCGCCGGCTGCGTCGCCGGCCTGCGCGCGGTCTTCCCCCGCTTCGCGATCTACTACGCGGCCCTGGCAGCGACGGTGATGCTGGCCTTCTACGTCCCCTACCTCGAACCGCCACCGCCGCCGGTGGAGACCTCCTTCTCGCTCTGGGCCGCGCTCCTAGCCGCTCTCTCGCTGGCCGGGTTCGGAGCCGTCGTCTTCAAGGCGCACGGCGCGCCCGAGTCGCCCGGTTTCGATCCAGACCAGGGCGACGATCGCCAGCGAGCAGGCGAGGACGACGGCGATCGCGGCGGCGTCGACCAGCGCGAAGCCGCCCCTCAGCACCGATAGGCCCCTGGTACCGACGGTGGCGCCCAAGGCGAGGGCGAGAACCTCGAGCCCGCGCAGCGAGAGAATCGTCCGGCAGAGCTTCGAGCGCACCCAGGGGAAGCCGGCGGCCGCCTGCTGCAGGGCGACCACGGCCAGGACCGCCAGCACCCAGGACTGCATCCCCTCGCGCAGCATCCCGCTGCGCGAGGCGCCCCAGTAGACGGTGAAGGCCACGGCGGGGATCAGGATCGCCGCGGTGACCGGCCAGGCCCAGCGACGGAGCGCCTTCCACAGGCTCGACAGCAGCATCGGCAGGAAGACGATCGCGAAGGCGAACGGGAGGCTGGTCCAGGGCTGGAAGAAGAAGTGGACCACCCCGGGCGAGCCACCGCCGAAGGCGTTGATCGAGATGTCGTCCCCCTGGAAGACCGGCAGGTAGAGCGGCACGTAGGTGTCGGCGAGGGAGTTCGCCCGGAACCAGAGCCAGTCGCCCAGGGGCGGGTGCGCGTTCGGGTAGGCCATGTAGACGTATTCGAAGAACGATTCCTGCAGGTAGTGATCGCCGTTGGCCAGCCTCCAGAAGAGGAGGAAGACGCCGGCGCCGAGGACGACCAGGACCGCCGGCAGCAGTCGGGGGCGGCGCCAGTTAGCCCCCGTCAGCGGCCAGAGAGCCAGCGGCACCAGCGCCGCCAGCCCGATCAGGGCGCTGGGGTGCATCAGGTAGCCGACCCCGACCGAGAGGCCGCCGCGGAACGGTCTTCGCTCGAAGAGGAGGATCGCGCCGAGCAGGACGAATGACGCCGCCAGGAGTTTCGGCCAGGTGAACCAGAGGTCGGCGAAGAGGAAAGGAGTGCCGATCCCCAGCAGGACGGCGAACCGGGCCGCCCGCCTGCCACCGAGCGTGCGGACGAGATCCCAGAGCGAGAGCAGGACGGTGCAGCTGAAGGTCACCATCGCCAGCCGGAAGGCCATGAAGCCCTGGGGGTCAAAGGGTTGCCAGGGTTGTTCGGGCGGAGCCAGTTCGGGGCTGCCGCCGCTCATCAGCACGATCGGCGTGGTCGCCAGTCCGGGCAGGGGCCCGCGGCTGGAGAAGTTGTAGGGGGCGAAGAGCGCGTTGGATCCAGCGCTGTAGGGATCGCTGCCGGTGTTGACCAGCTGCGGGATGAAGTAGCTGATGCGGCTGTCCGGTCGGCCCTCGGGGACGATCGTGTGGGAGATCGATCCTTCGAACAGCTCCCCCTCCGGACCCAGCGACCAGAGCGAGCGGCCGATCGCCACGCCCAGGGCCAGGGAGACGACCAGGAGAACTCGCCGCTCCTCGCGATCGAGCAGATCCTCGTCGGGCCCGAGCCGGACCAGCGCCCCCAGCATCAGGACGAGGACCGGACCCAGGATGACGAAGCAGGCGAGCCGCGGTTCGACCGTTCCGGCCGCCGGCCAGGCGACCGCGGCGGTGAGGGCGAGGAGCGCCAGGCCGGGCAGCGGCAGAAAGGCGAGGCGCAGCGGTCGCCCCCTCGCGCGCCAGAGCAGGCCCGGCCCGAGCAGCAGCGTGATCGCCAGGGCGGTGGTGGCGAAGACCCGGATCAGGTCCAGCAGTTCGCGCCCGGGGCCGGGAGTGAGGTTGGCGCTGGGTGGGTCGATGACGCCAAGAAGGCAGGCCATGGCCGCCGCCGTCCAGACGCTGAGCATCGTCAGGCGCTCCAGGTTCGAGATTCGATCGAGCACCTGAATGTCAGACATCTCGAAGCGCGACGATAGACATCCCTGGCATTTCGACTAAGTGCCGTTCACTCCGCCAGGAACTCAGCAGGTGTGAATACGGGGATCTTTCCGGCAAGCTCCAGCAGGTCGCGATCGCCGGAGATGAGTGCTGCGTTCTGGCTGTGTGCCAAGGCAATCAAATAATCGTCATTCGAGTCTGCGCAGCGGATCGGCGGCGGCCCGTCGGGGTCGGGTGCCAGCTGGGCCTCGCGGCGGATGAGGGCTAGGTAGGCGGCGACTACGGCGAGGTCGGCGTAGCGACGAAACTTCTCCCGCTTCAGGACGGCCGCCAACTCCTCGAGGAGCAGTGGGGAGGCGATCAGGTCGAAGCTGCCCTCGCGCGCGGCGAGGAGCAGTTTGGCCGGGGCGCCCGTTGGCGTGATCAGAGCGGAGACGAGGACGCCGGGGTCAAGTACCGCCCGCGCCATGCCTCTCCCTGCGCACCGCGAGCAGCTCATCCGCGGCGAGCTTCAGGCCCGGGGCTTCTCCAGCCGGCGTGACCTTGGCCCAGATGTCGGCTAGGTCGTCGAGGCCGAGATCACGGCGCAACGACTCCTCGATGACCTCGGAATCGCGCTTGCCCGTCCGTGCCGCCTTGATCTTGACAGCCCGGAAAACGTCCTCATCGAGCGAGACAGTGGTTCGTGCTTTCGCCATAAATGCATTATTGCATCATGATGCAGTAGGGTCCGGGTGGCTAGAGATCCTCGGCAATACGCGGGGCCTGGCGGCTGAAGGTCCAGGCGCCGGTCGCGAGGACGCCGGCGAAGATCGCCGCCGCCGGCAGCAGGCCGAGCCAGCCGCCCGCGGCCTCGACCGCGGTCGGGGCGTGAGGTTCGAGGACCCAGACGCGGGCCTGCTCGAAGATCACCGCCAGGGGGTTGATCATCAGCAGGTGTTCGTAGGTCTCGTCTTCGAAGGCTTCGACCGGATAGAGAACCGGGGTCGCGTAGAAGAGAGCCTGGGCGAAGACCATCCAGATGATCGCGACGTCGCGGAAGCGGACGTAGAGGACCGAGAGCAGCATGCTGAACGCCGCGGTGAAGGCGAAGAGGACCGCGACGACGAGGGGGAAGAGCAGCCAGGTCCAGGCCGGGGTGACGCCGAAGGCGAGGACGAAGGCGAGGACGATGACGAGGTTGAGCCCGAAGTTGAAGGCGCCGGTCACCACCGTCGCCAGCGGGATCACCAGGCGCGGGAACTGGGTCTTGCGGACGACCCCCTCCTGGGCGACCACCGAGGTAACCCCGTTGGTGGTCGCTTCCTGGAAGAAGGTGAAGAGGACGATCCCGGTCAGCAGCAGCACCGGATAGTGCTCGGCCGTTTCGCTGCCGATTTTGAAGACCTTGGTGAAGACGAAGAGGAGCACGCCGAACAGCGCCAGGGGCCGCACCAACGACCAGACGTAGCCGAGCACGGTGCCGAAGTAGACGCGCTTGAACTCGGTCACCGACATCAGCCAGAGCAGGTCGAAGAAGCGGCGCGAGCCGCCGCCGAGGGCGGACGGGCCGCGCACCTCGCGCAGCGGGGCCGGGGTGGAGGCTCGGGCGCTCATCGCCCGCTGCTCTCGATCGCGGCGTTGATCTTCAGCTCGGGGTAGACGACGCCGCGGGTCTGCGGTCCGCCGAAGACGACGAAGTCGATCGCACTGGGCACGTAGAGCGCGATCCCGCCCTCGTAGGCACGGTTGATGCCGCAGTGGACGAAGTAGCGGCCGGCGGCGAGCTGGTTGTCGAGAGCGGCGGTGACGACGACCCGCTGGCCCGCGCTCAGCTCTCGCCCCCCCTCGCGCTCGCCTACCGGGATGCCGAAGTTGAAGACGCCGAGCCCGTCGGCATTGGCGACGAGGAAGCCGACGTCGACGCCCGGCAGGTCGCGCTTGACCTCGAGCTCGAGCCGCAGCCGGATCTCCACGCCGTGCTCGACGTTGGCGGTCGGCTGGCCGTCGGCGCCCTCGAGGTGCGCCTCGACCAGGCGCACCTCCTCTCCCTCGCTCGGACCCTCCTCCTCTCCGCCACCCTCGAAGTTCAGCCGCAGGTACTCGCGCCCGATCTCGCCGGGGTCGCCGAGGTGCTGGATCTCGCCGTCGGCGATCAGCATCGCTCGGTGGCAGTAGTCCTCGACCGTCGCCATCTCGTGGGTGACGAGGACGATCGTCTTGCCTTCGCCTTTCATCTGGTGGAAGGCGTCGGCGCACTTCTGCTGGAAGGCGGCGTCGCCGACCGCCAGCACCTCGTCGATCAGCAGCACGTCGGCGTCGGCCTCCATCATCACCGCGAAGGCGAGCCGCACCAGCATCCCCGAGGAGTAGTTCTTCAGCTTCAGGTCGGCGAATTCCTCGAGCTCGGCGAACTCGATGATCGCGTCCAGGCGGCGGCGCATCTGACGCGGGGTGAGCCCCATCATCACCCCGTTGAGGACCACGTTTTCGCGCGCCGTGAGGTCGACGTTGAAGCCGACCCCGAGCTCGATGAAGGGCGCCAGCCGGCCGGCGATCCGGATCGTGCCGGCGTCGGCACGGTAGATGCTCGCCAGCAGCTTCAGCAGCGTGCTCTTGCCGGAGCCGTTGCGGCCGACGATGCCGAAAAACTCCCCCTGGCGGATATCGAAGGAGATCCCGCGCAGCGCCCGCAGGTCGCGGAAGTCGCGGCCGGAGAAGGGGTGGACGACACGCTCTTTGAGCGAGTCGACGCGGTTCGTCGGAATGCGGAAGCTCTTGCGCAGGTCCTCGACTTGGATCGCCAAGGGAGCCCCCGCGGCGGGAGCCGGGGTCCGGATGGGGGCGGCTGGGTATGCAGTCAGAGGGTCGGAGTGCATGGGCGTCGGCGCGATTGCCTCAGGGCTGTAACCCGGGAAGAGGGGAACGCTACCGCTAGCGACCGGCGTCGGAGAGGGTCTCGCAGTTGAGGAAGAGGGCATAGCCGGGCGGCGAGGTGTTCACCGGCGCGGTTTCGTTGCCCTCGCGGCGGCAATCGGCGACGGCGGCGTCGATCGCTTCGGACCAGTGGGGCGTGCCGCGGACGGTCCGGTCGGCGACGTGGAAGGAGCTGACGATCGCCACCGCGGCGACGGCCACCGCGAGGAGCCCCGCCCAGGGGAGCTGACGCGGCCCAGGCAGCGGGCGTGGCCAGCGGTCGATCGCGACCAGGGCGGCGCTCGCCAGCAGCAGTGCCGGGACGATGGCGTAGCGCCCTGCGTTGCCGAAGTAGACGTCGGGCGGCCACATCACCTGGGCACCGACCGCGCGCTGGTAGACGGAGGCGACGAACATCAGCAGCGAGGTCCCGACCGCGACCGCGGTGAAGGCGCGGACCTGGAGCGAGGAGCGCCAAGCGACCCAGGCGAGCGCGGCGAGGGCGGCAGCGAGCAGAGCGGCCAGCAGGGCCCAGCCGAGCTGCTCCCAGGCGAGCCCGCCGAGCCGTTCGCCGAAAATGCCGCCGTCGAGGACGCGCTGCAGGTAGCTGGTCCAGATGTCGTTGGTCCACTGCGGGTCGACCGCGTTCTCGCCGTTGCTCGCCAGGACCGGGACCTGGACCGCCGTCCCGATCGCGTAGCCGGCGAGGATCGCCCCGTCGCGGCGGTCCGAGGCGGCGAGCAGGCGCAGCGCCGCCAGCGGGGCGAAGAACCACATCCCCGGGGTGCTGAGCCCGGTGGCGAGGACGAAGAGGCCGCCGAGCGCTGCCCCGGCGGCGGTCCGCGGCGTCCACAGCAGCACCCAGAAGCTGGCGAAGAGCATGTACCAGAGGACGTAGGAACCGGCGCCGATCGACTCCAGCGAGGCGACTGGCGAGAGCACGGTGAGGGCGACGAGGGTGCCGCGCAGGTAGGGGTTGCGGATGTGCCCGGCGGCGGCGAACCAGACGACGAGACCGCTGAGGGCGGCGACCAGGGCAGAGGCGATGACCATCGCCGCGGCGGCGTCGCGCAGCGGCACTGCGGAGCCGATCTCGCCGATCAGCCGCGGGACCAGGATCAGGTAACCGGCGTAGGGGGTGAGCAGGGCGTCGAGGAAGCTGTGTTCGAACGCTCCCTGGAGCAGGATCGAGCCGTCCTCGGCCCAGAGGGATTCGAGCGCGTTCCCGAGGCCGAGGCGGGTCAGCTGCAGAACGACCCCGAGGATCAGGGTGGAGACGGCGAGCAGCGCCAGCTTGCTGCGGCCCGTGCGACGGCGGGCTGCGGGCGGCGCCGGGAAGAGGTCGCGCCGGAGCGGCTGCCGCAGCGCCGTCAACCTGGATCTCAAGCGCGCCGGCATCGGCGGCGGACGATATCGGCGGTCCAGGTGGGCTCGACAACTAGGCTTGCGGCCCTGTGGCGAGCGAGGCGACCGTGGCTGTGGTGATCCCGAGCTGGAACTCGGCCGCGCTGCTGCCGCGCTGCCTCGATTCCCTCGCCGACCAGGGGGACGGATTGGAGCTGATGGTCGTGGACAACGGCTCCCGCGACGGCAGCCTCGAGTTGCTGCGCGAGCGCGGTGTGCCGCACGTTCCGCTGCCCGAGAACGTCGGCTTCGCCGCCGCCGCCAACCTCGGTGCCGCTCGCACCAAGGCGCCGATGGTGCTGGCGCTGAACGCCGACACGGCGCTCGAGCCGGGCTGCGTCGAACGGTTGGCTGCGACGCTTGCCGCCGACTCCGGGCTGGGCGGCGTACAGCCGCGGATCCTTCAGCTCGAAGCGGGGGTTGTGGGCGACGCCGAGAGCGCCCGCCTCTACAGCCGCGGGATGGCGTTGAGTGCCGACGGCCGCGCCTTCGAGGAAGGGGCGGGGGAGGCTCAGGACTCCCGCAGCGCCGCCGCCCGCGAGATCTTCGGCGTCTGCGGCGCCGCCTGCCTGCTGCGGCGTGAGCTGTTCGAGCAGCTCGGCGGTTACGACGAGCGCTACTTCGCCTTCTACGAGGACGTCGACCTCAACGTGCGGGCGCGGATCGCCGGCTGGCGCTTCGCCTACGTCCCCGAGGCCGTCGTCTGGCACGTCGGCAACGCCTCCTGGATGAGGGGCTTCCGCCGCCCAGGCGCCGAGAATGCCCGCCTCGTCGCCCGCAACCGCCTCGCCACCCAGGTCAAATTCATGCCCCCAGCCGCTGCCCCCCGCATCGCCGCCGTCGAGGCCGGCTCGCTGTTGCGGGCCGCGCGGCAGCGCCGCTTCTGGCCACCCTGCGCGGCAAGCTGGCGGCGCTGCGCTGGCTACCGGCGCTGCTGCGCGAGCGCCGCCAGCTTGCGGCCGAGGGCGACCTCAGCCGAACTCGCCGCTGGCTCGGCGTCGGGGAGGCCTCGTGAAGGTCTGCCTCGTGTCCTCCGAGCACAGCCCCTGGGGTGGCCTCGGTCACCTGTTTCGGCGGCTGGCCGGCCTGCTCGCCGAGCGGCACGAGGTGACGCTGATCCACAGCGGCGACTTCCAAGGGCGTCAGCCGGTCTCTAGCCCGGGCGTCCGCGAGGTGGCGGCCGAGCTGAGCCCGGAGCTAGCCGCAACCGCCTTCGCCGACGACCACCACCGCCGCTCGGCCGCCGTGCTGGCCACGATCGAGAGCCTCTACGCCGACGGCGGCCCCGACTATCTCGAGGCGTCCGACTACCTCGCACCCGGCCTGGTCGCGATGCAGGCCCGGCGCGCCGGCCACCCACTGCTGCGCGACACGCTGATGGCGGTGCAGGTCTGCTCGACGATGGAGCTGCTCGCCCTCCACGACGGGATCTCCGAGCGGCCCGGGACGCAGCTGATCAGCGACATGGAGCGGGAGCAGCTGCGACTCGCCGACCTGATGCTCTCCTCCGGCGGAGACATTCTGCGCATCTACCGCGAGTACTACGGCGACGTAGCCCTGCCCGAGGACGTCGTCCTCAAGCGGCCGCTGACGATGCCGCAGTCGCCGCCGCCGGCTGAGCGCCGCAACCCCGGCGAGCCCTTGAAGATCCTCTTCGTCGGTCGCCTGCAGCAGCTCAAGGGGGCGCTCGATCTGGTCGAGGCCTGCCTCGGCCTCGAATCGGACGACTGGCGCCTGACGATGATCGGCGCCGACACGCCGACTGCGCCGCTGGGGCAGTCGGTGAAGGCGACGATCGACGCGATGTGCGCGGGGGATCCGCGGATCCGGATCGAGGACGCGGTGCCGCAGATCGAGCTCCAGACACGCTGGGCTGAGCACGACCTCTTGGTGACGCCGTCGAGGTTCGAGGTCTGGGGGAACGTCGCGCTCGAGGCGATGCGCGCCGGCATGCCGATCCTCGCGACGCCGGTCGGAGGGTTCACGGAGATCGTCGAGCCGGGGGTCACCGGCTGGCGTACCGACGGGGTCGGAAGTGAGCCGATCCGCCGCGCCCTGGATCGCCTGCTCGCGGACCGCGAGGAGGTCGAGCGGGTGCGGGCCTCCGGCGCTCCCTACCAGCGGTGCCTGAGCCTCTGCGATCCGGACGAGGTCCTCGCCGGGTACGAGCGCCAGATCGTGCCCCGCGCCGCCGCCGGCGGCCTCGGCTTGCGGCCAGCCGCAAGCGCGAGCGCGACGGCGATCGTCCCCTACCACCGCTCCTCCGAGGACGTCGAGGAGGCGGTCCGCTCGCTGCTCGCCCAGACCCATGAGGACCTCGACGTGCTGATCGTCAACGACGGCTCGTTCGAGGCCGCCGACGAGGTGCTCGACCGGCTCGCGAGCGGCAGCGACCGGGTCAAGGTCCTCACCCAGCGCAACAGCGGCGAGCCCTCGGCGCGCAACCTCGGCGCCTGCCTCGCCCGCGGCGAGTACGTGGTGATGCTCGATGCCGACAACGTCCTCGAGCCGACCTTCGTCGAGCGGGCGATCGCGGTCCTCGCCGCCGAGCCGGACCTCGCCTACGTGACCTGCTGGCTGCAGATGATCGACGCCGACGGCGTGCCGATGTTCGATCCTCACGGGTATGCGGCGCTGGGCAACCGAGTCTCCAGCGAGGAGGCGCTCAACTGGGACGGCGACGCCCTCGCGGTATTGCCGCGGCGGATCTTCACCGAGCTCGGCTATCGCTATGAGCCCGGCTCCGGCCTGCAGTCCGACTGGGAGCTCTACCGCACCCTCCGCGATGACGGCCGCTACGGTACGGTCATCCCCGAGTTCCTGGCCCGGTACCGAGTTCGCGCGGAGTCCCTGCTGAGAAGCCACGAAGACGCCATCCACCGGCAGAGCTGGGACGAAGCTCTGACGCGGCGGCGGTTGCGGCGGCACCGCTGGAGCGACGAGGCGTGAGCGCGACCGAGCCGAAATCGGACGTGGACCCCCGGATCGCCGCTTTGCAGCGAGTCAACGAGGAGCTCGCCGCCGAGTTGCGCAGCCTGACTCTCGGGCGAGCCGGCTCCCCTCGTCGGGCATCGCTGCCGGCATCCCGCGAGATCGCGAAGTTGCGCGGCCAGCGTGACACCCTCACCGCTGAGATCGAGGAGACCCGGGCCCAGCTGGCCGAGGTACAGGGCCACCGCGAGGGCCTCGAACTGCAGAACCGGGAGATTGCGGCGGAGATCGCCCGCCTCAGTTCGGGCTGGCTGGGGCTGGCGCGTCGGCTCCGCGGCCGTCTGCGCAAGGGCTGAGCCTGGCCGCCGCTCAGCCGCGCCGGCGGCGGCGCAGCGCCAGCGCCTCGCGGGCGCTGAGATCGAGCAACGGCGCACCGTCGGCGTCGCGGTGCTCGCCCGCGCCGTCGCGCCAGCCGCGCAGCCGCCCCGAGAATCCCGCCACCGTGCGGTCCCTGAGCAGCTGTCCGGTGCAGATCGCCCCCTCGCAGGCGAGGGCGCGCAGCGCTGGGCCCGGGTGGCGCATCACTCCGTAGCGGCGCAGCATGTAGCCGCGGCTCCAGCCGGTGCGGGCGTACTTGGCGGCGTTGGCGGCGCCGAGGCTGGCCGAGTAGGCGTGCAGCGCCCGTGCCTCTGGCGCCAGGCGGCAGCGGCCGCCCGCAGCTGCCAGGCGCAGCGCCAGGTCGAGGTCCTCGTAGTAGAGGAAGATCCGCTCGTCGAAGCCGCCAACCGCCTCGAACGCCTCCCGGCGATACAGCGCGGCGCCGCCGGTCGGCCCAAGAGGACCGGCCGCCGCGGCCGCGGCGGCAGCCGGCTCCCCATGCAGGTAGTCGAAGCCCATCAGGGTCGAGTCGGCGACGACCCCGGCCAAGTCGATCAGCCCCGGCGCCCGTTCCTGCAGAAGGACGCCGGCAACCGAGTCGACTCCCTCGCCGAGCTCATCGAGCAGCGCCTCTACGAAGCGCGGCTCGGGGTCGGTGTCGTTGTTGAGCAGGATCAGCGGGTCGGCGCGGTGCTCGGCGACGGCGCGGTTGAGCGCCGGGCCGAAGCCGATGTTGCGGCCGATCTCGATGATCCGCACCGCGGGCAGCTCGCGGCGGGCCAGCTCCAGCGAGTCGTCCTCGGAGCCGTTGTCGGCGATGACGACGTCGACAGGGATCGTTTGCGCGGCCAGGCCGCGCAGCGCCCGGCCCAGGTGGGCGGCGCCGTTGAAGTTTGGGATGTAGACCGCGGGTCTCAGTCGAGTTGTTTCTCGACGAAGGCCGCGAACCTACGCAGATCGTCGAGATGGGAGAGGGAATCGAAGACCTTCTTGTCATCGATGTCCAGATAGAGGTGGACGAGCAGGTTCCGCTGTCTGGCCGCCTCGGCCAAACGGTCGGCAAGCTCCCCATCGAGGAGCTCCTCACGCCCGAAGATTTCGAAGACCTCCGAGTATTTCGAGGGGGTTGGCCCCGATCGTTCCGCCAACACCTGGGTGCCGAGGTCAATGCAGATCTGAATGGCCAACTCCAGCCAGCGTTCGGTCATCGCCCGCAGACCGGGATCGGCCAGGTAAGACTCGCTGCCCTTCTCCTCGATTGCCTCGAGATCCTCGACGAGCTTCTCCAAGCGCCTGAGGCGAGCGCCTGCCCGCTCATCGTCGACCAAAGCGGTCCTCCCTGATGCGTTTTCTCAAGCCCTCTTTCAGAGCCAGGCGCAGAGGCGCGGTATCGAGGTAATCGAGGATTGCCTGCGTCTCGAACCTGACCCGCTGATCGCGGTCGCGCTCGACCAGCCGAACCGCGTCGCGGATCGCGCGGTGCTGCAGCAATGGGGGGGCATGGTTGAGCATGACGACGTAGGCCTCGCTGGTGCCGAGGGCATCTTGCGCGGCGAGCATCAGCGAGGATTCGAGATCCCGGCGCCGTTTCGGCTCCATGTCGGGCTCATGCCACACCGCGATGTCCACGTCGGAGAGCGGTCCGGCTTCGCCTCGCGCCTGCGAGCCGATCAGCATCCCCGCGACGACGCCCTCCTCGTCGAGCGCCTCGCTCAAACGTCGCAGGGCCTCGTTGTCGATCTCAGGCACGAAGGCTCGCTCGTCCACCTTGCTCATGCGGCCATCGTCGCTGATCCGCCGGATCGAGTCCAGCTTGCAGGCGCCATTGCGATACCACCGCTCTTCAGCCCGGCCAGTAGGGTTGCAGCCTCGCATGGAGCCCTTGAAGGGATTGATTCTCTCCGGTGGTGCGGGCACCCGCCTGCGCCCCATCACCCACACCTCGGCGAAGCAGCTCGTGCCTGTCGCCAACAAGCCCGTGCTCTTCTACGGGATCGAGGCGCTGGTCGACGCCGGCGTCGAGGAGATCGGGATCATCATCGCCCCCGAGACCGGGGACGAGATCCGCGAAGCCGCCGGCGACGGCTCGCAGTTCGGCGCCCGGATCACCTACATCGTCCAGGACAAGCCCGCCGGCCTGGCCCACGCCGTCCTCACCGCCGAGGAGTTCATCGGCGGCTCGCCCTTCGTCATGTACCTCGGCGACAACCTCCTCCGCGACGGCCTCCGCGGCCTGGTCGCGACCTTCGAGGAGCACGCACCCGAGGCGCTGATCCTGCTCACCCCGGTCGACGACCCGCAGTCCTACGGGGTCGCCGAGCTCGACGGGGAGCGGATAGTGCGGCTGATCGAGAAGCCGAAAGACCCGCCCTCGAACCTGGCTCTGGTCGGCGTCTACCTCTTCCAGCCGGCGATCTTCGACGCCGCCCGCTCGCTGGAGCCGTCCTGGCGCGGCGAGCTGGAGATCACCGAGGCGATCCAGAAACTGATCGACGACGACCGGGCGGTCCGCTCCGAGGTGGTGCGCGGTTGGTGGAAGGACACCGGCCAGCTCGCCGACATGCTCGAGGCCAACCGCCTCGTCCTCGAGGAGTTGACCACCGCGATCGTTGGCGAGGTCGACGAGGACTCGAAGATCGAGGGACGGGTGGTGATTGGAGCCGGCGCGAAGCTCGAGCGCTCGGTCGTCCGCGGCCCCGCGGTGATCGGCCCCGGTGCACACGTCGAGGACGCCTACATCGGCCCCTACACCTCGATCGGCGACGGCGTCCACGTGCGCCGCTCCGAAGTCGAGAACTCGATCGTCCTCTCCGGCTCGGTGGTCGAGGACCTCGGCACGAGGATGGAGGCGAGCCTGCTCGGCAAGGAAGTGAAGCTGACCCGCAGCGAGGGAATGCCCAAGACCCTGCGCCTCCTGGTCGGCGACAAATCCGAGATCAAACTCGTCTAGATCTCGTCTTCGAGATCCGATTCGTCCAGTTCCCAGTCCCAGTCGGGTGCGGATGCGTTGGACACCTCGCGACGGAGAAGAATTCCTAGAAGTGGATTCACGATCGACCAGCCGCTGTCATGGCGAATGAGCCCGGCCAGTTGGAGGCGTCCGAGGACCTTTCGGATCTCTTGAGGGGCGGAATCTCCACGCTGTGCCGTGGCATAGGGGCCGCGTCCCAGGGCAACCTGCTCCAATATTTTCCCGCCAAGTCGGTGCAGCGTGCATGCGTGCTGAAACGCCCTGCCGGCGAGGCTGGCGGAAGTAGAGGCCAGATCGCCAAGCAGCTCATCAGCGTTCTTTCCGGTGCCCCGGGAGAAATTTGCCATGGCGACGAGCATCGTTTCTGGATGGCCGCCGGTAAGGGCCACCAGCTCAGCAACGAGACCTTGGGGGATCTTGAGCGAGGTGGCAACTGCTTCCCAGACGTCTCCGGGGGGATTGTCGAGCGAAAGCCAGTGTCCCTGTTGATGAAACGCCGCTTCCTGACTGAGCATGTGTCCCGCGATCGCCACCCGACCGGACAGCACCACGCTGAGGCGACCTCTGTTTTGGACCATCTCCCGTAGCCCCCATAGAAACTTGTCCAAGTCAAGGGGATGGCGGGGAGTCAAGCTCGGGGCCTCCAGATGATCGATCCAGACAATCGTGTCCCGGCGGCGCACGAACCGTTCGATTCCCTTCAGTGCTTCTACTAGTCCGAAAGACCCTGAGGGCCAATCCCGTAGTGCCTCTTCGAGTCCGTTAGTCCCGAGCAGTTCGGCCAACTCGACCCTTTTGCGTTCCAGGCTCGCCGGAACAAGCGCCCCGACCTTCAGAGTCGAGAACTCCACTCCGAGCTCGGCCCCAACCAGCTGCCGAGCGGCCCGAAACGCGAGATGGGACTCACTCGCAGCTCCAGAGAGATCCATGCGGATGATGGGGTTTTCCGGCAGCGAGGGACCGAGCGCCGCCCGGATGGTCTCGGTCTTGCCGACTTCCCCCTCGCCCAGTAGACCGACGACTCGACTCTGCTGGAGGGCCTCCGTGATCCTTTCGCTTTCTTCGAGCCGCGCAAATTCAAGGCTCCAGCGAGCGCGGTTGATCTCTTCGATTACCGCCATGAGCGATCTCCTTCAGCATCTTTGATCGCCAGTTCGACGATGATCGGGGAGGCGATCCCGTCGGGCTCCTTCGCGGCTGATGCGCGAACCCTGGAGGCTACGAGCATCGTCCGTCGGGGATGGCATCCCGATGCGTCGAGAATTGTCCTCAGCTCGTTCCCCTCGATCTTCACGCTGGCTTCCTCGAAGCGTGAGCGTAGGCCAGGCAGCCAGTCCTCCCTGGCTATTTCAGGCAACTTGAATTCCTCGCCGATCGAGGCCAGTGGTTGGCTCGTCTCACGTAGCGCTGCTGCGGCCGACTCCTCGCTGCCAGCGAAGACGAAGACGATCGGACTTTCAGCCTCACGGCACCATCTTGCAACTCCCTCCTGCGCGCGATCGAGCGCAGCGAGAAGATGGATCTCATCGAGCAGCAGGAAGGCGCGACGCTCGGTGGCTATGGCGTGGAGCGCGAGAGCCCCCAGGACCTGGTCCAGCCCGGGAGTGCCGTTATCGGCTTCGGCCAGCAGGGCGGAAACTGCCGCGAGCGCTTGGGCGGCATCCCCGTACCCCAGTTGTTCCAATGCCTTGCTGAGCCCTTTCGCTCGCCCGGCATGCTTTTTGGAGAAGCCAAAGACTCGCTGTCCGGCCGCCGCCGCATCGCCCGCCCGTGCGGCTTGCGCCTGCCGGGCGATCTCTCCGGCGAGGGCCTCCACCGTGGAGATCTCCAACCTGCTCAGATCCAGGTCGAGCGCTACCGAGCCGTTCCTTCGCAGTCTCGCCAGTGCTGCCTTGGCGACACTCGTCTTCCCAATCCGCCGTTCGCCGATGAGCCACTGATGGGCGGGTAAGCTCAGTTTAGTCTCGAGGTTCTCTATGCAAGTCAGACGGCCGATCTGACGCGCCTCGGGCATCACCGGCTGATCAATAGGAAATGGATTTACTTGCAACGCCACAAGTGCAAGAGTATCATTGCCTGAGATGCAAGGGGAGATCTACTGATTGGCCCTGAATACGGTGGCCGTCTTAGCTAAATAGCCTGTTTGCTCGTGCGAGATCTCCTTTTCCCCCTATATTCCTCGTGAAGTTGCTCGTCACCGGAGCCGCCGGAATGCTGGGCCGCGACGTGATGCTCGCCGCCGGCAACGCCGGCCACGACGTCGTCGGCTACGGCCGCGCCGAGCTCGACGTCACCGACGCCGGCGCGCTGGAGCGCAAGCTCGACCTCGAGCGGCCCGACGTCGTGATCAACTGCGCCGCCTGGACCGACGTCGACGGCGCCGAGGATGCCGAGGAGGCCGCCTTCGCGGTCAACGGCTCCGGGGCCGGCAACGTCGCCGCCGCGGCGGCGAAGCTGAAGGCGACGGTGCTGCACGTCTCCACCGACTACGTTTTCGACGGCGCCAAGGGCGCGCCCTACGTCGAGAGCGACCAGCCGGCGCCGCTCTCGGCCTACGGTCGCACCAAGCTCGCCGGCGAGGAGGCGATCGCGGCCGCCAACAAGCGCCACTTCATCGTCCGCTCCGCCGGCCTCTTCGGCATCGGCGGCCGCAACTTCGTCGAGACGATGCTGCGCCTCTCCGAGACCCAGAGCGAGGTCACTGGTCGTCCGCGACCAGATCGGCTCGCCGACCTACACCTGGCATCTCGCCTACGGGATCGTCCGCCTGATCGAGGGGATCGAGTACGGCATCCACCACATGGCCGCCGCCGGCCAGTGCTCCTGGTACGAGTTCGCCAACGAGATCTTCGAGCAGGCGAGTGTCGAGTGCCGCGTCCTCTCGATCACCAGCGAGGAATCTGCCGCCGCGGCGCCCCGTCCCGTCTTCTCGGCGCTGGTCAGCCAGCGCGAACACGCGATCCAGCTGCCCAGCTGGCAGGACGGACTGGCAGGCTACCTCGCCCAACGCAAAGCGCAGGAAGGAACGGAATGAAGATCCTCGTCACCGGAGCCGCCGGTTTCATCGGCTCCACCTACGTCCGCCTCGTCGGAGACGAGCACGACGTCGTCGTCCTCGACAAGCTCACCTACGCCGGCCGGCGCGAGAACCTGCCGGAGGGGACGGAGCTGGTCGAGGGGGCGATCGAGGATCCGGTTGTCGTCCGCGAGGCGATGGAGGGCGCCGACGCGGTCGTCAACTTCGCCGCCGAGTCCCACGTCGACCGCTCGATCGACGACCAGGACGCCTTCGCCCGCACCCACGTGATCGGCACCGGCACGCTGCTCGACGCGGCCCGCGAGCTCGGCGTCGAGCGCTACCTGCAGGTCTCCACCGACGAGGTCTACGGCTCGATCGAGTCCGGCTCCTTCACCGAGACCTCGCCGATCGACCCCTCCTCGCCCTACTCGGCGACCAAGGCGGCCGGCGACCTGCTCGTCTCCGCCCACTTCCACACCTACGGGATCGACGCCTCGATCGTCCGCGGCTCCAACAACTACGGCCCGCGCCAGTACCCGGAGAAGCTGATCCCGCTGATCACTCTGAACGCCCTGCACCGTGACCCGCTGCCGGTCTACGGCGACGGCAAACAGGTCCGCAACTGGCTCTACGTCGAGGACTTCTGCCGCGGCATCCATACCGTTCTGACCAAGGGGGTGGCCGGCGAGGCCTACAACGTCGGCGGCCCCGACGAGTGCGAGAACATCGAGGTCGTCAAGCGGGTGATCGAGCTGACCGGCGGCGACGAGTCGCTGATCGAGTACGTCAAGGACCGCCCCGGCCACGACCGCCGTTACTCGCTCTCCTCGGAGAAGCTGAAGACGGAGCTCGGCTGGGAGGCGCAGGTCCACTTCGCCGAGGGCCTCGAGCGACCGTCAACTGGTACCGCGACAACGAGGAGTGGTGGGGCCCGATCCGCTCCGGCGAGTACCGCTAGTACTACGAAAAGCAGTACGGGAAGGCACTGGGTTAGTGGCGGAGCGGTTGGAGACTAAGCTCGAGGGCGTCGTCCTGATCGAGCCGGTCGTCCACGGCGACGAGCGCGGCTTCATGCTCGAGACCTACAGCCGCGAGGCCTGGGCGGAGCTCGGGGTCGAGGTCGAGTTCGTCCAGCACAACCACTCGCGCTCCTCACGGGGGACGCTGCGCGGAATCCACTTCCAGACCGAGCCCGGCCAGGCGAAGCTGGTCCGCTGCGCCCGCGGCGAGATCCTCGACGTCGCCGTCGACCTGCGCCGCGGCTCGCCCACCTACGGCCAGTGGGAGGCGCACCGCCTCGACGACGTCAAGCACCGCCAGCTCTTCGTCCCCGTCGGCTTCGGCCACGGCTTCGCCGTCCTCAGCGACGAAGCCGACGTCGCCTACCAGGTCTCCAGCTACTACAACCCCGCCACCGAGGCCGGCATCGCCTGGAACGACCCCGACGTCGGCATCGAGTGGCAGGTCAGCGAGCCGCTTCTCAGCGAGCGCGACAAGAACGCTCCACGTCTGGCCGAAGATCGCCCAGTCACTGCCGTTCTGACACGAGTCCAACGTGCCGCTCGAAAGCCAGCCGATCGACGGCAGTCTCGCGAAATGGGAGGAGGTGACGGCCGTGCGCGATGACTGGGCCGCTCTCCTCCTCGGGAACGGGCTCAGTAGGAGCGTGTGGAATGGATTCGGCTATCCCTCGCTGTTCGACAAAGCCGGCGACCTCACCACTCCGGACCGGAACCTGTTCGAGGCCTTGGGCACCAGGAACTTCGAGCGAGTGCTGGGTGAGCTTGCTTCGGCTATCCGCATGGCGGAGGCCCTCGGCCAGGACCCAACGCCCTACTTCGATCGATACAAGAGCGTCCAGTTGGCCCTCGGTCGGGCGGTCCAGGCGGTCCACGTCAAGCACTCGGGCATCAGCGAGGGCACGCTCGAGGCGATCGGAAAAGTCTTGCAGCGGCAGGAGTACGTTTTCTCCACCAGCTATGACCTGATCGTCTACTGGTCGATGCAGGCGGTTGAATACAAGGATCTATGCGACTGCTTTTGGAGCGAGAAGCACTCGTTCGATCCAGCGAGCTGCGACATACCCGCCCGCCGCACGCCTGTTTATTTTCTCCATGGGGCCCTTCACCTCGTGGTGATGGGCTCGGGGGTGACCCGCAAGCTCGTGAGCGGGAACCTCGAGACGCTGCTCGACCAGTTCGGCAAGCCGCTGGACGGCGACGAGCAGGTCCGGCCGCTGCTGATCACCGAGGGCTCTGCGCAGCACAAGCTGCAGGGGATCGAGGGAAACGACTACCTCTCGCACACGCTCGACCAGTTGGGTAAGTGCGAGCTTCCCTTGGTCGTCTTCGGCAGCGAGCTGAGCGAGCAGGATCAGCACCTGGTCGATGCCCTCAACCGGAACCCCTCACGGCCGATCGCGATCTCGATCTGCAAGGAGGGGCGAAGCGAGGAGGACGTTCGCGCCGCCAAAAAGAAGATTCGAGCTGGCCTGGACGCCCCGTTGTTCTTCTTCGACTCCTCGACTCACCCGCTGGCGTGCGGACGCTGAGACCCGCAAGAGGATCCGCCGGGGCAACGGCTATCTTCGGCGGCGATGCAACTTCAAACCGCCAACCGCAACGTCCAGCCGAGCAAACGCGTGGGCGGCTGGGAGATCGTCAGAGCCGGCAGCAGGCGCGCATCCGAGTTCGACGACACCCGGGCCGGAGCGGTGAAGAAGGCGCGGGCGATGGTGCGCAAGGAGGGCGGAGGCGAGGTTCGGATCAAGAACGACCTCGGCAAGGTCGTCGAGCTGAAGAGGGTTCGCGGCTCCTTCTGGGGTCGTCGCGCTGCCGCCTAGCGGCCGCGGACGGCCGTGATCGCCAGGCTCAGGCCGAGCTTGGCGCCGATGCCCGTATAGACGGCGGCGTTCAGCAGCGGATTGTTCTCCGGCGCGTCGAAGCGGCGGTAGAAGCGGGCCATGCCGCGATGGAAGGCGATCTCCTGGCGAGGGGCGCGGCGGGAGGCGCTGGAGCCGCCCTTGACGTGGAGCGCCACCCCCGCCGGCTCGTAGAAGACCTTCCAGCCGGCGTCCCAGAAGCGGTGGCACCAGTCGAGGTCCTCCATGTAGAGCCAGTAGCCCTCGTCGAGGAGGCCGACCTCGCGGATGGCCTCGGCCCGGCAGAGCATGAAGGCGCCGTTGACCGCGTCGACCTCGCCGGGCTCGTCGTCGCCGAGGTGCGTCGCCCGGTACTGGCTCAGCGCCGCGCCGGCACCCTCGTCGCGGCCGATGCCGGTGAAGTGGGCCAGGGCGCCGAGCGGGGTCGGGAAGGAGCGCTTGCAGGCGTGGTCGAGCTCACCGCTTTCGGTCACCAGCTTCACTCCGACCATCCCGATCCGCGCCTCGGAGCGCAGCCGCCCCATCGCCGCGTCGAGCGTCCCGGCGTAGACCTCGGTGTCGGGGTTCAGCAGCAACACCGCCTCGGCCTCGCTCTCGCGCAGCACCAGGTTGTTCGCCGCCGAGAAGCCGATGTTCCCCCGCCGCAGCAGTCGCACCTCCGGGAACTCGCGCTCGACCATGTCCGGCGTCCCGTCGGGGCTGCCGCTGTCGACCACCGTGACCCGCATTTCCGGATCGCCGGAGAGCGGGTGCGCCTCCAGCGAGCGCAGGCAACGGCGCAGCAGCGCCTCGGCGCCGTGGCTGACAATCGCCACCTCAAGCATTCGCCTGTTCCTTTCTGTTGCCATTCCCCGAATAGGAACAGACGAACGATCAGTAGGCGCCCTCGCCGCGGACCATTGCCCGCGGCGTGCGCAGCAGGATCTGCAGGTCGGTGAGCAGCGAGAGGTTGTCGAGGTAGTCGCGCTCCATCGCCAGGCGCTCCTCGAAGGTCAGGTCGCTGCGACCGTAGACCTGCATCGGCCCGGTCATCCCAGGCTTGATCGCCAGGCGGCTGCGCTGGCGCTCGTCATAAAGGGCGACGACGCTCTCCTCCTCCGGCCTTGGCCCGACCAGCGACATCTCGCCCGCGGAGGACGTTGAGCAGCTGCGGCAGCTCGTCGACGCTGGTCCGGCGCAGCCAGCGCCCGCTGCGGGTGACGCGAGGGTCGTCGGGGATCTTGAAGGCGGGCTGCTCGAGGTTGGCGATGTCGACCAGCTCGGGCAGCCGCTGCTCGGCGTCGTTGACCATGGTCCGGAACTTGACCATCGTGAACGGCTCGCCGTCCTTGCCGGCGCGGCGCTGGCGGAAGAGGACAGGCCCGCCGTCGTCGAGCAGGATCCAGATCGCGATCCCGATCAGCAGCGGCGAGAGCAGCGCCAGCAGCAGGGCCGAGATGACCACGTCCATCACCCGCTTCATCGCCACGGTCGAGCGCGGCGGGTCGCTGAAGCGAAAGTCGAGGACCGGCAGCTCGGCAAGGCGGTTGAGCTCGATTCCCGGCCCGAGCAGCCCGTAGTGCTGGGGCAGGAAGGTCAGCGCCAGGCCCTCGGCCTTGCACTCGCCGATCAGGTGCTCGGCGTCCACCTCGCCCATCTCCAGTTCGGTGACGACGACCCGCTCGATCCCGAGCTCCTGCGAGACCCGCGAGATCTCGGCCGAGCGACCCAAGACGCGGCAGCTCGGTCGCGGTCCCCTCGCTCTCGGTCGAGAGGTAGCCGACCAGGGCCAGGCGCGTCTCCGGATGGGTCGAGACGCGGCGCGCGACCATGTCGACCGCTTGCGGCGGGCCGATCACCAGGCCGGTGGCCAGCGGGGTCAGGCGGTGCAAGACGAAGCGCAGGACGCCGCGGGCGACGAAGCTGGCGAGCAGCGCGCCGACGCCGACGCCGATCGCGCTGGCGGGCGAGAGGGGCCCGGCCGGGCTGATCGCCAGCAGCCCGTCGAGGACGAGCGTGCCGAGGACGCTGGCGGAGACCAGCGAGGGAAGCTCGTCGAGGGTGCTGTGGCGGATCCGCCGGTGGTCGTTGTCGTAGAGCCCGTGGAGCTTGACCACGATCACCCACGAGGGACTGAAGAGGACTGCCCAGAAAAAGGTGCCGATGTCGGTGCTGGAGGTGGCGGCGGTGACGACGCAGAGCGCGGCGAGCAGCGCGCCCCAGTCGCCGAGGGCGAGCAGCCGCCGCAGCAGCGCACCGCGTCGCCGCGACCTCGAGCGCGCCGGGCCCGGCTCCGGCCGCCGCGGGCCCTGAGCCGGCGGCTTCGGGCGCCGGCGGCGCCTGGCGTTCGGTGTCGGGCATCCGCGCTCATCCGCAGCCCTCGAATCCTTCGCTCAGGCAGACTTCTTCGGGGCTCAGCCGCCGCGCTTCGGCGAGGTCGGCGGTGGCGGCGGGGACGTCGCCGGCGGCCCGCTCGATCCGCGCCCGCAGGTAGTACAGCCGCCAGTTGTCCTCCTCGCGTTCGATCGCCTGGGTGAGCCGCTCGCCGGCGGTCGCGTAGTCGCCCTGCGACTCGGCCAGCAGCCCGAGCTGCACGTAGGGGGTCGCCGCCCACGGCTCGATCGAGCGGGCGGTGTCGGCGTGGTCGAGGGCGGATTCGATCTTGCCGTCCGCGGCAGCCGCGTTGCTGGCGTCGATCTCGCGGTCGACCAGGAGCGGCCCGATCAGTGCCAGCGCCGCGATCCAGGCCAGCGCCAGGCCGCCGACGGCGAGCCCGAAGCGCCGCTGCTCGCCCTGGCCGTTCGCCTCGGCGCGAGCGCGAGCGAGCTGGCCGCAGCGGGCGGCGACCAGGGTGCCGGCGGCGAGGAAGAAGACCGCGCCGACCGCGGCGATCTCCCAGAACCAGTCGATGCCGGCGCCGATCGCGAAGGCGAGGCAGACCGCCAGCAGCGCCGCGTGCGCTCCTGCCGCGCCCCGCTTGCCGCCCGCCAGGCAGCGAAGCCGGTCCACAACAGCATTCCCACCAGCGCCAGGACGATCAGGCCGCCGATCAGGCCGAGCTCGGCGAAGGCCTCGAGGTAGAGCGAGTGGGCGTCTGGCAGCTTCAGGTCGATGTGCCGCAGCTCGTCCCAGGAGAAGCGGTAGGTGCCGGCCCCGTGCCCGCCGACGGGGTCTTCGCCGAAGGCGTCGACCGCGACCCGCCAGAATTCGCTGCGGCCGGTGCCGGAGACGTCGCCGAAGTGGCTCTCGGGGTAGCTGGTGAACTGCACGTCGGGGTTCGTGAACTGGTCCCAGGCGCGACCCCCGACGCCGATCGCGGCGCCGATCGCCAGCACCGCCAGCACGGCCGCCATCCCCTTCAGCGCTCTCGGGTTGCGAGAGATCGCCAGGGCCCGGCCGGTCACCTCGTGCTCGGAGCGCTCGAGCCGGCGCAACAGCGCAGAATAGCCCCAGCGCCAGCACGGTGCCGGCGGCGAGGATCGCCAGTACCGTCGCCCCCTGGTCGACCGCCGCCTGCCCGGCGATGTTGTCGGCCAGGGACGCCGCGCCTGCGTCGCCAGCACCGCCGGCAGGGCGCCGACGACGCCGATCGCCAGCGTCGCCAGCAGCCAGAGCCGGTCATGGGAGAGGGCGATCAGGCAGCCGCAGGCGACGAGCAGCGCCAGCAGCCCTCCGCGCGAGTAGGTGAAGTAGAGCGCCAGCAGGACCGCCGGCAGCGTCGTCACCACGAGCCAGCGCAGCGGCGCACTCAGCGAGCGCCTGCTCATCCACAGCGACAGCGCCGCCGCGACCCCGAAGACGAAGCCGTTCGCGTTCCAGTATCCGAGTGGATAGCCGAGTCGCGGTTGCCGCCCAGGGCGGGTCCGAAGTTGACCAGATCGGGGGTCAGGCGGGTGGAAAGCGCAACGAGCGCAATCGCAATCACCGAAATTCCGATGCCTTCAGCGAAACGTTGGCGCCTTTGCTCGGTTTGGGCGATTAGGAAGGCGGCAAGGAAGAAACCGAGATAAACCAGTACTCGGTCAGCTTCGGTGACGCTGAGCTCAATCGACCCGGACCAGAGAGAAGAGAATGCTGAGAAAACTGCCAGTCCAGCGATCAATCCCGTGGCCCAATAGAAGGGACGGCCGAGTGTCGCCGCCCAGCAGCTCCCAGCGCCAGCAGCACCACTAAGAGAATCCAAACCGCAAGGCCGGCGATATGACGCTCGCCGAGGACGAAGCCGCCTCCGGCCAGCGCCAGGCCAAGGATCAAGGCAACCGGACTTATCAGCGCCGATGATTCCTCTAATCTTGCGCGCCATGCCTCGGACCCGCCTCCCCCGCGCCCGTAGCTCGGCCCGACCTGCCTTCTCGCTTCTGTCAGTGCTTGCTGTGCTGGCATTGGCCTGTTTTCCGGGTCTGGCTGTGGCTGAAGAAAGCAGCGGAATCCAGTACGAAACTGATGTACCAACCGTGCCCAGTCACGAAAGTTCCAACATTCCGTCGAAGAACAAATCGGGCGGCACCGGCGCCCCGTCGGAATCCGACTCCGAAGCTTCGAGCTCCGAATCGCCGAGCGGTGCTGGGTCCGGCGGGAGCGGTGGTTCCGGCCAGGGCGGAGGCACCTCCAGCGGTCAGAGTAACCAAGGCGGGGGCGGCGACGGGCAGCCGTCGGCGAATGGCCCCAACAATGCAGCCGGCGAGATCAACGCCGCGCAGGCGCTTCCGGTCGAGCCGGCCAGCCAGAGCTCCGAAAGCGACTCCTCGCCGTTGGTGCCGATCCTGATTGCGATCGCGGTGCTCGCGGCCGCTTCGATCGGCTACTTCCTCTACCGCCAGCGTCGCCAGGGCCCCGGTTCTCCCGTCTCCTCGCCGAAAGCGAGCTGACCGTGCCGAAAAGGAGCGAGTCGATGAAGAGGATGGTGCGTGCCTGGACGGTCGTAGCCGCGGTTGCTGCGAGCCTGGGGATCTTCGCCGCCGGCGCGCAGGCGCTGCCGGCCGGCTTCTGGGGCGTGGTACCGCAGAGCAGCCTCACCACCGAACAGTTCCAGCGGCTCGGCACCGGTGGGGTCGAAAGCATCCGCATCCCGGTCGGCTGGGGCTCGGTGCAGCCGGTCAACAACGGCCAGTTCGACTGGAGCAGCCTCGACAACCAGGTCGAAGAGGCGGCGAAGGCAGGGATCAAAGTTCTTCCGTTCCTCGGCGGCGCCCCGGAGTGGGCAGTGCCCTCGAAGACCGTCCCCGGAGCAGGTGGCCTGAAAGCCCCGGCGCGCCTGCCAGTCAGCGGCGTAGCCCGCACCGGCTGGGCCGCCTTCATGACCGCGGCGGTCGCCCGCTACGGCCCGGCCGGCAGCTTCTGGTCGGAGCACCCGGGGGTGCCGAAACGGCCGATCCGCAACTGGCAGATCTGGAACGAGCCCAACTTCAAGTACTTCATCGCCAAGCCCAACCCGACGGAATACGGGACGCTGGTGAAGATCTCCTCCACCGCCCTGAAAGCAGCCGATCCGGGGGCGCAGGTGATCCTCGCCGGCCTTTTCGCCCGGCCGAAAGGCTCCCGCACCGCCAGTGGCAAACACAAAAGCCTCAACTGGTACGCGAGCGACTTCGTCGACCGGATGTACAAAACGACGCCGGGGCTGAAGACGAGGTTCGGCGGCGCTGCCCTGCACCCCTACACGATCAACGCCCGCGAACTGCCGGAGGTGGCCGAAGAATTCCGCAACGTCCTCGGCGCCAACAAGGACGGCGCCAAGAGTCTCTGGATGACCGAGCTCGGCTGGAGCTCCGGCAAAGCGAGCAGCGGCAACAAATTCGCCAAGGGTGCGGCAGGGCAGGCCCGCGAACTGAAGAGCGCCTTCACCCTGCTGCGCAACAGGCAGGTGAAATGGAAGGTGAAAGGCGTCTACTGGTTCTCGGTCGACGACGCCCCCGGCGCCTGCAACTTCTGCGACGGCTCCGGACTCTTCGCCAAAGGCTTCATCCCGAAGCAGTCCTGGTCGGCCTACGTTCAGTTCGCCGGCGGCACTCCGTAGTCCGTTCTGCGATTGGAGAGTTAGTCCGCCTATAGCCGGATTGACTCGCCAATCGTCGATAGAGCCGAGGATCTGATCTGCGTAAGATCGATCGGTTGGCTCCCAGGGCGAAAGCGAGTAAGAAAACCGATCCACTGGCGCCGTTCAGCTCGGCGACCCGGCGCTGGTTCGAGGCCTCCTTCGAGGGGCCGACGCCGGCGCAGACCGGCGGCTGGGAGGCGATCTCCAGCGGCGAGCACACGCTGATCTGCGCTCCGACCGGGTCGGGGAAGACGCTCGCCAGCTTCCTCTGGGGGATCGACAAGCTGGCGCGGGCGAAGGACCTTGGAACGGGCGTCAAGCTCGTCTATATCTCGCCGCTGAAAGCGCTCTCCTACGACATCGAGCGCAACCTGCGGGCGCCGCTGCGGGGGATCGGGGCTGACATTGCCGTTGGCCTGCGGACGGGTGACACCTCGCAGAAAGAACGGCGGGCGATGGCGAAAACCCCGCCGGACATCCTCATCACCACGCCGGAGTCGCTCTACCTGATGCTCAGCTCCAGCGTGCGCGAGATCCTCACCGGGGCCGAAGCGGTGATCGTCGACGAGATTCATGCTGTGGCGCAGACGAAGCGGGGGTCGCATTTGGCGCTGACGCTGGAGCGGCTTGATCATCTGGTGCAGGACCATGCGGATCGGCCCGCGGGGTCCTGTCTCCGATTCCGGGCTCCCCCTACCGGGGGAGTCCTCGGAATCGTCGCCACCCGCGGGAGAGGAGCTTGAACAGCTGGGGGTCCAGCGCATCGGTCTCTCCGCTACCCAGCGGCCACTTGAGCGGATCGGGAAGTTTCTGGTGGGTCCGAAGCGCGAGTGCCGGATTGTCGATGCGGGACAGAAAAAGGCACTTGACCTGGAGATCGTCGTTCCGGTGGAGGACATGGCTGATCCTGGGGCTCCGGCGTATCCCAGCGAGGACGGCCCGCCTCCGACGGAAATAGAGCCCTCAGCTCACGTGAGATCGATCTGGCCCGCGATCTACCCAAAGCTCCTGGAGCTGGTCCAGGAACACACCTCGACGATGATCTTCGTCAACAACAGGCGCGCCGCCGAGCGTCTGGCAAAGAGGCTGAACGAGCTCGCGAACGGCGAAGGCGAACAAGAGCTGCCCGCAACCGAGCACGCGGGTCACTCGGCGGCTGGAGGGGAGTCGGTGGGGTCCTCGCCGGACCCTCCCCATCAGTCGTCCGCCGAGGACCCCACCGACTCCCCCTCTGAGTACGTCGAGATCGCCCGCGCCCATCACGGCTCCCTCTCCCACGAGGAGCGCTCCGTGGTCGAGGAGATGCTCAAGTCCGGCGAACTCCCCTGCCTCGTCGCCACCTCCTCCCTGGAGCTGGGAATCGACATGGGAGCCGTCGACCTCGTCATCCAGGTCGAGTCCCCCAAGTCGGTGACCCGCGGCCTGCAGCGGATCGGCCGTGCCGGGCACCGGATGGGGGAAGTCTCCAAAGGCCGGATCTTTCCCAAATACCGCGGCGACCTGCTCGAGTGCGCGGTCGTCGCCCGCCGCATGCGCGAGGCCGAGATCGAGGAGACGACGATCCCGCAGAACCCGCTCGACGTTCTCGCCCAGCATCTGGTCTCGCTGGCCGCCCACAAAGAGTGGGAGGTCGACGAGGTCGAGAAGCTGGTGACCGCCACCCAGTCCTTCCACGACCTCTCCCGCGAACAGCTCGAGAACGTGCTCGACATGCTCGACGGCCGCTACCCCTCCGACCGCTTCGCCGAGCTGCGGCCGCGGATCGTCTGGGACCGCACCGAAGGCACGATCCACGCCCGCAAAGGCGCCCGCCAACTGGTCGTCACCAACGCCGGCACGATCCCAGACCGCGGCCTCTACGGCGTCCACCTGCCCGACGGCCGCCGGGTCGGCGAGCTCGACGAGGAGATGGTCTACGAGGCCCGCGCCGGCCAGACCTTCCTGCTCGGCTCGAGCACCTGGCGGATCGAGGAAATCACCCGCGACCGGGTGATCGTCACGCCCGCACCCGGCGCCCCCGGCGCGGTCCCCTTCTGGAAGGGCGACGGGATCGGCCGCCCGGCCGAGCTGGGCCGCGCGATCGGCGCCTTCGCCCGCGAGGCGGTCAACCGCAACCCGGCCGAGCTGGCCAAGGAGTACGACCTCGACGAGCGGGCCGCCAACAACCTCGTCAGCTACCTGCGCGAGCAGCAGCAGGCGACCCGCGTCGTCCCCTCCGACGAGACGATCGTGGTCGAGCGCTTCCGCGACGAGATCGGCGACTGGCGGCTCTGCGTCCTCTCGCCCTACGGTGGCCGCGTCCACTCGGCCTGGGGCCTGGCGCTGGCGGCGAAGATCCGCGCCGAGCACGACCTCGAGGCCGACGCGATCTGGTCCGACGACGGGATCGTCATCCACCTCCCCGACGCCGACGAGCCGCCCTCGGCCGACATGGTCTTGATCGATCCCGACGAAATCGAGGACCTGATCGTCTCCGAGCTCTCCGGCAGCGCCCTGTTCGGCGCCCGCTTCCGCGAGAACGCCTCCCGTTCGCTGCTGATCCCGCGCGCCTACCCCGGCAAACGCACGCCGCTCTGGCAGCAGCGGCTGAAGTCGCAGAGCCTGCTCGAAGTGGCGCGGGACTTTCCCCGCTTTCCGGTCATCCTCGAGACCTACCGCGAGTGCCTGCAGGACGTCCTCGACCTCCCCTCGTTACGCGACCTGCTCGGCAAGCTGCACTCCCGGGCCCTCTCCCTGGTCGAGGTGGAGACCCCGACCGCCTCGCCCTTCGCCTCCTCGCTGCTCTTCGACTACGTCGCCACCTACATGTACGAGGGGGACACGCCGAACGCCGAGCGGCGGGCGGCGGCGCTGGCGCTGGACCGCGACCTGCTGCGCGAGCTGCTCGGCCAGGAGGAGCTGCGCGAGCTGATCGACCCCGAGGCGCTGGAAGAGGTCGAGGCCCAGCTCCAACACCGCACCGAGGCCGGCCGCGCCGGCGACCGCGACGCGCTCCAGCAACTGCTGCGCAACCTCGGCGACCTGACCGCGGAGGAGTGCGAGACCCGCGTCGCCGAGGGCTACTCGGCGAAATCGATGCTGGAGAAACTGGTCGCCGAGCGCCGCGTCGCCAGGGTCCGGGTCGCAGGCGAGGAGCGCTACATCGCCGCCGAGGACGCCGGCCTCTACCGCGACGCGCGCGGCGTCCCCGAGCCGCCCGGGCTGCCGGAGACCTTCCTCGAGGAGCACCCCGACGCGATGCGTGCCCTGGTCCGCCGCTACGCCCGCACCCACGGGCCCTTCCCGACCGCCCAGCTCGCCGAGCGCTACGGGGTCGACCCCTCGCCGGCGCTGCGCGAGCTCGAGGCCGAAGGGGCGATGGTCCGCGGCGAGCTCCTGCCTGGCGGGACCGAGCGCGAGTGGTGCGACTCCGAAGTCCTGCGCCGCGTCCGCCGCGCCAGCCTCGCCCGCCTGCGCAAGGAGGTCGAGGCGGCCGACACGCGGGAGCTGGCCCGCTTCCTGCCGAGCTGGCAGAACGTCGACGCCTTCCGCCGAACCGGCGCCGGGCTCGACCGCCTGCGCGAGGCGCTGGTGCCGCTGCAGGGGGTGGCGCTGACGCCGAAAGTCTGGGAGGGCGACGTGCTGCCGCGCCGCCTCGGCGCCTACTCGCAGAACTGGCTCGACGAGCTCTGCACCAGCGGCGAGCTGGTCTGGATCGGCGCCGGCGCCCTCGGCCGCAACGACGGCCGCGTCGCCCTCTACTTTCGCGAGGACGTCCGCCTCGCCGGGCCGCCGCCCGCCAACGCGAAGCTAGAGTTCGCCTCGGGCGAGGTCCACGACGCGATCCGCGAGCGGCTCGCCGCCGGCCCCTCCTTCTGGCTCGACCTCGTCGTCGAGCTCGACCACCCGGCCGAGGACATCCACAACGCGCTCTGGGACCTGGTCTGGACGGGAGAGGTGACCAACGACGCCTTCGCGCCGCTGCGGGCGCCGCGCCTGCGGGCGGTGCCGCCCTCCGAACGGCCGGGCCGCCGCTTCGCCCGCCGTCGCTCGACCACCGGCGCCGCCGTCCAGGGCCGCTGGTCGCTGACCGCGCCGCTCTTCGCCAACGCGCCCGGCCCCGGTGCCAAGCTCCGCGCCACCGCCGAGCTGATGCTCGAGCGCTACGGGATCGTCACCCGCGAGACCGTCCTCGCCGAGGGTGTCCCCGGCGGCTTCTCGACCCTCTACGGGGAGCTCGGCAACCTCGAGCTGCTCGGCACCGCCCGCCGCGGCTACTTCGTCGAGGGCCTCGGCGGCGCCCAGTTCGCCCTCCCCGGCGCGGTCGAGCGCCTCCGCTCGCTGCCCGAACGCGACGGCTCCTACCTCGTCGTCGCCGCCACCGACCCGGCCAACCCCTACGGCGCCTCGCTGCCCTGGCCGAAGCTCGAGGGCGGCCGCCGTCCCGGCCGCACCCCGGGTGCCCACCTGCTGCTGCGCGACGGCGAGCCGCTCGTCTTCATCGAGCGGGGCGGCCGCGGCCTGCTGCGTCTGAAGTCCCTCGACGACCAGGAGCTGGAGGAGGCGATGCGCGCCCTCGCCGACGCCGTCAGCGCCGGCCAGCTGCCGAAACTGGCGATCGAGAAGCTCGACGGCGAAGCCATCATCGGCTCCGGCCACGAGGAGGCGCTGGTCGGCGCCGGCTTCAGCCGCGGCCCGCGGAAACTCACCGCTTCGGCCTAACGCCGAGCCTGACCGGCCATCCGTCTGTTCCCTTTCGGTCCCTGACAACGAAAAGGAACAAGCGAATGACAGCGCCACTGACATAATCGCCTTGGTGCCTGAGGCAGACCAGAGCGCGGTCGAGCTGCTGAAGAGCGTGACGCTCTTCGCCGACTTGGAGGAGGGGGAGCTGGAGCGCTTCTCTCACGTGGCGGTGCCGCGCACTTTTCCGGCCGGGACGCGGGTCTTCCACGAGGGCGACGATTCGGACGCCTGCTACATCGTCAAGGAGGGCAGCTTCCGGGTCACCCGCGAACACTCCGACGGTCGCGCGATCACCCTCGCCACCCTTGGGGCGGGCGAGATCTTCGGTGAGCTGGCGATGCTCGACGGCGACCAGCGCTCGGCCAGCGCCGAGGCGCTGAGCGACGGGGAGCTGCTGGCGCTGCCCGCCAACGACGTGCGCGCCCTGCTCGCGCGCCATCCCGAGATCTCGCTGAAGCTCGTCGCCGGCCTCGTCCGCCGGCTGCGCGCCGCCAACGTCCGCCTCTCGCGCCAGTCCTTCCAGACCGTCCCCAGCCGGGTCGCCGGCATCCTCGCCCAACTCAGCCGCGAGGCCCAAGACGGCGACGGCGAGGAGACCGAAGAAGTGACGATCGAGATGAACCAGACCGACCTCGCCCAGCTCGCCGGGACCTCGCGCGAGTCGGTCAGCCGCTTCCTCGCCGAGCTCGAGCGCGCCGGCGTCGTCCGCTCCGGCCGCGGCCGCGTCACCGTGTTGGAGCCGGAGAAGCTGCGCAACTACATTTACTGACGCGACCCCGGCCGATGGAACTTCGCTACCGGTGGAATGACCGCGAGGGCAGGGTGGACGTGAAGGTGGTGCCGAACGTGGACCCGGCTGCAATCGGGTGCCCGGCGTACGCCCGCGGCTTTCCGACCTGCACGGCCACGATCGACCATCCGGCGATCGGCTACGGGGACATGCTCGGCTGGGTGCAGCTGGTCGACCGGAGCGACCTGGAGGCGGGATTCGGGATCGACGGGCTCGAACTCCTGACCGAGGTCTCGCACCCCTTCGCTTACTTCGGCACCGCCCCGACTCTGTTCGACTCGCCCCATACCGACCAGCTCGAGAACTGGGACTTCCTCGCCCATAGCTTCCTCTGCGGGCGAGGCGGCACACTGCACCCACGGCATTTCGAAGTCCGCGCGGTGCTGGGGTTCGACTGGGGCTTCTCGAAACGCGGGAGCCGGATCGAGTGGTTCGGGCCCGAACCACTCACCGAGCAGGACTGGAACGCTCACCTCCCGTACCTGAGGCGAGAGTTCGAGCTTTGGAAGTTCGCAGATGGATTCGTGGAGCATCCGCTGCGGCCGTGAACGCTGCCGCTGCACGCCGACGCATGGTGGAGCGCCAGTTGCGGGCGCGGGGAATCGAGGACGAGCGAGTTCTGGCGGCAATGGCCGAGGTGCCGCGGGAGGAGTTCGTGCCCGAGGAGCTGCGTGGCCGGGCATACGCCGACTCGGCCCTGCCGATCGGCGAGGAGCAGACGATCTCCCAGCCGTGGATCGTCGCCGCGATCTGCCAGGCGTTGGAGCTGCGCGGCCCCGAGCTGGTGCTCGAGGTCGGCACCGGCTCGGGCTACTCGGCGGCGGTCCTGGGGCTGCTGGCCGCCCACGTGGTCAGCGTCGAGCGCCACAAGGAGCTCTCGCGCGGAGCGGCCGCAGCCCTAGCTTCACTGAGCGTCCGTAACGTCGAGCTGGTCGTCGGCGACGGCAGCCTCGGCGTCCCCGAGCGAGGGCCATTCGACGCGATCGCGGTTCACGCCACGGCGCCCGCGCCCCCGCCGGCGCTGCTCGCGCAGCTGGCCCAGGGCGGCCGTCTCGTCGTCCCGGTCGCCGCCAGCGAGGCGGACGAGCTGAGGCTGGTGCGCCGCGCCGGTGATCGCTTCGAGAGCGAAGCGATCAGCCCCTGCCGCTTCGTGCCGCTGATCGGCGAGGAGGGATTCGAGGACCCCGGCTAGCGCCCGGTCAGCAGCTGGAGACCGAGTCGCTGCCGTCCGTGGCGGCGTCATCGTTGCCGCCACCGCAGTCAACGTTGTCGTGCTGCCCGTCGAGCGCTTCGATGAAGTCGTTGCCGCCTTTGCCGACGAGGGTGTCGCTGCCGATGTGGCCCATGATGCTGTTCTCGCCGTTGTCGCCGACGAGGACGTCGGGGCCGTCGGATCCCTCGAGGCTCTCGTTGCTACCGAGGACATTGTCGGCGTTGCCGCAGCCGGGAGGGCCGCCGCTGCCGCCGAGGGTGACCCGCAGGTTGTCTTTCGAGCGGGCGTAGGAAACGGTGTCTTCGCCGCCGCCGCCGTCGTAGACGTGGCCCTGGCAGGTGGGCACCGAGTTGACGAGCAGGTCGTTGCCGTTGCCGCCGAGCAGGGTGTCGCCGCCCGGGTCGGCGTAGAGGACGTCACTGCCGCCGTTGCCTTCGAGCCGGTCGTTGCCGTTGTTCGGGCTGTTGTAGTTCTCGCCCGCTTCCAGCACGTCGTCGCCGTTGCCGCCGACCAGGTTGTCGTTGTCGGCGTTGCCGTTGATCCGCACCTTGGCGCCGGCCGGCACGCTCGGGTCGACGACAATCGTGTCGTTGCCGTTGCCGCCGGTGACGACGATCAGCGGCATCGGGCCGAAGTCGGGGCAGACCATCGCGCTGCCGTTGGAAGGCGGCGTTTCGCAGCCGTCACCGGCGAAGATCGGGACCGCCGAGGAGACGACCCAGGCGCCCTCGCCGCGGGAGATGCGGATGTCGTCGCTCTGGGGGCTGCCCTGGACGATCAGGCTGGAGCCGTCGAGGCCCTGGTTGAGGGTCCCGTAGGCGAGGCTGGGAGGCGCTGGCTCTTCGGGGCCGCAGGAGGTCTCGGCGGCGAAGCCGTCGCAGGTGTCGGTGCCGGGGCCGCCGAACGCCTGGCCGCCACCGCCACCGCTCTGCAGCTCGTCGTTGCCGACGCCGCCGTCGATCCGGTTGTTCTGGCCGTTGCCGACGATTTCGTCGCCCTGGGGGGAGCCGACGACGTCCTCGAAGCCGCCGAGGTCGTCGTGGCCGTCGCCTTTGGCCTTGTTGGCGGCGAGGCTGACGATCACGCCGCTGCGGGTGGCGCTGGCGTAGGAAACGATGTCGTTCAGTCCCTCACCGCCGGCGAGGACGTCGGTGCCGGAGTCGCCGCGGACGATGTCGCCGTCGCCGGGACCGCCGTCGACGTGGTCGATGCCGGCACCGCCGAAGACTTCGTCGGAGTCGGGGCCGCCCTGCAGATCGGGCTCGTCGCCGGGCCCGCCTTCGATGTGGTCGTGGCCGGCGCCTCCGTTGATCGAGTCGTTGCCCTTGTCGCCGAGAAGTTTGTCGTCGCCGCCGTCGCCGTCGATCTTGTCGCTGCCCTGCTGGCCGTCTACGTAGTCGTTGCCGCCCCCGCCGCTGAGCTTGTCGGGGCCTTTGAAGCCGACGACCACGTCATCGCCCCCGCCGCCGTGGAGGCCGTCGGAGCCCTTCGAGCCGGAGAGCTCGTCGTCGCCCTCGCCGCCGTCGATGCTGTCGGAGCCGGTGTCGCCGAGCAGCTTGTCGTCGCCGCCTTCGCCGTGCAGCGAATCGAAGCCGCGGCCGCCGTCGATCTTGTCGTCGCCGGGGCCGCCACAGATCGTGTCGTTGCCGTTGGGCCCGCCGGCGATCACGTCGTTGCCGCCGCCGCCGTAGATCACGTCGCTTGCCTTCTTGCCGACGATGTGGTCGTTGCCGGCGGTGCCCTTGATCGTCACCTTCCTGCCGTCGCACTTCATCGCCTGCGCCTGGGCCGCGAGGAAGAGCAGCAGCGTCAGGGCCGCTAGGAGGAAAAGGGCTGAGCGTTGGAGACCGGCAAGTTTGGCTGGCATCCCTGAGCACATCGGTTCGGAAATCCAGAACCTCCAGCCCCGGCGAAAAACACCCAAAACTCGTCCAGCTGCCTACAACAAACGTCCAGTTCCCGCACGAAAGCCGGTCTCCTATACGCTCGCTGCGCGATGAAGGGCGGCACCTACGTCTTGAACTTCTACTCGGCGGTCTTCATCGACCAGCTGAAGCGCGGGCGCAAGAGCGCGACGATCCGCCTCGGCGACAAGAGCAACAAGTACGAGCGCGGCCAGGTGGTCTGGGTCACGGTTGGTTTTCGCCACAGCCCGCGCGAGAAGATCTTCACCGCGGTGATCGACGACGTCGAGGTCAAGCGCGCCGGCGACCTCAGCCGGCGCGACATCGAGCACGACAACCCCGAGTTCCGCCGCCTCGAGGAGACGACCCGCTTCCTCGAGCAGATCTACAGCCGGCCGGTCTCTGAGGACGACCTGGTGACGGTTATTCGCTTCTCGCAGATCGTCGAGCCGCCGCGGGCCCATCTGGGCAATGGAGAGACGCCGCACCACAATTAGATGACGGTCGTCTAGCGCCATGGCCGAATACGCCTTCCTCACGACCTGGTTGCTCGACTCTCCGCGGGAGCCGGTCTGGGAGGCGATTCACGCCCAGGAGGAGTGGCCGCGCTGGTGGCGTGGGGTGGAGGAGGCGAGCGAGTTGCGCAGTGGCGACGAGGCCGGTCTCGGCAGCGTCTCGCGGATGGTCTGGAAAAGCCTGCTGCCCTACCGCGTCTCCTTCGACGTGACCACCACCCGGATCGAGTACCCGACCCTGATGGAGGGGCATGCGGTGGGTGAGCTGGAAGGAGTCGGCCGCTGGCGTCTCTACGAGCAGGACGGGGTGACCGCGGTCCTCTACGAGTGGAACGTGCGGACGACGAAGGCCTGGATGAACCTCTTCGCGCCGCTGCTGCGCCCCGCCTTCGAGTGGAACCACGACTGGGTGATGCGCCGCGGTGGCGAGGGAATCTCCTCGCTTCTCGGCTGCCGTCTCTTGGCGATCGATTGACGCTTCGCTATCTTTAAGGCCTTGGCACTCTCACCCTGAGAGTGCCAAGCGTCCCCCCAGTGCGGATTTGGCTCTGGAGCGACGTTTCTCAACTTTCACCACCCACACCGATAACGGAGGTTCACGGATGAAGCTGAAGCCCCTCGGGGACCGGCTGATCGTCAAGGCGATCGAGGAGGAGGCGACGACCGCGAGCGGCATCGTCCTCCCCGACACGGCCAAAGAGAAGCCGCAGAAGGGCAAGGTCGTGGCTGTCGGCGACGGCAAATGGGACGAGGACGGCGAGAAGCGGATCCCGCTCGACGTCGCGGAGGGGGACGAGGTCCTCTACTCCAAATACGGCGGCACCGAGGTGACCGTCGAGGGCGACGAGCTGCTCGTGCTTCGCGAGTCGGACGTTCTGGCCAAGATCAGCTAGCGCCCACCGGACTTACGCAACTAAGGAGGACTGGAAACAGATGGCTCACAAGGAGCTGAAGTACGCAGAGGAGGCCCGAGGGGCCCTGCAGGCCGGCGTCGATTCCGTCGCCAACGCCGTCAAGGTCACCCTCGGCCCCAAAGGCCGTTACGTCGTGCTCGACAAAAAGTTCGGCGCGCCGACGATCACCAACGACGGCGTCACCATCGCCCGCGAGGTCGAGGTCGAGGACGTCTTCGAGAACCAGGGCGCCCAGCTCGTCCGCGAGGTCGCGACCGCGACCAACGACGTCGCCGGTGACGGCACCACCACCGCCACCCTGCTGGCCCAGACGATCGTTCGCCAGGGCCTGAAGAACGTGGCCGCCGGCGCCAACCCGCTGGCCCTGCGCCGCGGGATCGAGAAGGCTGTCGAGGAGGTCGTCGACAACCTGCGCAACAAGCAGAGCAAAGAGGTCGCAGGCAAAGACCAGATCGCCCGTGTGGCCGCCATCTCCGCCGGCGACGACGAGATCGGCAACGTGATCGCCGACGCGATCGAGAAAGTCGGCAAAGACGGCGTGGTGAACGTCGAGGAGGGCCAGACCTTCGGGATGGAGCTCGAGTTCACCGAGGGGATGCAGTTCGACAAGGGCTACATCTCGCCGTACATGGTCACCGACCAGGACCGCATGGAGGCGGTGCTGGACGACCCCTACATCCTCATCGCCAACCAGAAAATCGGCTCCGTGCGGGACATCCTGCCGGTGCTCGAGCAGGTGATGCAGGGCGGCAAACCGCTGCTGATCGTGGCCGAGGACGTCGAGGGCGAGTGCCTCGCGACCCTGGTCGTGAACAAGCTCCGCGGCACCTTCACCGGCGTGGCCGTCAAAGCCCCGGGCTTCGGCGACCGCCGCAAGCGGATGCTCGAGGACATCGCGATCCTCAGCGGTGGCGAGGTGATCACCGAGGAGATGGGCCTCAAACTGGAGAACACCCAGCTGGCTCAGCTCGGCAAGGCGCGCCGCGTCGTCGTCTCCAAGGACACCACCACGATCATCGACGGCGGCGGTGACGGTGAGGACATCAAGGGCCGGATCAAGCAGATCAAATCGGAGGTCGACAACACCGATTCCGACTTCGATCGCGAGAAGCTCCAGGAGCGTCTGGCCAAGCTCGCCGGAGGCGTTGCCGTGGTCAAGGTCGGCGCCGCCACCGAGACCGAGATGAAGGAGAAAAAGCATCGCGTCGAGGACGCGCTGCAGGCGACCCGCGCCGCGCTCGAGGAGGGCGTCGTTCCGGGTGGTGGCGTGGCCCTGCTGAACGCCCAGGCCGGTCTCGACCCGGAGAAGCTCGACGAGCCGGACGAGGTCACCGGTGCCCGGATCATCCACCGCTCCCTCGAGGAGCCGGTGCGGCAGATCGCCGAGAACTCGGGCCTCGAGGGCTCGGTCGTGGTCAACAAGGTGCGGGAGCTGAAGGCGGGCGAAGGCCTGAACGCGGCGAACGGCGAGTACGGCGACCTGATCAAGGCCGGCGTCATCGACCCGACCAAGGTCACCCGCTCCGCTCTGGAGAACGCGGCGTCGATCGCGAAGAACATCCTCGTGACCGAGGCGATCATCGCCGAACCGCCGGAGGAGAACGGCGGGGGCGGCGGCGCCATGCCCGACATGGGCGGCATGGGCGGCATGATGTAGCCCACTCCCAACGGGGAGCTGTTTCGAGAGGCCCGGGGCAACCCGGGCCTCTTTTTTGGTCGTGGGAGGGCGCACTTCAGGTAGAGCAGGGGGCGAAGTCACAAACCTGCGCGTCCCCTGCCGCGCAACCGGCTCGATCCGCGCACCACCCACGCGCCCGCACCAGCCACGCTCCCAGCTCATGGGCATCCCCGAACAACAGGCTGCCGACGGGCCTCGAACCTCCCTATATGTCGGGAAATCGGCCCGTCGGCAGGGCGGTGAGGGGGTGGATTGGGAAGTCGCCGAGATGGCAGCGAAACAGCACGGGGTGGTCGCGTTGTGGCAGCTCGTCGAACTCGGCTTTCATCCAGCGGTCATAGATCGGAGGGTGGATGCCGGGAGACTCCATCGGATCTACCGCGGTGTGTATGCCGTGGGCCACCGTCGGCTCACCCCGCAGGGCCATCGCATGGCAGCAGTGATCGCCTGTGGTCCCGAGGCAGTCCTGTCCCATCGATCGGCTGCGGCAATGTGGGGAATGCGGGAAGACAGCCGAAGTCGGATCGATGTCACTGCGCCTGGTCGACGGGGGCGGATTCCGGCGGGCATCGATGCCCACCGCCACGGATCCCTGACGGCTGCCGATCGAGCTTCGGTAGACGGCATTCCCTGCACGTCCGTCTCGCGGACGCTCCTTGACCTCGCTGCGGTGGTGCCTTACCGGGAGCTTCGCTATGCGGTGAAGCAGACGGAAGTCGAGCGTATATTCGATCTGACGAAGATGAACGAGCTCCTCAGTCGTAGCCGAGGCCGCCGAGGTGTGGCTCGCCTAAGGATGGCCATCGCTCTCCACGACCCTCGAGAACAGCTCACCCGCCGCGAGCTCGAGGAGAGGTTCTTCGACCTATTTCGCGGCTCGGGGCTGCTTCTGCCGGAGGTGAATGGCCATCTCGTCGTCAACGGGATTTCGGTGATGCCGGACTTCCTCTGGCGCGACGCCAGATTGATTGTCGAAGCCGACAGCCACCGCGTCCACGGCACCGTGACCGCCTTCGAGGAGGATCGCCGCCGCGACCAGCTCCTTGCAGCCGCCGGCTGGACTGTGATCCGCTGCACCTGGCGCCAGGTCCTGAATGAGCCCGAGTCGTTGAGCCGCACGATCCGTACTCTCCTCTCGCAGGCGACGCCCGATCGACGGGCCTGAAACCTCCCTATATGTATGGAAATAGGCCCGTCGGCGGGGGATCCTATTTTTTCCGCGGCTTGGGCGGGAGCGGGGGGTAGAGGCCGGCGTTGTAGTCGGCGGTTTCGAGAAAGGTCGGGCGGCGGATCTTCTTGCGCAGGGTGTTGGCGGTGCGGGGATAGAGGTGGATGTCGTAGGGGTTGCCGACGCCGAAGCCGTTGTAGTAGACGAGCATCCGCACCCGCGGGTGCTTCACCGTCCAGGCGATCGTCTGTTTAACCCACCTGGGGTCGTCTTCGCCGGAGACCGCCCACTCGGTCATCGCCACCGGCATTCCGCGCCACTGCTTGCCCGCGTAGAAGCGGTTGAGGTCTTCCCAGACGGGATATTGCGAGTAGAAGTCGGTTCCGACCCAGTCGACCCAGCGCCGCCCGGGCCAGTAGTTGCCGGGGAAGTTGCCTTTGACCCGCGGCGAGCCACCGGGGAGGGGGCTCCAGACGATGCTCACCGGCGCCACCGGCAGTTCCGTCGGCGGCGGGCCTTTGGTCCGGTTCAGCGGCGGCAGCCCGATTTCGGCCAGCGTCGCGTTGATTCCTTCCAGCGTCTGGCCGCCGCGGACGATCGCGGAGATGCGGCGGAAGGCCTGCTTGTACCAGCCGGTCGTGTGTTCGCCGCCCCGCTGCGTGCCGTCGCAGTAGACCGCCGTCCAGGCGTTGAGGCAGCGGTTCGGCTCGCCCAGCGGCCGGATGTAGGCCGGCAGGCCCTTGCTGGCGAAGAAGTCGTTCAGCTGCAGCAGGTATTCGTCGCCGGCCCCGAGGGCGATCTGCTGCGGGGTGATCAGCTCCGCCAGCGTCTGGTCGTCGGCGGTGGAGATCGCCAGGATCGGCCGCGTCGCCGTTTCCCGCCAGCGTTCGTAGGCCTCGTTGAGGCTGTTTCCCCAGGGATGGAAGGTCTGCAGCAGCGCCGGGTGCCTGCCGGTGAATTCGGTGAATTCGGCGAATTCCGTCGTCGTCCCCCGGTCGCTGACCCCGAGGAAGACGTTTGGCTTCGGGGGCACCAGGGAGACGGCCCCGGCCTGGGCGGGGACCAGGAACGCGGCCAGCGCGGCGACGAGGGCGACTAGCCCTCCCGCGGTCTGGATCTTCCTAGGCGCTCTCCAGTACATCGCTCATCCTTCGCGGTTCGACGCCGAGTGCCTGCGCGTCGGCGGGCCCCCGCTCGCTGACCATCGAGACCTCCATCAGCTCGGCCTCCTCCCAAGTAGCGAACACGGCCTCGCCGAAGAGGTTGCGGAGCGCGATCAGCCCCGCCCGCACGAACGGCAGCGGCAGGTGCACCAGCGGCCGCGGCCGTCCCGCGAGGCAGCTGACCAGGTCGGACATCTGGTCGTAGCTGAGCGTTTCCGGTCCCGCCAGCTCGTAGCGCTTGGTGTTCTCCTCGGCCCGGCGCTCGAGCGCCAGCGCCCCGACCACGCACCGCGCGGCGTCCGCCGCCCAGATCGGCTGGAAGCTCGCCTGGCCCTCTCCCGAGACCGGCAGCACCGGCAGGAAGGAGAACCGCCGCAGCAGGGTGATCCAGGGATCGCTGTGGTCGTAGACGATCGAGGGCGCGAAGACATTCGTCCGCAGCGGCGAGGAAAGGACGGCCTGCTCGGCCAGCCACTTGGCGCGGAAGAAGCGGGTCCGCTGCGCAGCCTGCGCGTCGAGGGCGCTGAAGAAATGGAAGCTCTCGACCCCGCTGCGCTCCGCCGCCCGCAGCAGCCGCACCGTCGCCAGCCCGTTCAGCTCCTCGATCCGCTTCGGCGGCTGGTCGCGGATCGAGGCCGCCAGGTGGATCACCCGGTCGACCCCGCGCAGCGCCTGGCGCACCAAATAGGGATCCGACATCTCGCCCAAATCCCCGAGCGCGATCTGCACGTCGACCCGCCGCGCCCCCAGCCGCCGCGGCTCGCGCACCAGGCAGCGCACCTCCTCGCCCTGCTCGAGCAGCAGCGGCAGTAGGCGCGACCCGACGCTTCCCGTGGCCCCCGTCAGCAGCAGCATGTCCGCATCATCCCTAAAATGTGCGGTCGCGCTTGGCCGGGGCCCCCGGCAGGCACCCCGAAATACGAGCTAGGAGAACTGCCCGAATGACCTACGTGATCGCCGAGCCGTGCATAGGCCAGAAGGACAACTCGTGCGTCGAGGTTTGCCCCGTCGACTGCATCCACCCGACTCCTGACGAGGCCGATTACGACAACGTCGAGCAGCTCTACATCGACCCGGACGAGTGCATCGACTGCGACGCCTGCGTCGAGGCCTGTCCCGTTGACGCGTGTTTTGCCGAGGATCAGCTTCCGGCTGAGTGGGCGAAATACGCTGAGATCAACGCTAATTACTTCAAGAATCAGGCCGCTTAGGTAAGGGGAGGGGGTCACACGCCCCTCTCGACCTCGCTCTTGCTTTAGCTGTTAGTAGCCGTCGGGGTGGCGGGCTACGAAGGGCCCACTTGCTGCCGCCCTGAGGGATTTGTGCCAGCGGGGGCCGGTGCCGCTGGTGTTGCCGGCGGTGTCCCAGCGGAGGCCGGCGATGATCGCGTAGGCGTGGCCGCCGTTGGCGTAGACGGTGATCCAGCGGCCCCGGCCGGCGCTGCCCCAGCCGCTGAGGGAGCCGGAGGGCATTGGGCTGGTGATCAGTTTGCCGCCGTGGAGGGCGAAGCTGACTGCGCCGGAGCAGTCGTAGCCGGCGTCCCACCAGCGGCCGTGGCCGCCGCCGTAGATGTAGGGCTTGGTGCGGATCTTGTTCGCCGCGGCGATCACCTTTTTCACCGCGGGCGGCGCGTCGGCGGGCGGGATCGCCCGGCCGGCGACGATGACCGCCTTGCCGGGAGGCGCGGTCGGTTCCGCTACTTCCGGCGTCGTCGAGGAGACCCCTCCCGGGGGTTCCGCCTGAGCCGAGGCCGCGAAGACCGTCGCGATCGCGACCATGGCCAGAACAGCTATGGAGATGCAAAGGGCGGGCGTTTTCCTGGCCGCCCCCAGGGCGTTCGTCATTCACTCCTCCTTCGTCGGCCGGCGGGGTTAGCTGTCGGGCTGGCGCTGAAGGAGCCTGCGCCCCCACTCGATGGTGGGTTAGCCCCAGAAATCTGGGTCCCCCGCTCCTCGGCATGAGCCAAGGATTAGGCGTTTGTGTGCAAATCCTAACCTGGAGAATGAGTGAGAGTTGCGCGCGCCAGTGTGCGCTTCGTCACGCTGGCGGACGGCGCCCGTCTGTTCCTTTTTGGCCCCTGGGGCCAAAAAGGAACAGACGAGTCAAGCTTATGGTCGCGCTACTCGCTACTGGACGACGGGGAGCGGGGTGCCGCCGACCGGCGGCGCTTCCGCCGGGCTCGGCGTCGCCTGCAGCACCGGCAGCTCCTGCGGCGTCATCGCGATGATGCCGCGCGCCGCCTGGCGGATCGCCTGCGAGGCGGGGGCGTCGGGGTCGTCGATGACCAGCGGCGAGCCGTTGTCGGCGTGCTCGCGCAGCGGCTCGGAGAGCGGAACCTTGCCGAGCAGCGGCACGTCGAGCTCGTCGGAGAGAAGCTGGCCGCCGCCCTCGCCGAAGATCGTGAAGCGCTCGCCGTCGGGGGTGGTGAAGCCGGACATGTTCTCGATCACGCCGAGGATCTCGAGGTCGAACTTCTTCGCCATCTCGGCGCCGCGCTGGGCGACCGACTGGGCCGCCGGCTGCGGGGTGGTGACGACGAGGAATTTGGCCTGCGGCAGAAGCTGGGCGAGCGTCATCGAGACGTCGCCCGGTTCCCGGCGGCAGGTCGAGCAGCAGGTACTCGAGCTCGTCCCAGGCGACGTCCTCGAGGAACTGCTGGATCGCCTTGTGCAGCATCGGCCCGCGCCAGACGACGGCGGCGTTGTCCTCGACGAAGAAGCCGATCGACATCACCTTCACCCCGCTCGGCGAGTCCAGCGGCAGGATCTTCCGCTCCGCGTTGACCTCGGGTTTGTGGTTGACGCCGAGCATGCGCGGGATCGAGTAGCCGTAGACGTCGCAATCGAGCGCCCCGGCCGAGTGGCCTTCCGCGGTCAGCGCCGCGGCCAGGTTGGCGGTCATCGTCGACTTGCCGACCCCGCCCTTGCCGGAGGAGACGCAGATCACGTTCTTCACCTTCGCCAGCGCGCCCTGTGGCAGCTTGTTGCGGCCGAGCGTCTGCTGGAGGTTGCCTTTCTCCTCGTCGGAGAGGACGTCGAAGCCGACCGCGACCGCGGTCACGCCTTCGAGCTGGGAGACGTTCTGGGCGACGGCCTGTTCGAAGTGGGAGCGGATCGGGCAGCCGGCGGTGGTCAGCGAGACGACGACCTCGACGCGGCCGTCCTCCTTGACCTCGATCGAGCGGACCATGCCCAGCTCGACGATCGAGCGGCGCAGCTCGGGATCGATGACGGCGCGCAGCTTCTCGGTTATCTGGTCCTTGCTCGGAAGAGACATTGGCTCGATTCTCGCAAAGGCGCTCCTTCGGGCGCCCCGCGGCCACCTCGGGAGTCCCAAGGGGGGAGAGTTCGCGCGGCCGGCGGCTTGGACATCGGAATGCACCCGAGCGAAGGAGGACCGATGTCTGGGACGAGGTTGGCAGTGGGAAGAACCGTTGCGCTGGGCGTCTTGCTGGCGCTGAGCGTGCTGCTGCTGGCGGCGGCGAAGGCGGAGGCCGGGAAGTACTCGGTCGCCCAGTGCGGCTGGTCCGTCGGAGCCGACGCGAGCTGGGCCGATACCACCGGCGGCGCCAAGTTCCGTCCCGACGCCTTCTCGTCGCGAACCCCTTCGGCGAACACGTCAAGAGCCTCACCCGCGACGGCCAGGGGACCGTCTCCGGAAACCGCTTCGCCCGCTGGCGCTGGACCCCGCCGCCCGGGACCGGCATCTTCGCCGTGCGCGGCACCTGGTGGCACACGCTCCACGATGGGATCGAGGAGCGCCTCGGCGCGGTCAACTGGGGCGGCGGGTTCGAACCGCTGCGCTCGGCCTCGACCACCGACACCGCCGGCCGGCAGTTCAGCCTCGACTTCCCGATCGGCGCCGCGGGTTTCGAAGACCGCCTGCTCTGCGCCCGGGCGGAGTCGAAATGGTGCTCCCTCGACCAAAGCTCGTGGTCGGCGCTGCGCTCGTTGACGATCACGGTCGATGACCCGACTGCCCCGAACGCCGCGATCGCCGGTGGAGAGCTCGTCGCCGGCGGCTGGCGCCGCGGCGTGCAGTCGGTGGCGATCGGCGGCTCCGATGCCGGCTCTGGAGTCCGCTTCGGTGAAACCAGGCTCGATGGCGCCCGCGTGGGCCTGACTGAGTACCCGTGCGAAAAGGCCCTGGTCGAAGGGGAGTGGCGGGGCACGCGGATGCAGCCTTGCCTCACCTCCGTTGGCCAGACCCACACGGTCGCGACCACGAGCTTCAGCGACGGTCCGCACTCGCTCGTCCACTGCGCCACCGACTTCGCCGCCAACTCGGCCTGCACGCCGGCGCGCACGGTCCTGATCGACAACAACCCGCCCGCCCATCCCAAGTCGGTGACCATCGCCGGCGGCGACGGCTGGCGGCGGGTCAACGACTTCGACCTCTCCTGGGAGAACCCCGGCCAGGGGGCGGCGAGCCCGATCGGCGGCGCCCCCTGGCGGCTGGTGGGCAAGGCCGGATACGACAGTGGCGTCAGGTTCGCCGCCGGGCGCGACCGCCGCGACCTCGCCAACCTCAGCGTCCCTGCCGCCGGCACCTATGCGCTGCAGCTGTGGCTGCGCGACGAGGCCGGGAACGAGGACCCGAGCACGGCGGTCACCGTGCCGCTGCGGTTCGACGACCTCAAACCGGAGGTGGCCTTCACGACGGAGGAGTCCGAGGGACAGGTCCGGGCGGAGGTCTCCGACGCCGACTCAGGGCCCCGCACCGGGCAGATTCTCTACCGGCGCGTGGATGCGCCCGACTGGATCGAGCTGCCGACGAAGCTGCTTCCCGCTGGGGAGCCTGGGGGTGCCACGCTCGCGGCGCCGATGCCCGAGCTCGGCGTCGGCACCTTCGTCTTCCGCGCCGACGCGGTGGACGCGGCCGGCAACTCCGCCTCGACCTCGCTGCGCGCCGACGGCACCCAGATGGCGATCCGCCGGGTGCCGCCCCCGCACGTCCCCCGTGTCCCGCGCGCTCCGCGCGGCAAGTCGCGGCTCTTCGCCCGTCTCCGGGGAGGCCACGGTCGCGGCGACTCGCTCACCGTCCCCTTCCGCGCCCCCGCGATCCTCAGCGGCCGCCTCACCCGCGCCGACGGCGCCGGGGTCGGCGGCCGCGAGGTCCGGGTCGTCTCCCACCCATCCCACGGCGCCCTCGTCCCGGCGGCGTTCGAGACCGTCAGGACCGGCGAGCAGGGCGGCTTCGAGCTACGGCTTCCGCCCGGCCCGTCGCGGCGGGTGAATGTCGTCTTCACCGGCGACGACGGCCTCGAGCCCGCGAGCCGGCGGCCGCTGGAGCTGCGTGTCCGCAGCGGGGTCTCGTTGGGTGCCGCGCCGCTGACGCTGCGCACCGGCCAGGCCGTCCGCCTCAGCGGCAAGGTCAGGAGCCTGGGGGCGCCGATCCCTCGGCGCGGCAAGCTGGTCGCGATCCAGTACATGGAGGAGGCGACTCACCGCTGGCGACCGGTGCTGGTTACCCGCAGCGACCACCACGGTCGCTTCCGCGCCCACTACCGCTTCCGTTACGTCAGCGGGCGAGCGACGATCCGCCTCCGCGCCACCGCCCTGGCGGAGGAGCGCTGGCCGTATGCGCCGGGATCTTCGGCCCCGGTTACCGTCCGCGTCCAGGGAAGTTAGATGATCGTTCCCACGGTGAGGCACACCTGGATGACGCGCCGGGCACTGCGCATCTCTGCGTCCTCGGGCTTGCCTTTGCAACCAGCAAAGGCTGCGCCCTGCGTCCTTGATCTGCTTGGTCCGGCGCCCCCCCAGTCGCACCTCACCGTGCAAACGATCATCTAGGGTTTCCGCCATGTCGCAAGCAACCCTTCACACCAGCGCCGGGGCGATCGTGCTCGAGCTTCACGACGAGGACGCGCCGAAAACCGTCGAGAACTTCCGCAAGCTCTCCGCGGACGGGTTCTACGACAAGCTCGTCTTCCACCGGGTGATTCCGGACTTCATGATCCAGGGAGGCTGCCCGGAGGGCAGCGGCCGGGGCGGTCCCGGCTACACCTTCGAGGACGAGTTCAACGACCATAAGATCGTGCGCGGGGCGCTGGCGATGGCCAACGCCGGGCCCAACACCAACGGCTCGCAGTTCTTCATCGTCACCACCGGCGCGGCGCCTTGGCTGGACGGCAAGCACACCGTCTTCGGCGAGGTGATCGACGGGATGGACGTCGTCGACGCGATCGAGTCGACTCCGACCGACGCCGGCGACCAGCCGCTCGAGGCGCAGACGATCGAGCGGGTCGAGCTCGACGAGGTCTAGCTCGTCCTCAGGCCGGTTTATCGGGTGCAAGTGCGCCGTCGCGGCGCTCGCGCCGGCGACGCAGGGCATCGCCCGGGCGCCAGAGGCTGACCAGCCCGGCGACCAGGGTGACCAGGAAGATCTGGCCAAGCATCATCTCCAGGCCAGCGATCATTCGCCCCGGCTGCGCGGCCGGGACGAGGTTGCCGTACCCGGTGGTGGTCAGCGTCGTGTAGCTGAAGAAGAGGAAGTCGCTTCCATCCGGGTGGGCGATCTCTTCGAAGAAGGGGCCGCCCTGGAGCCGGTCGATCGTCCCGTAGGCGAAGGTGAAGAGGATCCCGAGGACGGCATAGACGCTGATCGCGCCGAGGATCGTCCGCGAGCCGACCTCGACGCTGGTCACGACTCGCCACAACACCGCCGCCATCGCCAGCGCGAGCAGGCAGACTTGGATCAGCGAAGCGACGTTCAGAAAGCGTCTGCTCGTCGGTCACAGCGTAGATCACGGCCAGTGCGACCGTCAGCACTGAGAGCCAGAAGGAGCCGCGGACGAATCCTGCCCTGACGTGCGAGCTGGTCAGGGCGACGACCGAGGTGGTGCTGGTCGCCACGGTGAGGACAACCGCCGACCAGCCGCGGTTGTCCAGCAGCGAGGCCAGCACGTAGGTGAGGAGGACCAGGGCCAGGACCAGACCGAATGCGTCCCTGACGCGCTCCGCGCGCTCCAGCCAGACCTCGCGGCTGCGGGCGCGCCTTTCGGCCTTCTCCATGGCTTGCTCGTTCGTCCGTCAGCCACGCATTCCTGCCCCGGCGCCCGTCAGCGGAGGGGGTGGGATTCGAACCCACGAGACCGCCTTACGACGGCCTACCGGCTTTCAAGACCGCCGCATTCAACCGCTCTGCCACCCCTCCGGGCAGAGCGATGCTAGACGCTTGCTCTCGAGCTGATTGTATGCAGGCGATGCGCCGGCTGCTCCTACTCGCCTCGGCGATGATCTTCTTCGACGTCGCTTTCTTCTCGGCGATCGCGCCGCTGCTGCCGGACTACGTCGACGAGCTCGGTCTGAGCAAGGCTGAGGCCGGCATCCTCTCCGCCGCCTACGCGGCGGGCACGCTGCTCGCCTCGCTGCCGGCCGGGCTTCGTCGCCAGCCGCGTCGGGCCGCGGCGCACGGTGATCGCCGGGCTGCTGCTGCTCGGCTGCGCCAGCCTCGTCTTCGGCTTTGCCAAGGATGTTTCGCTGCTCGACGGCGCCCGCTTCATCCAGGGGATCGCGGGCGCGCTGATCTGGTCGGGCGCTCTCACCTGGCTGATAACCGCTGCGCCCGAGGAGAAACGGGGCTCGGTGATCGGCACCGCGCTGGGGACCGCCGTCGCCGGCGCCCTGCTCGGCCCGGCGCTGGGCGCGCTCGCCGCGTCGATCGGCACCGAGGTGGTCTTCAGCGCGGTGCTCGTGGTCGCGATCGGGCTGTCGATCGCTCGCCTCGCGCCTGCCGGAGACGCGGGCGCCCGAGCGCCAGGGGCTGCGCGAGGTGATGGAGACCCTGGTCAGCCGGCCGGTGCTCGATGCGCGCCGCCTTCGTCGCCGTCCCCTCGGTGATGTTCGGCGCGATCGAGGTGCTGGTGCCGCTGCGGATCGACGACCTCGGCGGCGGGCACGGGCTGATCGCCGGCGGCTTCATCGCCGGCGCGGCGCTGGAGGCGGTGCTGGCCCCGATGGCCGGCCGCATCTCCGACCGGGTCGGCCGCCGGCTGCCCTTCGTCCTCGGCCTCGCGATCTGCGCCGTGGCGATGGCCGGGGTCGCCGTCGGCGGCGACCCTGGGCGTGGTCCTCGCGGCCCTGATCGTCACCTCGCTCGGCGCCGGGCTCTGCTTCGCGCCGGCGCTGACCCTGCTCTCCGACGTCGCCGAGGCGAGCAGCCTGCACCAGGGCTTCGCGGCCGGGCTCTCGAACATGGCCTGGGCCTCCGGCCAGGTGGTCGGCGGCATCGGCGGCGGCGCCGTCGCCAGCGTCGCCGGCAACGCGGTGCCGAGCCTCGCGATCACCGCCCTGCTGCTGGCCACCGTCCTCTACGCCTACCGGGCGCTGCCGCCGGACCGGGAGTCGCACCCCGCCGCGGGCTAGGGTCCGACCGATGGCATGGCGGCGAGCGAGCAGGCGGCGAGTGGCCCAACTGGGCCGGCGACCAGCGCTGCCGCCCGCGCGAGCTGGTTCGGCCGCGCGACCGCGACGAGCTGTCGGAGGCGATCGTCGCCGCCGCGGAGGCCGGCCAGAAGGTCAGCGTCGCCGGCTCCGGCCACTCCTTCACCGAGGCGGCGATGACCGAGGGGACGATGATCGACCTCGGCGCGCTGAGCGGGGTGATCGACGCCGACCCCGGTCGGCCTGGTCAAGGTCGGCGGCGGCACCGTCCTCGCCGACCTCAACGAGGAGCTGGCCGGCGCTCGGGCTGGCGATGGAGAACCTCGGCGACATCGACCGGCAGACGATCGCCGGCGCGATCTCGACCGGCACCCACGGGACCGGCGCCCGGCTGCGCAACATCTCCGCCCAGGTCGAGGGGATGGAGCTGGTCTCGCCGACGGCAGCGTCCGCGAGCTGAGCGCCGCGACGCGATCCGCGAGCTGCTGCGCGCGGCGCGGGTCGGGGTCGGCGCGCTGGGCGCGATCTCGGCGGTGACCCTGCGCTGCGTGCCGGCCTTCACCCTGCTGCCGGGTCGACTCGCCGCTGCCCGCGCGAGGAGGTGCTCGACGCGCTTCGCAGCGAGCGCGCCGACGAGCACGACCACTTCGAGCTCTTCACCTTCCCCTACGCCGACTCGGCGCTGGTGCTGGAGCGCAACCGCGACCGACGGCCCGCCGCGCCCGCGCGGCACGCGCGGCCGCCTACCTCAACGACGTCGTCCTCGAGAACTGGGCGCTGGAGGCGCTCTCGGCGAACCGGCAAGGCGCTTCCCGCGGACGATCCCGCGCTCTGCCCGGCTCGCCGGCCGCCTCGCCTCGGGCAGCCGCACCAGCGACCGCAGCGACCGAGTCTTCGCCAACGAGCGCCGGGTGCGCTTCACCGAGATGGAGTACGGGGTGCCGCGCGAGCGCGGGCCCGGAGGCGGCGCGGCGGGTGATCGAGTGGGTGCGCTCGAACCGACTACCCGGTCTTCTTCCCGATCGAGATGCGCGTCACCGCCGGCGACGACGCCCTGCCTCAGCCCCTCGCACGAACGCGACACCGCCTACATCGCCGTCCACCAGTACCGGGGGATGGAGTGGCGCCCCTACTTCGAGGCGGTCGAGGCGATCATGGACGACTACGGCGGCCGCCCCCACTGGGGCAAGCGCCACTTCCAGACGGCCGCGACCCTGGCGCCGCGCTACCCGCGCTGGGCCGAGTTCCAGGCGCGCCCGCGACGATCTGGACCCAAGCCGCGTCTTCAGCCAACGAGTACGCGGACCGCGTCCTGGGTCCCTGACCTCCGACGGGACTATTTCCCGACATATAGGAGGGTTTCAGGCCCGTCGGCCTGGCTAGAGGAAGGTCTTGCCCTCGCCGCGGTAGGTCGGGACCACGTCGACGATCGCGTCGCCTTCGACCAGGTGGAGGGTGTCGAAGCGCTCGCAGAGCTCGCCGGCCTTGGCGTGGCGCATGTAGACGCGGTCGCCGACCTCGAGGCTCGCCGCTGGCGGGCCGAGCAGCGGCGTCTGTACCTCGCCGGCGCCCTCGTCGCCGTCGAGCTCGAGCCCGGCGGGCAGCCAGGGCGCGGGCAGCCGCCCCGCGTCGCCGCTGCCGGAGGCGAGGTAGCCGCCGCCGAGCGCGGTTGCCGTCCTACGTCGACGGCTTGCGCACGATCGGCAGGGCGAAGCCCGGCCGCGGGGGTGAGGCGGAAGCGGCTGTAGTGGTCGAAGAGGGCGGGGGCGTAGAAGCCCGAGCCGGCGGTCACCTCGGTGACCGCGTCCTCGGCGGCGGTCAGCTCGAGGCTGCCGGTGCCGCCGCCGTTGACGATCGGCAGCTCGACGAACTCGCGCATCGCGGCGACGATCGCCGCCCGCCGCTCGGCCAGCTCGGCCGCCGAGCGCTTCTGCATGAAGCGGATCGCGGCGCCGCGCAGCCGCTGCCCGGGCGGCCGGTCGCCGACGCCGGCGATCTGGCCCTCGTAGGCCATCAGCGCCGACGAGTTCGATCTGCGGCCGCTTCTCGATCTCCCGCGCCAGCGCCACCGCCTGCTCGACCGTGTGCACCGGCGAGCGCTTCGGGCCGACCTTGACCCGGCCGCCGAGCCCCCACCAGCTCGCGTCGACGTCGATGCAGACGCGTAGCGGCGGCGCGCCCGTGCCCAGCACCGACTCGATCATCTCCAGGTGCTCGGACGCAGTCGACCATCACGATCGGCGCCCCCTCCGGACCTGCCGCCGAGCGCAGCGCCAGCTCCTCCAGCGCCCCGAGGTCGGCGGTCGGGTAGGCGAGCAGCAGGTCCTCGAACCCTTGCTCGGCCAGCCACAGGGTCTCCGGCAGGGTGTAGGTCATCAGTCCCCGCGAAGCGCTCGTCGCGATCGAGGATCGCTGCTAGCAGCGCGCGGCAGCGGATCGACTTGCTGACGCGACCGGATCGGCTTCGCGCCCGCGCGGCCCAGCATCTCCTCCGCGTTCGCCCACATCGCCTCGAGGTCGACGAAGGCAAACGGCGCCTCGACCTCGGCGAAGATCCGCTCGTATCGCTCGTGCGACTGGGAGGGAGGGACGGACACGGCGCCAGCCTACCCTCGCCGATTCCCCGTCAGTACCTACAATCTTCCGAACCGCGTGGAGAGGTGGCCGAGTGGCTGAAGGCACTCGCCTGCTAAGCGAGTAGGGGGCGCAAGCTCTCTCGAGGGTTCGAATCCCTCCCTCTCCGTTCCGGTGGAGTTCGATTTAGTCGGTCGAACTCAAAACGCCTCCGTTGCATCCGGCCTGAGCAACTCTCGCCCCGTGGGGTGAGCTACGGCTGGGCGTAGGCTTTTCGCCGGTCAGCTCGATCTGCGTTCGCCCAGTCCGTTAGAAGCGGCTTCAAGCATGATATAACTTATCTTAACGGGCTTGAAACCCTCAATTTTGGATTGGAACCATGACTAAGCCGACGGATGAGATGTTCGGTCAGATTCTCCGGGCGATGATTCGGGAGGAGGTGACGACCGCGCTACACGCATGCGGGATTGACGGAGGTGCCGATCGGGGCGATGCGACGCAGGGGGGCGGACGGTCGAATTCCAGAGTGCCTCCACCGGGTCTAGACCCCTTTGCCCTTGCCCCCTTCGCTGAGTACGTATTGAGGGCCGCGGGAGGCGGGCCCCTCCACGCGAGCGTGATCGCCGAGCGCATGTACGAGCAGGGCTTCCGCCACCGACGGCCACCGAAGTACCGAGATCAGTTGGTTCGCTCAGTCAACTCGCTTGCGTCCCCGAGTCAGCATCCCGATGTCTTCAAGCGCGTTGGGCCGCGAACGCTGGAACTTGCCTAGCATCGCGGCGCAAGCGAAGGTCGAGCCGGGCGTGTAGGCGTTTGATTCGCTGCCAGACGCGTTCGATGTTGAATCAGGCGCTGATCACGTCGCGCAGAGCCGAGATCGATGGGGTGAAGAAGTAGCCGCCGCCGGTGGGGATCACGTAGATGTCCTTTGCCACCACCTCACCGGCTTCGAAGTCCTCGCCGAAGACAATGGCCTGCCGTTGCCCTCCCTGTCCGGGTTCGCCGTTCTGGCCGACCAGGAGGTCGAACCCGCTGGGGCTGCGGGGATTCGTTTCGCTGCCCATCCAGCTGTTGCAGAGGAACTCGAACTGGCGGGCGATCGAGGCCTGGTAGGAGAGGAAAAGGAGGCCGCGCTGTCCCTCGGCGGGATCCGGTTCGGAGGGGTCCTCGAGCCGCGGCCCCCAGGGGAGGCCGCGGCGGAGGATGCGGCGCTGGAAGGAGGGCTGCCGCCCGCCCATGTCGTCACCGGCGGTGCGCGCGTTCACCTTGCGAATGTGCGCGGCCATCGGGCAGGTGGCTCCGATCGGGTCTCCCTGGGCGAGCGGGAACGGGGGCGTGGTGCCCCCTTCCTCCAGGGGCAGCTGGACGGAGGGCGCGGCGAAGCCGAAGTCGTTGTTGGCCAGGCGGTTGGTCCCGAGCGCGAGGTCGTCTTCTTCGGGGCTGCGCTCCAGCGGCGCTCCGCTCTTCCAGCGCCCGACCACCGCGGCGCCGAGCCGTTCCGCGTCCCAGCCTGCGAACCCCGGCTGGCCGCTGAGGACTTCCGCCTGTTCGGCGAGGAAGGCCCAGAAGCCGGCCACGTCCTGGCGGAAACGGCGGAAAACGAAGTAGGAGCCGTTGCGGGTCCAGTCCGGAGGCTGGGGGCCGACGGCCGCCATCGGGCCGGGGAGGCGGGGATCAGGCCCCGAGGCCGGGTAGCCGAAGACGTAGTCGCCCGGCCAGGTGAGGAGCTGCCCGGGGAGCCCGTAGAGCCATGACTCGGGGATCGCCGAGGACGCAATCGTGCGCGGCGTGAGGAACTCGCCGTCGTCGGTGAGGCCGCGAACCCCGGGCTGGGAGACGCCGTCCTGGAAGCCGAACTGTTCGGAGCCGATCTGGTCGAGCTTGCCTCCTTCCTGTTCGTACACCGTGACCATGCCGCTGCCTTCCGGCGTGCCGCGCAGGCGCTCCATCAATTGCAGGCCCCTGGTGGCGTCGTCGGCTCCGACGCAGAGCAGGACGTCAAGCTCTTCGTTTGGGCCGCCGACGACCCAGTTGGCGGCGTTGCCTTCGGCGTCAGGGTCGATTGGATCGCCGAGTAGCGGCGAGCGGGCTGCGAGCCCTGCGCTGAAGCCGGGGTCTTCGAACCGTGCGAGGTCGTTCTCGTAGCTACCTCCGGCGAGCAGCTTCGCGAGCCCGGTGTAGCTGAAGGAGATGTTGGCCCAGGCGTCGTCGACCGCCGCGGGAATTGCGCCCAGGGTGCCCTCCGCAAGCGGGCTATAGCTGCGCAGTGCCCGCACCTGCCGCCTCGATTCCAGGGTCTCCCCCAAGGCGGTGATCTCCCCCGAGATCTCCCGGATCCAGCCCTTCGCCAGCTCGACGTCTTCGATCTTGAGCGCGCAGAGCTGGAGGGTCGGCTTCATGAACCCGGGCAGCACGTTGCCCTGGATCTCGTCGACGTCCAGCTGCGGCTCCTCGACCGGCCCCGGCCCGTTCACGAAGCCACGTCCTGGTAGTCGAAGGCGGTGACCTCGTTGCCCTGGGGACCCCGTTCGGGCCGGGGCTGGATCAGGTACTCGGGGTTGGCGGGGTCGATCAGGGCGCTGTGTTCGCAGGGAAGCGGCTTCGGGTCGAAGCTGCCGGGGACGGCGAGCCCGATCAACCGCACCGTCATGTGCTGGGCGAGCTGTCCGCCGTAGGTGATCGGGACGTCGCCGATGCGGATGTCGCTCACCGTGAAGCCCTCACTCGGGGGGACTTCGAACACCGCCCGCTCGATGAACCTCTCCCTCCCCCGCAGGATCTGGAAGAACTCGGGGTCGACCGGGCTGCCGTCGGGCTGCGTCCAGCCGGTCATCTCGAGGTGGTCCATGTAGAGGCCAACCGGGTTGCGGAGCGTGACCCAGCAGCCGATCGCCGCCAGTTCGTTGACGCTGGCGCCGATCGTCGGATCGCTGCAGCGGTTGGCACCTCCGTACCGGGTGCCGCAGATCAGCGCGTCGGGGTCGGTGATCCTGCGGCCGAACCTTTCGCGCAGGATCGTCGCGTCGCCCGCGAGCTGGATCTCCGCCTGCAGAGAGTTGGCCGGCTGGGTCAGATGCATGATCCCGTCGGTGGTGTTCCAGCGGTTGTAGGGGTTGTAGGCGCCCCTGCGGTAGACGATCTTCGGTTCGCTGCCGGATTCGTCGACCAGGTCCTCACTGCAGAGCAGGTCGTTCAGCTCGACTTCGGGACTGACGTACTGCCGGTAGAGGTCGACGAGGAGCTGGGGATCTCCGGCGATCGGGTAGGTCGGTTCGTTTTCGAGGTTCGGCAGTTCGTCGCCGTGCAGCGCCTGCCAGTACTCGGGCGGCTCGGAGGTGAACGTGACCCGGGTGATGTTCCAATCCTCGTCGCGGTCGACCCGCCACTCGCAGTACTCGTCCTGGGGTCGGTAGAAGAGGTTCGACCAGACGGACCCGCCGTAGAACGCTCCCTGTCCGTCCTGGCGTTCGCTCAGCGGCCATATTTCTTCGCCGACCTCCATTGCTTTCGCTTCGCCGAAGCGGCGGAGGGTGGTCCCGGGGAATGCGTTCCAGACGATCGGCTGTTCCAGCGTCGCCCCCGGCTGCTGCTTCAACTGGTTGTAGTACTGGCACTGCTGGTGGGAGGGCGCGAGCTTTTCCTCCTCCGACTTGATGACTTCGTCGAACCAGCCAGATACCGCGTCGCTCCACTGGTCGAGCATGCCGGGAACCGCGTCGAAGTCGGTCATGTAACCCGGCGGTTCGTACGTGCTCGACATGCTCCTACTAAACCACTTGTGTCAATTGTTCTACAAACCTAACTGTAGGTCGAGAGGGTGTGTTCTTCGGTGGGGCGACGCTTGGTCCCCGCTCGGTGCCGTAGCCGGCCACTAAAGTCATCGACGATGCCTCCCGACCTCCCTGCCACCTCCGGCGCCCACCTCGGCCGGCGCACCAAGATCATCGCCACGGTCGGCCCTGCGAGCTGGGACACCGGAGGTGCTGACCCGGCTGATCGAGGCCGGCGCCGACGTGCTGCGCCTCAACTTCTCCCACGCCGACCGCGATCGCCACGCCGGCACGATCAAGACGATCCGCGCCGCGGCCGAGCAGGTGGGGCGCGAGGTCGCCGTGCTCGGCGACCTTCCCGGGCCGAAGCTGCGGATCGGCGAGCTGCGCGGCGACGTCGCCGAGCTGGAGACCGGGATGCACGTGAAGCTGACCACGCAGGAGGTCGAGGGCGATCGCGAGACGATCCCGGTCACCTGGCCGGGGGTGAGCGGGCTGCGCGAGGACGAGCTCGTCTACCTCGCCGACGGCTCGATCCGCCTGCGCGTGCGCGGCCCCGAGGGCGGCGGCGTCGACTGCGAGGTCGAGGTCGGCGGCACCCTCTCCTCGCACAAGGGAATGAACATCCCCGGCGTCAGCAGCCCGGCGGCGACCGCCGGCGACCTCGGCTGGGTCGAGTTCGCGGTCGAGCAGGGCATCGACCTGCTGGCCATCTCCTTCGTCTCTACCGCGGCCGACCTCGAGCCGGTCGGCGAGCGGCTGCGAGCGCTGGGCTCCGACATTCCCCTGGTCGCCAAGATCGAGAAGCAGCAGGCGGCCGAGAACGCCGAGGAGATCGTCGCCGCGGCGACCGGCGGGATCATGGTCGCCCGCGGCGACCTCGGCATCGAGCTGCCGCTGGCGCAGGTGCCGGTCGTGCAGAAGCGGCTGATCCGCGCCGCCGGTCGCCGCTCCAAGCCGGCGATCACGGCGACCCAGATGCTGGCCTCGATGACGATCGCGCGCCGCCCGACCCGGGCCGAGGTGACCGACGTCGCCAACGCGATCTACGACGGAACCGACGCGGTGATGCTCTCCGAGGAGACCGCGGTCGGCCAGAACCCGATCGAAGCGGTGCGGGTGATGGACCAGATCGCCCGCGCCACCGAGCCCGACCTTCCCTACGGCGAGTGGCTCTTCGGCCGCACCGACCAGGCGACCCAGGACGTCGCCGACTCGGTCGCCCAGGGCGCCGTCGGCGCGGTCTACCGGCTCGGCCTCGCTGCCCTGGTCGTGCCGACCACGAGCGGCCGCACGGCCCGCCTCGTCTCCGCCCACCGTCCCAACGTGCCGGTGCTGGCGATCTCGCCGCGGATCGAGACCGTGCGCCGGCTCAACCTGCTCTTCGGGGTGACTGCGGTCCTCCATGAGCAAGAGAAAGACATCCGCACCCTGCTCCAGGACTGCGCCGCGCTGCCGGGGGGGCACGGCATCGCCGCTTCCGGCGACCTGATCGCGATCACCGCCGGGCTGCCCGAGCAGGAGCTGGGGACGAACCTCTTCGAGGTTCACCGCGTGCCGGGCCATGAGGCGCGGCGCCGCGTCGAGAGCTCGAGCGCGACGCGGCCGGCCTGGCGGTGATGACGCTCGACAGCCCGCCGCTGAACCTCTTCGACCGCCGCATGTTCGAGGGCTTGGTGGCGGCGGTCGCCGAGATCGAGGCCGATCCGCCGCGGGCGCTGCTGATCCGGGCCGAGGGCCGGGCGGTCTCCGGCGGCGTCAACGTCGAGGAATTCGACGGGCTGACGCCGGCGCAGGCGAGCGAGCTCTGGGACCGCCTGATCGGCCTGGTCGACGAGGTCGAACGGCTGCCGCTGCCGGTCGTCTTCGCCGCCCACGCGCTGACCCTGACCGCGGCCTTCGAGCTGGCGCTCGGCTGCGACCTGATCCTCGCCGCGCCGCTCGGCCAAGTTCGGCCTGGTCGAGAAAGTGGTCGGCCTGACACCGTCGATGGGCGGCACCCAGCGCCTCGCCGAGCGCGCCGGCAGCGGCCGCGCCCGCGAGCTGGTGATGACCGGCGAGCTCTTCGGCGCCGAGCAGCTGGAGCGCTGGAACGTCGTCAACCGGGTCTTCGAGGACGAGGGCTTCGACGAGCGGGCGCGTGCCTTCGCCGCCGAGCTGGCGAGCGGCCCGACCAAGGCGCACGCAATGACCAAGCTCGTCGTGAGGCGCTTCCGCGAGGGCGGCATCGCCGCCGCCGACGAGACGATCCGCACCGAGGCCGGCGAGCTGTTCGCCACCGAAGACCTGCAGCGCGCCGTCAAAACCTTCCTCGAGCAGGGCCCGGGCCACGCCACCTTCGAGGGCCGCTGAGCGCCTGTGCGCCTTATGTGTATTGCGGCATAAAGCGCACCGGAACGGGATAGGGTGCCGCCGATGACCGACTTCGACGCGATCGCCCAGGGGATGACGCAGGCGGTGCCGTTCGCCGGCTTCCTTGGGGTGGAGGTCACCCACGTCGCCGAGGGCGAGTCCACGGTCGTACTGCCCGAGCGCCCCGAGCTGACCAACCACGTCGGCTCCCAGCACGCCGGCGCCCTCTTTACCGTCGCCGAGGCCGCCTCGGGAGCCGCCTTCGTCGGCGCCTTCGCCGCCCGCCTCGGCGAAATCACCCCGCTCGCCCGCAGCGCCGAGATCTCCTACGAAAAGATCGCCAACGGCCCGATCGAGGCCAAGGCAACCCTGGCCGTCCCCGCCGCCGAGGCCCTCGCCACCCTCGACGCCGACGGCAAGGTCGTCTTCCCCTGCGAGATCGAGCTGACCGACGCCTCCGGCAACGCGTAGCCACCGCGACGGTCCAATGGCACGTAAGGCTGAACAAGCAGTTAGCCGTTCCGCCGGCAGCCCTCGCGTCGCCAGGAAGGAGGCGAGGGTGAAGAAGGCGGCGCAGAGGAAGGCGAGCTTCAGCGCCTTCAGCTGGGCGTCTTCGTAGTCGGAAACGAGCGCTTCGGTGGTCGGCTCGTCGATCCCGGCTTCCGCGCGCTTGCTTCCACCTGTTCGGCGGCGACGAAACTCGCGCCGGCGCTGAGCTTCACCTCGACCTGGTTGCGACGTCCTGGGAGATCTGCGGGTTCTCGGCGATGTTGCCGGTGAAAGCGGTGAGCAGGCCGGTGATCACGATCGCCCCGAGCAGCGCGGTGCCCAGCGAGGAGCCGAGCTGCTGGGCGGTGTTCTGCAGGCCGCCGGCCTCGCTGCGGTCCGCGTCGCCGACCGCCGACTGGACGACGTTGCCGAGCTGGGAGACGATCAGCCCCATCCCGACCCCGAGCACTCCCATCGCGATCAGGAAGGAGGCATTGTCGAGTTCGGGCTCGATCGTGTCGAGCAGGAGCAGGGTCGAGACGAAGGCGATGCCAAGGCCGACGCGGACGATCGCACGCGCCGGAAAGCGCTTGGCCAGCGCCGAGCCGGCGATCGCGCTGACGAAGAGCCCGGCCGAGGCCGGCAGCATGCGCACGCCGGTTTCGAGCGCGTCGAGGCCCTGCACGATCTGCAGGAAGAGCGGCACCGTGAAGAAGACGCCCATCAGCACCAGGTTTTGCACGAGCAGCATCGCCACGCCGCTGCGCATCCGCGGGATCTTGAGCAGGCCCAGATGGACGAGCGGGTCGAGGCCGTGCTCCTCGCGCCTTCGCTCCCACCATACGAAGGCCGCGATCACGAGCGCCGCCGGCGGCGATGACGAACGGCGTCAGGGAGAAACCAAATGGCTCGATCGGCGAGCTGCGAGGCACGAGCCAGCCCCAGTTGCTGGCTTGGATCACGCCGAAGACGAAGGTGCCGAGCCCGAGCGCCGAGAGGATCGAGCCGACCCAGTCGAGTTCGGGAGGGCGCCCGGGCGCGGCGGCTCCTGGACCTTGCGGATGCCGATCAGGATCCCGATCGCGACGACGACCTCGCCGGCGAAGACGACGCGCCAGCTCAGCTCGGTCGTCGCCCAGCCGCCGAGGATCGGGCCGACCGCGATCCCGGCGCCCGCGACCCCTCCCAGGACGCCGTAGGCGATGGCCCGCTGCTGGCCGCGGAAGTTGCCCGCGACCAGCGCGACCATCGCCGGCAGAACCAGCGCGGCCCCGATTCCCTCCAGGATCGACCAGCCGAAGGTCAGGCTGGGGACGCTCCAGGAGGCGGCGGTCAGGGCCGAGCCGGTGCCGTAGATGCAGAGGCCGATCGTGAACGCCCGCCGGCGCCCGATCAGGTCGCCGATCTTGCCGCCGGTCAGCATCAGCCCCGCCATGACCAGCGCGTAGAGCGCGATCACCGCCTGGATCGTGGTCACCGTGGTGTCGAAATCGGCGACGAGCTGGGAGATCGCGACGTTCATCACGGCCTGGTCGAGGACCATGAGGAACTGCGCAGCGGCGAGCACCGCGAGCACCGTCCAGCGAATCATCGTGCGCCAGCCTAAGCGCTGGCGGGGCGAGATAGGGTTTGGATCGATGGACTCGACCGCCTCTGCTCAGCCAGCACCCGCGTCGAGCTCATCGGCACCGCCGCGGGCGAAGCTCGTCCTCGCGGCGCTGATCGCCGTCGCCGCGGTCGCCAACCTCAACCTCGCCGTCGCCAACGTCGCCCTGCCGGACATCGGCAAGGCCTTCGACGCGAGCCAGACCGGGCTCGACCTCGTCGCCGTCGGCTACTCGCTCGGGCTCGCCGCCTCGGTGCTCTACCTCGGCGCGCTGGGCGACGCCCACGGGCG
>CAVRVU010000002.1:0-507432 GCA_963724745.1 uncultured Actinomycetes bacterium
AACGGGACGATCTCTTGCCTCCGGCGGCGCCCCCAAGCTTAGACAGGGACCTGCACCGGGTTCGTGAGGTCGTTTACGGCATCGGCGCGGCTGTCCCTTCACGTGAGCGCAGCCTTGCGTGGCGCTACCGTGGGCAGGTGCCCCCCGACCTGGAGATCGCGCCGATCGCTGCCGCCGAGTTCGAGGAGCTGCTGCCGCTGATCGCCGCCTACCAGCGCTTCTACGAAGTGGAGACGATCGACGAGGAGCGCAACCGCACCTTCTTCCGCCGCTTCCTCGCCCCCAGCGAGGATGGCCTCCTGCTCGGCGCCCGCGGCGAAGGGCGGCTGGTCGGCTACGCCTGCCTCTACTGGCACTTCAGCTCGCTGGAGGCGTGCGAGTGCGTGCTGATGAACGACCTCTTCGTCGACGAATCAACGCGAGGTCAGGGCGTAGGCCGGGCGCTGATCGATGCCTCTGCGGCGGTCTCACGCGAACGCGAGGTTCCGTTCGTCGAGTGGTCCACCGCCCCAGACAACAAGACCGCGCAGGGGCTCTATGACGCGACCGGCGCCGAGCGGACGGAGTGGTTCAACTACGAACTGCGGGTCTGAGCGGGCGTTCAGACGGAGCGCAGTTGTGCATCTGCCTCAGCCCATCTTCTCCAGCATCGTGGTGAGCGCCTTCTGTTCTGCGGTGGCCGCTTCCTGCTTCCTCCGATTTCGGTGCGCGCTGCACACCCTGGCAAGACCGCAGACAGTTCCTTTCCGGTCACGGAATCGATTCTGCCAGGGGTGACCGCACGCGTCATGCGCAGAATGGAGAAATTCCGCCACCGTCAGTGTCGTTTCAATGACTTATCCGCGTCCCACCGTTCGGCAACCGTCGCCGCCTCTAGGGTTCGCGAAGGCAATGCCGCCGGAAGCCCTTGACCATGCCTGAACCACCCACCTGGGTCTCAGACGCCGTAACCGCGTTCGGAGTCGCCTGCAAGGAGAAGCTCGCCGGCCCTGGCGAGAAAGAGGCGGCGATCCGCTCGCCGATCGAGCAGTTGCTCGGAGCATTCGGCGACGCCCTCCATCTCGAGGCCGTCTTTCACGACGAGGTGCCGGATCAAGACCGGCGGGTGCGACCGGACTACGGCGTCAGCATCGACGGAGCGATCTCGGGCTATGTCGAGGTAAAGGCGCCCGGGCGCGGCATCGACCCCGCCGGCTTCAAGGGTCATGACCTCAAGCAGTGGGAACGACAGCGTGACCTCCCCAACCTGCTGTACACGAACGGAACCGAGTGGCGACTGTTCCGTGACACCGAGCAGATTGGCGACCCGGTTCAACTCAGCGGCGGTCCGCTGGCCAAAGCGGGCACCAAACTCGCGGCGCCGTCGGAGCTCGAGGGGCTGATCACCAACTTCCTCCGCTGGGAGCCGGCAACGATCGGATCGGTCACTGCCCTCGTCCGCGCCGTGGCGCCACTCACCCGCCTCCTGAGAAACGAGGTCCTGGACCAACTCACGATCGAGCAAAAGGCGATCAAGGCGGGCAAGCCCGACTACGAGCAGCCCTTCCACGGACTCGCCCAGGACTGGCGGAAACTGCTCTTCCCCACTGCCGGTGACGATGTCTTCGCCGACGGCTATGCCCAGACGGTGACCTTTGCGCTGCTGCTCGCTCGCAGCGACGGGATCGCGGTCGGCGGCCGGAGCCTGCACACCGTCGGGGATGAGCTCGGCGACCACCACTCGTTGATGGGCAAGGCCCTGCAACTACTCACCGACGACGTTGCCGCGGATTTCAAGGTGACCCTGGATCTGTTGGTTCGGGTAGTCGGCGCGGTCGACTGGCCGAAAGTCCGGGGCGGCAAACGCGACACCTACCTGCACCTCTACGAACGCTTTCTCGAGGAGTACGACCCCAAACTGCGCCAGGAGTCCGGCTCCTACTACACCCCAATCGAGGTCGTCGAGCAGATGGTCCGGCTCACCGACGAAGTCCTCACCACCCGCCTCGGAGTCCAGGGGTTCAGCGACGAGAGGGTCCTCACGATTGATCCCGCGATGGGCACCGGCACCTTCATCCAGGCGGTGATCCAGCGCGCCGCCGACCAGATCAGCGAAGCCCACGGCCCGGGGTTGGTCCGCGGTCTGGTCACCGACCTCGCCAAGCGCCTGATCGGCTTCGAGCTCCAAACGGGACCGTTCGCCGTTGCCGAGCTGCGCGCCTCTGATCTGCTGCGCAAGCTGAACGCAACTCCGCCGAAGGAGGGGATGCACCTCTACGTCACCGACACGCTCGACGACCCCTATGCAGAGATCGAGCAGCTGGCCTCCGGGCTGGGAGCGATCTCGGACTCGCGTCGCAAAGCAAGCGTGATCAAGCGGGAGACCCCGGTCACCGTCGTGATCGGCAACCCGCCCTATCGCGAGCGCGCGGAGGGTCACGGCGGTTGGGTGGAGATGGGGTCCGAGGCGGCTCGCAAGAAATCGAAAAAACCCCATGCAGCCCTCGACGACTTCCGGGCCGATGGCAACGGCCGGGCCGAGTACGTCCTCAAAAACCTATACGTGTACTTCTGGCGCTGGGGAACCTGGAAAGTCTTCGATGCACTGCCGGATGACCACGCGGGCGTCGTCACTTTCATCACCACCAGCGGATACGTCCGCGGCCCAGGGTTCAAAGGGATGCGGGAATACCTGCGCCGCACGTGCTCGGAGGGATGGATTATCGACGTGTCTCCGGAGGGCATGAGACCCGACGTGCCAACCCGCCTGTTCGCTGGAGTCCAGCAGCCGCTGGCGATCGGAATCTTCGTCCGTGGCAACGGCGCGACTCTCGATGAGGCAGCTCCTATCCACTACACCTCAGTCAGCGGCCGTCGTGATGACAAGCATGCGGGCCTGGCGTCCCTGCATCTGGCTTCAACAATGTGGCGGCTCGCCCGGGATGACTGGCAAGCGCCCTTCACCCCCGCCGCCGACTCCAACTGGGACGAGCACCCCGCCCTATCTGACCTGATGCCCTGGGTGACCCCCGGTGTCAAGGCAAATCGGGCCTGGGTGTTCGCACCCATGCGGGAGACCTTGAAATCTAGGTGGAACAGGCTGATTTCCGAGTCGAATGAGGGCCTGAAGCGAACTTTTTTCAAGGAAACGGGCGATGCGGGTCTCACCCGAAAGAGACAGGCTCTTCCGGGTAGGGATACGAGCAGCAGCGAAGCGCTTTTCGACGATGAGGCGGGCCGGCCACCCGATCCCCTCCAAATCGGCTTTCGGAGCTTCGATAGGCAGTGGCTCCTGCCGGACGCACGAATCATCGACCGGCCACGTCCGGATCTTTGGGAGGCGCGGATTGCCAACCAGGTGTTCCTAGTTGAGCAACACGCTGATGCAATCGAGGACGGGCCCGGGGTCACCTTCTCCGCGCTCATTCCCGACATGCATTTCTTTAATAACCGGGGAGGCCGGACGCTACCTTTGCTCCACCCGGACGGCAGTCGGAACGTCGCGGCCGGACTCGATTCGGCACTCATAGATGGCAATGCCTCAAATCTCTCCTCCTACATCGCCGCAATCGTCGCCCACCCCGCCTTTACCCAGCACTTCGCCGACGAGCTGACCACGCCAGGAATCCGAATCCCGATCACGACCGATCCCAGGCTCTGGAAGCAGGCAGTGGCGCTGGGGCAGGAAGTCATCTGGCTCCATACCTACGGAGAGGCCTTCGCCGACGACGAGGCGGGGCGGCATCACGGCGATGTCCGCTTTCCCCAAGGCGATCCGCGACAGCCTCTGGCCTTGAAACCCGTTACCGAGATGCCGGAAACGATCGGCTACGACGCCGATGCGAAGGTCGTCAGGCTGGGCGACGGCGAGTGGGGGCCGATCAGCCAGGCGGTCTACGACTATGCGGTCGGCGGTCGCAACGTCGTCAAATCTTGGTTCAACTACCGCAAGAGGAAACCAGGTGGTCGCAAGTCCAGCCCACTCGACGAAATCCATGTCGACAGCTGGCCCAAGGAGTGGACGATCGAGTTCATCGACCTCCTCACCGTCCTCACCCGGCTGGTCGAACTGGAGCCCGCACAGGCTAAATTGCTCGAGCAGATACTGGCTGGGCCGATTGCAACCAAGGACGACCTCGCCGCGAAGGGGGTCAAGTGGCCAACCGACAAAAATGACCGGAAACCGCACCGGGCCTTGGGCGGCAAGGGAGCCGGACAGCAAGCCTCGCTGGACGAAGAGCTTGGTTAGCCACCAAGGGCACAAAATCTGTTGCTGGCCCTCGCCTTACAGACGATTTGGCTCCGAGCGGTAAGCGACGACGATCAGGATGGGTAGGACCTCGACAGCGGTTTCCGGTATCTCGTCGGAATCGACCCGCTTCGCGGTCACGACGACTCTTGCGCCCATCGGTTGCAACGATCCTGGAGGGGTCGCGCTCAGGCGGAGGGCAGATCGGGTGGCGGAGGCGGCAACCGGTCCATCACCCTGAAAAGAGCTTCGATCATGGCCCGCCGCTCGTCGCGGCCTTCTTTGAGTTCGGCAATGATCTCGTCCGTTCTACGTGCGCTCTCCTGAAGCAGCTTTTCCTGGAGTTCGCGCGATTCGCGCATCGCGACCCGTTCCTCCTGCCAGCGGGCCTGCGCGTCGGCACGCTGCTCTTCGGCCTTTGCGCTCGCGGCTTCCTGCCGGGCCAGGCCTCCTCCTGCTTGATCCGCACCCTATCGAGCGCCTTCTCGTGAAAGGTCCTGGATGCCTCCGCTCGCGCCACTGATTCCTTGATCGATGCCTCAGCACGCTCGGTGCGCGCGGCGCATTCGGCGACGACCGCTGACAGTTCCTTCCGGGTCACGAGGAAAATTCTGCCAGGGGTGACCACACGCATCTCGCGCAGATTGGAGAATTTCTGCAACCCGTTAGCGTCGTTTCGGTGACTTTCTCCCTCGACCCGATCGACCGCGACGATCCGCGCGTGCGAGCCTTCTACGCAGACTTCGTCCGCGAGGCCGACGGGCCGCTCGTCTACGACCGTGAGGAAGCGGGGATCGACCTCGATGAGGAGATCGCCAAGGGACCGCCGGCCGATTTGACCCCGCCCAACGGCGTCCTGCTTCTGGCGCGCGTCGATGGCGAACCCGCCGGGCTAGGCGGCGTCCGCCACCTCGACACCGACGTCGCCGAGGTGAAGAGCATGTACGTGGCGCCGGCCCATCGCGGCACCGGCCTCGGCCGCCGCATCCTCGCCCGCCTGGACGAGATCGCCGAAGAGCACGGCTGCAGCGCCGTCCGACTCGACACCAGCGACTACCTCACCCCCGCCGTCGGCCTCTACCGCGCCGCCGGTTACCGCGAGGTTCCCGCCTACAACCGCAACCCCAAAGCCGACCTTTGGTTCGAACGGAGCCTGCTGCAGGACCCTTAGGAATAGCGATCCCAACGCCGCAGCGACGGCTCCGGGTCGAGCGGCGCGCCACGAACGTGGATCTCGAAGTGCAGATGGCAGCCGGTGCCAGCGGCGTTGCCGGTTTCGCCGACGAAACCGACCGGCTCGCCCACCCAAAGGTGCTGCCCGCGCCGCACGGACGTCGGTCGCGAAAGGTGCGCATAGAAATAACCGCGGCGCTCGCCTTCGCCGTGGATCAGCAGGTAGTTGCCGTAGAGGACCGGGTCGAAGCCGCGTCGCAACACTCGGCCGTTTCGCACCGCGACCAGTTTGGCGCCGCAGGCCGCAGTGACGTCGAAGCCTTCGTGAATGCGCCCGTCGCTGCGCGACGCATGGAACTCGCCAATCTCCCCTCGCACACCGTGCGAGCCCTGCACCGGGAAGACGTGTCCGTAATACGGGACGCCGCCGTCGCGCGACGCGACCCTCGCCGCCGCGGAGGAAGCGCCGGCGACACACAACAGAAACAGACAGGCGAAGAGGCCGAGCTTCAGAGATCGACCTTGAAGGTCCGCTTCGCCGCTTTCGGATCGATCAGGTCGGTCGGTCCAATCGCCCGCACCTTGATGACGTGCTTGCCCTCGACGAGGCCCCTGTAGGTCTTCGGTGACTTGCACCCCTTGAACGACTTCTTGTCGAGCTTGCACTGGAAGGTTGAGCCGGCCACCGTGGCGGTGAAGCGGAACGTCGCGATCTGCTTGTGGATCGTCCCCTTCGGCGTTCGACATCTGGACCCCGCCGCTGGCGGAAGGCGAGACGCGATCGCCTGGTTCGTCGCCGCTAATCGGTGTCGCATCTCGATCTCAGTGGTGTTCGATCACGCGGTCGACGATGTCGTACTCCTTCGCCTCCTCCGCGCTCATGAAGTAATCGCGTTCGGTGTCTTCGGTGACCTTCTCGAACGACTGGCCGGTGTGGTCGGCGATGATCTCGTCGAGGCGGCGACGGACTTCGATGATCTCTTTGGCGTGGATCTCGATGTCGGTCGCCTGACCCTGGAAGCCGGCTGAGACCTGGTGGATGAGGATCTTCGAGTTCGGCAGCGCCATCCGCTTGCCGGCGGCGCCGCCGCTCAGCAGCAGCGCGCCCATGCTCATTGCGACGCCGACGCAGATCGTCTGCACGTCGGGCTTGATGAACTGCATCGTGTCGTAGATCGCCAGGCCGGCATAGACAGAGCCGCCCGGCGAGTTGACGTAGAGGCTGATGTCCTTGTCGGGGTCCTCCGACTCCAGGTGGAGCAGCTGGGCGACGATCAGGTTGGCGATGTCGTCGGTGACCGGCGTGCCGAGGAAGATGATCCGCTCGCCGAGCAGGCGCGAGTAGATGTCAAACGCACGCTCGCCGCGCGACGTCTGCTCGACCACCATCGGGACCAGAGGACTCATGGAGCGCACTCTATAGAGACGCTCTGACCTACTCGCTGCCCGGGGTCCAGAGCTCGCCGGCTTTTGCTTTTCCCTCGGGCGCCAGAGTTTCTCGCGCGCCTCGGCTTTCTCCTGGCGGGCGTCAGCGTCCTCTTTCGGGATCGGTTTGGCCGACTCGGCCACCAGCTCCATCGCCTTGCGCGCCTGCAGGTCCTCGCGAATCAGCGCCTCGCGGCCGCTCTGCCGCAGCCGCTCGAGCAGTTTCTCGGGGTGGTGCGCTCGTGTTCGGCACTGTGGGCGAGGGCCTCGACCATCTCCTCCTCGGAGACCTCGATTCCCTCGGCCGCGGCGATCGCCGTCACCACCGCCTCGCGCTTCAGCTCTTTTTCCGCGTCCGGCTTGGTCTCCTCGATCAGCTCCTCGCGCGTTTTGCCCTGCATCTGCAGGAACTGGTTGGGGTCCATGCCGCGGCCGGCGAGCTGGCGTTCCATCCGCTCCCAGCGTTCGGTCGCCCGCGCCGTCGCCAGCGCCTCGGGAACCTCGACGGTCGCCGCAGCGACGGCGGCGTCGATCGCCGCCACCCGGAAGTCTTCCTCGGCGCGGCTGCCCAGAGCGGTGCCGACCTTCTCGCGGATGTCGGCCCGCAGCTCCTCCAGGGTGTCGAACTCAGAGGCATCGGAGGCGAACTCGTCGTCGAGCTCGGGCAGGATTTTCTCCCGCACCTCTTTGACCTTGACTTTGAAGACCGCGTCTTCGCCGGCCAGGTGCTCGGCTTGGTAATCCTCGGGGAAGGTCACGTTCAGGTCGCGTTCCTCGCCCCCCTTGACCCCGACCAGCTGCTCCTCGAAGCCGGGGATGAACTGCCCGGAGCCGAGCGTCAGGCTCTGCTCCTCGGCGGCCCCACCCTCGAAGGCGGAGCCATCGACGAACCCCTCGAAGTCCATCACCACCAGATCGCCGTCGGCGGCCTCGCGCTCGACCGGCTCCAGCCTCGCGAAGCCCTCTCGGATCCGCTCGACCTCGGTGTCGACTATTTCCTCGGGGACCTCTTTCTCCTCCCTGCCAACCTCCAGGCCCTTGTAGTCGCCGAGCTTCGCCTCGGGACGAACCCCGACCTCGAACCTGAAGCGCAGCGGCTCCCCCTCCTCCTCCGGGGTCGAGAGCATCTCGATGTCGGGATCGCCGATCGGGCTGACCCCCGAGTCGAGCAGCGCAAGTTCGTACCACTCGGGCAGGGCGTCGCGGATCGCCTCCTGCAGCACCGGCCCGAAGCCGAGCCGCTGGATCACCAGCGAGGGCGGCGCCTTGCCGGCGCGGAAGCCGGGCAGCCGCATCTCCTTCGCCATCGCGCGGGCGGCGCGGGAAGTTGCTTTCTCGACGGCTGCGGCGGGAACCTCCACCTCGACGTCGACACGGGATTCGGGGAGCTCTTTGAGGGTGGTCTGCATGGGCGAGTGACCCTAGATGATCGTTTAGCGACGTTGCGCGAGCATCGTCCGCAGCGCGACGGCGAAGTCGATCGCGAAGGAGAGCCCCCGTCCCAGGGGCCCGGTCACGAGCCAGGCGCGCAGCCGCTCTCCACCGTCACTCATTCGCGTATTCCAGCAGGGAGGAGTCGACGAGCCACTCGACCGGGGCGCGATCGTCGGTGTAGACCTCGCCGCCGGGCAGCCGCGGCTGCAGTCTGCGGGCGGCCTCCCGGCCCTGCGGGCGTAGCGCCTCCGGCAGCAAGGCCAGGTTCGCCCGCAGCCGCGCCGGCGAGAACGACCCCTCCCCCGCCACCAGCAGCGTGTTGGTGTCCTCGATCGGGTAGCGGAGCACTCGCGGAAAGGCTGCCGCCATCGTCCGGCCCAGCACCCGCTCCAGCTCCCTCGCACCCTGCGGATGGCCGACGTTGACGATCGTCAGGCCGCCCGGCGCCAGCCGCTCCCGCGTCAGCTCGAAGAACTCCCTGGTCGTCAGGTAGAAGGGGATGTAGGGCTGGCGGTAGGCGTCGACCATGATCGCGTCGTAGCCGCCGTCGGAGCGCTCGAGCCAGGGCCGGGCGTCCTCGGCGAAGGTCCGCATCCGCGGGTTGCGCAGATCGAGATAGCGGCGGCCCAGCTCGGTCAGCTCGGCGTCGATCTCGACCGCGTCGACCGCGGTTCGCGGGAAGAAGTGGCCGAAGGCGCGGGCGACCGTGCCGCCGGCGTTGCCGAGGATCGCGATCCGCCGCGGCGACCGCGCGCTAGCCGCCGCCGGCAACACCAGGTGCCCGTCCCAGTAGTCGTCAGTCAGGTAGGAGCCCGGGCGATAGAGCGAGTGCACCGCCTGGCCCTCGTTCAGCTCCAGCACCCGGGTGCCGTCGTCGCGCTCGATCACCCGCGCGTACTGGTGGGTGGTCTCCGCCTCGTAGAGAACGCGCCCGTCGGCGTTCCCCTTGATCGTCCCGACCGGCACCGCCATCACCGCGAGCAGGGCGACCGGGACCGCGAGGGTCCGGGCACCGAGCCCGGCCGAGGCCACCAACGCCAGCGCCAGCGCGAAGGCAAGGAAGGTCCGCTGCGTCCCCAGCAGTGGAATCAGCACCAGGGCCGAGAGCATCGTCCCAAGCAGCGAGCCGGCGGTCGAGATCGCGTAGAGGCGACCGACCACCTCGCCGGAGCGGTCCACCTCCCCCACCGCCAGCCGCACCGCCCAGGGCGCCGCCGCGCCGAGCAGCGTCACCGGCACCGCGACCAGCACCAGCACCCCGAACAGCGAACCGGCGAAGCCGCCGACCGAGACGGTGTCGAAGGCGTCGACCGAGAAGCCGAGGAACGGCCGTGCCGCGAAGGGCACCAGCGCGATCAGGACCGCGGCGCCGAGCACCACCCAACACAGCGCCCGCAGGTGCGGGTGGCGATCGGCATAGCGGCCGCCGAACCAGTAGCCGATTGAGAGCGCGACGAGGACGACCCCGATCGTGTTCGCCCAGACGACGGTCGAGGCGCCGAAGTACGGGGCCAGCAGCCGCGCCGCCGCGATCTCGACCCCGAGGCTGGAGGCGCCGACGACGAAGACCAGCGCCCCGAGCAGGCGGCGATCAACCCCGGCGGTCGTCCCGCTCACCCCCGGCGCCGGTCAGCTGCCGTTCCAGCCGCTCCCCCTGTCCGGCGGAGACCGCGCGCTGCGCCCGCGCCTCGTCGAGTTCGACCCCCCGCTCCAATGCCAGGTCGAGCAACCGCTGCTTCTCGATCCCTTCGCGCGAGACTTCGAAGAAGACCCAGGCCAGCAGCCCCAGCCCGAGGAAGGTTCCCTCGACCATCATCACCACGCCGGCGGTGCTCTGGTCGGCCAGCGGGGAGATGTTCCAGTAGGCCTCGCCGGCCGCGTACATCGGGTAGAGGACCGTTCCCGACCACATCAGGACGTTGCCGAGGATCGCCCCGGCGAAGCGAACCGCGATCACGTAGCCGACCTTCCAGGCGGCGTTGAACCAGCTCGGCTTCGGCAGCGGGCCGAAGATCGGCATCCACATCAGGCAGCCGAAGAAGATGAAGCTGGCGTGCTCGAGCGCGTGGACCGGCGCGCCACCGTAGGCGGCGTCGTAGAGCGCCGGGATGTGCCAGAGGTAGAAGTTGAGCGCCCAGAGGGGAAAGGCGACGAGCGGGTGGGCGAGGATGCGCAGCCGGTCGAAGACCGGGATCGCGAGGATCGGCTGCAGCAGCGGCCCGGTCAGCCCGAGGACCAGCAGCAGGGTGGCGACGTCGCCCAGCAGCAGGTGCTCGACCATGTGGGCGATGACCAGCTCCTCGCCGATGTGGGCGATCGGCGAGACCAGGGCGACGGCGATCGTCAGCAGCCCAGCGGCGAAGCAGAGCTGGCGCCAGAGCGGCACCGGACGGCCGCGCTCGGCGAGGGTCGAGCGAGCGCTTCGCGTAGAGCGCCGCGGCCAGCAAAGGCGGCATCACCTCCAGCGGGGCGAAGGCGCGCTGACGTGGGCCAATGGGAGGTTCATCGAATTCAGCGTAGCCCCGCTGGTAGCTTGGCTTCGCCGTGAGCCCCAGAACCATCGTTTCCCCCGATCGGGAGCTACGGCTTCCTCTCCGACTGCCACACGGCCGCCCTCGTCTCCTTCGGCGGCAACCTCGAGTGGCTCTGCTTCCCCCGCTTCGACTCCCCCAGCGCCTTCGCCGCGGTGCTCGATCGCGGCGCCGGCCACATGCTGCTGCGACCAAGGGCGTGATCGTCCCGATCAGCCGCCGCTACGTGCCCGGGCACGCTGGTGATCGAGACCACCTGGGTGACCGAGACCGGCTGGGTCGTGGTCAAGGACGCGCTGACGATCGCCGAGTGGGCCGCCTCCGGCAGCGGCGACGGCCGCAAGGGCCGTCCAGACACCGCCCACGAAAACGACAGCTCGCTACTGCGGACGATGACCTGCATCGACGGCGAGGTCGAGATGGAAATGGAATGCGTGCCGCGCTTCGACTACGGCGTCGAAGCGGCAAGCTGGAGCGGCGGCGTGCTCGGCGAGGCAACCGCCATCGGCGAGGGCGGAACCGAGCTGCTGCTGACCAGCGACATGCAGCTCGAGCTCGATCGAGGACGGGCCGCGCGCGGCCAGGTCACCCTGCGCGAAGACCAGACCGGCTTCTGCGCCGCTGACCTGGAGCGACGGCGACCTCGGCGGCCCCCGCAGCGCCCCGGAGGCGCTGGAGCGGATCGACTCGACCGAAGAGTTCTGGCGCGAATGGCTGCGGGACGGCGACTTCCCCGACCACCCCTGGCGGATCCACCTGCAGCGTTCCGCCCTGGTCCTCAAGGGCCTCACCTACACCCCGACCGGCGCGATCGTCGCCGCCCCGACCACCTCCCTGCCGGAGACGCCGGGCGGGGAACGCAACTGGGACTACCGCTTCAGCTGGATCCGCGACTCGACCTTCAGCCTCTGGGCCCTGCACACGCTCGGCTTCGACCGCGAGGCGCGCGACTTCATGCGCTTCATCGTCGACGTCTGCCAGGACCATCCGGACCTGCAGATCATGTACGGGATCGGGCACGAGCGGGATCTGAGCGAGTCGACGCTCGACCACCTCGGAGGCTACGGCGGAGCGCGGCCGGTGCGGATCGGCAACGGCGCCTACGACCAGCGCCAAAACGACGTCTGGGGCTCGCTGCTCGACTCCGTCTACCTCCACGAAAAGGCGCTGCGTGGACGCGGCACGCCGGCGACCGGGAGCTGATCCGCTACCAGGTGGAAGCGGCGATCGCCGCCTGGCCCCATCCCGACCAGGGGATCTGGGAGTCGCGCGGCGAGCCGCAGCACTACGTCTCTTCGAAGCTGATGATCTGGGTCGCGGTCGACCGCGGCGCCCGCCTCGCCCGCCTCGGGGATTCGACGAGCTGGCCGCGCAGTGGCAGGAGAGGGCGGATGAGTTCAAGGCCGAGATCCTCGAGCGCGGCGTCCGCGACGGCGTCTTTCGCCAGCACTACGACACCGACGCCCTCGACGCCTCGCTGCTGCTGATCCCGCTCTTCCGCTTCCTCCCGCCCGACGACCCGCGGGTGCGCGACACGGTCAACGCAATCGCCGCCGACCTGACCGAGCACGGGCTCGTCCTGCCGCTACAAGGTGGAAGAGACCGACGACGGCCTCCAGGGCAAGGAGGGAACGTTCTTGATCTGCTCCTTCTGGCTGGTCTCCGCGCTCTCGGAGATCGGCGAGCGGCGCCGGGCCCGCGACCTCTGTGAACGCCTGCTCGAGGCAGCCGGCTGGCTCGACCTCTTCGCCGAGGAGCTCGACGCCGAATCAGGGCAGCACCTCGGCAACTACCCCCAGGCCTTCACCCACCTGGCGCTGATCAACGCCGTCTCCCACGTAATCGCCGACGAGAAGCGCGAAGACGGCGGCGTCACCGCGGTCTTCACCGAGATGGGCGGCGTCCGCGAGGACGCTTGAACGACGGCCTCTCGCTGGTCGCGGAGTAGACAAAAGGCCTACAGACAACAGGTTGCCTACTGTCTATATTGTCGGCAACCATGTCACCCACCAACCACTCGGACCAGACCGACCTGCTGCGTGCCCTTTGCCATCCACTGCGCAGACGCATTCTGCGCCATCTGGCGGACGGCGAAACCGTCAGCCCGCGTGAGCTGTCAGCGGATCTGCGTCAGCCACTCGGCAACGTCCGGGTCCTGGCCGAGTGCGGTGCGGTGAAACTGGTGAAGGCGAGACCTGCGCACGGCTCGGTAGAACACTTCTACCGGAGCACGGTGAGAGCGCCGTGGGCGCTGCAGGTTCTCGGGCTAGGGGAAAGCGATCGAGGCGGGACCGGGGAGAGTTCCGAGGGCGCCTCGACTTGAGCGATGGAGGGGCGATGAACGAGACCGAGACGATTCGAACCACTTGGGCCGAGGACCGGGAGGTAGAGGCAGCGGTGCTGCGCCAACTCCTCGACCTGCACCCGGCCCGGCTGACGCTTGCGGAGCTGAGGCGGGAAATGGGCGGCGGGCGAGCCGGGTTCGCCGAGCGCGACGCGGTGGAGCGGGCGGTGCGCGAACTTGCAGCCGTGGGCCTGCTCCACCAGGGCGAGAGCTTCGTCGAGCCGACGCGGGCTGCGCTGCGGCTCAGCGAGCTGCTGGACCGGTAACGATCCAACGGAACTCGGGCTGGAGCCGCTCCCGCAGTTCGCCGGCGGCCGTGGCGGCGGCCGGGTCCTCGTCACCGCTGGAGCTGACGAGGATCACCAGGGTTGCAGGGAAGCTGCCCAGCTCGTCTTCCACGGCCTGGACTACATCCTCGTCGCCGACCCTGGCCCGCGCAGCGATCCCGGCCGCCGCCAGCGCCGCGACGCTGATCACAAGCCGCCGCTGAGCGTCCTGGCGGGCGGACTCGACGTCTGAGGCCCAACGGTCGAGGAAGCTGGTTCGCGCGGGTGAGAGAACCAGCACTTCCGACGGTTCGTCCGCTCGCACGACCTTCGCAACACGCTCAACGGCGTCCGGCTCCTCGAGCGGATCGCCTACGACGATCAGAGCGCGTCGGCCCGGAGCGTCCTCGAGCGGCTCGATCACTCCCCGCGGTCGCTGACTGACAGCGACGGCGACGATGGCAACGGCGACAAGGGCCCCGACCGCGACCCCGATGCCGGGGCCGCCCAAGTAGAAGGCAAACGAAATGGGGACGACGATCGCCGCGACCAGGAAAGGCAGCTTCCAGGGGTTCACCCCGTAAGCCTCCCAGGCGAGCGATCGCCGTCCCCGACAATGCAGATTCCCTTAGTTGCCCTTGCTGATCCCGGCAGTGGGCAGACCACGCTCCTCGATCTCGATCCTCACGACTCCACCTCCCCTCTCCCCTCGATTCCCAGATTTGCCCCTTTTGCAGTTCCACTCAAAAGCGACTGATCATCTTTTACTTTAATTCATTCCAGCAATCAAGGGTAGACCAGTAAAACTCGTCAATAATCGGAAAACGCGGGAGCGTTGTGAAAATCCTGATTGACAGGGTGTAAAGTCCTGTTATCGGCCACTACTCCTGCTAACGACCCAAGAAAAGGCCATGCCGAAGACCAAAAACAAGAAAGAGGGCGTCGAACAAGTAGTTGCCAAAGCCTTCGCCCACCCCCTACGGGTGCAGATCCTGATCATTTTGAACGAAAAGGTCGCGAGCCCGAACATGCTCGCCAACCAGCTCGACCAGAGCCTCAACCTGGTCGCCTACCACGTTCGCGTACTCGAGAAATACGACTGCATCGAGCTCGTCGACACGAAGCAGCGGCGCGGAGCCACTGAGCACTTCTACCGGGCCACGCGTCGACAATTCCTCACCGACAGCGAATGGTCGCGGCTGCCGAAAACCCTCCGCCCCGGCCTATCGGGGGCGATGCTGAAATCGACCTTCGACGACGTTGAGGAGGCAATCGACAGGAGCACCTTCGACGAGCTCGAGGACCGCCACCTGAGCCGGACTCCGATGGTGGTGGACAAAAAGGGATGGGACGACGCGGCCGAGCTACTGGCCAACACGCTCGACCGGTTGATCGAAATCCAAACCGAAGCGGCCACCAGGCTCGGCGAAAGCGACGAGGAGGGCATGCACTCCAAGGCCGTGATCCTCCACTTCAAGTCGCCGAACCCAGACACCGAGGCCGACAGCACCGAAGCAGAGGCCACCACCTCCTAAAGTTTCCCCCAGACGCCGGGTCCGGCGCTGCTCTTCCAACCGAGCGGCGCCACCAGTCGGACCCGGCTCTGTAGCTCGCTATGGTTGAGCCGACGGCGGTTGCGCCGCCGCGCTGCACAGCTTCGAACTGACGCTCTCAGGGCAGCGACGTTGAACAGGTATCCGCCGCCTATTCGATCGATGCTGTGAACAGCGAAGAGACCCCTAACAGCTCCGACCAAGCGAGCCCCGGGCCCGGCGAGGGCCTGGCGAGCGAACGCGCGCTCTGGGCCCGGTTCGTCGAAGAGCGCGATCCCGCGATTCGCGAGGAGCTCGTTCGCCGCTACCTACCGTTCGCGAAGAACCTAGCCTTGCGCTACCGCGGAGCCAGCGAGTCCTTCGACGATCTGCTGCAGGTCGCCAGCCTCGGCCTGGTCAACGCGATCGACCGTTTCGATCCCGACCGTGGCGCTCCCTTCACCGCCTTCGCCTCACCGACGATCCTCGGTGAGTTGAAGCGGCACTTCCGCGACCGTGTCTGGACCGTCCGCGTCCCCCGCGGCCTGCACGACCGCATGGCCGAGGTGGAGAAGGCGATCTCGGCGCTGACCGTTCAGCTGCAACGGTCTCCCTCGGTCGGCGAGATCGCCGAGCGGCTCGAAGTCGACCCGACCGACGTGCTCGAGGTGCTGGAGGCGAATCACAATCGCCGTCCACTCTCGCTCGACCGCCCAGTCGGCGGCGAAGACGCGGAAGAATCGCCGGCCTCGGAGTGGGTCGGCGACGAGGACGCGGGCTACGAGCTGGTCGAGGACAAGCTCGCCCTCGAGGGGGCCCTCCCCCACCTCGACGAGCGCGAGCGCCTGGTTCTCCAGCTGCGATTCGTCGAGGATCTGACCCAATCGCAGATCGCCGAGCGCATCGGCCACTCGCAGATGCACGTCTCGCGGATCCTCCGCCGCACGCTGGAGCGGATCAGGGCCGAGGTGGCCGAGCAGAGCAACGCAGCAGCCGAGTCCTCCGCCGAGTAGCAACCAGTCCTGTTTGCAAGGAGGGAACGGGGTACCCCTGCTGGGAGCACCACCAGCACGCCCTACCGCAAAGCCCTAGTTCTTCGACAGCGAGGAGATGGCGACGACGAGGTACTCGCCTTCGTCTCCCTCCTCGACGCGCAGCTCGTCGGTCAGCTTCTCCAGCGACCCTCCCACCTCGGGAATCTCGAAGCTTTCCCGCAAGCGCTCGGCGCCACCGTGGGTCATCGGTCCGACCTTGAGCTCGATGCCTTCGGGCAGCTCGGCGATCCGCAGGGAGACGTGGCCGTCGGTGAATCCCTGCGGCGCCCGCGCCGAGATCGCGTCGCTGAGCAGCATCGTGTCGGAGAGGCGGTCGACGCTGATGTCCTGGCGCGCGGCGAGAGCCGAGAGAGCGCGGCTGAGGACCGGGCCGACGATCTCCGGCGGACCGACCCGGATCCGAGTGTCGTCTTCCGCGGTCACCGCAAAGGTGGTACCGGTGATAGGGGCGTCATCGCGGGACTGCAGCGGCAGGTGCATGCGGATTTCGGTGCCTTTTTCCGCCCCGCCTTTGATTTCGAAGCTGCTGGAGAGGGCCGCGATCAGGGTCAGGCCGATCCGCAAGCTCGGTCGCTCGATGTCGGGCCGGGGACGGATGCCGCTGCCGTGATCGCGGATCACGACGGTGAGCCCATCGAGGTCGGTTTCGGCCTCGATCTCCAACGGCCCAGGCTCGCTCCCGGCGTAGGCATGGACGACGACGTTCATGCAGGCCTCGGTGACCACCGTCTTCAGGTCGGCAAGGGATGCGTCGTCCATTCCCAGCCGCTCGGCCAATCCTGCCAGCGCGTGACGCACGACTGCCACATTCTCCGCCCGCGCAGGAAGGGACATTTGCAGCCCCGAACGATCGTTGGTTGAGGTATTCAAAGTGCCAGCCTGCCCCCAGGAACGCCGAGGCTCGATTCCAGAGGCGCGAGCATAACTTGCCGCCTCTCTTCTAAGCCTGCTTACCCCGTCGCTGGGGGCCAAAACCGCGCTCGGCGTGTTTGTCATCCCGGAGCAGTCCTGCGGTAGCATCGTGCCGTGAATCCAGCCCCTTTCGAGGTAAAGGCCGGGAATCTCGAGCAAGGCGTGCGGACGATCTCGGTCCGCGGCGAGCTCGATCTCAGCACCGCCCCCGAGCTCGAGGGGCCGCTCGAGCAGGCCCTCGAGAGCAACGAGGGGTCGGTACTGATCGACCTCTCCCAGTGCGAATTCATCGACTCGACCGGGATCGCCCTCATCGTCCGCGCCTGGCAGCGCCTCGACGGCGGCGACAACGGCCGCACCCTGGTGATCTGCAGCCAAAACGACCAGGTCCGCCGCGTGCTGGAGATCACCGGCCTCGAGCTCTCGATCCCGGTCCACCTGACCAGGGACGAGGCAATAGCCGCGCTCACCGTTTAACGGTAAGGAGTCACACAGAGCTCGAGAGATGCGTAGCGGCAACTGGGCGCGGGTAACCGCTGTTGAATGTCTCCTGCTCCGCGTCGTCCGAGGCTCCCTCGGGAGTTGTTCGAGACCCGCAGTCATGCCTGGCACTCGCTCGGTTTGGGCGATGAGCTGGCGCCGCGGTTCTCCAAGCGCCAGTTCGGCGGGCTATTGCTCGCGCTGCTGGCGATCGTCGGCACCCTGGTCGCCTACAGCCACCGCCAGCAGATAGCCCCCGGCTACGGGCAGTGGGTTCGAGCCGCGACGGTGGCGATCCTGATCGTCGTCGGCTCGGCGGCAGTGCACTGGCTGGCGCGTGGCCTCTCCCCCCGCCTCTATCGGCGGCTCGATCCGGCGACGGCTGGGACCACCGGCTTCGTCATCCGCCTCCTGGCGATGACCGCGGTGGTGGTCCTCGCTCTGCGGATCGCCGGCGTCACCGCCAGCACGCTTGCCGTCGGCGGCGCCTTCACCGCGGTGCTGCTCGGGCTCGCGGCGCAGCAGGCGCTGGGCGGGATCTTCGCCGGCATCGTCCTGCAGAGCACTCGGCCCTTCCGCGTCGGCGAACGAGTGCGCCTTGTCGGCGGCGCCCTCGCCGGCTCGATCGAGGGCACGGTCTCCTCGCTCGGCCTCTTCTACACGACCCTGAGCCAGGGAGCCGATCGCCTCTTGGTCCCAAACAACGTCCTCCTCAGCCTCGTCGTCGTGCCGCTGCGCGAGCCGGAGAAAGTCGACGTCCGCGTCCGCTTCCCCTCGCAGGCGAGCCCGCGGGAGATCGAGGAGCGGCTACTGCAGGCGATCACCGTTCCCACCCGCTACAAACCGAGCGTCTCGCTCGAGGAGCTCGACGGCGATGACGTCGTCTTCCGCGTCACCGCGACGCCGCTGCGCCCGGACGACGGCTCGCAATTGGCCGAGGAGGTATTGGAGGCGCTGCGGCGTTCCGAACCGTCGACGGCGGAAACGCGTCTGCCGTAGAAGCTAGTCGGCGGCGAAGATCAGGATCGCCAGGTTGATCGCGATCGCGGCGGGCGTCACCACCAGGGCAAGGGTGCGGAAGAACTTTGCGAAGCCACCGCGATAACGCACCGCCTCGAACAGCGTGATGCCGACGACATGGGCGAGGTTGGCGAGGGCGATCCCGATCGCGATCAGGATCGCGACCGCTTCCCAGCCGGTCTCGTGACCGCCGCCGCCGGTGATCACCGCGGCGAGGACGGCGACGATGATCGTGCCGACGATGCCGGCGACCATCCCGGCGAAATCGGAGCGGGTCAGCCCCGGGATGTAGGAGCCGCCGCCGATTTCCTTGTCGGCGACGGGGTTGATCGTCCCCCTGCCCGTCTCCTCGGTATTGACCACGTGGTCGGGGTGCTGGTCATCGCCGGTCTCGACGACGATCACCCGCAGCGGCGGCTCGATCCCTTCCTGCGCCTTCTCCAACAGGCCCTCCTCGTACCACTTCGACTGCTCGTCGCAGTGCTCGAAGATCAAGACCTCGTCTGCCGGCGCTTTCAGCAGTGCGTCTTGCGCAGCCTGCACGGGATCGGGGTCGCCGACCTCACCGCTGACCTCGATGCCATTGCCCCGCAGCGTACGCAGCGCCCGCTCGAGGCGCTCCTCGGCTTCCTTCTTCGGCTCGTCGATGTCGCCGAGGGTGTGGCGCAGGGCGTTGGCCTCGGTCGCGGGCACGACGACCCGAAGATCGACGCCGTCGCTGTCGGCGTTGGCGAGGATCTCCTCCACCGGCTCGGAGCCGTGGAGGTTGTCGGTCAGGATCGCGATTACTTGGCGCGACATGCGGCCTCCTACTCGTCGTCGGGGATCGCCTGGTCGGGTTCCCCATACTCGGCGTCAGTCTGCTCCTCCGGTGGCGGTGCGTCGCGATCGGGAAAACGTCTCAGGTCGCCGTGCTCGGCGTTCTCGATCAGCTGCCCCTCAGCCAGCTCGAAGCCCTCGGCCTCGCCCTCTCCGGCTTCCACCAGCGGCCGCTGAGCCGGGTCCTCGACCCCGTCGTCGGGGACGGGACCCCCGATCCGGGCTGCTTCAGCGGCTGCGGCGTCGGCCTCTTCCTCGGCGATCGGGTCGCGCTCGGGAACGTTCTCGGTCATTGCCCCTCCCTCTCTCCCCAGATACCGGCGCGGCCCTGGGCTTCATGCTGCGGCTGGCGACCTGGCTGCTCAGGCGGAGCGATTTTCTCGTCGGCCCGGCGGCTGAGGCCGACGTAGCCGAGGAAGACGACGAAACCGATCACGAAGAAGATCAGGGCGAAGATCGGCGACCACGCCACGGCGACCAAAGCGAGCAGGACGATCAGGACAATCGGTATGAGGTACATGCCGGGCGGGTACCCCTGCCGTCCAGGCACGAAACGCTGGTCCGGATTTCCTCCTGCCGCCAAATGGGTAATCGCAGGTGACCGGGAAACGATCACGAGGAGCCTCGCGTCCTGAGGGATGCCGACTTGGCCGGCCCGGCTTCGAAACCGGGCCGGCTTTTCTAGGAGCCGGTCTCGGTCGCGGTGCGAGCGGCCATCCAGCCGGCCGCTGCGCCAATGGCGCCGCCAAGGCCGAGCAGGGTAAAGGCTCGAACGGGGTCCCGCTTCAACTTCGAAGCGGCGCCGTGAGCGGTGTGCTTCGCGGCCTTCTTGGCCGCCTTTCTGGCGATGGTCTTCTTGATCGCTGGCATGCCAATCCAATACCCGGCGCCCTCGCGCCTACACCAGTTGCGATGCCGAGAGCCCCCGCCGTAAGGAGAGCGCGTTGGGAGGAGCGAATTCCTCCCAGTCATTGTTGAGGTACGCGAAGACCTCACGGCGCGAGCGCCAGGCGGCAATCCGGCGGCGCCAGCGGTTCAACTCGGCCGTCGAATATTTGCCGCGCCTGCCACGGGCGCCGTGGTGGAGGCGCAGATAGGCGAGCGGACCGGCGGGCCGCGCCTCCGGCAGCTTGCGCCGGCCGTCATGTCCGATCACCAACGAGGCGCCGTGCTCCTCCAGCAGCCGCTGCACCGCCGGCGCAAACCAGCTCGGGTGGCGGAACTCGAAGCAGTGGCGGGCCGGCGGCAACAGCTTTAGGGCCGAGGCGAGCACGGCATCGTCGCGGTGGAAGTTAGGCGGCAGCTGCCACAACACCGGCCCCAGCTTGCCGCTCTCGCGAAGCGGCTCCAGCGGCTCCCAGAAGCGGGCGACGCCCTCCTCGACGTCTCGCAGGCGGCGCATGTGGGTGAGGTAGCGGCTGCCCTTGACGGCGAAGAGGAATCCGGGGGGCGTCCGCTCGACCCACCCTTCAACGGCCTCTCGCTTCGCCAGCCGGTAGAAGGTGTTGTTGACCTCGACGGTGTCGAAGATCTCCGCGTAGCGGTCGAGCCAACGCGCCGCCGGCACCCCCTTGTAGAGGCCGTGCCGCCAGGAGTCGTAGACCCAACCCGAGCAGCCGATCCGCACAGCCTTCATCGCCACCTCCGTTTACACCGGCCGCGGGCTCGGGTAGCCATCTCCCGTTCCCTACCCGAGAGGCGACTGCGGCTATGCGGCTGAACGCGATCCTCGACGTCGACGGCACCCTGGTCGACACCAACTACCACCACGCGCTTGCCTGGCACCGAGCCCTTCACGCCCACGATCAGCCGATCCAGATGTGGAAGGTGCACCGCCACATCGGTATGGGCGGCGACCAGATCCTCGACGCCTTGATCGGCGCGCAGGCCGCCGCCGCGCAGGGGGACTCGATCCGCGCTGCAGAGGCCGAGGCCTACGGCGAGCTGATTGGCGAAGTCGAGCCGATGGAGGGGGCGCGGGAGCTGATCGAGCGGCTGCGGCGCGAAGGGTCGACCGTGATTCTCGCCAGCTCGGCGAAGCAGGAGGAGATCGACCACTACCTTGACCTGCTCGACGCGCGCGAGCTGGTCGACGGCTGGACCACCTCCGCCGACGTCGAGAACACCAAGCCCGACCCCGACCTCGTCAACGCCGCGCTGGAGAGGGCCGGCAACGACGAGCCCGCGGTGATGGTCGGCGATTCGGTTTGGGACGTAAAAGCGGCACTGGCCGCCAGCGTCCCCACCATGGCGGTTCTGACGGGGGGATTCTCAGAGGCCGAGTTGCGTGAGGCCGGTGCCGCACACGTGGTTGAATCAATCGCCGACCTCGATTTCGACTCGCTATTTGCAGGATCCGCCAAGAATTGAGCTTGGCCATGGGGTCTGGATCGGAGAGGTTTTCCCGATGGCAAGGCGGGAATCCCGGATCGATCAGGAACTGGCCAGGGCCCTCTCGCACCCGAGACGGGTCGAGATCCTGGAAAAGCTGCAGGGCCGCGTCGCCAGCCCGGTCGAACTTTCACGCGAGTTGGACACGAGCCCAGGGGTGATCTCCTACCACGCGAGCACACTGCTTCGCTGCGGCTGTCTGGAGCTGGTCTCAAGCGGGAACCGCGGTGGCGGCCTCGAGAACTTCTTCGCGATCACCGCCCGCTCCTCGCTCCGTCACAACTGACTGGCGCCCGCCACAGCTTTTTCGAGCTGCTTCTTACTCATCTTCGAGCGGCCTTCGATCCGAAGCTTCTTGGCGTCGTTGTAGAGCTGATCCCGGGTGCGACCGCCGGGACCCTTGCCGGACTGACTCCCGCCTCGGCTGCTCGCCGAGCGACCCCGTTTCGAACCAGAGGACGTGCTCTTCGATTCCCCCGAGCGCGCCTTTTCCTTGTTGACCGCCCGGGCGGCGATCTCCTCCGCCCGTTTGGTCGAGCGGCCGGCTTCCTTCTCGCTCTTCTTGATGTGTTTGTACTGGCGGTCGCGTTTGCTGCCTTTTTTCACTCCACGCGGTGGCATCTGTGGATCCTTCCTTCCTCGGCTGCGATCAGCTCACGTTCGCTTGAGCTCGCTGGCCGTCGTGCACGCCCTCGGCAGGGTCCCCGGCGTCGTTACCTTCGGTCTCCTCGCGCTGCCAGCCGAGTTCGAAGGTCAGCGGCACCTGCACCCTCTCTTTCGCCAGGCACCGAGGACACGAAGTCCAGGAAGACGCCGCCTGCGCCGAGTAGCCGCTTCCGCAGTTATCGCATCGGAACATCTCGCCTCTCCAATCGGTCTAATCCAGTTGGGAGCTCCACTACCCTTGGGCCAAGGCGGAAAACGGGTTCTCGTGCAACCTGTCACCCGGAGCCGCCGCGAGGCCTTTCCCGCCGCTCAGAGCTGCGTGCAAGAGTGAGCCGGATGCAAGAACCAGGGGAACTCGAGCTGTGGCGTTACCTCCGCAGTCAGCGTGAGCTCGCGGCGCGGCTGATCGAAGGCGAGTCCCTCGACCAGGTGGCGCCGCAGTTTCTCGAGATCGTCGCCGGCCTGCTCCGCTGGGAGGCGGGGGCGATGTGGGAAGTGGCCGGCGAAGAGGAGCCGCTGCGGCTGGTGGCCGGCTGGAGCACCGCCGACCTCGACGCGCGGCCGTTGTGGCGGCGCAGCCGTGAGATCCGCTTCATGCGCGGGACCGGGCTGCCCGGCGACGCCTGGGCAAGCGGCGAGATCGCTCTCGCTCCCAACTACCGGGAGTACCCGACGCCGAAGCCGCGCTTCGAAGTCTCCGCCGAGCTGGGACTCGAAGCCGCGCTTGCAATCCCCGTACCCACCGGCTCGCCGGAGAACGTGCTCGCCGTCGCCGAGTTCCACACCCGCGCCTTCAACCCCCAGTCGGAGGAGCTGATGGGTCTCCTGACCGGCTTCGCCGACCAGCTCGGCACCTTCATCGTCCGCCGCCGGGCGGAGGCCAGGAGCGCCGAGGCCGAGCGCTTCCGCCAGCACCTTGCCGAGGTCGTGCGCGGCACCCAGGACGCCGTCCTCAGCAAGGACCTGGACGGAATCGTCACCACCTGGAACCCGGCGGCGCAGCGGCTCTACGGCTACTCCCCCGAAGAAGCGATCGGCCGCCACATCTCTTTCATCGTCCCCTCCGACCACAAGGACGAGGAGAAGGTGATCCTCGACCGCGTGAAACGGGGTGAACGCCTGGAGACCTATGAGACCGAACGGGTCCGCGCCGACGGCAGCAGGATCGCGGTCTCGCTCACGGTCTCCCCGATCCGCAGCCCGATGCGCGGGCTGATCGGTGCCTCCGTCGTCGCCCGCGACATCACCGCCGAGGTGCGACGTCGCCGTGCCCAGGAGTTCCTGGTCGCCGCCAGCCGTCTCCTCGACACCTCGCTCGACCCGACCGAGACGGCGCGGACGATCGTCTCCACCGCGGTGCCGGAGCTGGCCGAGGTCTGCCTGATCGACTTCCGCCGTCCGGACGGCTGGCTCGGCGACACCGTCGTCGCCGGGTCCAATCCGGAGATGGCGGCGCGGCTGGAACGGATCCGCCACGAAAAGCCGCTCGACCCGGGCGGCGAGCACCCGGTGGCTCAGGTGCTGCGGCTGAACCAGCCGATGATCTGGCGCGACCTGAAGGCGCCCGAGGTCGTCGACAAGGTCTCGCAGGGCGGCGAGCACCTGCAACTGATGAACGAGGCCGGCTACAACTCGGCGGCGGTTGTTCCCCTGGTTGCCCGCGGCCGCACCCTCGGGGCGCTCTCCTTCCTCCATGCCCACGGCGACATGCGCTACGACCAGGGCGACCTCGACTTCCTCGCCGAGCTGGGTGAACGGGCGGCGCTGGCGCTCGACAACGCCCGCCTTTACCGAGAGCGCGACAGGATCGCCAAGCTTCTCCAGCGCGGGCTGCGGCCGCCGCGGCCGGTGGAGGTGCCCGGGCTGGACATCTCCGTCGTCTTCGAAGCCGCTGGCGAGGGGATCGAGGTCGGCGGCGACCTCTACGACGTGATTCCAAGCGAGGACGGCTGCTGGATCCTGGTCGGCGACGTCGCCGGCAAAGGCAGCACGGCAGCGGGGGTCTCGGTCGCGCTGCGCCACTCGGTGCGAGGGCTGACCCGGGTGATCGGCGAGCCCGACGAGGTGCTGCGCCGAGTCAACGAGCTGCTGCTCACCGGTCAGACCCTCAACGACTTCGCCACCGCGATGCTCGCCCACCTGCGCCGCCGGGGCAGCGGCTGGCACATCACCCTGGCCTCGGCCGGGCATCCGCCGGCGGTGCTGGCAGGTGGCGCGGAGGTTCGAATGCTCGGCGGCGGCTCCGTGCTCGGAGCCTGGCGCGAGGCAAACGTCGAGCGCCACGAACATGCCCTTGGCCCGAACGAGACCCTGGCTCTGTGCACCGACGGCTGGCTCGAGGCAGGCCCGTCCAGCGCCCACCAGGGGCCGGAGACCTTCGCCGAGATGACCCATGCCCTCTCCGGGCTGGAGCTGGAGGAGATGACCCAGCGACTGCGCGCCGACGCGATTGGCCGCAGCGGCGGCAGCCTGCGCGACGACCTCGTCGTCCTCGCGATTCGCTCCCGGGCGGCGGCGGACTCCGCCGCGCCGGCCCGGGAGCTGGCGCTCGGTCAGCCGGCCGCCTAGCGGCCGGCTGACGGGCTGTCAGCGTTTCGCGGCGGCTTTTTTCGCCGGGCGGCGTTTCGCCGCAGTTTTTTTCGTCCCGCTGGATTTTTTGGCTCGGCTTTTGGTCGCCGCTTTTTTGGTCCCGCCGGATTTTTTCGCCGCCGCTTTCCGTTTCGGCGCGGTTTTCCGTTTCGCCCCCGCTTTTTTCGCGGCTTTTTTCGGCACGCCGCCTGAGCCGCCGCGTCGCAGGGCCGGCGGAATCTCCTCGCGTACTACCGCCCCACTCAGCGCTTTGATCTGGCGCTGGAGGAAGTCGGCCATCCGTTCCTCCTCGCGGCGGATCGCCCGCGCCAGTTTCGCCGTCTCGGAGTCCTTGACCTTTTCGGCGAGGGTCTCGATCGCCAGATAGGTCGCGATCTCCTCGTGCTCGTTGAAGTACTCGGTCTTGGCGTTCTTCAGCATCTTCTCCTGCTCGCCGCTGCCGCGCACCGCGTGCAGGGGGCCCTTCGCCGCTGCAGTCAGCTTGCCGACCGCCGACTGAAGCGTCTGACCGCCGCCGCCGAGTTTCTTGATCCGGCGCTCGACCTGTTTGGCGTGAGATTTGGTCTCTTTCAGATGCTGCTGCAGACGTTTTTTGTACGGGCCTTTCTCCGTCATCGCGATGTGAGCCTGCAGAGCGGTCTCCAGTTCGCGCTCCTTGCCATAGGCCTCACTCAGATACTGGACCAGCTTCCCGTCACGCTCGTTCAAATCCGACATCGCGCTTTTGCGCCTCCTAGTTCTCGATTTTTTTGACTCGAATGGGCTACCCGGCGCAGTATGGGCGAAACTGGGCCGATGAGACTGGCGCTGTTCGCGATCGCCGCCGCCGGCCTGATCCACCCGGCTCCCACACCGCCACCGATCAAGGTCACCCCGATCCCCTACGGGGCGAAACGCAAGCGCGAGATGGCCGCCTACTCCGAGCGCCACTACGGCCATAGCGCCTGGCGGCTGCGGCACCCGCGGGTGATCGTCGAGCACATTGCGCAGGCAGGCAGCGTCGGCGCCGTCCGCAACGCCTTCGCTCCCGACCACCCCGATCCCGAGCTGCACGAGCTTCCCAACGTCTGCTCGCACTTCGTCGTCTCCGGCTCGGGGCGGATCTACCGGCTGGTCAATCTCCGCACCCGCTGTCGCCACACGGTCGGGCTGAACTGGACCGCGATCGGGATCGAGCACGTCGGTTACGGCGATGGCGACGTGCTTCACAACCGACGCGCGCTGCGTTCCTCACTGCGCCTGACCCAGTGGTTGCGCTGCCGCTTCGGGATCCGGGTCCGCGACGTGATCGGCCACGCCGAGAGCCTCTCCTCTCCCTACCACCACGAGCTGGTGCCGAGCCTGCGGCGGCAAACCCACGGCGACTGGCGGCACGCCTCGATGCAGATCTACCGCCACAAGCTGAGGCGCTTCGGCCCTTGCCCGGGCAAATAGACTCCGACCGATGAGCGATGACGCGATCGAGCACGGGTTCCGCGAGGGAGACAAGGTCTGGGTACAGGACGGTGACGGCAACCGCCACCCGGGCATCTTCGTCGGCGACAACGAGGCATCCGGCTGGTTCGGCGGCGGCCCCAGCGCCTACGTCGCCCACCCCGAGGCCCACCAGGCCGAGGTGGTCTCGGTCTTCCGCATCACCCCGCGCGACGAGTAGCCGCGAGCGGTGTCGATTTCCTCGGCCCCCATTCGTCGCTGAGGCAAAAGGGCGGAATCGCCGCCCACGACGAAGGAGGACCGGATGCGTTTCATGATGCTGATGTACCCGCAGATCGAGGAGAGCGAGTGGGAGCCCAAGGGCGAGGCGTTCGAGGCGATGGGGCGCTACAACGACGAACTGCAGAAGGCCGGCGTGCTGCTTTCCCTCGACGGGCTGCGGCCGCCGAGCGAGGGCGCCAGCGTCAGCTTCGACGACGCGGGCAGAGCGACCGTCACCGACGGGCCGTTCGCCGAGACCAAGGAGGTCGTCGGCGGCTACTGGCTGATCCAGGCCCGCTCCGAGGAGGAGGCGCTGGAGTGGGCGGCCCGCGTGCCCGGCGAGAGCTGCCGGGTCGAGGTGCGGCGGATCTTCGAGCTGGAGGACTTCCCGCAGGAGCTTCGAGACACCTACAAAGGTCCCTGAGGGACGCGGTGACCGAGGCCACGGGCGCGATCGAGGCGGTCTGGCGGATCGAGTCCGCCCGCCTGATCGCGGGCCTGGCGCGGATGGTCGGCGACGTCGGCCTGGCCAAGGACATGGCGCAGGACGCGCTGGTCGCGGCGCTGGAGAAGTGGCCGGAAACGGGCGTCCCCGACAACCCGGGAGCCTGGCTGATGGCGACCGCGAAGAACCGGGCGATCGACCGGCTGCGGCGGGAAAAGACCTACGAGCGCAAGCGCGAAGAGATCGCCCACGACACCGGGGCCCTGTTCGCGATGGAACGCGCCGACTTCGAGGCCGCGGCCGACGACGAGATCGGCGACGACCTGCTGGCGCTGATCTTCACCTGCTGCCATCCGCTGCTCTCGCGCGAGGCGCGGGTGGCGCTGACCCTGCGGCTGCTCGGCGGGCTGACGACGACCGAGATCGCCAGCGCCTTCCTCGCCTCCGAGTCGACGATCGCCCAGCGGCTGGTGCGGGCGAAGCGAACCCTGCGCGAGGCCAGGGTCCCGTTCGAGGTGCCGCGGGGGGCCGAGTTGGACGAACGCCTGCCATCGGTGCTGGAAGTGATCTACCTCGTCTTCAACGAGGGCTACGCGGCGAGCGCCGGCGAGGACTGGATCCGCACCGACCTCTGCGAGGAAGCGCTGCGCCTGGGCCGGATCCTCGCCGAGCTGGCGCCGCGGGAGCCGGAGGTGCACGGCCTGGTGGCGCTGCTGGAGATCCAGGCCTCGCGCCTGAACGCCCGCCGCGGCCCCGACGGCGAGCCGGTGCTGCTGCTCGACCAGGACCGCGGCCGCTGGGACCCGCTGCTGATCGTCCGCGGCCGGCGGGCGCTCGAGCGGGCCGAAGCGCTACCCGGGCCGCTCGGCCCCTATTGCCTACAGGCGGCGATCGCCGCCTGCCACGCCGAGGCGATCAGGCCCGAGGAAACGAACTGGGTACGGATCGCCGCCCTCTACGAGGCCCTGGCCCAGATCCAGCCCTCGCCGATCGTCGAGCTGAACCGTGCGGTCGCGGTGGCAATGGCCTTCACCCCGGAGGCCGGCCTGGAGCTGCTGGCCCAGATCGAAGACGAGCCAGAGCTCGCCGACTACCACCTCCTCCCCAGCGTCCGCGGCGATCTGCTGGAGAAAGCGGGGCGCTCCGAGGAGGCCGCCACCGAGTTCCGGCGCGCCGCCGAGCTGACCGCCAACGAGCGCGAGCGCGAGCTGCTGCTCAGTCGAGCCGAGCGATCGCTGAGTTAAGTCGCGATGCGACGCCCCGAGCCTAGTGGGGGATCAAACGGACGATCCTCGCGGGATGGTCCACTATGACCAAGAACACTGAAAAGAAGTCATCCCGGCCAAGCACAGGTACTCCAAGAGGGCCAAAGGAGGCGGTCAATGCGATCTCCCGGTTCGCTACGACTGCCACAAGCGGCTCCTGCGCGCAGTAGTGCTTGGCAAGGCCGTTTCCCGTATGGACCGAGTTCTCCTCGCACTCCCCCAAGTCAACCCCAAGCGCCTGCGCGAACTGGATCGGGAAGCATGAGCAATCCGCTCCGCTGTCGACCAGCATACGAACAGGGAACTCGGAGCCCTGTGGTCCTTGCAGCTTGACCTCAACTGCCGGATGGAGGTCGCCGCCATGCCCTAGAGCTGCGTAAGGGAACTCGAACTCAGAAGAAGCAGCCTGCTCCTGGATCCTCGGCGACTTCGAGGATTCGGTCGAGTCCTTGTGGGTTGACACGGTCTAAGAGATCGCCAAGAGAGTCTGCGGACGCAACAACAGAGTGGTCGCGTACCGCGACCCACGACCCAGCATACCTAGCTAGTTCCTGAGCAAGTACTTCCTCGGCCTTCAGGGTGCTGGCAATTTCAACAGGCGTCATACGATGACTCCTTTTCGCTACCAGACTCATTGGCATTCGTCAAGTCCCCCATATAGAGATGAGTAAACCATCTATCGAAGACACTCGCAAGTTCCCATTAACCATTTCTAAGTACCGCGTACGAGGCTGATAAGGAAACTCCTGCAATTCATTGCGATGGGTACTAACGCTTCGAAGCGAAATCCGTCAAGAGAAATCGACGACTATTTGAGGCGGGGTCAATTCAGTCCAGCAGCGCCGCGATCGCCGCGATCGCTTCCAGAGACCCGATGTGATCCGCGACGGGTCTGTGCCACGACCTCGACCGTCGCCCCAAGTGCATCTGCGATCGCGGCCACGGTCTTCAGCTCGGGATTCACATCCGCGGTGAAGAACCGGCGGATGCTTGATGGCTCCTTGCCAACGAGGCGGCCCAGCTCGGCCTTGGACATGCCTACCGCCTCCCGTAACTCATCGAGCTGGCGAACGACGGTGTCGATCTGCGCGATCTCCCTCCGCTGGCGCTCGAATTCCCTCCGGAACCCAGGGTCCTCACGAAGACGCCCAGCGAGCCGGCGATCGTGGCGGCTCGTGTCGAGAGGCTTGGTCATGCTCCGAGCGTAACACAAAAGTTACGCCACTCTCCCAGTTACCGCTGCGCCAGGCGGCGGATCCCATCACGCTCGAGCCGCAGCATCCGCCAGTCATCCAGGCGCCGCGCCCCGATCCCCTCGTAGAAGTTCAGCGCCGGCTCGTTCCACTCCAGCGCGCACCATTCGAGCCGGGCGTACCCACGCTCCTCGGCGATCCTCGCCAGGTGCTCCATCACCGCAAGGCCGATGCCGCCGCGGCGGTGCTCGGGGCGGACGTAGACGTCCTCGAGCCAGATCCCGGGAAGGCACTCGAAGGTCGAGAAGTTGGTGAAGAAGATCGCGTAGCCGGCCGCTTCGCCGTCGGCGGTCTCGATCAGCAGCGCCTCGGCGACCTTCTGCTCGAACAGGGAGCGGCGTAGTTTCGCGGCGGTACCGGCGACCGCCGTGCCCAGTTTCTCGTAGGCCGCCAACTCGAGGATCAGGTCGTAGAGCAGCGGCACGTCCGCTTCGGTGGCGGCGCGGATCTGAACGTCGTTGGCATTCGCCATCGGGTCTCAGCCTAGGTGACGAGACGCGGCAGCACTGAGCTCTTGTAGACCTCGATCGCGCCCAGCGGGTCGGCGCCGGAGTTGTTCATCAGCGCCACCGTCGTCGCGCCGAGCCTTTCCACCTCGCGGATCCGCTCGACATGCACCTCGGGATCGGAGGAGACGATCAGCGCCTGCTTCAGTTCCTCGTCGGAGACCTGACGGGCGCCCTCCTCCTGCATCGCCGCCGGGTCGTGCCAGTCGTCGCGGTAGAACTCTTTCGGCTGTGAGCCCTTCCAGACCCGGCAGCCCTCCAGCGCCGCGTCGTCGTCCCCGGCCCAGGAGAAGGCCGCCTGGAGGACGACCTCCCCCGGTCCACGCCCGGCATCCTCGGCGGCGCCCCGGTAGGCGTCGATCAACCCCGGCGCCGAGTCTGGGTCGGCCAGGGTCCAGAGCCCGTCGCCCTGCCGGCCCGCCACCGCAGCAGCCTTCGGGCCGAAGGCGGCGACGTAGACCGGCGGCCGCCGGTTCTGCGGGCGCGAGTGGACGTAGGCCCGGTCGGTCGAGAAGTGCCTGCCCCTGCCGCTCAACCGCTTGCCGTCCCAGAGGGCGCGGATCATCTCCAGCGCCTCCTCCATCAACTCGACCTTTTCGCCGGGCGAGGGCCAGCGGGCGCCGAGCGGCACCTCGTTCAGCGCCTCGCCGGAGCCGACCCCGAGGTAGGGACGGCCGGGGTAGATCAACTCCAACGTCGCCCAGGCCTGGGCGATCAGGACCGGGTGGTAGCGCGGGCCCGGCGGCGTCACCGCGGTGCCGAAGCTGACCCGCTCAGTCGCCTGCGCCGCCGCACCGAGCCAGACCCAGGCGTGCCCCGACTCCCCCGGTTCCCACCAGGGCTGCAGATGATCGCTGCAGCCGATGCCCGAGAACCCGGCCGACTCGGCGGCAACCGCCTGGAACAGCAGCTGCTCGGGCGGGAACTGCTCGTGGGCGCAGACGTGGAAGAAGCGCATAAGCGCGGCTCCGCCGTCGACCCGAGGCCTACGCCTTGCCTTCGAGCTCGTACTCGCGCAGGAAGCCCTCGAATAGGCGGCGGTGTCCCTGCTCGTCGCGCAGGATCGCGATCACCATGTCCTGGGTGACGGGATCGGCGCCGTCGGTCTGCTCGACGATCCGGGTGTAGTACTCGATCGCGCCGGTCTCGGCCTCGATCACGCCGCGGATCACGTGGATCACGTCGGTCTGCTCGTCGGCGGGCTGCAGGAAGCTCTGTTCGGGGGAGAAGTCCTCCGAGCCGGGGACGACGCCGTAGAGCTCCTTGATCCGCGTCGCGAACTGCTTCGCGTGGCCGAGCTCCTCTTCAACGTCCTGAGCGAGGGACTCGCGGATCTCCTGGGCGCGGACCCCGTCGAGGTTGGTGGAGGCGGAGATGTAGCTCATCACCGTCTCGATCTCCATCCAGTAGGCCTTGGTCAGCAGGGCGACGATGCTTTCGCGGGTCGACCTGTCCCCGTCGAGGATCCCTTTGCCGGCGGTGCTGCTCTCCATCACGTCTCTCTTTCGGTCGGTCCTCTTCCTGCTTCGCGGCTACCCCGGCGACTGGCCACGGAAACGCCGCTCGCCGTGCCTTTAGGCTGCCCGGCCATGGACACGATCGACTCCCTCCTCGAGAACAACCAATCCTTCGCCGCCGGCCTTGCCGAGCGGCACCTCGATGTCGAACCGCAGAGCCATCTGGCGATCGTCACCTGCATGGACTCACGCCTCGACGTCTTCGCTGCGCTCGGCCTCGACCAGGGCGAGGCGCACGTGCTGCGCAACGCCGGCGGGGTCATCACCGACGACGTGATCCGCTCGCTGGCGATTTCGCAGCGGCGACTGGGTACCCGGGAGGTGATGCTGATCCACCACGATCGACTGCGGCATGCAGAAGATCACCGACGACGGCTTCCGGATGGAGCTGCAGGAGACCACCGGGATCGCGCCTTCGTTCGCGATCGAGTCTTTCGGCGACGTCGAGGAGGACGTGCGCCAGTCGATCCTGCGGGTTCGCCGCAGCCCTTTCCTCCCCCATCGCAACACAGTGCGCGGCTTCGTCTACAACGTCGACACCCACCGCCTGCGCGAGGTCGAGGTAGCGGAGTAGATGGCGAAAGTCGCCCCCTACGGCTCCTGGACCTCGCTGATCGAGGCGGCGACGGTGGGACGGGCCGGGCGGCGGCTGGCCTGCGCCCGCGATCGCCGCCGACGGTGCGATCTGGTGGGCCGAGGGCCGGCCGGACGAGGGCGGCCGGGTGGTGCTGATGCGGCGCCCCGCCGGGCGGCGAGCCCGAAGCGGTGACGCCGGAGAGGCCAACGTGCGCACCCGGGTGCACGAGTACGGCGGCGGCGCCTGGTGCCTGGCCGGCGCCGAGGTCGTCGTCTTCGTCGACTTCGCCGACCAGCGCCTGTACCGGCAGCGGCTGGGTGAGGAGCCGGTGGCGATCTCGCCCGAGCCGGCGGAGCCCGGCGGGCGCTGCGCTATGCCGACATGCGCCTCGACCCCCGACGGCGAGGCGATCGTCTGCGTGCGCGAAGTCCACGGCGAGGGCGAAGCCGGAGAACCAGATCGTCGCTCTGCCGCTCGACGGCGAGGGCGAGCCGCAGGTGCTGGCCGGCGGTCGCGACTTCTACTCGTTCCCGCGGGTCAGCCCCGACGGCGCGGTGGCTGGCCTGGACCTGCTGGGACCACCCGAACATGCCCTGGGACGGGACCGAGCTGTGGGTCGCGCCGCTGCGGCGACAGCGGCGAGGAGCGACTGGTCGCCGGCGGCGCCGAGGAGTCGGTCTTCCAGCCGGAATGGGACGCCGGACGGGCGCCTGCACTTCGTCTCCGACCGCGACGGCTGGTGGAACCTCTACCGCGGCTCGAGCGGCGCGAGCGAGGACGGGCGCGGACGCTGCACCGACCGAGGAGGCCGACCTCGCCCATCCCCAGTGGCTCTTCGGCGGCGCCACCTACGCCTTCCTCGAGAGCGGCGCGATCGCCTGCGTGCGCTGCGAGCGGCGCCGAGGAACGGCTCTTCGCTGCTGGAGCCCGGCGCTGAGCGGGACCGCGCGACCTCGGCCTGCCCTTCACCTCCTTCGGCTTCCCGTCGCTTCGGCCCGCGGCAGCGGCGTCGCCTTCGCCGCCGCCAGCCCGGAGCGCGAGACGGCGATCGTCGTCCTACGACGTCGAGCGGCGGCGAGGCCGAAATCGTGCGCGCGCGCAGCGAGGAGCCGATCGACCCGGCCTACGTCTCGGTCCCGCGGCCGATCGAGTTCCCGACCGGCGAGGGCGCGGTCGCCCACGGCTTCTACTACCCGCCGGCGAACCCCGAGTTCGAGGCGCCCGCGGGCGAACTGCCGCCGCTGATCGTCGAGAGCCACGGCGGCCCGACCTCCCACGCCACCCCCGCCCTCGAGCCGCGAGTTCCTCTACTGGACCAGCCGCGGCTTCGGCGTCGTCGACGTCAACTACCGCGGCTCGCAGCGGCTACGGGCGCGCCTACCGCAACCGAGCTGCGCGGGACCTGGGGCGTGGTCGACACCGAGGACTGCATCGCCGCCGCCCTCCACCTGGCCGAGCAGGGCGAGGTCGACGGCGCGCGGCTGGCGATCCGCGGCGGCTCGGCCGGCGGCTACGCGACCCTCTGCGCGCTCGTCTTCCACGACGACTTCGCCGCCGGCGCGAGCTACTACGGCGTCGCCGACGCCGAGGCGCTGGCCCGCGACACCCACAAGTTCGAGTCGCGCTACCTCGACCGCCTGATCGGCCCCTATCCCGAGCGCGCCGACCTCTACCGCGAGCGCTCGCCGATCCACTTCGTCGAGCGGCTGCGCTCGCCGGTGATCCTCTTCCAGGGCCTCGAGGACGAGGTCGTGCCGCCCAACCAGGCGGAGACGATGGTCGCGGCGCTGGCGCGCAACGGCGTCCCCCACGCCTACCTGGCCTTCGAGGGCGAGCAGCACGGCTTCCGCCGCGCGGAGACCAACATCCGCTGCCTCGAAGCCGAGCTCTACTTCTACGGCCGGATCATCGGCTTCGAGCCGGCCGGGGAGCCGGAGCCGGTCGAGATCGTCGGCCTCAGCTGAGCCGCCTCAGCTGACGACGCAGTCTTCGAGCCGCCTTCGGTTTCGCCTTTTGCCGGGAAGGCGTGGGCGAGGGCGTGGGCGATCAGCTCGGCGCGGGCGGCGTAGCCGGGCGAGGTGAAGTGGATGCCGTCTTCGATGAACCAGTCGTCTTTGACGTCGGAGGCCCAGTCGTAGACGCGCATGTTCGGGTAGGAGGCGCAGGCGGCGACGAGTTCTTCGTCCCACTTCTCCATGTTTTCCTTCGAGTAGGGGTCGCCGGCTGGACGATCGAGCGGACGTTGACCCAGATCACCGGTTCGTCGCCGATGATGGTCATCATTTTTTCGATCCGTTCGCGCTCGCCGACGGTCGAGCCGGCGGCGACGTTGGCCGCCTCGTTGGTGCCCAGCGCCAGCACCCAGCAGCCTTTGAAGCCTTCCGCCTTCCAGGCGTCGGCGACTTCCTGGGCGTTGGGTTTGCCTTCGAACTGCTCTTCGATCGAGCGCGCCCCCTGCACCTCCATGTGACTTCTTTGACGCCCGACTTCGGCGTAGCGGGCTTGGATCCGCTGGCCTTCCTCGGCAGGTATTCGGCCGTGTCGAGCCCCTCGGAGGTCGAGTCGCCGATGTGGACGACCGCTTTGCACGGACGATTTGGTCGAGGCTTCGGCCTGGGCCTTGGTCAGCGGCGGCGGCTTCGTCGTCCCCTCCGCCGTCGCTTCCTCGACGCGGACGTCGTTGCCTTCGGCCGTGGCCGAGTTGACCCCGGCCATCCCGGCGGCGGCGACCACCAGGAGCAGGCCGAGGCCGACGATCGCGACCCGCATCGGCGGGGCGAAGGTCTCCCATTTCCAGCCGACGGCGCGGCGGCGGGCAAAGAAGCGGCCGATCGCGCCGTGGCGGATCGGCTCCTCGACGAATTGCCAGGAGAGCGCGGCGACGGCGAAGATCGCGCCACCTGGAGGAGCCTCGCGCAGCAGGCTGTCGCCGTGGTGACCCTGCGGCGAGGTGAGGACGATGATCGGCGAATGCCAGAGGTAGATCCCGTAGGAGCGGACGCCGACCCAGCGCAGCGGCCGCACCCCGAGCCAGGTGCCGAGCCGGCAGGCCGGGTGGGCCAGCGGCATCAGGACCATCACCGTGGCGAGCGAGAGGAGACGAAGCCGCCGCGGTAGAGGAAGGCGGAGTAGTTCGCCGGTGCGCCAGATCATCAGCGCGATGATCGCCAGGCCGAGCGGCGCCGAGGCCGTCGAGCATGTTGCGCGCGCCGGGCGCGATCCGGCGGCTCAGTTGCGGCTCGGCCAGACCATCGCCAGCGCCGCGCCGAAGAGCAGCGCCGCCGGCGCGGGTGTCGGTGCCGTAGTAGATCCGCGAGGGGTCGAGGCTCGGGCTCGTAGAGGACCGAACATCAGGATCGAGGAGGCGATCGCGACCGGCGAGCGTCACCAGCGCCAGGCGCGGACGGACGCCGGAGGGCAGCGGCCGCTCGCGGACGATCTTGGCCCCGAGCCAGCAGGAGGAACGGCCAGAGGATGTAGAACTGCTCCTCGACCGAGAGCGACCAGAGGTGGTTGAGCGGGCCTTCGGCTGCGAAGCGGGCGAAGTAGGAGACGTCGGCGAAGATCTGCTGCCAGTTGTTGACGTAGAAGATCGCCGAGGCGACGACCCTTGCGGAACTGCTGCGGCTGGGCGGGGCCGAAGATCGTCACCCAGGCGACGACGATCAGCCAGCATCACGAACAGGGCCGGCAGCAGGCGCCGGGCGCGGGCGAGCCAGAACTGGACGAGCTGGATCCGGCCGCGGGAGTTCAGCTGGGCCAGCAGGATGTCGGTGATCAGGTAGCCGCTGAGGGTGAAGAAGATGCCGACCCCGAGCATGCCGCCCGGGGCCCAGTCGAAACCGAGGTGGAAGGCGATGACCGCGAGGACCGCGATCGCGCGCAGCCCATCCAGCCCAGGCATGTAGCGCTGGTTGCGCTTGACGGGTTCCGGCATCGGTCGCCCGCATGCTACGGATCGGCGCTGATAGGTTTCGCCGCCGTGGGTCCCGTCCGAGCCTCCCGTCGTCGCCTTGCCGCCGCCTTCTCGCTGGCGCTCGTCGCCGTGCTCGCGACGCTGGCGCTCGGCGGCGCCGCTTCTGCCTCAGCGGCGGCCTGCCCGAGCTTCAAAGTCCTGCACGACGACCGGATCGGTGCGGCGGACCTGCCGGCCGGCAACTACGACAGTGGCGGCCGAACCCGGCCTTGGCTGCCAGGCGGCCTCCAAGCTCTTCGCCCGCTTCCTCGCGGACTGGGACGGGAACCTGCCGAAACCGTGGCGCGTCGTCGCCGAAGGCAGCGGCCAGGCCTCGTTCGCCCGCGGCGGCCTGCCCGCCTTCTTCGTCAGCCGCGTCAGCGGCGGTGGCGGCGGCGGCAACACGCGAACTCGGCGCGCTCTGCCCAGGGACGTTCACCGTCAACGCCGGCACCGAGGTCGGCCCGCTCTTCTTCGCCAAGGGCCAGTACCTCCTCTACATCCCGACCCGTTCGGGGATCAGCTGCCGCCGCGCCTCGGTCCTCTTCACCCGGTTCCTGGCCGCGCCGGCGGAGCGGCTGCCGCTGCCCGTGGCGGGTCAAGCGCAGACCGCGACCTTCTTCAAGCCCGCGCACCCGCTGCGCTCGGCGTTCCGGGTCGAGCCGGCCAACGGGGTCTCTTAGGGCTGCCGGGTTGCGGGCCGCTTTCGAGCCGGGCCACCGCAACCCCCACACGACAGGTAGAGGTTGCGGCGGTCGGGCCCGGCGGGGTTCTTCTTCTTCTTCTTCTCTATCTGTCAATCCCGAGCAAGACCCGAAGATCAGAGGCGATCGTCCCGGGTTCGTCGTCCAACTGGTTCCAGGTGAGGCGGGTGACGCCGTAGCCGGCGACTCTTAGTCGGCGATCGCGAGCCCGGTCTTCGCGGAAGGCGGTGCGGGTCTTGTGTCCCTCCCAGCCGTCGAGTTCGACGATCTGGCGCTGATCGGGCCAGAGGCAGTCGACCTGGAAGCGCCTGCCGCCAACGAGGATCCACTGGTTGAAGTGGGCACGCGGCAGGGAGTGGCGGCGGAGGAACGGAGCGAAGCGTTCCTCGAAGCGGCTCTTGTGCTCATCGAGCGGTTCGTCCTTCAGGGCTTCGAGAGCGGCCTTCACCCTGCGGATGCCACGCCGCCCGGGATAGCGCTCGACCAGGTCCCAGAGTGAGAGGCGGTCGTGGAGCTCTCTGAATTCCGCCTCGCGCAGGAGCGCCTTGACCACATCGAGCGGCTCGGTCGCCGCAAGGTCGAGGATCGTCCGGGGCACGCTCGTGACCGGGATCCCCTCCTCCACAGTGACCTCGTCAGATGGAAGCGCTTTGTGGTGCCGCCGGATCCCGTCCCAGCTCCGGCTCTTGGTCGGGTCAGTGACGTCGACGATGGTCCGCGAGTTCGGCCTAATCCCCCAAAGCGCCGCCGCGGACCAGTGGCTGAGCACGGCATCGGGTCCCGATGCGAGCACTGCCGCCATCCAGCGGCCCTCGCGCGGGACCAACCCATGCCCCAAGCGGTACACCCCCGCGTAGAGAGGGTGCAGGCGCCCGCTCCTCACCCGCTTCTCGATCGATCCGTCGCTCCACCCAGCCTCCAGCAGCTGCCTCCTCCCCACCACCCCGTACTGCCGCCCCGCAAGCGCTGCCAGCCAGCGATCGTCATCGCGAGACCGCAAAATTCCTCCTTGAGGGATGAATTTTGCGGTCTCGGCGGGGAGGGGGTGAGGGCATCGTGGGTGGAAAAGGGTTTGGTGCTCCGAAGTCGCCCCCTTGGCTCTTGCGGTTTCGTCCTCTTTGGGGCTTGGGTAGGTGGGGCGCATGTCTTGTCCGGGGAAGAGGATTTGAGCCAGGCCGCGGCCCCTGCCCGGCGTGGGCGCTTGCGGCGGGCCGATTGCGCGGGGCCCGGGATCAGGCGGCGGCGGCGTGGGCGGGGCTTCTCCTACGAGGACGGCTCGGGCACGGCGATCGGCGACGAGGAGACGCTGGAGCGGATCCGGCAGCTGGCGATTCCGCCGGCCTGGAAGGACGTCTGGATCTGCCCGGACCCGTTCGGGCACATCCAGGCGACCGGCTACGACGAAGCGGGCCGCAAGCAGTACCTCTACCACGAGCGCTGGCGGCAGCGCCAGGCGGCGCGGAAGTTCGAGCAGGTGCGCGAATTCGCCCTGGCGCTGCCGAAGCTGCGACGCGCCGTGGCCGCCGATCTGCGTCGCCAGGGATGCCGCCGGGAGCGGGCGCTGGCCTGCGCGGTTCGCCTCCTCGACCTCGGCTTCTTCCGCGTCGGCAGCGAGGTCTACGCGGAGGAGAACGAGAGCTTCGGGCTTGCCACGGTGCGCCGCGAGCACGTGACGATCAAGCCAGCGAGGTCGTCTTCGACTTCCCCGCCAAGAGCGGCCAGCGGCGGGTGCAGTCGATCCGCGATGCCGCCGCGCGGCGGACGATCGAGGCGATGTGCCGCCGCCGCAGCGGGCCCGAAGACCTCCTCGCCTACCGCGACGGAGGCGAATGGCGTCGACGTCCGCTCCGAAGAGATCAACGACTACATCCACGAGAAGATCGGCGACGAGTTCACGGCGAAGGACTTCCGCACCTGGCACGGCACCGTGCTGGCCGCGGTCGCGCTCGCGGGCGAGGAGCGGCCCCACTCCGAAGCCGCCGCCAAACGCGCGATCGTCCGCGCCGTCGACCAGGTCTCCGAGGCGCTCGGCAACACCCCCGCCGTCTGCCGCGCCTCCTACATCGACCCGCGCGTGCTCGACCGCTTCCGCGACGGCACCACGATCCGCCCCGCCGCCAGTGGCAACGGGCGGTTGACCGCCAAGCAGCGGTTGAAGATCGAGCGCGAAGTGATCGCGCTCGTCTCCTAGCGAAGGTCGAGTGGGCCGGCGCCGACGTGACCGCCGCCGAGCTGGCGCCGCTCCTCTATCGGCGCGAGCCGGAGGTCCGCGTGGTCCGCCTCGGCCCCGGGCTGAACGTCAAGGCCGAGGCCGGCAGCGATATCCGCCGCCTCTTCGCCGGCCCCTTCCTGCCCGGAGTCGACTCGCCGAAAGCGCTCGACGGCTTGCTGCGGGGGACGCGCGATGCCGAGGGAGCGCCGACGCCACCGCTGGACCCGAGCGCCGGCGGCCCACTCCGCACCCGCGAGTTCGCCTCCGGGGTCGGCCGCAAACAGTGATTCCGCGCTCCAGATTGCCCTAATTTCGGGGAAGGGTTTCGGTTTTTGCGTCGAAGCCAGGGGTACCGAAGATCCATGGCGAGCCCCAACGTCAAGACCCTTCCCAGACCCGGCGAGGTTTGGCTCAGTTGCCCGCCCTACCTGATGCTGGCCCGGATCGTCGCGGTCGATCTCGAGGGTGAGTCACCGGTCGGTCAGCTACGAGCTCCACGACGATGACGGCTCGCTGCTGCAGGCGGTCGAGCACGCGACACTGGACCACGGCTGGTGGCGTACCTTCCGGCGGCTACAGCCCCGATTCGGCTGAACGCTCAGTAACACTTGTAGATCGAGCGCGGATAGGTGAAGATTCCGCGGGATGCTCGCTTCGAATGCTCAGCCTCGCGGCGCTGGTCACGCTGCTCGCAGCCCTCGCCGCCGCTCCCGTCGTATCGGCGCCGGCGCAGAAAGCGCACTTCGGCTCATGCCCCGCTATGAAACAGGTGTACACCGGTGACATCCGCGTCCGCAACGTCGCCTGCTCCCAGGCCAAGCGGGTGATCGTTCGCTACACGCGGGCGATCATCGACAACCTGCAACATGACTGGTCGGTCACCGTGCTCGGTTTCCGCTGCGGCCTGATCCGCAGGGACTACTACGGCGACTCTCACCTCTGCACGGCGAGCGGCGACCGCATGATCCGCTTCCGCCGCGGCGATCACTGAAGAGCCGCGAGAGCCTCCTCGGCGCTGTCGAAGACGAGGCTGTTGGCGGTGAGGCCAGTCATCGAGAGGACCCGCAGAACCTGGTCGGTCGGTGCGTAGACGGCAAGGCGGTTGCCCTCCTTCTCCATCCGGCTGTGGGCGCGGAGGATCACCGCGATACCGGAGGAGTCGATGAAAGCGCAGCGCTGGAGACCGACGAGCACGCAGTCGGACTCGGCTGCGGCGGCGGCCAGGACCTCGTCCAACTGCCCCGCTACCGCGAGGTCGAGCTCGCCTTCTACCTGGACGTCCTTGCAGCCGGGCTGGAGGATTTGCTCGCTGAGGTTAAAGCGCTGCATCTGAGGTGATCGTAGTCGGGGAAGCCGCCATGGGCGCCCGGTCCCTGAGCATCGGCTCGATCCTAGCCTAAGCTCGCGAGCGTGCCGGGCCGCCGAGAACTGCCCCCACCCTTCCACCTCGCGGTCAGCAGCGAGGGTTGGGATCGCCATCGCAGTGGGTAGCAGGGGGCGGTGAGCGCAGACGAGGGCTCCGCCCTGAAGACGCCCGAGGTGGTGGCCGGCTACGCCGAGCCCCACAAGCGTCCGCCGCTGCTCTCCTACCTCGGCTTCATGAGCCTGTTCGGGACGCTGGTCAGCGCCGCTCTCCTCGTCGCCAGGCGACAGGGACGGGAGCTGCCGGCGAAGGTCAGCCCCGGAGAGCTGCTGCTGGTCGGCACCGCCTCCCACAAACTCAGCCGAATCGTGGCCAAGGACAAGGTGACCAGCCCGCTGCGCGCGCCCTTCACCGAACTGGAAGGCAAGGGAGGGCCGGCCGAGCTCGAGGAGCGCGCCCGCGGCAAGGGGCTGCGCAAAGCGGTCGGCGAGCTGCTGATCTGTCCGTACTGCCTCGACATGTGGGTCGTCGCCGCCTTCTCGATCGGGCTGCTCTTCGCCCCCCGCTTGACCCGCTTCGTCGCCTCCCTCTTCTCGGCGCTGACGATCTCGGATTTCTTCCAGATCGCCTACAAGGCCGCCGAGGAGAAGGGGCTCAACTAGGGCGGGTCGGTGCGAGGTCTCCTCAAGCCGCTCGTGAGCGAGTGGTCACTTGAGCACCGAGCCGGGGGAGGTGGCTATGGCCGAAGATGACCGCTGCGCTTCGAACACCTCTGGCTCGGGTAGGTGCATGCCAATTGCAAATCGACCCAAAGGAGGACGACGATGGCAGAGTTGACGACGCTGGAGGAGAAGCTCGCCGAGGTGCTCGGACTGGCCCAGGCCGCGCAGAAAGCGACCGAGAAGGTCGAGGGACTGGTCGACGACGAAAGCATCGCCGCCAGCCTGCGCCAGATGCGCGAAGAGGCCGAGGAGACCGAGCGCCGCTGCACCGAGGTGGCGGAGAACCGGGACGGCAAGAAGACGGCGATCCTCGAAAAGGCCCAGGAAACCAAAGGCGAGGCCTCGGAGATGATGGAGACCTACCTCGGCGACGACGCCGACGGACTCGACGGCTTCGAGTTCATGACCATGGCCGAGGCCGGCGAGGTCGGACACTGGGCGGTGCTGCGCAAGCTCAACGAACAGGCCGGCGAGGAAAAGATCGCCGAGCTGACCGAGTGGGCGCTGCCGATCCAGGAACGGCACTTCAGCGAGACCAGGGAATGCGCCCTGCAGCTAGCCGGGGCGAAGGACCCTTACGAGGAGTCCTGAGCCGACCGATGCCCCCGAGCGCGGGATCCCGATCGCCTGCTGGTCATCTACCTCAACGACCATCTGGCGGGGGCCGCGCTCGGCGTCGAGCTGGCCCGCCGCCTGCGCTCGAGCAACCGTGGCGACGGGGAGATGGGTGAGCCGCTGGCGAGGATCTGCGCCGAGATCGAAGCGGATCGGGAAACGCTGATCCGGCTGATGGAACGCCTCCGGGTCGAGCGCAAGCAGCTCAAACCTGCGCTCGCCCGGCTCGGCGAGCGCCTCGGCCGGCTTAAGCCGAACGGCCAGCTGCGCGGCTACTCGCCACTCAGCCGCGTCCTCGAGCTGGAGATCCTCGCGGCCGGGATCGGCGGCAAGATGCAGCTCTGGAACGCGCTCGAGCAACGCTTTGACGAGACGCTCGAGGGCTTCGACTTCCAAGCCTTGGCCGAGCGAGCCGACAGCCAGGGCCGGCAGGTCGAAGACTTGCACCTGAAGGCGGCTGCCCGGGCGCTGGCTTCGAGGTGATATCTCCGCGGTCCCCCGTCTCTCAGACGAAGGCAACCTCGCGTGCCATCGCGTGCAGGCGCACGGTGGTACCCCGCCAGCCGGAGCGGATCTGGACCAGGTCGCAGAGCTGGTTGGCGAGCCAGAGCCCGCGGCCGCCCTCCTGGGCGACGTCGGGGCGCAGCCGGCCGACGAGCTGCTCCTCGATCCGACCGCGATCCTCGACCTCGGCCAGCAGCCGCTCCTCCTCGAGCCAGAGCCGCAGGGTGCCGTTGCCGCCGCCGTGGGTGACGCTGTTGGCCGCGAGCTCGCTTGCGGCGGTGACCAGGCCGGCGACATCACCCGGGCCCATGCCCGCCCGGCCGGCCGCTGCGGAGACGCGACGGCGGACCTCGGAAAGCCCGGCGAGCCCGAAGTCGAGGCTTTCGACCGGAGCTACCGGCGGCGGCAGCTGACCCGTGAAGCTGTCTGCGTCGGCGACGAAGGACCAGCTCTCCTCCGCGACGCCCCGGCGGCAGACGACGGGGTGCGAGTGGGCCACCTTCTCCAGGACCTCGTCGCCGAGGGAGCTTGCGTCGTAGGGGCAGAGGAGCGACCAGGCCGGACCGCGGTCGAAGGCAACGTTGAGCAAAGCCTCGTGGCGCTGGCACTCGTCGAGCGCCGCGTCGCTGCGCGCGGCCCAGACGGGTTCGCCGATGCCCCGGACGGGGCGCCCGCCGCTGGCGTCGATGAAGTCCCGCCAGATCGGGATTATCAAGGCGGGATTGCGCCCCACCTGGCGCATGTCGAGGAAACGGACTTGGTCCGCATCCCTCCCCAGCTCGCCTGCCAGCATCCGGGTCTGATCCGGCCCTACCCCGACCAGCAGGGCCTGCCCCGCGTCAAGCCCCGCCCGCAGGAAGGGAAGAGTCCCGGCCAGATACTCGTCGGCGTCGTCGTAGATCAGGGCCTGGTGTCGGAAGCGATCGTGTTCCATGCGATTTTATTTCTCTCCAGAACTCGCTTCCCGTCCGCGACCGGTCCGAAACGAGAACGCGGATCTGACCTCCTTCAGCTGGTAGGCGGAGTGGTGGATCACGTGCTCGAGCAGCAGATCGCGGGTTCTCTGCATCTCCAGGTAGCGGGAGAGCGCCGGACCAGCATGCGATCAAATGAAACGCGGCCGGGTAGAACGGGTGGATGGAGAGCCTTTCAGACACCCCCGCATCGGAGACCCCGGTTCCGGGGCCGCCGCTTCCGCCGACCCCGGATCCGGTGCCGCCGCGACCGCAGCCGGCGCCGGCGCCGGCGCCCGAAATTGCCGCCTAGCCGGCGGCGCCGGAATAGCGCAGCGAGCCCGGCGTGTCGAGATCCTCGCCGGTCTCCAGAAGCGTCTTCAGGCCGGAGAGGATCATCGGCCAGCCGCCGAAGAGTTCGTTGCTGGCGTCCTCGCCGAGCTGGTCGTGGGTCACCCGCAGACGGCATGAGGTCCCGACCGGTTCGATCTCCCAGGTGACCCGGGAGGTCCCTTCCTTCTGCACCTCCTCACTCCAGAGCGCGTTGAAGCTCTGCACCAGGCGCCGCGGCGGGTCGACCTCGAGGTTCTCGCCGCTGGCGATCTCGATCACGCCCGGGACCGACGCCTTGTACTCCGAGCCGGGCGTCCAGTCGGAGACGGTGCCGACCCCGAAGCTGTAGCGGGCGCGCATCTCCTCGCTGGCGATCGCCTCCCAGAGCCGCTCCGGCGTCGTCTTGATGTAGATCTCGAACACGGTCATCGAGCCGCGTCCGCCAACCACCGCGTAGGTCTGCTCGTCACTCATCTTTCGTCCTCCTCGTTCTCGATGTCTTTCTTCAACTCGCTGAGCGCCGAGGCCCAGGGCTCTGCGTATTTGCTCACCCAGCGGTCGTGGACCAGCCGGATCGGGACGGGGTTGAGGAAATGCAGCTTCTCGCGGCCGCGCTTCTGAGTGGTCACAAGTCCTGCCTCCTCGAGCACCCTGAGGTGCTTCATCACGCCGAAGCGCGACATCGGCAGTTCCTCTTCCAAGGCGCTCAGCGACTGACCGTCCCGCTCACGCAGGCGGTCGAGCAACTCACGGCGGGTGGAATCCGCCAGCGCCTTGAAGACCTCGTCCACGGGAGAGATAATAGGTGACTATTTAGTCACATGTCAAGCTACCTCAAATCAGGATGATCACCAACCAGATCGTCAACAACATCGCCAAGCCGTGCACCGGCTGCACGATCATCGGCGTCACGCCCGACCTGGTCTACAAGCTCCGCTCGCAGTCGGTTTCGGAAAGGGGCGCCCCTGGCGGGCGCCCCTTTCCGCTGCTCCGGCCGTCAGCGCTCGCAGCCGCGGGTCGAGGCGACGCCGGCACCACCGAGGCAGCGGTCCACGCCGCGGCCGCCGCGCAGGCGGTCGGCGCCGCCGCCGCCCTTCAGCACGTCGTTGCCGCTCGAGCCCTTGAGCAGGTCGGGGCCGCCGCGGCCGAGGAGGCGATCGGCTCCCGCGCCGGCGAAGACCCGGTCGGCCGCCGTGCCGGCGCCGATGAAGTCGGCGCCGCGGCCGGCACAGACCAGGTCGCGGCCGGCTCTGGAGAGGATCCGATCATTGCCGCCGAGGGCGACGATCACGTCCGGGCCCGGGGTTCCGAGCAGGACGTCGTCGCCGCCCGTGCCGACGACCGTCGCGGCCACGCCGCGGCAGGCCGGCGCGCCGAGGACCCGCGTCGAGGCCGTCGCTTTGTTGTTGGCGTTGACGGGGTCTTTCTGGCCGCCCTTGACCGTGGCGGTGTTGCGAATCGTCCCGGTGGCGCGGGGAACGACGACGATCGTCACCGTCACCTGGGCGCCGCCGTAGTTGACGCCGACGGGGTCGAGGGAACCGAGGCCGCAGGTGACCTTCCCTCCCTGCACGGCGCAGGCGCCCGAGGGACCATTCGCGGAGACGAGGTCGACGCCCTTGGGCAGGTTGTCGGTCACGGTGACTCCGGTGGCGGGGGCGGGCCCGAGGTTTTCAACCCCGATCGCGTAGGTCAGGTTCGAGCCGACGCGGGCGGGATCGGGGCTGTCCGACTTGACGATCTTCAGGTTCGCCGAACCCGAAGGAGCCGCTGACCCTGCGTTCGCGGAGACGGAAGCGAGCAGCAGGGCAGCGATCGGCACTGCGATCAGGAGCCTTCTCATTTCGGTCTTCCTTTCATGAGCTCTTCGAATGGCTGAAACGCGCCGGACACCCTCGGTGTCAGCCCAAATTTAATACCCCCTGGGGGTATTTGCTAGGATTGCCCCATGGCAACCGACAGACACGAGCTCAACGCCCTCGCATTCACGGCCACCGTCCACTGCCTCACGGGCTGTGCGATCGGCGAGGTCGCCGGGATGGCGATCGGCACCGCGATTGGCCTCTCCAACTTCGGCACCATCGCGCTGGCGGTCCTCCTCGCCTTCTTCTTCGGCTACGGCTTGACCAGCCTGCCGCTGCTGCGCTCGGGGATGGCGCTGGGGGCGGTGGTCCCGATCGCCCTCGCCTCCGACACGCTCAGCATCGCGACGATGGAGATCGTCGACAACCTGATCGTGCTGACGATCCCGGGGGCGATGGAGGCCGGCCTCGACAGCCTCCTCTTCTGGGTCAGCCTCGCCTTCGCCCTGGCGGTGGCGGGCCTGGCCGCGCTACCAGTAAACCGCTGGCTGATCGCCCGCGGCAAAGGCCACGCCGTCATCCACCAAGCTCACGGCTGAACGCCGAGACCGCAAACGAAGCTGACTATCGGCCTCTATTGCGGTCTCCCGAGATGGCCAGTGATCACGGTCTCAGTCGCGCCGCCGATCCAGATCGCGCCCTCGGCGTCCTGGGAGACGTGGACGCGGCCGCCGCGATCGATCGCCGTTCCCTGGTGGGCTAGATAGGGCGCCTCGAGCTGGCCGCTACCGAGAAGCCACTGGGCGACCGAGGCGTTGAGACTGCCCGTCACCGGGTCCTCGGCGGCGAGGCCGTTGACCGGCGCCCAGGCGCGCAGCTCGATCGCCGCCGGGGAGCCCGACGGGTGGAAGCCGACGGCGCCGAGGTCGAAGTCGAGCGCGCCCGGCCGCAGCTCCAGCACCCGCTGGGCGCTCTGCAGCTGGACGACGATCCAGCCGGGGCCGTTGTCGACCCACTCGACCGCGAGCATCTCCTCGGGGTCGAGGTCGAGCGCGGCGGCGACTTTGGCCGTGTCCTCCTCGGAAGCGGGACCGGAGCGGAGGAGCGGCGGCGCCTCGAAAGCGAGCCGCTCTCCTTCCCGGCGGATGCGGATCAGCCCGGCGTCGCACTCCTGGACGAATTCGTTCGGCGAAGCCGCCTCTCCCCCGGCCTCGAGCCAGGCGTGGCAGGTGCCGAGGGTCGGGTGGCCGGCGAACGGCAACTCGAGGACCGGGGTGAAGATCCGCACCCGGTAGTCGGCCTCCGCCCGCGTCGGCGGCAGCACGAAGGTGGTCTCGGCCAGGTTGGTCCAGCGCGCGAAGCGCTGCATCTCCCCCTCCCCCATGCCCTCTGCGTCGAGGACGACGGCAACCGGGTTGCCCGAGCATGGTTCGCTGCCGAAGACGTCGATTTGGGCGAACCGGCGGGGCATTCCGCGAGTTTCGCAGGGACCGGTTCGGGATGTTTGGCTTTTCGCGGTCAGGGAACCCGCCGAATGGGTTGCAACGCGAAGGCGGGCATCGACGCCCGCCGGATAGGAGACCTCATGCCCGACGTAGGCGACATCACCAGCCACGCGGTTCAGCTGGCGCGGAAGAAAGGCAGCTCGCCGGCCGCGCCCTTGAAAAGCCCGAAGAAGATGGCGGCGGCGGGGGCGGCGCTGATGGCATTGCCGTTCGCGGCTGAGGGCATCGCCAGGCTCGCCGGCGGCTCGACCTCGGAGAAGGCCGCCGACCTCGGCAAGAAAGCCAAAGACAAGGCCACGGAAGGCGCGAAGGATGCCGTCGGCGAAGTCGCCGACGAGAAGCTCGGCTCCAAGCTGCCGGGCGGCCTCGGCGGTCTCTTCCACAAAGACGGAAGCGACGACTCTGACTCCGAGGATGCGACCGAGGCCCACGGCAGCGGCCGGCGGATGCCGATCCAGCAGTCGGTCGACGTCGCGGTGCCGCTCGACGAGGCATACGACCAGTGGACCCGGTTCGAAGACTGGCCGGAGTTCATGCACCGGGTCGACAGCGTCCAGCAGGTCGACGATTCGACCGTCCACATCTCGACCAAGGTCTGGGGAATCACCAAGGAGTTCGAGGCCGAAATCGTCGAACAGCGGCCCGACGAGCGGATCGAATGGCACTCCGAGGACGGACTGATGAACAGCGGTGTCGTCACCTTCCACAGCCTGGCGCCGAGGCTGACCAGGATCGAGGTGACGCTCGACGTGAAGCCGGACTCGCTGCTGGAGAAAGCGGGGCGCGGCATGCGCTTCACCAAGCGCGCGGTCCGCGGTGACCTGCACCGGTTCAAGGCCTACGTCGAGATGGAGGAGCACACCGACAAAGGCTGGCGGGGGACGATCGAGGACGGCGACGTCAAGAAGAAGACGCAGCGCAAATCAGGCGGCAGGTCGCGCTCGAAATCCGGGTCCAGGTCCGGCAAAGCGAAATCACGGCGCTGATCCGGCGACGTGCAGTTCCAGGGCGTGGATTTGACTCTGACCGTAGGAGCCGGTCTGGACCGGCCCGGCGGCGCTGATCAGGTCGCCGGGCCCCGGTAGGGGCTGCGGGCGCAGGCCGACGCGGACGTCGATCGCCGTCAATCCCGGCAGCGTGATCCCCTGCGGGTCACGGATGACGAAGTGCGCGTCGCCGTCGCCGTCGGGATCGACCCGCTCGACGTAGACGATCCGCCCCACGGTGACCCGGCAGGCGGGATGCCCCGGCGGGCAGTGCGAGGGCGCGACCGTTTCCGAGGCGCGCTCTTCGTCGAGACCGCGAAAACCATCCTTGAAGGAGGTTTTTTGCGGTCTCGGCGTTTCCGAGTCGGTGGTCGTGGGATCGCCGGACCCGCAACCGACCAGGAAGACCAAGGCGAAGAGGGCGATGGACAGGCGGCGCACGCGGTGAATCTTGGCGCTTGGCGCTTCGCTACATCCGGTAGACGGGCGCGGCGAGGTCCTCCAGCGGCGCGGCGGCGCAGGCGGCCAGGGCCTGGGCGAGGACCTGGCGGGTGTCGCGGGGGTCGATCACGCCGTCGTCCCAGAGGCGAGCGGTCGAGTAGAGGGGGCGGCCCTGGCGCTCGTACTGCTCGCCCAGTTCCTCGGCGGTCTCCGGCTGGCCGACCTCCTTCATCACCGCCGCCGCCATGCTCGCCGCCCATCACCGAGATCCGGGCGTTGGGCCACATGAAGAGGAAGCGGGGCGAGTAGGCGCGGCCGCACATGCCGTAGTTGCCGGCCCCGAAGGAGCCGCCGACGATCACCGTCAGCTTCGGCACCCGGGCGGTGGAGACGGCGGTGACCAGCTTGGCGCCGTCCTTGGCGATGCCGCCGGCCTCGTATTTGGCGCCGACCATGAAGCCGTTGACGTTCTGGACGAAGACCAGCGGGATGCGGCGGTGGTCGCAGAGCTCGACGAAGTGGGCGCCCTTCAGGGCGCTCTCGCAGAAGAGGATCCCGTTGTTGGCGACGATCCCGATCGGGTGCCCGTCGATATGGGCGAAGGCGCAGACCAGGGTCGTTCCGTATTTCTCCTTGAACTCGCGCAGATCGCCGCCGTCGACGACCCGGCGCAGGACCTCGCGCACGTCCCAGGGCGCGCGGGAGCCGATCGGGACGACGTCGAGGATCTCCTCCGCCTCGCCGGCCGGGGGCAGCGGCTCGATCCGCTCCCAGGGCGGCGCCGGGGTCGGCGGCAGGGTGGCGACGATTTCGCGCAGGATGGACAGCGCCTCGTCGTCGTCCTCGGCGAGGTGGTCGGCGACGCCGGACTTGCGGGCGTGGACGTCGCCGCCGCCGAGCTCCTCCGCGGTCACCTCCTCCCCGGTCGCCGCCTTCACCAACGGCGGGCCGCCGAGGAAGATCGTCCCCTGATCGCGGACGATCACGGTCTCGTCGCTCATCGCCGGCACGTAGGCGCCGCCGGCCGTGCAGGAGCCCATCACCGCCGCGATCTGCGGGATCTCCCGCGCCGACATCGTCGCCTGGTTGAAGAAGATGCGGCCGAAGTGGTCGCGGTCGGGGAAGACCTCGTCCTGCAGCGGCAGGAAGGCGCCGCCCGAGTCGACCAGGTAGACGCAGGGGAGGCGGTTCTGCAGGGCGACCTCCTGGGCGCGCAGGTGCTTCTTCACCGTCATCGGGTAGTAGGTGCCGCCTTTGACCGTGGCGTCGTTGGCGACGATTACGCACTTGCGGCCGCTCGACGGTGCCGACCCCGGTGACGATCCCCGCCCCCGGCGCCGCGTCGTCGTACATCCCGTGCGCGGCCAGCGGCGAGAGCTCGAGGAACGGCGTGCCGGGATCGCAGAGACCCTCGACACGTTCGCGCGCCGTCAGCTTGCCGCGGCCGAGGTGGCGCTCGACCGCCTTCTCGCCGCCGCCGGCGTGGACCCGCTCCAGCTCGGCGTTCAGCTCGGCGATCAGCTCCAGGTGCTTCTCGCGCATCCCCTCGGCGACGGCGGTCATCGCGGCGGGTTCTCCTTGAAGGGATCGCGCTCGGCGTGCCACTCGACCGGGCCGGCGACGAGGGTGTGGGAGAGGAGCCGACGGCCGAGGATCTCCTGGGCGGCGCCCGCCGCTTCCAGCAGCTTGGCGAGATCGATCCCGGTCTCGATCCCCATCTCGTGCAGCAGCGAGACCAGGTCCTCGCTGGCGACGTTGCCGGTTGCGCCGGGCGGGTACGGGCAGCCGCCGAGCTGGCCGAAGCTCGACTCGAAGGAGTCGACGCCGACCTCGAGCGCCGCCAGGACGTTGGCCAGCGCCTGGCCGCGGGTGTCGTGGAAGTGAGCGGTGCGTTCGACCTCGCCGACCTCCTCGGCGGCGCGGCGGAAGAACTCGCCGACCTGGAGCGGGTTGGCCATCCCGGTGGTGTCGCCGAAGCCGACCTCCGACAGCCCCGGCGGCCGCGAGCCGACGGGCGATCTCGAAGACGCGCTCGACCGGCACGTAGCCCTCGTAGGGGCAGCCGAAGCTGGTGCTGATCACGCCCTCGCAGCGCAGTCCCTCCCCGGTCGCACGCGCCAGCACCTGCTCAAGGCCTGTCAGCGACTCCTCGACCGAGCGGTTGACGTTGTGGCGGTTGTGAGTCTCCGAGGCGGAGAGGAAGACGTTGACCTCGTCGATCTTCTCCCGCACCTCGAGCGCCGCCTCGAGCCCGCGCATGTTCGGGACCAGGACCGAGACCGAGACCTCGTCGGGGATCTCGGCCCGTTCCAGCACCTCGCGCGCGTCGGCCAGCTGCGGGACGACGTCGGCGCGGACGAAGCTCGTCACCTCCAGCCGCCGCACGCCGGTGCCGGCCAGCATCTCGACCAGCCGCACCTTGTCGGCGGTGGCGATCGTCTCCGGCTCGTTCTGGAAGCCGTCGCGGGGACCGACCTCGCGGATGCGGACCGCCTTCGGGATCACCTCAGGCTCCGAGCGCCCGCGCGATGACCATCTGCTGGACCTCGTCGGTGCCCTCGCCGATCGTGAGGATCTTCGCGTCGCGGTAGAAGCGGCAGACCGGGTACTCCTCGATGTAGCCGTAGCCGCCGTGGATCTGGACCGCCTCCTCGGCGCAGCGCACCGCGAGGCGGCCGCGTCTTCAGCTTGGCCTGGGCGGCGGTGAGCGTGAAGTTCTCGCCCCGGTCCTTCATGCCGCGCCGCCTTGTAGACGAGCAGGCGGGCCGGCCTCGATCTCGGTCGCCATGTCGGCGAGCTTGGCCTGGATCGCCTGGAACTTGGAGATCGGCTTGCCGAACGCCTGGCGCTCCTTGGCGTAGGCGAGCGCCTCGTCGAGCGCGCCCTGCGCGAGGCCGACGCCCATCGCGGCGACGCCGATGCGGCCGATGTCGAGCACCTGGAGGAACTGCTTGAAGCCCATCCCGCGCGGGCCGAGCAGGTTCTCCTCGGGGACGCGGCAGTCGGTCGAAGGTCAGCGGCCGCGTGTCGGAGGCGTTCCAGCCCATCTTGCGGTACGGCTCGCCCTGCTCGTAGCCGGGGGTGCCGTTGGGGACGATCAGGTTGGAGATCTCCTCGTCGCCCGGTGCGGGCGGTGATGCAGACCAGCCCGGAGATGTCGGTGCCGGCGTTGGTGATGAACTGCTTGGCGCCGTCGATCACCCATTCGCCGCCGTCGAGCCGCGCCCGGGTGCGGACGTTGCCGGCGTCCGAGCCGGCCTCGGGCTCGGTCAGGCCGAAGGCGCCGAGGACCTCGCCCGAGCAGAGCCGCGGCATCCACTCGCGTTTCTGCTCCTCGGAGCCGAACAGGTAGATCGGCTGGGTGCCGAGCGAGGTGTGGGCGCAGAGCGTGATCGCGACCGAGGAGTCGACCCGGGTCAGCTCCTCGACGGCGAGCGCGTAGGCGAGCGAGTCGCCGCCGCCGCCCCCGTACTCCTGCGGGAAGGGGATCCCCATCAGGCCGAGCTCGCCGAGCTTGGCGACGATCTCGTAGGGGAAGCGCTTCTCGCGGTCGAGCTCCTCGGCGACCGGCGCCACCTCCTGCGGTGGCGAAGTCGCGCACCGTGCGCTGGATCAGGCGATGCTCGTCGCAGAGGTTGAAGTCCATCCACACCGAATACCGAATTAGCGTTCGGTTTTTCGCTACCGTTGGCAGATGCCGATTCCCACCCCTCCGACGCGCCCGGCGCTGCGCGCCCGCTACCACGCCCGCCGCCGCGAGGTCGTCGCGACCGCGGCAGAGCTCTTCGCCGAACGCGGCTACGACGGGACCTCGATGAGCGAGCTGACCGCGGCGACCGGCCTCGCCGCCGGCGGCCTCTACCACTACATCGAGGGCAAGGACGACCTCCTGATCGCGATCTGCGACGAGCTGCTGGAGCCGCTGCTGGCCCGGGCGCGGGCGGTCGTCGCCGAGGACTCACCGCCGGTCGAGCAGCTGCGCGAGCTGGTCGCGCGCCTGGGTCGCTCACGTCGTCGAGCACCGCGACCACATGCTGGTCTTCACCCAGGAGCGCCAGGCGATCGAGCGCGAGGCGCGCTGGCGCCGCGTCCGCTCCCAGCGCAAGGCCTTCGAGCAGATCCTCGACGAGGTCTTCGCCCGCGGCGAGGCCGACGGCTCGATGACCTTCGCCGACCGCCGCCTCTCGCTCCTCGCCCTGCTGGGGATGGTCAACTACACCCCGCAGTGGGTGCGGCCGCACGGTCGCCTGACCGCAGCCGAGATCGCCGACGGCTATTGCGCGATGGTGCTTGACGGAGGTGGAGCGGCGCGATGAAGACCCTGCGGACGATCGGCGTCTACGGCTTCGACCGGGACTCCTTTATCCGCGCCCTCGCGGAGGCGGAAGTCGACCTCCTGCTGGACGTGCGGCAGCGGCGGGGCGTACGCGGCAGCGAGTACGCCTGGGCCAACGCGAAACGCCTGCAGGACGCGCTTGCCGAGGCGGGCATCGGTTACTCCCACCTCAAGGAGCTGGCGCCGACCACCGAGATGCGCCAGCTCCAGTACGAGGCCGACGCGCGCCTGGGCGAGGGCAAACGCAGTCGCACCAACCTCGCCCCGCAGTACGTCGAGCGCTACACCGCCGAGGTACTAGACAGAGTCGACCTTGAGCCAGTCGTGCGCTGGGTCGGCGACTCCTCAGCGGCGCTGCTCTGCGTCGAGCGCGACCCCGAGGCCTGCCATCGCTCGCTGATCGCCGAGCGGATGCGGCGCGAGCACGGCTTCGAGGTCGAGCACCTCCGCCCCGCCTAGCTTGGCTAGGCGCTGGGCAGGGAGCTGGAGGTGACGAGCAGGGCGACGACGACTGCGATCAGGAAGGTCAGCAGCGCGGTCTTGAGAGGCGCGGGTCGCGCGGAGCGAAGCATGAGACGAAGGTACGCAGCTATGGACGCTCCACCTGTGCGAAAGAACACAGGTGGACATCACTCACATTGAGCAGGGTTTTCACACCCGGGTCGCAGAGCGTCGCCAACTCGACCTGGCGCTCGGCGTCATAGGAGGAGGTAGGCACCGGGCCGGCCGCCGGGTGGCAGCCGATCTCGGTCCAGCCCGGCGACAGGGCGCGGATCAGCTCGACCAGGCGCTCGGGCGAGATCCCTTCGGGGAACGGCTCGCCCTTGCCGCTCTGGCCGTAGAAGCCGCCCTCGTAGCGCACGGCGCGGTTGCGCAAAGGCAGGCCGAGCTCGGCGGCGAGGCCCTCGGTCACGCCCCTGACCGGCTCGGATTCGTGCACGTGCTGGTGGGAGTCGAGGTGGGTCGGGTCGCGCCCGAACAGGGCGCGGAAGCGCTCGAGTTGGGCCCGGCACTCGGCCTCGACCGCCGCCGCGTCGTCGGTGTCGCAGTGCAGGTAGGCCTGCGTCCACTCGCCGCTCTCGTAAACCCACTCGCCGAGGTCGAGATGGAGACCGATCGCCAGATCGGGGTGCGCGGCCGCCTCCTCGGCCGCAGCGCGGGCGGCGCCCTGGCGCACCATCAGGCTGGCGCTAGTGACGACGCCCCGCTCGTGCGCCGCGAAGATCCCGGCGTTGACCGCGGCGGCGAGGCCAAGGTCGTCGGCGTTGATGACGAGGAATCGATCCTCGCCCATCAGAGCCCCAGCCCTTCGGCGAGCTCGACCGCCTCGCCGAGCCAGTCGTGCCGCTGCCCCTCCGGCGGCTCCCACTCGGGCGGGGCCCAGCCAAGCCACTGGATCGCGACCTGCAGCCGGGCGAAGGCGAGGTCGCGCTCGCCGAACTCCGGCACCCCCGGCTCGGCCCCGTAGGCGGCGGCGAGCGCCCGGCGGTCCTCATCTGGCCAGCCACTGACCAGGGCCGCCAGGTCGGTCAGGCCGGGACCGGCGGCCGCCAGCTCCCAGTCGACCGGGGCCACGCGAGTATCGCCGACGAGCACGTTGGAAGCGTAGAACTCACCGTGGATCGCGGTCCGGGGCATCGCCAGCAGGGCCTCGACGACCTGCTCGTGGCGCGCGGCCAGCCACTCGACCGCCTGCGGGTCGGCGGCGAACCCGCGCGCTCGCTCCATCCAGCGGCGGTAGAAGGCAGCGTCGTGGTCAATCAGCCGAGCCTCGCGGCGGCAGCGGTCGAGCTCGGGCGCGAGCGCGACGTGGAAGCGGGCGAGCCAGCGCGCCGCCTCTTCCCACAGCTCCCTCTCTCCCACCTGGAACAGCTCGCGTCCCTCGACCCACTCAACGAAGAGCAGGCGCCCGCCCTCCACCTGCGCTGAGCCGAAGGAACGGGGTGGGCCGAACGGTCCTCGCGGCAGCACCACCCGGTAGACCTCCGGCTCGCGCTCAGGGTCGTGGAGGAACCCCGGCTTGGCGAGCTGCGCGTCGCTCCTCAGGTCGGCCCGGTCGAGCCGCTTGCTCATCATCCGGAGAACGTCGCCATCGGCCAGCTCCAAGTTGATCTCCTCAATCGGGAAGCTGGTGCGAAACGGCGATGGTCGCCGCTCGAAACGGGCGATCGGAGCAAGCCCCGAGCCCCGAAGGAGCTCCCGGAGGGCGCGTAGCGCCGGCTCGTCGCTCATCCGGCCGACCCCTCGATCAGGTCGGTTAGGACCCTCCGGGAGTCGAAGTGCCCGACGGCGAGATCGCGGGCGGCTTTCGCATGACGTCGGGGCTCCGCCCTGACCTCGGCCAGCGCCGCCGCGGCGTCCCCGGCAGTGGCGAACCCCAGCAGCCCTTCTCCCTCGGGCAGCACCCGCTCCCAGCCCGTTCGCTGGGCGACCACGGGGCGTCCAGAGGCCAGGTAGCAGACGCTGCGATCGCTGAACCAGCCGCAGCGGCTGACGACGTAGCCCTCCTTCGCGACGCCCAGCTCGGCAGCGGAGGCGCGGACGAAATCCCTGTAAGCAGCCGGGGTGCCGGTGCATGCCAGGGGGTCGAGCAGCTCCCAGCCGTGCCGGCGCAGGTTGCGTAGGTCCTCTTCCTCAGCCGGGTCGATCAGCAGCGCGAACCGGATCGGCTCCCCAGCCAGACGAGGGAGCTCGAAAAGCTCACGCGCGCTGTGGGCCTTCTGGCCGTAGCGGACCCCCTCATGCTCCAGCGATCCATAGGAGCGCCAGTTGGCAATCGCGGTCACGCCTTCGCGTGGCGCCTCGTGGGCCAGAGGCCAATGCCCGAGGACGACGGGTGGCAGGGTCGGTTGCCATTCCACCCCACCGCCGGGAATCGGGCAATCGTGGTCGCCCAGGAGGAGGCCGACCGAGGCAAAGTTGGTGTGGCGGGAGAGACCGAGGTCGATGCCTGAGGCATCCCAGAGCTGGGTGAACCCCGGGTCGAGGTCGACGAAGAGGCGGTGGGAGACGAGGTCAAGCACATCCGGGTCCCGCACGGTTCCGGCGAGGTTGACGAAGAGGTCCGCCGAGCCAGCGAAGGCGAGCACGTCGCGATAGGCCAGGCCGGCCGAGTTGCCCGGGCTCTCAATCAGGGCAACCCGTCCCTCGAGCCCGTAGGCGGCGACCTCCTCCAGGGCACGCAGGCGTCTCCCGCGCTCCCCCGGACCGTGGACTTCGTCCAAGACCAGCACCTCGTGACCCAGGTCGACGAGCCCGAGCGCGTACTGCAGTGCCGCCCAGGTGGCGCCGCCGTGCCCGGGCACTCCGGCCACCATGCAGCCGAGGACGATGCGGAGCCTCAGGGGGTGACTCCGATCTCGGTCATCAGGGTCGCCAGCACGACGTCGGAATCGAGGTGCCGCTCGGCAAAGTCCCGGGCGGCCGCCCGATGACGCTCGGGCTCTGCCAGCACCGACCCGCAGGCGACCGCGGCCTCCTCGGGGTTGGCGAAGGTGAGCAGCCCCTCCCCCGGCGAATACCGCGCCCCGACGCCGGTGTCCTCCACCACCGCCGGGCGGCCGCTGGCCAGGTAATGGGCCGTGCGGTCGCTGAACCAGCCGCTGGCGGTTTCCGCGTACAGCGGCTGGGCGACCGAGAACTCGGCCAGGGACCCGCTCAGATAGTCACGGAAGGCGGAGGGATCCCCGGCGACGCGCTGTGGCTCCACCAGCCGCCAGCCTCCGGCCCGCAACTTCTCGCGGTCGGACTCGTCTGCCGGATCGATCTCGAGCGCCAGCTCGAAGCTTGCGTCGAGGCGGTGGGGGAGCTCGAGCAGCCGGCGGAAGCGGTGGGCCTTGGAGCCGAAGATGCGGCCGTCGTGTTCGATCGTGCCGAGCGGATTGCGCCAGCCGGCCACCGTGGTGAAGGAGGCCCCAGCGCCCGCGTCTCCGTCCGCGGGCCACTCGCCGATCAGCACGGGAGGCAAGGTCGGAATCCAGCTTCTGCCTCCGGTGGGGAGCGAACAGCGCCGGTCGCCGACGTTGAGGCCGACCGTGGCAAAGCGGTCGTGACCGTCCAGGCGAGCTCCGGCAAGTCCCGCCTCCGCCCAGAGCTGGGTGTAGCCGGGGTCGAGGTCGACGTAGAGGCGCAGGCCGACGGCGTCGAAAACCGGCCGCAGGGTTAGGTGCCCGGAAAGATTGACGAGCACGGAGGCGCCCTCGGCCCGGGCAACGAGATCGTCGAACGAAAGTCCCGTCGTCTCGGGGCCGTCGCCGTGGACGAGGCAGGCTGCATCGGAGAGGCCGAACCGCTCGACGACCGCTTCGAACCAGGTCACCGAGGAGGGGTCCGCCCGCTCGATCTGCTCCGCCAGGAGTACGTCGAAACCCAGCCGCCGCAGCCCGAGAGCCCAGGAAACCGGCACCCAGGCCATCCCTCCGTGCAGCGGCCTGTTGGCGAGGGCGCCGGCGACCAGGACCGAGGTCACGAGGCCTCGAAACCTGCCGTGAGCCACTCCTCGAAGGCCTCACCGTCCAGGTCGGGGACCTGCAGGCGCGGCAGCCGCCAGGGATCGGAGGCCGCGTGGACCCCACCCTCCCAGGTGGCGCAGGCGCTCTCGAAGCCGGCGTCGGCAACCAATCGCGCGGTCGCGGCGGTGAAGTCGTCGAGGCCGCCGTAGGGATAGGCGAAGCTGCGGGGCGGCCGGCCGGTCAGTTCCTCCACGAGGTCCCTGCCGACGAGGATCTCCCGGCGCTGCTCCTCCCAGGGTCGGGCGGCAAGGCGCGGGTGGGTGACGGTGTGCGAACCGACGTCGACGAGCCCGCTGGTGGCAATCCGGGAGACATCCTCCGCGGTCAGGGTGCGGTGGCTCTCGCGGATCCCACCCGGGGCCTCCGCCCAGGTACGGAGCTGCGCCATCGCCGCGGCACGGGTCGACTCCGGGAGGGGCCAGAGCGCCTCCCAAAGGGCCGCAAAAGCGACGTGACGGCGGGTCGGCGGCGGCTCCCCGACCCGCCACCCCGCATGGACTCGAACAGCCTCCTCGCTCAAGCTCGTCGCGGCCGCCAGGTCGAACTCGAATCGCCATCCGTCGGCGGCGATCGCCAGGTTCTGCGGAAGGGTCCCGCTCGAGAGCAGGATCCTCTCCAGCTGATCCCACCAGAGCTCCTCCTGGGCGCCGACGACACCCCCCGCGAGGAAGAGGGTGGCCGGGGCGCCCGCCTGCTGCAGCTCCGGCAACGCGACCTCGAGGTTGTCGAGATAGCCGTCGTCGAAGGTGATTGCCACCGTGCGGCGGGGCATGCCCCCCGTGCCGATCCGTGCCACGACCTCCGCCAGCGGCAGGACCTTGAAACCGTCCTTCAACACCTGCAGCTGCTGCGAGAAGCGCTCGGGGCTGACGCCAAGCTGCCACGGGTCAGCCTCGAGCTCGGCGATGCGGTGGTAGAGAAGGACCAGGGCCGGCCCCTCCCGGCGCCGACGTCGTCCCCGCAGCCGGCGCCGCTTGCCTCCCCCCTCCTCGATCCTCGCTTCCCCCCTCGCGATACCGATCCTCTCCCTTTCGCCGGAGATGTGCTGTCTCTCGCCCCTCAGCAGCGCGAGCCGCCCTTCGCGGCCGGGCGGGCGCGGCGGAGGCACCGGCAGCGCCATTGGATCGGCGATCGCGAGGCCAGGGCGATCCCGGACGACCGCCAGTTGCAGGGCCTCGTCGTCGAGGCCTGCAGGAGCCGTCGGGATCCCCGCTGCTTCGACGGCCAGGCGACGGAACAGCGCCGGTCCGGCGGCGGTCCCGTCGTGGAGCGCAAGCGCCTGGTCGAGCGGTCGGTCGCGACCGTCGGCGGCGACGAAACCAAGATCCCCGTGGCGGGTCAGACGCCTCAGGGCAGCGCTGATCGCCGTCGGGTGGAGCCGCTGGTTCGGAGCCAGGAAGGCGACGAATTCGCCGCTGGAGCGGCGCAGGCCGGCACGGCGAGCGGCGGCGACCCCTTCGCCCTCGCCTCGCACGTAGCGGACCGCGGGGTAGGCCAGGGCAATCTCGTCGAGAGCGCTCGAGGAGCCGTCGTCGACGACCACTATCTCCAGGGGGCGGTGCACCTGGCCAAGCGCGTTTTCGATCGCCCCGGCGAGCGGGCCGACTTCCTTCTGGACCACGATGACCAGGGAGACGCGGTGCGAGCCGAGCCGCCGGTCCTCGGGCCGCAGGACCCGGCGCGCAGAGACGCTCGCGAGTGGGACACGCTGCTGATCCTCGAGCACGGCGGCCACGCTCAGCTCGGCGGGTGCCATGCCGGCCAGCAGGACCGAGGTCGAGAATCCATGGCGCGCGTCGCGCGGGCCGCCGATCGACGCTGCGACGTCGGGGCGCGGAGCCTCGATCGGGATATGCCCGACCCTGCGTCCCTCGGCCTCGACCTCGACCGCGAGGGCCGGCTGCTCGAGGCCGGCCACCCAACCCTCCAGCGGGATGCGGTGGGAGCGCGTCCTCCCACCCGCGGTCGGGTGCTCGAGGTTGCCGCGGATCTGACCGGGAGAGGGGATCTCCTTGCGCACTTCGTCGATCTGGGTCGGCGCCGCGGGGTGCCGGTAGGGCTCGAGACCGGCCTCTATCTTCTGCCACGTCTCTTCGTCGCCCAGCCGATTCAGGGTGAGCCAGCGCTCGACCCAGGTGAGGAACCGGTAGCGGGCTACGTTGAGGTCGACCGGGCTCCACTCGCCGCGCGCGACGGCCTGCTCGCAGGAGCTGTCCGGGTGCTTGCGGTAAAGCGAGAGGGTCTCGTCGACCACCAGGGCGGGGTCCGTTGCGAACAGCTTCGTCCAGAGGACGAAGTCGTCGTAGACGTCCTCGAACGACTCCTCCCATCCACCGACGCGGTCGAGCGCCTCCCGCCGGACCAGAGCGCTGCAGATCGACGGCAGGACGTCGTCTTCGCGAGCCAGGGCCGGCAGCAGTCGCCCCGCCGCGAAGACGGTCCCGTCCGCCCCCGGGAGCTGTGAGTCGAAATCCCAGGCGCTGTCATAGCCACCGGGATTGCCGGGCCAGGAGAACCAGTGCCTGGTGCGGCCATAGGCGACCGCTGCCTCCGGGTGGCGCGAGATCGCGCCCGCCAGGGTGCGAAGCGCCCCCGGCAGCAGCACGTCGTCGGCGTCGAAGAACATCACCAGCGGTGCTTTCGAGACGGCGACCCCGGCGTTCCTGCTGAAGCTCTTGCCCAGGTTGCGCCCCTGGCCGTGCTCGACGTAGCGGACGCGATCGGGGTGACGCCGCTCATAGCGCCTGGCGATCTCCCCGGAGCGATCGCTCGAGCCGTCGTTGACCAGGACCAACTCCCACTCGCGGTGCTGCTGGTCGAAGACGCTCTCGATCGCCTCCTCGATGTAGCGCTCCATGTCGAGGAAGCACATCACCACCGAGACGAAGCGGGAGCCGCTCACGACAACGGGGCCTCCGGTTGCCACCAGGCATCGGAGCGGCCCGGCTTCACGGCCCGCACGTGGATCGACATCGGATAGTTCGGATCGGGATGGTCGAGCTCCTCCTCCTCCAGCTCCTCGGCGGCCATACCGTGCAGGAACGCGGTGGCGGCGAGCACATTCCCGAATGACTCCACCTCGACGTTCTCGTCGCCGAAGGCGTCGCCGAACAGGCGCCGGGCCGAGATCGGGGTGAAGCCCCAACACCAGGCGTCGCTGGCGTCGATGTTGGTCATCCCCGGGAACGTGACCAGGACGACCCCCCCGGGCCGCGTGACGCGGAACAGGGTCTCCACCGCAGCCCGGATGTCGTAGACCATCTGCAGGGTCTCGGTGATGACGATGCAGTCGAAGGAGTCGTCCGGGATCTGCGGCGCGTCGGCGAGATCGCCGATGATCGTCGCCTCCGGGTTGTCGCGCTGGAGGTGGATCACGTCCGAGGACTCGATCGCCGAGCCGCCGAAGCGGTGGGTGTAGGCGGCGTCGGCCACCTCCAGCACACGCCCCTTGATGTCCCCGGCATTGCGCGCCAGAAAGCCCTCGATGTAATGGCGGTCGACGGGGGTCCCCCGCTCGAAGCCGAAGTCCGAGCCGATCGGCTGCAGGCGTCGCAGATCGCCCCAACGGGCGCGACCCACCTTCGGGGTTCCACGGCGGACGCGGCCGCGCACCGGCGCCGCGGCGGTCGGCCGGCCGCGGCGGAGGTCCCGCAGTCCCGCCGGGTAATGGCGGACCAGCACCCGCAGGCGCCTGCGGGTATCGCGGCCGAAGTCCCGCGCCGCGATGCGGTCGCGGAGGTCGTCGACCAGCTGGCCGCCGAATTCGCGTTTCCAGTGAGCGACCCCGAGCTCATAGGCGCTTCGGTCCTCCTTCGAGCGCCTGGCGGCACGGCGCTGCTTGCGAAGCGCCGAAAGCGCCGAGACCAGCATCCGCGCCGGATCGCGATGCATGTTGCCGCCGTGGCGCCTGTACTCGGCGACGACGTGATCGTGGGTATAGGCCGGGAACTGACGAGCGACCCGTAGCGCCAGGTCGTAGTCCTCGCAGGCCGGCAGGTTGGGGTCGAAGCCCTCGACCACGTCGAAGACCTGGCGCCGGTACATCACGGTGGCGCCGCTGAGGATGTCGTTGCCCTGCAGCAGCATCCGGTAGTGCGCGCGGTCGATCACCCGGTGCTGACCCGCCCGCATCAGCGAGCCGTCGTGGTTGGTGAGCTCGACCTGACCCGAGACGAATGCGCACTGAGGATTGGCGCGGATGGTCGCCAGGCCGATCTCCAGCGCCTCGGGCTTCAGCCGGTCGTCGGCGTCGAGGAAGACGACGAAGTCTCCTGAGCTGGCGCGGAGCCCGGCGTTGCGCGCGGCGGAGAGGCCCTGGTTGCCCTGGCTGACGAGACGGACTCCGGGATAGCGGGAGATCACCTCCGCCGTGTTGTCCGTCGAGCCGTCGTCCACGACGATCAGCTCGAAGTGCGGATAGGTCTGGGCGAGGACGCTCTCGATCGCTTCGCCGAGGAAGCCGGCCTGGTTGAAGCAGGGGACCACCACGGAGACGAGCGCGACGTCGTCGGGGTCGGTCGACTCCCGCCACTGCGGGCGCGCGACCAGCCGCGCGACCGGCACCTCGTCCCCGCCGCGCAGCACGGCGACGATCTCGAGCTCGCGCTCGGCGTCGGCAAGCAGGTTCATCTTCGCCCGGAAGCCGCCACCGGCGGTCTCGGTGGCCTCGGGAAAGGCGGCGAGTACGTCCGGGCGACGGACGTTGGGCCGGGTGCGACCGACCACGGCATCGTCGCTGCGGAACTCGACACGGGAGACCGGCGCCTGCCGCCCGAGGACCCAGCCGGTGATCTCGACGACCCCGTTGTCGGTCGCGTCTCCCACCCGTGGGCCCTCGACGTTGGCTCCCCACACGCGCTCGTCTCGCTCGGCGGGGACGACTTCTACGACTTCGGTGGCAATCTTCACTTCCAGGCCTCCACGAACAAGCTCTCCCGGGGTCGGTTGTCGAGGGCAACGATGTCGGCGATGCCGGATGCACTCTCGCGATAGGCACAGGGGCGGACGTCGGCAAAGCCGGCGCGCCGCAACAGCTCCTCGATCAGGTCTGCCGTGAACAGAGTCTTGGTGTAACCGTGCCAGAGCATGTGGGTGACGAACTTCGCTCCCAGCGAGCGCGCCTCCTCGTCGGAGACGAGGAAGTAGGTCGAGTCTCCCGACTTGTAGGCGTGGATGCCGCGATCGAGGTCCGGTAAGCCGAGCCGGAGCACGCCGCCCTCCCGCAGCACCCGGCGCAGCTCCCGCAGCGCCGGCACCTGGTCCGGCAGGGCGAGCTCCGGCAGGGCGTGGATCGAGACCGCGTACTCGATGCTCCCGTCCTCGAGTGGCAGTCCCTCGCGGATGTCGCAACAGACGTCGATCCCCTCCCCCTCCTTGTGGTCCGAATTGATCCAGCCGGGCTCGGGGTGGAGGCCGCAGCCCCAGTTCAGGCGTCGGATGCTGGCCTCCATCAGCTCACCTCCAGTCTGTCGAGCAAGTCGCCCACCACCCGCCCGGCGCCGAGATGCTCTTCGGCGAATGCGCGTGCCGCCGCTGCATGGCCGGGGCGGTCACGCTTGATCTCCGCCACCCCCCATTCCGCCTCGGCGAGGGATGAAAAGGTGAGCAGCCCCCCGTCGGGCCCCGGCGGGACGCCGGTATCGAGCGCCAGCACCGGCTTGCCGGCCGCCATGTAGGCGCCGCTGCGATCGCTGAACCAGCCCGAACCGGTGAGCGCATAGAGCTCTTTGGCGACCGAGAGCTCGGCACCGGAGCGACGGACGAAATCATGGTAGGCGGCGGGGTCGCCCGCGACCTCCAGCGGGTCCTCCAGCTCCCAGCCCCGATCCAGCAGGAGCCGGCGGTCCCCCTCGTCCTCGGGGTCGAGGTCGAGGGCGAGGAGAAACGTCTCGCCGGTGCTCTGCGGGAGGACGGCGAGCCCCCGGAAGGCGTGAGCTCGCAGCCCGTAGCGGGTTCCTTCGAACTCGAGCGGGGCGTTGGGTCCGCGCCAGCTGACAACGCTGGTGAAGGGAAGGGCCCCGGCCTCGACTTCCGGCTCCCACCTGTCGAGCAGGACCGGTGGCCAGATCGGGATCCACCCGATCCCGCAGTCGGGCACCCTGCAGCCGGCTTTCCCGAGGTTTCGGCCGACCGTGACATGGTCGTGGTGCTGATCGAGGCCGTCGTAGAGCCCCATCTCCCTCCACATCTGCGGCCAGCCCGGGTCGATGTCCAGATAGACCCGCCGCCGCGGCCGGTCTCGCAACTCCGGATCGTCGAGATAACCCATCACGTTGATCAGCGCCGCGCTGTCGTCAAGCCGCTCGCACAGCTCCTCGCGGGTGAGGCCGAGGGAATGCTCGCCCCGCTCATAGAGCAGCGTCCAGTCGTGCTCCAGGCCGAAGCTCCGCATCACCTCCGCCAGCCAGCCCGCCTCGGCGGAGTCCGGAACCGGCCCGCCGACCCACTCTTCCTCGAGGCGATCGATGAAGACGACCGACCAGCCCAACTCGCGCAGAGCGAGCAGCCAGGTGACGAACACCCAGGCGTGACCACCCCGACCCGGTCGCTGAGCGAGCCCTCCTGCAACCGCGATCGTCCCGGCCAAATCGGTGCCCGTCGCTTCAGGGACGGCGAAGCAGGATGAGGTCGCCGCGGCGCCAGCTCGATGCCGTCGCGGCCCCGACCACGTCGAGCCGGTTGCCGCAGGCGCTGAGCATCTTGGCCCGCTCCTCCTCCGGCCAGCCGCCGACCAGCGCCGCATAGCCACCCGGTCGCAACAGGCGCAGCAGCTCGACCAGCCAGGCGTCGAGCTGCGAGGCCGAGAGCGCGGACAGCGGCCGGTCACGCAGGACCAGGTCTGCCGAGCCGTCCTCAAGGGGGGCGGGTGGATCCTCGGCAACGACGAGCAGGCGCGGAGCCGCCTCCAGCGCCTCGGCCCAGGCAACCAGCTCCGCGTCGGCCTCGATGCCGGTCAGCGACGCCTCCGGTAGGCGCCGGGCCGCCAGTCGCAGGAGCAGGCCGCTGCCCGCCCCCCAGTGAACGACGCGGCGAAAGCTCTCCAGGCTTCGATAGCGCGAGACGCCGTCCAGCAACGCGTTCGCGGCGAGCGCCGTCCGCAGCGCCACGCGGGTGGGGTCGGCGTGGCCATGAAGGCGCTGCAGCAGCTCGCCGGATGGCAGCGGCTCCTCCAGCATGCCCGGCTCGAAGTGGATCGGCAGCCGGCCGACGGGCAGCCAGTCGCGCATCCCGAGCAGCTCGAACCTGGCCCCCTGCCGGGGCCACTCCCGGGGCATTCCCGAGAGTTCGAATCCGCTTCGACCGGCGTGCGGCAACTCGGAGAAGGCCCCCGCCACGTCCTCCCTCTCCTCCGGCGGCATCCAGGCGACGGTCTCTCCCCCGAGCCGGAGCTCGATGCCGTCGAGGGGACCCTCGGGGTCGAAGCACCAGCCCTCCACCGCGACCCTGCCCTCGGTGTCGACGAACGACTCGACCTCGCCGCGCAGCAGCGGCAGGTTCCGCGCCTCGGTGACGATCTCGGCGCGCAGCCGCGGCGATCCCACCGCACGGGCCCCGAAGAGGCGATGCCAACCGTCCAGCCGACGCCCCGCGATGGTCTCTCCCCGCTCGTCGTCGAAGCGGAGGGGGATCGATGGCGGCGTGTGCCCCACCACGACCCGGAGGGGATCGATCTCCTCGGAGATGTCGGCCCCGCCCGCCTGGGCGAAGCGGTCGAGATCGGCGAACCGGCGCTGGATTACGGCTTCGGCCGTGGACGGATCGCGCAGTCTCTGCCCGAGCGCGACGTCGGCCCCCTCGGGCACGTAGTGGGTGGTCATGTAGTCGAAGTAGACGTTGCCGGGTCCGGCATTGCCGCTGGACCTGTAGGCGAGCCAGCCCTTGAGGAAGAGAAACCAGTAGATCCACCCGCTGTAGCCGTGCCGCGCCAGGTTCCTGTTCGCGGCGAGCGCCTCGAGGGAGATGTCGGCCGTCGCGACCGCCGCCATCAGCTCTTCGCTGGTCTCGTAGTCCCAGGCTTCGAAGAAGCTGCGGTGAGCGTTGCTCGAGCCGGGGTCGAGGCGCCGTCGCGTCCGGGTCGCCGCCGGAAAGGACTGCGGCTGTTCCCAGGCATGGGGGGCGACGAGGATCCCGTTGAGGGTGTCGCGGTCCTTGGCAAACGCGGCGACGAGCCTGACCTCGCTGCCGTCCCCCACCTGGCCCCAGTCGGTCTGCCCGAGCACCCGCATGGCCGGGAAGTGCTTCTGGATCGGAGCCAGGTAGCCGCGATCGAAGTTGCCGTGAAGCAGATGGGTCTCGATGATCAGGACGTCGGTGATCGCGGCCAGCTGAGGAAGGACCCTGGAGACGTAGTGGAAGACCGAGAGCGCGAGGACGACGTCGTAGCGCTCCTCGTAGAGCTCCGGATCGGTGACGTCCCCCTGGCGGAAGGAGACCCGGCTCTGCCGGTTGTAGGCGGTGATCAGCTGTGCCAGCTCGACGAAGAACGGGTCGTACTCGACCCCGTCGACGAGGCGGGCTCCGCGAACCCGCGCCGCGCGGCTCATCTCACCCAGGTTCGAGCCGAGGTCGAGGACCTTGCGGGCGCGGAAGTCGATGCAGTCGAGGACCGCGGCCCGATCGCCGCGGAACCCGGTGGTCGCCTCTTCGCCCAGGTCGACCGACTGGTAGTGGTTGCCGGTCGCGGTCCCGTCGAAGCCGGAGTGGCTCGTATACGGAAGCCCGAGGCCGTCGCGGATCAGACCCTGCAGGCGGCCCTGCAGCGGGCTCTCGATCGCGCTCATCTCGCACCGTCCTTGTTCGCATGGGCATCGTCGGCGAGGTGCTGGCGCAGCACCCCGACCTCCGTCGCGCAACCGACGACGACGGTCCCTTCGCGCTCGGCGAGGACCTGCCTCGCGGGCAGCAGCTCGGCCACGGCAGCCCCGACCTGACCTTCGCGGTCCTCCCCCTGTTCGCAGAGGAGGACGCCCCTCAGGTTTTGGATCACCCGCGGCAGGATCGGCCGCATCGCCTCCGCCGCCGGGCCGAAGGCGAGGATGAAGTCGTATTCGTCGGAGTAGGTGGAGGCCAGCCCGGCATCCCCCTCAAACCACGAGATGCGGTCCACCTTCTGCAGGACGTCGATCAGCCTGCCCAGCTCCACCCGGTCGGGGTCAACGTCGATTGCGTCGACCAACTCCGCGCCCCGACGACGGGCATAGCGCGAGAGGTCGCCCACCCTGGCGCCGAGGTCGAGGACGCGACGGCCGCGGAACGACACCGTCGCCAGCGCCTGCAGCCGCAGCTCCGTGGCAGCGTCGGCGACGACAGCCTCGCCCTCGGGATCGAAGGGCTGCTCTTCGAGGGTCTCGGAGAGGCCGCTGAGGACCAGCTCGCGCAACTGGGGTCGGAGCGTTGGTGCGTGCTCGTAGCTCAACTCGATTCCTCCTCGGATGCCGCCATGACCTCGGCGATCGTCTCGCCCCAGATGTGGCTATGCAACCAGGTGTTGTATGCGGTGGTGGCGCGGCGCAGCTCGCCCGGGTAGGACTGGGCCTCGAGGTGGTAGAGCTCGGCCTGGGGCAGGTACCAGCTGTCGAGGCCGATCTCGTGCAGGCGCAGGCAGAGGTCGGAATCCTCGTAGTCGCCCTGGACGAACTGGCCGCGCAGCCCGCCGAGGCTCTCGTACTGCTCGCGGTCGACCATCAGGCAGGCCCCGGTGACCGCGGGCACCGGTCGCGCGACGCAGGCCGCCGGGGTGTGGCGGTTGAGGCCCTTGAAGTAGTGCATGTTCTCCCAGACCGACGCCCCCGGCGCCCGCAGGAAATAGAGGCCAGCGTGCTGCAGGGTGTCGTCCTCGTAGAGGAGCTTCGGCGAAAGCGCCCCGATCTGCGGGGTCGCGTCGAAGAAGGTCGACATCATCCCGAGCCAGCCGGGACGGTCGGGAAGCACGTCGGAGTTGAGCAGCAGCAGCTTCCTCCCTTCCGCGATCCCCGCGGCGGCGTTGTTGGCGCCTGAAAAGCCGGCGTTGCGGGCCAGGGTGACGACCCGGAACGGAACCCCGGTCAGCGCGTGGACCTCTGGCGCAAGCCGGGCCAGCGCCTCGGCGTCCTCCGGTGAATCGAGGACGTAGATGAGGTCGCTGGCGGCGAACTCCGGGTCGCGCGCGAACTGCGTCAGCTGGTGCTCGAGGAAGTCGATCCGCCGGTAGAGCGGCACGATCACCGAGACCTCCGGGTTCGCGACAGGCGACCCGTGCCGGCGTACGTCCTCGATCTTCACTTCCTCCGCCAGCCGGGCCTGCAGCCGCGTAAGCGCCGGCTCGAAGAGCTCGGCACGCGCCGGGTGGTCCGGCTGTTTCGTCAGCTCGAAATCGGCGAGGATGGTGCTGCGGACCGAGAGCGGCTCGCGCACTACCTGCGGCGCCTCGGCGCCGACCGAGACGCCCATCGAGTCACTCATCTCGACCGTCCAGCCGTTGCCCAGCAGGCTGGGAACGCCCAGATCGACGAGACCGATGAAGCCGCTTCTCTGCGCGCCGAAACCGGGGGTCGAGCCATAGAACTGCTCGACGTCGGGACGGGCAAAGTGCATCGCCCGGTCGGCGAACCGCCCGCCCGCGCCCTCCGGGGAGATCGCCGTGAGCTCCTCGATCGCGGCATCGGCGTCCATCGCCCACCCTTTGATCCAGAACGTCTGGGGATCGATCGAGAGCAGCCCGTCGATCTGCAACCCTCGCGGCTCCTCGGGGGCGATCACGCAGGGCTGGGGATGCTCGCGCAGGGATTCGTGCACGGTCTGCAGGGCCCGGCTCAGCGAATAGCGTCCACCCTCGCCGTCGAGCAGCTCCCCGGCAGCACCCGGCAGCCACTCGACGATCCCGGTCCGCGCCTCCGCCTCGAGGCCGGCGAGATGCTGGCGGAGGAAGGTCCCCAGATCGGCCATCCCGGCCATCGCCACCTCCGTGTCGAGCTCGACCTTTTTACGTCCCGCTGCCAGCCGCAGTTCGGGCAGGGTCAGGGCCGCGCCCGCAAGTCGGTCGAGCCGCACGAGGCTCAGGGCCTGGACCGTGTCGGCCGCCGCCGCCCTCGGGAGGACGAGGGTCACCGGGGGGCGGGTGGCGGTCTGCTCGGCTTCGAGCGACACCCCTCCCTCGCCCCCGGCCTTCTCCAACCAGGTGAGCAGCAGGAGGAGGTTGTCGGCCAGCAGGGCGCCGCCGGCGACCCCGCCCTGCGCACGGCGTCCGTTGCCCGTGCCCGCCGCGGTGGAGCGGCGTCTCGTCGCCGCGCGGGTGGCGCTTTCCGGGGCTTGCATCAGACCAGGACCTCCGCCTCGCGCCGAGCGATGAGCTCGCCATACAGCCTGCCCAGATTGTCCACGTGTTCCTCCATGTCGAAGACGGGCGGGATACCGCTGCGCAGGCGCCGTGCCAGGCGGGGATCGGTGACCGCCTCTTTCACCGCACGCGCCAGCGACCTGGGATCTCCGGCCCGGAAGTTCAAGCCGCTCACCCCGTGCTCCACCTTCTCCGCCATGCCACCAATGTCGCTGCAGATCACCGGGCGCCCGTACATGAAGGCCTCCTGGATCACGAGCGGCGAGTTCTCCCACCAGACGGAGGGGACGACCACCCAGTCGAGGTCCTGCATCAACCGCGGCAGCTCGGTGTGCTCATAGCGACCGGCGAAGGTGACGTAGTCCTCGACCGCCTCGAAGAGCCGGTTGAATTCCTCTCGGAACTCCTCGGCCTGCAGCTCGAGGTTGGCTCCGTGCAGCCAGAGGTGGGCGTCGACGTTTTCTTCCTTGAGAATCCGCATTGCCCGCAGAAGCACGTTGACCCCCTTGAAATGACTGATCTGGCCAAAGAACCCGAGCCGTTTCGGCAGCTTCTGCGCCGAGGGCTCCGGCAACGGAGGGCGTCGCCTGCGGCCGTAGTCCTCGAAGACGATCCGCTCCGGCTCGATCCCCCAGTCCACGTAGCGGTCGCGAAGGAAGCGGCTAGGGGCGGTGAACATGTCGACCTCGTCGAAGTGGGTCTGGATGAAGCGCTTACGGAGGAAGAACTCCTGCGCGGCGATCTCGGGAAAGCACTCGTGGCAGCGCCGCGGTGAGGATTCGGTACAGAGGTCGCCGCTCATCCGCCGGACCAGCTGGCCGTTGTTGTGGCAGATCGGGAGGAACTCGTGCAACGTGTAGACGATCGCGGCCTCCGGCAGCACCCGCCTGACCAGGGAGATCAGCTCGACCCCGATGAACTGGGTGTGCTGGAAGTGCACCACGTCGGGCCTGTGGGCTTCGAGGAAGGAAGTGAAGTGGCGGGTGTAGAGAGCCTTGTCGGTCGAGGTCATCCGGAAGAAGTCGAAGTGCTCGGTCTCGGTGAAGACGAGGTATTGGTTCGGGTCGTCGTTGACGGCGCCGAAAGGCGTGCCGGGACGAGCGGTTCGGTTCTGCGCGACGTTGGGCCCGATCCGGGCGACGAACAGGGGATTCCAGGCCTCGGTCTCGCGCATCCGCTCGTAGAGCTCCAGCGCGTAGGCCTCGGCCCCGCCGGGGTGCAGGGTCGGGTGGTTGTGGGAGATGTAGAGAACGGTTCGTTCGGACATGGTGGCCTTAGTCGTCGATGGGGGCGGGTGGCTGTGAGAGGTCGAAGATAAGGGCAAGGGATTCGCGCCTGGCAATCGGGGCTTCTCCGCGTTCGAGAACCGCGAGCAGCTCCGACTCCCAGCCATCCGCCCGGGCGGCGGGAACGACAGCATAGGCAAGCTCCGGCGAGCGCCGCGCGGCTTCGATCGCCGCGAGAGCGGCGCTGCAGTCGCCCTCGAGGCAGCGGACCGTGCGCTCGGGGATCTCGAGCCCGGCCCAGGCGCCGCCGGCGACCAGGACCGTGCAGGCGGGGGGCAGCAATGCGTCGAGGAACCGGACCAGGCGGACCCGCGACAGCGTCGGCACGGCGACGTCCCCGGTTTCGGGGTCGGACGGCTGAAGCGAGAAGAGCGTGCAGGCCTCGTCGGCGGCGAGCTCGACGTAGCGGCTGCGCAGGTAGCCGGCGAACTCCTCGTAGTGGCTCAGCCACCAGCGGGAGCTGGCCGGGATCGCGAGGTAGTGGATGCCTGTCGCGCGCAGCTCCTCCAGGTGGGCGATGGCGGCGGCGGAATCGGGGGGATGGTGGCCCGCGTAGGAGCCGCTCTCGGCGCGAGGGAAGTGGGAGCCGAGGCGGCCGTCCACCCCGAGCAGGGCGTCGTCGCCGCGGCTGACCGCCGCGTAGCTCGCGCCGGCCGGCAGATGCGCGGCGATCGCCGCCCGCGTTCCCTCGACGATCGCGGCGTACTCGCCGGGGCCGAGACGGCGGACGTCGCTCTCGGCGACCGGCGTCATGGCTTCCCTCCCGACAGCGCGAACAGCCTGCAGGCGTCATCGCAATCGACCGCGGCATAGCGGGAGGAGAGATGTGCGGCAAAGGCGTCGTAGTGGTCGAGCCACCAGAAGGACGTCCTCGGGACCAGCAGGTATTCCCCGCCGCGCTCGCGCAGCTCCTCCAGGTGCGAGATCGCCTCGGCACTGTCCTTCGGGTGATAGCCGCTGTACCTGCCTCGAGGCCCCTGGGGAAAGTGCCAGGCGGGACGCCCGTCGAGCTCGACCAGCTCCTCGTCCCCGCGGGAGACCACCATCACGGTGGCGCCCGGCGGCACCCGTTTGTGGACCTCCCCGCGGATCCGCTCGACCAGCCGGCGGTAGCGGAGCTGGGGGCCCGGGCCAATCGGGGCGAGAGAGGATCCGGGTCGGGCGGCGAGCTCCGCCTGCAGATCGGCGATCGCGGCTTCGATCTCCTGGGCGCGGCGGAGGAGATCGGCGTGGTCGAGCTCCCCCGCCGGAGCCGGCGGTCCGCTCGGCGGCAGCTCCTCGGCAGCGGCCGTCCCGACGCTGAGCCTGACCGTCTCCCGCAGCAGCTCGTTGACCTGGGCCGCGCGACGGACGAGCAGTCCCTCGATCGCGTCGCCTCGGTCTTCGACGCTCGCCAGCAGCGGGTCGACCGTCAGCTTGAGCGGGTGGGTGGCGGCGTAGTCGAGGCGCAGCAGGCCGTCGGCGACGAAGTGGTCGAGGTCGTCCGGCCGCACCTCGGGCCAGCGCTCCCTGAACCTCGCGACCCCCGCTTCGATCTCGGGGCTGCGGTGCCCTCGCGTGGGGGACTCGAGGTGGACGAGGACGCATTCGTGGCAGAACCGGACGACTTCACCCCGCTCCCCCAGTCGCAGGCAGAAGTCGGTGTCCTCGAGACCGTTCACGTATCCCGGATCGAACCCGCCGAGGCGCTCCCAGGCCTGACGGCGGACCAGCATGCAGGCGCCGGTCACGGCCTGGAAGGGTCGCGAGCGGTTGACTGCCGGATGGTCGGCGGGGAAGCCGGCGTAGATGTGGCGGGGCAACCGGTCCTGCCCGATCGCCACCCCTGCGTGCTGGATCGTCCCGTCGGGATAGAGGAGCTTGGTCCCGATCGCCGCCGCCTCGGGATGGGCGTCGGCGTCGGCGAGCAGCGTCCCCAGCCAACCCCTCTCGCCGATGGCGTCGTTGTTGAGGAAGAGCAGCAGCGGCGCCTCGGTCGCGTCGACCCCCTCCCGGCAGGCGACGGCGAAGCCGCCGCTGCGATCCCGCCTCCGCACCCGGATCGAGTCCCCGTACCCCTCCAGCAGAGCGGCGGTCGAATCGGTCGAGCCGTCGTCGACGACGACGATTTCCAGATCACTGCTCGCGGGCTCCTCCAGCACTGCGTCGAGGCAGCGCCGGGTCAGCGCGGCATGGTTGTGGACCGGGATGATCGCCGCGCACCTCATACGGCCACCTTCGAGAGCTCGTAGATGACACAGGTATCGGGCTCCTCGACCAGGGGCTCGCCGCCGCGCTCGAGGAGGGCGGCGAACTCCCGGTAGTAGCCGAGCCACCAGAGCGCGGTCGCCGGGAAGAGGATGTAGTCGCCGCCGCGGTCCCGCAGCCGCTCGAGGTGGTCGATCGCCTCCTCGCTGTCGCTGGGATGGTGGCCGGCGTAGACGTCGCCGTCTCCCTGGGGGAAGTGCCAGGCCTGCCGCCCTCCCAGATCCAGCAGGCGCTCGTCGCCGCGGGAGACGACGAGCAGGGTCGCCTCCGATGGGATGCTTCGCTCGACCGCGCTCTTGATCCGCGCCGTCATGTCTTCGTAACCGGCCTCCGGGGGACGGTCGTACGGCTGCCAGGAGCGGCCGTGCTTGGCCTCGAAGCGCTTGCGGTTGCGGGCGAGCAACTGCTCCCGCTCCCCCGATGGAACCAGCCTGCCGAACGAGGCCTCGCCGAAGTGATGGACGAAGGAGCCCTCGGCGCAGACAACCCGCAGGCCGGCGGCGCGCACCCGCTCGGCGTAGTCGTCGTCCTCCACGAGTCCGATCCCGAACTCCTCGTCCAGCGGACCGATGCGCTCGAAGGTCTGCCGCCGCAGGGCGACGCAGAACATCGCCGCGAGGTCGATCTCCGCGATCGCGTCGCGATGCTCCCGGGACCGCTGCAGCGACCAAGCGTAGAGCTCGGCAAGGGTCTGATAGTCCGCTGCGACCTCGGCCCGGGTCCCAATGCGATTAGTCACCGGGCCCGCGAGACCGACGGCGGGGTCGGCGACCGCGTCGAGCAGGGGCTCGAGCCACCCCGGCGGGACCACCGTGTCGTTGTTCAGCAGGACCACCGACTCGGCTCGCGCGCCGGCGATGCCCAGGTTCGCCGCTTTCGGGAAGCCGAGGTTCTCGCCGCTGCGCAGGACTTTCAGCCGGGACTCGCGCGCCTCGTGCAGGTCCAGGTATCGCGAGGTGCCGTCGCCGGAGCCGTTGTCGACGACGATCACCTCCACCGCGTCGCTGTTCTCCAGCACCGTCGCCAGGCAGAGCTTCGTGAACGGAAGGCCGTCATGGCAGACGACGACGATGGAGGCGATCGGGGCCTCGGCCCCGATCGGCGACGGGGGCAGCGGCGCGGTCAGAGCCGCGGCTTCGGTCGCGGCAGCAAGCACGGTCGGCCGCCGCGAGGGAACCTCCAGCGTCAGTCCGCCAGGCAACACCCCCCGGAGCCCATCCCCGGCCCCCGTCCGAGGCAGGGAGATCCCGGCCTCGGCGAGAAGGGGGCGCAGCACCACGTCGTGGGCGAAGTGCTCACGCGCGATCGCAGCCGCCGCCCGGGCATGGCGCCGAGGCTCGGCGGCAACCGCCTCCACCGCCGCGATCGCCTCCTCCAGGGTCGAGACCGCGAACAGGCCCTCGCCGGTCGGAAGGGCGCCACCGAAGCCCGTGTCCTGGGTGACGACCGCCCGTCCCGCTGCCAGATAAGTGGCGCTGCGATCGCTGAACCAGCCGGTGCGGAGGCGAACGTTCTGGTCCTTGGCGACGGTGAACTCGGCACCTGAGCCCCGGATGAACTCCCGGTATCCGTCGAGGTCGAGCTCCATCGCCGGGCGGATCTCCCAGCCCCGGCTTTCCAGCTCTCGCTGGTCGTCGTCCTCGAATCCGCTCAGCGCCAACTCGAAGCGCCGGCCGGTGCGCGCCGGCAGATCGAGGAAGCGGGGCCACTCCAGGTGCTTGCTCCAGGAGTAGGTCTCCCCCTCGTACTTCACGTCCCGCCACCGCTGTCGCCAGTTCCCGATCGTGGTGAAGGCGTCGCCGGGCTCCTCGCCCCCGGTCCACCAGTCGAGGACGACGGGTTGCCTGGTCGGGGCAAAGGGAAAGCGGGGATCGACCGGCAGCCCGCAGTCGGCGGCGCCGAGGTTCTCGGCAAAGGAGAAGAAGGCGCGATGGGGAGCGAGGAAATCGATCGACTCCTGCAGGCCCTGGTCGAGCTCGACCTGCAGCTGCACCGGGTCGGTCTCCAGGTAGACGAGGCGATCGGTGTCGGCCAGCTCGGCGACCGGCATGGTGCCGCCGTGCAGGTTGAGGATCAAGGCGGCAGAACCGAAGAGGTCCTTCAGGGTTCGCTCGCTGGCGCCGAAGCAGCGGCCATCGTGATGCAACGCCCGATAGACCCAGCGGTCGCCGAAGCCGAAGGGAGACAGCGTCGACTCGAGGAAGGCGGCAGCCCGCATCGAGCCGTCGTCGCTCTCCTGTTGCATGAACATCGAGGGGGTTCGCCCATGGGTCTCGACGTACCAGACGTCGCAACCGAGCCGGCGCAGCCCCTCGAGGTAGTGGAGGGTCTGCCAGACCACGCCAGGGACGGGCATCTTGGTGATCATGCCGAGGACGACTACGCGCGTCACCGCAACGTCTCCTGGTCGAGCGCCGCCGCCAGCGGGTCCCCCGCCTGAGCCTCGTGAAGCTGGCTGTAGAGACCGCCCTGTCGCAGGAGGTCGTCGTGCTCGCCCTGCTCGACCACCCGACCGTGGTCGAGGACGACGATCAGGTCGGCCTGGCGAATCGTCGAGAGGCGGTGGGCGATCATGAACGTGGTCCGCCCCTCCATCAGCCGCTGCAGGCTCTCGATGATCACCCGCTCGGTGCGGGAGTCGATCGAGGAGGTGGGCTCGTCGAGGACGAGGATCGGGGCGTTCTTGAGGAATGCGCGCGCGACGCAGATGCGCTGACGCTCGCCCCCCGAGAGCTGCGCGCCGCGCTCGCCGAGGATCGTGTCGTAGCCGTGGCTGAGCCGCATGATGAACTCGTGCGAGTTGGCATCCCGAGCGGCTGCGACGACAGCTGAGGTGGGGGCTTCGAGATCTCCGTAGCGGATGTTTTCGGCAATCGTCCCGGAGAACAGCAACGGGTCCTGGAGGACCAGGCTGACCTGGTCCCGAAGCGAATCGAGGGAGACGTCGCGGATATCGACCCCGTCGATCAGGATCCGCCCCCGGTGAGGATCGTAGAAGCGGAGCATCAGGCTCATCAGCGTCGTCTTGCCTGCCCCCGTAGGGCCGACGATCGCCACCCGCTGGCCGACCTCCACCCTGATGTTGACGTCCTCCAGGGTCCGCCGGCGGCCCGGATAGTGGAAGGACACCTGCTCGAAAGCGACCTCCCCCCGCAGCGGCCCGAGCGCCTTCGCGTCCTCGCGTTCGACCACGTCGGGCGCCTGATCCAACAGCAGCATCGACCCCCGCAGCTTGATCAGTTCCTCGTTCAAGGTGCCCCAGGTCGAGGAGATCTGCTCCAGCGGCTGGTACACGGCGGCGATGTACGACATGACCACGAGCAGCTGGCCGGTCTGCAGATCGCCCTGCAGCACCCGCCAGGCGCCGACGCCGAAGACGACCGAGGTGCCGAGAGCGGTGGTGGTATTGACGCCGAGCGAGAACAGCGTCTGTCTCATCGTCAGCGAGACCCGGGCGTCCACGGCCGTTTCGCCTTGTTTGCGGAACCTGTCGTGCTCGTGTTCCTCGCGGCGGAAAGCGACGATCACCCTCAGCATCGACATCGCCTCGTTGACGATCGAGAGCGACTGCCACTCGAGCCCCTGAACCTCCCGAAGGCGCGGCACGATGTGCTTCGAGTAGAGCCCGAGAGACCAGTAGATGATCGGCAGGATCCCCAGAGCGACCAGCGCGAGCACCGGGTCGATGAGAAAGGCGATGACGAACATCCCGACCAGCATCAGCACGCTCTGTATCAGCGGTGGAAAGATCATCACGATGTTGCCCAGCGCCGAGGCCTCATAGTTGATGCGCGCCATCAGCTCGCCGGTCCGCCGCTGATCGTGGAAGCTCATCGAGAGTTTCTGCACGTGCTCGAACAGCTCGCTGCGAAAGTCGAGGATCATGTTCTGCTCGGCCTTGGCGCCGACGTAGTTGTAGATGACGGTCAGCCCGTTGCCGACCGCGGTGAAGCCGAAGTTGAGAGCGACGGCGAAGATCAGCAACGCCGTCTTGTCGGTCCCGACCAGATCTTCGACGATCCCGAGCGGCGGGTGGTTGCCGAGCACGCTGTCGACGACCATCGCCAGCGGCCAGGGCTCGGCAAGCGACACCGCGGCCGTCAGCGCGGTGAGGAGGCCTACCAGCCCGAGCAGCTTCCGGTAGGGGCGGAGATAGGGGCGGATCCGCGGCAGATAGGCCCACAGCTCGCGGGTCGTCAGTTTTTCGGCCGGCGGCGCGGAGCGTGGGACGCTCACAGCTCCTCCCCCCTCCCGGCGCTCTGCAGCTCTGCCACTTTCCCGATGGGCGCGAACGGCAACTGGACCTCGTCTGCAGGCGCGGAGACCAGCGACTCTTCGCCGCGCATCCTCTCCAGTTCCGAGAGGGCAAGACTCATCGCCGTGGCGGAGCCCTCGATCGCGAGCCCGAGGATGACGACGAAGGCACCGGTGAGAGCGACGCCGGCGGCGAATTGCCCTTCGAGCATCACGTAGAGGGCGATGACGCCGAGCAGCAGGATCGCGATCGCGCCGCCTGCCGACAGACGGGGCCAGATGCGGGCGAGCATCGTCTGCTTCCCTTCGCCGTGCTCCTCGATCGCGATCAGGATCTTCACGCCACCCAGCTGCCCCACCCGCAGATCGAGATCCCAGCGGTCGAAGGGGCCGCCGCTGCGAACGAAGCCGCCCTGCGCGGCAAGACCGTCCTGCAGGTACTCCACCCAGGCGCGGGGCTCGCGCCAGTTTTCGCCCCAGACCTTGATCGTGCGAGGGCGTGGCCAGCTGAGCCCGGGGCGGATTCGCCGGCGCCACGGCGACAGGCCATTGCGGAGTCGACCCATGAGCCGGGCGACCGGTTGCATGAGGAAGAGCAGCGAGGTCAGCGTCCGCCGGCGCAGTGTTTGTCCCAGGGGCGAGCTCGGGCGAACAGGGTGGGCTCGCCAGCCGCTGACCACCGCTCCGGCGACGATCCAGGTGAGCGCCAGGACGAAGGCAGGGGCGGCCAGCAGGAGCGGCGTCCAGAGCAGCCCCAGCATCGAGACGATCCCGAGCCCGGCCAACAGCAGGAGGCCCTCCGGTGCCTGGAGCATCCCCGCAAGCAGCCGGGGCGGGTCATAGATCGACTGGAAGAGTCCGGTCCCCCAGGTTCCGTAGCGAACCATCGAGCGTCGGCGCGGCGCACTGGCAGTCGGCGGCTCGTAGATGCGACCGCTCCAGCGCGAGGAGCCGGCGCGGTTGTAGTGGGTCGGCCACTTGCGCTCGAGCAGGGCCTCGGCCTTGCCGTAGCCATACTGCTGGCGCAGGTAGCGCCGGACCGAATCGCGACGACGGTGCATGACGACGGCCCCGGCACTGAAGCCGAGCGTGCGGCCGGCTTTCTGCAGGCGCCAGCAGAGGTCGACGTCGTCGCCGGCGACCTCGAAGCGCTCGTCGAAGCCGCCGACCTCTTCGAGCACGTCCTTACGGAAAGCCATGTTGCAGCCGGGGACGTGCTCGGCCTCGCGGTCGGAGATGAGTACGTGGATCGGCCCGCCCGGCGCGACGGCGACGCACTCGGCGACGAAATTGTCGTCCTCCGGTGGGATGTTCGGGCCGCCGACCCCGCCGTGGCCGTTGGCTCGCAGCTGCGCGGCGATGTAGTGCAGCCAGTCGGCATCGGGATAGGCGTCGTCGTCGAGGAAGGCGACGATCTCTCCCCGTGCCGTCTCGATGCCGACGTTACGCGCGTGGCCGAGGCCGCGATGCTCGGTCTCGACCAGGGTGGCGCCGTGTGCCCGTGCGATCTCGGCACAGGCGGCGCTGGAGCCGTCGTTGACGACGATCACCTCGTAGTCGGGGTAGGCGAGCGTGCCGAGCCGGGCCAGGCACTCCTCGAGGGTGCGCTGGCCGTTGTGGGTGCAGACGACCACGGAGACCGGCGGCCAGGGACCACTGGGCGCGAATGGCACTGCGGCGTAGGCGTGGCCGACCGCCTCCAGTGCGGGCTTCGGCTCCCGCTCTCGGTCGACCAGGCCGAAGTCCCAATCGTGCACCTCGTGGCCGCCGCGGTGCCATTCGTCGGTCCAGGAGAAGACGAAGGTGCCGGCGGCCCCGGTTGCGAAGGCGTGTCGAACCTGCCACTCGACGGCCCGGGCCTGGGCATCGACTCCGTTGCGCTGGCTGTCGATCCCAAACTCGGTGATCAACAGCGGCCGGTCGCCGGAGAGGTTCTGCAGGCGAGCCATGTAGGACTCGAACGCTCCCTCCTGCTCGAGGAAGACGTTGAAGGCGGTGAGGTCGAGGAAGGGGAGCTCGAGGTACTCGGTCGAGGGGTAGTTGACGTAGGTGACCAGCCCGCCGGGGTCGGCCGATTTGGCCTCCCAGAAGAGACGCTCGAGGAAGCGCTCGACCGGACGCTTGCCGTGCCAGCGGACGATCGGGGCGGGGATCTCGTTGCCGATCGAGTAGCAGAGGATCGCCTCGTGGCCCTCGCAGGCCTGGACCTCGTCGGCGAGGCGAGCCGCTATCCGCTGTGCCCACTCGCGATCGTCGAGGAAGGCGACGTGCTGCTCCCAGGCGAAGCCGGCCATGACCCGGATGCCGTGTTCGAGCGCCGCGTCCAGCAGCCAGGTCGGCGGCGGCACGTAGGTCCGGACCGCGTTGATCCCGGCGGCCGCCATCGCCGCGAAGTCCTCGTCGACTTGCCCGGGGGCAGGAAACTGCGACCCGCCCTCACCGCGGAAAGTGCCGTAGGTGACCCCTCGGACGTGGAACTTTTCCTGTCCAACATGTATCGAGCGTCCATGGACGCGGGGCCGTCGGTCTGCCGATCGAAAAGCGGTAACTGGAGATTCTCCTGTTTTGGGGAACAAGAGGGAACATCGGCGAATCGACTGGTTGTACCCCGTCCTGCGAGATCTCTCCCAAGCCTCTCGCTTGACGCATCCGCAACTTTACGCGATTTCGTGACACATTGGACAGGTATTCCATCCAAAAATCAGACTTGGGTACTAAAGAGTTCTACTAGGCACGCTGCAGCACGCATTGGTCGAGCTCCAAACTGGACGCCGTGACTAACTCATCGCGCGGGCGATGACTACCCGCTGAATCTCGTTCGTACCCTCGTAGATCTGGGTGATCTTGGCGTCGCGCATCATCCGCTCGACCGGGTACTCGTTGACGTAGCCGTAGCCGCCGAGGACCTGGATCGCCTCGACGGTGACCTTCATCGCGTTGTCGGAGGCGAACAGCTTGGCCATCGAGGTCCACTTGCCGAGGTCGGCCGGGCGCTGGGGCTTGTCGGCCATCGAGCAGGCTTTGTAGAGGAGCTCGCGGGCGGCGGCGGTGCCGGTCTCCATGTCGGCGAGCTTGAACTGGATCGCCTGCAGCTGGTTGATCGGCTTGCCGAAGGCGATCCGCTCGGCGGCGTAGCCGTTGGCGTAGTCGGTCGCCCCCTGGGCGATGCCGACCGCCTGGGCGGCGGCGCCGAGGCGGGTGCGCTCGAGCGTGCCGAGGGCGACGCCGAGGCCCTTGCCCTCCTCGCCGATCAGGTTCTCGTGCGGGACGCGGACGTCGGTGAAGGTCGGCGAGCCGGTCGGCGAACCCTTGATCCCGAGCTTGTGCTCGAGCTTGCCCGGGTCGAAGCCGGGCGCGTCTTTCTCGACGACGAAGGCGCTGGTGCGCCGGTTCTCGCGGTCGGTGGTCGCGAAGACGACGTAGAAGTCGGCTACGCCTGAGTTGGAGATCCAGGCCTTCTGGCCGTTGATCACCCACTCCTCGCCGTCGCGGACGGCGCTGGTCCGCATCGCCGCCGGGTCCGAGCCGGCCTCGGGCTCGGACAGCGCAAAGGCCGGCGACCACTCGCCGCTGGCGCACTTCGGCAGCCACTTCTGTTTCTGCTCCTCGGATCCGAACAGCTGGATCGGCAGCGTCCCCAGCTCCTGCACCATCAGCATCAGAGCCGAGGAGGCGCAGGCCTTGGCAATCTCCTCGACCGCCATCTGCAGCACCAGCGTCCCGGTCCCGGTTCCGCCGTACTCGGCGGCGAAGGGCAGGCCGAGGATGTCGTGGGAGGCGAGCAGCTCGCGCAGGTCCCAGGGGTATTCGCTCTTGCGGTCGATGTCGCCGGCCCGCGGCGCGATCTTCTCCTGCGACAGCCGCCGGACCATGTCGCGCAGGTCGAGCGCCTCCTGGGAGATCTCGTAGGCGGGGGTGACGGCGTCGACGCTCATTCGTTCCTCTCGTTCGTGCTTGGTGGCCGGAACTTACCTGGGTTCCGTCAGCCACCCGTCGATCGCGGCGATACCGCTGAACGAGCGTCATGCACCGAGAGGACAAAAACCCGGTCGGAAGCCTCGTCGTCCCTGTAGAGCAGGAGCATCCACGACCAGGGTCCCAGCACGAACCGAGTGGGTGCCCACCTCCCGTGCAGCTCGGGACCCGCTAGCGGAAAAGCTTCGAGAACACGCAGCGAGCGCACGATCCGGCTCCAGGTGTCGTCGGGGAGGCCGAGGCTGGAAATGGCCTCATCGACGTCCCGCTTTGCCTGCGGGGTGACGATGACCTGGGGCATTCAGCCCAGCTCGTTAAGCGGAGTGCCTTCTCCGCGCTGCGACTGGGTGAGCCCCTCCTGGGTGCGCTCCCAGGCGCCGGGAATCGCGTCGAGGATCTCGGTGATGCGGCTGGCCTCCGGATCCGCGTCGTCCAGCGCGGTCGCGAGGAGGGAACGGGCCAGCGTTCCCTCCTGGATGTGGGTGCGCTCCGCAAGCCTCGCGAGCTTCCGGGCATGAGCTTCGTCCAAGGTGACGTTGATGCGCTTCGGGTTGGCAGCCAAGAGGGAAAGTGTCGCACAGGTCTACACGTTCCGTGTAACGCTGTGCAGCGAGGCGCTCCCCGCTAGAAGACGGGTGACTCGGTGTAGGTGCCGAAGACCTCCTGCATCGCGGCGATCATCTCGCCCTCGGTCGCCTGGACGCGGGCCGCCTCGATGATCGGCGGCATCAGGTTCCCCTCGCCGGCGGCGGCGCGCTTCAGCCGCCCCAGGGCGATCTCGACGGCGGCGCCGTCGCGGGCGGCGCGGGTGGCGGCGAGGCGATCGCGCTGCTTGCCTTCGAGCGATGGGTCGATCTTCAGGATCGGCATCGCCTCTTCGTCGTCTTCGACGAAGTCGTTGACGCCGACGACGATCCGGCGGCGTTCGTTCAGCTCCTGCTGGTAGGTGAACGAGGACTCGGCGATCTCGCGCTGGGGGAAGTTGCGGCGGATCGCCTCGACCATCCCCCCCAGCTCGTCGATCCGGGCGAAGTAGCCGTAGGCCGCCTGCTCCATCTCGTCGGTCAGCTTCTCGACGAGGTAGGAGCCGCCGAGCGGGTCGGCGGAATTGGCGACGCCGGTCTCGGTGGCGATGATCTGCTGCGTCCGCAGCGCCACCCGCACCGCCTCCTCGGTCGGCAGCGCCAGCGCCTCGTCGAAGGAGTTGGTGTGCAGCGACTGGGTCCCGCCCATCACCGCAGCCAGCGCCTCCAGCGCGGTGCGGACGACGTTGTTCAGCGGCTGCTGGGCGGTCAGGCTGACGCCGGCGGTCTGCGTGTGGAAGCGCAGCCGCAGCGACTCCTCCTTCTGGGCGCCGTAGGTCTCCCTCATCTCCCGCGCCCAGATCCGGCGCGCCGCCCTGTACTTGGCGATCTCCTCGAAGAAGTCGATGTGGGAGTTGAAGAAGAAGGAGAGGCGCGGCGCGAAGTCGTCGACGTCGAGGCCGCGCTCGATCGCCCGCTCGACGTAGGTGAAGCCGTCCTTGAGAGTGAAGGCGAGCTCCTGCTGGGCGGTCGAGCCGGCCTCGCGGATGTGGTAGCCGGAGATCGAGACCGGGTGCCAGCGCGGCATGTTCTCCGTGCACCACTCGATCATGTCGGTGACCAGCCGCATCGCCGGCTCGATCGGGAAGCACCACTCTTTCTGGGCGATGTACTCCTTGAGAATGTCGGTCTGGATCGTGCCGCCGAGCTTCTCGGCCGCCACCCCCTGCTTCTCGCCGACCAGCACGTAGAAGGCGAGCAGGATCGCCGCCGGGGCGTTGATCGTCATCGAGGTGGTGACGCCGCCGAGCGGGATGCCCTCGAACAGCCGCTCCATGTCGGCCAGGGTGTCGACGGCGACGCCCTCGCGGCCGACCTCGCCGAGGCTGCGCTCGTGGTCGGAGTCGTAGCCCATCAGGGTCGGCATGTCGAAGGCGGTCGAGAGCCCCGTCTGGCCGTGGTCGAGCAGGTAGTGGAAGCGCTCGTTGGTCTCCTCGACGGTGCCGAAGCCGGCGAACTGGCGCATCGTCCACAGCCGCCCCCGGTACATCGACGGGTAGGGGCCGCGGGTGAAGGGATAGGCGCCGGGCTCGCCGAGCTTCTCCTCGGCCTCGCCCTCGAGGTCGGCCTCGGTGTAGAGCGGCTTGATCTCCTGCCCGGAGATAGTCGAGAACTCGGCCTCGCGTTCGAGGCGCTTTTCGTCGGCGGTCTGGCTCACTTGCCGGTAAGTCTGACAGCGGGTTCAGCCAGCCGCCACGGCGTGCAGCGGCGCAACCCAGACTTCTTCGAGGAAGTCGCTCAGCTCGTCGTTCAGGCGCTCGGGGTTGAGCCGCCACTCGAGGATCGAGTTCGCTTCGACCAGGCGCGAGTTGGGCAGCTCTTCGAGCAGCATCCCCGAGTCGCTGAACGGGTGCAGCGGGTCGCGCGGGTGGCCGACGACCAGGGTCTGGTGGTCGATCTTCACCCGCTCCTCGCGGTGCGGGGCCGTCTCGCCCAGCAGCAGTCCCTCCAACACCGCCTGCGAGGGGCCGGGGCGCTGGCGAACCCAGTCCAGGCCGATGTCGACCAGGTAGTTGGTCCGCGGCACGGCCCGGGTCAGCAACGAGAGTCCCTCGAACAGCGGCCGGCCGAGCTTCAGCCCCAGCAGCACCGGCGTGAAGGCCCCGGCGACGACCGAGAGGGCGTTGTCGAGGACCGGCATCTCGATGAACAGGGCCCGCGCCCGGTCGGGGTAGCGGACCGCGACCTCGAGGGCGATGTTGGCGCCCAGCGAGGTGCCGCCGATCACCGCGTTCTCCTCCTCGAGGTGGTCGAGCAGCGCCACCACCTGGCGGGCGAAGAGCGGCATCGAGTAGAGCCGCAGGTCCTCGGGCCGGTCCGAGCGCCCGTGGCCGAGCATGTCGACGGTGACGACCCGGTTCCCCCGCTCCGCCAGCTCCGGCCCCAGCCGGTCGAACATGTGGCGGTTCATCAGCAGCCCGTGGACGAGGACGATCAGCCGGTTCCCCGACCCATAGGTGTCGAAGCCGATCCGGTGACCCTCGTAGCGAAACTCCCCCATGGGGGAATGGTATGGCAATCGGCCCCATTCGCCGAGACCGCAAAATTGCCTCTTGAAGAGGCATTTTTGCGGTCTCGCGGATTTAGGGCGACATCAGGGCGACCGGGACCGATAGGCCGGCGGCGCGGCGGAGGGTGGCGATCCGGCGGCCGGGCTGGACGGCGGGGCGGATCTCGCTGACGCGATCCTCGCCGAGGTAGGCGACGGTCCGCTCAAGGCCGGGGGCGATGAAGGCGAGGCCCCAGAAGAAAGCGGGGCGGTCTCCCCCGTACCGCTCGGTCGCCTCCGCCGGCTCCTGGACGACCTCGAGGATCGTCGGGCCGAGGCGGAAGAAGGCCTGGCGAGGCGCGCCGGCCGGAGTCGGCTCCTCGCGGATCCGGCGCAGGTCGAGACCGGCAGCGGTCAGCGCGGCGACGGTGCGATCGAGGTCGGAGCTGATCGCCACGACGTGGTCGATCGCGGTGACCCCGTTCGGGTGCTCGGGGGCCTCAGCCGGGGGCGGTCCATCGCTCCGCGCAGTCGGCAGCCCGTCGAGGTCCGGTGAGTCGACTCCGCTCAGCGACCATCCGGTGATGCCGCGCTCCCCCTCCGCCGGGGCGAGGCGGATCCGCACGTCGCCAAGCGCGCAGAGGTCACCCTCCACCGCGAAGCCACAGTCGCGCCAGGCCTGCGCCGCGTCCGCCACCGCCAGCTCGTCGAGGACTACCGTCACCCACCAACCGTAGTTGCCGGCGAGCCGTAGCGTTCGCGCTCAAGCGCCGGCATCACCTTCTCGACGAAGGTCTTGACCAGCTCGGGATCGAATTGGGTCCCCGCCTCGGATCGCAGCTCCTCGAGCGCCTGCTCGTTGCTGCGCGCCGCCCGGAAGGCGCGGCCTTCGGTCATCGCGTTGTAGGCGTCGCAGATCAGGATCGCGCGCGAGCCGAGCGGGATATCGCGCCCGGCGAGGCCGTCCGGGTAGCCGTCTCCGTCCCAGCGCTCGTGCGTCGAGCGGACCAGCTTCGCGACCTCGCCCAGGGCGGGGGCGGCGTCTAGAACCCGCTGGCCGATCAGGGGGTGCTTGCGCATCAGCTTCCACTCTTCCGGCGTCAGGTCGCCTTCCTTGTGGAGGATCTCGTCGGGGACCGCGATCTTGCCGATGTCGTGCAGCTCGGCGGCGCGGACGAGGACGTCGAGCTCCTCGGCGTCGAGCGGGAGCTGGCGGCCGAAGGTCGCGGCGAGGGAGGCGACACCGTCGAGGTGCCGCTCCAGCTCCGGCTCGCGCTCGTGCAGCACCCGCAGCAGGACGCCGCGGGTCTGGCTGCTGGCCGAGTCGGCGCGGCGGCCCTTCTGCGAGTACATGCGGCGATCGGCGATCCGCAGCGCCTCGCTCGCGGTCACCACCTCGACCGGGATCAGCACCTTGCCCCAGGAGGCGCCGATCGAGAAGCCGCTGCCGCGTTCGGAGAGCGCCGCCTCGGCCGTGTTGCAGATCGTTTCGGCTGAGAGCCCCCGGGTCGAGGCGAGGACGCAGAACTCGTCACCCCCGAGCCGGTAGCCACGACCGTACGCATCCATCGCGTCGGCCAGTTGGCGGCCGAGCCGGCGCAGCAGGTCGTCGCCGGCCGGGTGGCCGAAGCTGTCGTTGTAGGCCTTGAAGCCGTCGAGGTCGTAGATGGCGAGGACCATCGCCTCCGGCGGGCTGGCCGAGAGGGCTCGCTCGAGGTCGGCCATCAGCGCCCGTCGGTTGGCGAGACCGGTGAGGGCGTCGGTGACCGCTTCCTCACGGCTCGCGACCAGCATCCGCCGGTTCTGGTCGAAGGTGATCACCAGCCGGACGAGAACCGCGAGCAGGCAGGCGATACCGAGGGCGACCGCCGGGGCGCCGATCGGGATGAAGCTGCCCGCCGCCAGCAGGGCGATGCCGATCCCGGCCATCAGGATCGGGGCGACGATCCGCCGTCCCTCGGCAGGGGCGGGTGCGGTGCCCGTTTCGGTCGCCGGCAGCCAGGAGGCGAGCGCCAGCAGCAGCAAGGCAAGCGGCCAGCCGACGCTGGCGAGGTTGAGGGCGAAGGTCGACTGCCCGCCGACCGAGAGGTAGACGACGTCGCAAACGCCGAACAGCAGCAGGGCGGCGGCGATCGGCAGCCAGGTCCCCCCGATCCGCCATTTCGAGGCGGCGAAGGCACCGCTCAGCAACCCGAGGAGGACCAGGTCCATACAGGGGTAGGCGAGGCTGACGGCAACTCCCAGCGGACTGCCGCCGAGGGCTTCGAGGACGGGAGGGAAGATCAGCGCCGCGGCGAGGCCGGCGACGGCCAGTGCCCCGATCAGTCCGTCCACCCAGGCAAGCGGCTCGAGATGGGCGACCCGCGCCCGCAGCAGCAGGACGAGGGCGACGAAGGAGGCGGGATAGAAGGCGAGGAAGAGAACGTCGGCCGGCGAGGGGAATGGCGCCGGGCTGGCGTAGTAGAGGACAACCGAGTAATAGGTCTGACCAAGTGCCCAGAGCAGCAGCCCGCTGCCGAGCCAGAGCCAGGCCCGGCGCTCGGCCTCGATCCTCGCCGCCCGCCAGAGGACGATCGCCGCGGCGCCCAGGACGACGGCGTCGTAGACCCAACGCCCGGCCGCGTCCTGCAGCGCTTCGTCGCCGAGTTCCCAGAGGATCACGGCGGCATAGAGGGCGAGCAGCCCCGCGAGCAGGGCGACCGCGACAAATGCGATTTTGCGCGACTGATCGGGCCGCCTAGACGATTTGTCCACCGGGATGCATCGGCGCCTTTTTCCAAATTCTTGAGCCCTACGATGCGCCCCGATGCCGTTCCTCTTCTTCGCCGCGATCGCCCTGATCGGAGCCGCTGTCCACATCCACTGGGACCGCGGCCCGCGCAGCCGGGCGCGCAGCCTGGAAATCCTCCTGATCTGGTGGATGGTCGTCGCGGTCGGCGTCGCCGCGATCTTCGGAGCGATGTTCCACTTCTTCGACGGCCCCGACACGGCGCGGGAAATCGGTTACACCAACGGCGACGGCGGCTTCCAGACCGAGGTCGGGTCCGCCGACCTCGCGATCGGGATTCTCGGCGTCCTTTGCGCCCGCTTCCGCGACGGCTTCCTGCTGGCCGCCGTCATCGCCGTCTCGATCTGTTACCTCGGCGACGCCTATGGACACCTGCACCAAGCTGCGATCCACGACAACCACGCCCCCGACAACACCGGCCTCGTCCTTTGGGCCGACTTCATCGCACCGCTGGTCGCGATCGGTCTCTACGCCGCTAGTCAGGCCGGGCGAACTCGTCCCGCCGCTTGATCAGCAGCCACTGCGGCTTCTCGCCTCCCCGGGTCCGCTGCAGGGCGAAGCCACCCGCGAGCTTCTCGCCGTGGAGGACGAAGACGGCGTGGCCGCGCTCAAGCGCCTCCGGCCACGGCACCCGTCCTCCCTGCTCGTAGCTGCCGCGGTCCCAGGTGCTGACCTGGCCGCCGTCGATCTCGCCCTCGAAGTCGTTGTAGGAGAGCGAGTGGTCCGCGACCTCGATCGCCAGCCGTTTCACCGCCGGGTCCATCGACGGTTCCTTCGGCACGGCCCATGAGCGCATCACGCCGTCGACCTCGAGGCGCAGGTCGAAGTGGTGGGCCGTCGCCTGGTGCTCCTGGACGACGAAGGCGCCGGCGCTGACGCCGCGGACGGCGAACTGCTCGTGGCCCTCCGGCTTCGTCTGCTCCAACTCGACCTCCTCGACCCGGGCCGCCGCCGGCCCCTGCTCGAGGAACTCGACGAATCCATCGACGGCGCCCGGCCTGCCCTCGGCGTGGACGGCGACGCTCCCGTCATCGGCGTTCCGGACCCAGCCGAGGACACCGCGCTCCTGCGCTTCGCACACGGCCGCGTCACGGAAACCCACCCCCTGGACCCGGCCCCGAACGACCGCCCGCACCGCAGTCTGCTCACTCATGCAAGTCACCGTAATCATCTCTCGGGGGCCGGAGCGGGTTGGAGTCGGATCCTGCGCCTCCCACCTGCGCCCACCGCGCCTCGGAGTTGATCGAGTTGAGGCAGAGACTGAGCGACGCGGCACCACAGCTGTGGTCGGGTGAACGAATTGCGCCTCATTTGGTACGAAATGGGATGCAATGAGATACTTGAATGGTGCGTAGACATGGCTGCATCGACTCCCCAACCGGCTTAGGAGCCGACGGCCACGCCTGCTGGGGCTTCGAGCGCAGCGAGGAATTCATCGAAGCCAGCCTCGAATTCTTTACCGACGGACTGCGCTCGAACAGGCGCCTGGTCTACCTGAGCAGTGAACCGGTGGCGGAGCAACGCGAGCGCCTCGACCCGCTCGGCAACGTCGACGCGATGATCGACGACGGCACCCTGCACCTGCTCGAGCTGGAGCAGCTGTACCGGCTCGGCGAGCCGGTAGACCCCGAAGCCCAGGCGGCGGTCTTCTGGGCAGCCACCAAAGCCGCCCAGGCCGCCGGCTTCTCCGGCGTCAGCCTGGCGACGCAATCGACGGACATGGTCATCGAGCCCTGCACCTGGGACGCCCACCTCCGCCTCGAGAGCCGGGCCGACCGGCTGGCCACGGCGACTGGGTTCTCGGCGCTCTGCGGGTACCAACGGGACGCCCTGCCCGCCGAACTCCTCGGTGACCTGGCCGCGGTCCACCCCGCCGCCAACTCATTTCCCGAGGCGACGCGTTTTCACCTCTTCGGCAAGGACGGCGGCCTCGCGCTCAGTGGCGAAATCGACTACTTCTCGACCGCGGCGATGATCCGCGTCCTGGAGTACGCGCATGTACAGGGAGAGCCGACCTCGCTCAACCTCGAGGCGCTCAGTTTCATCGACCACCGCGGGCTCGAAGCGTTGGCCGCCCAGACCCGCCAGCTCGATGCCAACGGCGGCTGCAGCGTCCACGGCCAACGCCCCATGGTCGATCGGCTCTGCCACCTCTTGGAGCTGCAGCTATGACGCAGACGGCACAGGCGAGGGGCTTCTGCCACGAGGCGTTCTTCTACGCCGGCGACGACGAGTTTCTCGCCGGGACGATCCCGTATCTGGAGGAGGGCATCTCGGCCGGGGAGACTGTGCTGGTGGTACTGCCGGAACCGCGCCTTCGGCTGGTTCAGGAAGTCCTCGGGGCCGCCGCCGCACCGGTCGAGTTCTGGCAGATGGGAGCGGTGGGGCGCAATCCGGCGCGATTGATCTCCGCCTGGCAGGACTTCCTCCTCACCTGCGACCCAGGCAAGGGAGTCCGAGGTCTCGGCGAACCGATCTCGCCGGCACGCAGTGCAGCCGAGATGGAGGAGTGCGAACTGCACGAGCTGCTCTTCAACCTCGCCTTTGCCCAGGAGCGAGGCCTGACCGTGATGTGTCCCTACGACACCACCGCTTTGGACCGCAGAGTCCTGGCGGGGGCGAAGCGCAGCCATCCGGTCTGCGCCGGTCCGCACGGGCGCTCTGCCTCGGGTCAATACTCCCTCGAGGCGCTGCTCGAGGGCCCGCTGTCGGAGCCGTGTCGCGCGGCGGTCAACCTCGGCTTCGACAAGGCGGACCTGGCGATGGTGCGCCACCTCGTCTCCCAGTGCGCCCGCTCCGCCGGTCTCGACACCCGCCGCAACGAGGATCTGGTTCTATCGGTCTGCGAGGTGGCGACCAACAGCATTCAACACGGCGGCGGCGAAGGAGCCCTGAAGATCTGGGACGAAGACGGCGAGCTCGTCTGCGCCGTGCGCGACCGCGGCCGAATCGAGGACCCGCTGGTCGGTCGGGAACGGCCGCGCCCCGACCAGGCCAACGGCCGCGGCCTCTGGATCGCCAACCAGCTCTGCGATCTGGTCCAGGTCCGATCCGGCGCCGCTGGCACCGAGGTGCGCCTGCGGGTCCGCTTCGACGGGTGAGCGAGCCGATCGAAACCCTCTCTGGGGATTCCGGCCTCGAGCTCCCCGAGTTCGAGGCGCCCCCCGCCGAGCCCCTGCCCCTGCTCGAGGGCTGGCTGCAGGGCGCCGACGTGTGCGGGGTGCGCGAGCCGCGAGCGCTGGCATTGGCGACTGCCGACGCGACGGGACGGCCATCCAACCGGATCGTCCTGCTGAAGCAGGCGAGCCCGGCGATCGTCTTCGCTTTCAGCGCCGACAGCCGCAAGGGCCAGGATCTTGCGGCCAACCCGCGTGCGGCGGGGACCCTCTACTGGCGGGAGACGCTGCAGCAGGTCGTCTTCGAGGGGCCGGTCGAGCGGCTGGGCGCCGAGGAGTCCGACCGCCTGTTCGCCGAACGACCGCCGGCGGGACAGGCCACCACCGTGGCCTCCAACCAGGGCGAGACCCTCGAGGACCCTGAGCAACTACGCCGCGAAGCCGCCGCCCTCGCGAGCGACGGCAGTGCGTTACAGCGCCCCGATGACTGGGGCGGCTACCGGCTCGACCCGGAACGGGTCGAGTTCTGGCATGGCAGCCCCGACCGCCTCCACCGCCGCCTGCTCTACGTCAAGCGCGATGGCAGTTGGACGCACCAGCGTCTGCAGCCTTGAGGCCTATCGAAGCCACCAGCAAGCCACCCGGCGCCGCTAGAGGTAGCCGAGGGGATCGGTCGGGGCGCCGTTGATGCGCACCTCGAAGTGGAGGTGGGCCCCATAGCTGTGGCCGGTGCTGCCGACGTAGCCGATCAGGTCGCCCTGGCTGACCTGGGCGCCGACCGAGGTGGCGAAGCTGGACTGGTGGGCGTAGCAGGTGGAGAGCCCACCGCCGTGGTCGATGCAGGTGTAGTTGCCGTAGCCGCCGCTTTCATACTCGGACTGCATCAGGATCACGGTCCCGTCGGCCGCGGCGCGGATCGGCGTTCCTTCGGCGGCGGCGATGTCGATCCCCTCGTGCATCCGCCCCCAGCGGTAGCCGAAGCCGGAGCTGAGGGTCCCTTCGATCGGCCAGATGAATCCCGCCGCGCTGGGGCTCGGCAGCGGCCCCGCCGGCAGCGGCATGCCGCCGGTCGCTGCGGCGATTTCCTGGGCGATCGCGGCGCGCAGGTCGGCGGCGACCTCCTCGTGCTCGTCGCGCTCGCCCTGGACGCCATTCAGCGCCTGACGGCGCTGTGCCCGGGCCGAGACCAGCGCCCCCTCGCGCGACTCCAGCGTCGAGCGGGTGACTTCCAGCCGCTGCTCCCTGGCGGCGATCTGGTCGCGCGCCTTCTCGATCGTCAGCTTGGAGATCTTCCGTATCCGCACCAGCTTCTTCGCTTCGTCGCGCAGGCTGCGCACCCGCTCGGCCAGCGCCTGGTCGCTTTCGTTGATCGCGTCGAGGTACTCGGTGCGGGCAACCATGTCGCCGTAGTCGGCGGCGCTGAGGACGACCGAGGTGATGTCGGTCGAGCCGTAGGTGTAGATCGCGACGAGGCGCTCGCGCAGGTTGACCAGCGCCCGCTTCAGCCGCCCGCGCAGCGTCTCGAGACGCTCCAGGGCCTCTTTCAGCTCGGCTTCCGCGGTCTGCAGCTCGGCTTCCTTGGCGGTGAGCTCTTCTTCGGCCGCCGCCTCCTGGTTGCGCAGGGCCGAGACCTGCCCTTCGAGGGCGGATATTTCGTCCCCCATCGCGGCGATGTCGGAGGTCAGGACGCCTTCGCGTTCTTCGACGGTGCCGATCTTCTCTTCGACCGCTTCCAGCTTCTCGGAGTTGCTCTTCGCGGGCGCGGTGGCAACCGCCACCAGGCAGCTTGCAAGCAGGGCGAGCGCCATCGCCATAAGCGACGAGAGCCAGCGCCGGCGCGGTTTTGCGGTCGGATTCGGCATAAAAGAAGAGGAAAGCCGGCATACGCGCCGGCCCTACATAAACCGTAGGCGGGCAGATCGACTCGCGCCCCGCGGCAAAGCCCGCTGCAACCTCAGTTGCGCAGGTACTCGCAGCGGCGAGCGCGGTCGCCGCTGCGGCCGCCGATGCAGCGGTCCTGGCCGCCCCTGCCGTCGAGCCGGTCCGAGCCGCCCCGGCCGAGCAGGGTGTTGGCGCCGGCGTTGCCGGCGAGGATGTCCGCACCCGGCGAACCCTCGATCTTCTCGGTGCCGCGAACTATGCGACCTGCCATGCAGGCGGCTTGACCGGGGTCGATCACCGCGCCACCGATCTTCGCCTTGACGTGGACGCCTTCGTTGCGAACCCGGGCAAAGGAGGCGCTGTCGTTGTTGCCGCGACCGCCGGCGAAGAGGTCGCCGCCGCAGGGCTGACCGCCGACCAGGAGGTCGTCACCGCCGCCGCCGATCATCGTCGCCGCGCCGCTGCTGCGACGGGGATGGAGAATGTTGACGCCGAACAGAGCGTCGTCGCCGCCACCACCCTGCAGGCGGTCTGAGTCGCCATCGTCACCGGCGTAGAGGGTGTCGCCACCAGGTCCCCCGCGCAGCCAGTCGCTGCCGGGACCGCCGTCGATCGTGACCGAGATCGCCGCCGGCAGCGAGGGTTCGAACGCGACCGTGTCGTTCCCGGCGCCAAGCGAGACGAGGACCGAGCGCACCTGCCCACCGCAGGCGACCGCGCCGGCTAGGAGATTGCAGTTGCCGGCGTAGCGGGGATCGCCGAGGCGCACCGGGTTGGCCGATCCTGCCCGGACGACGTAGCGCCCACGGCGGAAGCCGATCGTGACCTGGTCGACCCCGTCGTCACCGGCGACGGCGATGCTGGGCGCTCCCGTGAGACTCTCGTACAGCTCCACTCGGGTGCCGGCACCTGCGGTCGTGGAGCCGCAGGACTCGACCACCGAGAACGACCCGAAGCACTCGTCGCTCCCCGGCCCGCCGAATGCCTGGTCCCTTTGCAGGGAGCCGAGGAGGCGGTCGTCTCCCGGTCCCCCCTCGAGGCGATTCGCCGTCAGCTCGGAGGTGGCGAGAAGGTCGTCTCCGGATCCGCCCATGACGTCCTCGATGCCGACCAACCGCTCCTCCTCGGCACCCGTCACCGAGCCGCTCGCCAGATCGACCGCGATCGGTCCGCCGGCGCTCCGGTAGGAGGCGATGTCGTGCGACCCAGGCCCGCCCTCGATGCGGTCCCTGCCGATCCCGCCGCTGAGGAGGTCGAAGGCGCCGCGCCCGCCGGCCACCGTGTCGTCGCCGAGCCCACCCTCGACGTCGTCGCGGCCGCCCGGCCCGCCACGCGCCACGTCGTTGCCGCTGTCGCCGCGCACCCGGTCGCGGCCGGCGCCCCCGTCGACTTCGTCGGAGCCGCGACCGCCGTGGACGAGGTCGGCGTCCTTCTTGCCGTCGATGGTGTCCCTGCCGCGACCGCCGTCGATCCTGTCGCGACCGTAACCGCCGCAGATCACGTCGTTGCCGCGACCGCCGAAGATGCCGTTCGGACCCCGCCCGGCGACGATCACGTCGGGTCCACGGGTGCCGTGGATCGTGCGGTCGTTCGCGGAGATCGTCGCCCGCCGCCCTCCGCACAAGGGCCCCCGCAGAGCCTCCAGCGAGGCGGCGAAGATGAGCCCGAGCCCGAGGATTGCAACCAGAGCAACTGCAAAGCGCCGCCCCTCGACTGCTCCCGCCACCATCGATCCTCCCTCCGCCTGCGAAGCCCTTTCCGGGGTCCTCCTCCCCCTACCCGATCACGAATCTTTGCCAACCGGCTTCGGGTCGCTGAGGCCCGGATGGATGCCCCTTCCGATTGCCTGATCGTCGACCATCCTCTGCAGCAGGTCCAGCAGGCGCCGGCGATCGGCCGCCGCCATGCCGCGGGTGAGACCCTCTTCGTGCTCCGTGGCGATCTTTCGCCCTCGCGCGAGCGTCTGCCGGCCCTTCCGCGTCAGATGGAGGGCGCGCACCCGGCGATCGTCGGGATCGAGCCGGCGCTCGACCAGACCACGCTGCTCGAGTTCGTCGACGAGGGCGACCATGCGGCTGGCGGGAACCTCGATTGCCGCTCCGATCGCCTGCTGCGACTGCCCCTCGGCGGCGTCGACCAGGTTGAGAACGCGGAACAGCGGCGGCGTCAGATCGACCGCCGAAATACGCTCGGCGAACTGCCGCGAGGCGTGGATCCCGACCTGCGAGAGGAGGAAGGCAAGCGTGGACGGCGCCCGGTCGCCGTTGATCCGCTTCTCGGACATAACATCGGGAAGCTTACCCATATTGCTTTTTGCTATGAATGATTTCCTTATTGAACCTTTCCAGTCGCAAAGATTCTTCCCACGGAGGGAGCTCGCATGACCCGTCGCCTCGCCGCCCTCGCCGACATCGCCTACCGCCGCCGCGGCACGCATGGTCCTGCTCTGGATCGTCGCCGCGGTCGTGATCATCGGCCTCGGCTCCTCCCTCGCCGGGCGAGTACGAAGCCGACTACAACACGCCCGGCTCGGAGTCGAAGGCGGCCAGCGAGCTGACCGAGAACGCGTTCGGCGGCTACTCGGGCCAGGAAGTCTACGTCGTCTGGAAGGACCCCTCGGGAGCGATGAGCCCGGCGGCGAAGCAGCAGGTCGACGCCTTCTTCGGCGAGGCGGAGAAGGTCGAGCAACATCGAGAGGCAGACGCCGATCCGGGTCTCCGAAGACGGCACGATCGCGACGACGACGCTGCCGCTGACGTCCCCGGCTGGGAGGTGACGAAGGAGGACGGCGAACAGCTGGTCGAGGCCGCCGAAGGCAACAGCGGCGACGGCCTGCGAGATCAAGCTCGGCGGCGACCCGATCTACCGCGCCCAGGAAGGCGCGAGCCCCGAGGGGATCGGCTTCCTCGGCGCCGCGATCGTGCTGCTGATCGCCTTCGGCTCGCTGGTCGCCGCCGGGCTGCCGCTGGTGATCGCCCTCGTCGGCCTCGGGATCTCCGCCGGCGGGCTGATCGCTCCTGCTCGCCAACGTCATCGACGTCCCCGACTGGACCACGCGCGGTCTCCGGCCTGATCGGGATCGGCGTCGGGATCGACTACTCGCTGCTGGTCCTGACCCGCTTCCGGTCGGCGATGCACGACGGCAAGGACCGCCACGACGCGGTCGTCGAGGCGGTCACCACCGCCGGGCGCAGCGTGCTCATCGCCGGCAGCACCGTGGTGATCGCGGTCCTCGGCCTGTTCCTCACCGGCCTTCCCTACATGTACGGAGTGGCGATCTCGGCCTCGCTCGCGGTGCTGGTGGTGATGCTCGCCGCGGTCACCCTGCTGCCGGCGCTGCTCTCCTACCTCGGCCCGAAGGTCGACCGGCTGCGGATCCCGCTCCTCGGCCGCACGGCTGACAAGGCGAAGGCGACGGCGAATCGCCCGCCGCCCGCTGGAGCCACGCCGTCCAGCGGCGGCCCTGGACCGCGGCGATCGTCGCCACCGCGGTGCTGCTGGCGCTCGCCGCGCCGGCGCTCGGCATGCGCCTCGGCTTCCCCGACGCCGGCAACGACCCGCCCGGACACGATGACCCGCCAGGCCTACGACCTGATCACGCGAGGGCTTCGGGCCCGGCGCCAACGGCCCGCTGGTGATCGCCGCCGAACTGCCCGACCCGCAGCGCCAAGGCGACGTCGACGCGCCTCGGCGCCGGACCTGCGCGACGACGAGGGGGTCGCCTTCGTGCCGCCGGCCCGCTTCAACTCCGGCGGCACCGCGGCGCTGATCACCGTGATCCCGACCACCTCGCCGCAGGACGAGGCGACCCAGGAACTGGTCAACCGACCTGCGACGACACCGTGCTCCCGGCCGCTGGCCGGCTCCGGCGTCAACGCCCAGGTCGGCGGCGTGACCGCCGCGCTCGAGGACCAGAGCACCTACATGGCCGACCGCATGCCGCTGTTCATCGCCGGCGTCGTCGGCCTCTCGTTCCTGCTGCTCCTGGTCGCCTTCCACTCGCCGCTGATCTCGCTCAAGGCAGGGGTGATGAACCTGCTCTCGGTCAGCGCCGCCTACGGCGTGATGACCCTGGTCGCGCAGGGCGGCGCGGTCGGCGAGCTGATCGGCATCGACCACGAAGTCCCGATCGCGCCCTTCATGCCGGTGATGATGTTCGCGATCCTCTTCGGGCTCTCGATGGACTACGAGGTCTTCCTGATCTCGCGGATCCGCGAGGAGTACCTGAAGGACGGCGACACCCGCCGAGCGGTCGCCGACGGCCTCGCCAAGACCGCCCGGGTGATCACCGCGGCGGCGGCGATCATGGTCGTCGTCTTCCTCGCCTTCGTCGCCTCGCCCGAAGTCTTCCTCAAGCTCTTCGGGATCGGGCTGGCGTCGGCGATCTTCCTCGACGCGACCGTGGTGCGGATGGTCCTGGTGCCGGCGGTGATGCAGCTGCTCGGCCACCGCAACTGGTGGATCCCCGACTGGCTGGAGCGCTCCTGCCCCGCCTCGACGTCGAGCGCGAGGCGCCGGTGGCGGCGACTGAGAGCGGGTCCTAGCCGGGAGGGCTTTGGCGAAACTCCGGGCCTTCGCTCTCCTGTTCCTTTTCGTTGCCAGAAGAAGAAAAGGAACAGAAATCTGGGGGGTCGGGCATTCGGCTGTTCCTTTCGGTTGTAGGGGACCAAAAAGGAACAGGGAACTGTGCCGGCGGGGTTACGCCAGACCCTCCTACTAGAAGCGCGGCCCGCGGAGGCGGGCGGCAACAGCCCGCTAGACGGGCTGTTGCCGGGTGGCGAGCTCGGCGGCCGGGTCCGGGTAGGCGAAGGTGCTGAGGCCGATCCAATCGGGGACGCTTCGCACCAGATGCTCGGGCCCGGTCACCCGCACCCGTTTGGAGCGCATCGCCGCGCCGAGCTCCCGGTGTCCGACCCAGACCTCGGCCAGCGCCTGCGTCTCGGCATCGACCTGGAGGTCGACCCCGAAGCCGGGGTCGGAGAAGCAGAGGTCGGCGTTGGCCTCCTCTGCAACCAGCCACCAGGCGCGCTTGCCCTCTTCGGCGTCGCGGAAGCGGAAGAAGACGACCAGTTGCTCCTGCGGCAGGCGGTCGAGACGGACGCTGCGGCGCAGGTCCCACATCAAAAGCGCCGGGTCGGCCTCCTCGGCGCTGATCTCGCGCTTCAGGTGGTCGCGGCTCCAGGTCCCAAGCAAGACGACCAGCGGCCCCAGCGCTTCGCCGGCCGGGGTGAGGCGATAGGCGTAACCGCGTTCGCCCTGCAGCGGCTCGCGGGTCAGCAGCTCGGCGCGCTCCAGCTCGCGCAGCCGTTTGCTCAGCAGCGAGGAGGACATCCGCGGCACCCCGCGCTGGATCTCGTTGAAGCGGCTGCTGCCCATCAGCAGCTCTCGCAGCACCAGCAAGGTCCAGCGCTCGGTTAGGACCTCAGCCGCCTGGGCGACCGGGCAGAACTGTCCGTAGCTGTCGGGCATCTGGCTCTACAGCGAGTCTACGCGCCCAACTGCAGATCTTGAAGTTGATAGGCGATTCGCCCGGGCGTAGAAAGGGATCGTCAACCAATTCAAAGGAGATGCAGCAGTGACCCCCAGCAGCGAGACCCAGAGCCCAAGCCCTGAGCTGAGACAGAAACACCGAGCGATGTGGGCATCCGGTGACTACCCGTCGATGGTCGAGACCTTCCTCCTGCCGCTCGGTCCGCGCCTGGTCGAGGCGACCGGCATCGGCCCCGGCGACCGCGTCCTCGACGTCGCCGCCGGCACCGGCAACGCGGCGATCGTCGCGGCCAAGGCCGGCGCCGAGGTCGTCGCCAGCGACCTCACCCCCGAGCTCTTCGACGCCGGCCGCGCCCGTGCCGAGGCCGAGGGGGTCGCGCTGGAGTGGATCGAGGCCGACGCCCACGACCTCCCTTTCGAGGACGACAGCTTCGACGTGGTCATCTCCTCGATCGGGGTGATGTTCGCGCCCTTCCACGAGAAGGCCGCAGGCGAGCTGGTCCGGGTCTGCAAGCCCGGCGGCAGGATCGGCCTGTTGAGCTGGACCCCCGAGGGGATGATCGGCGCCCTGTTCCGCGCGATGGGCCAGTTCATGCCTCCCCTCCCAAGGGCGCGCAGCCACCGCCGCTGTGGGGCGGCGAGGATCACCTCCGCGGTCTGCTCGGCGAGCGGGTCGAGCTGGAGACGGTCGAGAAAGGCGTCCTCGAGGTGAGCGCCTTCGAGCGGCCCGACGACTACGGCGAGCATTTCAAGCAGCGCTACGGTCCGACGATCGCCGCCCGCGCCAACGCCGAGAAAGAGGGCCGCGCCGAGGAGTTCGACCGGACGCTGAGCGAGTTCTGCGCCGAGTGGAACCAGGGCAGCGATGAGCAGGCGCACTTCGGCATGGAGTATCTGCTGACGGTGGGACGCAAGCAGTCCTAAGGACGGATGTTCGTGCCGCTGGTTCCCGGCCGCACCGATGTCCAGGCCGGGAACTAGACTCGCGCGCCATGCCGACCAAGAGCCGTTTCCTCAGCCGCCGTGTACCTCTGATCGTGGCCTTCGCCGCGCTAGCCCTCGCGCTTTCCGCGACGCAGGCGCTGGCCGCCCGCTACGCCTACACGGGCAACTACGTCGACAACACGGTCTCGGTGATCGATACGGCCACCAACCAGGTGGTCGGCAACCCGATCCCGGTGGGCGAGTCGCCGTCGACGCTGGCGGTCACCCCGAACGGCAAAACCCTCTACGTCGGCGACGAAAGCGACGACAACCTGAGGGCCATCGATACCCAGACCAATCAGGTCATCACCACGCTCCCGCTCACCTACGAAGGGGTCGATTACGACGCCTCGGTGATCGCGATCTCCCCTGACGGCAAGACGGCCTACGTCAGCAGCTACGACCTCGAAGGCGTCTTCGTCATCGATACCCAGACCAACCAAATCGTCGGCTCTCCGATCCCCATCGGCGGCAACACGTGGGGCGTTGCCTTCTCCCCGGACGGGAGCGCGGCCTATGTCACCAATTACGACACGGACGCGGTCGACGTCATCGACACCGCCACCAGGCAGGTCGTCGGCGCGATCCCGGCCGGCGAAGACCCGGTCAATCTCGTCTTCTCGCCCAATGGCAAAACCGCTTATGTCGTCAACGAAGGAACCAACCTGATCCCCGGAACGGTCTCGGTCATCGACACCGCGACCAGGCAGGTGGTGGGGGACCCGATCACGGTTGGCTTCGACGCCTGGGGGATCGCCCTGACGCCCAATGGGAGCAAGCTCTACGTCAGCAACACCGACGACAGCAACGTCTCGGTTATCGACACGGTCACTCGCCAGGTGGTCGGCGCGATCCCGGTCGGCGCAGCGCCTTACGAAATGGCCATGACGCCGGATGGCAGATTCGTCTACGTCGCCAATTACGAAGGCGAAGCAGAAGGCAAAGGCGTAACCGTCATCAATACCCAGACGGGTCAGACGAGCGACGTCGACGTCACCGGCGGGCCATGGCAGATCGCGATCGCCCCCGACCAGTCGCCGGTCGCCTCCTTCACCGCCGCGGCCGCCAAGAAGAACCCTCTGCAAATCGGAGTCAGCGGCGGCGCCGCCGACTCCGACGGCACGGTCGCCAGCTTCAACTGGAGCTTCGGCGACGGAACGACCGCCCCCAACGGCGGCCCGGCCCTCGTCCACATCTACGCCAAAGCCGGCAGCTACACCGTCGGCCTGACCGCGACCGACAACGAGGGCTGCTCGGCGAGCATGGTGTTCACCGGCCGCACGGCGCTCTGCAGCGGAGCTGCCGCCGCGGCGCAGTCGATCACCGTCAAGGCCCCGAACAACTTCAAGTTCGGCAAGCTGATCCGGAACACCAAAAAGGGAACCGCAAAGCTGAAGGTCAAGGTCCCCTACGCCGGCAAGCTCACCCTCACCGGCAAGAAGGTGAGGAAGGTCAAGCGCAGCGCCAAGAAGGCGGGCACGGTGACCCTCAACATCCGCCCGAAGCCGAAGGCCAAGCAGACCCTGAACGCCAAGGGCAGTCTCAAGACCAAGATCAAGGTCACGTTCAAGCCGACCGGCGGCAAGGGCAAGACCAAGGGTCGGAGCCTGAAGCTGATCAAGCACTAATCGGGATAGACGATTAATCGTTTAGACATTAAGACGATTAATCGGCTAAAATGATGGGGTGATCTTCCAGGCTCCTGAGATCAGTAGGCCGCTTCGGGAGAAGCTCGACGCGCTCGGCGACCTGCGGAAACAACTTGGCGCTGCGGTTTCCACCCGTTCGCGGTGGATCGGCTCGCTGCGTCGTCAGGTGCGAGCTTCGTCGATCGAGGGCTCCACCTCGATCGAGGGGTTCAGCGTCTCCCCCGACGAAGCCTTGGCTCTGACCAGTGGCCGCCGGGTCCCGGATCAGGGCGACGCCGACCAGCAGGCGGTCGCTTCCTACGCGCGGGCGATGGACCACGTCGGGACGATGGCGATCGATCCTTCGTTCAGGTGGCTGGACCGCGTAATCCTCGACCTCCACTTCGAGGCCTGCTACTTCCAGCGCGACATCGACCCGGGTCTGTGGCGAACTGGGCCGATCGGCGTCACCGGGCCCGATGGATCGCTTGAGTACCTGGGCCCTGACGCCGACCAAGTCGTTCCCTTGATGACCGAGGTCGTGGGCTGGCTAGCCGAAGATCAACCGGGGGTGGACGTGGTTGTGAAGGCGGCGATGGCACACCTGAACGTCACCTCAGTTCATCCCTTCCGGGATGGCAATGGGCGCATCTCGCGAATCGTCCAGTCGCTGGTACTTGCCCGCGGCGGCCTCGGCTCTCCCGAGTTCTTCTCGATCGAGGAGTACCTCGGCGAGCACACCGGCGAGTACTACGCCGTGCTCCGTGAGGCACAGGGCGGCAGCTACCAGCCGGGGCGCGACGCGACCGGCTGGGTCTCCTTCTGCCTCGAGGCGCACATCGCCCAGGCCCGGCAGCGGCTGGATCAGATCGAGCAGGCAGCGGCGCGCTGGCAGCGTCTGGAAGATCTCGCTGGTCGGCGAGGCTGGCCGGACCGGATCGTGATCGCCCTCGAGCAGAGCCTGCTGGGCGGGACCGACCGCGGCAAGTACGCCGAGGAGGCCGACGTCTCCCCTGCCACCGCCAGCGCCGACTTCCGCCGCCTGCTCGACGCTGGCCTCGTCGATCAGCTCGGGCGCGCCAGAGCTTCCAGCTACACCGCCAGCGAGGCCCTGCGCTCGGCGATCAGGCCGGGCGGTTCCGCCGCGGGCTGAACCCCCGCAGCCGCAGCGAGTTCGTCACCACGAAGACGCTCGAGAGGGCCATTGCCGCCCCGGCGATCAGGGGGTTGAGGAAGCCGGCGGCGGCGAGGGGCAGGGCGGCGACGTTGTAGGCGAAAGCCCAGAAGAGGTTGCCCTTGATCGTCGCCAGGGTGCGGCGGGAGAGGCGGATCGCGTCGCCGACGGCGCGCGGGTCGCCGGAGATCAGGGTGACGTCGGAGGCCTCGATCGCGACGTCGGCGCCGGTGCCAATCGCCAGGCCGAGATCGGCCTGGGCCAGGGCGGGCGCGTCGTTGACGCCGTCGCCGACCATCGCCACGATCCGGCCCTCGGCCTGCAGGCGCTCGACCGTCGTCGCCTTCTCGGCCGGCAGCACCTCGGCGATCACCTCCTCGATCCCGACCTCGGCCGCCACCGCTCGCGCCGTCGCCTCGTTGTCGCCGGTGAGGAGCACAGGACGCAGCCCCAGCTCGCGGAGCGCGGCGATCGCTTCGGTGCTCGACGGCTTCACCGTGTCCGCGACGACGACGAGGCCCCGTGCCTCCCCGTCCCAACCGACCGCAATCGCCGTCTGACCCTGCGCTTCGGCCTCGCCGCGCGCCGACTCCAGCTGCGGTGGAAGCGAATGTCGAGTTTGTCTCGCTATGCGAGAGGAACTCGACATCGAGGAACCAGAGGCGCGGCCGACGACTACCGAGCGGCCGCCAACGACGCCGCGGACCCCGATGCCCGCCTCGCTCGCGAACTCCTCGACGGCGGGCAGCAATCCGAACTCCTCCTTCGCGCGCGCCGCGATCGCGGCCGCGATCGGGTGCTCGGAGGCGTCCTCGACCGCACCCGCGAGGCGCAGCACCTCTCGCTCGTCGATCCCCGGCGCCGCGTGCACCGCGACCGCCGCCATCTCGCCGCTGGTCACCGTCCCGGTCTTGTCGAGGACGACGGTGTCGATCGCCTGCGTCGACTCGAACACCTCCGGGCCCTTGATCAGCAGCCCGAGCTGCGCCCCGCGGCCGGTGCCGACCAGCAGCGCCGTCGGCGTCGCCAGGCCCAGCGCGCAGGGGCAGGCGATGATCAGCACCGCGACCGCGGCGGTGAATGCGAAGCTGGCGCCGGCGCCGTTGCCAAGCCAGAAGCCGAGGGTGGCGACGGCGAGCGCGATCACGATCGGGACGAAGACGGCGCTGATCCGGTCGGCCAGGCGCTGCACCGGCGCCTTGCCCGACTGCGCCTCGGTGACGAGGCGGGCGATCTGCGCCAGCGCCGTGTCCTCGCCGACGCGGGTGGCGCGGACGACGAGGTGGCCGCCGACGTTGATCGTCGCACCGACGACCTCGTCCCCCGGCCCGACTTCGACCGGCACCGACTCGCCGGTGACCAGCGACTGGTCGACCGCCGAGGAGCCGCTCTCGACGACCCCGTCGGTCGCGACCTTCTCCCCCGGGCGGACGACGAAGCGGTCGTCGACCGCGAGCGCCTCGACGGGGACGCGCCGCTCACTGCCGTCGGCCTCGAGCAGCGCCACGTCCTTGGCGCCGAGGTCGAGCAGCGCCTCCAGCGCCGCGCCGGCGCGGCGCTTGGCGCGCGCCTCGAAGTAGCGGCCGGCGAGGATGAAGGTGGTGACGACCGCGGCGACCTCGAGGTAGATCTCGTCGGCACCGGCGCCGCGCCGGTGACCAGCTCGAACGGCATCTTCATCCCGTTCATCCCGGCCTCGCCGAAGAAGAGCGCGTACAGCGACCAGCCGAGCGCGGACAGCGTCCCGACCGAGATCAGCGTGTCCATCGTCACCGCCCCGTGGCGCAGGTTCTGCCAGGCCGCCTGGTGGAAGGGCCAGCCCGCCCACAGCACCACCGGGGTGGCGAGCTGCAGCGAGAGCCACTGCCAGTTCTCGAACTGCAGCGGCTCGATCATCGCCAGCAGCAGCACCGGCAGCGAGAGGGCGGCGGCGAAGGTCAGCCGCCGGCGCAGGTCCGCGGTCGGGTCGGCCTCGGCCGGCCCCTCCTCACCGCCTTCGGAGGGAAGCGAAGCGGTGTAGCCGACCTTCTCGACCGCCCCGAGCAGCTGCTCCGGCTCGACCCGCTCGGGATCGAACTCGACGGTAGCCCGCTCGGTCGCGAAGTTGACCGTCGCCTCGACTCCCTCGAGCTCGTTCAGGCTCTTCTCGACCCGGCCGGCGCAGGAGGAGCAGGTCATCCCCTCGACCGGGAGGTCCAGCCGGCTCATCGCGCCACCACCGTGAATTCAGCGGTCCGCACGACGCCCTCGTGCTTGAACTGCAGGTAAAGGCGGTAGCGACCGGCGCTCGGGAAGGTGGCCGCGAACTCGATCTCCTCGGCTGCCACCTCGTGGCTCGCCTCGGGGTGGACGTGGAGGAAGGCGAGGTCGCCTTCGCGTAGGGCGACCAGGTGCCCCTTGGCGCCCAGGTAGGGAGCGAGGTCCTCGACCGGCTTGCCGTCCCTGCTGACGGTGAAGGAGAGCGATGCGGGCTCGCCGGCTGCAGCATCGCCTGCGTCCAGGCGGACCTCGTAGCCGGCGACCTCGTCGACCGGCCGCGGCGCCGGGAACGGCCGCGCCTCGAAGTCCCCGCCGGAGACGAACAGGTCGCTGGCCAGCGTCTGTTGCTCGCCATCGACCGAGAAGTCGGCGAAGGCTCGGTAGACGCCCGCAGCGCCGAACTCGATCGGCACGGTCCAGGTCCCGGACGCGTCCATCTCCGGATGCAGGTGGCGGAATTGGGTGCCGTCGCGGCGGACCACGATCAGGTGCATCCGCTTCTCGTGCAGCTCGTCGAACTCGGTGACGGGCGCGCCGCCGGCGTCCTCGACCGTGAAGCGCAGCTCGCGCGCCTCTCCGCGCTGAAACTGGGTCGGGCTCAACTGCAACGTGTATCCCTCGGCGGAGATCCCGAGCCCGGCCGGCTCGTGCTCCGCGGACCCGCGCGCCGTCGCCTCCATCGCGTGTGCGTCCATTGTCTCCTCCAATCCATCGCCCTCCGTCTTGGCCGGCTCGAAGGCCGAACCGATCGCCGCCGCCGCGGCAAAAACGACCACGAGGCCAAGGACGAAAAGAGCAAACTTTTGATACGGGCGGGGGGTATTCATACAAGCGACGGTAGCACATACCCAGAGGGGGTATACTTCCAGGCATGAACGATACCCAGCAGGACCCCGGATACATCGACAGCAAAGAGAAAGTCAAGAACCGGCTGCGGCGGATCAGCGGCCAGATCGGCGGCATCGAACGGATGGTCGAGGAGGAGCGTTACTGCATCGACATCCTCACCCAGATCTCCGCCGCCCAGGCCGCGATCGACAAGGTAGCCCTCGCCCTGCTCGACGAACACACCCGCCACTGCGTCGTCGGCGCCGAGACCCCCGAGGCGCGCGAGGAGAAGACCGAGGAGATGATGGAGGCGGTCGGCCGCCTACTGAAGAGCCGCTGAATTGCATAATTGGGCTAATCCAGCCTCTTTTTAGCTCTTTTGTGCGATTATTAGCTCCATCAAGAGCTTCATTGACATCGATCGGACTTTCGCGGCGCAACCCCGGGAACTGGGTCCCGTCCTTGCCAGGATCGATACCGCGAAGGGTCGCCAGGGCCTCAACGAAGACCAGTTGCCAGAGCTCTTGGCCCAGCTGTCCGAGGACGCTCGCATTGCTTCGATCACGGCCTCCAACGCGATCGAGGGCGTGATCGTAGAGGGCAATCGGGCCGAGCAGATAGTCGAGGGCTCGCGCCGCTTTCGCAACCGCAACGAGCGAGAGTTCGCCGGCTACCGGGATGCCATCGGCGAGCTGATGCAGCAAGAGACCCCTGAGCACCTCGACGTGCCGTTAGTCCTGCATCTCCATCGCCTCCTCTTTGCTCACTCGGGCGGACGAGGCGGACACTTGAAGTCCGACCAGAACCTGATCGTCTCCTACGAGAGCGGCAGCCGGGAAATTGTCTTCGAGCCCACCCCTCCCGGAGAGACGGAATTTCAGCTCACGGAGCTACTGGCCCGCTACGAAGCAGCAAAACGAGACCAGATTGCCCACCCGCTGATCCTGATCGGCGCCTTCCTTGTCGACTTTCTCGCGATCCACCCGGTGGCGGATGGAAACGGCCGGCTCGCCCGATTGCTCACTACCAATGAGCTGCTCGGCCAGGGATACCGGGTCGCGCGCTACGTCAGCGTCGAGCAGCGCATCTATCAATCGAAAAACAGCTACTACCAGGCTCTGTACGAATCTCAGCGCGGCTGGCATCAGGCAGAGCACACCATCTGGCCCTGGGTCACTTATTTCAGCGCGATCCTCCTTTCCGCCTATGAGGACTTCGAGAAACGGGTGGCGGCCGCTCGCTCGCAAACCGGCAACAAACGCGAACGCGTTCGGGAGCACATCCTCGAGCACGCTCCCGGCGAGTTCCGGCGCCGCGACATCGAGCGTGCTCTCCCAGGGATAAGCGAGGCCACGGTGAGGCTTGTCCTCGCCGAGCTGAGGGAGGAAGGCCAGATCGAGGCCGAAGGCGCGGGCCGGGGCGCCAGATGGCGCAAGCTGTCATGAGCGATACCTCTGGCAGCCGCTTCGCCGCGGCGGCGCAGCGCTTCAACCGCAGCCCGAGCCTGGTCGAGTGGGTGCGGCGGACGCGGGAGCGCACCCTCGGCGACGACGAGCGGATCGACCACCTCTCCACCGCCCGCGGCCGTCCCGCCGACCGCGCCGCCCGGCAGTTGGTCGCGCTGCGGGGCGCCGAGCCGGGGTTCGCCGGCGAGCTCGGCCTGACCGCGCTGCAGGCCTGGCAGCGGCTGGCCGAGTCCCAGGACCGCGGCCGCGGCAAGGTCGACGTGGCGATCCTCTTCACCGACCTGGTCGGCTTCTCCAGCTGGGCGCTGGAGGCCGGCGACCGCTCGGCGGTGCAGCTGCTGCGCGAGGTCTCAGAGGCGATCGAGCCGCCGGTGCTCGAGCGCCAGGGCGAGGTGGTGAAGCGGCTCGGCGACGGCTTGATGGCCGCCTTCTGGGACGCCCCGAGCGCGATCGAGACCGCCTTCGCCGCGAGCGAGCGGGTGGCGCCGATCGCGGTCGACGGCTACCGCCCCCAACTGCGCACCGGCATCCACCTCGGCCGCCCGCGCAAGCTCGGCGGCGACTACTTCGGCGTCGACGTCAACGTCGCCGCCCGCCTCGCCGACGCCGCCAGGCCCGGCGAGATCCTCGTCTCCGGGACGGCGCTGGACCAGCTCCCGCCCGGCGCCGCCGAGGCGAAGAAGCGCCGCTTCAGCGCCAAGGGCGCGCCGAAGGGGATGGCGGCCTACGCCGTCTCGCGGTCGATCGCGTAGACGACGACCGCGTCGCCGAGCAGCTCGGCGGCGCGCAGCAGCAACCGCTCAGTCTCGAGCGAGAACCTCGACGACATCGAGCACCTCCCGGTGGCTGTCGAGGATGAACTCGGCCTCCGGGCCGAAGTCGGCCTCGCCCTCGTCGTTCATCCCCCGGTAGCGGGCGGTCCGCATCCCGTGGGCGGCGGCGCCGGCGACGTCGGTGCGGCGCAGGTCGCCGACGTGGAGGGCCCTCGCCGGCTCGGCCTGCACAGAGCCCAGCGCCGCTTCGAAGATCTGCGGCGCCGGCTTGTAGTGCCCGACCTCGTCGGAGAAGGCCCAGCCTGAGAAGTAGCCGAGCAGGCCCTCGCCGTCGAGCAGCTCGCGCAGCAGCTCGCCACCGCTGAAGCCCACGTCGCAGACGATCCCGAGCCGGATCTCCCGCGCCCACAGCGCCTCCAGGCTGGGAGCGATGTCGGGCGCCAGCTCCAGCTCGACTTCCCGACCCGCCCCGAGGAACGCCTCGGCGACCATCTCCCGTGCCGCGTCCTCCACCCCGAGCGCCCGAACCAACGACTCGGCAGCCTCGCGCGGGTGCAGATGATGGCCGGCGGCCCAGGAGCGCTCCCAGCTCAGGCCGACCTCCTCCAGGCTCGCGGTCAGGAGCTCCGCCTCGACCCGCACGTCGTGACTCTGGCAAGCGGCGGCGACCGCCCGCTCCCGCGCCTCGGTCATCGCCCCGGTCGGGACTCGGGCGATCGTGTTCCAGAAGTCGAAGGTAACGGCCTCGATCACCGGCCTGATTCTGCACCAGAGCCGGAAGCACACGCTTCTCTGCGCTTAAAGAACTCAGAAGTGTTTGCTCCATAGGCGTCGTGGGGTGAGACTCGGTGGATGGACAACCGGGTCGAGGTCGGCGGTTTCGCGCTTGCGGTCGGCAGTTCGGCCGGAACCCTGATCGAGCGGGGCGACGGTCCTGAGAGGATTGACGACAGCGAGCCGCTGCGAAAGGCCCTCGATGAGTCGACCCCCGGGAAAGCCGAGCCCGGCCCCGCCCTCGCGACCGAAATCGAGGAAGCCTCGGAGTCGACGGCCAAGATCGAACGGGCCGTCGCGCTCGGCAAGGGCATCGGCGAAGGCCATGCGCTGGATCCCACCCAGCTCAGCCTCGAGGTCGGCGCCCTGCTCGACTGCCTCGAGCGACTGGACCGCAAGGGCAAACACAGGAAGTCACTGCAGATGGCGCGGGCGCTGGCGACCCTGCTGATGCTGCTGAAACGCTGGGTCGACCTGTTGAAGACGCTCCGCGGCGCCCTCCGCGCCGCCGGGCAGCTGGGCGACCAGGAGGCGATCGCCTGGGCGCGGCACGAGCTCGGCACCCTGCGCCTCGCCGCCGGCGACGTCGAGGGCGCCGACCGGGAATTACGCCAGGCGCGCGAGATTCGCGAGCAGATCGGCGACCGCCGTGGACTGGCGGCCACCGAGCGGAACATGCAGGCGCTCTGCGATCAGGTGCGCCAGATGCTGCGCAACAAGGAGCTGGTCCGTCCCCGGCACGGGAGCGGGCAGACCGCGCCCCTGCGGCTGGCGCTGCTGGCGGCGGCGTTCCTGGCGCTGTTCGGCGGCGGGGTCGCGGCCGGGATGGCGCTGGGCGGCGAATCCGGCGGCGGGGAGAACGTCGCCGTCACGGACACCGGCAACCCCGGTGACCGGCAGCCGGGGAGAGATTCCAGCGACGACACCGATGCGACGCCGGTGACCGACGAGAACCCGGACGAGGGGCCGTTCCCCCTCGAGATCACGGTGACCGGCGAAGGCAGCGGCACCGTCGACATCGAAGGCTTCGAGTGCGGCGAGGGGACCTGCGAGGTGCCTGCCGGTAAAGCCGTGACTCTCGTCGCCGCAGCCGGCAGAGGCTCCGAATTCGGCGGCTTCTCGGGCTCCTGCACCAGCGAAGACCTCACGTGCACGCTGACGGCAGAGGCGCCGATGTCCGTCACGGCCACCTTCGACCCGTTCACGCCGCCGGTTGTCCCCCCTGCCGTGGATGCGAAAGACGGCGGAGAAACGGAGACGGGCGAAGTGCCCCTCCCCGAAGACGGAGTGACGGAAGAAACCGAAACGCCACCCGCCGAACCCAGCGAATAGGAGACCCGATGACGATCGACCATGTCAGCGCCGACACCGCCCCGCTCTACCTCGAACCGACTGGCAAGAAGCACTCGCTCAAATTGCTCTGGGGAGACCGTGTCGAGGTGCTGAAAGAGACCGGGGACCGGGTCGAAGTCCGGGCGCGGGGGCGCGAAACGTTCGGCTGGGTCGACAAGGCGAGCCTCGGCGGCGAGCCCCTGCTCGAGATCTACTTCATCGACGTCGAACAGGGCGACGGGATCCTCGTCAAGACGCCGAACGGGCGCCACCTGATAGTCGACGGCGGCCAGCGCCGCGGCAGACAGGGCACCGGCAAAAACGCCGCCGACTTCGTCGACTGGAAGTTCTACAAGGACTACGCCGAGGACCGGATCGTGATCGACGCGATGGTCGCCAGCCACTGCGACTCCGACCACTACGGCGGCCTCACCGACCTGCTCGATGTCGACACCAGCAACGAGCTCGACTGCGACGAGGTCCGTGTCAAAGCCCTTTACCACGCCGGTGTCGGCTGGTGGCAGGGGGAGAAAGGGGCCACCCTCGGCCCCTACGCGACCGTCGACGGCGAGAAATTCTTCACCCAGCTCGTGGGCGACCGCGGCGAGGTCGCGGCCGCGCTCGAACCCGGGGCCGACCCGGGGCTGACCGGCGAATGGAGCGACTTCCTGCGGGCGGCCGTCGCCACCCGCTGGACCAACAACCGCCCGACCACGATCAAGCGGCTCTCGAGCGCCGACGGGTACGTGCCCGGGTTCGGGCCGGGAACCGCGGGCGAGCCGGAGATCAAAGTCCTCGCCCCGGTCCGGTTCGAGGCCGAAGGCAAGCCGGCGGTTCGCCGCTACAGCGCCGAGGACTCGAAAAACACCAACGGCAACAGCCTCCTGCTGGCGCTGCGCTTTGGCGCCTGCCGGGTCCTGCTCACCGGCGACCTCAACCGCCTCAGCCAGGAAGCCCTCCTCTCCGACTACTCCGGCCGCCGCGAGGAGTTCCTCTGCGACGTCGGCAAGGCCTGCCACCACGGTGCCCAGGACGTCTCCTTCGCCTTCCTCAAAGCGATGAGCCCGGCGGTGACGGTCTTCTCCTCCGGTGACAACGAGGGATACGACCATCCGCGGCCGTCGATCATCGCCGCCAGCGCGATCAGCGGCTACCAGCAGATGCGGGGAGACGAACTGATCTCACCGCTGATCTTCTCGACCGAGCTCGCCCGCAGCGTCAAGATCGACCAGGTTGACGGCACCAGGCGCGTGGCCGGGCTGGTCTACGGCCTCGTCAACGTCCGCACCGATGGGCGCCGCATCCTCTGCGCAACCCGCGACGAGAAGACGCTCGGCTGGCGCATCGACGTGACCCAGTCACGCTTCTAGGCTCGGCTGTCAGGGCAGCTCCGTCGCCGCTTGGAGCCTTTCCGCCACCAGCACGAGTCGCGAACAGGGAACCCCAAGCCCCCTTGCCACCTTGCGAGTTTCATCAGTCCCGAAAACCTCCATCGAGGGCCCAAATGCCGAGACCGCAGGAGACCCGGCATAAAGACGGGTTCCTGCGGTCTCGTGCAGCAGAGTTACTACTTGGCCCGAGTCAGCCGGTGACCCCTTTCACCACCGGGTAATAACCACTGGCGTGACCGGTGACCTTCGGGTGGTAGCTTTCGCCGACCGGGTTGGAAAGGCCGTTGATCCACTCCGTTGAGGAGCCGCCTCCGCCGTCGCACACGGCGTGACCGATAAAGGGCGGAATCACGTCGCGGAAGACGAAGTTCGCCCCCGCTCTGCCTGCCGCCGCGCTGACCACGTTCTTCAGCTGGTCGGCCGTCTGGTTCAGTCGCGTCATCTCGCTGCTGCTGAACCAGGTGAGCGCGTTGCAGTCGGTGCCGTTGAACAGGCGCGGGTAGTCGAGGACGACCACTTTCGCGCTCGGCGCCCGCGACCTGATCGCGTTGTTGACCAGGTCGAGCCGGCCCGGCAGCGTGTTCGCGATGTAGGACTGGGCGGTGTTGATCGCCCCTTCGCAGTTCGATGCCCACGAAGGCAGCGCACATTCGGTGATCACGCTCGAGAAACCGGCGTCGTTGCCGCCGATCGTGTAGGTGACCCAGTTGGTATCCGAGGTCACACTGTTTACCTGGGTGTTGATCACGTCGCCGGTCTTCGCCCCCGAGCAGGTGGCGTTGACGAACGTCCATTCTGGATGGGCGTTGTGCAACAGGTACGGGTACGCGTAGACCGACCGTTGACAGGTCGATTCGTAGAACGTCCGCGTTCCCGTGCCCGACGAGTAGGAGTCCCCGAGCGCGACGTACTTGACCGCCAGCGCCGGACTGGCGAACAGCAGGCAGAAAGCCAGCACGCAGAGGGCTGCTGAGATGCGCCTCCCCTTCATATTGCTCCTCCTAAAAAATCGACCGCTCCCGCCCGCGCCCCCACGGCATGTGGTCAGTTATTTCTGATCATACTTTTTGCGATAAACCCGACCGTTTCTTATCGCGGCAGGCTGAAGCGGACGCTGGTCCCCCGCGCCGCCGGCGCCAGCCAGATGCGGCCGCCGTGGCGCTCGACGATCGCGCGGGAGACGGCGAGGCCGAGGCCGGCACCGTCGGAGCCGCGCGAGGCATCCGCCCCGCCGCGGAAGAAAGCGTCGAAGACGCGCCCGCGCTCCGCGGCGGGGATCCCGTCGCCGGTGTCGGCGACCTCGATCTCCACCTCTCCCCTGCCGCCCGTCGCCCGCACGGTGACGGTGCCGTCAGCGGGGGTGTGGCGGATCGCGTTGCGGATCAGGTTGAAGAGAACGCGCTGGACCTTCTCCGGGTCGGCCTTGGCCCGCAGCTCCTGCTCGCTGCGCTGGGTGCGGATCTCGACCCCCTTGGCGCCGGCCTCGGGCTGCATCGCCGCGACCGTCTCGTCGACCAGCATCCCCAGCTCGACCTGGCGGATCGACCACTCGATGTCGCCGGCCTCGATCCGCGAGAGCTCGAAGAGGTCGTCGATCAGCGTGCTCAGCGAGTTGACGTTGACCCTCATCGTCGCCAGGTAGCGGCGCCGGGTCTCCTCGTCGACGATCTCGTCATCGACCGCCTCGACCAGCAGCCGCAGCGAGGCGAGCGGCGTGCGCAGGTCGTGGGAGACGGCGGCGATCATCTGCCGCCGGGTCGCCTCGGCCGCCTCCCGGGCGCGCTCGCGCTGGGCCAGCGAAGCGATCCGCAGGCTGACCAGGCCGATCGCGAGGACGAGGACCGAGAAGAGCAGCGCGTCGCGGTCGGAGACGTACATCATCCGCGCGGCGAGGAAGATCGCGACGAGGACGGCGGCGAGGACCGCCACCGTCAGCATCGCCTGGCGGCGCAGCGGGGTCATGGCTGGAACCGGTAGCCGACGCCCCAGACCGTCTGGATGAAGCGCGGGCGCGCGGGGTCGGGCTCGATCTTCGCCCGCAGGCGGCGGACGTGGACGGTGACGGTGCTGGTGTCGGCGAGCGGCGCGCCCCAGACCCGGTCGAGCAGCTGGTCGCGGGAGAACGCCTGGCCGGGGTTGGAGGCGAAGAACTCGAGCAGGTCGAACTCGCGCTGGCTGAGCTGGACCTCGGTGCCGTCGAGGGTGACGCGGCGGGCGCGTCCGTCGATCTCGAGGCCGTCGAAGCGCAGCGGCTCGGCGTCGGCGCCCGGCGGGTTGACCCGGCGCAGGACCGCGTCGACGCGGGCGACCAGCTCGCTCGGCGAGAAGGGCTTGACGACGTAGTCGTCGGCGCCGTTGCGCAGCCCGGCAAGCTTGTCCTCCTGCTCGCCCTTCGCGGTCAGCAGGATCACCGGCGTCGGGCCGCCCTCGCGCTCGCGGAGGTGGCGCAGAACCTGCAGGCCGTCGAGCTGGGGCAGCATCAGGTCGAGGACGACGAGGTCGGGGCGCTGTTCGTCGGCGAGCCGCACGGCTTCCAGCCCGTCGGTGGCGCTCGTCGCCTCGTAGCCGGCGCGCTCGAGGTAGCGGGAGACGATCTCGCCGATCGTCGGCTCGTCGTCGACTACCAGCACGGTGCGGCGGGCGTCCGGATCAGCCATGGACTCGATTGTCCCAGCGGCGAGGCTCATCCGAAGGTGAAGGCGTAACCGGAGATCCTCGGAGCGAATTCCAGGCTGAGGAGGTGGTGCTGGGCGCTCGGCAGTTCGACCAGGCGATAGAGGCGCTGGCGCTCGATCGTCGCGACGCCGTCCTGGACATCGGTCCCGGCGAAGCGCTGCGGCAGCGGCTTGCCGTCGAGCAGGACCCGCAGCGGCCGCGGCTCGCCGCCGCGCGAGCCGAGCACGAGGAACACCTTGCGGGCGCCGAAGTCGAGGTCGAGGCGGGCGCCGGCGAGCGCGGTGGCACCGTCGAACCCGATCCGCCAGCGCCCCTCGTAGGCGAGGCCGTCGGGCGGCACTTCGGCGGCGGAGGCCTGAAAGTTCTGGGTCCCGGCCGCGATCGAGCCGTTGACGAAGCGCAGCGCCCGGCCGGCGCCGAGGTAGCTCTCCGGCGTGGTCACCCCGGCCGAAGCGGTCTCGGCGTGTGCCTCCGCGCGCCCGGCGCCGGGCCGGTGTCCCGATTCGGCCAGCAGCTCACGGATCGCCGCCTCGGTCTCGCCGTATTCGCCCTCGCCGAAGTGGGCGTAGCGGACCCGACCCTCGGCGTCGATCAGGTACTTCGCCGGCCAGTACTGGTTCGCGTAGGCGTTCCAGGTCGCGAGGTCGTTGTCCTGGACGACGGGATATTCGATGTGGTTCTGGGCGATCGCATCGGCGACGTTGCCGGCCTCGCGCTCAAATGGGAACTCAGGGCTGTGGACGCCGACGATCGTCAGCCCGCGGTCGCGGTATCGCCTGTCCCAGGCGGTCACCTCGGGCAGGGTGCGGATGCAGTTGATGCAGGTGTAGGTCCAGAAATCGACCAGGACGACGCGCCCGCGCAGCCCACGCAGGGTCAGCGGCCGGTCGCCGGGCGTGTTGAACCACTGCTGGGTGCCGGTGAATTCAGGCGCCGTACCCAGCACCGGCAGCCTGGCGCCGTCCGGTTCCTCGCTCGAGGCGGCGCGGCTGCCGACGCCGCCGTGGACGGTGCGCAGTCGGGCCAGCTGATCGCGGACATCGCCGTTCTCCTCGAGGTCCTTGGTCGGGTTGACGAGGACGGCGGGCAGGTCGCTGGCGATCGCGGTCTGGAAGCGGGTGTCGTAGTCGCCGGCCATCAGCAGGGCGACGATCACCATCACCGCGCCGGTCGCCATCTGCAACCGCCCCGCCTGCGGCGCCAGCCGGGCGATCAGCTTGCGCCCGCCGAGCAGGAGGAAGTAGAGGACGACGGCGCTGCCGGCCGTGTAGGAGAGCGCCACCGCGAGGCGGCCGGCAGTGAAGGACTGCGAGGCGGAGACGGTGATCACCCCGGCCAGGATCGGCCCGGCGCAGGGCGCGTAAACGAAGCCGAGGCTGCCGCCGAGCAGAAGTCCGGAGCGGAACCCGTCGCCGCTGCCGGCCCGCGGCGCCGGCACCACCCGGCTGATCCGGGCCTCGATCCGAGCGGCGACCGGCGGCATCAACAGCGAGATCCCGAAGCCGAGCAGCACCGCGATCGCCAGGTTGCGCAGCAGGTCGCCAGGCAGGCCGAGGGCGTCGATCACGTAGACGAGCGCCACCGTGGCGAAGGCGAAGGACAGCGCCAGCCCGGTGACGACGCCGAGCGGCCGCCGCCGGCCCCCGGTCACCCCGGCCGAGAGCGCCACCGGCAGCACCGGCAGGACGCAGGGGGAAAGCGCCGTCGCCGCCCCGGCCACGAACGCGAATGCCATCAGCGCGACCACGTCAGAGACTCTGGCAGGCGGCGCTTACGAATCCCTTACAAGCGTGAAACCCATGTCCAAAGCCGTGTGGGAACGGGGCGTCGGTCTAGCCGGCAGCGTGATCCGCTGCCCACACTCCGAGTGGTTCGATCTCACTCCAGCTGTAGTTGCTGTGTTCGCTGGTCCACGACCCAAGGCCAGGGGCGCAAACGATGTCGTTGTTATGGCAGTAGGCGATGGTACGACCAGCTACCGACGAGGGGATAACGGCAGTGCCCCCGTGTCCGAACGCCATCGTGTAGATCCCGTCCGCTGAGGTCGCCGCCGATCCCCACTTGGTCACGCCGTTGTCATCACCTCGAGCCTCCGGGTCAGCCAACAGGACTACGGCCGAAACATGGGAGAGATCGGCGGAGGACATCAACTCGCTGAGAGCAAGGTGGATGGCGAGCGCCCCCTGCGAGTATCCAGCGAGAACGATCTTCTCTGAAGGGCATGCTTCGCTCTCTTGGTGGACACCCAGGGCGATGTCGAGTGCACCTTCCCAAAAGCTTTCTTCGAATTCGAGATAGGAGTTGCCGAAGATGGCTCCCCAGGGACCCGGAACCGGCAGCGCCGGATATCGCAATCCAAAGCCCCGGACGGTCGACCCCGGGCTCAGCTTTTCGAATTCTTCGCGGAAGGCAAAGAAAATGCCCGGGATACGTGATCCCATGTTCGCGCTCTCCGTCGAGCTGTAGGTTTCGCCGACTAGCGGGGCCTCACCCGAACCTCGAACTCCTACGAACAACGCAGTCGCGCAGTCCCCGGAAGGCGATTGGGGTTGCGGGGTGACAGCGGGCATCGGCGGAGGGCTCCACCCAACCCACGGAACTACCATCGGACCATCCCCTTGGATGGGGGTTCCTTGTCCCCCTGGCGCTGGACCGGAAGGCGAACCCCAATCGACATGGGTGGCATCAACCCAGGTATTGGCAGAGACCCCTACGGTTGAGTGCAGGATCGCGCCATGGATCGCGACATCGTTGCCATCCGCGACGTAGAGGGCGGTAGAGGCGTACTCCAAGGTCGTGCCAAGAAGGTGTGCCGATCCGCCGGACACGACGTAGATGCCGCCCCAGTCGCCGGCGAGCGGCGCGGTGGCGTTGCCGTCGCCGTTGGTGTCGCCGCCGACGGTGTCGTCGCGCCAGGAGGTGAAGGCGACCGGGCTGGCGCCGGTGCCGTTGGCCTCGAGGGTGCCCTGGACGACGACTTCGCCGCCGCAGTTGGCGAAGGCCTTGACGATCGTGCCGGCGCCGAGGGTGAGCTTGATCCCCGGCGGGATCGTCAGCGAGCCGCAGCCGCCGGAGAGCACCGGCACCAGGTTGCCCGACCAGGGCAGCGAGGAGCTGACGGCGAGGGTGTCGGCGCCGAGCCGCACCCCGTTCAGGCCGTTGGCCGAGCCCGAGTTGCCGTCGAGGGCGCCCATGTCGAGGGAGGCGTTGTAGATGCTGATCGCGTTGCCGGCGACTTTGGTGACGGTGTTGCCGGTGAGCGTCGGGATGCCGAGCGGGGAGTTGACGGCGATGCCGTCGCCCTGGGCCTTTTCGATCGTCGAGTTGGTGATCGAGGTGGTGGCCGAGCTCGCCTGCAGGGGCGAGGAGGCGTAGGCGACCTTGACGTGGTCGAGGTCGAGGGTCGGGTTGGGGTTGCCGTTGCCGGCGGGGCTGGTGTAGATGCCGCCCCAGTCGCCGGCGAGCGGCGCGGTGGCGTTGCCGTCGCCGTTGGTGTCGCCGCCGACGGTGTCGTCGCGCCAGGAGGTGAAGGCGACCGGGCTGGCGCCGGTGCCGTTGGCCTCGAGGGTGCCCTGGACGACGACTTCGCCGCCGCAGTTGGCGAAGGCCTTGACGATCGTGCCGGCGCCGAGGGTGAGCTTGATCCCCGGCGGGATCGTCAGCGAGCCGCAGCCGCCGGAGAGCACCGGCACCAGGTTGCCCGACCAGGGCAGCGAGGAGCTGACGGCGAGGGTGTCGGCGCCGAGCCGCACCCCGTTCAGGCCGTTGGCCGAGCCCGAGTTGCCGTCGAGGGCGCCCATGTCGAGGGAGGCGTTGTAGATGCTGATCGCGTTGCCGGCGACTTTGGTGACGGTGTTGCCGGTGAGCGTCGGGATGCCGAGCGGGGAGTTGACGGCGATGCCGTCGCCCTGGGCCTTTTCGATCGTCGAGTTGGTGATCGAGGTGGTGGCCGAGCTCGCCTGCAGGGGCGAGGAGGCGTAGGCGACCTTGACGTGGTCGAGGTCGAGGGTCGGGTTGGGGTTGCCGTTGCCGGCGGGGCTGGTGTAGATGCCGCCCCAGTCGCCGGCGAGCGGCGCGGTGGCGTTGCCGTCGCCGTTGGTGTCGCCGCCGACGGTGTCGTCGCGCCAGGAGGTGAAGGCGACCGGGCTGGCGCCGGTGCCGTTGGCCTCGAGGGTGCCCTGGACGACGACTTCGCCGCCGCAGTTGGCGAAGGCCTTGACGATCGTGCCGGCGCCGAGGGTGAGCTTGATCCCCGGCGGGATCGTCAGCGAGCCGCAGCCGCCGGAGAGCACCGGCACCAGGTTGCCCGACCAGGGCAGCGAGGAGCTGACGGCGAGGGTGTCGGCGCCGAGCCGCACCCCGTTCAGGCCGTTGGCCGAGCCCGAGTTGCCGTCGAGGGCGCCCATGTCGAGGGAGGCGTTGTAGATGCTGATCGCGTTGCCGGCGACTTTGGTGACGGTGTTGCCGGTGAGCGTCGGGATGCCGAGCGGGGAGTTGACGGCGATGCCGTCGCCCTGGGCCTTTTCGATCGTCGAGTTGGTGATCGAGGTGGTGGCCGAGCTCGCCTGCAGGGGCGAGGAGGCGTAGGCGACCTTGACGTGGTCGAGGTCGAGGGTCGGGTTGGGGTTGCCGTTGCCGGCGGGGCTGGTGTAGATGCCGCCCCAGTCGCCGGCGAGCGGCGCGGTGGCGTTGCCGTCGCCGTTGGTGTCGCCGCCGACGGTGTCGTCGCGCCAGGAGGTGAAGGCGACCGGGCTGGCGCCGGTGCCGTTGGCCTCGAGGGTGCCCTGGACGACGACTTCGCCGCCGCAGTTGGCGAAGGCCTTGACGATCGTGCCGGCGCCGAGGGTGAGCTTGATCCCCGGCGGGATCGTCAGCGAGCCGCAGCCGCCGGAGAGCACCGGCACCAGGTTGCCCGACCAGGGCAGCGAGGAGCTGACGGCGAGGGTGTCGGCGCCGAGCCGCACCCCGTTCAGGCCGTTGGCCGAGCCCGAGTTGCCGTCGAGGGCGCCCATGTCGAGGGAGGCGTTGTAGATGCTGATCGCGTTGCCGGCGACTTTGGTGACGGTGTTGCCGGTGAGCGTCGGGATGCCGAGCGGGGAGTTGACGGCGATGCCGTCGCCCTGGGCCTTTTCGATCGTCGAGTTGGTGATCGAGGTGGTGGCCGAGCTCGCCTGCAGGGGCGAGGAGGCGTAGGCGACCTTGACGTGGTCGAGGTCGAGGGTCGGGTTGGGGTTGCCGTTGCCGGCGGGGCTGGTGTAGATGCCGCCCCAGTCGCCGGCGAGCGGCGCGGTGGCGTTGCCGTCGCCGTTGGTGTCGCCGCCGACGGTGTCGTCGCGCCAGGAGGTGAAGGCGACCGGGCTGGCGCCGGTGCCGTTGGCCTCGAGGGTGCCCTGGACGACGACTTCGCCGCCGCAGTTGGCGAAGGCCTTGACGATCGTGCCGGCGCCGAGGGTGAGCTTGATCCCCGGCGGGATCGTCAGCGAGCCGCAGCCGCCGGAGAGCACCGGCACCAGGTTGCCCGACCAGGGCAGCGAGGAGCTGACGGCGAGGGTGTCGGCGCCGAGCCGCACCCCGTTCAGGCCGTTGGCCGAGCCCGAGTTGCCGTCGAGGGCGCCCATGTCGAGGGAGGCGTTGTAGATGCTGATCGCGTTGCCGGCGACTTTGGTGACGGTGTTGCCGGTGAGCGTCGGGATGCCGAGCGGGGAGTTGACGGCGATGCCGTCGCCCTGGGCCTTTTCGATCGTCGAGTTGGTGATCGAGGTGGTGGCCGAGCTCGCCTGCAGGGGCGAGGAGGCGTAGGCGACCTTGACGTGGTCGAGGTCGAGGGTCGGGTTGGGGTTGCCGTTGCCGGCGGGGCTGGTGTAGATGCCGCCCCAGTCGCCGGCGAGCGGCGCGGTGGCGTTGCCGTCGCCGTTGGTGTCGCCGCCGACGGTGTCGTCGCGCCAGGAGGTGAAGGCGACCGGGCTGGCGCCGGTGCCGTTGGCCTCGAGGGTGCCCTGGACGACGACTTCGCCGCCGCAGTTGGCGAAGGCCTTGACGATCGTGCCGGCGCCGAGGGTGAGCTTGATCCCCGGCGGGATCGTCAGCGAGCCGCAGCCGCCGGAGAGCACCGGCACCAGGTTGCCCGACCAGGGCAGCGAGGAGCTGACGGCGAGGGTGTCGGCGCCGAGCCGCACCCCGTTCAGGCCGTTGGCCGAGCCCGAGTTGCCGTCGAGGGCGCCCATGTCGAGGGAGGCGTTGTAGATGCTGATCGCGTTGCCGGCGACTTTGGTGACGGTGTTGCCGGTGAGCGTCGGGATGCCGAGCGGGGAGTTGACGGCGATGCCGTCGCCCTGGGCCTTTTCGATCGTCGAGTTGGTGATCGAGGTGGTGGCCGAGCTCGCCTGCAGGGGCGAGGAGGCGTAGGCGACCTTGACGTGGTCGAGGTCGAGGGTCGGGTTGGGGTTGCCGTTGCCGGCGGGGCTGGTGTAGATGCCGCCCCAGTCGCCGGCGAGCGGCGCGGTGGCGTTGCCGTCGCCGTTGGTGTCGCCGCCGACGGTGTCGTCGCGCCAGGAGGTGAAGGCGACCGGGCTGGCGCCGGTGCCGTTGGCCTCGAGGGTGCCCTGGACACCGATACTTCGTCCCTGCTGCAGCTTGACGATCGCGCCGTCTTCAACTTCGAGCGTCGCCCCTTCAGCTACGAAGACATCGCACGTAACTACATAGTGCTTGGCGAATCTCGGCCCAATCTTCTGGTCCTGCGATATCTCACCGCAAAGAGAGAGCTCGGGGCTCACCGAGTCCCACGAGTAGGTAGCGCCGGCTGGATCGATATTGCCCGCAGAGTCAACCGCCTTAACGACCAGCGCGTGCGGTCCGGGCTCCGGATCGGTGATTTCGTAGGGAGTGGGACACGAGCTCGCGGTCGCTCCATCCAAACTGCATAGGAAGGTCGCTCCCGAGTCTCCACTCGAGAACTCGAAGCTGACCGGCCCCGGGCCGATGGCTCCTTCAGGGCCATCGCCTTTCGTCGTCTGCGGCGGCGCCGTGTCGACCGTCCAGCTCGCTTGAGCCGGGCTGGCGTCGGTGTTGCCGGCGGGGTCCTTGGCCCGGACTTCGACGCTGTGAGGACCGTCGGCGAGTGGGTTGTAGGTCTTGGGGCTTGCGCATGGCTGCCAGCCGGCGGCGTCGAGGTTGCATTCGAAGCTGCCGGCCGCCTCGCTGGACGTGAAGGACAAGCCAGACTGCGGGTTGTTGGTTGGGCTCGCAGGACTGCTTCCGATCGTCGTCTGCGGCGCCGCCGTGTCGACCGTCCAGCTCGCTTGAGCCGGGCTGGCGTCGGTGTTGCCGGCGGGGTCCTTGGCCCGGACTTCGACGCTGTGAGGACCGTCGGCGAGTGGGTTGTAGGTCTTGGGGCTCGCGCATGGCTGCCAGCCGGCGGCGTCGAGGTTGCATTCGAAGCTGCCGGCCGCCTCGCTGGACGTGAAGGACAAGCCAGACTGCGGGTTGTTGGTTGGGCTCGCAGGACTGCTTCCGATCGTCGTCTGCGGCGCCGCCGTGTCGACCGTCCAGCTCGCTTGAGCCGGGGTCTGGTCTATGAGTTCGCCGGCGACCGCCCTCACCTCGAATTCATACGGGCCGTCCGCAAGCGAGCTGTACTGAGCAGGGCTGGCGCAATTGGACCAAGCGGAGCCAACAAAACTGCACTCGAAGGTGGCGCCAGGAGGGTTCGAGTGAAATGAAAAGCTGCTGTCCCTTTCCCTAATCGGACCCGATGATCCGCTATCGATCAGGGTGTCAGGGGGCGTCGGGGTGGGGGGAGCTGGGCTTGGTGGAGGCTGCGGCGTCGAACCGGTTGCGGGAGGGGTCGGAGGAGAGCTCGGGTTCTCCGGACTCTCGCCTTTTTCTTTCGCCTTTGCCTTCGCTCTGCCGATGCAACGCTGTTTGGCTTTTCGTTGCTTCTTACTTTTTCCAGAAAATTTCTGCTGGCATTTCTTGACCTGAGCTTTGACGCTTGAAGCCGAGGATCTAGCCGTCGGAGTCGTTGCCCCAAACGTTGCGCCGACGCCGATCACTGCGATCGCAGCAAGAACTGCACACAGCACAACGAGAGAACGCTTGGATAAATCGGTGGTCTTTCGAAATCCCCTGCCCTGAGTCACCAGCCCAAGAACGCACAACGAGCGTCCCCTCTTTTGCCGTTCAAAGAATTTTGCAGCTGCACTCTCCGGTCCCTTGCCCTGCTTCACGGCGCGGAAGACTAACGCCGAACTACGAACCTCGGCTTACTCAGTCGGAGTAATTTTCTGCTTGGCGCTGCAGCCTGTGCCGCCTCGCCCTCGATTGTTCCACGGCCAATATCCCGCGGCGATCCCACGGGGCTCAAGCGCGAACACGCGCGCCCGCCTAAAAACAGAAAGGATGTGCGGATGCCCCAACCACGCCGCGCAGGACAACGCAGAGAACCCCAGGACTTCGGCTGGGTGATCTCCTTCGGCTGCAAAACGACCGGCACCCTCCGTCGCCTCAAAGTCGACACCGACCCCTCCTCCGACACCAGCCCGATCGAGGTCCCCTGCCCCTGCGGCGAAGCCCACCGGGTAACGGTCTCCCCCTACCGTCGCCGCCGCTCCGCTGACGAGCCCTTCGACCTCGAGGTCAAGAGCCTCGACGAGCTGCGCTGACTCCGACCCCGCCGGGGTCCCCTGCCCCCGTCAGGGCGAGAGCGGGAGATGTGGTGGGTCGATCCCGAGTAACCGCAGCAGGATCAGGGCGAAGACGACCGCCACGATCCACATGATCTTGCCGACCCAGTTGTCGAGGTCGGTCTCGACGCTCCAGGACCGATCCGAGTTCGGACCGCGATTTTGCCGCTCGATCTTCATCTCCGCCCCCTTCGGACAGCCCATCTTTTTCGCTTTCGACCCAGTTATGCCATGGGATGTCGACCTGGGCCACCCGAGGCCACCCAAGCCTGACGGAGGAGAACCGAGGCCCACCGGGGGGAGGTGGAGGTGCTCAGTCGAGCGAGGCGAGGATGTCCTCGAGCGAGGTGGGTGCCTCGATGCGTAGCGTCTCGAGCATCTTCCGAGCGGTGCCGATGTTGGCGAACCCGTAGAAGTTGTCGAACGACGAATAGAGCATCCCCTCGAGGTTCTCCCGGTGGTCCTGGCGCAACCCATACAGCAGGACCATCAGAGCGCGCGGCTGGATCGCCCGGGTCATCGCTCCCGGTCGCGTCAGCTCCCATTCGATTCCCGGCTGCGGCAGACGCAACGGCACCGCCACACATGGACCCTCGTGCCGGCGGATTGTGTTCAGTTTGGTCCGGTTCAGGTTCCCGCGGATGAAGACGAGAGTCAACGCGCTCCCATCCGAGGCGATTCGCGCGGCCACCATCCCTTCTGATTCCCGCTTCACCTCCGCCGCGACCTGATGGCCACTGAGCAGCTCGCTGACGGTGGCGACCAGCTCGTCGCTGCTCGCCGAGTCCATGAGATTGCGCCACGCGTCGGCGTAGAGTTGCCCCTCGGCGCTGGCGATCGACTGGTTCTCGAGATCCCCCGGAAGCTGCATGTAGCTTTCCTTCGACCGGTTTCTGATCTCTTCGTAGCGCGCCAACGCCCGCTTTCTCACCAGTTCGGGGACCTCCAGGTCCCCGCGCTTCAGAAGCTCGGCGAGATCGTCCACCCTGCTCAGGCCCTTGCGATGGATGGCGATCAGCGGCTCGCGCCCCAGGCCCTCCAGGTTCAACCGCGCGAGGTGGCCCAGCCACAGCGGGACGCCGTAGGTGCTTTCGTCGGAGAGAACCGACAAGCGCTCCCGCGCTTGCGCGTCGTACTCGAGCAGTTCGCTGGCGGCGCCGAGGACATAGCCGATGCGCTCGCCCAGCTGCTCCACGTCGGTGACCGAGAAGGGGATCGCCGGATCCGGCTCCCGCTTCTTCCGTCGCACCCTGCGCCGCGGCGTGGTGATCGAGTCGAGACGCAGTTTGATCTCGCGAAAAGGCTGCGCATTGGACCACTCGTAGGCAACGGCCGCGCGCAGGATCGCGATCGAGAAGTCCTTCACCGCGAAGTACTGCTCGTTTCCGGTTTCCTCGACCAGCTTCGTGTCGGTGATCCAGCGCTCGAAAGCCTTGGGCATCGGGGTCGGAGCGCGGTCGACGAGCTCCGGGTCCGGCTCGTAGAACCGCAGTTCGCCCTTTTCGGAGGGCAGCGCGAGCCGCCACCTTTTCGCCACCGCCCGCCTCACCCGCTGGACCGGGTGGCCGTACATGGCCGCATAGAGCTGCACGTGCTTGATCACATGGTCCCGTATCTCGGGGTCCTGCTCGTATGGACGCCTCCACGCCAACCACTTGCTCTGCAGGGTCCTCCTCACGCTCGGGTCCTGCGCGGCGAGGTGAAGCAGGGGAAGCTCGGCAATTCCCTTGGTGCAGGCGGCAGCGACCCTCCGCACGTGGAGCGAGCTGTCGAGCGGCAGCGCCGATCGCGCTATCGCCATTCCCAGCTTCGTCACCTGGAGCTGCTCCGGACGCTCCGGAACCTCCGCCACGACCTGGGCGTCGATCAAGCGCTCCATCACGGCTTCGCCGTCGGGAGCGGGCCGATCCGGCTCGGAAGCGGGAGCCGGCTCCATCAGCTCACGCTGCTCGAGGTCCTCGAGCAGCTCCTCCGCCTCTACCTGTCCGCCCCACGCTGCCCACAGGGTGTTGGAGATGATGCGGTCGATCTCCTTCATCAGCGCCTCTCTCGAGCGTGGGCGTGGCTCCACCGCGAGCGCCCGCAGCACCAGGCCGCAGAGGCTCTCGTGGCCGGTCTCCGGATCCGCCAGGGCCGACCACAGGGCCTCCTCAGGGACCTCCTGCTCCACCCAGTGCCGCCAGGCCGGATCCAGTTCGGTCACCCGTGGCGCGTCCTCCGGAGACGCCAGCGACCGCGATGGGAAGCGAGGGTCGATGACGATGTAGACGTTGCCGTGGGGCTGGCGCTTGCCGAGTCTCCCGGCGCGGCCGCCTCGGTTCTTGACCCGACCGACGGGGATCAGTTCTTCGCTTCCCCGCCAACGCTGCGTCAGGTCGACCACCACCACGTCGCTGGCCGACAGGTTCACGCCTTCGGCGAGGGTGTCGGTGCAGACCAGAACCCGCACCAGCCCGTTGTCGAACTCGTCCTCGATCCAGCGACGGAGGTGCATCTGCAGCGTGCGGGTGTGGTAGGTCACACCGCTGAGGAAGCCACGCTGGACCTCCCTGCGCCAATGGTTGTCCTCGGTCCAGAGGAACTCGTCGTAGCGCTCCCTCCTCTCCTTGTCGGAAAGATCGAGGTCGTCGGCGTAGCGTCCAATCCTCCACGGGTTGGGATTGCGCGGCAGCCGGCCCATGGGGTCCTGGAGATCGAGGCACTCCCGCAGGAGAGTGGCCACCTCCCGCGCCCGGTCGCGATCGCGCACGAAACAAAGGACCCTGCGATCGGCGACGTCGTCGCTGGCCAGCAGCTGGCAAACCTGCAGGATCGGCAACGTCAGCCGGAGGTTGGAGATCCGCTGGCGCAACGAGTCAGGCCAGCGATTGGGGAGCGGCCCGAGCGGATGAGGGGTGATGGTCTCGTCGACATGTTCCTGTTGACCTCCACTGCGCTCACCGTTCGCACCCAGGTCGCCCCCCGGCCGAGCGGCGGAGATCACCCGCGTACGACGGCTGACTCCGTCGACTACGTGGAGGCGCAGCTCGGTGGGCCGCGAGGAGACCTCGACCATGTGTTTCACGCCAAGCCAGCGTCGCGCGGTTTTGGTCGACTCCGGGGTCAGGGTCGCGGAGAGGGCGACGATCGGGATGCGCCGCGGGCGCATGCGCAGGATCGTCAGCAGCGCCTCCAGGTTGGCCCCGCGCTGATCCTGCGCAAGGTTCTGAAACTCGTCGACGACAATCAGGCCAACCCGGTTGAGAACGTCGGTGCCGCTGTAGACCAGATTGGCGAGCTTCTCGTACACGCAAATCCCCACGTCGTACTCGCCGTGGGCAAGCGCCTCGTCGTACTCGCGGTCGTCCGCCGACCCCGCGACCACCCGCCAGTCGGCGTCGTCGGCGGCCGTCCATTTGAGCCAGCGCCGGTGGTTCTCACGCACCATCGTCTTGGTCGGGACGAGGATCAGGGCCCGGGACTCCTGGTGCCTGCGCCTGGCGGCGTAGACGGTGTGCGCAGCCGCGACGCGCCCCACGTGAGTCTTGCCGCAGCTCGTCGGCCCGAGCACGAGCATCGACTCCCGCGCCTCGACGATCTTGGGTATGCGGGGAAATGCACAGGCCTGTGCCTCGGTGATGATCGGCTCGAAGTCCGAGGCGGTGGGAGTGGCGTCTTCCCGGGGATCCAGGTCCAGGGCCATCTTCAGCGGCAGCTCGTTGAGCAGCATCTGCCGAGCGTCATCGTCGGAGCCCCGCGGGCAGCGGACGCGCTCGGCCTCCAACGCGTCGAGGGCCCCGAGGATCGAGAGCGCGATCCGTCGCAGCTCCGGCACGGCGGCGGCGACGAGAGCTTTCGGCTTCCCGGTCCGCCACATCCGGCTGGTCAGCTCCTGGATCACCGTCTTCGAGGACCGATCCAGCGCCTCGTACACCGCCGGCTGGATGTTCCCCAGGACCTCCCCGACCTCGTGAAGGTCGCTCTCCTTCGTCAGGTAGTAGCGCCAGCCCAAGACGGCATGCAGACCGTGATCCTCAGGGCGCAGGCGGTACAGGGCGTCCTCGCTGAGCGGCACGAGGATGCCCTGGATGAAATCTTCCAGCTGCCCCAGGGGATCGTCGCCGTCCTCCGAGACGACCACGCGCAGCCGTGGCACGCGGTCCAGGTCGAGCTCACCACTCCGGAGCGCGTCGGCGAGCGCGTTGAGATCTTCGACCAGCTCCGGCCAAAGCCGCATCCACATCGTCTCCCGGACGCTTTCCTGCGCGCCCAGCTTCTTCGGCGGCACCGCCGGCGAATCCAGCGAATGCCGTCCCACCTCGGGGATAAGCGAGATCTCAGTCGTCAACTGCCAGCTCCTCTCTAAAGAACGACAGGAGTATCGAGAGAACGGGTGGAATGGTCCACCTGAGGGCGCCTGAGGCCGGCTGAGCCGTTACCGTCTGGCTTCGTGGAAGACGGGTGATGATGGAGAGCCCTGAAGAGTCAGGGCTCTCCTCAGCTGACTAAAGATGCCTGGCCACCTTGCTGCTCGAGCTCCATGCTGCCTGTACTTCGTCAGCGTCAACGAGTAACGCTCCCGTGGTCTCGTCGGTCAACATCAAACGCCTCCTTTTAGGTCCGGCCGGAGTCATATAGCCGAATATCCGACAGCGCGAGCCGACCGCAGAAAAGCCGGCGTACGCGCTGCCAATAGGCATCGGGGTGCCGATACATGGCGCCTACTCCGGATAATCGACCAAGGGTTAGAAGCTGCCGCCAGAGGTTCTCTGGCGCCATTTCTCGGCGATATAGGTCACGGTATGAGCTTCCTTGCCCTGGTCGCGACCGTGCCTCTGGGCCTTCCGAACATAGTTCTTAAGCTGCTCGACGTTCGAAGCCAGGACCTCGACGACCGAATCGAACTGCCCGACGGCGACCGCCGCGGTGAGGAGGTGGATGGAGCCCCTGCACTCCTTCCAACCGGCCACCTCGCGGAAGACGTCGACGAACTCCGGCTTCTTGCGGTCGCCGAGGGCCTGGATGAAGATCGTGGCCAACCGGTAATCGCGCACCAGGGTCTCGTCGACGACGAAGTCGCGGTCGACGTACATAGGCAGATCGTCGCGGAGCAAGATGGTCTCGAGGGTCCGCAGAGCCTCGGCCTTGAACAGGTCGTCGGCGTATTCGAGCACGCTGACGTTCTCGGGGGTGGTGAGCCGGACGACGACGTCATGCCACCCGAAGACGATTCCCGAACGCATCGCCACGCCCCCCAGCCGTTTGTGGAAATGGAGCCCGTAGGGGTCCGTCGGCCCGGTCAGCAACAGCACGGCCCTGCGCATCGAGATCTTCTCTTCGTGGATCCGCGCGGCGACGGTGGCGGCCAGCCAGTTGCTCTCATGACCGGTGGCCTGCGACAGCTCGCTCCGCTCCTCCCCGCTGAGGTCCAGGGCCGCGGCGACCTTGAGCAGGGTTCCGCGGCGCACCTGCGGAGGCTTGCCGCTGCGAGGCTCGATGATGCTCTGGACCCTCTGGTCGTCCAGACCCGCCTCTTTGCTTACCGAGGCCCAGTCCGATCCGTCCATCCCCCGGCTGCGGAAGCACTCGGCGAGAACATCGCCGACGTCTCGCGGGCCGACGACAGGTGGCTTGGTGGAAGTCATTCCATTAAATGATATTTACCCCCAAAAGCAAAGAGCCGTGAGCGTACTCGCGATGATCACGCGCAACGTGCCTTCCGCAGCGGGCGACCGCGGCTCACCCGCCAAGGACCAGCCAGGAGTGCTTCGCCTCGTCGCCGAGCCAGATGCGATTGACGGCGCGCACGTGGAAAGCCTTGCGCCCCGGCCGCAGGCGGGCGTAGCGTTTTGGTGAGGTGCAGGGTCTCCACCTGCCGAGCTTCTGCGGCACCCGCTCGCCGCTCAGCCGGCAGACGTAGTCGACGCCCTGCGTCTTCGAGTGGAAGCGGAAGACCGCGGATCGCTTCGTCGTCCTCCGACCCACCGTGGCGGAAAGGTGCGGGCGGGCGGGCGCGACGTCCGGCGAGGCGCCGTACCACTGGGTGACGAACTGACCGTCAGCGGTGAATTTCTGCACCCTGGCGCGGCTTTCATACGGGTACGGTTCGGCCCGGTCGGCGACGTAGACGTACCCCGCTGGATCGGTGGCAATCGAGGTCGGGGTGAGGAAGCGGCCCTGGGCGCGTCCCGGTTTGCCCCATGAGCCGAGGAGTGCACCTTCCGCGCTGAACCTCTGAACGCGGTCGTTGGGGGTGTCGACGACGTAGACCTCGCCGGCGGCGCTGGCGGCGATCCCGTAGGGATAGACGAACTGGCCGGGACCGGAGCCGTAGCCGCCCCACTTGGTGACGAAGGTGCCATCGGCCGTGAAGGCCTGGATCCGGTTGCCGTAGGTGTCGGCGACGAAGACGGAGCCGGAGGGGCTGATGTCGAGCCCCCAAATTTCTCCGAACTGCCCGTCTCCACGACCGCCCGCACCCCATTTGGACAGCAGAGCCCCTTCGGCGGAGAAGCGCAGGATTTCGTGGGGGCCCGCGAGGTAGACGGATCCGTCGGCGCCGACGGCGAGGTCGCGGCCACCCGCCGCGCTCCACTGGCGGAGGGTCTCACCGCCGGGGCCCAACACGTAGATCGTGTCCCGCTGCCCATCGGCGACGTAGAGGTTGCCGGCGGCGTCGGTGGCGATGTCCCGCGGCTCAAACGGATTGCCAGACAGGGCGAAGCTGCCCACGTCCGCCAGCAGCTTGCCGTCGCTGGAGTACTGCTGAACCGAGCCGCTGTGCAGTGGGTCCGAGAGATACACGTGGCCGGACCCATCGGCCGCCACCGAGAGCGGAATCGGCTGGAAGCCGATCGAGGCGTGCGCCGGCCCAGCCGCGGCGCCGACGCCCACGGGGCCGGCGAGGGCGACGAAGATCGTGAGCCCGGAGATCGCGATCCGCATAGCGACTGACATCAGGTCAGATCGTAAACGCACGATCACACCTCGACCACCATCACCTCGTCCCCCCGAGCGCGCCACCTGTTGGAGAATCGCCCGATGGCGTCCGGCCCCGAATTCGACCTCAGCGCGAAACAGGCGCGGCGCCTCGCGATTGCCGCGCAGGGCCTGGCGCGGCCGCGGCCGAACGGGCGGGTGGACGCCAGGCACCTGCGGCGGGCAATCGACGACGTCGGTCTCCTGCAGCTCGACTCGGTCAACGTCCTCTGCCGCTCCCACTACATGCCGGTCTTCTCGCGCCTCGGTCCTTATCCGCGGGCAGCCCTGGACCGGCTGGCATGGCACGGCGACGGGGGAGGCGCGAAACCCGGGCGGGCGGGGCGCCGGGACCTGGTCGAGTACTGGGGCCACGAGGCCTCGCTGCTGCCGGTCGAGTTGCAGCCGCTGCTGCGCTGGCGGATGGCGCGGGCCGACGCGCTGGCCTGGAAAGGCGTGGCGCGGGTGGCAGCCGAGCAGCCGAAGCTGCTCGAGTTCGTCCTCGACGTGGTGCGGGAGCGCGGGCCGATCCGGGCCTCGGAGCTGGCGGCCAAGGGGCGGCGGCGGGAGCCGCGGGAGATGTGGAGCTGGAGCGAAGAGAAGACCGCGCTCGAGTACCTGTTCTTCGCCGGGCGGGTGTGCGCGGCGCGGCGGGTCAACTTCGAGCGGCTCTACGACCTGCCCGAGCGGGTCCTGCCGCAGTCGGTCCTCGAGACGCCGACGCCCACGCAGGAGGAGGCGCAGCGGCAACTGCTCCTGATCGCGGCCAGGCGGCTGGGGGCGGCGACCGAGGCCGACCTCGGCGACTACTTCCGCCTCCCCCGCGCCGAGTCGAAGGCCCGAGTCGCCGAGCTGACCGAGGACGGCGGCCTCGTGCCGGTCCGGGTCGAGGCCTGGCGACAGCCGGCCTACCTCTCGACCGAGCGACCGGCGGGCCTGCGCCGCGCCGCGTCGGCCCGTGCCCTGCTGACCCCGTTCGATTCCCTGGTCTGGGCGCGCGAGCGGACCGAGCGCATCTTCGACTTCCGCTACCGGATCGAGATCTACGCGCCGGCGCCGAAGCGCGTCTACGGCTACTACGTCCTCCCCTTCCTCCTCGGCGACCGCCTGGTCGCCCGGGTCGACCTCAAAAGCGACCGGCAGGCGGGCGTCCTCCGCGTTCGCGGCGCCTTCGCCGAGCCGCACGCCGACCCCGCCCACGTCGCCGCGGAGCTGGCCGCCGAACTACGGCTGCTCAGCGCCTGGCTCGAGCTCGACAGCGTCTCGGTGGCGCGCAAAGGGGACCTCGCGACGGCGCTGCGCAAGGCGCTCGCCTGAGCGGAGCGGAACTCTCGGATTATTTGCAAGCGCGGACGGGGAAAGTTAGGGTCGGCTCCCATGGGAACCGACCCGGCGCTGGCGGCTTACGAGGCTTTCGCCGCCGTCTACAACGACTTCACCCACTCGAACGACTACGAGATGTGGCTCGGCCAGGCGCTGCTTCCCGAGCTTCGCAAGCACGGTCTACGGGAAGGCGGCAGCGCCCTGGACGTTGGCTGCGGGACCGGCCGAGCATTTCAGCCGCTTCTGCAGAGGGGATGGCAGGTGCAGGGATGCGATCTCTCGCCGGCCATGCTGGAGCTCGCCGCCCAGGAGGGAGGCGACTCGGTGCCGCTGCAGGTCGCGGACATGCGGGAGCTGCCCCGTCTAGGCGGCTTCGACCTCGTCCTCTCGCTCAACGACTCCGTCAACTACCTGCTCGGCGACGATGACCTCGTCGTTGCGCTTGCCGGAATGAAGGCGAACCTGGCGGAGGACGGCCTCCTCCTCTTCGACGTCAATTCCAGCTCGACGTACGCGACCGGATACGCCGAAACGCGAGAGGTCGAGCACGACGGCTCGCGCTGGACCTGGACGGGCCGGGGCGAAGTCGCGCCGTCGGTCTTCGAAGCCGAGATCAGCGGCGATCGGATCGAGCCGATCAGCCATGTCGAGCGCCTCCGGCCCGAAGCGGAGGTGCTGGAGGCAATGCGAGCCGCTGGACTCCAACCGCTGGCCACCTATGGCATGAGCGAGGCCGACGGGCAGGTCGTACTGGCCACGCCGGATGAACAACGCGATTACAAGCTCATCTTCATCGGCGCCGCCACTTCGGCCGGCTGAGCTAGGGCTAGGCTAGGCAGCAAGTGTCCAAGCCGACCCTCATTCGCGATCGCGCCGAGAACACCCAGGTCGTGCTCGTCGTCATCGTTCCCCTCCTCTTCGGCGCGGGCGTCGGCGTCGTCCTCGGTATCTCGGCGGGCTTCTACTGGGCCCTCATCGCCGTCGCCACCCTCGCCGCCCTGCTGTCGGGCCTCGAGCACGGCGAGGTCCAGGAGGCCGCCGAACGCGGCGCCGTCGCCGGAGCGGCATTCGGCCTCGGCATCCTCGCCGCGCATCAGCTGGCCGGCACCGACGCCAAGGTCTCCCTCGGCAGCGTTCCGGCGTTCCTGATCGTCATCGACGCGTTCGCGGGCGCGCTGCTGGCAGCGCTGGGATGCCGGCTCGGCAGGCGCAGGAGCGCCGCCCGCGCCTGACCTAGGCGAACTCGATGACGCTGCGGATCCCGTCCTGGGCCTCCATCAGCTCGAAGCCGCGGTTGACCTCGTCGAGCCCGATCCGGTGGGTGACGAACGGCTCGAGGTCGATCTCCCCGGCCAGGTAGCGGTCGACGAGGGCGGGGACCTGGTCGCGGCCCTTGACGCCGCCGAAGGAGGAGCCGGCGATGCGGCGGCCGGTGATCAGCAGGCGCGGGACGACGTCGAGGGTCTCCCCCCTGCCGGCGACTCCGGCGACGGTGCAGAGCCCCCAGCCCATCCGCGCCGCCTCGACCGCCTGGCGCATCACCGCGACGTTGCCGGTCGCCTCGAAGGTGTAATCGGCGCCGAAGCCGCCGGTCATCTCGAGGATCCGCTCGACCGTCCCCTCGCCGCCCTCGAGCAGGTCAGTCGCGCCCTGGCCGCGGGCCAGCTCGAGCCGCTGCGGCGAGAGGTCGACGCAGATGATCCGCTCGGCTCCCTGCAGGCGGCAGCCGGCGACCGCGCCGAGCCCGACCATGCCGGCGCCGAAGACGGCGCAGGTGCTGCCGGGCCGCACGGCGGCGGTGTTGATCGCGGCGCCGAGCCCGGTCGAGAGCCCGCAGGCGAAGAGGCAGGCGTGCTCGAACGGGGCCTCCGGGCTCACCTTCGCCAGCGCGATCTCCGGCATCACCGTGTACTCGGCGAAGGTCGAGCAGCCCATGAAGCTGCGGATCTCCTCCCCGTCGCGTGAGATCCGCGTCGTGCCGTCGGGCAGGTGGCCCTTGTTCTGCTCCTCGCGGATCGCCAGGCAGAGGTTGGTGCGCGGGTCGAGGCAGTGGACGCACTCGCGGCACTGGGGCGAGAAGAGGGTGACGACGTGGTCGCCCGGCGCCAGCGCGGCGACGTCCGGCGCCGACCGCCTCGACGACGCCGGCGCCCTCGTGGCCGAGCACGGTCGGCGCGTAGCCGGACGGGTCGGCGCCGGAGGCGGTGTAGAGGTCGGTGTGACAGACACCGCAGGCGTACAGGCGGACCAGCACCTCCCCGGCCCGCGGCTCGGCCAGCTCCACCTCCTGCACCGCGAGCGGCTCGCCGAACTCCTCCAGCACCGCGGCGCGCATCTTCATCGCGCCAGGGTAACCCCTGCTCTGTTCAGACCTCGACCAGCGAGCCCATGATCACCGTGCGCTCGCGCGGGCAGGGCGAAGTAGTCGGCGGCGTCGGCGGTGACGTGGGAGCGTGGCGAGGAAGAGGCGCTTGCGCCATCGCGCTCATGCCCGGAGCGTCGCCGGGGCGCAGCTCGATCGTCGAGAGGAAGTAGGAAGCCTCGTCGACCTCGAGCGGGCACTCAGCCCGGCGCCCGCGGCCTCGCGCAGCGCCGCCGGGACGTCGGGCTGCTCCAGGTAGCCGAAGCGGGCGGTGACGATGGCTGATGCCGTCGTCGCCGTAGCCGAGGTCGTCGACCGCGAGGCGCTCGCCGGCGGCGACGCTGGGGCATCGGCAGCGTCTCGATCGAGAGGATGACGACGTGTTCGTGGAGGATCTGGTTGTGCTCGACGTTGGCGCGCATCGCCAGCGGCGTCGTCGCCTTGCTGCGGTTGAGGAAGACGGCGGTGCCCGGGGACGCGCCGCAGCGGCTGCCGGCGGCCGTGCAGCTCGTCGACGAAGTCCGCAGGCGAGCCTTCCTGCGCGCTCGCGCCGCTCGGTCACCAGCTGCCGGCCCTGCTGCCAGGTGGTCAGCACGGTGAAGACCGCGAGGCCGACGAGGAGCGGCAGCCAGGCGCCGTGGAGGAGCTTGGTCAGGTTCGCGGCCAGGAAGAGCAGGTCGACGGTCAGGAAGGCGCCCGCAGCCGCGATCACCAGCCAGAGCGGCTTTCTCCACTGGTGGCGGACGACGTAGAAGAACAGCAGGGTCGTGATCGTGATCGTCCCGGTCACCGCCATGCCGTAGGCGAAGGCGAGCGCGGCCGAGGTGCTGGAAGGCAAAGACCAGGGTCAGCACCGCAGCCATCAGCAGCCAGTTGATCCAGGGGACGTAGATCTGCCCGATCGACTTCGCCGAGGTGTGGACGATCCGCAGCCGCGGCAGGTAGCCGAGCTGCACCGCCTGATGGGCGACCGAGAAGGCGCCGGTGATCACGGCCTGGGAGGCGATCACCGTCGGCGACGGTCGCGAGGAAGACCATCGGCACCCGCCCCCAGTGCGGGACCAGCAGGAAGAACGGGTGCCGGTGCCGCCGCCGGGGTGGTCGAGGAGCAGCGCGCCCTGGCCCATGTAGTTGAGGATCAGTGCCGGGAAGACGAGCAGCAGCCAGGCGCGTGGTGATCGGCGCGCCGGCCGAAGTGGCCCATGTCGGCGTAGAGCGCCTCGGCGCCGGTGATCGCCAGCACGACCGCGGCGAGCGCGAAGAACGCGGTCGCCGAAGTGGCCGACGAGGAACTCGACCGCGTAGGTCGGGCGAGAGCGCCGCGAGGATCTGCGGGTGCGTCGGCGATGCCCGAGATCCCGCAGGCGGCGATGACGAGGAACCAGACGACCATCACCGGGCCGAAGAGGCGGCCGACCGCCGCCGTCCCGTAGGCGCTGCGAGGCGAAGAGGAGGACGATGATCGCCGCCGTGATCGGCACGACGAGGTCGTCCCGAGCGACGGCTGCGACCACCTTCAGCCCTTCGACCGCCGAGAGCACCGAGATCGCCGGAGTGATCATGCTGTCGCCGAAGAAGAGCGAGGCGCCGAAGATCCCGAGCGCCGCCAGCGACGACCTTGGTCCGCCGCGCCGCCCGCGCCGCCGCGCCGGATCAGCGTGATCAGCGCCATGATCCCGCCCTCGCCCTCGTTGTCGGCGCGCATCACCAGCAGGACGTACTTGAGCGTGACGACGATCGTCACCGCCCAGAAGATCAGCGAGATCACGCCGTAGACGCTCGCGCGCGTCTCCGCCACCGGATGCGGGATCGGTCGGGGTTGAAGACCGCCTGCACCGCGTACAGCGGGCTGGTGCCGATGTCGCCGAAGACGACGCCGAGCGCGCCCAGGGTCAGTGCCGCCTGCGCCTTGGTGCGGGTGGGCACACGCCGTCGCGGCGAGCGCCTGCTCGGCGAGGGCTCGAGGCGGGGACGCTCTTCGACAGCCGGAACGGACACACCGCGATCATGCGCCCGCGCCCGTCAAGGCCGCGTGAAGAGAGACCGCCGGCGCATACAGATTTCGTGAAGATCCGGCTCAGGCGGCGAAGCGGTAGCCGACGCCCGGGTCGGTCCGGATGAAGACGTGCTCGCCCACCGGCTCGATCTTGCGCCGCAGGTTGGCGACGTGGGCACGGAGCACCTGCAGGTCGTCTTCGTACTCCACCCCCCACACCTCGACCAGCAGCGCGCGGTGGGTCAGCAGGCGCCCCCGGTTGCGAACGAGGACGCGGAGCAGCTCGAACTCGGTCGGCGTCAGGTGGACCTCCTCGCCCTCGCGGCGCACGCGGCGGGCGGCGAGGTCGACCTCGAGGCCGTCGACCTCGATCGCCGGCTCCTCGGCCTCCGGCCGCGCCCGTCGCAGGGCCGCTTCCAGCCGCGCCACCAGCTCTCGCGGCCCGAATGGCTTGGTCACGTAGTCGTCGGCACCGGCCGCCAGGGCCTCCACCTTCTTGTCCTCGTCGCCGATCGCCGAAAGCACGACGATCGGCATCTCGCTCCACTCACGGATCCGCCGCGTCACCTCGACGCCATCGAGGTCGGGAAGCATCAGGTCGAGGACCGCTGCCTGCGGCGGGCGCACCGCCACCAGGTCAAGTGCCTCCTCGCCGCTGCCGGCGGGAACCGCCTCGAAGCCGGCGTCGCGGAGGATCACCCGCAGCGCCCTGACGATCTGCGGCTCGTCGTCGCAGACGAGAATTCGGCGCCTCTCGTTCATCCCTCCTCCTCGAGAGGAAATGAGACGACAAAGGTGCTGCCCTGGCCGGGAACGCTCTCGACCGAGATCTCGCCGCCGTTGGCCTCGACGAAGCCCCGCGCGATCGAGAGGCCGAGGCCGGAGCCACCGCCACCATCGCGGCGGTAGAAGGGTTCGAAGATCCGCTCCCGCTCGGGCTCCGGGATTCCCGGGCCGCGATCGACGATCCGCACGACGAGGCGGCCGCCGACCTGACGAGAGCGGACCAGGACCGGCTGCCCGCCCCCATGGCGGACCGCGTTGGCGAAGAGGTTGGCGAAGGCGCGCTCGAGCTGAACCGGATCGGCGCTCAGCGCCGGGATCTCAGCATCGATCCCCAGCCTCACGGCACCGGCATCCCCGCCAAGCGACTCCCGTGCCGCCTCCAGCACCCCGGCAAGGTCGACGGGCTCCAACCGGGGCGGTGCCGAGCCAGACTCCAGGCGCGAGACGTCGAGCAGGTTCTCGACCAGGCGCGAGAGCCGCTCCCCTTCCGCGACCACGCCCTTGCTCAGCTCGTGTCGCTCGTCCTCGGTCAGGGTCGGAGAGTCGAGCGCCGTGCCTGCGGCGATGATCGAGGTAAGCGGCGTCCGCAGATCATGCGAGACCGAGCGCAGCAGCGCCGTCTTCAGCTCGTCGCTGCGACGCAGTGCGCCCGCCTCGATCGCCTCACCCTCCATCCGGTCGCGCTCGGCCGTCAGCTGCCGCAACTGCGCCAGGACGACCTCCGCCTCCTCCCGCCGCTGCTCCGCTTCAGCAGCACGAGCCCGTGCAACCTCGGCCAACGAGCTGCTGGCCAGCGCGACGATCGCGAAGACGACAAGGGCGACCGCGTCCTTGTCCCCGGCAATCCCAAGCTCCCCGGTCGGCGGAATGTGGAACCAGTTGAAGGCGAGCGCGCTGGCGAGGGCCGAGACCAGCCCCAACCGCCATCCCCATAGGGTCGAGATCAGGAGGACGCCGGGGATGTAGACGACCCCCAGCGACACGGCGGGAGCGACCGACTTCAACGGATAGATCAACAGAGTCGCCGCAGCCACGACCCCCAACGTCGCCACCCACCCCCAGCCGGCAGCGGGGGTCTCGGCACCGAATCCGAACGGAAGGCGGCTGGCCACGGCGTCAGCGTAGTCCGCTCCGCGACTCCTTATCGGGCGAGGCTCCTACCGCAGTCGACGATCGTCTCCTCGACCGGGCGCGGCTCCCAGCCCAGCGCCCTCGCCTTCGCGTTGGAGAGCTCGACCCGCGAGCCGAGCTGGCCGACGACCGAGCGCGCGCCGGGGTCGAACAGCGCCATCCCCCGGACGAGGAAGTTGGGAATCGAGCGCTTCGGCACCTTCGCCGCCTCCGGCCCAAGGCGCTCGCGCAGGACCGCGGCGACGTCGGCCATCCACTGGAAGCGGGCGACCGCGAGGTAGCGCTCGCCGCCGGCCTCGGCAGCGGTCATCGCCAGGATGTGCAGATCGGCGACGTCGCGCACGTCGACGACGCTGAACCCGATCCGCGGAATCCCCGGCATGCCGTTCAGCAACCGCTCGACAAGGGCCAGGGAGCTGGAGCTCTCGCCGCCGAGAACCGGGCCGAGGATCGCGCCGGGGTTGACCACCGCCAGCTTCTCCTCCACGCCACGCTCCCGCACAAAGTCCCAGGCCGCCCGCTCGGCGATCGTCTTCGAACGCGCGTAAGGCGTCAGCTTGGGATAGCCGGGGTCCGTCCAATCAGCCTCGGTCAGAGGCGCCGAAGCGGACTCAACGCTTCCACGCACAGCCGCCACCGAGGAGGTGACGACGACCCGGCGGACCCCGGCGTCCAGGGCCGCCCGCAACACCCGCAGCGTTCCCTCCCGCGCCGGCACGATCAGCTCATCGGGGTCCTTAGGCTGAGCGGCCGGAAACGGCGAAGCGACATGCAGCACGTACTCGCAGCCGGCAACCGCCTCCGCCCACCCCTCATCGGAGCGCAGGTCCGCCGCCAACACCGCAAGCCGGTCGCCGGCCTCGACCTCGGACCCCACCCGCGCCCGCACCTCCTCTTCCTTGGCAAGGTCGCGCACCGTAGTCCGCACCCCATAGCCGCGACGCAGCAACTCAACCACGCACCGCCCACCAAGGAACCCCGACCCACCACTGACCAGGACCGTCTCCATTGGAGACCACCGTACACCGTCACTCCTGCGCTGCAGCCGGTTTAAGTTGCCAGCGAAGAGGCCGCAACGACCGAGACGTCGTCGTGCGCGATGGTCCCCTGCTTCTGCGCGCGAGCGGTGACCAGCAACGGCTTCCGGTCGGACGGAGAGACGTCGAGCACGAACTCGATCCCCAGTCGCCGCACAGCGTTGATGATCGTGTCGATCTCAGGATTGTGCTCCCCGGACTCGAGCTTGACGATCCGCGGCTGAGACACTCCGAGCTTCCCAGCCAGCGCCCGCTGGCTCAGCTTGTGCTCTGCCCGGTACCGCAGAAGAGTCGCCGCGAACTCACGAGCCGGAGCGAGCCGCTGCCACTCTGCCTTGAAGCTGGGGTCCCTTAGCTGCTCTTCCGCAACCAGTGAGTCGAAGTTCTTCTTGCCAGTCCGCGCCATCGCCAGGAAATGATAATAGAAATGTTATCAATGTCAACGGCGAAGCTCGAAGCGCTGAGTGGCATTCGCAACCGCCCGGTCGAAGTTCTTCTTCTTGGCCGCGACGGCGAGAATGACGAACCGGTCGCCGATCCGTACATAGATCGGTCGCGCCTCGCAAGCTCCTTGCCTTGGCCGCAGCTCAAACAGATCTGCCTCGCCCTTCAGCGACTTCATATGCGGCGACGGCAGATCCGGCCCAAGATCCTTCAACTTCTGCACCACGTTGAAGACCGCCTTTCGATCCCCTCGCGACTTCACGTCCTCGATGTCAACGACGGCATCGCTGTCGAACTCGACTAGCCAGGTTCTCGCCATGAGAGCCGACGCTGAAGAATGTGCATTCCCCAGGCCGTCACCGGCTTCTAACTGGCTAGCTGCCGGGTTTAGTGCAGGGGTGGAGAATCAGGCGTTCATCCGAAATTGACTAGTGCCGCAGATCCAGCTCCCCGTTCAGGCGGTTGCTGCCTGACAAAAGCGGGGTCGGCCATGCCACCTCCACGGGACCCCAACCGCCCACTGCCATCAACTTCAAGAGGGGTGGCTGACGGGATTCGAACCCGCGACCGCCGCGACCACAACGCGGAGCTCTACCAGCTGAGCTACAGCCACCTCGCTAGACCCAATTTAGCTTGGCGGGCCGGTGGTTGGGAGCCAGGCGGGCGCCGGCGAAATGTCCGTCAAGCGTTCTCGGCCCCTGCTGCAGGCGCGTAACGATGGTGGATGGCCAGGGCATTGCCGTCCGGGTCGTTGAAGAAGGCCTGGTGGCAGACGCCGGAATCGAGGCTGTCCCCTTTGAACTCGACGCCGCGCGATCCCAGCTCCGCCTTGGCGGCCTCGAAGTCGTCGACGTGGAACTCGATCGGATGGTTGTTGGGGCGGAACTCGATGCCGAAGGCGTCCGACTGCATCAAGGCGATCGTCAGGTTCCCGGTCTCGAACTCGCCCGCGGGCATGCTCCCCCAGCGCTTCGAGAACTCGAGGCCCAGCGTCTCGCCGTAGAACCTGGCGGCCCGCTCGTAATCCTGCGTCGCCACAGTGATGAAGTCGGTGCCGCTTATGACCTTGGTCTGAGTTGCCATCTGGCTCCCTTCCTTGGTTTCCTTACTCGTCTCACTCGCTCCACGCTAACGGCTGAAGGAGTCGGCGGTGGACGCTCAGGCGCGGGAGCGGATGACTACGCGGGCGCCGTGGCGGGGGATCATCGTCACGTTGCGGTGGAGGGCTCGCTCGGGCTCGGGGTCGGCGGCTTCGAGGTCGAGGCGGCGGGCCATCGCTTCGAGGACCACGCGCTGCTCGGCCATCGCCAGCGCCGCGCCGAGGCAGCGGCGGATGCCGCCGCCGAAGGGGAGCCACTCGTAGGTCCCCGGCTTGCGGTCGAGCCAGCGCTCGGGGCGGAAGGCGAAGGGCTCCGGGTAGAGGTCCTCGCGGTGATGGAGGAGGAGGATGCTGATCAGGACCGGGGTGTCGGCCGGGACGGCGTAGTCGCCCAGCTGCCAGGGCAGCTTGACGCGACGGCCGACGATCGGCACCACGGGCCGCGAGCGCATCGTCTCGGTGATCGTCGCCTCGACCGCCTCCTCCGCCCCGTCGCCGGAGCGGACCGCCGCGACCAGGCGCGCGTGCGCATCGGGAGTGCGGACCAGGCGCTCCCAGGCCCAGGCGAGGGAGTTGGCGGTCGTCTCGTGGCCGGCCAGCACCAGGGTGATCAGCTCGTCGCGGATTTCGGCGTCGGTCAGCGGCTCGCCCTCCTCGCCGCGGGCCTGCAGCAACAGCGAGAGGATGTCGTGGCGCTCGCCCAGGTCCTCCCGCCGCCGCGTCGCGATCACCGCGTCCATGCGGCGATCGAGCAGCGCCCGCCCGAGGCGGGTGATGCCGACCGGCTCCTCGCGGCGGACGTTCATCAGCTCGGCGACCTGGGCGATCGGCTTGGTCGAGAGCCAGACCAGGCCCTTGATCGTCGAGCGCAGCCGCCCCTCGCTGCTCAGCGGCGCCGGCTGGCCGTCGATCCCGAAGATTCCGGCCATGATCACGTCGAGCGTGATCGCCTGCATGCGCGGGGCCAGCGCGAAGGGGCGGCCGACCGGCCAGCTGTCGATCTCCCGCTCGGCCGCCTCGGCGATCGCCGCCGTGTAGTGCTCGATCGCCTCGCCGTGGAACGGCGGCAGCAGCAGCTTGCGCTGGCGCATGTGGCGCTCGCCGAGCGAGGTCAGGACCGAGTCCGGCCCGACGATCGGCCGCAGCGGCGACTCGGCCGCCATCGACGGCGCCTCCTCGGGCTTCGCGGTGAAGAGCGAGCGGACGTCGTCGGGGAGGTTGGTGATCACCAGCGGCTGCGGCTCGGGCGTGCGAATGGCGAAGACGTCCCCCAGCCGCCGCCGGGCGCCGAAGACGAACTCGATCTGGCGCTGGTTGAAGCGCAGCAGCTGCGGCAGCGGCGCCAGCTGGACGAGCGGCGGCGCCGGCAGCGCGGCCGCGTCGGCCGGATCGAGGGAGCCGCCGCCGCGGGTCGCGGTCTCCTGCAGCGCGGTCTCCACGGCTGCCACCGGCTCCTAGGCGACGGCCGCTACGCCGTCGCTCTGCTCGTTCGGGGCGGCCTTGGCGGCCGGCCCGCGAGAGAAGGTGATCTCGTCGTCGATCGGGCCGTGCTTGAAGAGGCGGAGGTCGCGGGCGTAATTCTGGTGCAGGCGCCAGGGGTGGGTCTCGGCCTGCATCGGCAGCTGGTCGAGGGAGCGCAGGACATAGCCGGACTTGAGGTCGATGAAGGGTTCGCGGGCCAGGCCGGGGCCGGGATCGCGCGGCATCGCGACCTTGTAGCCGCGGGCGTCCATGTGGTTGAGCAGGCGGCACATGTACTGGGAGACGAGGTCGCACTTGAGGGTGAAGGAGGCGTTGGTGTAGCCGAGGGCGAGCGCCATGTTGGGCACCCCGCCGAACATCGCCCCCTTGTAGCCGACGAGGTTCTTGAACTCCTTGCGCTCGCCGTCGACCTTGATCTCGATCCCTCCGAGCACCAGCAAGTTGAGCCCGGTCGCGGTGATGATGATGTCGGCCTCGAGCTCGCGTCCCGAGGACAGCTTCAGCCCCTTCTCGGTGAAGGTCTCGATCGTGTCGGTGACCACCTCGGCGCGCCCGGATCCCAGCGTCTTGAAGAGGTCGCCGCCCGGCACCAGGCAGACGCGCTCGTCCCAGGGGTCGTAGCGCGGTTCGAAGTCGCGGTCGACGTCGTAGCCCGCCGGCAGCTGGCGCTCCACCCCACGCCGGATCAGCTTCCGGGTGAAGCCCGGCGCCCGGCGCGAGAGCTGGTAGAAGGCCATCTGGGTGAGGACGTTCTTCCAGCGGGTGATCGCGTACTGGGCCTTGGCGGGCAGCACCCGACGCAGCGCCTTGGCAACCGGGTCCTGGGCGGGCAGGGTGACCACGTACCCGGGGGAGCGCTGCAGCATCGTGATGTGCTCGGTCTCCGGCGCCATCGCCGGGATCAGCGTCACCGCGGTGGCGCCGCTGCCGATCACGACCACGCGCTTGCCTTGGTAGTCGAGGTCCTCGGGCCAGTGCTGCGGGTGGACGATCTGCCCGCCGAAGCGCTCGCCGCCGGGGAACTCGGGCGTGTAGCCCTCGTCGTAGCGGTAGTAGCCGGTGCAGCCGTAGAAGAAGTCGCAGGTCAGCTCGACCGTCTCCCCCCGTGCTCGGCCCGCACGGTCCACAGCGCGTCCTCGCTCGACCACTCGGCGGAGACGACCTTGTGGCCGAAGCGGATCTTGTCCTCGACCCGGTACTCGCGCGCCGTCTCGCGGATGTAGTTGCGGATCTTCTCGCCGGCGGCGATCGAGTCCTGGTCGCGCCACGGCTTGAACGAGTACCCGAGCGTGTACATGTCCGAGTCCGACCGGATGCCGGGATAGCGGAAGAGGTCCCAGGTGCCGCCGATCGCCTCACGGGACTCGAGGATCGCGTACGTCTTTCCCGGGCAGTTCCGCTGCAGGTGGGCGCCGGCGCCGATGCCGGAGAGGCCGGCGCCGACGATCAGGACGTCGACATGCTCGCGGGATTGGTCTGACATGGGGAGATCTCCTGGCTAACGGTTGAGGCGAGCGAGGAGATCGCTCGTCATCGGGGTTGATTTGAAGAGGCCGCGCCTGGCGCCGGCGCGCATCTGGCGGCGGATCCCCCGCTCGACCAGGCCTTTGGGGACGAAGCGGAGCGCCGCGTAGGCGCGAGCGGCGCGCCTGGTCGTCGCGAGATCGCGGGTGGGCTTGCCGTAGAGGGCGCGGACGATCGTCTCGACCGCCGCGCTCAGCGGCTCCGGCGGCACCATCCCCTCGAGGCCGATGCCGGCGCTCTGGCTGGCGTCGTGGATCGGGGTGCGGATGTAGCCGGGGTAGACGGTGGTGACTGTGATCTCGTCGCCGACCTCCGAGCGCAGTTGCTCGGAGTAGCCGACGACGCCGCGCTTGCTGGCGCCGTAGGCGGTGGCGAAGGGCACCGCGATGTGGGCGAGGCCGGAGGAGATGTTGACGACGCGGCCGTGGGAGGTGCGCAGCGCCGGCAGCGCCGCGGCCGTCGCCCGCCAGGTGCCGAGCAGGTTGACGTCGATGACGCGGAGCGCGTCGGGGCCGGGCCGTTCGGCGGCGCTCTGCGGCAGGCCGATGCCGGCGCAGTTGACGAGCGCGTCGAGCCCGCCCCCCAGCCGCTTCACCGCGGCGGCAACGCCGGCGTCGACGGAAGACTGGTCGGTGACGTCGCAGACGACGATGTCGTCCTCGCCCTTGAGGTCGAGCCCGACGACCTCGGCGCCGCGCTCACGCAGCGCCTTGGCGGTCGCCTCGCCGATGCCGCTGGCGGCGCCGGTGATGATCACGCGCTTGCTCACGGGGCGAACTGTATCAACACGGTGTCGATTGCGTCAACAACTTGTCGATTCTCTCAACGCAGTGTATCGTGAGGCGTATGGCAGCCGCTCCCGAAGCCAAGCCGGCTCCCGCCGCCGCTCCCAAAGGCCGCGGCCGCCGCGCGACCCGCGCCAGCGGCGACGACCGCGAGCGGGCGATCCTGGAGACCGCCGAACGGCTGCTCGAGGACCGGCCGCTGAGCGAGATCTCCGTCGACGACCTCGCCAAGGGCGCCGGCATCTCCCGTCCCACCTTCTACTTCTACTTCCCCTCCAAGGACGCGGTGGTGCTGACGATCGTCGACCGTCTCGTCGCCGCCGCGGCCGGCAGCCGCGAAGAGGCACTCGCCACCCTGGCGCAGGGAGACCCGCGCGCCGGCCTGCGCCGGGCGCTCGAGGATCTCTACGGCGCCTTCCGCTCGCGCCGGACGGTTGCGCTGGCGGCAGCCGAATTGCGGCCGACCAACTCCGAAGCCCGCGGTCTCTGGGGGCAGGTGATGGAGGGCTGGGTCACCGACGCCACCGCGGTGATCGAGGCCGAGCGCGCCCGCGGCGCCGCCCCTCCCGGTCAGCCGGCCCGTGACCTGGCGATCGCCCTGGTGCAGATGAACGAGCGGGTCCAGTACGCGACCTTCGCCGGCGAGTCCCCATCACTGGAGGACGAGCGGGTGCTCGATGTCCTCGTGGACATTTGGCTGCGCGCGATTTACGGCACTCCAGAGCCCGGTTAGTCGCCGGTTCCCGGGGTATTTGCGGCATACAGCGCCGACCCGGATCCCAGCGGCTTTCACCGGAGGCTTCCCCCAGCAAGATCCGGTTCCCGCTGGGTTTGACGACCAACCGCCACGGCGGAGAGGCGTCCGGGCCGGTGCTTACTCAATCGGGAGTCGAGCCCCCGCTGCGCAGCGCGGGGGCGATCTCCCGCCCCATCAGCGCGACCGCGTCGAGGTCGCGGTGGAGCAGGTGCTGTCCCATGATCCGGGCGAGGCCCGCCGCCTCGAGCTCGCGCAGCTGCTCGATCGCCTCCTCGGCGGTGCCGCAGACCGTGCTCTCGCGCAGGCCGGCGATGAACGCCTCGCCGTCGTCGCTCTCGCCTTTCCACCGGGCCAGATGCGAGGCGCGGCGCAGCAGGTCGTCGCGATCGGCGCCGACCAGCCAGCCGGTCATCATCGAGAGCGGCAGGGTCGCCGGGTCGCGCCCATCCTTTTCACAGGCCTCGTCGAGGCGGCGGCGGAGGTCGGCGATCTCCTCGGCGGTCGCCATCACCGTGTTGTACTCGTCGGCCCAGCGGACCCCCAGCCGCAGGCTCCGCGGCCCGCCTTTGGCGCCGAGGATCAGCGGCAGCGGCTGCTGCACCGGCTTCGGCCGCGCGTCCAGTTCGCGCGCCGAGTAGTGCTCCCCGTCGAAGTCGAAACGGCCCTCGCCCCAGTGGCCGCGGACGATCTGCATCTGCTCTTCCAGCGCCTCCATCCGCGGCCCGATCGGCGGCAGCTCGAAGCCGTAGAGCTCGTGCTCGCGCTCCCACCAGCCGGCGCCGATCCCGACTTCCACCCGGCCACCGGAGACGTGGTCGGCGGTGACCGCCGCCTTCGCCAGCACGGCGGGGTGGCGGAAGGTCGCCGGCGAGACCATCGTCCCCAGCCGCAGCTTCCGAGTGACGGCGCCGAGCGCGGCGATCGTCCCCCAGGCGTCGAGCGAGCCGCGCTCGCGCCTGTCGTCGACCGAGAGGTAGTGGTCGGAGCGGAACATCGTCCCAACCGCGTGCTCTTCGCAGGCGGCGGCGAGCGCCAGCCAGTCCTCCCAGGTCACGTCCTCCTGGCCCTCGACCATCAGGCAGATCTCCATGGCGCCTTCCTACCCGCCGGCGACGATTTCAGCGAACGCAGCGAAGCCCGGCGCGGTCCGCTGGGTCAGGGTCGCCTCCAGCTCACTCGCGCGCTTCGGCAAGGCGTGGGTCCCTTCCTCGCCCAGCGCCGCCACGGCCTCCGTGACCATCGTCGGTACCTCCAACCAAGCCTCGACCAGGGCGTAGTCGGCCTCGGGGTGGAAGAGAACGCCCCAGGCGTTGCCGGTGCGGAAGGCCTGGCACGGCGTCCGCTCGGAGGAGGCGAGGTGCTCGGCGCCGTCGGGCAGGTCGAAGAGGTCGCCGTGCCAGTGGAGAACCTCGACTCTGGGGAGCGAGTCCGCCGAGCAGTGGATCGGCGGGGTTGACGACGTCGACCGGAGCGAAGCCGACCTCCGGTCCGTCCCCCGCCCGCACCTCGGCCCCGAGGGCCCGTGCCAGCACCTGCGCGCCGAGGCAGATGCCGAGCACCGGCATCCCTCGCTCCACCGCCTCGGCCAGCCACTCACGCTCGGCGGTGAGCGCCGGGAAGCGCTCCACTTCGTCGACGTTCATCGGCCCGCCCATGAACACGGCGCCGGCGACCCCGTCGTGGCCGGGTAACGGCTGGCCCGCGAGCGGTTTCACCGTCTGCACGCGTAGCGCCCCACAGGCATCGAGGATCCGGTGCGGCCCCTCCCACGGCACGTGCTGAACCGCCAGCAGGGTCGGACGCTCGTCCAGGCTCATCGGGGCGTCAGGCTAGCCTGAGCGGGATGAAGCTCGCCAAGCCACGAGCCACGGCACTCGGGGTGGAGGCCCGCGGCGCGCTGGCGATCGGCGCCCTCGCCGTCGGCGCCGCCGCGGTCGGCGGCTTCGCGATCGGCCGGCTCAGCGTCGGCCGCCTGACGATCGGCAAGGCAACAATCGGCCGCCTCGCCGTGAAGCGACTCGAGATCGAGGAGCTGGAGATCGGCCGGTTGACGGTCCGCGAGAGCCCGGAAAAACCCGCCCGATGACAGGGCAATGCGATTCACCTGTTCCTTGTGGGTCCATAGGGCCAAAAAGGAACAGGACAATGGCCGTGGGGCTCGCTGGCGCGCTGATTGCGGTTGTTCTGATCGCCTCGTCCGCCTCAGCCGTCGGGCCCTATCCCGACCTCTCCCCCTGCCTGGTCTTCCCGGACCCACCGGCGTCGCTCTCGCCCCGCGCTCCCTCGCTTCCGACCGAGGCTGCCTGGAACCAGGACATCTCCGAGGCGCCGCGGGACCCGCGCTCGAACGCCTACATCGCCTACATCAACGCCCACGGCGGCGACAGCCTGCACCCCGACTTCGGCTCGCCGCGCGCCTACGGGTTTCCCTACTCGGTGGTCGGCGCCGGACACCGGATGCTCCCGGTCCACTACACGGCCTACGGCGACGAGAGCGACCCCGGGCCCTTCCCGATCCCGGCCGGCGCCCCGGTCGAGGGCGGCAGCAACAGCGACGGCGACCGCCACGTGCTCGTCGTCGACCGCGCCGGCTGCAGGCTCTACGAGCTCTACCGCGCCTTCTACGTCGCCAAGCCACGGCCGCACTGGAACGCCGACTCGGGCACCGCCTGGGACCTGCGCTCCGCTGCCCGCCGCCCCGAGGGCTGGACCTCCGCCGACGCCGCCGGCCTGCCGATCTTCCCCGGCCTCGTCCGCTACGACGAGGTCGCCTCCGGCCAGCTCGACCACGCGATCCGCGTCACCGTCGAGAGCACCCGCAACGCCTGGGTCCACCCCGCCTCGCACTGCGCCGGCGACAGCTCCGAGGCCGAGCGCACCGCCGATGGGCCTGCGGCTGCGCCTGAGGGCCGGCTACGGCCTCGGCGGTTTCAGCGGCGCGGCGAAGACGATCGCGACGGCGATGAAGCGCTACGGCCTGATCGTCGCCGACAACGGCTCCAACTGGTTCTTCTCCGGGACCAGCGACCGTCGTTGGGACGACGAGAGCCTGGACCGGCTGAAGCGGATCCCCGGCAGCGCCTTCGAGGTGGTGAAAAGTCTCGCCCCCATCCGTCCATGCTGATTTCCCTGCAATGGATCGGGTACCCGATCCATTGAGACCAGTCACGGATCAACGAGGGAACAACTCCGAGGAGAGAGGAACGATGGCCGAGACGAAAGCCAAATCGAAAAAGCGATCTACGTCGAAAGCGAAATCGACGCCCAAATCATCGAAACCGACGTCGAAATCGTCGAAATCGAAAGCATCGAAAGCCAAACCGAAGTCGGCCAGTAAACCGAAATCGGCAAGCAGCAAAGCGCGCAGTTCGAGCAACGGCGCCACCGCCTCGAAAACGAGCAGCAAATCGAGGAAATCGCCCTCGAGCAACGGCTCTTCGAGCAAAAGCTCGAACGTCGACGCCGTCCGCAACGCCGTTGGGGGCGTCGGCGACAAAGCCAAAAGCGCCGGTAGAAGCGTTGGCAAAGCCGCAAGCAAAGCGAAAGTCCCGCTCGTCGCCAGTGGAGCGGCCGTAGCTGGAGCCGCTGGTGGTCTCGCTCTGGCCGCCTCCAAGGGAGGCAAAAGGAACGGGCTCGGCAAGGCGATGGCGCGGAGGCCGAAGATCAAGGCACCGAAGATCAAGGTGGACTCCAAGGACGTCGCCAAGGCGGCCAAGGGGGTTGGGACCCTCAGCGCACAGGTAAGCGAGATTGCAGGCGGTCTCGAGACCGCCGCGTCGGGGAAAAACGGCAAGCACCGCTCCCCGATCGAGGTCGTTCTGCAGGGACTCACCGCGAGGCGCTGAACCGGGCAGGCCCTGAGGAGGATGGCTGCGGCCGCGCGCACGGGACGCGCGGCCGTGAACCGAAACCTCGCTACTCCTTCTTCTTCTCGTCTTCGTCGTCGGCGACGGCTTTCTCGTCCTCGGCGTCAGTCGGGTGGACGATCCGCTGCTTCACCGACCAGTCGACTTTGACGTCGCGATACGTGACGCCGGCCTCGGGCTCCTCAGGAATGTTCTCCCGCTCGACCTCGGCGTCGGTGTCGTGGCCGGGCTCGCCGTAGTAGGTGACCTTCCTCCTCTCCGGCACCCGCCCGAACTTGACCTCCTTCGCCTTGACGGAGGTGAACAGGTCGAGGTCGGGACGACGGCCGCTCATGCGGCCGCCGCCTTCTCGACGTCGTGGACGGTGACACGCCCTTCGGCTCCGGTGCCTTCGACATCGTCGATGTCGACGCCTTGCTCCTCGGCCCTGCGCAGCGCGGCGGCGGTGGCGTTGTGCTTCTCCGCCCGCCGCTGTCGCCGCCGCTCGCCCAGCTCCATCGCCTTGTGCGTCGCGGCCAGGCCAAGCTCTTTGGCCTCGTCCGTCGCTGCGGCGCCGATTTCTTTGGCAACCAGCTTGGCGATCTGTTTGGCGAAACCGCCTGAACCCCCTTCGCCGTTGCCGCCACCGTCGCCGCCGTTTCCACCGCCGTTGCCTCCCCCGCTGGCCAGGCTCGCCAGACCGCCGAGCGCGCCGGCTCCTTGGCCGAGACCGCCGGCGGCCTGCCCGGCGCCCTCGCCGACCTCCCCGACCGCTTTGCCAGCTCCGCCGCCAACGTCTTCGACCGCTCCCCCGGCACCTTTGCCGACGTCTTTGACGGCGCCCTCGGCGCCCTGGCCGACGTCCTCGACCGCGCTGCCGGCGCCTTCGCCGATCTGACCAACCGCTTTGTTCGCACCCTCGCCGACTTCGCCGACCGCTTTCCCTGCGCCCTCGCCGACCGGCTCGAGCGTCTTGCCGATGCTCTTCAGCACGTCGGGGTTGCGGTCGAGGGTGGTCAGAACCCGGTCGATGATCGCGGTGACGTGGTCGAGTCGCGCCCGCAAGAGCACCTGCGCTTCCACTCCTTTGATGTCGAGCTCGACCTTGCCGAGCTCGACGTGGACACCGACGCTCAGTTTGACCAGATCGAGAACTTCCGCGTGCAGCGCGACCCGGGCCTGGAGGTCGTCAAGCTCGAAGTGGATCTCGTCCACTTTGACGACGGGGATATCGACGACGACGTCGGGCTCGTCGGTGTCGCTGATTTCGCCCGGATCGATGACCGTGTAGTCCTCATACATCCGCTCCGGCACGGTCTTGTCGTCACCCTGGTTGCGACTCCTGCCTTTCTGCCCGTCGCCGTCAGAGCCCTGTTTTTCCTTCTGTGGGGTCGGGCTTTTGTTGCGCCCGCTGCCCTCGGTGCTCTGCCGTACCGATTTTTTCTGTTTGCCCTGGGAGGCTTTCGATTTCGACCGGTTGCGGTCGCTTTTCCGCTTGGTCAGCTGGGCCATCGCCCCAACACCTCTCTCCGTTGAATTTCCCTTCCCTTAGAGAAGTTTTTCCCGTTATGAGGAGGCGCAAACGGCGGCGCAGCAAGAAATCAGCGATGGCGCCGGCGACCGCCGGAAACCAGGCGCCAGGCTCCCCCGACGACGTAGATGACGGCGAAGGCGATGGCCAGGCCGATCGCCCCGAGGACGAGGAGGAAGAGCATGAAGGCGAGGATCGCCAGCGGAACCAGCAGGAGTTTCACGCCCACGTAGTCTTGCAACGGCGATGGGTTCGACGACAGCAGTCCTCCAGGTGACGATCGCACTGCTCGGCGCCAGCGGCGGCGACCATGCCGTGACCGCGTTGAGCGGCGGCTTGGCGATGGTCGAAGCCCGCCACGAGATCGAAGCCGCCCCGGCCGGCCGGGCCCAGCCGGCGAGGAGAGTGAAGCTGCCGAGCGCCGAGGAAATCGCCGCCGACCCGACGTCGCTTCCGCCCGCCTCGGCGGGCAGCAACGGCACCCATGTCCCCCACAGCTCCTCGGGGGTCAGCCGCGCCGAGATCTTCGCCCACCGGCGAAGCGGAACCGACCCGGGCTCGACGGCAATCCTCCTCACCGGGGTCGCGCTTGCCCCACCGCGGGCGCCGGAAGCGGTCCAGGGTGCGATCAACGCCGCCAACACGATCGTTGGACGCCCCTATGTATGGGGCGGCGGCCATGGCTCTTTCTACGACGACTCCTACGACTGCTCCGGCGCGGTCAGCTTCGCCCTCTTCGGTGGCGGCCTGATTCCGCGGCCGCTCGCCTCCGGCGACCTGATGCGCTGGGGCGCACCCGGGCGCGGCAGGTGGATAACCGTCTACGCCAACGCCGGGCACGCCTTCGTCGAGATCGCCGGCCTGCGCTTCGACACCGTCGGCGCCGAACAAGGGACCGGCCCCCGCTGGCACCTCGCCACCGCCTCGACCGCCGGCTTCGTCGCCCGTCACCCGCCCGGTCTGTAGCGACGGGGAAACAGAAGGGCCGGCCCCCCAGGCGAGGGCCGACCCCCTATTGGGTGGCTTGGTGGCTAGCTGCCCTTGGCGATCGAATCCAGGGGCGCCACGCGCTCGGTGTGGAGATCCATCCAATTCACCTCCTCCCCGGCTCTGGCTATGTGAGCTAGAGACCGGGTTTTAGTGGAGCTAGTTCCACCAATAGATTGGATTCCAGCAACACGCGAAGATTTTTTACACGATGTCTATTCAGCGGATACGATCAAGCCCTCGCCAGTAATCAGCCCCTCGATAAGGAAGAGCAAATGTCGACGAAAACGCAGCGACGCAAAGCCACCGAGAACCGGATCAAAGCGATGAGTCACCCGTTGCGGGCGTCGGTCCTTCGCATCCTTGCCGATCGCACTGCGAGCCCCGCGGAAATGGCAAGGGAGCTCGAGGAGGAGCTGTCCAACGTCAGCTACCACACCAAACAGCTGGTCGAGTTCGAATGCGCCGAGCTGGTCAGCACCCGACCGGTTCGCGGAGCTCTCGAGCACTTCTACCGGGCGACCGAGCGCCACCTGATCGATGTCGAGGAGTGGGACGAGCTCGACCCGATGGTGGCCGAGAGCATCCTCTGCGAAATCATGCAAAAGATGCTCGACGACTTCGTCGACTCCGCCCGCGCCGGGGTGATCGGGGCTGACGACAAGTTCCACCTCACCCGCACGCCGCTGGTACTGGATCAGGAGGGATTGCGGGAAGCGCTCGAGGCGCACGAACGCGCCCGGGAAGAGCTGTTGGAAATCGAGGTGCGCAGCGCCGCCCGAATGGTGAACTCGGGCGAGGAGGGCACCAACGTCACCAGCTCTCAGGGCTGCTTCAAGATGCCGAACCCGAAGGGGCGCTAGAACCGGCGTCACTTCGCAGCAAGGGGGAACCGCATCCGGGCCTCGGTCCCCTCTCGCCTTCCTAAACGATCTTCAGCTCCGCTGCAAGGCGGGCGATGATGCGCAGGCTCGGCGCCAGGAACCCGGACCGAAGCGGCCCTTCACGTTCAAAAAATCCAATCTGTAGAGGACGTATCGTCGCCGTTGTCCAGACTGGCAAACAGCGGAATACCGAACTTAAGTCGGTTGGACGGATTGTCGATGTAAGCGGGAATCCAGAGCGTCCGCGCTCGCCACCGAACGAAAGAGACCCCATGCACCACCTCACCAGTAAACGGGCGCTGGTCGCGCTCTCCAGCATCGCTGTCCTGGCCGTCGCCGCCGTCGCCTACGCCTACTTCACGAGCACCGGCTCGGGAACTGCCACCGCGAAAGTCGGCACCAGCTCAGCGATCACCCTGAAAGGAACCGTCGCCGGCAACCTCTACCCCGGTTCCTCATCGCAGGTTTCCTTCACCGTCGACAACCCATCCAGCGGGGCGCAGCGGGTCGGGACGATCACCCTGACCGGCATCACCGTCGACGCTGGCCACTCGACCTGCAGCGCGGTCATCACCGGCGGCAGCCCCGACTTCTCGATGCCGGCCGTCGCCGTCAACGCCACCTTCCCGTCCGGGAACGGACAGGCCGTGACGCCGAAAGGCACGCTGACGATGAACGACACCGGCGTCAACCAGAACGCCTGTCAGGGCGCCGAACTCACCCTCGCGCTCTCGAGCAACTAGGCGACCAGAAGCGGCGCAATGCCATGGGGTCGGCATAACGGGAGCTCCCGTGCGACCAGGGCGATCATCGCCCTGGTCGTCGCGACCGCCTGCCTCGGCAGCGTCGCCTACGCCGCTACTCGTTCCGACGTCATGCGGCTGAAGTCGGGTAAAGCCGGGTCTCCCGCCCGCAGCAAGAGCCAGGCGCCGCCGCGGCCGCGCTTCATCGAAGTGCCGCCCGCGACCGTCGTTGGCGACGGTTACCAGTTCCGCTTTCACGTCACGGCGCCGCCGACGCAGCCCGGCACCGGGCGTCCAGAGCCCAGCCACCCCGCTCCGCCTGCGACCAAGTGGCGGCGCTTCCAGTGCCGACTCGACGGAGGCGATTGGGACGGCTGTCCCTCGCCTTTCGTCCTCCCCCGGCTCAACTCGGGCGATCACGCCTTCGCCGTCCGCGCCCTCAGCCCACGGGGCCGGCCGGGTCCAGCGGCGCACTACCGATGGTCCCAGCTCGAGCCGAAGGAGCTGACGATCGAGCCGCAAGGGGGCTCGCTCGAGGAGCTGATGCCGGGCGCCCCTCCCCAGCCGCTGCCGGTCCGGATCGGCAACCCCAACCCGGTGCCGATCGAAGTCACCAGCATCAGCGTCGCCGTCGCCCCGCAGCACCCGGACTGCCCCGGCGACCCGAACTTCGCCGTCACCGCCGCGAGCCTGACGCCGGCGGCGCCGCTGACGCTCCCCCCGGGGGGAGCCGTCAGCCTGCCGAGCACGGCCGCGCCCACCGTGGCGCTGCGCGAACTGCCGATCGACCAGAACGCTTGCCAGGGCACCAGCGTCGACCTGCTCTTCAGCGGTGAGGCCCGCGGATGAAGCGCGCCCGCCTCAGCGGCGTCGCGGGTTTCGCGGTGGCCGTGGCGGCCGTCCTCCTCGTCGGCAGCGCGGTCGCCTACTTCTCTGCCAACGGCACCGGCAACGCCGCCGCCGCGGTCACGAAACTGACCGCGCCGACGATCACCGCCGCGACCCCGGCCTCGGGTGGGGCCGTCACCCTCACCTGGAGCGCAGTAACGCCCCCCGGCGAAGGCCCGGTGAGCTACTACGTCACCCGCGACGGCGGCGAACCAGCCGGCAACTGTCCCGGCAAACCGGCACCGGGGGCCGTCACAACCTGCGTCGACGGCGCCGTTCCGATCGGCGAACACACCTATGAATTGACCGCCGTCTGGCGCACCTGGGAAGCGACCAGCAGCGGCAAAACGGCGAAAATCACGGTCGGAACCGTCGTCGCCTTCACCGTCGCGGCCAGCGCGGCGAGCATCACCGCCGGCGGCTCGAGCAACCTGACGATTACCGCCAAGGACGAAAAAAACAACACCGTCACCACCTACACCGGCTCGCACTCGCTGATCTTCTCCGGCGCCAACGCCGCCCCCAGCGGCACCAAACCGACCGTCTCCAACAGCTCAGGGACTGCGACCAACTTCGGCACCGCGACGGCGATCAGTTTCACCACCGGCGTCGCCACCATCTCCTCGACCAAAAACGGCGTGCTCCGGCTCTACCAGTCCGGTACTGCCAGCATCGTCGCCACCGAGGGGTCGATCACCACCCCCAGCCCCCCGACGATCACCGTCAGCGCCGCCGCCGCCTCCAAATTCGTCCTCGCGGCGGACTCGGCGACGCCGGGGGCGGGCGTCGTCGACAACCTGACGACCACGGCCCAGGACACCTACGGCAACACCGCGACCTCATACACCGGCGTCCACAGCCTCGTCTTCTCCGGCGCCTCCGCCAGCCCCAACGGCAACACTCCGACGGTCAGCGACTCGACCGGCGCCGACGTCGCCTTCGGCGCAGCCACCGGGGTCGAATTCACCGCCGGAGTGGCCAAAGCCAGCGAAGCCGACGGCGGCGGGATGAAGCTCTACAAGAGCGGCTCGACCCCCGTCAAAGCGACCGAAGGGGCGATCACCACCCCGACGGCGGTGACCGTCACCGTGGCGGCCGCAACGGCGACCAAGCTCGTCCTCAGCTCCTCGACGCTGACGCCGGTGGCGGCGACCGGCTTCAACCTGACGACGACCGCCCAGGACACCTACGGCAACACCGCCACCGGATACACCGGCTCGAAGAACATCACCTTCGCCGGCGCCACGGCGAGCCCCAGCGGGGCCCTGCCGACGGTGGTCAACGCCGCCGGCACCGTGGTCAACTTCGGGACGGCGACGGCGCTCACCTTCACCAACGGCGTCGCCACGCCGGCCTCCTCGAAAAACGGCTTCACCAAACTGAACAAGGTCGAGACGGCCAACGTCACCGCCAGCGACGGCACGATCTCGACCGCGGCCGCCGTGGTGCTGACGGTCTCTGCCGGCGCCGCCAACCGCGTCGCCCTGCTCGAAGTCAAAGCCAGCGCCGGGACGATCGGCTCCCCCTGCTACTTCAGCTGCGCCATCACCTCGCTCGGCAACTCCGGAACCGTCAAAGCAAAGGCCGCGATCAGCGACAGCGTCGGCAACGTCATCTCCAACCTCGCCGCCAAAACGGTGACGATCACCGCCACCGCCGGCGGCACCGTCACCGGCTCCCCGCTGACCACCGCAGCCACCGGCCCGGCGATCTCCACCGCCGAATTCACCTACACCGCGCCCGCGACCGGCAGCTTCAGCAACCACACGATCACCGCCGCCTCGACCGGCTACACCAGCGCCACCGCAACCGTGAGCAAATAGCCGGCGCAGGGTCGCGGCTGGAGATCCGAAGGACCGGCTAGGAGGAGCCGGAGCGCGAATGGGCGGTGAACGGCACGACCTTTCGCGTGCAGCCCGGCAGCCCCGTGGTTTCAAGGCTGACGATCTGACCCTTCACCTTGCCGGGCGCTACGAAGTCGCCTTCGAATTCGAGGCGGTTGGGAATCACCGCACCGCCAAAGTGCCCGTCTTCGTCAATCGCCAACCGAGCTTTCCGCAGCCGGACACTCTGCTTCCCGCAAACCACCTCGCGGAAGGTCACCTTGATGTTGATCACCGCCCCGCCGTCGACGCCGAAGTAGACGTAGAAGCCTTGGTTGGTCTTCCCCTTCCAGCCACCTTCGGCCGGCCCGGCTTCCGCGGCATTGGCCAGACCCCCACCGCAGAGCAACAGCAGGCAGGCCGCCAGGAGGAGCCGAGAGCTTGTGATGCGTTGCATGGCAGACAATCCTAAGTCTCTACTCCGCAAACGTGGAGAAAGAGTGAGCAAACCTCAGCCGACGTCGATCTGATCGCCGAGGGCCGAAAGGTGTCTAGCAGGGCGAATCTGGCCCGATAGAGCCGATCAGGTCCAAGGAGTTCGGCTGAGTTCGCTGGAGTCGGGGACCAATTTCGGGCCAAATTTTCCTAGCCACCAGAGGATTGGGGTGGCCGCCTAACGAGCGTCGCGCATCGCCAAGATGAAGGCCCGATCGGAGGCGTCATAGCGATAGAGCAGGAGCATCCACGACCAAGGTCCGAGGACGAACGTGCTCGACGCGTCGCAGACCGTCCTGACCCCTGACGAGAAGCTGGCGGGCGAAGGCAGAAACGGGATAGGGCCTGGCCTGTACGGGACGCCGACAGCTCGACGTGCCAGCGCCACCGAACCCGTGCGAGCTCAAAACGCGGTGTGTCCGGGCGGAGTCGAGTCCTCCATCGATGGGTCGACCTCACGGGTTCGGTCCCGCAAATCGGGATGGGTCAGAAAGGCGTCCACCAACGCCCTCGGTCCCCCGATGCAAGTCCACTCGTCGTCCCACGAGATAGCCAAGCCACGCCCGACCGTCCTTGCTGCGCCAGGGCCCTACCTTTTTATCGCCCGCCATGGTGCGGACAGTAGTGCGACGTAACGCCCCCGGCTGGATTCGAACCAGCGACCGTCGGATTAGAAGTTCAGCCGGAAGGTGTCTGACGGCCCGAATCTGGCCTGATAGAGCCAATCACGTCCAAGGAGTTCGGCTGAGTTCGTTGGAGTTGGGGACCAATTTCGGGACCAAGTTCCATTGGCCTAGGAGCCCGATTGAGGTTCTATTCGAGATCAACCCGTATATCCGCCTGACCGCTCTTGGCGCGTCTTGCTTTACGCGCCCGCCAGATGGCGCCTGGGTTCAGGACTGCGGGCATTAGCAAGGCGACGTTCATCCACGCCGCCGCAACTAACGCCAACCAAATGTCTTCTAGTTCCTCAATCGAGACTAGAGCTACCAGCGATCCGGCCGCCAGATAAGCGAGCAGCGCCGACCAAATCAGTATCGCGCGCGCGCCCACTACAAGTTGAGCAGCCAGAGATCCGCGACCTGGCTGGGCCACAAGAGCAGATAGCAAACCCGGCCCCGCGAGCAACACAGTTGCTGCAGCGTCCGATGCGGATTGCATCGCTTCAAGGTGGCAAAGACCCGCCGTGAGCATCGCGGCAACCAAAGTCGCGGTCGCCAACACACCAAGCGTATAGCTCCTGTCTGGCGCTAGATCAACAGCGAGCATTACCAAGGAACGGCTGCGGACGTGCTTAGGCGAGAGTCGGACAGCAGAAGTTCTCCCAGGTCCAGCAAACCCGTCTACTTCCGGCTTCTCGGCAAGCTCCTGATCCTCATCGTCGACAAGGAGGAGAGCCGAGGATAGGGAGGCACCATCGGGCGCGCGAACAACAAATTCCGATGACCCCGCCGAAACAGGTGAAGACATGGCAATCCACACTGACGAAGAGGTCCAACCTAAAGTCCGCGAGATCTCCGAGCTGGGCCGATGGACCCTTTTCATCGTGTCCGCGACTTCGAACGAAAGGCTTCTATGAGACATGTCGTTCGTAGGAACCTCAACAAGCAACGGATAAGTCCATACCAGTGCCCGCGCCAACGGATCCTCATCGTCGAAGGGTGGATCCGGCAAAGCTGCAATCTCCTTTAGAAACCTTTCAGAATCCGCTGGGTCGTAGAGAGCAAGTCCGCTCACAAGAGCGACCATCTCCTCACTCAGCTTCGGAGTTGGCCGAGAGGCAAGCAGTGCCAAAGCCGCGAGTTGCATGCTCTGCGTTCGAGGCAACGTCGGTAAGCGCTTGCCAGTCTCGTCAAACACGGACAGCATCTGCGGAGACAGATGCTTGTCTATGTCAGCGACCGGCAAATAGACATATGGCTTCTCCTGCACAAGCCCCGCGATCCTTCGTAACGAAAAATCAATCTGGGTCTTGCGGATCAATTGGGTAGCGCTCACCCAAGAAAAGTCGGCGCGCTGCGCCAAGATCCAACTAGGTCTTTCCCTCAATAGCCCAAGGAGAACTTTGGCCCCTTCTGGACCCCCAGCAGTTTCAAGCACTTGCGTTGCGTCTCTTTCGAGAGGCACCCCTAGAAGCTAATCGAGTCGGATCGCGAATTTGAGCGCCCCTGGCAGGATTCGAACCTGCGCGCTTCGGATTAGAAGTTCAGCCGGAAGGTGTCTAGTAGGGCGAATCTGGCCTGATAGAGCCGACCAACGTCCAAGGAGTTCGGCTGAGTTCGTTCGAGTTGGGGACTAATTTCGGGACCAAGTTTTTGCTTCATCGTCAAGCCGGACAGCCAGCCACGAGAGGTAGCTACCACGCTGAGGCCCAGCACATGCAGGGAAATGCCATCTTTGCGGGAAAGGAACTGAGCGATGGAGGACATCTCCCTGCTCGCAACTGAGTCCCTCCTCTACGGCGTGTTGGCCCTACAGGCAGCGGCCCTTCTCCTCCTAATCATCCTCGTCGCTTACGTCTCCCCCCTCTCCGGCCAACTCATACGGCTGCCGGAAAACGTTCTGAAGACCCTGAAGGGCTCTCTCGACCTCGAGCCGGTCCACAGCAGGCTGGAGGAGATCGAGGTCGCATCAACTCGTGCCGCAGGCAACGTCACGAGGCTCGACGACCAGCTGAGAACCAGAGCTGACCTCGAAAACAAAGTGGGGGTACTTCAAACCCTTTTTGGGACCGTCGTGGGGCTCGCTGGAGCTGTGGGAGTGGACTGGGCCATTCATGGAGGGTCGATACTGAGCTTGGACAGCTGGGTCCTTCGGCTCGCGATCGTCCTCGTGCCCTGCATCTTTGTTGCTGTGGTCGTGCCTCGGAAGGTCTACAACGTGCTGTACCGGCGCGACGGAGGCCAGGCAATCTAGCCTGGCTCGGGACCAAGTTCTAGGCGGGATCCGTTGGAAGGATCGCCTGGTTCTCGCTTCGATTATGAGGACGAGGAGCGAACGGCGTCAATGAACTTGAGTAGCACGGACAGGTTCTCATCGCTTAGCTTCGTGTCGTCGCCCTTGTGATCTTCGCCAGGGTCGCCGACGAACATGCGCTCGATGAACTCCTTGCGAACCGTGTTCCTCTCCCCTTCGGGCAGTGGCTCGGAGAACGGCTTGAAAGCAACCATCTGCATATAGAGGCGACGGGCGCGTTGCTCGCGGCGGCGATGTTGGCCGGATTGCTCCGCCGCGTAACCGGCGATGCCGAGCAGGAGCGTGACTGCCGTGATTTTGGCGACGATCAGCGAGGCGCTGCCGTTTCCTGCTCCCAGAAGGGCGAGGGCTACGGCTAGGATGGCCACAACGGCAGCGGCGGTGCCCATTCTGATCGCGTTGCGCCGCCACTGGTCGGCTTCTTCCTTCTGTTCCCCGGCCTCCGTTTTGAAAGCGCCAGCAGTGGTTGACGTGGCGGCGGTGTCAACCATGTCAATGGCTTCCTGTTTCTTCTCAGAGAGGAAGTCCATGACCTCTTTGCTCTTGTGTTCGAGGTTGGCGACCGCCGTGTCCGCTTCGGTTTTGGCTTCGCTCTGAGCGTCGGCACCTGAGGTTTTTAATCCCTCTATGGCCTCCTCGGCTTTGGTGGCCAATCCCTGTTTGATCTCATCGAACTGCGTGTTGCGGGTGTCCTGCTCCGATTTGAACTGCGTTTCGAAGCTGTCAATGGACTGCTGGACACGGGCGCGCTCGGCCTCGGCCTCGGTCCTCAACGTGTCGAGCTGGCCTTCCAGCTCTTTGACCCGCTCCTCGGCAGTCGCCTTCATCGAGTCCGAGGTTTGAGCCGCTTGCTCCTGCAGCTGGTTCAACTGCCCTTGCAGGTTGCTGGCCTGCTGTTGGAGCTGGCGAGTCTTCTCGCTTGATGCTTCGCCAAGCTGGGCGGCTGCTTTTCTAGCGTCAGTTTTCGCCCAAACCCCAATGGCAGGTGCCATCCGTAGCGACCGATTGAGCAGCGCTTCAACGCCGGACTGAATCGTCGGCAACTGTTCGAAGTCGGTGTTTTCCTTGAATGGCGTCAGGGCCGAGCTGATCTGCTGAACCGCGTCGTTCAGCTCGTTCAACATTTGTGGCGTGAGCAAGGCCGTATCGGCGCTGGCCAGTAAAGCGCCGACGAACTCAAGGGCGGGTTCAAGACGGGGAAGCGCGGCTTGTGGATCGTGCTCGCGCGCCGCCTCCAGCAGCTCGGCAGGGAGATCCGCGACCTGCTGCCTCAACTGCTTCAAGTTCTCCTGAACCGGATGCTCGCTGAAAGCGATGCTGTATTGCGACTGCGCCTTGGCCATGTGAACGGAGGCTACGACTCGTCGTCTTCGACCATGCGGGTGGCCACTTTAGTCCCGGGCTTCGCGTAGCCAACCACCACGGCTGCATAGTTGAAGCCGTCCCCGCTGGGCGCATGACTGAACGCGACGGATGGTGGGCCGTCCGAAGACCAGTGTGCGACAGCCTCCCCTAGCTTCAAGGTGAACTCCTCCAGGTCGTCGCTCTGGACGACGTTGACGCCCATCTGCACCTCGCGCAAATCCATCACCCCAGAGTACGAGCGGTGGCAGACAGACGCCTTCTCATGCACCAGGGGGAGTCGGTGGCTTCTGGGAATTCGGGGGCGGTTGAAGATTGAAGGACTCGACATGCCGAGCCGGGCGATTCGTTGCCTCAACCCACTCCGGGTCAACGGAAAAAAGGTCAGGCGAAGCCATCTGCGTTGGCGGCTTCGTCTGGGCCTTCAGTTCCTCGATCCGCGCCTTGATCTGATCGAGGTCGTATGCAATGGGAATCTGCTGGGCCAGCGGACCTGATTTTCCCTCCCAGCGACGATTGCCACCGCCGGTAAATGCCACAGGGCGGACCGGCCCGTCTATTGGGTCAATCAGGTGAGCTAGCTGGCCGACCCGTGCATTCACTTTCAGTGGGACCCCATCTGGCTCCACGACAACCGGCTCCTCCAAAGGAACCTCGATTCGACAGGCGAGCAGAATCGACCCGCCGCCGGGAGCTTCGTTCCCCGTATCGACCAAGAACTCCCCAGCCAACATGCTGAACGACGACGTTCCTACCGCCGGTGTTGGTCACCATCACGTAGAGGTGGAGGTCGTCGAATTTCGGCGGGGAATCGTTCGTCGAGAAGTAGCGCCAGCCGTGGTCAACTTCGATGCGGATTCGTCGCGCCAGCACCTCGCGGCGGATGGCGATCGCAGTACCGCTCGACCCCACCAGGGCCGCGTAATAGGTCAGCGCGTCAGGCATAGGCCGCCAAGCTCCATTAGCACGTCTATGGCCCCCCTTTCTCCTCGGCATTTGCCACCGCGACCATCGACACGTCCAGTGCTGCAGCGATGCCCTTCAACGTCGCCCAAGTCGGGTTTGACAGGCCGCGCTCGATGACACCGAGGGTCGCGGTGGTGATCCCGGCATCGTGGGCTACGGCTTCCTGCGTCAGACCCTTCTTTTCGCGCAACTGCCGGATCGCTTTACCGAGGGCGGGCTGGGGCTTGTCCGAGGGTGCCATGGGGCGGACCGTTTCAGCTTCAGCTAGTCGGGTCTAGATGGTCCACTAGTGGAGATATATCTTGGATTCTGCTAGCTTCGGCTGCAAATGACAAAGCGGCCCCCGGCGGCGCGCTAACGCCAGCCGAGGGCCTAACCACAAGGAGCGTGCACTCCCCATGGCTAATGAGAACCCTACGGGTCGGGACGCCACCGAGCGTGTTCCGACCGCCGAGCAGGACGACCGCGACCAGGCAGCGGTTCTGCGGCAGCTCCTGTTCATCTATCCCCAGCCGATTACCCGCGAGGAGCTGGTTCGGGAAATGACCCTCGCCGACACCGAGCCCGACTGGATCGACCGGGCCATCCGCGACCTCGCCGCATCCGGCCTGCTCCACCGCCGCGACGACGATCTCCTCATCCCGACGAGAGCCGTCGTCCGGGCCTACGTCCTGTTCGACCGCTGATGGACGGCAGACGAGTAGACAGAGCAGCCGCCGAGCGGCTGGGACGAAACGTACTCAAGGCTCGCCGCCGCGCCGGGTTCTCTCAAGAAGAACCCGGCGCGTTGGCCTGCCTGCACCGAACCGAGATCGGCTTTGTGGAGAGCGGGCAGCGCCTTCCTCGCGTGGACACGCTCATCAAGCTCGCCTCAGCGCTTGGCGTCGGCGCGGCGGAGTTGCTCGACGGGGTGGAATGGATCATCCCCGCACCGACCCGGCCGGGGAGCTTCGCGGTCTCTCCTTCGCGGCCCGAAGGGGGCGCGATCCATGCCAGCTAACCGCAAGCCGACCGGCCGGGAGGAGGCGCTGATATTCCTCCTCCAACATTCGCTGCGGAAGCAGCTGCTTCGCCTCTGCGTCGAAGCGGAGGGAATGCGCAGCCCCAAGGAACTCACGATCCCCGTCAACCGGGACATTTCGATAGTCGGCTACCACGTTCGCGTCCTCGCCGAGCACGGGGCGGTGGAGCTTGTCGCCGAACAGCCCCGACGCGGCGCAGTCGAGCATTTCTACGAGGCAACGTCTCTCGTTGACGAGGTGCCGTGGGGACGAGCCGCCCTCGGACTAGGAGGCGACCCCGCATGAGCGAGACCAAGGTGATGAGCCTTCGCCTTTCTCAGGAGTTGGCAGACGAACTCGATGCCGTCGCCCGCGTCGAAGACGTGTCCGTCTCAGCGGCGATCCGGGCGGCTGCCCACCACTACATCGCTACCTGCCGTTCCAGCCAGGCGTTCAAAGAGCGGTTGAAGACGCGCCTGGAGGAAGACCGCGAGGTCTTGGAACGGCTGTCGGGAGAGAAGGGGGCAGCCGGAAAAGAAAACTAGTGGGACAAATCGCCGCCTCATTTGACAGAGAGGGTGATGGAGCATCAAATCGACCCTCGATCTCCAGCGGCGCTCGCCCGATCCGGGCGTCCATATAGCCGAATCCGAATACGGAGGGGGACCACTTTCGGGGTTCGGCCCCCTGTTGTAGTGATGCCCGAGCAATCTTCCCCCCGGCTTCGTGATCCGCTTCCAGGGAGGGTGGCCCAATCTCTTGCCGGATTTCGCCGCCTCGTTCGACAGAGAGGCATGAGGCACTGGACCGGCTGCAACCGAAAAAAGTCTGTCCACTTTGGCGGCTCGCTGCCCTGTTCTTACATGGCCAGCAATTCGCCATCCCGGCTCCGCCCTCCCGAACCGCAGGTTAAGGAGGGGGGTCCACTTTCGCGGCTCGCTGCTCCGTTAGGTATGCGAGCAGAATTTTCATCGACGTTTGGCCTTCGCCTCCCCCTTCGGGGATGGCTGCGCCTGTCGCTTCCCCTGTCGCTTCGAGGCCCGGTTGGGCCGATGGCCCGCAATCGCGCATCCCAGCGCCGTTTGCGGGCCTTTCGTTTTGCCGACATTCCTACGCCCCTTCCAATCCAAAACAAGACCAAGGAGGTCTAAGTCATGTTCTCCATCAATCTCGATTCCGCGTCCCTTGCACCCGACGCCTGCGCTAACACCTCCGCGCTGGTTCGGCAACGCTTCTCCAGCACCTCGGCGACCGGAATCGCCTTGGTGCTGGCAACTCCGAATCCACAGCCGGTCACCGGCTCGGCGCTGCTCTCGCAGCACCTCGCCGTCAATCGCTCACTGCCCCGGAGGTCAGCGTGAGTTGGCAGGCAGGCGCTCGCCTGCGAATCCCCGAGGCCAGCGGCGAGATACTTCCCTCGCTCGGCGAGCACCGCATCCTCTCGACCGCCCAAGTGCGCGCGATCCACTTCCCCGATCGCAGCCCGCGTCGCGCGCAACAGGTGCTCTCCCACCTTGAGCGGGCGGGCCTGGTCGCCCACGTCGAAACTCGCCGCGCTCCCCGGCGCGTCTGGTTCTTGACCGAGCTCGGCGCCGAGCGGGTGATGGACGCCGGCGCCGATCGCCAGCCGAAGATCCTCAGCCCGGAGCAGGCGGCGGGGCCACTGCGCGCCCACACCCTCGGCGTCAATGAGGTCGGGATCAGCTTCCTGCAGGCGGCGCGCAAGCGCGGTGACGATTTCGCTCCTCTCTCCTGGCGGCACGAGGTCGCCCATCCCCTGAACCGCGGCCGCGGTCGCGCTCGGCGGACGGTGATAGCCGATGCTGTCCTCACCTACGCCCGCATCGAGGATCGAGACCTGTTCATCGAGCAGCGGTTCGTTGAGGTGGATCGCGCCACGCTCTCGGTCGAACGGCTCACCGCCGAGCTGGCCCGCTACGGCCAACCTGAACAGGCGCGCGACAAACGCAGCAACCCCCTGTGGCGCTTCTACTATCGGCGCTTCCCTCCTGTGATCTGCGCGCTGACGGGTGCCTCGCGCAAGGCACTGTTTCGACGGCTCGACGTCGCCCTCGGGCTACTCACCGATCACCCCTCCCTCTCCCGCCGCTATGACGACACGGCGGTCTACTTCTGCCTTCTGGACGACCTCAAGACTCGCGGCCCCTTCGCCCACATCTTCTGGAAGCTCGGTGAGCAGGATCGCGTGGTGAACTGGCTCGGCCAAGCGAAGGAGGGTCAGCAATGACTACCGACTCGCCCCGCCTCGGCCCCTCCGCGCCGCTGCTCACCTCTGATGAAGCAGCGCGCCTGCTCCGCGTCCCGCGCTCGACCCTCTACGAGCTGGTCCGCTCGCGCGGTCTCCCCCACGTCCGCATCGGCGACCGCGCCCTGCGGTTCATGCGCGCGGACCTCGAAGACTGGATCGCACAGAACACCTATGGGACGCGCCGGAACCGATAGACCAGGATCAGGCTGCCGCCGTCGGCGATGCGTCCGGCTCCTCGAGGCGGAACGCTTCCGAGACTCGGTTGGCAGCGTCGCCACGGTCGACGAAGGCCAGGTAGCGCCGCGTCGTCGCGAGATCGGCGTGGCCCATCCACTCCATGACCTCGCGCGAGTCGGCGTGGCGAATGACCGTGCTGCCGAAGGTGTGGCGCAGGTTGTGGAACCGGAAGTCCTCGCGGAGGTCCGCCGCTCGCAGGGCGGCGCGGTAGCGGTCCTTCAACGACTTGTATCCGAGGTGCTGGCCCCGGTCGGTGCAGAAGACGAGATCGGCGTCGGCGGTGTGGCGGCTGCGCTGGCCGAGCCGCGCCAGCCGCTCGGCAACCTCCTTGGCCATCGGTACCGCTCGCTCGGTGCCACCCTTCGGCGTCGTCGTCTCCCCCTGCGTCCAGTTCTCACGGACGTGGATCGTCCGGCGCGTGAAGTCAACGTCGCGCCAGCGCAGCGCCAGCAGCTCCCCCATCCGCAGACCGGCGAAGGCAGCGGTATGGAACAGCGCCGCGTCCTGCTCGTCCTCAGCCGCCCGCACCAGCGCCATCACCTCCTCCGGCCGCAGCACGTCGATCGTCGCCGCCTTGCGCACTCGCGGCCGCTCCACCAGCTCGACCGGGTTGCGCGGCAGGCCGTAGACCTTCATCGCCCGCTTGAAGATCGAGCCGAGACAGACGAGGTACTTCTGCCGCGTCCGGTTCGATCCGGGGTAGCCGCTGATCCAAGTCTCGATATCGCGCTCGGTGATCGTCTCGATCTTGCGATCCCCGAACTGCCGGTCGAGGACAGCGGCGAGCGCCGTGTAATCGCGCAGCGTCGATGCCTTGCAGTCGCGGACGTTCTCGCAATAGGCCAGCCACTCGGCGCTGGCCTCGCGGAAGGTCTTGCCGGTCTGCACCAACCCCGGCAGCGTTCCCGCCCGAGCCTGCCGCAGGATCGCGTCCAGCTGCGCCTGCGCCGTCGTTTTCGTGAAGTAGCCCTCCGGTGGCGGGGTCTTCTCGGTCCAGTTCAGACCCAGGCGCTTTTTCTGCTGCCGCCCATCCGGCAGCCGGTACTTCGCATACCAGACTGTCCCCCGCTTGCCCTTCCGTTTGGAGACGTGCCCCGAAATCGGCCGTTGCTCAGGCTGAACCATGCCCCCATTCTAGCCGATTTCGGGACCAATTGGGGACCAATTTCGCCAGTTCGTATCATCTGGCTCTTGTTGATTCGGCTTGTCAAGCCGATTTCTTAGCGCCCCCGGCTGGATTCGAACCAGCGACCGTCGGATTAGAAGTCCGGTGCTCTGTCCACTGAGCTACGGGGGCGGGGACTCAAGGTTAGGCGGTGGCTGGGCGGCTCGCTTAGGATCTGGGGATGGCGAAAGTCGAGGTTGCGGGGCGGGAGTTTCATTACGAGCGGACTGGGACCGGCGAGCCGCTGCTGCTGGTTCAGGGGATGAGCGGGACGCACGTCTCCTGGGGGGAGCCGTTCAAAGGGGCGCTCGAGGAGGGATTCGACGTCATTGCCTTCGACAACCGCGGGATCGGCCTTTCGGCGCCGGTCGACGGGCCATTCACGATCTCGGAAATGGCGGAGGACACGGCCGGGCTGCTCGAGGCGCTCGGGCTCGAGAGCGCCCACGTCATCGGCATCTCGATGGGCGGGATGATCGCCCAGGAGCTGGCCCTTGCCCATCCCGGGCGACTGCGTTCGCTGACGCTCGGCTGCACCTACTGCGGCGGCCCCGGCTCACAGCTGATGCCCGAGGGGAATCTGCAGAAGCTGGTCGCGGGGATGGCCTCCGGCGATCGCGACAAGGCGATCCGGGCCGGCTACGAAGTCAACCTCTCCCCTGCCTTCCGCGCCGACGAGGATCGCTACGCGGCCTTCCACGAGATGGCGACCACGGTGCCGGCGGCGAAAGCGACGATCGAACTGCAGGCGCAGGCAATCTTCGGCCACGACACCAGCGGTCGCCTCGGCGAGATCTCAGCGCCGACGCTGATCGTCCACGGCACCGAGGACGGCGTCCTCCCCTTCCCTAACGGCGAGCTGATCGCCTCGCTGATGCCCAGCGCTCGCTTCGAGGTCTTCGAGGGCGTCGGCCACATGTTCTGGTGGGAGCAGCCGCAGCGTTCCGCCGAGCTGATCGGTGAGCAGGCGCTGGCGGCAGAGGCATCTGCACCGAGCCGGCGATAAAGCCCCTCTTGGGGGCAAAATTGCCGCCTCGATTGGGAGCACCTACTCGATCGGTTCTTCGCCCGGCACCTCGGGGCGCGTTTCCGGCTTGCAGGCCGAGGGGTCGAGCCTGCCCTCGACCTTGAAGACGTAGTCGGGCTGCGGCGAGGCGAGGTTGTCCTTGACCACCAGCTTCACCGCCGGATCGCCCTTCACCCAGGCGTAGACGGGGAACTGGTACGGGTTCGCGACGCCGGTGTTGTAGGGGCCGGTGTCTTGCGTGTACTGGCTCATCACCAGATAGTCGTAGTCGCCCTGGTTGATCAGGCCGCGCAGCTGGGCGCAGCTGGTCGGCAGCCGGTTGGCGCCGTGTGGGCCATGGACGCCGATGTATTCGACGCGGTTCGTCGCGTCGTTGCCGTAGAACCCGTACTGGCCGAAGATGATCTGGCTCGAGCCGATGATCCCGATCCGCTGGTCGTGCAGCTTCTGGGTGTAGACGTAGGCTTCCTTCGGCCCGCCTTCGCCGAGGAACGGATCCGGGTTGACGTAGTGCTGGTCGGCGTACTGGACCTGCTGCGCGCGCCCGAGCACCACCGCCAGCAGCACCAGCACCGCCGCGCCGACGGCGATCGCCGGGCGACTGACGCTCCCTCGCGTCCGCGCCAGCGAAAGTGCCGCCGGCGCCCAGACCAGGCACAACGTGAGGAAGATCGTGCCGACCAGGTAGCTCGTGAACCAGCGCGGCGTCGTCAGCACCGTGATCGCGAAGACCCCGGTCAGGAAGAGCAGCGTCTGCCAGGCGCGCCGGTCCGGTGCTCGGATCGGCCGCGCCAGCGGCAGCAGCGCCATCGCCAGGACGAGCCCCGGCGCCAGGTAGCGCGTGTTGGTGAAGAAGCCCGTCGGCGACCCTTCCTGCCCGGCGGCGGTCAGCGGCGTGAAGACGTAGACGACCGCGGTCAGAAGCGAGGCGACGGCGATCACCCGCAGGATCTTGTTGCGCGATTTCCAGGCGATGTAGACGGCGGCGCTGACGGCCATGATCAGGATCAGCGGCCAGAGCGGCCCGAAGGCGTTCTCCAGCTCGGGGAAGAACCAGCGCCGGTAGATCGTCGCGTTGGTGATGTAGTCGATGACGGCGAAGCGGGGACGCGGGTCGAGCGGCATCTGGTCCGGCCGCGGCAGGTTCAGCGGCCCGAATTTGGTGATCGGGATCGGGTTGCCGCCGGTCTTGATCGCCGCCCGCAGGTACCAGTAGCCGCCGACGACGAGCATCGGCAGCCCCATCACCCAGGCCGAGGTCCAGCGCCGCCCGCGGCCGCTGAAGAGGACGACGCCGATCGCGATCGCGACGACAGGAACCAGGAAAGTGGTCTTCACCGAAGCGGCGAGCCCAGCCGCGATCCCGGCCATGATCAGCGGCCCCTTGTCGAGCAACGGCGCGTCGCGCTCCGGCGCGTCCTGGACGGCCCCGGCCGCCGGCGCTCTTCGCTGGTGGCCGTTGATCAGGAAGGCGGCGAAGGCGAGCAGGAAGGCGAGCCCCATGATGTCGTTGCGCGCCTCGCCGGGCTGGGTTTCGATCATCACCCCCGCGTCGAGCACGATCGCCGCCGCGACCAGCGTCGCCGGGCCGACCTTGTAGGGACGGCCGATGCACCAGGCCGCGAGCAGCCCGATCGGCAGCCAGATCAGGTTCTGCAGCGGCGCCAGCCAGTCGCTCTTGAAGAGGACGATCGTCGCGGCGTTGACGAGCTCGGTGCTGGCGGGTAGAACCAGGCGGCCAGCCGCAGCGGATCCGTGTAGTGAAGGTGGACCGTCGAGTGTTCCTGGGCGATCAACGCCGAGAAGGGCATGTGGTACCAGGTGGTGTCGCCGCCGAACATGCCGAAGTCGAGGCTCGACTGGGCCGGAAAGGTCCACTCGGCGACGGTCCAGGAGGCGACGCCGAGGGCGATCACCAGGGCGATGTCCTGCACCCGCGGAGCCGCCACTTCGCGCCCCTGGCCACCGGCTTTCCAGCGCCCGAGCCAGGCGGCGCCGAGGCCGACGCCGATGCAGAAGACGACGATCCAGCCGAAGTAGAGAAGGCTGAGCGAGCCGAGGATCTGCAGGGAGACGACGAGCAGCGCGACCGCCAGCGTCGCGTCGGCGAGCCGCGCCAGAGCACCGCTGAATTCCGGCACGATCCAGCGCCGCAGCCAGTAGCCGCCGAGGCCGAGCGCCGCGATGATCCCGATCAGAGCGAGGCAGCCGGCGATATAGGAGCCGAAGGAGGGTGCCACGAAGGCGGGGATGCTATTCGGCGCGCCCCCCGGGCACCGCCGCGCCCGTTACGCGGGGGCGGGGATGCTGCAGGCGACTCCGGTCCCTTTCAAACCGCAGTAGCCGTTCGGCACCTTATGCAGGTACTGCTGGTGGTAATCCTCGGCGTAATAAAAGTGCCCCGCCGGCTCGATCTCGGTCGTCACCGGCTCCTTGCCGGCGGCGCGCAGGGACTTGTCGTAGGCGTCCCGGACCATCTCGGCGGTCGCCTTCTGGGCGTCATTGACGAAGTAGATCCCCGAGCGGTACTGCGTCCCCACGTCGTTGCCCTGGCGCATGCCCTGGGTCGGGTCGTGCTCCTCGAAGAAGACCTTGAGCAGGTCGGCGTAGGCGACCTTCCGCGGGTCGAAGGCGACCATCACCGCCTCGGCGTGGCCGGTCTTCGCCGTGCAGACCTCCTCGTAGGTGGGGTTCGGGGTGGTCCCGTTCTGGTATCCGACCGCCGTCGAGTAGACGCCGTCGAGCTTCCAGAACAGCTGCTCCGCGCCCCAGAAGCAGCCGAGCGCGAAGTAGGCGACCTCGATCCCCTTCGGGAACGGCGGCTCCAGCGGCGTCCCAAGGACGGCGTGGGTGACCGGCACGCCGTAGGCCCTCTCACCGCGCCCAGGCAGTGCATCCTCCGGAGCGACCATCTGCGTCTTTTCCGGGTGCATCATCGTCATCAGCTTGCCAAGTCGGTTCATCGCGTTTCCTCCTGCGGGAAACGTTACGCCACGGAGATAACGATGCGGTGAACTGAGTGGTTCCCGGCCGACCCAGGGGGTAGCGTCTGCGCATGGCCTGCCTGGTCGTCCTCCTCGCCTTCATCTCGCCGCGGCTGGCGCTGTTCGCGATCTTCCTCTTCTCCGACCTGCTCAGCCGCGCTTTCGACAGTTGGTTCGTCCCTCTGCTCGGGTTTTTCCTGCTGCCCTGGACGACGCTCGCCTACGCGGTGATGTGGTCGGCGAGCAGCAACCAGGTCACCGGCTTCGAGTGGTTCATCGTCATCCTCGCCTTCGTCATCGACCTCGGCAGCTACGCGAGCCGGGGCCGGGCGCGGCGGGACTGACGGGCGCCGACTACTGCTCGACCGGGTAGGCGATCCGGATCTGGCGCTTGGAGAGGACGAGGAAGGGCACCTCGGTGGCCTTGCCGTCGGCAAGCGAGGTGATCTGGACCTTGGTCAGCGGCACGAATTCGAACTCGCCGCGGTTGAGCGAGTCCGAGAAGCGGCTCTGGTAGCCCGCCGGCGGCAACGTCAGGTCGCCCTCGATCAGCTGCCGGTCGGTTTCGAACACGGCCCGCTCGACCCGGCGCCGCTCGCGGGCGTCGGCCGGGTCCTCGACTCGGTTTCCGAATAGCTCATCCATCACGCAATCTCCTCGAGTTTCGACCGCTGCGGCGGAGAACTTGATCGTCGACCGGCCTTGGCAGGGCGATGAACCTAAATAATCACGCATCCGACGATATGGCCATTATAATGGTCATATGCCTAGATCAATGACCGCAACCGCAGCCAAGGCCGGCTTCCTGCGCCTGCTCGACGAGGCCGCCGCCGGTGAGGAGATCGAGATCACCCGACATGGCCGTCCCGTCGCGCGGTTGGTCCCTGCCAGTGGGCCAAGCTCATTGAAGGGCCTGTTCCAGGGATGCGCCAGGACGACCGTCGATGAGGAGTCCCTGATCTCCACCGAAGAGATGTGGGACATCGACTAGATGGGCCCCGTCTTGCTGGACACTCATGTCGTCCACTGGTGGTCGGCGGAGCCGGATCGGATCAGCCGGCCGGCGCAGCGAGTTCTCGACGCTGCGGATGAGTTTCTGGTCGCCGCTATCACCTGGTACGAGCTCGCGTGGCTGGCAGAGCGACAGCGCATCGCCATCGACGTCCCGATCCGCTCCTGGTTGGAGGGCCTCGGCGCGCAGATGCGGACCATCGGGATCACCCCTGCGATCGCCGACAGCGCGGCGACCCTACCCAGCTCCTTTCCCCGCGATCCGACGGACAGGATCATCTACGCGACGGCAATCGAGCGCGGGGTGAAGCTGGTGACCAGAGACGAAGCCATCGCGAAGCACGACGGGCCGCGCTCCCTCGTCGTCTGGTAGCCGCCGGCTAACCCTCCGCGTGCTCGGCGGCCTTCTCGCGCGCTTCGGACTTCTCCTCGAGCGTCATCGCGCCGGGGTGGCCGTCGCCGGGCCACGGCGAGAGCACCATCAGCAAGCGCGCGTCGGAGCGGGCGACGATCGTCCGCCTCTCCCCCGGATCGAACTCGAAGAGGTGACCGGCCATGGCGTTGGCGAAGTCGGCGCCGTTCTCGGTGGTGACGTCGACCTCTCCCGCGACGACGATCACCCGCGCCCGCTCGTGCACCTCGTGCTCCTGCATCTCCTCCCCCGCCCGCAGCTGCAGCACGATCGTCCGCGCATCGTCGGCCGACGCGAGGATCCGCGGCTGATGCGGCTCCACCTCGACCGACGTCAGATCCCAACTCTCCATCCCAACCTCCATTCACCCGGTGAACGTCTGCGATTTCCCTACCCGGTGGAAGAGTGATTCATCCTCCACCGGAAAGCGAGTCGATCGGGGTGCCCGGATTCGAACCGGGGACCTCCGCCACCCAAAGGCGGCGCGCTACCAGGCTGCGCCACACCCCGTCATGGGCAAGTGTAGGTTCTGGGGGCGATGGCGGAGGTGCTTCCCTTCAAGGCGCTGCACTACGACCTCGGGAGGGTCGGGTCGTTGAATGCCGTCGCGGCGCCGCCCTACGACGTGATCGACGCGGGGCAGCGGAAGGCGCTGCTGGAGCGCTCGCCCTACAACGCGGTGGCGATCGACCTGCCGAAACCGTTCGACCCGGCCGATCCCGACAGCAACCCCAGCGGCGACCCCTACGCCGAGGCGGCGGCGCGGATCGAGAGCTGGAAGGTCGACGGGGCGCTGATCCAGGACTCCGAGCCCTCGCTCTGGGCGCTGACCCAGGACTACGTCGCCCCCGACGGCAAGGGCTACAGCCGCAACGGGATCCTCGCCCGGGTCCGGGTCGAGGACTACGAGACGGGCACCGTCCGCCCCCACGAGCGCACCCATCCGGGCCCGCTGCTCGACCGCCTCGAGCTGACCCGCGCCAGCGGCTACAACCTCTCGCCGATCTTCTCGCTCTCGACCGAGGACGCCTGGCCGCTGGTCGCGCCGGGTCTGCCGGACGAGCCGTGGGGCGAAGCTCGAGGACGAAGACGGCACCGTCAACCGGCTCTGGAAGGTCGAGGATCCGGTTGTGCACGCCGCGGTGACCGAGTGTCTTGCCGGTGCCCAGCTGCTGATCGCCGACGGCCACCACCGCTACGAGACCGCGCGCGCCTTCCGCGACGAGGTCGGCGGCGAGGGCCAGCACAAGTACACGCTGATGTCGCTGACCGGACTCGACGACCCCGGCCTCACCGTCTTCCCCACCCACCGCGTCCTCTCCGGCTTCGCCGACAATCCCGAGCGCCAGCAGCGACTCGGCAACGGGCTGCGCGAGCTGTTCGAGGTGACCGAGGTTCCCCGCGAGGAGATCGACCCGGGGGACGAGGAGGGCGTCGGCGTCTTCGGCCTCTACGACGCCTTCCACAAGCGCGCCTTCCGGCTGCGGCTGAAGGACGTCGGCGAGGTCGACCGCCGCCTCGAGGGCAAGCCCGAGGCCTACCGCCGCCTCGACTCGGCGATCCTCGAGACCCTCGTCCTCAAGGGCCTCGCCGGGATGAGCGACCACGACATCGACGAGCGCGACGGCCTCGAATACGCGAAGAGTGTCGACGCCGCCCTGGCGATGGTCGACGAGGGCGACTACGACGTCGCCTTCATCCAGCGGCCGGTCCCCGTCGAGCAGGTGAAGGACATCGCCAACACCGACTCGGTGATGCCGCCGAAGTCGACCTTCTTCTTCCCCAAGGTGATGACCGGCTTCGCCTTCAACCCGGTGCGCTGACGTGGTCAAGATCTACACCAAGAAGGGCGACGACGGGACCACCTCGCTCTGGTACGGCGGTCGCGTCCCCAAGCACCACGGCCGCACCGACGCCTACGGCACCCTCGACGAGGCCTGCTCGCAACTCGGCGTCGCCCGCGCCCTCTGCGGCCCGGAGCAGGGCGAGCTCGCCGCCGACGTCCTTCGGCTCCAGGACGACATCTTCGTCGCCGGCGCCGAGCTGGCGACCGCGCCGGAAGCGGCCGGGCGGTTGGAGGACGGCGTCAGCCGCACCACCGAGGAGATGGTCGCCGAGCTCGAGGAGCTGATCGACCGCTACATGGCCCGGGTTGAGCTGCCGCCGAAGTTCGTCATCCCGGGCGGCAACCAGCTCTCGGCCCAGCTCGACGTCGCCCGCACCGTCGTCCGCCGCGCCGAGCGGCGCATCTCCGAACTGAACGAGGCCGGCGAGATAAGCAGCGAGACCGTGATCCACTTCGTCAACCGCGCCTCCGACGCCATCTACGCGATGGCCCGCTTCGCCGACGTCGACGACCCCGCCCTGTTCGAGGGCCGCGGCAAGGGCTGAGCGTGCGGATCGTCGCCCGCCGGGTCGAGGGCTACGCGCACGACGTCGAGATCGAGGGCGGCCACAAGCTGCGGGCAGACGAGCCCAGGACCGCCGGTGGCACCGACACGGGGCCCGGCCCGACGCGGCTGCTCGGCGCCAGCCTCGCCAGCTGCATCGCGATCACGGTCGAGATGTACGCCGAGCGCAAAGGCTGGGACGTCGGCCCGGTCGAGGTCGACGTCGAGATGAGCTACGAGGGGCCGGTCCCGACCGACTTCGAGGTCGGGCTGAAGCTGCCCGCCGGGCTCGACGACGAGCAGCGGCGTCGCCTGCTCGCGATCGCGACCAAGTGCCCGGTCCACAAGGTGCTGGCGGGCGAAGCGCACGTCAAGGTCGTCGAGCGCCTGGAGCCGGCCTGATGGATCTCGGCCTGCAGGGACGCACCTGCGTCGTCACCGGCGCCAGCAGCGGCATCGGCCGCGAGACCGCGCTGCAGCTCTGCGCCGAGGGGGCGCGGGTCGTGCTGGTGGCGCGCGGCGAGGAGCGTCTCGCGGCGGCGACCGAGGAGGCGGCGCGGGTGGCCGAGCCCACAAAGGGCGCGGCGGCCGCCCTGGCGCTCGACGTCACCGACGAGAGCGCTGGCAAGCGGATGCTCGCCGCCGCCGAGGAGCACTTCGGAGCGCTCGACGTCCTCGTCAACAATGCCGGCGCCGCCAAGTGGCGCGACCTCGACGAGGTCCCCGACGAGGACTGGCGGGCCCAGTACGAGCTGAACGTGATGGCGCCGCTGCGGGCGATGAAGGCGGCGATCCCGCCGATGGCCGAGCGCGGCTGGGGACGGGTGGTCAACGTCTGCTCGACCGCCGGCAAGCGGCCCTCGGCGGCGATGGCCGAGTACTCGGTTGCCAAGGCCGCCGAGCTTTCGCTTTCGCGCCTGTTCGCCGACCGCTACGCGAAGACCGGCGTCCTCGTCAACGCGGTCGCGCCGGGACCGGTCGAGGCGGAGATGTGGATGGAACCGGGCGGCCTGCTCGACCAGTCGATGCAGATCTCCGGCGCCGAGTCTCGGGAGGAGGCCCTGACCGAAGCCGGCTCCAAGCGCCCGATCGGCCGCCTCGCCCAGCCGGAGGAGATCGCCGCGACGATCGTCTTCCTCTGCTCCGAGCCCGCCTCCTACGTCGCCGGCGCCGCCTGGTCCGTGGACGGCGGGACCGTCCAGGTGATCATCTGATCGGCGACACCGTGGAGGCCGCCGTGCTGCTGCCCCTCTACGGATGGCCACAGGAGCCCGGCCTCGTCTTCACCGAGCGCCGCGCCGACCTGCGGCGCCACGCCGGCGAGATCTCTTTCCCCGGCGGCCGCCGCGACGAGACCGACGCCGACCTCGAGGCGACGGCCCTGCGCGAGGCCGAGGAGGAGATCGGGCTTGATCCCGCCCAAGTCGAGATCGGCGAGGCGCTGCCGACGACGCGGACCTTCGTCACCAACTACGTCGTCCACCCCTTCGTCGGCTACGTCCCGCACCCGCGGGAGCTGAACCTGCAGCCGAACCCGACCGAGGTAGAGACCGTCCTCACCTTCTCCCTCGAGCTGCTGCGCGAGGGCTATGAAATGCGCCGCCTGATCCGGCGCGGCATCCCCATCCACACCCCGACCTACGAGGTCGAAGGGCAGCTGATCTGGGGGGCGACCGCGCGGATCCTCAGCGACTTACTGGACCTGCTCGACTAACTCTTATTCGGCTGGGGAACGATGCGGATGTACGGCTTCGGCTCGTCCCACCCGTCGGGGTAGGTCTCCTTCGCTTCGTCGTTTGAGACCGAGCCGGCGATGATCACGTCGTCGCCCTGCTGCCACTGCGCCGGGGTCGCCACTTTGTGGTTGGCGGTCAGTTGCAGCGAGTCGATCACCCGCAGGACCTCGTCGAAGTTGCGGCCCGTGGTCATCGGGTAGACGAGGATGAGTTTGATTTTCTTGTCGGGGCCGATGACGAAGACGTTGCGGACCGTCTGGTTGTCGGCCGGCGTGCGGTCGCCGGGGTCGCCGGAGACGTCGGCCGCCAGCATCCCGTAGGCCTTCGCGATCGAGAAGTCGGCGTCGCTGATGATCGGGTAACCGGGCCTCGCGCCCTGCGTCTCCTCGATGTCGTCGGCCCAGAGCTCGTGTTTGTCGAGCGGGTCGATCGAGAGGCCGGCGATCTTGACCCCGCGCTTCTCGAACTCCGGCTCGATCCGCGCCATGTACCCGAGCTCCGTGGTGCAGACCGGGGTGAAGTCCTTCGGGTGGGAGAACAGGACCCCCCACGAGCCGTCGAGCCAGTCGTGGAACTTGATCCGACCCTGAGTCGTGTCGGCCTCGAAATCGGGTGCTACGTCACCGAGCTGCAGAGCCATGAAAATGCTCCTCTCGCGCTTCTTCGTCTATTTACCTAAATCCTTATCGGAGTTTAGCTATTTAGGTTCGCCGGCCGGCCAGCTTCGGTTGTTCCTTTTCGTTGCTCATCGACCAAAAGGAACAACTGAACGCACGGCGGTGACCAGATCGGCTTCCGGGGAGAGGATCTTGACCGGGATCCGCCAGGTCCGCTCGGCGGCACGGACTATTCCGGCGCCCGCCTCGGTCCCCTCATAGAGGACGCCCCGCACCGGCGTTTCGACCAGGTGTTCCATCAGCCGCTCCAGACGCGGACCGTGGATCGCCTCCAGCTCCTCCGGGCTGCCCTCGGCGCCACCCAGCAAGAGCACGAGGACGGCGACGTCGTTGACCAGCTCGAGGATCGTCCCCGGGCGGTCGGGGTCGGCCAGCGCCGGCTCGATCCCCGCTGCCTCGATCGCCTCCAACCCATCCTCGCGGCGGCTCGTCCCCCGCACCGCCCAGGCGTCGTCCAGCAGCCGCGCACCGAGCTCCCGGCCGCGGCAGCCGCAGCCGACGATCAGGGCCCGGGCCACCTACCCGGCCTCGAAGGGACCGCGGCCCTGCAGTCGCACCCGCTCGTCCTCGGCGACGCTCGCCTGCAGTTCCTCCTCGGTCATCTCCGGGACCCCGCGCCGGCGCCGCATCTCGTTCTGGGCCTCCATCATCTGGCGGATGTCGTCGATCTCGTTCTGGGCCTCGACCTCGGGCGAGCGGGTCGGGACCCAGTCGACGAGGCCAGCCGAGCTGCCCGGGTAGTAGTGCCCGACGATCAGCAGCACGCCGACCATGAAGGCCAGGAGCCCCAGGGTTCCGAGGATGAAAAGCACACGAGAAGGATACGGTTCGACCCATGACTGAGGCCTATGTAGTCGAACCGCTGCGCACCCCGATGGGCGCCTACCGCGGCGCCCTCTCCGGCGTTCGCCCGGACGACCTCGCCGCCCACGCGATCGCCGCCGTAGTCGAGCGCAGCGGCGTCGACCCCGAGCGGATCGTCGATGTCTACTTCGGCGCCGCCAACCAGTCGGGCGAGGACAACCGCGACGTCGCCCGCATGGCGGCGCTGCTGGCCGGGCTGCCGCAGAGCGTGCCGGGGGCGACGGTCAACCGCCTCTGCGCCTCCGGGCTGGAGGCGGTCAACGGCGCCGCCCGCGCGGTCAAGGCCGGCGAAGGCGACTTCTACATCGCCGGCGGGGTCGAGTCGATGAGCCGGGCCCCGTGGGTGGTCGAGAAGCCCGAGCGCGGCCTCCCTCGCGGCTCGCAGACGATGCACGACACGACGCTCGGCTGGCGGATGGTCAACCCGCGGATGGCCGAGCTCGAGGTCTCGACCGAGTCGATGGGCGAGACCGGCGAGAACGTCGCCGAGCGCTACGGCATCAGCCGCGAGGACCAGGACGCCTTCGCGCTGCGCAGCCACCAGCGCGCGGTCGCCGCCGCCGAGGCCGGCAAGCTTCGCCGAGGAGATCGTCCCGATCGAGGCGCCCAGGGGCGCGAGACCGTCGCTCGTCGAGGCCGACGAGGGCCCGCGCCGCGACGCCTCGCTGGAGAAGCTGGCGAAGCTGCAGCCGGTCTTCCGCGAGGGCGGCACCGTCACCGCCGGCAACGCCTCGACCCTCAACGACGGCGCCGCCTGCATGCTGATCGCCTCCGAGGAGGGCGCCGAGGAGCTCGGGGCTCAACCGCTGGCGCGGGTCGTCGCCAGCGGCGTGGCCGGCGTCGACCCGGCGTTTATGGGCGTCGGCCCGGTCAAGGCCGATCCCCCGCGCCCTCGGAGAGCGCCGGCCTCACCATCGACCAGGTCGACCTGGTCGAGCTGAACGAGGCCTTCGCTTCGCAGGTGCTGGCCAGCGCCCGCGAGCTAGGAATCGACGAGGAGCGCCTCAACGTCAACGGCGGCGCGATCGCGCTCGGCCACCCGCTCGGCTGCTCCGGCGCCCGCCTCTCCGGTGCCCTCCTCCGCGAGCTGCGCCGCCGCGGCGGCAAGTACGGCGTAGCCACGCTCTGCGTCGGCGTCGGGCAGGGCCTGGCGACGGTCTTCGAAGCGGTCTGACAGCTACCGGCCGCTGCCCAGAAGTCGTTTCAGGATCCCGGCGCATCCCTCCCGTTTCAGCGCTTCGACACACCCCGGAGGAAGGTCGATCACCCTGCGCTCCACGTTCGTGGAGCAGATGCAGGCTCCGGAGTCACGGTCGCCGAGGGATCGTCCCTCCATCGGAGTCGGGCGGACGCTCGGACCGATGCCGGGCCCCGCCGCGGTGTCGTGGATCGAGAAATGGAGGTGATCCAGGACGGAGTTCCCGGTGTCGTTCATCACTCCGAGCCGCCTGCCGGTCGGGGCCACCATGCCGGCCGAGACGGGGATCATCCCCGGGCCCGCCATGTGCATGTACCGGGAGACGAAGCGAGGGCTGCCGGTAGCCGGATCGTCGTGGTTTATCTGCACTTCGTTGGCATGGGACGAGTCGCCCGAGGAGGTATTGCCGTCGGCCATCCGCACGATCCCATCCGCCGCGGAAAGAACTGGGACCCCGCCCGCCGCGTTGGCGAAAGGGGCCCAGCGGCGATAGGTGGTGAAGTCGATCGCGAAGGCGCTTGAGCCCGAGTGAGTAGGACCTTCGTTGTAGTAGAAGCCGCGCAAGCCGAATCCGCAGTCGCGGCCCGAGAGGGCGTAGGCAATACCTGCCCCAATGAAGCCGAAAAAGCTCCAGGCGCCAGCTATCACCGCCATCTCGGCGAGGAACCCGGGTAGTCCGCCAGCCGTGAAGCACTTGCCCTCGGGCCAGGGCGCCAAGAGCCCAAACGGGAGAGGCTGGTTGGTCGCCTTCTCGGCCGGCTCCCAGCGCCCGAGCCAAGGATCGGCCGGCCCCGTCACCAGGATCCCGGACCACTCCCAACCGCGCGCAGATCGCATCAGACAGAATCCGACGATCCCCTTGAAGTGCTTGCCACGCCATCCGCTGGTAAGCAGGTAGCGCTTGCCGCCGGTGCCCAGGAGGCTGCGTCCGAAGGGACGCGGTCGCGAGCGACCAAGATCCTCGCAGAGCCACTCGAGGATCTCCTCGTCCTCGAACTGGAAGTGCCCACCTCCAGGACCCGCCTGCAGGTGGGTGGGCGAAGCCAGCTTGCGAAGCTGGTCGGCGTCCCCGCCAGAGAGCGCTGCCTTCAGCCGATCCGCGATGGCCAGGGGAGAGGGAGCGAACGGCCCGGCTTCGCCGGCGAGTCGCTGTGCGGCGCGAAGGGCCGCCTGTCCGTAGCCCTCCCCTGGCCGCCTGACGGGATCAGCCGCCTCCTCGTACAGCTCGATCGCCTGCTGATGACGACCTCCGCGTTCGGCGACCACGCCGGCCCGGAAGAGCGCCTGCTTGGCGTCGCCCCTGGCCGCAAGATCGCGATAGCCCGCCACGGCGCCGTCGACGTCGCCGAGGCGAGCGAGCGACCCCGCCCGGTTGCGAAGCGCCTCGGTGGCGAAGTCGATTCCCTCGAAGTCGGACCCTTCAGCGGCGGGCAACGTCTCGTCGTAAGCGGCGACGGCCTCTCTGTCCCGGCCGGCACGTCCCAGGCCATCAGCGGCCCAGAGCCGGAAGGCGGGCGCGACAGGTGCGTCCGGCTCAGAGTCGGCCGCGGCTCGCAGCCTCTCCACCGGCGAGCTCGGATCGAGTCCCACCGCCGCCTGCTCAACCAGCAGCGACATCTCCCACCAGCGCTCGGTCGTCTCAGGTCCATGCTCCCCAGAGAGGCGGTGGAGCAATGCCTCTGGCCTTGCACCCATAGGGATCATAGAGTGATCAGCTTACGCCTAACCAAAAACCTCGCTGTTGGGAACCCGGCGAGTCGACCGACCAGCCAAAAGGCGATGTCAGTAAGGATCGTCCCGACCGCCGTTGGGCGGATGACAACGGCTGATGCGACGGAAGGCACGGCCACATCCCTGCACCAACCCGTAGTGCTCGATTGCCAGGATCGCGTACTCCGAGCAGGTTGGCGTGAAGCGGCAGGCCGACCGGAAAGGGCGAGGAGCGTGCCGCTGGTAAAGGCGAATCAGTCGAATTGCGGCGCGGGAGGGGCGGAGGGAGTTCAGGAGGGAGACTTTTCGCAGTCGTACCATCATCGGATCTCACTATCGTGGCGTGAAATGGGATGGCAGGCAAAAAGGCTTAAGCGCACGGCGGGGCTATTCGCGGCCTCGTTCGTCCTGCTGACGACGGCAGCTTCTCCAAGCGCGGTCGCTTCCAACGGGGCGCACCCCTCCGCCGAGGCGCACGCCTCGATCATCGGCGGCAGCCCCGCCTCGATCGCGCAGTTCCCCTCCCTCGCCTACATCGAGGCCGGCAACAAACGCAGCGGCTTCGCCTGCACCGGCTCCGTCGTCGCTCCGCGGATCGTCCTCACCGCCGCCCACTGTGTCGAGAGCATCGAGACCGGGGTCTTCTCGCAACCGAGCGAATACAAAGTCGCGATCGGCGTCGCCAACCCGAAGCAGTCCAGCGCCGAGAACGTCTTCGACGTCGTCGCCACCCACGTCTTCCCAAGCTTCGACCCCGGCGTCATCCACGGCGACGCGGCGATCCTCGTCCTCTCGCGCCCGACCACCGCGCCGGCGCTCGCCCTCGCCGGACCCGCCGACGCCCCCCTCTACGTCGGTGGCGCGACCGTCTCGGTCGCCGGCTGGGGCCTGACCGCGGCCCAGAATCGGCAGGCGCCGGCCAACCTGCGCTCGGCCACGATGGTCGTGCAGAACGACAGCACCTGCAAACGCCGGACGCGGGGCTTCTACAAGGAATACTCGCCGGCGCTGCAGCTCTGCCTGCTCAGCCCGCCAGCCGACACCTCCGGCACCTGCTTCGGCGACAGCGGCGGCCCGGCGATCGGCCAGCGAGCCGACGGAACGCCGGTCGAGCTGGCGGTGATCAGCGTCGTCGGCCCGCTCTGCACGCCGAAATCGCCGAACGTGCTGACCCGGGTGGACCTCGTCTCGACCTGGGTCGCGGAATGGATCGCCGCGACCGAAACGGGCGCGCCGGCTCCGTTTGTCGACCCATCGGTACCGCTGCCGTCGATGAAGAAGTCGAGTGGCGAAGAGTTTGCGATCTTCACTCTCTTCGATGCCTTCGGCGAGCGCTTCAGCTCGGCAAGCAGGATCTCCGGCAACTGCAAACGAGCGAGCAGGACTCGCTTCCGCTGTGAAATCGCCTGGCTCAGCCGCGGCACCGTGTACGCCGGGGTCATTTCCCCCTTCTACGTCCGCAAGCAGCAGACCACCTCCTGGGACAGCCACTTCCTCGTCCGCTGGGCGCCGCAGCGCTGCCTCGACAAGGGCCTCGGCGGCCCCGGCTGCCGGATCCACAGCAAACGCGGCTGACCCGGCCGTGCCGACCAGATAGCCTCGCCGCGTGACCGCAGGCTTCGAAGAGCTGGCAAGCGTCGACGGGGCGATCGGCCCCACCGCCGAGGCGACGATCGGGCTGAAGGACGACGGGCTCTACCGCGGCGACGGCGCCTTCGAGGTGATCCGCCTCTACGCCGGCAAGCCGTTTGCCCTGGTCGACCACCTCGACCGACTGGAGCGCTCGGTCGCCGCGATCGAGCTCAGCTTCGACCGCGGCGCGCTGGAGGGCGAGATCGAGGCGCTGCTGTCGCAGGCCGGGCCGGTCGAAGGGCAGCTGCGGCTGATCGTCACCCGCGGCGGGCGCCGGATCGCCGCCACCGAGCCGATACCCCCCACCCCGAGACCGTCGGCCTCGTCTCGGTCACCTACTCACCGACGGTGATCCTCAACGGGGTCAAGTCACTCTCCTACGCGGCGAACATGCAGGCGACCCGGATCGCGAAAGGCAAGGGCGCTGACGAGGCCGTGCTGATCCGCCCCGACGGGACGGTGCTGGAGCCGCCGACCTCCTCGGTCTTCTGGGTCTCCGCCGAGGGAGAGCTGCGGACGCCCGCCCTCGCCGACGGCGTGCTCGAGTCGATCACCCGCGACCGGATGGTCAAGGCGCTGCAGGTGGAGGAGGGCAGCTGGCACGTCGACGACCTGCGCGGCGCCGGCGAGGCCTTCCTCGCCTCGACCACGCGTGAGATCCAGCCCGTCTCCTCGGTCGACGGCAGGGTCTTCCCCGCCGCCCCCGGTCCGCGCACGCAGGAAGCCCAGGCGGCCTTTGCCGACACCCTGGGCAAAGAGCTGCGGGAGCTGCTGAGGTGGACTTCCGGTACAGCGACGAGCAGAAGCTGATCCGCGAGACCGCGCGCGAGTTCGCCGAGCGGGAGATCCTCCCCAACGTCCGCGACAACGACCGCGAGGGCCGCTTCGACCGCGAGTTGGCGCGCAAACTCGGCGAGGTCGGCTTCCTCGGCGCCCCGGTGGCAGAAGAGTACGGCGGCCGCGGCCTCGACTACATCGGCTACGGCCTGATCGCCGAGGAGATCGGCCGCGCCGACTCCTCCGCTCGCACCGTCATCTCGGTCCAAACCTCGCTGGTTGCCGGCTCGATCGAGAAGTGGGGCTCAGAGGAGCAGAAGCAGAAGTGGCTGCCGCGGCTCTGCTCGGGCGAGGCGCTTGGCTGCTTCGGGCTGACCGAGCCCGACACCGGCTCCGACGCCGCCAACCTCCGCACCCGCGCGACCAAGACCGACGGCGGCTGGGCGATCAGCGGCCAGAAGATGTGGATCAGCCTCGGCAACTTCTCCGAGGTGGCGCTGATCTTCGCCCAGACCGATCCCGAGAAGAAGCACCGCGGCCTCGCCTGCTTCCTCGTCCCCTGCGACTCGGACGGCTTCACCACCCAGGAGATCCACGGCAAGCTCGGCCTGCGTGCCTCCGACACCGCCGAAATCTCCCTCGACGCGGTCGAGGTCGGCGACGAGGCGCTGCTCGGAGAGGTCGGAGACGGCTTCAAGGTGGCGATGAGCGCCCTGGAGAACGGCCGCTACAGCGTCGCCGCCGGATGCGTCGGCATCTGCGAAGGCTGCGTCCAGTCCTCGGTGGAGTACGCGAAGGAGCGCAAGCAGTTCGGCGTCCCTCTCGCCCGCTTCCAGCTGGTCCAGGAGATGATCGCCGACATGATCCTCAAGCGCGACGCCAGCAGGATGCTGGTCCTCCGCGCCGGGCTGCTGAAGGACGAAGGCAAGCCGAACCTGGAGGAGACCTCGGTGGCGAAGCTGTTCGCGACCGAGTCGGCGGTCGAGTGCGCCAACCTGGCGATCCAGGTCCACGGCGGCTCCGGCTACGTCGACGACTACCCGGTCGAGCGCTACCTGCGCGACGCCCGCGTCACCACCCTCTACGAGGGGACCTCGCAGATCCAGAAGCTGATCATCGGCCGCCAGGCCACGGGCATCAGCGCGATGCTCCCCTTCGAGGAGTCCTGAGCGCGGTGGCGATCGTCGAGGCCACCGTCGACGACTTCCACGTCGGCCTGCTGCGGCTCAACCATCCCGAGACCCGCAACTCGCTCTCGGCCGAGATGCGGGAGGGGATCGTCGGCGGCCTCGAGCGCTTCGACGCCGACCCCGAGGTCCGCTGCATCGTGCTCGCCGGGTCGGAGAAGATCTTCGCCTCGGGCGCCGACATCAGAGCCCTGGCCGCCCGTGCCCCGGGCGAGCCCTCCGACGCCAGGGGGGCCGAATTCTGGCGCCGGATCGCCGCGATTCAGACCCCGATCGTCGCCGCCGTCGCCGGCTACGCGCTGGGCGGCGGCTGCGAGCTGGCGATGGCCTGCGACATGATCGTCGCCGACGAAACGGTCCGCTTCGGCCAGCCCGAGATCACCCTGGGGATCATCCCCGGCGGCGGCGGCACCCAGCGCCTGACCCGGGCGATCGGCAAGCAGCGGGCGATGGAGTACGTGCTCACCGGCCGTCACTTCGACGTCGGCATGGCCGCGGCCTGGGGGCTGGTCAACAAAGTCGTCAAGACCGGCGATTCCACCCTCGAGGCGGTCGAGCTGGCGCGCACGATCGCCGAGCGCCCGCCGATCGCCGCCCGCCTCGCCAAGCGGGCGGTGCTGAGCGCCGAGGAGAAGGCGCTCAGCGACGGGCTCGACGCCGAGCGGCGGATGTTCGACGAGGCGATGGCGACCGAGGACCGGGTCGAGGGCATGACCGCCTTCATCGAGAAGCGCGAGCCGAACTTCAAGGGTCGATGACCGTCAGCCGGGTCGCCGTCCTCGGCGCCGGGACGATGGGCCGCGGGATCGCCCAGCTGGCAGCGATCGGCGGCTACGAGACCGTCCTCTACGACGTCGCGCCAGAGCTGGCCGAGGCCGGCGCGGAGGCGCTGCAGGGGGCGCTCGACAAGGGCGCCGAGCGCGGGCGCTGGAGCGTCGACGACGCCAAGGCCGCCGCTGCGCGGATCGAGACCGCGACCGAGCTGAGCCAGCTGAGCGACTGCGGGCTGATCGTCGAGGCAGCGCCGGAGAAGCTGGAGCTGAAGCGCGAGATCTTCACCGCCCTGGCCGGGGCGGTGGGACCCGAGCCGGCCTTCGCCAGCAACACCTCCTCGCTGCGGGTGACGGAGATCGCCGACGGCGTGCCGACCCCGGAGCGGGTCGTCGGCATGCACTTCTTCAACCCGCCGCCGCTGATGAAGCTGGTCGAGGTCGTCGCCGCCGAGCGCTCCTCCGAGTCGGCCCTGGCGGCAGCGACCGAGGTGGCCGAACGGATGGGCCGCACCCCGATCAGGGCCAAGGACAGCCCCGGCTTCGTCGCCAACCGCCTCGCCCGCCCCTTCTCGCTGGAGTCGCTGCGGATGCTCGGCGACGGCGTCGCCGATGTGGCGACGATCGACCGCGTCGTCCGCCTCGGCGGCGGCTTCCGGATGGGCCCGTTCGAGCTGCTCGACCTGATCGGCCTCGACGTCAACCTCGAAATCGCCCGCTCCTTCTTCGCCCAGGGCGGCGAAATAGAGCGCTGGCGCCCGAGCCCGATCCAGGAAGAGCTGGTCGCCGAAGGCAGGTTCGGGCGCAAGAGCGGCCACGGTTACTACGAGTACGGCGAGGGACACGAGCGCGCGCCAGATCCCGACCTCGGCATCGATGCTCCAACCCTCGACCCGAAGCAACTCGCCAAGATCGACCCCGCCGCCGAGCAGATCCTCACCCGGCTCTTCGCCCAGATCGCCAACGAGGCGGCCTTCGCCCGCGAAGAGGGGATCGCCTCGGATCAGGACATGGAGACGGCGATGCGGCTCGGCTTCAACTGGCCGCTCGGACCGATCGCGATCGTCGAGCTTTTCGGGCCCGGCCGGGCCGTAGAGACGCTGGAGCGCCTGCAGGCCGAACACGGCGAGGCCTACCGTCCCGCGCCACGGCTGCGAACCGAAGCGCATCCTTAGCGGGACGAGTCCGGGATAGGCCACACTGCCGCAATGGCCGAGACCCCGATCCTGATCACGATCCCGATCAGCCATTACTGCGAGAAGGCCCGTTGGGCGCTGGACCGGGCCGGTATCGCCTACAGGGAGCGGGCGCACCTCCAGGTGCTCCACTGGATCCCCGTCGCCCGTGCCGGTGGGGAGAAAACTGCGCCCGTGCTCGTCTGGGGCGATCGGGTCTTCGCCGACTCGGCGGACATCGTCGCGGAGGCAAGTGCGCGGGCGCAAGCCGACCGCGCCCTGTTCCCCGACGATGCCGCCGCCGCGGCCGAGGTGCGAGCGCTGCAGGGTGGCTTCGACCGGGTCCTCGGGCCCGAGGGGCGCAGGTGGATGTACTTCCATCTGCGTGGCCGACGCGACATCGCAATCGCCTACGGCTGCACCGGCGTGCCCGCCTGGCAGCGCCGGGCGCTGCCGCTGGCGTATCCGCTCGCCGCCAGGATCATCGATCGCCACCTCGACATCACCCCGGCCAGCGCCGAGCGGTCCGAGGCGGAGGTGCGGGCGGTCTTCGACGGCGTCGCCGAGCGGCTCGGCGACGGGCGCCCCTACCTCTGCGGCGAGCGGTTCAGCGCCGCGGATCTCACCTTTGCCTCCCTGGCCGCATCGGTGCTGATGCCGCCCGAGTACGGCGTGCCCCTCCCCCAGCCCGACGAGCTCCCCCCGGCGATGGCCGCAAAGGTCCGCGAGCTCCGCGCCCACCCCGCCGGCGCCCACGCCCTAACCATGTTCCGCCAGGAGCGGCACCAGCAAGGCTGAGCCGACCCACCTCTGAGAGCCTAGGAACCATCTTGAGCACCGACCCCAAGCCGGCAACCGACCTGACCGCGCGCCGCAACCGCGAAGCGGCCGCGGCGCTGCCGTCGGAGAGCGCCGAGGACCTCGCCGAGGCCGAACGCGGGCTCATCGCCCGGTTCGAGCCGGCCCGGGTCGAGGGCAGCGACGGCAGGGTCGTCTGGGACCTCGAGTCCTACGCCTTCCTCGGCGAGGAGTGCCCGCCGACCGCCAACCCGAGCCTCTGGCGGCAGAGCCGGCTGAACCAGATCGCCGGCCTCTTCGAGATCGCGCCGGGCTTCTACCAACTGCGCGGCTTCGACCTCTCGAACATGCAGGTGGTCGAGGGCGAGCGCGGGATCGTCGTCATCGACCCGCTGATCTCGGCAGAGACCGCGGCCGCCGCCCTGGCGCTCTACCGCGAGCACCGCGGCGATCGCCCCGTGACCGGCCTGGTCTACACCCACTGCCACATCGACCACTTCGGCGGCGCCGCCGGGATCGTCGGCCCCGAGGAGGTCGCCGAGCGCGCCATTCCGGTACTCGCCCCCGAGGGGTTCCTCCACCACGCGGTCAGCGAGAACGTCTACGCCGGCACCGCGATGGGCCGCCGCGCGGGCTACATGTACGGGGCCCGGCTGGAGCGCGGCCCCGACGGCGGGATCGGGTCCGGGCTCGGCCAGACGACCTCGCTGGGGACGCTGACCCTGATCCCGCCCAACCTGGAGGTCAGCGCGACGGGCCAGGAGGAGACCGTCGACGGCGTGCGGATGGTCTTCCAGCTGACTCCCGGGACCGAGGCACCGGCGGAGATGAACTTCCACTTCCCCGAGCACCGGGTCCTCTGCATCGCCGAGAACGCGACCCACACGATGCACAACATCCTCACCCTGCGCGGCGCCCTGGTCCGCGACCCGCATGTCTGGGCCGCCTACCTCGACGAGTCGATCGAGCTCTTTGGCGCCGACAGCGACGTCCTCTTCGCCGGCCACCACTGGCCGCGCTGGGGCCGCGAGCGGATCGTCTCCTACCTCGGCAAGCAGCGCGACCTCTACGCATACCTCCACGACCAGACCCTGCGCCTGCTCAACGCCGGCCTGACCGGGGCGGAGATCGCCGAGCAGCTGGAGCTGCCGCCCGAGCTTGCCTCCGAGTGGCACTGCCGCGGCTACTACGGCTCGGTCAGCCACAACGCGCGGGCGGTCTATCAGCGCTACATGGGCTGGTTCGACGGCAACCCGGCCCATCTCTGGGAGCACCCGCCGGTGGAGTCGGCTCGGCGCTACGTCGAGTTCATGGGCGGCGCCGAGCGGGTCCTCGAGCAGGCGCGCGAGTCATTCGCGGCGGGCGACTACCGCTGGGTCGCCGAGGTGGTCAACCACGTCGTCTTCGCCGAGCCGGAGAACGAGACGGCGCGGCAGCTGCAGGCGGATGCCCTCGAGCAGCTCGGCTACGGAGCCGAGAACGCGACCTGGCGGAACTTCTACCTGGTCGGCGCCGAGGAGCTGCGCAACGGGATCACCGGCACGCCGTCCGACACCCGCGCCCCGGCGATCCTCGCCCAGCTCGCGGTCGCGCAGATCCTCGACGGGATGAAGGTGCGGCTCAACGGTCCCCGCGCCTGGGGCAAGCGGCTGGTGATCGGCTGGCAGGTCATCGATCCCGACGAGCGCCACCTGCTGACCGTGGAGAACGGCGTACTCCGCCATCGCCCCGGCAAGGATGAAGACGACCCGCAGGCGACGCTGATCATCGAACGGCGGGCGCTGAACGAGATGCTCTCCGGCAGCGCCGACCTGGCCGAGCTCGCCAGCAGCGGCCGGCTGCGGGTCGGGGGGACGGCGAGAAGCTCGGCGAGCTGCTCGGCCTGCTCGACGAGCCGGACCCAGGGTTCGCGATCGTCACGCCCGAGGCGTAGGCTCGCTCAGCTGCCGCTGTCGAGGCGCATCATCACCTCGTCGACGTAGCACCAGCTCCAGTCTTCCCCCGGCTCGGCCGAACGGATGATCGGGTGGCCCGTGTCCTGGTGATGAGCGGTGGCGTGCTTGCCGATCGAGTTGTCGCAGCAGCCGACGTGGCCGCAGGTCTGGCACATCCGCAGATGCACCCACTGCATCCCCATCGCCAGGCACTCCTCGCAACCCGAGACCTCGCCCGGCACGTCCAGGTAAGTGACCGCATCGAGATGGGAGCAGGGAGAACTCACGCGGTCCCTATATACCCGCTGGCGAACCCGCAAAAAAAATCAAGTTCAAGAAATGGTGAGTCAGGAGCCGGTGGCGATCTCGGCCGGCTCGCCGCCCGGCATCCAGTGCGCCTCGACCGGCACGTCGGCGTCGCGCAGGAAGCGCTCGGCGTCGAGGGCGCCCATGCAGCCGGTCCCGGCCGCGGTGACGGCCTGGCGGTAGGTGTGGTCGACGACGTCGCCGACGGCGAAGACGCCGGCGACGTTGGTCCGGGTCGAGCCGGCCTCGGTGACGATGTAGCCGTCCTCGTCGGTCTCGACCTGGTCCTTGACGATCTCCGACTTCGGCACGTGGCCGATCGCGACGAAGGCGCCGTCGGTGACAAGCTCCTCCTCGGCGCCGGTCTCGGCGTTGCGCAGCCGGACCTTCTCGAGTTTGCCGCTCTCGCCGGCGACGAACTCCTCGGGGACGAACGGCGTCTTCAGCTCGATGTTCTCCTTGTCGCGCGCCCGCTCGAACATGATCTTCGAGGCGCGGAACTCGTCGCGGCGGTTGACGATCGTCAGCTTGCTGGCGAACTTGGAGATGAAGATCGAGTCCTCCATCGCCGAGTCGCCGCCGCCGACCACGATCACGTTCTGGCCTTTGAAGAAGGCTCCGTCGCAGACGCCGCAGGTGGAGACGCCGCGGCCGCCGAGCTCCATCTCGCCAGGGACGCCGAGCCGTTTCGGCTCCGCCCCCATCGCCAGGATCAAAGTCTTGGCGCGGTGCTCCTCGTCACCGAGGAAGACCTTCTGGATACCCCCGTCGGAGAGCTCGACCCGGTCGACGTCATCGGTGACGAAACGGGTGCCGAAGCGCTCGGCCTGGGCGCGGAACTGGCCCATCATCTCCGGGCCCATGATCCCCTCGGGGTAGCCGGGGTAGTTCTCGACGTCGGTCGTGTTCTGCAGCTGGCCGCCCCACTGGAAGCCCTCGAAGACGAGCGGCTCGAGATTGGCGCGCGCGGTGTAGAGCGCCGCGGTGTATCCCGCCGGCCCACCGCCGATGATGATCACGTCCTCGACCTTCTTTTGCTCTGCCATATCTACCGCCTGGAGTCTAATACTTTACTTTTTATAGTAGCCCTCTCGGCCGTCGAAGGCAACCGCCGCCACCTCCTCCACCGGCGAGTGCGTCTCACCGCCGCGGTCGATCGGCTGCCCCTCCTCTTCCCAGCGATGAACCGTGTGGCGAAGCTGGAAGAAGGCGAAGATCCCGGGCGGAATCGGCATCCAGAAGGCAACCAGCCGGAAGATCAGGATCGCCGGGAAGACGGTCTCCTCGGGAATCCCGAAAAGGACGAAGGCGCCGATCATGCCGGCGTCGACCGCGCCCACGCCCGCCGGCGCCAGCGGGAAGAGGTTGGCCACCATGCCGAGGAAGAAGCCCTGGACGACCACGGCCAGCGGCACGTGGACCCCGAAGGCGTGGAACGAGGCCCAGAGGACCCCGATGCTGGCCGCCCAGAAGCCGGCGGCGCCGAGAACGGCCAGGCCGCCGCGCCGGGGGTGGGCGAAGAGGCTGAGGGCGAAGCGGAACCCTTCCCCGAGGGTGGCGGGAACTTTGCCGGCGGACTGCAGCCAGCTGCGCGAGCGCTCGCTGTGGGCGAAGCGGGCGAGCCGGTTCCCGGTGTCGGGCGGGATCAGGGTGACCAGGACGCCGAGGATCAGCATCAGGCCGGCGATCCCGGCGGGAATGATCGTCAGCTCGACCGAGCTCTTGCCGTTGAGGACCCCGGTTCGCAGCAGCACCCCGAAGACGATCAGGGCAATGGGATAGAAGGCGTAGTGGAGGGAGACGAAGGCGACCATCCGCCGCGCCACGTCGCGGCGAGGCATCCCGGCCTTGCGCAGCGCCCAGTAGGTGACGGCGATGCCGCCGGCGCCGCCGGCCGAGAAGAGCAGCGTCCCCGCCACCCCGGCCATGTTGATCTCGTAGGTCTCTTTCCAGGTCAGGCGCAGCGCGTCGCCGCTGACCACCGCCTTGAAGAGGGCGATGTAGGTCGCGTAGGCGACGACGTTGAACCCGATCGCGATCGCGATCCAAAGGGGATCGGCTTCGTCGAGACGGTCGAAGGCGTTCCCCAGGCCGACCAGCTTCGGAAAGAGGAAGTAGATCCCGCCGAGCAGGAGGAAAACGACGACGATGGTCTGAATCAACCGCCGCGTCGTGAAAATCGGCATTTCGGCGAAGCGGTTCCCGCCGTTCGCCGAGTCTTCCGGAGACACCCCAGGGAAATTACCCGTTGGCGATCCTCTCCAGACGCCGAAGGACGTCGGTAGCTCCGTGAACCAACGGTTCCGCCAATGGCTCCCCTCGCCGCACCGCGGCCACCAGGGCCGCCCCCGCTACCAGATCGGTGACGTAGTGCTCGCCGAGATAGACGAGGGCGAAGCCGAGAGTTCCGGCGTACCCCCAGCCGAGCGCCCCCTCGACCTTGCCGGCTTCCGCAAGCGAGAGCGCCGCGGCAAGCGAGGTGGCGAAGTGGAGCGAGGGCATCGCCGCCCAGGGGTTGCCGCCGAGGGCGTCGTACATCCGCTCCCAGGCACGGCCCCAGGTCGGTTCGCCGACCTCGACCATGATCCGCCGCACCTCTTCCCCGGTCAGCCCCTGCTCGGCCGACCACCAGGGCGGCGCCGTCGGCACCGCGAAGTAGACGGCGCAGCCGAGGTCGAACACGGCGGCCATCTGGCGGGCGGAGCGCGGGAAGCGGTCGTTGTGCCGAACCAGGATCACGGCCAGCGAGAAGTAGGGCACGATGAACCAGAGCCAGTGCGTCCAGGCGAGGAATCGGTCGACGTGGCGAACGCCCGGCAGCCGCGAAAGGGCGCGCTGCAGGCGGACGTTGGGAAGACGACCGGCGCCGATGATGCGGTCACTGACGATCGGATACCGGGTGCGGAGACGGGCCCGCAGCCGCTCGGGGTCGTCGTAGGGAAGCTCGTGGGCGACGGTGAAGGCCCACATCTGCAGGGCGAAGAGGGCGACGTCGCGGCGCTTCGAGCGCGGCTGCAGCACGGCCAGCGCCAGCGGCCCGGTGGCGACGGCGGCGACGGTCATCGGGGTCGGGATCCGCAGGCGGCGGCGCAGCAGGGGCACCGCCACAGCGGCGCCGACCGCTCCGACGGCGCCCGCACGCACAGCGAAGCGGAGCGCGGTCGATGGCCCGGAGCGCCCCTTCATAAGGAGCGCGAGTATAGGTCCCCACCCCATGTTCGTCTGTTCCTTTTCGCTGTTATGGACCAGAAAGGAACAGACAGGTGGGCGGGAGGGCGTCGCGCCGCCCCTCCTGAATAGAATGGCCGCGCTTTGGCGTCCCACTCCCCTGGCACGGACCAGATCGACACGCTCTTTTGGATCGGCTTCGTCGCCGCGGCGATCCTCATCGTCGCGGTCGTCGGCGCGCTCCTCTATGTCGTCCGCCGCTACCGCGGCGAGCGGGGCGCCGAACCGCGCCAGCTCCTCGGCGGCGGCCGCCTGCAATTCCGGGTCGGCGGCGTGCTCACCGGCTTCGCGGCGCTGCTCTTCATCCTCGGCATCGTCTTCACCGACAACGCCCGGGAAAAGCCGACGACCGGCGACGCAGGGCTGGCCTCGCTCAAGTCCGAGCCGCTCAAGATCAAGGCCACCGGCCAGCAGTGGCTGTGGCGCTACGACTACCCCAACGGCGCTTTCTCCTATTACAAGCTGGTGGTCCCGGTCGACACCGCGGTCGAACTCGAATTGCTCTCCACCGACGTCGTCCACACCTGGAACGTGGAAGAACTGGCTCGCAAGGCCGACGCGGTGCCGGGCAAGACCAACAAGGTCTTCTTCACCACCGGCGAAGAAGGTGCCTACCAGGGCGACTCCGCCACCCTCTCCGGGCAGTCCTACGCGGCGATGCGGACCGAGGTCGACGTCGTCTCGCCGAAGGAATACGAAGAATTCGTAGAAACGCAGAGCGAAGAGATCGACGCCGCCGAGGAGCGGGTGGTCGGCCTGATCGAAAATGGTGAAACGCCATGAGCCCCAGCCCGCACCCCGAGCTCGTCGCCGAGGGCTATGGCGCCAAGCGCCCCCGCTGGGCGCAGCTGGCGACCTCCGCCGACCACAAGGACATCGGCCAGATCCTCATCTGCGGCGCCCTCGGCTTTCTCTTCCTCGCCCTGGTCGAGTTGGTGCTGATGCGGATCCAGCTGCTGGTTCCGGAGAACACCTTCCTCTCCCCCGTCGGCTTCAACCGGATGCTCTCGCTCTACGGCGCCAGCGCGATCTTCCTCTTCGCGCTGCCGCTGGCGATCGGGCTCTTCTACTACGTGGCGCCGCTGCAGATCGGCGCCCGCGGAACGGCTCTGCCACGACTCGGCCAGGTGGGCCTGGGCCTCTGGGTCGCCGGCGGGGTCGTGCTCTACTCGACCTTCCTCTTCACCCCCTCGGAGGCTGGCGTCAACCCGCTGGCACCGCTCAGCGAGGTCGCCTTCCTCTCGAACAACGGAGTCGACGCCTGGGCGACGGCGACCGGGTTGGCGACCCTCGGATTCGTCCTGCTCGCGGTCAACCTCGTCGCGACGTTTCGGACGATGCGGGCGCCGGGCATGGCCTGGCGACGGGTGCCGGTCTTCGCCTGGGGCGCGGCGGTCGGCTCCTGGCTGATGATCGTGATCGGCTCGGTGCTGCTGGCGGCGCTGACGATGCTGATGATCGACCGCAACTACGACGGGATCTTCTTCGCTGACGGCTCGGGCGGGGCGCCGCTGCTCTGGCAGCACCTCAGCTGGATTTTCTACACCGGCAGCTACATGCTGATCCTGATCTTCGCCTTCGGCGCGATCGCCGAAATCTTCGCCACCTTCGCCCGCAAACCGCTCTTCAACCGCACCGTGGTGATGGCTTCGCTCGCCGCGATCGCGGTCCTCGGAACCCTTGCCTGGATGCAGAACATGCTGACCGCGCCGATCGGCATCGGCTGGATGTACTTCGCGATGCTGGTCTCATTGGCGCTGATCGTCCCCTTCGGCCTCGTCTTCTTCAACCTGATCGCCACCCTCGCCGGTGGCACCCTGCGGATGCGGGCGCCGCTGCTGTTTGCGATCGGGGCGCTCTTCGCGATCGCGGTCGGGCTCGGCTCCGAGCTCTGCCACTCGCTTGTCGCGTCCGCCTGGCACCTGAAGAACACCGTCGACTCGACCGCCGCGACGCACTTCGCGCTGGTCGGCGGCGCGGTCTTCGGCGGCTTCGCCGCGCTGCACTACTGGTTCCCGAAGATGACCGGCCGGACGATGGGCGAGAACATGGCCCGCATCTCCTTCTGGACGATCATGGTCGGCCTGCTGCTCGGCTTCGTCCCGCTCTTTTTCGCCGGCACCGAGCAGGGACAGGTGATCGATGCCTACAAGTACTTCGCCGGCACCGGCGTCACTGCCTACAACGTCGTCGCCTCGATCGGCGTCTTCGTCCTCTTCGTCGGGATCCTGCTGACGATCGTCAACGCGATCCTCAGCCGCAGCAACGGTCCCGAGGCAGGCCACGACCCCTGGGGCGGCGATTCGCTCGAGTGGTTCACGCTCTCGCCCCCGGAGCCGCACAACTTCGACGTTCTTCCCGACGTCCGCAGCCCCCGTCCGCTGCGCGACATCCGCGAGGCGATCGCTCATCGCACCCGTCGCTCCGAGCAAGCAGCGCCGCGCGATTCGCAGCCGGTAGCCTGAGCGCCATGCAATCCGGTGCCGGCGCGCAAACCGCGCCCAATCCGACGGCGGCCACCCGCTCGGTCCTGCCCACCGTCGTCCGCGACTACCTGACGCTGACCAAGCCGAAGGTGCAGTCGCTGCTGCTCTTCACGACCGTGACGACGATGTACGTGGCCGGCGACCCCACGCTCGGCCTGATCCTCCTCACCTGCCTCGGCGGCGCTCTCTCGGCCGGGGGCGCCGGAGCGATCAACCACGCCGTCGACCGAGACATCGACCGCACGATGGCCCGCACCGCGGACCGGCCGATCGCGGCAGGCCGGATCTCCCCCCAGGCCGCGATCGTCTTCGGCCTCGTTCTCGCAACCGCTTCCTTCCTGCTTCTGTCGTTGACCGTCAACCCGCTCGCGGCGACGCTCTCGCTCAGCGGTTTCGTCGGCTACGTCGGCGTCTACACCCTCTGGCTGAAGCGGAGGACGCCGCAGAACATCGTCATCGGCGGCGCCGCCGGCGCCGTCCCCCCGCTGGTCGCCTGGGCGGCCGTCACCGGCGGACTCGACGGCATGGCCTTCTACCTGTTCGCGATCGTCTTCTTCTGGACCCCACCCCACTTCTGGGCGCTCTCGCTGCTGATGAAGGACGAGTACGCCAAGGCCGGCATCCCAATGCTGCCGGTCGTCCGCGGCGAGGACGAGACCCGCCGCCAGATCCTCCTCTACACCGTCCTCCTCTACGCCGTCACCCAGCTCCCCTTCTGCGCAGGCGGCCTCGGGGTGGCCTACGTGGTTCCGTCGATCCTCCTCGGCGGCGCCTTCATCTACTTCGCAGTCCGTCTCCTCCGCTCCAAAGACCGGCGCTGGGCCCTCCGGACCTACCTCTTCTCTCTCGCCTACCTGGCTCTGCTGTTTCTCTCGATGGCTATCGCCGCCAACGTCTGAGCAGACTGGCGGACCGGGTGCAGGACCCTCCCTACCGCCCCCAACCCTGATAGAAATCCCTCCTCATGGACCGCGAGACCGCACGTCGGCAGATGAAAGCTGGATTAGTCGCAGGCGGCATAGCCGCCGGCATTTTCGCCCTCAGCTTCGTCGCCGCCTTCCTCTACATCGCCCAGTAGACCAATGGCTGCGCACCGACAAGTCCCTGAGCCCGGCGAGACCGTTTACCTGCCGCGACCCTCGTGGGGGCCGATCTTCTTCGCGACCGGCTCCGTGGGTCTGATCTGCGGCATCTTCGCTGCCGGTTTCATCTTCGCCCCCTACATCTGGGGCATCATCGGCGCGATCTTCCTGCTCGCCGCCTTCCGCAGCATCGTCCGCGGCTCTGTCCGCGACTACTACCGCCTCCCGCGCCGCCAGGAGACCCGCGGCGCAGCACTGCCGGTAGAAACGATCTCCGGTCCGCCGCAGCCCTAGCTTGGCAGCTTCATTTCGGACGTAGCGCCGTCGCTGGTCCAGCAGCGGACGATGTCGCGCATCGAGAGGACGCCTATCGCATCGCCTTCCGCGAAGACGACGAGGTGGCGGACGTTGCGCCGCGACATCTCCGCCGCGGCCCGCTCGAGGCTCCAGTCGGGGGCGGCGGCGAGAACGCCTTCGCTCATGTGGTCGACGACGCGCTCGAGGCCCGGGTCCTGGCCGCGGGCGACGGAGATCAACAAGTCGCGCTCGGTGACGATCGAGGGAGTCGGCAGCTCGGCGTCGATTACCAGCGCCGCGCCGGTGCCTTTCTCGACCATCTTCTCCGCCGCGTCACGCAGCGTGTGGGACGGCCCCACGGTCAGCGTGATCTCCGACATTCCGTCCCTCACCTGCATTTGTGACCTCCCGTCACCGTGTTTTCAAAGCTAGTGCGGATCGACTCAAAGACTACCGGCAGCCACGCCTGACGGCACGCTTCCCGCCAGCGCCGGCATATAGACTCCGCCCCGCATTGCACCCCATGGCTCGCGCTTCGAAACTCATCAGGCCGCTGCTCGCCCTCACGGCTCTCGCCGCCCTCGTGGTGGCCGCCTCTGGATGCGGCACCACCGACGCGGACCCGCAGCGCGGCCGCGATCTCTTCAGAGTCAAGTGCGGGACCTGTCATGCGCTGGCGCAGGCCGGAGCGACCGGCCAGGTCGGCCCGAACCTGGACGACGCCTTCGCGGCAGCGCGCGCGGAAGGGAACGACAGCGACACGATCGAGGGGGTCGTCAAAGCGCAGGTCGAGTACCCACGTCCCAACAACGGCAACACCGCCGTCTCGATGCCCGCCGACATCGTCACGGGCCAGGATCTCGATGACGTCGCCGCCTACGTCGGCGAATGGGCCGGCGTCCCCGGAGCCGCGCCGCCCAAGGTGCCCGGCGGCCCCGGTGCGCAGGTCTTCGCCAGCAACGGCTGCGGCAACTGCCACACCTTCGCCGCCGCCGAATCGGGTGGCGTCACCGGTCCGAACCTCGACGAAGCGCTCGTTTCCGGCGACGACGCTGCGGCGATCGAAGAGATGATCGTCGAACCCAATGCCGAGATCGCCAAGGGCTACCCGCCGAACGTGATGCCGCAGAACTTCGGCGAACTCCTCAGCCCCAAAGAACTCGAAGACCTCGTTCAATACCTGATCGAGAACTCGCCGGCCGGCGGCAGCTCCAAAGGCTGAGCGACAGCGGCCGGGCGGCCGCTGCGATGATTGCCGGTAGATGCGAGACCGCCTGAAGAGCCGCCTCGAGATCTCTCCCCAGCGCTACGCCCAGGTCACGCTGGTCGCCTTGGCGGCTCTTGCGCTGATCGTGCTGACCGGCGCCGCCGTGCGGCTGACGGGGTCCGGACTCGGCTGCCCCGATTGGCCCAAATGCTACGGCGGCTCCACTCCCCCGCTCGAATCGCACGCGGTGATCGAGTACGGCAACCGGCTCCTGACCGGGTTCGTCGGCTTCGCTGTGATCGCGGCCAGCGTCCTCGCCTTCTTCCGCCGCCCCTACCGCTGGCACCTCGCCCTCTTCGGAGCGCTGCTGCCGCTCGGCGTCATCGGTCAGGCCATCCTCGGAGCCCTGGTCGTCAAGCACCACCTCGCCCCGGGCTTGGTGATGTCCCACTTCATCCTCTCGATGATGCTGCTCGACGCAGCATTCGCACTTGCCTGGTGCTCCCGCTACGAACCCTGGGAGCGACGCCGCTCGCGAGACCGGGCAAGCGTCTGGGCGGTGCGGGCGCTGATCCCGCTGGGGCAGCTGACGATCCTCGCCGGCACGATCGCCACCGCCTCGGGCCCGCATGCGGGCGCCCACGAAGGGCAGCTCGTCCACCGCTTCGACTTCGAGGGTGGGGGGACCCTCGAGTGGGTCGTCCAGCGCCACGCGGTGATCGCCGCGATCTACGGCTTCGCCGCGATCGGGGTCTGGTTCCTCCTCCGCCGCCCAGGAGCCGACAGGCGGGCGCTGGGGCCCCTGACCCTGGTTCTGGCCCTCCTGGCCCTGCAGGGCGCCGTAGGCGGCTTGCAGTGGTGGCTGGAACTGCCCGCAGAGATCGTCTGGGTCCACGTCGTGATCGCCACCGGCAACTGGCTGGCGATGCTGTGGGCGGTGGCGGCGGCCGGGCGACTGCAGCCGCGCGGGGCGACCGTGCCGTCCCCCGCCGATCGGGCCGAGGACCCAGCCGCCCCGGCAACCGCGGGATCCGTCTGAGGGTTGCTCCCCTTCTGGCTATCGATCGTGGTCCTGAGCCTGGTCCAGGCTCTCCTCGTCGCCATTCCCAAAGCCCCCTCGACGACGTTGTTGCGTCGGCTGCGCAGCAACTGGTGGGCGCTGGTGCTGCCGCTCTCGATCATCGTCGTCGTCTCCGGGATCGCCCTCGAATCGGCCAGCGCCCGCTTCCTCACCTACCTGGCGCTGGTGGCTGTGCCGCCGCTTGCCGCCGCCGCGCTTGCCTGGCTGTCCAGAGGCGCCCGCCCCGGCCATGCCCTGCTCGTGATCCCGCTCTTCGCGCTTGCCTGGGCGGCCGAGGGCGCCGTCGCCGGCGAGACGCCCGCACTTGCCCTCTCGGCGCTTGCCTGCGTCAGCCTCGGCTGGCTGGTCGCCTGCCTGGTTCCGGCCCGCTGGCTGAAGCTGGGGATCTACCTGATGGCCGCGGTCGACGCCTACCTGATCGCCTCGAACCTCCTTCAGGAGCCGAACGCGACTCTTAACGCCGCCGCCCCCGCCGCCGACCTCCCCCGCCTCCAGTTCGCCTCCTTCGGCTCGGCCGTGATGGGCTTCGGCGACCTCTTCATCGCCGCCACCCTCGGCGCCCTGCTCGCCTCCGACCGTCGCCTGCAGCTGCGCGGCGCCGTCCTCGCGGCCGTCATCTGCCCGGCGTTCGACCTGCTCTTCCTCTGGATCGACCAGACCCCGGCGACCGTCCCGATCGCGCTGACGCTCGCCTGCCTCGAGTTGATTCCGAGGCTAGCCTTGAATCGCGAAGGCGATCAGCCCAGCCACGAAAGCTGAGGACATGGTGATGGCGCCAAAGACGATGGCGTTCCGCACCGAGTCGATCGCGTCGCCGATCCTGTCAAGGCGGTTGTCGACCCCCTCGAATCGCTTGTCTACCTGCTCGAAACGCTTGTCGATCCCCTCGAATTGCTTATTGACCTGCTCGAAACGCTTGTCGACCCCCTCGAATTGCTTGTCGACCCCCTCAAAATGCTTGTCGACCTGCTCGAATCCTTGCTTCATCTCTCGGCGCACATCGTCGAAGCGTTCGTCGACACCATCGAAGCGTTCGTCGATCCGCTTCCCGAACTCGTCCATCCGCTCGTCGGTCCAGTTCTCCCTGACCATGGTCTCCATGTTGCCAGCCTACAGAGATAAATGCAACTTTTTGTCTTAGAAACTAAATTCTCTGTGCCAACTCAGCGCCACCTCTGCCTCATCCAGCGATAGGCATAGACGCACCCGGCAATCACCAGCATCAGACCCAGCAGCGAGCCGACCAACGGCCGCGTCAACAGCGTCACCGCGACCACCACGGCCGCCACCACCCCCACGATCACGACCCATTTGAAAACCGCCGCCTCGCTGAGCTTCACTTAGGGCTCCTGAGGCGGCGAAAATCAAGTCTGGGTAGGACGCAGGGAGGGAAGTGTGCTCTGCACACGACCGACCGAGGACACCCCCAGACGCAGATTTGCAGCCGCCTCAGAGGATGTACACCGTGACAAACACGATGATCCACATGATGTCGACGAAGTGCCAGTAGATGCCTGGCACCTCGACGCCGAGGTGGTCTTTCTCCTCGGGGCCGAAGTGGCCGCGGAAGGCGCGGATCGTCGCGAACGTGAGCAGCATCAGCCCGACGAAGACGTGGGCGCCGTGGAGGCCGGTGAGGCTGTAGAAGATCGAGCCGAAGCCGAGGTCGCGGGCGCTGAAGCCGATGTGCACGTACTCGTTGATCTGGATGAAGAGGAAGGTGGCACCGAGCATCCAGGTCGCGACCAGCCCGAGTTTGAGGCCGGTGCGGTTTCCGCGGCGGATCGCCTCCAGGGCGTAGTGGATCGTGAAGCTCGAGGAGACGAGGATCGCCGTGTTCATGCCCGCGATCCCGACCGGCAGGTGGTAAGGATGCGGCGGCCAGCTCGGCGGATCGACGACGACCCGAAGGAAGAAATAGGAGGCGAAGAAGGCCCCGAAGAGCATTACCTCGGAGACGATGAAGAGCAGGATGCCCAGCGTCTGGCGATCGATCCGCGAACTCTCGTTCGCCTCGGGCGGCCCGTGGTGGTGATCAGCGTGGCCGTGACCGGCGGCTACCGTCGCGCTCTCCATCAGTGCCGCTCCCTCGTGGGTACGCATCAGCTCGCCTCTCCCTCTGCGACGGCGGCGGCGACTGCTGCTGCCGGCCTGCCGACCTCGATGTGCTCGACGGACTTCTCGGTGATCTCGCGGACCCGGCCGATCAGGTCATCCTCGAGCCATTGCGAGTCCTCGCCGGCGAAGGTCGAGATGAGGATGTCGTCGATCCGGTAGTGCTCGATCGCGTTCTTCACCGCGTAGAAGGGGTCGGGGCTCATCGGCTGACCGGTGGCGTCGACCTCGGAGCGGTAGAGCTCAGCCAGCGTCGAAGCGAGATCGCGGACCACCTGGCCCTCGCTGACGTCCTCGGCCCTCGGGCAGATGATCGTGTAGCGGTGCGGGCGGATGCCGGCGCGGTCCTTCATCCGGTCGACCAGGTCCGGTGCGGCGACGGTCTTGGTCGCCACCACCAGCGTGTGGTTGAGGTCCCAGCGGATCGCGTCGTCGTCGATCCGGACGGGAATGTGGGTCAGCGTCGACGTCCGGGCTCGACCCGCTCGCGCGCCCACTCGACGAGGTCCTTGCGCATGAGGCCGAAGCGCGTGTCAGCAAGACAGGAGAGGAGAACCTCGCCGGGGCGGTGGGCGCGGACTGCGTCGTCGAGCGCCAGCGACGGCTCCGGGTCCATCACCTCGCCGACCGACTCGATCCCGAACTCGGCTCAGCACCGCCATCGTCACCTCGACCCGGGCCCGCGCGGCTTCGCGGACCTCGTCGGCGTCGATCAGCTGGCCGACCGAAGGCTGGTTCTGCGGCGCCGCGACGACGACGCCGGAGACCTGCTCCTGGCGCTCGCGCACGGCCTGCAGCAGCTTGCGGCCGCCGGCGACCTCGTTGAGGAAGACCAGCAGCGGCTTGCGCTCCTCGACCCGCTGGGGCGCTCATGAGCTGCGTGCCCACCACGCTCGGTCTCGCCGGCGGGCGACCTCGGCGCCTTCGCCGGCCATGATCGCGTGCCGGGCGCCGGGGACCCCGTACTCGTAGGGACCGCCGACGACCCGCGGGATCTCGTCGAAGTTGAAGATCGGCGGCGGCGAGGAGACCTGCCACTCGATCGAGTTGGCGCGCCAGGGGTTGGCGCCGGCCTTCGGGCCGAACCGCCAGCTGACGATCATGTTGTAGAGGAAGACGAGCTGGACGGCGCCGAGCATGAAGGCGAAGCAGCTGATCAGCAGGTTCCAGTTGCCGAACTGGGTCGGCGTAGTCGGCGACGCGGCGCGGCATCCCGTCCATCCCGACCCAGTGCATCGGGATGAAGGTGCCCCAGGTGCCGACCAGGGTGCCCCAGAAGTGGACGCGGCCGAGTTTCTCGTCGTACATCCGCCCGGTCATCTTCGGGAACCAGTGGTAGATGCCGGCGAAGATCGTGAACACCGAGCCGCCGAAGAGCACGAAGTGGATGTGGGCGACGATGAAGTAGGTGTCGGAGACGTGGATGTCGATCGGCACCATGCCCAGCATCACGCCGTGAGATGCCGCCGATCGTGAAGGTGACGATGAAGGCGAGCGCGAACAGCATCGCCGTCGAGTAGGTGTGGATTTTGCCGAAGTAGAGCGTGCCCAGCCAGGAGAAGATCTTGATCCCGGTCGGCACCGCGATCAGCAGCGTGGTGATCATCATCGGCACCCGCAGCCAGCTGAACATCCCGGCGACGAACATGTGGTGCGCCCAGACGGAGTAGCTGAGGACGACGATCCCGATCAGCGCCAGCGCCATCAGCCGGTAGCCGAAGATCGGCTTGCGGGCGTGGGTCGATATGACCTCGGAGATGATCCCGAAGCCGGGCAGCATCATGATGTAGACGGCCGGGTGCGAGTAGAACCAGAAGATGTGCTGGTAGCTGATCACGTCGCCGCCGGCCGCGAACTGGAAGAAGTTGGTGTGCAGGGCGCGGTCGAAGAGGACCATGAACTGGACGCCGGCGATGAACGGGGTCGCGGCGACGACCAGCAGCGAGGTCGAGAGGTTCGCCCAGACCAGCAGCGGCATCCGCCAGAAGGTCATCCCGGGCGCACGCATGGTGATGATCGTGACCAGGAAGTTGAGCGCGGTCGCGATCGAGGAGGCGCCGGCGAACTGGACGCCGAGGTTGAAGAAGGACTGGCCCAGCGGGGCCCCGGTCGAGAGCGGCGCGTACCCGGTCCAGCCGGCGTCGAAGGCGCCGCCGGGGGCGAGGAAGCTGCCGATGAAGAGGAGCCCGGCCAGCGGCAGCATCCAGAAGCTGAGCGCGTTGAGGCGCGGGAAGGCCATGTCCGGCGCGCCGATCATCAGCGGCAGGACGTAGTTCGCGAGCCCGGCGAAGACCGGGATCACGAAGACGAAGATCATCAGCACCGCGTGCGTCGAGAAGAGGCTGTTGTAGGTCGACGCGTCGACGATCTGGGTGCCCGGCTGGGCGAGCTCGGCCCGGATCAGCATCGCCATCAGGCCGCCGAGGAAGAAGAAGAAGAAGGTGGTGACGACGTACTGGATGCCGATCACCTTGTGATCGGTGTTGAACTTGAAGTAGTCCTTCCAGCTCTTGGCGCCGTGCTGGGAGTGGTCGTCGGGAATCGTCGGCATGCCGGCGGCCCAGCGCAGCCAGTAGTCGAAGCAGCCGAAGCCGGCCAGGAAGCCGAGCGGGCCGGTGATCGCGGGCACGATGATGTGCGGGTAGCCGGTCTGTTCGGTCTGGTAGAGCGGCAGGCCGGAGATCGCCCGCAGGGCGACGACGAGGCCGAAGCCGAACGCCGCCGAAGGCGATGGCTCCGAGCAGGCCACGCCACCAGCCGGGTCTCTTGATCGCGGCAACCATCAGCTCGCCTCCATTATGCCCCGCCGGCGCCCAGAGCCGGCAGGGTTCGCCGTTGGTGGTCTCTGTCGACCGACTTCCATCAGCGGTTCGGGGGTTTCCTGTCGAGCCCTTCGACCCATTCGTTGAACTTGGCGGGGACTCGACGACGACTTTGGCCCGCATCGTCGAGTGGCCGAAGCCGCAGAGCTCGGTGCAGACGAGCTGGTAGGTACCCTTCCTTGTCCGGGGTGACGATCGCGGTCGTCGTGATCGCCGGGACGTTGTCTTTCTTGATCCGCCACTCGGGGACCCAGAAGGAGTGGATCACGTCGAGGGCGTGCATCTTGAACTGGACCTGGCGGTTGACCGGGACGTGCAGCTCGCCTTCGCGAGAGGCGTATTCCTTGCCCGGGTAGGCGAAGCTCCAGGCGTACTGCTGGGAGAAGACGTCGACCGTCAGCGTGGTCCTTCGCCGGCTCTTCGATGTCGTCGAGCGACCTTCCAGCTGTAGCCGCCGGCGAAGAGGACGATGATCGTCGGGATCACGGTCCAGGCGATCTCCAGGCGGGTGTTGCCGTGGATCGGCTCGCCGTCGGACTCGTCGCCGGGCTTGGCTCTGAATTTCCAAAGCGCGTAGAAGAGCATCACCATCACCAGCGAGAAGACGAACGACGAGAGCACGATCATCACGTTCAGCAGGTGATCGATCTTGGGCGCGGCCGTGGAGGCCTCCTGGCCGTCCCAGTTGATCGGGACCATCACCGCGGAGATCACCACCGTCGAGGCGAGCGTCACCAGCAGCATCTTCACTATGGGCAGGCGGCCGTACATTGGGGCGGCGGGCATTCTATTGAAGCGGCGGCGGGAGGCTTTGCGGCCTCAGATGACGCTTCGCACTAGCTACCGGGACGCGGCAGGCGATCCGAGCTCACCGCGCCGCCGCGGCGAGGACGCCGCGGGCGACTCCCTCCCAGCTCCAGAGCCGCGCGACGGTCTCGATCAGCGCCTCGCGGGCGCCCTCTCGCTCGGCCTCCGGCAGCGCGAGCCAGGCGTTGAGCCGGCCGGCGATCGCCTCCACGGCGCCGGCCCCGACCGAGAAGGAGGTCAGCGCGCCGAGCCTCCTGGGGAAGCTCGGCGCGGAGCTCGCGCGAGACCTCGAGCATCCCCGAGTGGCCGGCGGAGACGGGCAGCGTCCCGCAGGCGGCGGCCTCGACCGCGACCATCCCGAAGGCCTCGGGGAAGGTGCTCGGCATCACCATCGCCTCGGCCCGGGGGAAGAAGTCGGCGACCTCGTGGTGCTCGAGCCGGCCGACGAAATCGACCGAGCCGGCCGCCGCGCGGGCCATCTCCGCGTAGTCCTGCGGCGGGTCGGCGAGGAAAGCGGAGAGGATCGGCAGCGGCGGCTCCTCCCCGCCCTCGAGCGCCCAGCCGAGCCGGGCGACCTCGCGCGCCTCGTCGAGGTCGCCCCGCTCGAGCGCCGCCAGCAGCCGCCGCAGCCCCTCCTCGTAGGCGCCGAAGCCGGCAAGCTCAGTCGGGCGCCGGGATGCCTGCCCGCGACCAGCGGCCAGGCGGCAAGCAGCAGGTCGACGCCCTTGGAGACGATCAGCTTGCCGACGAAGACGACCAGCTGCTCACGCTCGCCGCGGCGGGCGGAACTCCTCGACGTCGACTCCAGGCGGCCCCAATCGCGACTTGCTCCCGCAGACCGGGAACGTCAGGGAGCGCCGCCCAGAGCGAATCGGCGGTGTGGGCGGAGCCGACCAGGACCCCGCGGGCGGCCTCCATCCCCTCCCGCGCGTAGGGCAGGAAGCGGGGGTGGGGTTTGACCGTGTACTCGAGTGCCGAGCCGTGGATCTTGGCCGCGAAGGGAGCGACCCCGGCGCGAGCCAGGATCGCCGGGCCCATCACGAGGTGGTTGGCGAGGGCGGCGTCGATCCCGCCCGCCGCGGCGGCGACCTCGCGCACGGCGGCGACGTTGGCCTCCAGGTAGCGGTCGAGCTCGTCCTCGCTCAGCTCGGGGAAGGTCTTCACCTCGAACCCCTCGTACGGGTCCTTCACGTAGACCGGCAGCAGGCCGCCGATGTCCGGGTTGTGGATCTGCACGCCCTCGATCCGCACCTCACGGTCCTGACAGAGGAGGTGGACCTCATGGCCCAGCCGGGCCAGCGCCCGGGCCAGGTTGACGTTGTAGATGTTGCTGCCGGTGCCGCGCAGCATGTAGCCGTGGAAGATGAGGACGCGCATCGCTGCCGCCCAACCTAATAATCTTCCCGGCGATGAACGAGAAGCAGCTCTACCGCATGCGCGCCGCGGCCTCCGGTCGCGAGGCCCTGGCCCCCGCCGAACCCGGCTCGGTCTACGTCGATCGCGAGACCGGCGAGGAGATGGAGCCCGTCGGCATGGTCCTGCCGCTGGCGCCCTCTGTCTCCTCTCTCCCGCGCAGCCCAGAGAACCTCCGCGCCTGCCGCCGCTGCGACCAGCTGATCGGGCTGGACGTCAGCGACTGCCCTTACTGCGGGCTGCGCCAGGAAGCGCTTTAGCCCTCTTTCTGGCGATCTGCCGCAGGCCCCTCCTGGCGTAATCGCCCGCGAAAACCACATAGAGCGGGAGATAGGCGAGGCCATTAGTCGCTTCTGCCGCGAGAAAGAACATGATCGTGAGCAGTCCGATCACAGCCGCAAACCATCGCTCATCCTCTCCAATTTTTCGGACAAAAGATTTCATAGATTCGATATTAGCTCGTCGATCAGAGCTGAGGCATAAAGACCGAATCCGATGCAGAAGCCGATGAAGGTTCCGACGCTGACAAACCGCTCTCGCTTCTGCGGCCACCCGACCACGCTTACGACGCCCCCGAGTACGCCACCTGCTCCGGCGAGACTGACGAGATAGCTGAGGCCGATCCTGTCCGGAATCGGATCTTCAACTTCCAGCAGGCCAAGGGCTTGGCCAAGAAGCGCGGCTAAACCGTTACGGCTTCTTGACCAGCGTCGCCGTGTAGAGCATGCGCGCTTCGGAGTAGTAGCAGCCGTAGGTCTTGGTTTTGCCGACGCCCTGCTGGGGGTGGCCGCCCTGGATGTCCTCCCTCGAGATGCAGTGTTCGGGCAGACGGCTGCCGCGCCAGGTGTTTTCCGGGGAGATGTTGACCGCGAACATCGGCGCCCAGGTCGGGATCGTCAACGCCACCACCTGCCCTTTGAGGACGGTGAGGGGATGGTCCAGGGCGAAGACCGGGGTGCTGCCGAAGTAGGGGTTGAGAGTCTCGATCGGTCCTTGGCGGACGAGTTTGTATTGCGGCGGTTTCGTGTCTTCGATCGGCCGCAGAATGCCGATCCGGGCCTGTGACGGGGTGCCGAAGAAGTCGTTGAAGAAACCCACCTCGTCGGTGGTCGTATCCGTTTCCGCCGTAGAGGGCTTCGACAGCGAGATCGACCAGGCGACGATTTTCCCTTCGAAGGGCGCCTCGAAGGGGCGGGCGATGCCGTCGGCGATCGCCTGAAAGCCGGTCACGTGTCCCTCGACGCGGCAGTCCGTAACCGGAACGCCGTTGACGTTTTTGCCCGGGCAGGAGGGCGGCGGCGTTTCCGGCGTCTGGCCGAGAACGACGACGCGCAGCGGCGCCGAGTCGGCCGAGCCGGGCACCGCGACGGCGACCAGCGTCGTCAGCAGGCCGGCGGCGAGCGCCAGGGCCAGAAGATGGCGGGACGTGGTTTTGGTCTCTGCGTGTGGCATCGATCAGGCAAACACCGGGCTGAGAGCCCAGTTGCGGCGCCAATCTTGCCTTCCGCCGCGGCTGGATGCGGCGACCTCGGGGTGTCTGCACGATCACGGCCAAGTACCCAGGTAGGGTTCTCGGCGCTGATGGAGGCTTCCAAAAACGCAGACGAGTTCATCGCCGCGGGCCTCACCGCCTACGGAATCGAGGCCGACGAGATCGAGCTGGCGGTGATAGGTGCCGCCCATCAGACCTTCTGGCCGCCGATCGTCGAGCTGCTCGAACTCGACACCGGCTCGATCCCGATCGAGCGCGCGCCCGACCTCTCGCAGGCACCGCCGAGCCGATGAGCGAGCCGCTCGACCTCTCGCTGCGGGAGCAGGCGGCGGCGATCGCCAGCGGCGAGCTCGACCCGGGCGAGTTGCTGGAGGCAACGCTGGCACGGATCGAGGAGCGAAACCCGGCGCTGAACGCCGTCGTCGACGCCTTCCCGGAGCGCTCGCGCGAGATGCTCGCCGCCGCGCCCCCCGGCCCTCTGCACGGCGTCCCCATCGTGATCAAGGACGAGTGGCCCCTGCCCTGGCGAGCGCAGCGCTTCGGCGCGGCGGAGATGCTGGCGCGCGTCGAGCCGGGCGAGTCCGGTCCCTACCGCGCCCTGCGCGACGCCGGCGCGGTGATTGTCGGCGTCGGCAACATGCACGAGCTCGGCGCCAGCAGCACCGGCAACATCTCCGTCTACGGGCCGGCCCGCAACCCCTGGGATCCCGAGCGTTGCCCTGGCGGCTCCTCCAGCGGCCCGGCGGCGTCGGTCGCGGCGCGACTGGTCGCCGGTGCGGTCGGAGCCGACGGCGTCGGCTCGATCCGCTACCCAGCCGCCTACTGCGGGCTGACCGGGCTGAAGCCGACCTTCGGCCGCTCGGCGATGGCCGGGCACCACATGGCGGAGGTCTCGACCACGATCGTCTCCGGCGCACTCTGCTCCGATGCCGCCGATTGCCGAGCGCTCGACTCGGTCCTGTTTGGGGAAGAGCTGGTCGCGGGTCAGGCCGAGGGCCTGCGGATCGGCGTGATCGGCGGCGAGGTCTCCGAGGACGTGGCCCCGGCTGTGCGCGAGGCCTGCGAGAGCGCAATCGAGGACCTGCGCCTGCAGACCGGCGGCGAGGTACGGGTGATCGAGCTGCCCGAATTGGCCGCGGCGACGCTGGCCACTGTGTTGATCGCCAACAGCGAGAGCCTCGGCGACGTCACCCCCGATCGGCTCAACCGCCTTGATCCGGAGCTGAGCCCGATCGGCCGGGGCCTGCTCAAGTACCGGCTGCTGCTGCCGGCGATCGCGACGATCAAGTCCCAGCGGCTGCGGACGCTGGCCCGGCACACCCTGGCCCGTGTCTTCGAGGACGTCGACGTGATCGCCTCTCCGACCGTGCCGGCGGTGGCGCCGCCGCTGGAGGCGCCGCTGGTCGAGCTGCCGAGCGGCACACTCACCGCCGACGAGGCCAACGTCCGCGGCGGCGCCCTCGCCAACCTCACCGGCATTCCCGCGATCAGCGTCCCGGTCGGCTCTTCCGAAGGGCTGCCGATCGCCCTGCAGCTGCAGGCGGCCTGGGGCCGGGACGAGCTGCTGCTCGACGCCGCCGAGGCGCTGGAGCGCGCCAACGGCCGGCGCTGGGTCGAGGCGACCCCGCCCGCGCTCGGTGCCGAGGCCTTGGAGGCTTAGCGTGCCGGCGATCACGGTCGAGGGCCTCGAGCGCGCATTCGGCGACGTCCTCGCCGTCCAGGGCATCGACCTCGAGGTCGACGAGGGCGAGATCTACGGCTTCCTCGGGCCCAACGGCGCCGGCAAGACGACGACCGTGCGGATGCTGACGACGCTGCTGCTGCCGACCGGCGGCCGCGCCAGCGTCGCCGGACACGACGTCGTCGCCGAGGCGCGCCGGGTGCGTGCCACGATCGGCGTCGCCCTGCAGGAAGCCGCGCTCGACCCGCTGATGACCGGCCGTGAGCTGATCCGCCTGCAGGCGACGCTGCAGGGCCTGCCGCCCGCCGCCGGACGCCAGCGTGCCGACGCGCTGCTGGAAAGGGTCGACCTGACCGCCGCCGCCGACCGCCGTGTCGGCACCTACTCGGGCGGGATGCAGCGCCGGCTCGATCTTGCCGCGGCCCTCGTCCACGAACCGCGGGTGCTGTTCCTCGACGAGCCGACGACCGGCCTCGATCCAGTCAGCCGCAAAACGATCTGGGAGGAGGTGCGGGCGCTGAACGAAGGCGGCACCACCGTCTTCCTCACCACCCAGTACCTCGAGGAGGCCGACCAGCTGGCCGACAACGTCGGGATCATCGACAGCGGCCGAATCGTCGCCGAGGGCACCCCGGAATCGCTGAAGGATGAAATCGGCAACCCACACGTCGAGCTGCTCCTGGCCGAGGGCTCGGTGGCCGAGGCCGAACGAGTCTGCGCCGGGATCGGCCGGCTGCTGCCGCCCAAGGACGGCAAGCGGGTCCTGGTCGAGGTCGAGAGCGGTGCTGCAGAAATCCCCCGCGTCGTCCGTGCCCTCGACGAGGCCGGGATCGCGGTCGAGTCGCTGGAGCTGGTGCGCCCGACCCTCGACGACGTCTTCGTCGACAAGACCGGCCACCACCTCGAAAAGGACGAGAGCGGGGACAGCGACGAGGAGCCCGTGTCGGCATGAGCGATCTGGCGACGAGCGCTCGGGTGGTGCGGGCGCTGGGCGCACGTTCGATCCGCCAGACCTTCCGCCGGCCGCAGCTGCTGGCCCCAATCGTCGTCTTTCCCACCCTGCTGCTGGCGGTCCAGACCGGCGGCGCCGGCGCCAGCATCGAACTGCCCGGCTTCCCGCCGGTTCAGAGCTTCCTCCAGTTCATGCTCGCCGGCGCGATGATGCAGTCGATGATGCTGGCCGGCAACAGCGGCGGCATCGCCTTCGCAGTCGACATCGAGATGGGCTTCACCGACCGTCTCTTCGCGGCGCCGATTCCCCGCTTCGCGATCGTCCTCGGGCGGCTGGCGGGGACGGCGGCGCTGGGGCTCTTCGCCTCGATCTGGTTCCTCGCGATCGGCCTGATCTTCGGCGCCGAGATCGAGGGCGGGGTGTCCGGTGCTCTGTTAGCCATCCTGCTGGTCACGGCGTCGGCCCTGGCGGTCGGCGGGATCGGCGCCGCGATCGCCCTGCGCACCGGCAGCGCCAGCGTCGTCCAGGGCCTCTTCCCGCTCGTCCTCGTCGTCCTCTTCCTCTCCTCGGCCTTCTTCCCCCAGGAACTGATGATCGAGCCGGCGAAGACGATCGCCGAGTACAACCCGCTCAGCTTCATCGTCGAAGGGGTGCGGGAACCGATCATCTCCGGGATCGACGCCACCGTGACCCTGGAGGCGGTGGCGGCGATCGCCGGCATCGTCGTCCTCGGGTTGGTGCTGAGCGCCCGCGCCCTCAGACACAGGCTGCGGGTAGGTTGATGGAGCTCGCCTCGGAGGCGCTGAAGGCGCCGGCTGTGCCGGCCTGGCGCACCAACCTGGCGACGATCGGCGCGCTGATGGCGCGAGCGAAGAACGAGCTTGTGCGAGTGCCGGGGGCGGCGATCCCCGGGGTGCTGGCGCCGACGATCTTCTTCCTCGGCCTGAACGGGGTCTTCGGCGCCCTGACCCAGCTGCAGGGGTTCGAAACGAGCTCGTATGAGAGCTTCATCGTCCCGGTCAGCATGCTGCAGGGGGCTGGCTTCACCGGCGCCGCGGCGGGGGTCAACCTGGCCCGCGACTACGAACAGGGGTGGGTCGACCGCCTGCTCGTCTCCCCCGCCCCCCGCTGGGTACTGCTCGCCGGAGCCGTGCTGGCGGCGAGCGCCCGGGCGCTGATCCCGGCGACCTTCGTGCTGTCGATCGCCTTCGTCATCGGCGCCGAATGGCCGGGCCTCGACGGCCTGCTGATCTGCTACCTGATGGTCGCCGCGACGGCCGCGGTCGCCGCCTGCTGGGGGTCGATGCTGGCGCTGCGCTACAAGAGCCAGTCGGCGGCCCCGCTGATGCAGGCCGGGACGATGGCGCTGATCCTCTTCACCCCCGCCTACGCGCCGGTGGCGCTGCTGCAGCCCTGGCTCGAGAAGATCGCCGACGTCAACCCGTTGACCGAGGTGCTGGAAGCGGCCCGGCAGGGGTTCGTCGGCAGCGTCACCTGGGCCGACACCTGGCCTGGCATCGTCGCCATCGCGGGCTTACTGGCGATCCTGGGGGCACTGGCGCTGCGCGAGATGCGCCGCACCAATGTCTGAGCGGGAGACCGTCCTCGCCGAGGCCGAGCGGGTCCTGCGGCAGAACTGGGTCCTCGGCAGCCGCGGCGAGACCCGCTTCAGCTACACCGAGCCGAGCCCGGGTCGCTACCCCTGGCAGTGGTACTGGGACTCCTGCTTCGCAGCGATCGTCTGGCGGCGCTTCGAGCCAGTTCGGGCGCGGGCCGAGCTGGAGAGCCTGCTGGCGGCCCAGCGCGACGATGGGTTCATCGGCCACACGATCTTCTGGCGCAGCCATGTCTCCTGGCTGCGATTGCTCTTCTACAACGTCGCCAACCGCCGGGCCGAACAGACCGAGACGATCCAGCCGCCGCTGCTGGCCTGGGCCTGGCGGATCGCGGCCGGCGACCCAGCCGAGGAGCCGCGGATCGCGCAGCATCTGGACTGGCTCGCCCGCAACCGCGACCTCGAGGGCGACGGCCTGCTCTGGATCGTCCAGCCCGACGAGTCCGGCCTCGACGCCTCGCCGAAGTTCGAAGAGGTCTGGGGTCGGCGGGCCAACGGCCGCATCGGCTTCCCGCTGCTGGTCCACCGCAACCGCCGGCTCGGCTGGGACGCGCGACGAATCCGCGACGCGGGTGGGCCGGTCCTCTGCGAGCCGCTGGTCAACACGCTCTGGTCCTTGTCATTGCAGGCCGCCGGGCGGCCCTCGGCGACGCCGGCGCTGGTCGACCGGCTCTGGGACGAGCGGCGCGGCCTCTTCCTCGACGAAGCCCAGCCGGGCGGCCTGCGCCCACAGGCCCTGACCTGGGCCTCGCTTGCCCCGCTGGCCCTTCCCGACCTACCCGAGGAGATCGGCCGGCGCCTGGTCGAGGAGCACCTGCTGAACGACGAGGAGTTCCTCACCCCGGTGGCGCCGCCCTCGGTCGCGATCGGCGAGCGCGGCTACGAACCCGACGGCGGCCACGGCCCGATCCGCCGCTACTGGCGTGGCCCGACCTGGATCAACTCCGCCTGGCTCGTCTGGCTGGGACTGCGCCGCCTCGGCTACGAGGCCGAGGCGGAGCGACTCGCGGACGGCGTCATCGGCGCCGCCGCGCGTGAAGGGCTGCGCGAGTACTACGACCCGCGCGACGGAAAAGGCTTAGGCGCCAAGGATTTCGCCTGGTCGACTCTGGTGGCCGAGCTGGCGGATCCGAATCCGCTCTGAACCGCTCTATTTGTAGCGGTAGGTGATTCGACCGCGGTCTAGGTCATACGGCGAAAGCTCGATCTTTACGCGGTCGCCAGGGAGGATGCGGATGTAGTGGCGGCGCATCTTTCCCGAGATGTGGCCGAGCACGTCGTGACCGTTGTCCAGTTTGACCCGGAACATGGTGTTGGGGAGAGCCTCGGTGATCTCCCCCTCCATTTCGATCTTTTCCTCTTTGGCCATGCGTGGCGGAGCGTATCTAACGGCGCAGGTGTTGGAGGGCACCCGTACGGTCAGTCACTTCCCCTGCATATTGCGCAGCCTCCAGCTCGGCGAGAGCAGAGCCGAGCTCGGGCCCGGGCTCGATTCCCAACTCGGCGGCGATCTCGTCGCCACGCAGCAGGGGCGGCGGCGGGCCCTCGCGACGCCAGTCGAGGCCCGCGGTGATCATCTCCCGCGCCAGCTGCAGGTGGGCGGCGACCATCTCCGGGCTGGCGATAGGCCCGACGCCGCGGGCTGAGAGACGGTCGGCGACAGTCAGCAGGGTGACGTCGACGGTGACCGGTTCCGTCGCCCGCAGGTACGCGTGGACGCGGCGCGCGGGCAGCGGCATCTCCGGGATCAGGAAGCCGAGCCGGAGGTGGTGGCGGGCGAGTCCCTGCAGGTGCTGGGTGAGCCGGCGGCTGGCGCGCAGGCGGCGGCAGATTCCTGCGATCACCTCCGCCCCGACCTCGTCGTGGCCGCGGAAGCCGACGAAGCCGTCGCGCTCGGCCTTCGTCGCCGGCTTGGCGATGTCGTGGAGGAGGGCGCCGAAACGGAGCGCCGTGCGGCGGGTCATCTCGTCGGCGAGCGGCTCGTCGAGCAGCGCCGCGACCTCAACAGCGCGATCGGCGGCGAAGCGCTCGAGGTCGGCCTCGACTTCCAGCGTGTGTTCGAGCACGGCGATCGTGTGGTCGTAGACGTCGAGGTGATGGTTGGGTCCCTGCTCGACCCCGCGCAGCGTCTCCACCTCCGGCAGCACGACCGCGGTGACGCCGAGCTCGCCGAGCAGCTCGAGGCCGCGCAGCGGGTCGGGGCCGCCGAGCAACTGGCGCAACTCGGCGAGCTGGCGCTCGCCGGCCGGGTCCCCGGCTCGTCCCGCGGCAGCCCGGGCGAGAGCGATCGTCCGCTCGTCGATCTCGAGGTTCAGCTCGGCGGCGAGACGCGGCGCCCGCAGGAGCCGCAACGGATCGCTGCTGAAGCTACCCTCGCCGACGGCCCGCAGGCGTTTCTCCGCCAGGTCGGTGAGGCCGGCGTAGGGGTCCAGCGGCCCGCCGCCGGCGAGCGGCACCGCGACGGCGCCGATCGTGAAGTCCCGCTCCGCCAAGTCCGCCTCGATCGTCCCGCCGCGCAGCCCGGTGACGTCGATCTGCCAGCCGCGCCCGGGCGAGACCACGCGCCAGGTGCCGAACTCAGCGGAGAGCTCGAAGGCGTGCTCGCCGATCCCGGCGCCGATCGCCTTCGCGACGGCGCCAGGGTCGCCGGCAACAGCCAGATCGAGATCGGCGATGTCGCGGTCCAGGGCAGCGTCGCGGACGGCGCCGCCCACAACCCAAACGCCATCGGTGCCGGCCACGGCGCCACGCACCGCGGCGACGATCGGCGCGGAATCGAGACGAGTGGCGCTTTTGTCAACCATGGGGATACAAAAGCGCCTTGGTCAAGCCGGGCGGCGCGGCACCCGCGACGAGATCGCGCAGGTGACCTCGTAGTTGATCGTCTCCAACCGCTGGGCGACCTCCTCGGCGAGGATCTCATCGTCGTCCTGGCGCCCGATCAGGACCGCGTCGTCGCCGGGCTCGACCTCGGTCTCGGGACCCAACACGACGGTGATGTTGTCCATCGAGACGGTGCCGACGAGGGGGTGGCGCCGGCCACGGATGAGGACGTCGGCGTTGTTGGAGAGGGCGCGGCGGAAGCCGTCGCCGTAGCCGAGCGGGATCACCCCCACCCAGGTGTCGACCGGAGCGGACCACCTGCGGCCATAGCCGGCGCTGGCGCCGGCGGGAAAGCGCTTGATGTCGGCGACGTGAGAATGGAGGGAGAGCGCCGGCCGCAGATCCTGTTCGGCGGGATCGCGCTGGAAGGGGTCGAGGCCGTAGATCGCGATGCCGCAGCGGACCATGTCGTAGTGCGAGCGCTTATCGCGGAGGACGGCGGCGCTGTTGGCGGCGTGGCAGGTGACCTGGGGGAACTCGGCCTTGACCGCCGTCGCGACCGCGTCGAAGCGGCGCAGCTGCTCGTCGAAGTAGTCCGAGTCGAGTTCGTCAGCGGTGGCGAAGTGGGTCCAGACGCCGGCCAGGTCGAGGTTGGGGTCCGCCGCGCAGGCCCGCGCCAACTCCAGCACCTCGCCGGCATCGGTGTTTCCCAGCCGCCCCATGCCGCTGTCGTACTTGACGTGGACCCGCGCCCGGTGCCCGTGAGCGCGCGCCCGGGCAGCGACGACGAGGCGGAAGTCCTCGCGCCAGACCGCCAGCTCGGCTCCGGCCGAGATCACGGCATCCACCTCGTCGTCGGTCAGCGCCCCCATCGTCAGCAGCGGCACGTGCTGGAAGCGCCTGCCGATCTGCTCGGCCTCACCCGCGGTCGCAACCGCCAGGCGGGTTGCGCCCCCATCGAGCGCCGCCGCGGCACAGCCATCGGCGCCGTGCCCGTAGCCGTCTGCCTTGACCACGGCGCACAGCTCCGTACCCTCTGCCAGCTCCGCCTTCAGCCGCGCACAGTTGGCGCGAATCGCACCGAAATCAATCCGGGCGGACGCCCGCTCCATAGCTAGGTGGGGTCGGCGACCAGGGCGGCGAGCGCGTCGGCCCTGGTGACCATGCCGACCAGATAGCCGTCGGCGTCAACGACCGGCAGGTGGTTGTGGTGCTTGTCGGCGATTTTTTTCGCCACCCGGTCGGCCGCCTCGTAGTCGTGGGCGACGATCGGCTCGGCGGTCATCAGCTCCGAGACTTCGGTGGCGAAGGCTTTCTCCAGCCGCTCCTCGAAGCCCTTCATCGAGCCGACGAAGACGACGCCGCCCATGATGTTGAGGTAGTGCGGCAGGTGCAGGTCCGACTCCTCCTCGCTGAGGACGAGGTCGGACTCGCTGACGATGCCGACCAGCTTGTTGTCGTTGTCGACCACAGGGATCGCGCCGAGATCGGACTTCGAGAGCAGGTCGATCGCGGTGCGGGCGTCATCGCTGGGATGAACGCTGGGCACCTCGCTGGCCATGATCTCTCCGGCGGTCTTCATGGCGCGAGGTTAATCGACCGGGCTGTCGGGACGTATCCCGGAGGGAACGGAGTCGATCACATCGCCGGCGATCACCGACTCGGCCAACCCGACCCTGGCGGCGGCGTCGAGGCCAGCCCGCGCGTGGGCGACGACCGAGGCGCAGACCGCGGTGAAGGGATCGTCGAAGCGGGCGAGCAGGGCCGCAGTCAAGCCCGAGAGGACGTCGCCGCTGCCGGCGGTGGCGAGGGCGGGCGCGGAGATCGCGTTGACCGCGACGCGGGTCCCGTCGGTGACGATCGTGTCGTCGCCCTTGAGGACGACGATCGCGCCAGCCGCATCGGCCGCTTCGCGGGCGCAGGCGAGCCGGTGCGCCTCGACCTCCCCGGAGTCGCGCTCGAGCAGGCGGCCGAGCTCGCCGGCGTGCGGGGTGAGGACGGTCGGAGCTTCGCGCCGCCGCAGCTCGGCAAGGCGCCCGGCAAAGGCGTTCAGGCCGTCGGCGTCGATCAGCAGCGGGGCCTCGATCCTGGCGGCGACCGTGCGCGCCAGCTCGAACGAGCCGGGGTCCTTGCCGAGGCCGGGACCGAGGACGCCGGCGGCGGCGTGCTCGAAGGTCCGCAGCACCGCCTTCTCCGAGGCGGGCACGAGGCAGCCGTCGCCGCCGGGACAGGCGACCGACATCACCTCTGGCTGGGCGAGCTCGAAGACGACCTCAAGGTCAGAGGGGACTGCGACGGTGGCGTAGCCGGCGCCGGACCTTATGGCGGCCAGCGAGGCCAGCCGCACCGCGCCGGTGAGGCCGCGAGAGCCGCCGGCGATCGCCACCTGGCCAGAGCTGAACTTGGTCGACTGGGGGCCGCGGCGGGGTCCCTCGGCGAGGACGGCGGGGTCGATCTCGCCGGCGAACGGCTCCCCCGGCGCGCCGTCGGGAATCCCGATCGGCACGACGCGGAGATCGCCCGTGCTCCACTTGCCGGGGGAGATGCGATGACCGAGCTTGGCCGAGTGGAAGCTGACGGTGACGTCGGCCCGAACCGCTTCTCCCGCCACCTCGCCGGTTGAAGCGTCGACCCCGGAGGCGATGTCGCAGGCGACGACCGGCGCCCCACAGCCGTTGACCGCGCCGATCGCAGCCACGGCTGGCTCGCGCGGCGCTCCTTCGAAACCGGTCCCGAAGATCGCGTCGACGACCGCACCCGAGCCGACGAGCCGAGCGGCGGGATCGCCGCCGAGGAGATTCCCCCCGAAACGCTCGTAATTGACGGCCGCGTCCCCACGCAGCTCCTCCCCCGGCCAGAGCAGCAGCACCTCGACCTCGAAGCCCATCTCCCGCAGCAACCGCGCCGCGACGAACCCATCGCCACCGTTGTTCCCCTTGCCGCAGACCACCCGCACAGGCCCCTGTGGCGCCAGCTCCGCCACCGCCTCCGCCACAGCCCGCCCAGCAGCCTCCATCAACTCCAGCGAAGGAACCCCAACCCCCTCGATCGCCCACCGATCAATCCCCCGCATCCCCTCAGCGTCGTAGAGGGGCTTCAGCCAGGACTCCATCAACCCAGCCTATGCGACCCCTGAGTGCCAATGATTCATTGATATTTTCAAAATATCATTGGCTCTAGAGCTGGGATTGAGGCCCATTGGAGGTCAACAATTGGGGCGAGGAGCGAAATCGGCGGATTCCGCATTCAATAGAACCGCATGATGGGCCCACTAAACGCTGGGATGCCCCTCCATTCACTGCGACCGTGAAGGACGTTTGCCGCGAGTGCAATCACAACTGGATGAGCTACATCGAGGCGGAAGCCAAGAAGCATGCAGAGCCACTGATCCGGGGTGAAGAAGATGTGCTGATCGACGTAGATGCGCAATGGGCAATCTCGCGCTGGGCCTACCTGAAGGTCTTGGTGTTCGAGCGGGTCGCACCCGCTATCGCCTACTTCCAAAGCGGCGATATCACGAGATGTATGAGACCTCTCAAGACCTTTCAGCACGATCATCGCGTCGGTGGGTACGAAGCACGCATCTGGCCGTTCAGCGAACCTTTCAATTGGCCTCCCCGACGCGCCCTGACGGATCTCGGACTGGAAATCTTCGGAGGACCTCGGCCAGGCGAAGTAGCTCCAAGACGTGAAGGATTTCTCCGGAGGCTGCTCCAACGCAAGCGCTACCTCCAGACGACCGGACGATCACAGCCTTAACAGAGCGATCTTCACCGAGACCGCGTCAGACCGCCTATACCGCAGTCTCCCGCGGTCCCAGGGACCACCCACCGACGCCCGCCCTACAAAGCGCGCTACTTCAGCCCGACGATCAGCTTGGCGGTGGCCAAGTCGCCAGAAGCTTCTGAGCCGAGCGCCAGGTAGCCGATCTTCCGCAGGTATTCCTGGGCTGCTTCGAACTCTTCTTCGCCCGGCGGGACGAGGGCCTTGGCGAGCCGCAGGGCCGCAGGACCATCGACGTACATCGCGATCGGGGTGTCGCCAAGCGCGTCCAGCGCTTCGCCGTAGGCGGGAGCATCGGACAGGGTCTTGCCCGATTCCTGGAAGGCGGTCAGCGTCGGCGCAAGGCCGTAGCCGATCGCCATCCGGCTGCCCTTGGCGACGACGACCACCGGCTGACGGCCCAATTCGGGGCTGCGGATCGAGAACCCGCTCGCCCCTTCACTGATCCTGGTGATGCCGGGAGTGCCGGTAGAGCGAAGGAAAAGGCCAAGGTTGGAGACGGTGTTCTTGGCCTGGTCGGCGCTGTCGGTCTCGAAGACCACGGCGCCGCCGAGGCTGCTCTCGCTGTTGCCGGTCAGATAGGCGCCGACGTCGCCGATCGAGGAGGCGATCGATTCGAGGTCCACCCCGGCCTGCTTCAGCGTCTTCTTCAGCTGATTGGGCGGAACCTCGCCGGGGATGCCCTGCTCGTCGATCTGGTCGATCCCTTCGTTGAAGCGCTTGCCGAATTCGGTCGAGGCAAAGGCGGCGACCGAGCTGGCCGGCAGTGAACCCAACAGCTCCGACGCGTCGCCCGAAGGCGGTTCGTCGCCGCTGAGGTTGGTGCTGAGGTCGATCTCGATCTGATTGGAGCCGGGGACGAGGCTGGCGACGGCAGTCGCTTCGTCGGGTTCGATGCCGAGGCTGTCGAGGAAGACTTCGGTGTCGGAGTCGATTTCGCCGCCCGCTTCTTCGATCAGGGCGCCGATGTCGACGTAGACGTCGGCGACGCTCTCTCCGGGAACGTTGTCGACAGCGCTCGTGTAGGTGCCTTCGGCGCCAGAGACTCTCGCCGTCGGAGGCATCGACCATCGCTTTGAAGATGCCCTGGTCTTCGGCGAGGACGACGAGGCCGTCGAAGACGCCGACGGTGGTGCCGTCGTCGGCTTCGACCGCGAAATCCACTCCCTCGTAGGAGCCCTCCTCCGCGGGCTCGTCGTTGGATTCCAGCTGCTTGTCGACGAAGTCCTTCGCCGCGCCTTCGTCGCTGGTCTGAAAGGCGACTCCATAGCCTTCGAAGTCGCTGTCTTCGTATTCCTGCAGGAAGAGACCGCCCTGGTCGCCTAGCCATGGCTCGACTTCCTTTTCGAAATCCAGCTCTTCGCCGTCATCGGAGGCGGAGTTTTCGAGCTCGGTGACGATCAGTTCGCCGAGGTTGTCGATCCCGGCGATCTGCTTCGCCAAGGCGTCGAGGTTCTGCTTCGTTTCGCCTTCGGGCCTGACCGTGAAGTCGATGAAGATCGGTGCCTGCGGGGGCGCGACGCTGGCCGGGTCGGTGCCGCCGCTGCTGTCGTCGCTGCTACCGCCGCAGCCGACGGCGAAAAGCGCAGCGATGGCCGCGAGCAGGACTGGAAGGACGAGACGGAGCTTCACGAAGGCGGGCATCCTAACGACCGTTTTGGACAACTTCAGCCGACCAGCCGTAGACCGGACGAATCGTCACTCGACGGTGACGGTCTTCGCCAGGTTCCGCGGCTGGTCGACGTTGAGGCCGCGGTTGCGGGCGATGTCATAGGCGAGCAGCTGCAGCGGCAGGATCGCCAGGATCGGCTGCAGGATCCAGTCGCTGGCGGCGACCTCGATCGTCTCCTCGGTGACCTCGGCGACGCGCGAGTCCCCGGCGGTGGCGATCCCGATCGTCTGTGCCCCGCGGGCGCGGACCTCCTCGACGTTGGAGAGAACCTTCTCCAGGATCGGGCTGTCGGTGGCGACGCAGATCACCGGCGTCGACTCGTCGAGCAGCGCGATCGGGCCGTGCTTCATCTCGCCGGCGGCGTAGGCGTCGGTCGGGATGTAGCTGATCTCCTTCAGCTTCAGCGCCCCCTCGAGGCAGACCGGCAGGCCGATGTGGCGTCCCAGGTAGAGGAAGAACTCCTGCTCGCTGTGGCGCGCCGCCACCTGCTTCACAGGCCCTTCCGTCGCCGCCAGCGTCTCTTCCATCTTCGACGGCAGCGCCTTCAGCTGGGCGACCAGCTCGGTCAGCCGCTCGGTCGGCAGGGTCCCCCGCAGCTCGGCCAGCCGCAGGCCCAGCAGGTACATCGCCGCCACCTGGGCGACGAAGGTCTTGGTCGCGGCGACGCTGATCTCCATCCCGGCGCGGATGTAGAGGACGGCGTCGGCGTCGCGCGTCGCCTGGCTGCCCATGATGTTGGTGATCGCCAGCACCGTGGCGCCGGCCTCGCGTGCCAGCCGCATCGCCGCCAGGGTGTCGGCCGTCTCCCCCGACTGGGTCATGCCGATCACCAGGTCGTCGGGTCCGACCACCGGGTTGCGGTAGCGGTACTCGGAGGCGATGTCCATCTCCACCGGCACCCGCGCCCACTCCTCGATCGCGTAACGGCCGACGAGGCCGGCGTGGTAGGAGGTGCCGCAGGCGACGATCACGATCCGCCGCACGCCGCGCAGGAGGTCATCGGAGAGCTCCACGTCGGAGAGGTCGACGCCGTCGTCGCCGGGAAGCCGGTCGGTGATCGTCTCGGCGACCGCGTCGGCCTGTTCGTGGATCTCCTTCAGCATGAAGGTCTCGTAGCCGCCCTTCTCGGCGGCATCGGCGTCCCAGGTGACCTCTTCCGTCCCCCGCGCGACCGGGTTGCCCTCGACGTCGGTGACTCGCACCGCGCCGGCTTCGATTTCGACGATCTCGCCATTCTCGATCGCCATCGCGGTGCGGGTGTCGGCGAGGAAGGCCGGGATGGCGGAAGCGAGGAAGGTCTCCCCCTCGCCGACGCCGGCGACCAGCGGGCACTCCTTGCGGGCACCGACCAGGCGCTGCGGCTCGTCGGCGTGCATCGCGACGAAGGCGTAGTGACCGCGCAGATCGGCGTAGGCGGCACGGACGGCGGCGGCGAGATCGCCGTCGTAGTGGCGGGCGATCAGGTGGGCGACCACCTCGGCGTCGGTCTCGGAGGTGAAGGCACGCCCTTCGTCCTGCAGGCGCCGGCGCAGCTCGGTGTGGTTCTCGACGATCCCGTTGAGGACGATGTGGACGCGGCCGGAGCTGTCGTCGTGCGGGTGGGCGTTCTCCTCGGTGACCCGGCCATGGGTCGCCCAGCGGGTGTGGGCGATGCCGGTCGCCGAGGGAGGCAGCGCCCCGGCGCCGTTGTTGGCTCGGGCATCGACCGCGGCGCGCAGGTTGGCGAGATTGCCGACCGCGTGGACGCTCTCCACCTCGCCGTCGGCGAGCACGGAGAGGCCGGCCGAGTCATAGCCCCGGTATTCGAGCTTTTCCAGGCCCGAGAGCAAGAGCTCCTCGCAGGGCCTGGCGCCCACGTATCCGACGATGCCGCACATGAAGGCGAGTAAGGGTAGTCGGCGGAGGCGGTGAGCTCGCTCAGCCGAGCTCTTGGCGCACGAGACCGGCCAGCCGCTCGGCCACCGTCTCGGCTTCGTCGCCGGTCGGTGCCTCGACCATGACCCGGACCAAGGGCTCGGTGCCCGAGGGACGCAGGAGGACGCGGCCGCGACCCTCGAGTCCCCCGCTCTCGCGCTCGACCGCCTCCCAGACGGCGGCGGCGTCCTTGATCGCCTCGCGGTCGGCGACCTCGACGTTGACCAGCACCTGGGGCAGCTTGTCCATCGGCACCGCGTCCTCGAGCCGGGCCGTGCCGAGCTCACGCATCGTCATCAGCGCCGCGGCGATCCCGTCGCCGGTGGAGACGAAGTCGGAGGCGATGATGTGGCCGGACTGCTCGCCCCCCAGCGGCCAATCGCGGCGCCGCATCTCGTCGATCACGTAGCGATCGCCGACCTGGGTGACCGCCACCTCGATCCCCGCCTCCTCCATCGCCTGGTGGAAGCCGAAGTTGCTCATCACCGTGACGACGACACCGCCGTCGAGCTCGCCGCGGGACGCCATCCCGCGGGCGGCCAGGGCGATCAGCTCGTCGCCGTCGTGGACGCGGCCGGCGCCGTCTACTGCGAGCACGCGGTCGCCGTCGCCGTCGAAGGCGAAGCCGATCTCCGCCTCGGAGGCGGCAACCCGCTCGGAGAGGCGCTCCATGTGGGTCGAGCCACAGCCGGCATTGATGTTGCGCCCGTCGGGCTCGACCCCGATCGCCTCGACCTCGGCGCCGAGGCGCTCGAAGATCGCCGGCGCAGCCCGATGGGTGGCGCCGTTGGCGCAGTCGAGGACAACCCTGCGCCCGGAGAGATCGAGCGGGAAGGCCTTCTCCAGCTCTCGCAGGTAGTCGTCGGTGCCGCCGTTCAGCTCGCGGACGTGGCCGGCGTGCTCGGCGGCCGGCGCCTGATCGATCAGCGCCTCGATCCGGGCCTCGACCTCGTCGCCGAGCTTCACGCCCTGGCCGTCGAAGAACTTGATCCCGTTGTCGCGGAACGGGTTGTGAGAGGCGGAGACGACGGCGGCGAGGTCGAGGCCGAGGCGCTTGACGAGGATCGCGGCGGCGGGGGTCGGCTGGACACCCGCCAGTAGCGCATCCCCGCCAGCGGCGGCGATGCCGGCGGCCAGTGCCGCCTCCAGCATCGGGCCCGACTCGCGGGTGTCACGGACGATCAGGACCTGCGGGCGCTGGGCTTCGAGCGAGGCGGTGGCAGCGCGTCCCAATGACGTCGCCAGCTCGGCGCCGAGGAAGGTGCCAGCCTCTCCTCGGACCCCGTCGGTTCCGAAGAGCTTGCGCGCGGTCGTCAACCCGCTCCCGTCAGCGCTTGCTGAACTGAGGCCGCTTGCGGGCCTTCTTCAACCCGGCCTTGCGGCGCTCCTTGACGCGCGCGTCACGGGTGAGGAAGCCCCTGCGCTTGAGATCGCCGCGCAGCTCGGCGTCGATCTCGGTCAGCGCCCGAGCGATGCCGTGGCGCACCGCGCCGGCCTGGCCGCTGATGCCGCCGCCGTGGACGCGGACGCGGACGTCGACGTTGCCCTCGTAACCGGAGACCACCAGCGGCTGCTTGGCGATCGTCTGGTGCAGCGGCCGCGGGAAGAACTCCTCGAGGCTGCGCTTGTTGATCTCGATCTTGCCGTCACCCGGCAGCACGGTGACGCGGGCGATGGCGCTCTTGCGTTTGCCCGTGGCGAGGAAGCGAGCGCCTTTCTCGATTTTCGCCGGAGCGCGGCTGGCGGCGGCATCGGCCTCCTCAGTAGCAGTCAGCTCAGCTTCACGGCGAGCTTTCTCCTCTTCCTCGGCTTCCAGGCGAGCTTTCTCCTCGGCGCTTAGCTCGGGCTTGTCCGGCTCAACCAGGATCGGCTCCAGGTCCGCACCGGGAATGACGTCCTTCTTCTTCTCCTCAGCCTTGGCCTCAGGAGCGGCCTCCTCCTGCGGAGCCTCCTCCGTCGCCTCCTCAGCAACGGGCTCCTCAACAACCTCCTCGGACGGCTCCCCGTCTCCCGCCTCCTCGGACGGCTGGTCCTCAGCTACCGGGTCCTCGGACGGCTGCTCCTCAGCGGCATCTGCCGCGGGTGGCGACGATGCGGGACCGTCGCCTTCAGGCGACGGGGTCGTATCGGAGACAGGACCCGCGCCCTCAGCGGCCTCGTCCTGGGGATTTTCGTCCTGCTCGGGCGTTTTCTCGTCGTCCATCATCAGTTCGTCTCCATCTTCTTAGGCTGCTGCGCCGCATGCGGGTGATCCGGCCCGGCGTACACCTTCAGCTTGGTCAGCTGCTGGCGTGCGAGGCGGTTGCGCGGCAGCATTCCCTTGACGGCCTTGCGGATCACTTCCTCGGGCTTGCGCTCGAGCATCTCGCCGAGCGTCCGGGACTTGATTCCACCGGGGTAGCCGCTGTGGCGGTAGTAGGTCTTCTGCGCGAGCTTGTCGCCGGTGACGCGGATCTTCTCGGCGTTCACGACGACGACGAAGTCGCCGGTGTCGCAGTGCGGCGTGTACTCCGGCTTGCGCTTGCCGCGCAGCATGTCGGCGATCTGGGTCGCGAGGCGGCCCAGGGTCTTGCCCTCGGCGTCGACGACGTACCAGTCGCGCTGGCGGTTGGCTGGAGTGGCTACAAAGGTCTTCATCGCGCAAAAACCGCGCGGACGCACCGACGCGGCCGGGGGATGATAGCCATCTTCGCGTCTGACGACTGTCCGGAGACCGCGTATGCAGCCGGCGAGCGCCGGACAGTTGCTTATACTGCCGCCCGAGCAATAGCCGAATCCCGAGCGGGCCACCGTTCGGGAGCGGAGGAACCGAAGAGACCTTTGCAGGTCTCAGGGGCGAATCGGACGAAAACCGTCCGTAGCGCGACTCTTTCAGCGCGAGCCCGTCAGCTAACTCCGCAGGCGATGGAAAGAGAGGGCTTAGCGGTTTGAACAGCAAAGGGTTCGTCCGACCACGGGTGGCCGGCCAGGTATGCCTAGCGGCGGCGATCGCGATGCTGGCCTGCCTGAGTGGCAGCGCCGCAGCGACCACCGGCGGTGCCGGAACCCCGGGCGCATCCCCAAGCGCGAAGGGCAGCCCCTCGGGCGCGCCAGCGGCCTCCCCCAGCGCCGGGACGATCACCCTCCTCGCGGCGACCACCGCTCCGCGCAAGTCCTTCTACTTCGGCTACCGCTACCCCCGCCTCGGCTTCACGATCGGCAGCACCCAGGCCGAAAACGACCTGCAGATCGACGTCGTCAACTCCGCCGGCGAAGTCGCCAAGACCTTCTACCGCGAAAACGTCGCCGCCAACGTCGAAACCAAAGTTCGCTGGGACGGGACGACGAACGAAGGGCGCCCGGCGCGCAACGGCCGCTACAGCTTCCGGATCAGCCCCCAGTCGCCGACCGCGACGGCACCGGTCGCCCGCAAGGCGACCAGCTCCACCACCCTCAGCCTCGCCTTCGCCTTCTACGGCTATGCCTTCCCGATCCTCGGCGACCACGAATTCGGGCTCAGCGCCGGTCGCTTCGGCGCCGGCCGCGCCGGCCACACCCACCAGGGCCAGGACGTGATGGCCGCCTGCGGAACGCCGCTGGTCGCCGCCCGCGGCGGCATCGTCCAGTACTCCGGCTACCAGGGCGCCGCCGGCAACTACGTCGTCATCGACGGCCGCGGCACCGGCAACGACTTCATGTACGCCCACCTGGCCGAACCCTCGCCGCTGCGGACCGGCGAAACGGTCCGCACCGGCCAGCCGATCGGCATCGTCGGCGAAACCGGCGACGCCCAGGGCTGCCACCTCCATTTCGAGATCTGGGGTGCGCCCGGCTGGTACGAGGGCGGCTCCCCCTTCGATCCGCTCCCTTACTTGGCAAAGTGGGACGCATATAGCTGAGGCACCGTTCTCGAAGTAACGAGAATGAGTCTCATTTTCATGTACGCTGCTGCTCGTGAGCTGGGGCGAGCAGGCGACAGAGCGACTTAACAAGGCGGGCTTTCGCGCCGGCGCGGCGCGGCGCCAGGTAATGGAGCTGCTCGAGGGCGAACACTGCGCGGTGAGCGCGCTGGAGATCGACCGGCGCCTCCCCTCGGTCGGCCGAGCGAGCGTCTACCGGACGCTCGAGCAGCTGGAGCAGCTCGACCTGGTTCACCGAGTCGACGTCGGCGGCGAGACCGCGGCCTACGAGCGCAACGATCCGAGCGAGCACCATCACCATCTGGTCTGCGCCCGCTGCGGGCGACTGGTCCCGTTCGGGGACTCCTCGCTGGAGCGGGCGATCCACGCCATCGCCGAGCAAGCCGAGTTCGAGGTCCTCTCCCACGACGTCCTCCTGCGTGGGGTCTGCCCCCGCTGTCAGCGGGAGGCCTGATGTCGATCGCGATCCCGCTGGCCGGGCTGACGGTGGTCGCGACCTTGATCGGCGGCCGGGTCGGCCTGCGCTTCTCCGACCGCCTACCGACGCTGCTGGCCCTGACCGGCGGCGTCGTCGTCGCCGTCGCGCTGCTCGACGTCCTGCCGGAGGGAATCGACGGAGTCGGCGACGTCGACCTCGCCACCGCGCTCGTCGCCGCCGGCTTCCTCGCCTTCTTCTTCGCTGAGCGGATGCTGGTGCTCCACGATCGCGAGGAGGCCATGGAGACGCTGGGCAGCGAACGGGTCGGGGTGCTCGGCGCCGCCGGCCTCTCCGCTCACAGCTTCCTCGACGGGCTCGGGATCGGCTTCGCCTTCGGGGTGGACTCCGCCACGGGGTTCCTCGTCTTCGCTGCTGTGATCAGCCACGACTTCGCCGACGGGCTGAATACGGTCAGCTACGTCCTGCGGCGCTCCGGCAACCGCCGCGCGGCGGTCAAATGGCTGACGATCGACGCCCTCGCCCCTCTGCTGGGGGCGATCGTCGGTTCCCAGGTGGCGGTCTCCGACCACGCCCTCGGCTCCGTCCTCTGCGTCTACTGCGGGATCTTTCTCTACATCGGGGCGAGCGATCTGCTGCCCGAGGCGCACGCCCAGGGTTCCTGGGCGCGCGTCGGGCTCACCGCGCTGGGTTTCGGGCTGATCTTCGCGGTCACCCGGCTGGCCGGCATCTGATCGTTTCACCGGAAAACGATCCTTTTCTAGAAACGGCGTGTTCTGGATTGATCCAGCTGAATGGTCTATACGTATCAACCGCATAACGAACGGAGTCGTACTGCCCCCCAAACCCTTTAGCCGCTAGGAGCCAATCATGAAGGAGCCATTTCCCGACGCCATTGACCAGCGCCTGGTTCGATCGCTCGCTCACCCACTGCGGGTCCAGATCCTCGAGGCCCTGACCGACCACGTGGCGAGCCCAAGCTCGCTCGCCGAGCAGCTCGAGACCGGGCTCAGCGACGTTGCTTACCACACCCGGGCACTAGATCGCTACGGCGCCCTCGAGCTCGTCGACACGGTTCAGCGGCGGGGCGCCACCGAGCACTTCTACAAGGCAATCCCAGGAGCCTTCATGGGCGGCCCCAAGTGGCGACGGGTGCCGCGGACGATTCGCGGCGGAGTCTCAGCCGCCACCCTGCAGACCTTCCTCGACAAGGCAATCGCGGCGCTGGAAGCCGGCACCCTGGACGGGCGCGACGACACCGTCTTCCGCTGGATGCCGCTGCACCTCGACGAGGAGGGCTTCCAGGAGGTCGTCGCGATCCTCGAAGAGGCGACGAAACTGATGCTGGCCGCGCACGTGCGAAGCCAGGATCGGCTCGGCGAGAACTGCAGCGAGGACACGGTCTCGACCGTGGTCGGGATGGCTGCCTTCGAGACTGCTGGGTCGTTGGAGGCTGAGTAGGGCGAAGCCCTTTTCGGTGGGGAGGGACGGGATTTATTGATCAGCTGTTCGCCGAGACCGCGAGAGACCTCGCATATCGACGTCCTATGCGGTCTCGAGGATCAGCGTCTGCTGAAAGCTGTTGAGGAGGGAGTCGGCACCCCTCCGCAGGAATGTTCGGCGATATGCAATCTGGTTATTGCGCGGCGGAGCCGCGCTCCAGGTTCTCCCCGCAGCGAAGCGGAGGGGAGGTCAATTCCGGAGGAGGGGTGCCGACTCCCTCTACCGACAGCGGCCCGCAGCTACTCCCACTCGATAGTCGCCGGAGGCTTCGACGATATGTCGAGCGCCACGCGGTTGACGTCGCGAATCTCGTTGATGATCCGGTTCGAGACCCGCTCCAGCAGGTCGTAGGGAAGGCGAGCCCAGTCGGCCGTCATCGCGTCGTCGGAGGTGACGGCGCGGATCACGATCGGGTAGGCGTAGGTGCGCCCGTCGCCCTGGACGCCGACCGAACGGACGACCGGCAGCACGCAGAACGACTGCCAGAGCTGGCGGTAGAGCTCGGCAGCGCGGATCTCCTCCTGCAGGATCGCGTCGGCGGCGCGGAGGATGTCGAGCCGCTCCTTGTTGACCTCGCCGCCGACGATCCGAATCCCAAGGCCGGGGCCGGGGAAGGGCTGGCGCCAGACCATCCGCTCGGGCAGCCCGAGCTCGGCGCCGACCGCCCGCACCTCGTCCTTGAACAGCATCCGCAGCGGCTCGACCAGCTCGAACTCGAGGTCGTCGGGGAGGCCGCCGACGTTGTGGTGGGACTTGATCGTCGCCGCGTGGTCGGAGCCGCCGGACTCGATCACGTCGGAGTAGAGCGTGCCCTGGACCAGGTAGCTGACGTCCTCGAGCTTGTCCGCCTCCTCCTCGAAGACGCGGATGAACTCGGTGCCGATGATCTTCCGCTTCTCCTCCGGGTCGTCTTTGCCGGCCAGCTTGGCGAGGAAGCGATCTTCGGCGTCGACGTGGACGAGCGGGATCCCGAACTGGCCGAAGGCCTCGACCACCTGCTCGGCCTCGTTCATCCGCATCAGGCCGTGGTCGACGAAGACACAGGTGAGCTTGTCGCCCACTGCCTTGTGAACGAGGAGAGCGGCGACGGAGGAGTCGACCCCGCCAGAGAGGCCACAGATCACCTTGCCGTCCCCGACCTGGGCCTGGATCTTCGTCACCTGTTCGGCAATCACAGACTCCGGCGACCACTGCTCCTCGCAGCCGGCGACATCGCGTAGGAAGCGGGTGAGGATCTCGGTCCCGTAGGGCGTGTGGACGACCTCGGGGTGGAACTGGATGCCGTAGAGCCCGCGATCGGGCAGCTCGCAGGCGGCGACCGGCGAGCTCGGGCTGGAAGCCAGCGCGGTGAACCCATCAGGAGCCTCGAAGACCGCGTCCCGATGGCTCATCCAGCAGCTCTGCTCCTCGGGCAGACCACCGAGCAGCCTGCCGCCACCATCGCGCAGAACCAGATCAGTGCGCCCAAACTCCCCCGTCTCAGCCGACTCGACCCGCCCGCCAAGCGCCAGCACCATCGCCTGCATCCCATAACAAATCCCCAGCATCGGAATCCCGAGATCGAGCAGCTGCGTCGGAAACTTAGGAGCTTCGGGCTCATAAACCGAAGCCGGGCCACCAGAGAGCACAAGACCTTTCGGTTTCCGCGCCCTGATCTTCTCCACAGACGTGGTAGCCGGCAGCAGCTCTGCAAACACGCCACATTCGCGGATGCGCCTCGCAATCAGCTGCGAGTACTGACCGCCAAAGTCCAGAACCAGGACCTCCTCCAGGGCCCCTCCGGCGGGTGGCACGGTAGGGGGGACCCCCCCTGAGGAAGCTTTAGCTACCGGAAGGGGGGGTGGGTCCCCTGCCGTGACAGGACCCGCCGGCCGGGACGTTCCCGAAGTACTAGTCATCCGATACGGCAACTCCCGTCGAAACGGCAGCCCGACCGTTGGATCCCATCCCCACATGCTGCTCGTTCTGCAACTTCTTCCCCTCGCTCATCAGAGCGGGGGCGACCATCACCTCTGCTCTTTGGAACGAGCGGATGTCCTCGTAGCCGCAGGTCGCCATCGAGGTTTTCAGCGCCCCCATCAGGTTGAAGGTGCCGTCGTTCTCCTTGGCCGGACCGAGGAGGATCTCCTCCATCGTCCCGTCCTGCTTGGTCGAAACGCGGGTGCCGCGGGGCAGCGAGGGATGGAAGGTCGCCATCCCCCAGTGGAAGCCGCGGCCGGGGGCCTCTTTGGCCCGGGCCAGCGGCGAGCCGATCATCACCGAGTCGGCGCCGGTGGCGATCGCCTTGGAGACGTCCCCCCCGGTCCGCATGCCACCGTCGGCGATCACGTTGACGTACTCGCCGGTCTCCAGCATGTGCTGGGCACGGGCCGCCGCGACGTCGGCGATCGCCGTCGCCTGCGGAACGCCAATTCCGAGCACGCCGCGGGTGGTGCAGGCAGCCCCGGGGCCGACGCCGACGAGGACGCCGACCGCGCCGGTCCGCATCAGGTGCAGCCCGGTCGAGTAGGAGGCGCAGCCGCCGACCACGGTCGGCACCGGGACCTCGGCGATGAACTCCTTCAGGTTCAGCGGCTCGACGGTGGTCGAGACGTGTTCGGCCGAGATCACCGTGCCCTGGATGACGAGGATGTCGAGCCCTGCCTCGACCGCCACCTCGTAGTACTCGCGCACTTTCTGTGGAGTCAGCGAGCCGCAGACGACCGCGCCGCGGGACTTGATTTCCTCGACCCGCTTGGCGATCAGCTCGGACTTCACGGGCTCGGCGTAGATCTCCTGCATCAGCCGCGTCGCCTCGTGCTTGGGAGCGGCGGCTATCGCCTCCAGCTTCTCCTCGGCGTTGTCGAAGCGGGACCAGATCCCCTCCAGGTTGAGCACCCCGAGCCCACCGAGCTCGTTGACCAGGACCGCGGTATCGGGGCTGACGACCCCGTCCATCGCCGAGGCGACCAGCGGCAACTCGAAGCGGTAGGGGCCGAGGGTCCAGCTGATGTCGATGTCGTCGGGGTCGCGCGTCCGGCGGGAAGGAACGATCGCGATGTCGTCGAATCCGTAGGCGCGGCGACCCTTCTTGCCGCGGCCGATTTCGATTTCCAAGTTAGTCCTCCAGGGGCTGGCGTTGAACTAGCCAGCCTACACTTCGGCGGGGACCTCCAAGTCGTGGACGGAGACCTCGCCGAGCAGGCGCTCGACCTGATTGCGGTCAACGGTGCCGGCGCCGAAGTGCTGGGTCGACTCGGCTCCGCAGGCGACGCCGTAGGCGAGGCATTCCTCGGGCGAGCGGCCCTCGTAGCGGGCGGCGACGTAGCCGGCGAGGAAGGCGTCCCCGGAGCCGACCGTGGAGACCGGCTCCAGCGCCTCGGTGTGGATCTCGAGCAGGCGCCGCGAGTTACCCTCTCCCACCGCCGCGACGCAGCCTTCGGGGCGGGTGATCGCCGCCTCGCCGGCGCCCAGGCGGACCAGCTCCAGCAGCCCTTGGGCGAGGTCGCCGCGGTCGGCGAACTCCTGCCCGACCAGCTCCTCGGCCTCGGTCTCGTTCGGGGTCACCATCGAGGCCCCGGCCCTGACGCCGGCCAGCATCGCCTCCCCCTCGGCGTCGAGGACAACCGGGACCCCGCGCCGGGAGAGGTCGTCGATCAGACGCGCGTAGAGGTCGTCGCCGGCCCCCGGTGGCACCGAACCGGCGAGGACGCAGATCTTCGCCCCGCCGGCCAGGTAGGAGATCCGGTTGAAGAGCCGCTTGACCTCCTCGGGGCTCACCGCCGGCCCGCGCTCGTTGATCTCGGTTTGCTCGCCCGAGGTGGGGTCGATCACCGCCAGGTTGATCCGAGTCTCGGCAGCGATGCGGGTGAAGTCCGTAAGCACCGACTCTTCGTGCAGCTGTTCGAGCACGCGCGTCCCGGTCGGGCCTCCGACGAAGCCGGTGGCGATCACCGGGCGGCCGAGCAGGCTCAGGGCCCGTGCGACGTTAATGCCCTTGCCACCAGCGACCGTGCGACTCTCCACCGACCGGTGGCGGCGGCCGAGGCGGAAGTTGGGGACGGCGACGGTGCGGTCGATCGCCGCGTTCAAGGTCACCGTGAGGATCACCTGAGCTTCACCCGATTCAGCTCCTACCGTCGTTTCTGCGGGCCAGCCGGCGCAGCAGCGTTCCAGCGATCATGAGTATCACGAACAGCGCCAATCCGATAGGGAGCAAGTTGTCCGCGACGGTCGCGCGGGCGCGATCGAAGAGACTCGCCTCCGGCACCGAACGACTGGCGCGGAGGGAGACGGACCCGGCCTTGCGGCCGGCGACGAAGACGGTCGCCCGTCCCAGCTTGGCGCCCCGACGCAGCGGACCCTCGACCTCCCCAGGGGCGCTAACCCGCAGTTCGAGGCGCTGGCCGCGGCGGACCCCGACCTGCAGCGAGCGTTCCGCCTGCAGTGGCAAATGGCCACCCGACCAGCGAATTTCCGGTTCGGCGAGGTCCTGGCCGCGGCGGACCGGCAGCCGCTGCCGGTATTGCGAGAAGCCCCATTCGAGCAGCTCCAGGTTGTCGCTGAAGCGGGTTTCCTCGGTCGGCGCGCCAATCGCGACCGAGACCAGGCTGACACCCTTTTTCCGTCCCGAGCCGACGAGGACGTAGCCGGCGTCGAAGGTGTGGCCGGTCTTGACGCCGGTCGTCCAGGGCGCCATGTAGAGCAGGTCGTTGAGGGTGTCAATCCGCCGCGGTGGCCGCAGGCTGCGCAGCAGCGCCGTGCGCGAGTCGGCGATCTTGGCGAAGGCCGGCTCCTGCAACAGGTGTCGGGTGAGGGTCGCGAGGTCGGCGGCGCTCGAGTAGTTGCCGCGCTGGTCGAGCCCGATCGGGTTCGCATAGTGGGTGTCGGCGAGCCCGAGGGCGGCGGCGTGGCGGTTCATCTGCGCCACGAAGCGCGCCTGCGAGCCGGCCGCGCGGACCGCCAGGGTGTGGGCGGCGTCGTTGCCGCTGACCAGGATCAGGCCGTAGAGGAGGTCGCGCACGCTCACTCTCTCACCCGTCCTCAGGCCCATCAGGGACTCGCCGTAGATCGGCGAGTACGGCGCCGCGCGGACGACCCTCGAGAGCGGCAGCTCCTCCATCGCCACGAAGGCGGTCATCAGCTTCGTGGTGCTGGCGATCGGGAGGTGCCGTTTCGCCGCTTTCGAAGCGAGAACGTCTCCGCTGCGGGCGTCGGCCACGATCCAGGCCTTCGCTTCGACCCCCTGCGGCCCGGGGGCGGTTCTCGCCACCGCCGCGGGAGCAAGCCAGACTGCCAGCGCCAGCAGCGCGGCGAGCGGCGCGGCGCCGGCGCGCCTCAGCCTCATTTGAGTTTCAGCGTCTGACCGGCGATCAGGATCTGCGGGTCGACTTCGGGGTTCAACGCCAGGATCTCGGCGACGGGTACCCCGGTCTTGTGCGCGATCGCGGTCAGGGTGTCGCCCGATTCGACCGTGTAGGTCTTGGCCTTGGTCCGCTGCTTCTCTTCCTTCTGCGCGTGGTGCTGGCTGTGGTGCTGGGGCGAGGACGAATCCCCATTCATCGCCGCAGTGGCGACCACGACCACGACCACTACGGCCACCAGCAGGGCGAGGGCGGCGGCAATGCGGGCAGCGGCGCTTGAGCGTTTTTCCATCGGACAGGGGAGGACGAATCGTTCCGGGCGGGCTGATCGTAGTCGCGACGGCCGTCGTCAGGTGGTCGAGATGTCCCAGACGGCTTGACGCAGCCGCTCGGCGGCGGCGGCGGGGTCCGGGTCGGCGGCGATCCCGCGCGAGGCGGCGACCAGCCCGCCCGCACGTCCGGCCGAAAAGGCGGCACCGAGCAGCTCGGGGCGTCCGCCCTGCGCGCCGACGCCCGGGATCAGGAAGATCGCTCGCGGCATCAGGTCGCGCATGCGGCCGAAGTGACGCGGCTCGGTGGCGCCGACCACGGCACCGACCCCGCTCAGCCCTGAGTCGCCAAGCAGGCGCCCCGAAAGCTCATCGACGAGCGCGGCGAGGCGCTCGTGCAGCGGCGCCTCCGGTGCCGGCAGGTCCTGAAGGTCGGCGGCGCCCGGGTTGCTGGTGCGGACGAGGATGAACATTCCGGCGCCCGCCTCGGCCGCGGCGGCGATCAGCGGCTCAAGGGCGTCCAGTCCCAGCAAAGGGTTGGCCGTAAAGGCATCGGCACCGAGGCCCCGGACGGGGCCCCAGGGGGTGGGCGTCTCCCCCACCAGCGCCTGCGCGTAGGCGGCGGCGGTGACCGGGACGTCGCCCCGCTTGCCGTCGGCGACGACCAGCAGGCCCGCCTCGCGGGCGACGGCGCAAACCTCTTCCAGCGCTTGCCAACCGGGCGCGCCGAGGCGCTCAAAGCAGGCCAGCTGCGGCTTCACCGCAACACAGGCCGGGCCGGCCTGTTCGATCAGGTCGCGGCAGTGTTTGGCGACCGCGCCGGCCGCCAACTCTGCAGCCGGCGCCTCGGGATCGCCTGCGCTCGCCCCCTCCCCGGCCAGTTTGGCCGGGTCGGGGTCGAGGCCGAGGCAAATCTGGCTGCGGCGCGTTTCGACGAGCGCCGCGAGCCGATCGGAGAAGCCAGTCAGGGCCACAACTGGCCTGCGCTCGATTTCGGGCGCGGAGGGTCAGATTGCGACGCGCCCGAAATCGAGCTTGTCTCAGCCGCCCTTGACTTTGGTCTTCAGGGCCGAGCCGGCGGAGAAGCGCGGAACTTTGCCGCCCGGGATGGTGATCCTTTCGCCGGTGCGCGGGTTGACTCCCTGACGGGGGCCGCGCTCGGCGACGTGGAATTTGCCGAAACCGGTGAAAGCGACCTCCTGGCCGCTGCTGAGGGCGCCGGTGATCGCCTCAAGAACGGCGTCGACGGCGTCGCTCGCGGCTTTTTTGCTGCCGAGCCGGTCATCGCCTGCAAGTTGGTCCAGAAACTCAGCCTTGGTCACGTCGTGTGTCCTCCTCGGGGTTTGAAGATCGGCGCAATCTAACAGTGGCTACGGCGTAAGAACTCGCGCCCTGGAGCCAAATGTCACGAGGGACGTCACGAGCCGCTTATCGCCATCTCCGCGATCAGCAGCGGGGGCGTACTCACCGAGCCGCCGAAAGGAACCCAGCGAGCCTCTGCACCAGCGGCGCTGACGGCCCCCAGCATCGCCACCAACTCACCGGCGATCGTGAACTCGCGGACCGGCTCGGCGAGCGCCCCGTCGCGGATGATTCGGCCCGAGGCACCGACCGAGAAGACGCCGGTGACGGGGTTGACTCCGGAGTGCAGACCGGCGACGTCGGTGACGTAGACGCCGTCTCCCGCTTCGGCGAGCAGGCCCTCGAGCGATAGCGAGCCCGGGGCGACCATCAGGTTCGAGCTCGAGACCGAGGGCAGCGAACGGTACCCCTGCCGCGCCGCTGAACCGGTCGAAGAGACACCCTCGCGGTTGGCCGAATAGGTGTCGTAAAGGTAGGAGCGGAGCCTGCCGCCCTCGATCAGGGCAGTGCGGCGCCGCGGGACGCCCTCGGCGTCGAAGGGGGCCGAGGCCGGTCCCCCCGGCTCGCGGCCGTCGTCGTGGAGGGCGAAGGCCTCGCTCGCCACCTCCTGGTCGATGCGGCCGGCGAAGGGCGAGCGGCCGCGCTGCACGGCTTTGGCGCTGAGGCCGCCGCCGATCAGGCCGACGAAGCTGGCGGCGACGGTCTCGTCGAAGACGACCGGGCAAGAGCGCGACGGCGGCTTGCCGGCGCCGATCATCGCCAGCGCCCGTGCGGCTGCCTCCGCTCCGATCGCCTCGGGATCGAGCCCGCGTGGGCCGCGCGCGAGGCCGAAGCCGAGCCCGGTCTCCCGCGCCCCGTCCCCCTCGGCCAGGGCCTGGAGGTAGGCGTAGCAGCTGGACGACCCGTACTCGCCGGCCACGCCGGTCGAGGAGGCGATCGCCACCTGCTCCTCGGCGTCGGCGTAGACGGCGACCTCGACCCCGACCAGGCGGGGATCCGACTCCAGCGCGGTGCGCTCGACGGCAAGCGCCAGGTCGACCACTCGCGGCGTCTCCCATTCGGCGATCGAGGGATCGCTCAGGCCGGCGAGCGCCTCGACCTCGGCGGGTTGCGGCGGCGCGGCAAACTCATCCTCGTCGGCGACGGCAGCGGCTTCCGCAGCGCTCGCCGCGATCGCCGCCACGCCGGCCTCGGTGAGATCGGTTCCGTAGGCGTAGCCGACGCGATGCCCGTTCCAGGCGCGGATCCCGACGCCGCTCTGGGTGGCGGCGCTGAGGCTCTCGACCTCGCCGCCGTGGATGCGCACCTCGCGGCCCGCCTCACGGGAGACGTAGGCCTCGGCGGCGCCGGCGCCGGCGCCGGTCGCGGCGTCCACCCCCCGGCGTGCCACCGCGCTCAGCTCGCTCACCGCTCGGTTCCCCCGACGGTCATCGCCCGCACCCGCACGTGCCCCTGGCCGGTCCCGACCGGGATTTTCTGTCCGCCCTTGCCGCAGATCCCGGTCTTCATGAAGAAGTCGTCGCCGACCGCGTCGATCGCGGCGAGGGCGTCGAGGCAGTTGCCGATCAGGGTCGCGCCGCGACAGGGACTGGTCACCTTCCCGCCCTCGATCAGGTAGCCCTCGGAGACGCCGAAGACGAAGTCGCCGGTGGCGGGGTCGACCTGGCCACCGCCGAAGGAGACGGCATAGAAGGCGTGGTCGAGCTCGGCGATCATCTCCTCGGGCGTGGCGTCGCCGGGAGCGATGTAGGTGTTGGTCATCCGCGGAATCGGCAGGTGGCGGAAGCTCTCGCGGCGCCCGTTGCCGGTCGAGGCGACGCCGTCGCGCCGAGCGGTGAGGTGGTCGTAGAGGTAGGAGGTGAGGCGGCCACCCTCGATCACCTGGGTCTTCTGCGTCGGTTGCCCCTCGTCGTCGATCGCGTCGCTGCCCCACTCTCCCGGCAGGCGGCCGTCGTCGTAGGCATTCAGCAGCGGCTCGGCGACGGGCTCGCCGAGCTTGCCGGTGTAGACGCTGGCGCCCTTCTGGATGTGGTCGGCCTCGAGCCCGTGGCCGGTCATCTCGTGGAAGAGGACGCCGCCGAAGCCGCCGCCGACCACGACCGGCATCGAGCCAGACGGGGCCGGGACCGCGTCGAGCAGGGTCAGCGCCTTGCCCGCCGCCTGCTCGGCGATCTGGCCCGGATCGTCTTCGAGCAGCTCGAAGCCGCGGTGGGCGCCGAGCGTCTCGGCTCCGGTCTCAACCGTGTTCTCGCGGCGGGCGACCGCCTGGACGCCGATTCGCACCCGGGTGCGGTCGTCGCCGCTGAAGAGACCGTCGGAGTTGGCGACGACGACCTCGCGGCGCGCCTCGGCGTAGGAGGCGTTCAGCTGGGCGATCTCGGCTCCCTTGGCTCGGCCCCGCTCGTCGAGCTCGCGCAGCAGTTCGGCCTTGCGATCGGCCTGCACGTCTTCGGGCCGGCGCTCGATCGCCAGCGACGTCGCCTCGTGCGCTTGCAGCGGCCGCGGCTCGCGCCCCTCGGCGCCCAGCGCGGCGGCGGCTTCGCCGGCGGCGCGCTCGACGTCGGCGGGGTCGAGCCCGTCGACGTGGGCGAAGTAGGTGGTGTTGCCGTCGACGACGCGGACCCCGGCGCCCTCCTCGGCACCTGACTGAACCGACTCGATCCGCCGCTCGTCGATCGCCAGCGTCTGGCCCTTGCGCCGTTCGGCGAAGACCTCGGCGAAATCGCCGCCGTTGGCGAGGGCACGGGCCAGCACCCGCTCGGCGACGCCCTGGTCGAGCAGCCCGCTCATCCCTTCGGCTTCTTCCCGGCGACCTCGATCAGCCGCCCGGCCGCGACGAACAGCTCGGCGCCGCTGCGCGAGTCCTGGGCGTGGTCGGCGCTGCGGCCATGTGGGTAGTAGAGGCGGGCGAAGGGACGGCGGGAGATCCGCCGCCGGCGCATGAAGGCGGCGGCTTCGTCGGCGTAGACGGAGACGCGCTCGAGCAGGATCCGGTGCGGCTTGGGTGGCATCAGGCTTCCTCGCTCCGAGGCTTGGGGGGCTCTGACCCACCGAAGTTCGGAGACGCCAGCTGGCGCAGGGTCGAGCGCAGGTCGAAGAGCAGCAGCGAGGCGAGGGCGAAGCGCTCGGTGACGGCGACCGCGGCGAGGCCGGCGTTGCGGACGGCGAAGACCTCGCCCTGCTCGGTGGCGATGTGGACCTGCTCGACCGGGGCGCCCTCGGCCTCGTCGGCCGCGGCGAACAACGCGGCGGCGTCCTCCCCCCAGCGCTCCGGCTCCTCGCCGCTGGCAGCGAGAACCGTTCCCTCGGGACCGAGGATCGCCGCCCCGCGCAAATCGGGGGACATCTCGGCGAGGAACTCCAGCGCCGCCTCCGCGGACTCCCCGGAGGGAGGGGCGGTTGCGGCAGCGTCAGGCATGTGGGCGAAGATACCGACCGTGACCCTCGCCCGAGCCTCCTGGATCATCACCGTCGTCATCTGCGCGATCGCCGCGGTCCTCTTCGCCTTCAGCGGCTACACCGGCTACGCGGTCACCCTCGTCGCCGTCGGCCTGGCGGCGGCGGTGAACCTCCTGCCCCCCGCCTAGCATGTCGATTTAGGTGCCCTCAGGGGTCACTAAATCGACACTGGCATCAGCTCGGATCCACTTCGGTCCACTCGGCGCGACCGGAATACACAATTGGCTTCAGGCGAAAGACCGAAGTGATTTTCGTTCTCTTTCCCGCTACCTGATCCGCCTTGCCTGCATCGCGCGCCTGGCTGGCGCATAGTTCAACTGAGAGCGGCTCGCGCCGCGGGAACCAGTACGAGGATGGCAATAACTACGTTGAGCGCCATAAGAAATCCGGTCTTTTTCACGGCCGGGACCTCAATGACTCACCCCGAGCGGTAGGGGCCGCTGTCGCGCTCACGGTAGGAGGTCTCCGGCTCGGCGTGGATCAGGACCTCGGCCTGGGGGATCTCGGCCTCGATCGAGTCCCGCATCTCGTGGGCGAGCTCATGGGCGCGCTCGAGGCTGGTCCCGGAGCGGTACTGGACGTGGAAGTCGATGTGGCGGCGGTTGCCGGCGCGGCGGGCGCGGAGCTTGTGGTAGCCGGCGACCTCGGGGGTGCGGGCGGTGGCGATCGCCTGCTCGATCCGGTCCATCTCCGCGTCGGGCAGGGCTTCGTCGACGAGGACACCGGAGGAGCGGCGGATGATGTTGATCCCGGCCGAGACGATCGCCGCGGCGACGAGCAGTGCGGTGATCGAGTCGAAGGCGACGACGCCGGTGATCTCGACCAGGCCGAGCCCGACCAGCACGCCGGCCGAGGTCAGCGCGTCGGTGCGCAGATGGGCGGCGTCGCCCTCCAGCGCCGGCGATTCGTGGACCCGCGCCTGCCGGTAGAGGACGGCGGAGACGACGAGGTTGGCGACCACGGAGAAGCCCATCACGGCGATGCCGACCCCGAGGCTTTCGACCGAGGCGCCGACCGCGAGCCGATGGCTGGCCTCGTAGACGATCACCGCGGCGCCGACGAGGATCAGGATCCCCTCGATGTTGGCGGCGAGGTTCTCGACCTTCTCGTGGCCGTAGGGATGCTCCTCGTCGGCCGGCTCGTCGGCTTTGCGGACCGAGATGAAGGCGATCACCGAGGCGACGAGGTCGATCAGCGAGTGGATCGCCTCGGTGAGGATCGCGATCGAGCCGGTGATCGCACCGGCGGCCAGCTTCAGCGCGATCAGGATCGAGTTGGAGGCGATCGAGAGCGCAGCGGCGGCGCTTTTGGTGCGGATCATGGCCCCGCCTCGGCCTCCAGGCCCAGGTGCCGCGCCAGCATCCGCGCCGCCTTGCCACGGTGGCTGATCGCGTTCTTCTCCTCGGGGCTGAGCTCGCTCAAGGTGCGGTGGTCGTTGGGGCCGGTCTCGTCCGGGACGAAGGCGGGGTCGTAGCCGAAGCCGCCACTGCCGCGCCCCTCCCGCAACAGCGTCCCCTCGCAGCGCGCTTCGAAAACGTACTCGTGGCCCCCCTCGTCGATGAGAGCAAGAGCGCAGACGTAGGCGGCGCGTCGCTCGCCCCCGACGGCGTCGACTTCGCGCAGCAGCTTCGCCAGGTTGGTCTCGTCGCTGGCGCCCTTGCCGGCGTAGCGGGCGGAGTAGACCCCCGGGGCGCCTCCTAGATCGGCGGCCTCGATCCCCGAGTCGTCGGCGATCGTCACCTCGGCGGTGGCGGCGTGGGCGGAGCGCGCCTTGATCAGCGCGTTGGCCTCGAAGCTCTCGCCGGTCTCCGGCGGCGAGGCGACCGCGTCGGGCAGCGGTCGCAGGTCCATCCCTGGCAGCAGCTCGGCCATCTCCCGCACCTTGTGCTGGTTGCGGGTGGCGAGGACAAACACCTGCTCTGCCGTCGTTTCGCGAGGCTTCACGAAGCGACGCGCTCCTGCACCTCCCGCAGGCGGCCAATCCCCAGCTCGGCGAGCCCGAGCAGCTCGTCGAGCGAGGCCCGCGAAAGCGGCGTCCGCTCCGCCGTCGCCTGCACCTCGACCAGCCCGCCCTCGCCGGTCATCACCACGTTGGCGTCGACTTCGGCGTTGGAGTCCTCGCCGTAGTCGAGGTCGCAGAGAGCGCGGCCGTTGACCATGCCGACGCTGACCGCCGCGACCGAGCCGGTCAGCGGCAGCGCGTCGAGCGCTTTCTTGTCGACCAGCTTCTGGAAGGCCATCCGCAGGGCGACGAAGCCGCCGGTGATCGCCGCGCAGCGGGTGCCGCCGTCGGCTTCGAGCACGTCGCAGTCGACGTAGACGCTGCGCTCGCCCATCGCCTTGAAATCGACCACGACCCGCAGCGAGCGGCCGATCAGGCGCTGGATCTCGACCCCGCGGCCGTCCTGCTTGCCCTTGGAGATGTCCCGCTGCTTGCGGTCGCCGGTCGAGGCGGGCAGCATCGCGTACTCGGCGGTGACCCAACCTTTGCCCTTGCCCGTCATCCAACGCGGCACCTGCTCCTGGATCGAGGCGGTACAGATCACCCGCGTGCGGCCGATCGAGATCAGCGCCGAGCCGTCGGCGCTTTCGACGAACCCGGCGTCGATCGTCACCGGCCGGATGTCGGCCGGCGCCCTATCGTAACTGCGTGAAGCTGGCATCGCGCGAGTCTCTCATGCGGACGCAACCGGGCGACGGGAGGCGAAAGTCGCTTTTGTCAACCAGGAGGCGACAAAGCTCCTTGCCCGCTGAGTGAGGCGAATTGGCGAGTCTCGGCCCCGGCGACTCAGCCAGCGAGGTCGGCGCCCTCGACCGGCGGGGCGTGCCAGACCGCCTCGACGTTGTGGCCGTCGGGATCGAGCAAGAAGGCGCCGTGGTAGCCCGGTGAGTACTGCAGGCGCGGACCGGGAGCGCCGTTGTCGTGGCCGCCGGCGGCCAGCCCCTCCCGGTAGAACCCCTCCACCTGGGCGAAGTCGTCGGCCGCGAAGGCCAGATGGATCGCCGGCCGCAGCGGCCCGCCGGGAGCCAGGGTGACGTCCTCGGCGTCCTCGGGCCCGAAGGTCGGGAGGCCTTCGATCTCCACCTCGACCCAGCCCATCCCGGCGACAAGCGCAGCGCGGTAGAAGGCCAGCGACCGCTCCAAGTCGCCGACCGGCAGCGTCATGTGATCGACGCAGATCGGGCGCACCGGGCAAGCCTAACTGGACGCCCGGCACGCCTCACCTCCTATTTGAAGGCGACTTTGTCGACCGCCTCCTTGATCTTGTCGACGATCACGTCGGCGAGCTCGGTCCCCTGTTTGCCGTTTAGTCTCTAACGTAAGGGGGGAACACCGATGAAGCTCGATGGCTATATCCGCGTTTCGCGCGTGGGAGGGCGGTCCGGCGACGCTTTCATTTCGCCCGGAGAGCAAAAGGAGCGTGTCAGAGCCTGGGCCAAGTCGCAAGGCCACCGGATCGCCAAGTGGCACGAAGACCTCGACCAGCCGGGATCGAAGGCTGACCGGCCCGGTCTGAATGCCGCGATGGAGAGGATCGAGACGGGCGCGACGGGCGGGCTCGTGGTCGCCCGCCTCGATCGCTTCGGCCGCTCGGTTCAGGACTCGGCCAACCTGCTGGCTCGCATCCGTGCCGCTGATGGCGTCCTCTGCACCGTGGCCGAGGGAATCGACACCTCCGGCTACATGGGCAAGTTCCTTGCCGACCTCTTCGCCGCGCTTGGAGAGCTGGAGCTGGCTCGCATCCGTGAGAACTGGGACACCGCCCGCAAGTCCGCAGTTGCGCGGGGCATCCACGTCTCCGGCAAGGTGCCGACCGGCTACCGGCGCAACGAGGACCGCGTACTCGAACCGGACCCTCGGGTGGGGCCAGTGATCCACGAACTGTTCCGCCGGCGATCTGCAGGCGTCTCTTGGGCGCAGCTCGCCCGCTTTCTTGAGGAGAAAGAGGTGGTGACGCCTTGGGGCAACAAGAACTGGACCGTCGCCAGCGTCGGCACGATCATCCGCAACCGCGTCTACCTCGGTGAGGCGCGGGCCGGGAAAATCGTCAACCCTGACGCGCATGAGCCGATCGTGACCCTGGCCGAGTGGCAGGCTGCCAACAAGGCGCGTGGCGTCCACCCCGGCCGCTCAGGCAAGGGTACGGGTCTGCTCTCGGGCGTCCTGCGCTGCGGTGGATGCAGCTACGCGATGAAGCCGAAGATGGGGAGGACGCGCCACGGCAAAGACTTCCTCGAATACAGCTGCAAGCCCGACAAGGCCGGTGGGCGCTGCCCGGCACCGGCCTCGGTGAAGGCCAGCGTGATCGAGCCGTTCGTTCTCTCCCACCTGTTCGCTTTCGCCAAGAGCGCCACCGCCCACACCCAAGAGGAGGACGGTTCGACCCTCGACGCCGAACTCGCCGCCGCCGAAGCCGAGCGAGACGCCGCCCTGGATGAGCGGCTTGCCGAAGCCTTGGGCGGCCCAGAATCCGATGTGTACCTGCGTACGGTCGAAAGCCGCCAGGCGCGGGTCGACGCACTGCTCGAAGAACGCGCCGAGCGCGACCAGGAACGTGAGCCGGCTCAGATCGAGGCCGACCTTGAGCAGGTCTGGAAGGACCTCACCCTCGAAGACCAGCGCCGCGTACTCCACTCGGTCTTCGATTCGGCCTTCGTCTGGCGAACCAGCGACAGCGGGCGCAACGGCAAGATGCCGATCGCCGAGCGAGCGCGTCTATTCCTTGCCGGTGAAGGACCGCCCGTCCCGATCCGAGGCCAGCGGGGAACGATCCGCACCCTTCCACTCGACGGCCCAGCGCCCACCGAAGCGCTCTGAGAGAACGTCAGCGAAAGTGCGGGCGAATCGTTCCCGCGCCTCCGCGTCGCCCCCGGCGGGTCGCACGGTGCGGCGTCGTTTCGCGCCATCGACTCCAATCGGTTTCGCGCTGGGGTTGAGCCCAACTGCCTTTCTCCGGGCGGGGCGAGGGGAGCGACCACCACCGTTGGCGACCTTTCTCGGAGGCGATGAAGCCAAGGGGCTCACGACCTCCTAATCGCAGGCCGAGAAAACCTCTCCCCCGTCCCCGTCGCACCGTGCCCGCAAGTCGCGGTCAAAGCTCGCCGTCACCTTCCGTCACCGAAGGCTTCCACGCCGAAAGGTTCCTGCCGTCACAGAAGTGGCAGCGGAAGGCGACGTCGTACCGCCCGCGTTCGTAGCGCGCCCGCTCGGGATCGGGATAGGCGATCTCTTCACAGGAGTTGCAAACCCGCAGGGCCTTGCGGTCGATCTCCTCGAGGAAGTCCTCCGGCCCGCTGCGGAGGCGGGTGACGAGGCGCTGAGCCTTCCACCGACCACGCGCCCTCTCCTCGCGGAAGGAGAGGTAGTCGGAGCGCAACCGCTCCTGCTCGTCACGGCACCGCCCATCATCGGCCGCCTGCTGACGCAGCCAGGAGGCCTCCGCCGCGGTCAGCAGCTCGCCGGCCTGCTGGCGGCCGCGAGCCTTTCGCAGTGCTGGCCCTTCGCCGAAACGTCTGGCCAACTTTTCGATCCCTTCGAGCTGGCGCGCTCGCTGATGGTTGGCGAGTTCGTCGAGCACAGCTTGCCGGTCAGGGGTCGGCTCGCCCTCGGCGAGCTGAAGGTGCAGTGGGTCGGCGAACATCGCGCCGAGCGCCAGCAGCGCCCGCCGCTCGGCCTCGGCCAACTCCCCCTCTCGCTCCAGCGTGATCTCCAGCGCCTTCGCCGCGAGGGGGCCAAGGCGCTCGATTCCCCAGCCGCGGTGCCGCCAGTTCCACAGGTGCTTGCGGAGCGCTGCAGGGTCAGAGCGCAGCTGCTCGCGCTCGGCGTCTTCCTCGCGCCGTTCTGCCTCCTGCTGCTCGCAGGTCTCGTCATATGGCCGACGAGCGCCACGGAGGACCGCGAGGAGATCGCCCCTTTCCTCGTCGCCCGCCAACCACTCCGACTCGACTAGCGACCGGCCCATGTCCCGCGCCAGCGCAGTGGCAGCGACGAGCATCTGGCGCTGGTCGACCGTCTGTCTGCAGGTAACGAGGAACGAGCGCGCCCGCTTCTCGCTGGTGGTGATGAACAGCAGCGGGGGGCAGTAGACGTTGCGCTGCCGCCAGCCTTCGAGCCTCGCGTATTCGCCATAGCCCTCGGCCTTCGCCTTGAGCTGGCGGGCCGACATCGTCCCAAGGTCCAACTCGACCAGGCCGAGCAGGACGCGGCCGTCAGCCTCGGCGATCTGGATGCAGGCGTCCGGCGCGACCGCGTGCTCTTTGCCGTCATAGCCCCGGAACGGCTCCCGCGCCTCTGCCTCGCGCTCGAAGCCGGCGAGCCGCAGTCCGTCCGGCAGCCCGGTCTTCAACGCCACGTACAGCTCACTGATCGCGGCGGCGTGGGCGAGGAAGAGAGGATTCGGCTCGCGCCGCTCGCCGCCGCGCGGCGGCGGTCCTCCTTCGGCGATCGCCTCGCCCTTGCGCGTCGGCCAAAAATGATGCGGTGCCGATCCGCGTTCTCGATAGGGACGAGTTCGCCCGACGAGGCCGAGCTTGGCGAGGCGGGCGGTTCGATAGCGAAGCGTTCGTGGCGGGATCTCGGGCGACAGCAAACTGGCGAGCTGCGTCTGGGTCAGGACCCGGAGGAAGGAGAGGAGATCGAGGATGCGACGGTCGAGGTCGGAGAGCGCGGGGGTCCGAGCCGAGGAGCGACCGCGGGTGGGGCGACTGACATCGGATGAGGAGCTACCGACCATCACCGATCTCCGACCTGGGTGGTAGAGACTCGGGCGCGTATGACCCGTCGCCATTTCGCGCCCTCATGCGAAATCCGCAGGGTCCGGCCTTGCCAATCGGGCTCGGAGCGATTGGCAACGCCTGGCCGAGGGGTCGGCCCTACCGGCGAGAGGCGAAATCCGGCAAGAAGTTGTGGCAGCCCGCTAGGAGTTGGGAGGCGGAACGGAGATGGATTTGAGGAGGCCACTACCTAACGGGGCGACGAACCCCGAAAGTGGACCGCCTTTTTTCGCCTTCTTAACAAGACGTTCGATTTCGGGCTTCACTACCTCCTAGTCGAACGAGGCCGCGATTTGTCTCACCAATTCAGCCCTCCCCCGGCGCGTAGCGCTCCAAGATTTCGCGATCTTCGTCCAAGCGTTTGCGGAGCCGCTTCTGAAACGCCGGATCGGTGCGCAGCAATGAGAGGTGCCGGTAGACCCCGGCGCGGATCACTTCCGAGACGTTCACCCCTTCGATGCGAGCGATCAGGGCGACTTCCGCAGCAATGTCCTCGGGAACGCGAACGCTGATCGTCGTTCCTGAGATCGGATCGTTTCGGGGCATCAGGAGCCTCCTGCCGCAAGCCGTTTCATCACCGCGCGAGTTTCTTCCATCCGCTCCTTCAAGCGCTCCTGAAAGTCGGGATCGGCTCGGCGCTCGGCGATGTGCTTGCCGACCGCCTCACGGACCACGTCGGAGATCGTCATTCCATCCGCTCGCGCAACGGCGGCGAGTTCGTCTGCCAACTCAACAGCCAGGCGGAGGGTCGTGATTTTGACGTTCATAGCCCGAGCACCGCCCTTCCCCAAGGCACCTCGTCAACGAGGTCGGTTGCCTCATAGAAATGCTCGACCGAGCCCCGCCGGGGCTCTTCGGTGACAAGCTCCACCGCCCCATGCTCGGCGAGGACGCGAACGTGGTAGCCGACTACCGAGATGTCCCGGTTGACCGGGACCGTGAGTTCCTTGGGGCTGCGCATCTCCTTCGCTTCGACGCAAAGCCGGAGCAGCTGCTTCCGCAGCGGGTGTTGGAGAAGGAATATCAGCGCCTCCTCCCGGCCGTTCGGCTTGCGTTTAGCTGGCATGGATCGCGCCCCCCTCGGGCCGAAGGGGAGCGACAGCGAAGCTCCCCGGCCGGATCGGGGCGGGGATGATCCATTCCACCCCGTCAAGCAACTCGGCCGCATCGACGCCGAGCGCCGAGGCGAGCTTGATGAGCGTGTCAACACGGGGAAGGCGCTGCCCACTCTCGACAAAGCCGATCTCGGTTCGGTGGAGACTGGCCATCGCGCCGAGTTCTTCCTGAGAGAACCCGGCACGGCGGCGAGCTTGGAACACGTTTCGTCCCAGCCGCTCGGCGGCTGCTCTGTCCACTCGTCTGCCGTCCATCGGCTCAGGCTTCGTGGAGGCCGTGGAAGACGAGCGCGGCCCGCGTGGGAATGACGCGCCTGCCTTCTACGTGGAGCAGGCCGACCGCCGCCAGGTCGCGAACGGCTCGCCTGATCCCGTCTTCCTCCGAGGAGTCGGGCGAGATCCCAACCATCTCACGCATCAACTCATCGAGCGTCAGGGTCTCCGGGTGCAGGTCGAGAACGTGTCTCAAGACCGCCGCCTGGTCGCGGGTGTCTTCTGCGGCGGTGGTCGCGCGATCACGGCCAGCGCCAATAGGCTTGTCGTGCATGGGAGCTAATCCCTCCTGTGCCACGCCCCCGGCCGTGTCAGCGGTGCGGGGGCACTTTTCAATGAGGCTCAGACGCTAGCGCAACTACAACTAATTCACAAGTACCGCGGTTCAACCTAAGATTGCCGCGCCTCGATCTGAAACGGTAGTCGCCGTGATGCGCCGATCGAGGAATCCGCAACCCGCTCTCGGCACCGCGATCCGGGAGATACGGAACAAGAAGGGGATGACCCAGGAAGCCGTCGCCCAAGGAGCCGGGGTCACCGTCGCGCATCTGTCGGGCATCGAGCGCGGTCATGCCAATCCTTCCTGGGCTGCCGTGATGGCGATTGCTGAGGCCCTCGACGTTTCCATAGTTGAGATCGCTCGGGGCGTCGAGAAGCGCAGATAAGTCGCAGACCTGGCGAGGCAGTTGGAAGAGCGCGCTCGTAGGCCGTTGCGCGGGCCCGCTGCTGGAAGCATTGACTTCTGTCCTGCAGGTCCCTCTGGCGCAAACCGGCATCCCCTCTCACCGCTAGATTTCCGCTCAGGATGTCAAGCTGGCGCCCAACGGCCGGCGGCGCGCAGGCCTGCGGAGGGAGTCGATGACGGCGATCGATCTCAAGGCAGTTATCGGGCGTCTCGGCTACGACGATGATGACCTCGTACAGCACGGGGACAGCGTCGGCAGCCTGCCCCCAGCACGTCGCCATGCCTGGAATGCGGCAAGTAAATACGTCGGGGTCCACGCGGCCTATTTCGAGGGACGAGTCCCGCTGGTGTACTTCGCAGGGCTCGGGATTCCGGATGATGCCGAGGTTGAGCGGGCCATAGCTGCACTTCACCAGCGGACCTGGAATGAGTCGCGTGCCCAGCTAGTAGTGGTCGTCTTGCCGACGGAGATACGGATCCTCGACGGCACGTCTCCTCCCGCTGCCGGGGCAGCGCCGGTTATCGCAAGCAGCCCTGATGATGAGATCCTTGAGCCGTTCACGCGCTCGGGCCTGCTCCGTGGCCGCGCCCGGGATGTCCTGCCGGGCGGAGGGGGGCCTCGCTCCGTCATCGTTCAATTAAGAGAGGACCTGCGGCCTGCCCGAGCCACCCTGCTAGCTCAGGACCTGTCCCCCGGGGCCGCTGACCAGCTGCTTGCGCGATCGCTGTTCGCACAGTATCTGGATGCTCGCGGTCTCATTCCGAATGGCGGGCACGATCCCCAGCCTCGGTTCATCGACCTGCTGTATGGGTCGGTAGAGGAGACTTATGAGCTTTTCGATTCGCTGCGCCAACGTTTCAACGGCGACACCTTCGTTGTCACGAACGAAGAGCGCCAACAGGTACGTCCGAGTCACTTACACGTAGTCGCCGACTTGCTATCCGGCGTGGCAGGCACTGGCCAGCTTACGCTGATCGAACGTTACGACTTCCGCGTAATTCCCGCGGAGGTGCTCGGCGGCGTATACGAGGAGTTCGTTAGGGCAGAGCAGCATGCAAACGCGGCGTTCTACACCCCGGGTCACCTAGTGGATGCTGCCCTAGACGAGGCGATGCCGCAAACGGCCGAACTCAGTCAAGCGCGTGTCCTCGACCCTGCGTGCGGAAGCGGTCTCTTTCTTGCGCGAGCGTATGAGCGACTTCTTGACCACCTAGAGGAGTCGGCGGGGCGCGCATTAAGCGCCGCCGAGATGGCGGATGTGCTTGCCAACCAAATCTTTGGCTGTGACTTAATGGACGATGCGCTTCGGGTCGCCGCTTTGAGTTGCTACCTCGTGCTTCTGGAACGCCTGGGGGACGAGGAATCCGAGGACGGATGGCGATTCCCCAAGCTGGTCGGTACCAATCTTCGGCAAGGAGACTTTTTCAATGTCGCGGGTTCATTTGAAGGCACCTTCGAGGTGATCGCGAGTAACCCCCCCTGGAAACGTGCTTCTGAGGCCGCACAGCGCTATCTCGCATCGACGGATCGACCGGGCGGTTCCATTCTGACCCTTGCGCAAGCCTTCTTCTGGATATCGCTCGACCACCTTGCCGAAGATGGCTGCATGGCCATGCTGATGCCTGCCCGCAGCTTGTACAACCAGCGTTCTAGCGAGCGAGCATTTCAAGTAGAGGCTCTTGCTAACACGAACCTAGACCTGATCGTCGACTTTTCGGCCTTCCGCAGGAACCTGTTCTCTGATGCCATTGCTCCTTGCGCTCTCTACGTCGTTCGTGGGGCAACTGAAGCAGCACGGGACTACGTCACGTTCGCGGCCCCCAAGCCGGGACCAGTCAGTCTTGCAACCGGGCGCATCGCCATTGACGCCGATCAGATCACTCGCATTCCGCGGCGCCTACTCAAGGCACGCCCGGACTTGTTGAGGCGTTTGGTCTTTGGCGACATGCGCGACGTGCAGTTGGTCGATCGGCTGACGCTGGACGCACCCACCGTTGACAGTCTTCGTCACCGCGCCGGTGCTCAAAACTGGACGATCGGCGTCGGTTACCAAGCCAAAGGTGGAGACCACAATGACCTTCCGCTACTGCGCGAAATCCCTTCGATCGGGACCAGCGACATCCGGCCGTTCACTCTGGAGACCAGCCTGCCCGTCACGTACGAGTGGTTCCACCGCCCGCGCAACCCAGCTCTTTATCGCGGACCACGAGTACTACTCGGACGCAGCCTCGACAATATGGGCCGCTTGCGCGCCACGTTCTATGCGGACCCGGCCACCTTTAGTGAGTCCGTCCTTGCTCTCGTTCCTCCGTCAGACGGAGAAGGTGAAGCTCTCGCCCTCGCCCTGTGTGCATTTCTGAATTCAAGCCTGGCTCGCTATCTGCTGCTCATGACGGCATCATCCTGGGGAATCGAGCGGCCGGAGATAAAGCAGCAAGACGTCGCAATGCTTCCCGTGACGTTCCTCAATGACAAAGCGGCCGTCGCTGCACTTGCCAGCCTCGCGCAGATTGGACTGGAGGGCAACGTCGATCGGGCCGTAGAGAGGATCGACACCTTCCTAGCGAAGTTCTATGGACTCACGTCGGATGAGCTAGCCATCATCGAAGACCGGCTAGAAGTTCGGCTCCCCGCCTTCTACGACAGCACCAGTCCGCGGGCCTACGGCGAGCCGGCCAACAACGAGATCGAGTCATACCGGCGTACGCTTGAACGAACTCTTCGGACCGAGATCGGCGGAAAGACCGCTGTGCGAGCTGATCGCAAGAGGGATGACGTCGTAGTCGGCGTCGGGCTTAGCGGAACGTCGCCGCCGGAGCTTGTTGAGGACCCATTACAGGAGCTTGTAGTTCCTGACGGCACCCTGCTGATCCGCCGTCCTCAGCGCATCTACCGACCTAGCTCAGTAGAGATCCGAAAGCCGGCCGAGCGGAAGCAGATGACTGCGGCGGCCGCGCTTCACGACTCTGACGAAATTGTTGCCGAGATTCTTCGCGCAGCCGTGCGAAACGAGCGTGGGAAGTCTGCCGCGTGATCGACGACCACGCGGCCGTGGAAGCAGCGGTGCTTGAACCGACGTTCCTCGCCTCGGTCCTCGAGCGACATCGAGCCGAGGCGCGTCTCCTCCTCGCGACAGCAGCCGAGGAATGGATGGCTGCTGGCTGCATCCGCTTTAGCGACCAAGAGGTCGCCTGCACTGCGGCTGTCGCTGGGTGCCTTAAGCGGAACCTTCAACAACGGCGCACTACCGGCCTCCAGATCCTTGCCTTCCTGGAGACGGGAGGATGGACAGAGGCGCACTTCAACGGCATCGCCGATCCGGCAAAAGTTCCCAGACCTGACCTAGCTCTCTATCTCGGGCTACATCATGACGTGCAAATGACGATCGAGTGCAAGCGCCTCCTGAACCCGTCGGCAACTGCCCGCCACTACGTAACGGATGGCCTGTTTCGCTTCCTCGATGGTCGATACCCGACCGACTCGGGTTGCGCCACGATGATTGGCTTCTTGCTCGACCGCGATCCTCCGCAAGCCGAAAACCAAATCAATGCTGTGATTGAAGAGCTTCTAGACGAGGATCAAATTCTTCACCTCGCGTCGCCGCTCGGAAAACTTGAATCGATCTATCGCTCTGAGCATTCGGCCAAAGAAATCGAGGCAGTCCACCTCTTGCTCGACATGCGCAAGAGACAGCCTCCGGTTGGCGGGAGTTAGTCCGCGGAACTTCCGAGCCTACCCCGCCCGAGCTCTTCCAATTCGGCGGGGAAGGACACGGCTCCCCAAACATCCTCCAAACCCGCGGGGAAATGATCACGGAGCAATTCAGTGTCGACGCGAGGACGTCAGCCGGAGGTCGCGAGCGATTTTCGAACGCGCTCCAATGCATGGTCGGCGTCCCAGCTGCTCGCGGCCACCGGGCTATGTGGGACTTTGTGCCCGATTTCGTGCCCCATCTCATCGCTCGGATCCCGCACCCAGCGTCAGCGGCCCTCGCACCAGAACCCGAGTCGCCAGCGGGAAGCTCTGAGGCCGACGTGGGCCAGAATCGATCATCGGGGGTTCGACAACCGACTACCAGAGGTCAGTCGGCGAGCGCGAAGAACTTGCCCTGCAACCGGGCCTCTCCGTCGAAGGACATGGTCAGCGTTGTTGGATAGACCAAGCCCTCCATTCCACCCGCAGAGTTGACAAGCACCGGCACTCCGGGCTCAAGGAAGCGCTCCGTCAGATCTGCAAGACCCTGAAAAGGACGCGCTTCCAGGCCCATGCCGAGGTCCATTCTCCGCATTTCGAGTCTGGTCAGCTCGGACTCCATGATCACGACCTCGATCGTCGTGGCGATAAGCGTGATCAGCTCATCGACTTCTTCGAAGCTCCGCAGATACTCCAAGACCCTGCCCTCGCACGAGCCGACCATCTCCGCGAGCACGGCCCGCCGGTATTGATAGTTCGCCATCACCAGTTCACCGGACTCAGCATCGACCACCTCCTCCACGGTTCGTGCCCGAAAATCCCGGTTCAGGTTGCTCAGACGCTGTCTATCGTCCGGATCGAGAGCCGCCGACGCCGCGGCGAACCGCTGCCAGGAAGGTCGATCATTTGCCTGCCTGGCCAACTGGGTGAGCAGGCCACCGATCCCACCGGGCGCCTCGAACAGACCGTCCAGTTGGTGGCCGTCTTTCTGCTGTATGCCGATCCGAGCCAGCTCCCGCTCCCAAGGGAAGTGGTGGAAGAGCAGGTAGTTGGTCTCGATCAAGTAGGGCGATCCCTTAGCCCGGTGGGGGACCTTGAGGACCGGATAGCCCGGTAGCCGCGAGCGCAGGAACTCGATCATCACCTGGAATGCGGTCCCTATTTTCAGTGCATCGTCGAACCAGCCCTCATCCTCCGTGCTCTTGATCAGACCTTCCGCCCACTGTGCGTGATGCTGGAGCCGGACCGCTATAAGGAGCGGCGCGCTCTGCAGAGGGGAGATCTGAACCGAGAGTTCTTGCAGTCGCCGCGCCAGATCCTCGTCGGGATCAAAGGCGCGCTTGAATGTCTTCATCTCTGGAGACTCGGCAATTCTCCCACCGAGTTCTTCAGCCGTACCGAGCAGGTCGCGCATCACTCGAACCTCGGAATTAGGCGGCTGAGTGCTTCCTTCAAAGACTGGTGAGCCGCCTCCGCCGGGGTCTCGTGAAGATAGGCCTCGGCGACCATCCTTCCCGACAATGCGTCAACGTCGGGGGTGGCCGAGTCTGGGATCGGAATGACCGTCGGGGTCTCCCACACCTGGCTGTAGAGCAGTTCGTGCTCGCTGATGCTCCCCTGGCCTGGTATCAGGCCAGGCAGCTCGCGCGGCGGCGTCAGCCAACCCCTGATCCCCAGAGGGCCGATCTCCTCGGCCAGTCGCTGCTTCATCGATGGGAGCAGTTCGCCGATCAGCGCGGCAGTCAGCTCGATCCGCGAGCGGCTGGCGTCCGCGAGCTGACTTGCCAGCTCGACTTGATCGGCGCTGGCCACCAGCGGATAGCTCGGATCGGACGACGCGAGAGCGATCCTTACCGCGCCCAACCAAAGATCTACCGCCAGCGAGAAGGATGAGACCGGTGCCCTGCCGACCACACTCAACATCACGATCGGCTTCTCGCAATCCCCGCCGGAGCGAAGGAGCTCGGCCGCGCAACCGTCTGCAGTGAGCCTGAGATCGAGCGACTTGAAGGTCGCTCGCAACTCGGCTCCGAGAGTAGGCATGAGCCGCTCCCAGATCTCACCGACCATGCGCACGTCGACGCCCTCCGCGACCATCGCGTCGGCGGCTCGCCCTGCGGCGATCGGAGACTCTCCGAGCTCGATCAGTTGCGCGCGGCTGAGGGCGTCCATTTCGACGAGGAAGAGGACGGCTTCCTCCAGCTCTTCGGGGACCGGAGTCGGGAGGGTGTCCAGGTGTTTTCGGATCGCCCCGGCGCAGAACCAGTCGGCGAAGAGGTCATGCAAGAGGGCGAGGTCGGTCCCCTGGCCAAGCCGCCGCACGATCCCCACCCCGACCAGTCCCTCCAATAGCTCGGCGGCCGATGCGGCGTCTCCGGAGATCAGACCACGCTTGATCTGCCTCTCGCGCTCCGCGGCAATCGTCTCCAACCACCACCATTCCTCGGCGTTATAGAGGCCAGCGATACGGAGCTCGAAGCAACATTTCTCAAGGACCGATAGCTCTTGGGCGGAGAGCTTCCCGCCCTCGGGTCTGCTCTGGAGGCGCTCGACGAACTGGGCGAAGAGGTCTGCCCGCGAACTCGCCTCGATGCCCTTCAGGCGGAGACCTAGCGCCAGCCTGAAGAGCAAGGGGATCTCGAGAACCGATCCCAGCTCGGCTTCGATACGTTCGCACTCGATCACGCCTCTCTGAGCGTCGGTGGCCTCCGCGATCCCTCGCCGGGCATCGCGATCCAGTCCCTGAACTGAGAACTCACTGAGGCCTAGCTTGGTCAGCGCCGGGGCGTGGCGAGCCGCAAAGATCATCCTTGCGCCATCAGGGTGACTGGCCCGGATGGCCTCGACGTCGGCGATCAGCGAGCTCCGCTGCTCGGGGCTGAGCTCTCCGGCGCCGTCGATCAGCACCAACGTCGTCTCGCGCGAGAGCAGGAGCTCGACAGATCCGGTGGCGATCGGCGTTTTCACCCTTCGCTCGATCGAGCGGCGGAGCAGCTGGCTCAACGATCCCGTCGCATAACTGGCAACAAAGACCTTGATTGGCAATGGATCCTTCTCCGCGGCCTCGACCGCCAGCTGACCGAGCGTCGTCGACTTGCCGGCTCCGGCGGGTCCACTGAGCTGCGCCCAACCACCGTGATCGAGGAGTCGTACGGCAGGCATCTCCATCGAAATCCCACCTTCTGATGCCGGCGCGATCCGGGTCGGTGCCAGCGCGGCCTCCTCTCCGAGGAGCTCCAGCATGGTGAGAGTCGGATCCGGCGGCTCGGAGAGAAGGGTGGCGCGATAGCGCTGCTCGAGCTCTGGGCTCCAGGTGCTCGCAGTGTCGATAGCCCTAAGTGACACCCCAACCCGATTGGCGATCTCGGCCCGGGTCAGCCTGCGCTGCGCGCGATCCTGATTTCCGGAATCGAGGATCAGCTCGCCAAACAGGGATTTGACCAGGTCTCGGGCCTCGCCCGCGGTCACCGCCTTGTCGTGCTCGCGAAGCTCCATCAGCCGCAGCGTCTCCTGCTCCAGCAGATCACGGGCCTGCGGAAGACCGCTGTGGACGTTGACTCGGGTGAGGGCCTCATCTCCGGTGTCAATGTCGAACTCGGCCAGATAAGACAACTCTCCCTCGGACGCGATTCCTTCCCGCAGGTGGATGAGAGCCGGGACAAGCTTTTCGGCGACGCCCTCACCTAGGTGCCCGTCAGTGACGAAGTCGAGGCTCTCATTCGCGCTCCGTTCGCCGCCAATCCAGGCCTTGACCACGGACGCGATTGCGCCCGGGCGCCAGACGTAGGGCTCCAGCTTGGACTTCGCTTGAACCGAGCGAAGGACCATTTGATCGGCGTCCTCTAGTGCCGCGTCGACGATGTCGGAGTCGCCCTCAACCTGGAGCAACTCTGCTTTGCCTTCAAGGACATCGAAGGCCAGCCGTACCGCGTACGCGGTCTGAAAAGAACATCCACGGAACGTGTCGTGACCCGCCAAGCCGCAATTATCCCGACCAGCGCCGTACCCAAGGTTTGCGAAGTCTCTAGATCAACCTTCGGCAAGAATCTGGCGAGGCTTCGCTGAATCGCGGGCCTCTCGCAGGAGGAGCTAGGACAGCGGGCCTCCCTCCACCGCGCCGAGATCGGGGTGCTTGAGCACGGCCAGCGAGTCACGCGGATCGACACCGTAGTCAAGCTTTCGCGGGGGCGATGGCGATCGAACCGCATGAGCTTCTCGTCGACATCCAGTGGACGCCTCGGAACAAGGTCGGCGGCGGATTCAATTCAGCGCCGCCCATTTCGGCGGCGGATGGTCGCGGGGCAGCGAAAAGGGACCGGCCTAAGCGAGCGCCACGGTGACCGAGGCGATGATGCCGGCCACCCCAACAAGCGCCGTTACTTTGTCGCCGGGCCGCAGTTCACTCCAACTGGTGAACCGCTTCTCCTCAAGTCTTCGCCGCAGCGGCCTGTGCGCCCGTTCCAACGCTTCTTTGGAGTCGGTCATCAGTCGCTCGATTTCCTCCCTGGCCTTGGCATCGAGATCACCCCGAAACTCCTTCGGTCGCATCAGTTCCCGCAGGTGAATGAAGCCGCCCAGGGCTTCCTTGAACAGTTCGTTGACCCACTCCAGCTCATCCTCGGAGCCCCTGCCAGCGACCTTGCGGGACTGCCTGGGGGCAAGGAACGACGCGATCTCCGCCAGTTTCCTGCGAGCAAGGAATCCAGTCCTCTCGGCCACATGCTCGAGATGCCGCTGCGCGGCTGCCTGATCGTTTCGGGCCTGCTGGAGGCGCGCATCAAGCTCGTCCAAGTCTTCCCGCGCCTTCTGATTGGGGTTGTCGGGGTAGACGAGGTCGTGGATCTTCGCATTCAGAATTTCGCCGGCGATGCGCGACGTGCTCCGGTCCCCTTCCTTCTCGGCCTTGATCGCGTCCTCCCGGCCCCTAGCGACCGCATCGAAGTTTGCGAGGGTCCAGCGCCACGCGTGCCAGAGGGAGGCATCGCCTTCCAGGGGGTCGTACTGGCCGGGATGGGGAGCGTCGGAGTCGTCGGCGTCCGGCTCGATCTCGACTAGCTCGTTCCTGATTGCGACCAACCGGCGCGTGAGGTTTGCGTCCTGCCCCTCGTAGTCCTTCGCCGCCCCGTCTACTTCCTTCGTAAGCCTCTTGATCGCACGCTTGATGGGGCCGCGATCCAAGAGATACAGGTAGTCGCTCAGAAGCCAGAAGAACCGGACCCCATCGGGCGCTTCCATCGCTTCCGCATAGGTGCCTTCCAGCCGCTCAAGCGGAGTCCCCATGGGCCGGCAGATTACTTCGACCGACGGACGGGGTAGCCTGTCTTACTAAAGGATCTATTGAACCCTTTCATCGCCGCGACCATCCCGACCATCAGCAGCGAGACGAGCAGGATCAGGCCGACGTACTCGACCGTCCCCTGCCCCGTCTCCCCGCACAGCCGCCGGATTTCCCGCAGCCGCCGGGTGACGGTGGCGTGCATGAAACCCATCAGCGCGTAGATCATCGTTCGCCTCCCTTGGTTGGTTGGAGGCGGATGCTCGGCCGACCGGGCGCACGGAACAAGACGCGGGTGCGCCAACTGTCAGCCACCTTCGCAAAAGGTTCGTGACATCGAATCGTGCGATTACCTCAAAGCGGGGATCGTCGGCTTGAGCGCTGTTGACGATTCAAGCGGCGTGAACGTGCACGGCGCCCTCCCCGTCGCCTGGGTCAGGCTCGGCATGCTCCTTCTCAACCTCGTGGTCTGGATCGACGCCGCCGCGCAGCTGGCAAGATGAGCTAGCGCTGGATCTCGGCCCGGTCGAGGGCCTTGACCACGGCCTCGGTGCGGGTGCGGGCGTCGAGCTTTTCCATCGCGTTGCGGACGTGGGTGCGGACGGTCTCCGGCGAGAGGACCAGGCGCCGGGCGATTTCCTCGCCGGTCAGGCCCTCGGCGAGAAAGGCGAGGATCTCCGACTCCCGGCGGCTCAGCTTCTTCTCCGACGTCCCGTTGCCGTCCTTTTGGACGAAGCTGCGGTCGAAGTAGCGCCCCCCCGCGCCAGACCTCGCGCAGGGCATCGACCAGAACCGAGATGTCACCCGGCTTGGCGACGAGCCCCCTGGCCCCGCTGCGATATGCGGCCTCGAGCAGATCGGGGTCTTCGAGGCCGGTGTAGATGACGAACTTCGGGCAGGGCGGGCGGTCGCTCATTCGTCTCACCAGCTCGGTGCCGCGCTCGTCGGGAAGGTCGACGCCGACGACCGCGACGTCGGGATGCCGCTCGGCGATCACCTCCTCGCCACGGGCGGCGGTCTTCGCGCAGCCACGGACCACGAAACCGCGTCGCTCGAGCAAAACCGCGAGGCCGTCCCTAAGGGCCTCGTGCTGCTCCACCAGAACCAGAGACGGGCTGCCCTCTGTCTCCGCCAACTTTTTCTCCTCTCCGCCGCCCAGCTGCGAACGATCAGATACCCATGACTGAAAGGAGAAAAACCACCTGACCGACAACAACTGGTTCAAGTGTTAGAAACCCGCGCAATGCAGGGGATCGACGGGACCCTCCTCGACTGGAGGGACATCAGCGAAACTTACAACTGGGAAACCCTTCTGCTCGGCAACGGCATGAGCATCAACGTCTGGGAGCCCTTTCGCTATCGCGCCCTGTTCGACAAGGCGAAGACCGACAATCTCTCCGAGGCCGAGCACAAGCTCTTCGAGGCTACGCCGAACTTCGAGCGGGTTCTGGGAGATCTCCTGACGACGGCAAGAGTGAACGAGGCCCTCGACATTGAAACCGAGCCGGTGCTCGCTCGTTACCGACACATTCAGCGGGCGCTTGCCGCCGCAGTCCGAGCAGTGCACATCAACCGTGAAGGTGTCCCGCTTTCGACGAGGAAAGCGCTCCGGAAAGCGCTACTCGACTACGAGTGGATCTTCACGACGAGCTACGACCTGCTCCTCTACTGGGCAATGGGGTGCGGGGGTTTCCGACCTTTCGTGGACCACTTCCGCTTCGGCGGTCGCTGCGAATTCGACCCGGTGCGCGCTCGAGTTGCGTTCAACTCGATCCCGGTCTACTTCCTCCACGGCGCCCTCCACCTCGTAACTGGAAGTACCGGCGCCACCTGGAAGCTGACCCAGGGCAACCTGGAGTCCCTCCTGAATCAGTTCGGCAAGCCGATTGCCGGCGATCCGACGGCGCGTCCTCTGCTTGTAACGGAGGGCTCTGCCGCAGACAAGCTCTCGGTCATCGAGGACAACGCCTACCTCTCCCACGCGCGTGAACGGCTAGCGGGAAGGTCCGAGCCGATGGTCGTCTTCGGCAGCAGTCTCAGCCAACACGATGCCCACCTCGCCGAAGCCTTGAGCGAGAACCCAGAGCGCCCCGTGGCGGTCTCGATGCTGCCGGGACCCGAGGAAGAACTGTTGCCGCTTCAGGTCGATATCTACGGGCGGTTGAAAGCCAATCCACTGCTCTTCTTCGATGCCACCACCCACCCGCTGGGCGACCCGACCCTCCGAGTCGAGCACTGCCCTGACTAAGCGGCGACGCGCCTGCTGTGCCTGACCCTGTCCGCCTCGACGATCTTGCCGCTGCGGTTCAGGACCAGAACTTCACCGCCACCATCGTTGCGCACGAGCTCACGCGCTGCCCGCATGGCGTCCCTCTTGGTGGCGCCGTGAGCCGTCGCCCGGACGTGGCCCTCTTTGACGACGTCCCACCCACCCTCGGTGGTCTCCTGTACGTAGCGATTGCTTCCCATCGATCCTCCTCGAGAAATCATCTCCGCTGACCTTACGGTAATCCCCGGCGGAGCCTTAACGGAACGCCTTAATGCCGGTTACCGCTCCGCCGACCACCAGCGCGTGGACGTCGGCGGTGCCCTCGTAGGTGACCACGGACTCGAGGTTGTTCATGTGGCGGATCACCGGATACTCGAGCGTGACGCCGTTGGCGCCGAGCACCTGGCGGGCGCTGCGCGCCACCTCGAGCGCCGCGTTGACGTTGCCGAGCTTGCCCATGCTGACGTGCTCGGGCCGCAGCGTGCCGGCGTCCTTCATCCGCCCCAGGTGGAGCGCGAGCAGCGTCGCCCGGTTCACCTCCAGCGCCATCTCCGCCAGCTTCTGCTGCTGGATCTGGAAGGAGGCGATCGGGCGGTCGAACTGGACCCGCTCGAGCGCGTACTCGAGCGCCGCTTCGTAGCAGGCGCGCGCCGCGCCGGCGGCGCCCCAGACGATCCCGTAGCGGGCCTCGTTGAGGCAGGAGAGCGGCCCTTTCAGCGAGCTCACCTCGGGCAGGACCGCGTCGGCCGGCAGCCGCACGTCGTCGAGCAGCAGCTCGGAGGTGACCGAGGCCCGCAGCGAGAGCTTCTTGTGGATGTCCTGCGTCGTGAAGCCCTTGGTACCCCTGGGGACGAGGAAGCCGCGGACGCCCTCGTCGGTCTGCGCCCAGACGACCGCGACCTCGGCGGCCGAGCCGTTGGTGATCCACATCTTCTGCCCGTGCAGGATCCAGTCGTCGCCGTCGCGGCGCGCCCGCGTCCGCATCGAGCCGGGGTCCGAGCCGGCATCGGGCTCGGTCAGGCCGAAGCAGCCCGAGCGCCTCGCCGGCCGCCATCCGCGGCAGCCACTCCTGCTTCTGCTCCTCCGAGCCCCAGCGCCAGATCGCGTACATCGCCAGCGAGCCCTGGACCGAGACGAGGCTGCGGATGCCGCTGTCGCCCGCCTCGAGCTCCATGCAGGCGAGCCCGTAGGCGGTGGCGCGAGGCGCCGGCGCAGCCGTAGCCCTCCAGGTGCATGCCGAGCACGCCGAGCTTGCCCAGCTCCGGCGCCAGCTCGTCGAGCGGGATCGTCGCCTGCTCGAACCACTCCCCCACGTTCGGCACGACCCGTGTCGCGGACGAAGGCGCGGACGGTGTCGCGGATGTCGCGCTCCTCGTCGGAGAGCAGGGCGATCGATGGCGAGGTAGTCGCTGGGGCGGATCGGCGGCGCGGCGGTGGTGGATGACATCGGCGTCCTCGTGGTCGGTGGTTCGAGTATCTGAGATCGTGACCTAATGGCCGACTCGGCGCTGGGAACGCTGCGAATCCTCGACTTCTCCCGCGTCCTCGCCGGCCCGCTCGCGACGATGATCCTGGCCGACCTCGGCGCCGACGGTGACCAAGGTCGAGCGGCCGGGCAGCGGCGACGACACCCGCTCCTGGGGGCCGCCGCTACGACGCCGAGGGCGAGGCGACCTACTTCCAGTCGGTCAACCGCAACAAGCGCAGCGTCGCGCTCGACCTCCAGGACCCGGACGACCTCGCCGAGGCGCCGCCGGCTCGCCCTCGCGGCCGACGTCGTCGTCGAGAACTTCCGCCCCGGGGTGATGGTCGAAGCTCGGCCTCGACTACGCGACGCTTGCGCGCCGAGAATCCGGGCCTCGTCTACTGCTCGATCACCGGCTTCGGCGGCAGCGGCGCGGGAGCCGAGCTGCCGGGATACGACCTCCTGGTGCAGGCGCTGGGCGGGCTGATGAGCATCACCGGCGAGCCTGACGGGCGAGCCGCTGAAGGTCGGCGTCGCCCTCGTCGACGTGATCGCCGGCCTCTTCGCGGCGGTCGGGATCCTGGCCGCGCTCGAGCACCGGCGCGAGAGCGGCGAGGGACAGCTGGTCGAGGTCGACCTGCTCTCGTCGCTGCTCGCCGGCGCTCGTCAACCAGGGTTCCGCCTACACGGCGGCGGGGGTCGTCCCCGGCCGGATGGGCAACCGCCATCCCAGCATCGCCCCCTACGAACTGCTGCGCTGCGGCGAGGGCGAGATCGTCCTCGCGGTCGGCAACGACCGTCAGTTCGCCGGCGCTCTGCGAGGCGCTCGGCGACGGCGAGCCTGGCGGGCGACGAGCGCTTCGCGACCAACCCGGCGCGGGTCGAGCACCGCGATGCAGCTGCGGGCCTTGCTGGAGGAGCGCGCTGGCAGGCCGGACGGCCGCCGAGTGGGTGGAGATACTGCGGGTGCGCCGCGTCCCTGCCGGGGTCGTCAACGACGTCGGCGCCGCCTTCGAGTTCGCGCGCCGAGATCGGCCTCGACCCGATCGTCGAGATTCCCCGCGAGGACGGCCCCCCGGTCCGCCTCCCCCGCAACCCGATCAAGCTCTCGAAGACTCCGGCGAGCTATCGGCTGCCCCCGCCGCGACTACCCTGATGCCGGTGCGGGTCCTTGTCGTCACCAACTTCATGCCCGACTCCTCCGCCCCGCAGCGGGGGCGCTGGGTCCGCGACCAGGTCGACGAGCTGCGCCGGCGCGGCGTCGAGGTCGACGTCTTCGAATTCGCCCGTGGCCGCAACGAGTACCTGCCGGCGACGCGGCGCCTGCGCTCGCTGCTGCGGCGCGAGCGCTTCGACCTTGTCCACGCCCACTACGGCCTGGCCGGCTGGGTGGCCCGGCTGGCCGGGGCGAAGCCGCTGATCGTCACCTTCCACGGCACCGACGTTCGCCACCACCTCGTCGGCCACCTCTCGCGGCGGCTGGCCTGGCGGCTCGACCTCGTCGCCGGCGTCTCGCGGGCGCTGTTCGAGCCCGAGGACGGTCGGCCGGGACTGCCCGCGGTCCCGGGCTCGGCGGTCCTCCCCTGCGGGCCCGACCTGCGGCGCTTCGAGGCGATCCCCCGAGCCCGGGCGCGCCGCGAGCTCGGCCTCGACCCCGACCGGCCCTACCTCTTCTTCCCCGCCAACCCGTCACGGCCGGAGAAGCGCCACGACCGCGCCGTCGAGGTCGCGGCCGCCTGCGAAGCCGACCTCCTCACCGGCGGCTCGATCGAGCCCGAGCGGATGCCGCTCTGGATCAACGCAGCCAACGCCGTCCTCGTCACCTCCGACTACGAGGGCTTCGGGATGGCCGCGGTCGAGGCGCTGGCCTGCGAGGTCCCGGTCCTCTCGACCGACGTCGGCATCGCCCCCTACGCCCTGGGCGGGATCGATGGCTGCCTCTGCGCCCCCTTCGACGCCGCCGTCTGGGCCACGGCGGCGCGGCCCCACCTGCGGGCGCCCGACCCCCGCGTCGCCGGCGCCGCCCGGGCGGCAACCCTCTCGGCCGCGGCGATGGCGGAGCGGGTGATCGAGGCCTACGAAGCGGTCCTTGCCGGAGCAGAGATAGATTGAGACGCGATGAGCGCTGACGAGAGCCTCGAGAGCCGGATCCGCGAGGCGGAGCGGCGGCTGGAGGAGGCCGCGACCCTGGCCGCCGAGGCCGAGAAACGGGCCGGGGCGGAGATCAAGGCGCTGGAAGCCGACCTCGAGCGCGAGCGTGAGGAGAAGGAGAAAGCGCTGGCCGGCGCCGAGGAGCGCCTGGGCGAGATCGAGTCCCAGGTCGAGGCGGCGGAGCAACGCGTCGAGGACGCGGAGCGGCGGGCGGCGACGGCCGAGGAGACGATCGCCGACGAGCTGGCGCGGGCCCGCGAGGGCGCGGCGGCGTGGCTGCGCGAGCAGCTGGACACAATCCGCCGAGAGGCCGAGGGGCGATAAAAACGCCAGGTGAGTTCGACGTCGCCGTGGTCGGCGGCGGCGCCGCCGGTCTTTGGAGCGCGCTGCGGGCGGCCGAGCAGGGCGCGCGCACGGTCCTCGTCTCCCGCACCCCGCTCTCGCAGAGCGCCAGCTACTGGGCGCAGGGCGGCCTCGCGGCGGCGCTGGAACCCGACGACTCTCCCGACCTCCACGCCGACGACACGATTACCGCCGGCCGCGGCCTCTGCCGCAGCTCGGCGGTGCGGGTCCTGGTAGAGGAGGCGCCGGCGATGGTCCGCGAGCTGCTCGAGCGCGGCGTCGTCTTCGACCTCGACCAGGAGGGGCGGCTCACGCTCGGCCTCGAGGGTGGCCACGCCCACCGCCGCATCGTCCACGCCGGCGGCAGCCAGACGGGCTACGAGCTGACCTCGAAGCTGGCGGCGATGGTGGCCACCCAGGAGCGAATCGAGGTGATGGAGCGGACCTCGGCGGTGGCTCTGTGGAGTGACGGCGAGCGCTGTCACGGGGTGCTCACCGACACCGGGGAGGTGGCGGCGCCGGCGACGATCCTCGCCACCGGCGGCGCCGCGGCGCTGTGGCGGCGAACGACCAACCCGCGCGGCGCGATCGGGGCCGGGCCGGTGCTCGCCTCGCTGGCTGGCGCCGACCTCGTCGACCTCGAGTTCTGCCAGTTCCACCCGACCGCGCTGGCGCTGCCGGGGATGCCCCACGACGGGGCCCTGATCACCGAGGCGATCCGCGGCGAGGGGGCGAAGCTGCTGGGTGCCGACGGCGAGCGCTTCACCGACGAGCTGGCCCCGCGTGACGCGGTGACGGCGGCGATCCTCGAGAAGATGCGCGCCGAGGGAAAGGCGGCGGTCGAGCTCGACCTGCGCGATATCGACCCGGCCCGCTTCCCCAACGTCTTCGCCTCGCTGGCCGAAGCGGGGCTCGACCCCGCACCCAGTCGGTGCCGGTGGCACCCGCCGCGCACTACACGATGGGCGGGGTCGCGGTGGACGTCGACGGACGCTCCTCCCTGCCGGGGCTCTATGCCGTCGGCGAGTGCTCCTGCACGGGGCTGCACGGGGCGAACCGCCTCGCCTCGAACTCGCTCAGCGAGTGCTTCGTCTTCGGCGACCGCGCCGCGGCGGCGGCGATCGAAGAGGAGGCGGCCGGCGCGCGCCCCCCGCTGCCGCAGTGGCGATTCGAGCCTCCCAGCGACGAGACCCGCGACGCGGTCTGGCGCTACGCCGGGCCGATGCGCAACCCCGACGACCTGGCGCGCCTGATCTCCAATCCGTATCCCCTGGCGCAAGCGATCGGCGCCAGCGCGCTGGGACGCCGCGAGTCCCGCGGCGGCCACCTCCGCAGCGACTGCCCGCAGACCGACCCGGCGCTGGATGGGATCCACGTCGTCGTCTCCCCGGACGGCGCCGTCCGTGAGGAAAAGTGGCCCTAAGGCTGTCTGACCAAGCAGAGCAAGGACGCAGGAAGCGTGGCGTGCCTTGCACGCGAGCGACCGAGGACGCCGCTATGCGCCGCGTCAGACTGCCTTAGATGCTGCTGGGAGTAGACGTCGGCGGGACCTTCACCGACGCCGTCCTGCTCGACGGCGGGTCCGTCCACACCGCCAAGGTGCCGACGACGCCGCGGGAGGAGTCCGAAGGGGTGATGCGGGCGGTTGCGGCGGTGCTCGAGCGCGCCGGCGCCGACGCCGGCGAGGTCGAGGTCTTCGCCCACGGGATGACGGTCGGCACCAACGCGCTGCTCGAGGGGCGGGGCGCGCGGACGGCGCTGATCGCCACCGCCGGCTTCGCCGACGTGCTCGAGATCGGCCGCCAGGACCGGCCCCAGCTATACCGCCTCTGCGCGCCGAAGCCGGCGCCGCTGGTGGAGCCGCGAGCTGCGCTTCGAGGCGGACGAGCGGGTCGGGCCCGAAGGGGTCGTGAGCCGCTGGCCGAGGGGGAGCCGGAGCGGCTGGCCGCGGCGATCGAGGCGAGCGGCGCCGAGGCGGTTGCGATCTGCCTGCTCTTCTCCTACCTCGACCCTGTGCACGAGCGGCAAATCGCCGAGCACCTGCGTCGCCGCCTGCCCGGCGTCCACGTCTCCGCCTCGCACCAGGTCCTGCCGCGCTTCCGCGAGTACGAGCGCTGCTCGACCACGGTGATCGACGCCTACCTCAGCCCGCTGCTGGGCCGCTACCTGGGCAAGCTCGGCGAGGCCGCGGCCGAGGTCGGGCTGCCGCAGCCGCTGGTGATGCGGTCCTCGGGCGGCGTCGCCCCGGCCCAGGAGGCGGCGCGGGCCGGCGCCTGGAGCGTCCTCTCCGGGCCGGCCGGAGGCGCCGTCGGCGCCGGCCTGCTGGCCGAGCTCAGCGGCGACGGCAACGCGCTCGGGTTCGACATGGGCGGCACCTCCTGCGACGTCTGCGTGGTCGAGGGCGGCGAGGTGCGGCGCACCGACTCGCGCCAGATCGACGGCCGGCCGATCCAGCTGCCGATGGTCGACGTCCACACCGTCGGCGCCGGCGGCGGGTCGATCGGCTGGCGCGACGCCGGCGGCGCGCTGCGGGTCGGCCCGCGGTCGGCCGGAGCCGATCCGGGGCCCGCCTGCTACGGGCGAGGCGGCACCGACCCGACCGTCACCGACGCGAACCTCCTGCTGGGTCGCCTCGCGGCAGATTCGCAGCTGGCCGGGGGAGTCGCACTCGACGCCGATGGCGCCGAGCGAGCGATCGACGGCCTCGGCCGCTCGCTCGGCCTCGACCCGCTGGAGACCGCGACCGGAATCCTCCGCGTCGCCAACCAGGAGATGGTGCGGGCGCTGCGGGTGGTCACGGTCGAGCGCGGCATCGACCCGCGCGGTTTCTCGCTGCTGCCATTCGGCGGCGCCGGCCCAATGCACGCGGCGACGATCGCCACCGAGCTGGGGATCGAGACGATCCTCTGCCCCCGCGCCGGCGGCGTCCTCTCTGCCCTCGGCCTCTGCGCTTCCGAGCGCCGCCGCGACACGGCGCGGACGGTGATGATGAGCGGCGAGGAGCTGGCCGGCGAGCGGATCGCAGTCGAGGTCGCAGCGCTGATCGAGGAGGTCGGAAAGGGGCTCGACCAGGAGGCCGAAGTACGGGTCACCTACAAGCTCCGCTACGCGGGCCAGGCCTTCGAGCTGCCGGTGCCGGGACGGGTCGATCCCGATCCTGCCGAGCTGATCGAGGGCTTCGAGCGCGCCCATGAGGAGCGCTACGGCCACCGCGATCCCGAGGGCGAGGTGGTCCTGGTCGACATCGACCTGGCGATGGCCGTGCCGGGACCGGAGCCGCGGCCGGTTGCGGCGGGCGAGGGCGCGACCGGGACCGGCTCGCGACGCGTCCACTTCGACGGCGAGTGGATCGAGACCCCGATCCTGCGCGGCGAGCCCGCCGCCGGCAGCACGAGCAAGGGCCCGGCCGTCTTCGAGCTGCCCGAGGCGACCTTCATCGTCCCGCCTGGATGGACGGCCGCGGTCGACGAGCACGGCACCATCGTCGCTTCGTTCCTTTCCGGTCCCAGGCAACAAAAAGGACCAGCTGAATGAGCGCACTCGACCCGATCGCGTTGCAGGTGCTGGTCGGCGGTCTGCGCGCCGCCTGCGACGAGATGGGTGCGACGCTGATCGGCTCGGCCTACTCGGCCAACATCAAGGAGCGGCACGACTGCTCGACCGCCCTGTTCGACGCCGGCGGGGAGCTGGTGATGCAGGCCGAGCACATCCCCGTCCACCTCGGCTCGATGCCCGACGCGGTCGCCGCCGTCCTCGGCGAGGAGCAGCGGCCCGGCCGCGACTGGATCCTCAACGACCCCTATTGCGGCGGCACCCACCTGCCGGACATCACCCTCGTCTCCCCGGTCTTCGCCGGCGAGGAGCTGCTCGGGTTCGCCGCCAGCCGCGCCCACCACGCCGACGTCGGCGGTCCGACGCCGGGCTCGATGCCCGCCTTCTCCCGCACGCTCGAGGACGAGGGGGTCGTGATCCCCCGACCGTCGCCGACCACGAGACGCTCGAGCAACTCGCCGCGCAGATGCGGTCCCGCGCCAGCGGCTGGCCGATCTGCGCGCCCAACAGGCCGCGAACCGGGTCGGGGCGAGGCGCCTCGAGGAGCTGCACGGGAAGATTGGCACCGTGGCACTGCGATCCGGGTTGGCAGCGATCCTCGCCTACAGCGAGCGCCGCACCCGCGCGGCCCTGGCCGAGCTTCCCGACGGCACCTACCACGCGGAAGACGTGCTGGAGGCCGACTGGAACGGCGCCGAGCGTGATCTGCGGCTGCGACTGGAGGCGACCATCCTCGGCGACTCGCTCCGCCTCGACTTCGACGGCAGCGACCCTCAGGTCGACGGCAACCTCAACTGTCCGCTCTCGGTGACCAAATCGGCCGCCTTCTTCGCGGTCCGCGTCCTCACCGATCCCGATGCACCGCCCTCGGCCGGCGCCCACAGGCCGATCGAGGTACTCGCGCCCTTCGGCTCGCTGCTCAACTCTCGCGCCGGCGCCGCGGTCGTCGCCGGCAACGTCGAGACCTCCAGCCGGGTCGCCGACCTCGTTCTCGCCGCTCTCTCGCAGGCACGCCCGGGACCGGCCCAGGGCCAGGGGACGATGAACAACCTGACCCTCGCCAACGACGACTTCACCTACTACGAGACGCTCGGCGGCGGCCAGGGCGCCTGCCCCGACGGCGACGGCCCGAGCGCGATCCACGTCGCGATGTCGAACACCCTCAACACCCCGACCGAGGCGCTCGAGGCTGAATTCCCGCTGCGGGTGCGCGAGCTCTCGCTGCGGCGCGGCAGCGGCGGCGGCGGGACCCACCGCGGTGGCGACGGGGTGGTGCGCGAAATCGAGGCGCTGGTGCCGATGCGCTTCAGCCTGATCACCGAGCGGCGCCGCCACCAACCCCGCGGTGCCGGCTCAGGGGCCGACGGCAGCCTCGGTGTGAACCTCCTGAACGGCTCCCCGCTGCCAAGCAAGGCCAGCGGCGAGCTCTCTCCCGGCGACCGTTTGCGGATCGAAACCCCGGGCGGCGGCGGGTGGACGTAGGTCACATTTCGCAAATTTCGCGGTTTTGTAGTTGAGTTTTCGCTGCACTCCTCTAGAATGCGCGCCTCCGGCCGGGCAGAAACAGCCGCAGTGGCCCAGTTCAACGCGCCCAGCCCCCTCGAATCAACGAATCTCTGGATTACTTCAATGCCGATCGCTCTCAAGGAATGGGCTGTAACCGTCCGCGCTCTCGCGGAGGGCGAGCAGCTGCTCACTCTGCGCAAGGGAGGCATCCGCGAGGAGAACAAGCACTTCGAGCTCGAGCACGAGCGGTTCTTCCTCTACCCAACCTTCGACCATCAGCGGAACAACCTGGTCCGCGAATCCCACCACCCGGAGTTGCGCCGCGCGCTCGAGGAGGGTGTCTGGCCTGACGAGGAGCCGCCGCCGAAAGCGCTGCTCCAGGACGGCGGAATCGCCCAGCCCGACCGCGTTCGCCTGCGTGCCTGGGCGGAAGTCGTCGACCACGTCACGATCAGCGACCGCCGCAGTCTCGACGCCCTCTCGCCGTACTACATCTGGACTCCGGACTACGCCGAAAAGCGGCTCACCTGGAAGCACCGGCACCCGCTCCACGTGCTGCTGCTGCGGGTCCATCGGATCCCGCGCCCGGTGACGGTTCGCGTCCGCGACGAGTACCACGGCTGCCGCTCCTGGGTCGAGATCGACCGCGAACTGCCCTTCGAGGGCACGCCGGTGATGGCCGACGAAGAGTTCGACCGCGCTCGCGAAGAGATTCGCAACCGCTGCGGCGCCCCCGAGCCTGCGCTCGTCTGACCGCCCTGCGCTCGTCTGACCTGCGCATAGCGGCGTCCTCGGCAGCTCGCGTGCGGAGCACGCTTCGCTTCCTGCGTCCTTGGCCTGCTTGGTCGGCCGAACGCAGGGGCTAACCTCGCGATATGTCTTGGGTCGAGACCGAGAGCCTGAGCTTCACCGCCCGCCACGACTCCGGCGATTCTGCCTTCGCCGAGCGCACGCTCGACCGGCTCGAGGAACTGCGGCTGCGGCTCGAAGACCGCTTCGCGGCCGTGCCGGAGGAGGTGACGGTCGTCGTCCACACCAACCCTCTCTGGCTGACCGCCGCGCACCCCTTCCTCCCCGCCGCCCGCTGGTCGGCGGCACCCGCCGGCCGCCGCTATCTCGCCGGCTGGCCGATGTCGACCGAGCTGCACGTCCTCAACGACCCGCACATGGAACGCCGGGCCGCCGGCGACGACTCCTACGAAGCCCTGCGCGGCACCGCCGAGCGCCTCTACGCGCAGCTGGTGATCGCCGCCAACAACGCCGCCCTGCCCCCCTCCTGGACTCCGCGCCGCTTCGCCCGCTACCTGCGCTGGGCCTGGCTGGTCGAAGGCGGCGCCCAGTACTTCTCCCGCCAGGTCGGCCTCTACCGCGCCGCGACGATCCGGCGCCTGCGCGAGAGCGCCCGCCCCACATTTCCGCCCTCGCGCCGCGACGCGGTCATCCTCGGCGGCACGATCTTCGACCTGCTCGAGAACGAACGCGGCCCCGAGGCCTGCGAGCGCCTGGTCGCCAAACTGCTGCCGCAGGGCCCAGAGGTCCAGCTCGAAGACGCCTTCGACGCCCGCTTCCGCGAGATCGAGGACGCCTGGCGGGACTACCTGCGCGAGACGGTCCGCGGCCCGATCGCGGTCAGGTAAGCCCCGCCGCGCGCAGCAATATCGTCCTCGGCAATCGCTGCAGCCAGCAGTGCCCGGGCCTCCTCGACGCGCTCCGGGTGGACCATGACCTCTCTGGACCCACCCCCCGTCAAAGCCCCGTGGCCGAAGAGGGTTCCATCGATTCCTCTTCGCCGCTGCATGCTCGGAATGCCGAGCTCCTCGAACAGCGCCTGCACCATTGCCGCCTCGTGTTCGTTGCCGACCCAAGCAACCGATATCAGGTCGTCGCTCATCAGGTGAATTCGTAGAGCAGCCAGAGGAGCAGGAACCCGCCTGCCGCGACGGCGAGGATCCAAACGGCAAGGCGGCCGGGTGACGGTTCCCCGGACTCGCCTCGGGCGAGGCGCCGTTCGCCTTCGAGCTCCGCCACCTCGTCTCCCGCGTCCTCGATCATGGTTTCGGCGAGCAAGTCCTTGGCCCGTTGGGCGTCGCCGGCGTTGACCATCACGTCGCGCGGCCCGCTCGAGAGGAAGTCGGGGTTGTCAAAGCCGAAGCTGCGCTTCAGCACGCTGGGAATTCCCGCCTCGCCCAGCAGTCCCTGCAGCATCTCCGCCTCTGCCTGGTTGCGGGCGAAGGCGACCTTGACCAGGTCGCCGCCACCGCCTCCACCTCCCCCGCCGCCGTCACCGTCGCCGTCATCGCCGGAGCCGCCGCCACCGTGGACGCCGCGCTGGTGTCCGCTGGAGCGGTGCTTAGGAGACGTCGAGGTCGACATCGGCGATCTTCAGGTCGGCCAGGTCGTAGGCCTTCACGTCCGGCGCCTCTTCGTTCTCCAGGGAGACGATCACGTAGACCTGTTCGGGCCAGGCGACAGCCTGGTTGACGTCGGTCTGCGAGGGATAGGCGGCGCTGCGCGTGTGGGAGTGGTAGATCCCGATCAGCTCGTCGCCGGCGCTTTCGATCGCCTTCAACGCGTCGAACTGGCCCTGCGGGTCCATCTCGTAGCGCAGCGGACTCGCCGCGGCGTTCTCCACCCGCACCACGCTGGTCGCCTCCCCCTCGCGGCCGCCGATCATCCCGCAGCACTCATTCGGCAGATCCTCGCGCGCATGCGCGACCATCTCGTCGACCAGTTGTTGAGAAATCTTCATCGCATAGGGCGTGCGTGGGCGCCCTACCACCAAACCGTGGTATCGAGGTTTTCTATCTCCTCGATCGGCTTCGTGTATACGCCGGAAGACAGGTACTTCCAGCCGTCGTCGGGGATCAGGAAGACGACGTTGCCCGACTCGAGCTCGCCGCCGATGCGGCTGGCGATCGCGGCGATCGCCCCGCCGGAGACGCCGGCGAAGACGCCCTCCTCCTCGAGCAGCTTCTTGGTCCAGACGATCGCGTTGCGGTTGGAGACCATGATCTTGCGGTCGAACATCGTGATGTCGATGATCGGCGGGATGAAGCCGTCGTCGAGCGAGCGAAGCCCTTGGACAAGCTCACCCTGCATGGGCTCGGCGGCGACGATCAGCGTCTCGGGGTTGGCCTCCTTGAGGCGGCGGCCATTGCCCATCAGGGTGCCGCCGGTGCCGAGGCCGCCGACGAAGGCGGTCACCTCGTCGAGCTCTTCGAGGATCTCGACCGCGGTGCCGTTGTAGTGGGCGAGCGGGTTGGCCTCGTTGCCGTACTGGTAGGGCATGTAGAAGCTCGAATCCTGAGCCATCTCCAGCGCCACCTCGACGGCGCCGTTGGAGCCCTTGGCGCCCTCCGAGTAGACGATCTCCGCCCCGTACATGCGCAGCAGCTGGGTCCGCTCCTCGGTGACGTTGTCGGGCATCACCACCTTCAGCGGGTAGCCCTTGCGGCGACAGATCATCGCCAGCGCGATGCCGGTGTTGCCTGAGGTAGGTTCGAGGATCGTGTGGCCAGGCTCGATCGCGCCCTCGGCCTCGGCCGCCTCGATCATCGACTTCGCCACCCGGTCCTTCACCGAGCCGGTCGGGTTGTGCCCCTCGAGCTTGGCGTAGATGCGGACGTCGGGCTTCGGCGAGAGTCGCGGCAGCTCGACCAGTGGCGTGTTGCCGATCGACTCGACGATGTTGCCGAATCGGCCTCCGCAGGGTTTGTTGAGTAATTGCTCGCGCGCCATTTCGCCCACCCGTTACTTCAGAAAGTGTAGCGACGGCCTTCCGATCGGCGTGGGCGGATCCGGAAGCACGTCATTGGCGAGATAAGGCTCAGCCTGTATATCTATCCCGTCTGTCCAACTCGAACGGAGGAATTCGATGAGAACGACCCGGCTGACCGCCCTTTTCGCGGTCCTCCTGCTCGCCCTCGTCTCGGTTGCAGCGATCGGCTGCGGCGGCGGAGACGACGAAACCACCAGCAGCGGTGGCGGAGGTGGCGGCAGCGAACCTCTGACCGTCGGCTCCGACATCCCCTACCCCCCCTTCGAGCAGGGGAAATCGGGTGAATACACCGGCTTCGACATCGAACTGATGGAAGCGATCGGCGAAAGGATCGGCCGCGCGCCAGAGTTCCAGGACACCTCGTTTGAAACGATCTTCCGCGACGTCGCGCAGGGCAAGTTCGAAGCGGTGATCTCGGCCGCGACGATCACCGAAGAACGCGAAAAGGAAGTCGCCTTCTCCGATCCGTACTACCTCTCCGAACAGGCGATCCTGGTCAAGGAAGGCAGCGACGTCGGCGGCATCGAAGACCTCGAAGGAAAGACCGTCGGCGCCCAGCAGGGCACCACGGGGCTCGAACTCGGCAAGGAAAAAGCCGACGCCGGCGAACTCCGCCCCTACCCCGAAGGCCCTGACGCGATCAACGCCCTCAAGGCGGGCACCGTCGAAGCCGTGATCATCGACGCGCCGGTGGCGCAGAACGCGGTCGAAGAAGAAGGCGGGGTCGAAATCTCCGAAAAAGTCCCGACCGAAGAAACCTACGGAATCGCGCTCGCCAAGGACAACACGGAACTGCTGAAGGAAGTCAACGAAGCTCTCGCGGAAGTGATCTCCGACGGCACCTACAAAACGATCTACGAAAAGTGGTTCCACCTCGAACCGCCGAAACAGTTTCTCGGCTAGATCGACCTGAGCGAGGGAGCGCCGACGTCGGCGCCCCCTTTGCGTTCCCAGACCCAAGCGGGAAACTGATGCCATGAGTCAGTTCTTCAACCAGTACTTCAACTTCGACGTGATGCAGGAACACTTCGGGGAAGTACTCGTCGGCTTCCTGCAGAACCTCCTCGTCTTTGCCGTGGCGGCCGTACTGGCGCTCGCCCTCGGCCTGTTCCTGGCACTGCTGCGACAGCTGCCGGGCAGGAAACTGATGCCGATCCGGTTCCTGACGATCGCCTACATCGACTTCTTCCGCGCGGTGCCGATCCTGATCATCATCCTGATGATCTCCGGCGGCGTCCCGTTCCTCAGCTTCCTCCCTCAGGAAGTCCGGATCCCGCACTGGTTCGGCCGACCGGATCCCTTCTGGTACGGCGTCGCCGCGCTGGTGATCGTCTACGGGGCCTTCTCGGCGGAGGTCTACCGGGCTGGCATCGAAGCAGTGCCCCGCGGCCAGATGGAGGCGGCCCGCTCGCTCGGCATGAGCCACTTCCAGGCGATGCGCTACGTCGTCGTCCCGCAGGGCGTGACCAAGATCCCGGCGCCGATGCTGAACGAACTCATCTCCCTGCTGAAGGACACGACCCTGGTCAGCGTCATCGCCCTGAGCGAGTCGGTGCTGGTCAGCCGCGAAGTGCTCTCCGAACGCCTGAACAGCTCGTCGCTGACGCTGACCGCGATCTTCTTCGTGATCATCATCCTGCCCCTGGCCCGGGTCGTCGACAAACTGATCGCCCGCCAGCAACTGAAAGTCACCCGCGGCTCCCACATCGAGGTGGCCTGAGCCGTGGCCGAGCCGATGTTGAAGTTGCGCGGGGTCGAGAAGCGCTTCGGCGCGCTCGAGGTCCTGAAGGGAATCGACCTCGACGTCGGCAAAGGCGAAGTCATCTGCATTCTCGGCCCCAGCGGCTCCGGCAAGAGCACGCTGCTGCGCTGCGTCAACCTGCTCGAGCCGCCCGAGGAGGGCGAGATCCTGCTCGAGGGTCAGGACATCTGCAAGGGACCGGGATCGGGCAGCGGCGAGCAGAGCTGGAACCTCGACTTCGTCCGCCAGCGGGTCGGCATGGTCTTCCAGCAGTTCAACCTCTTCCCCCACAGGACCGCCCTGGAAAACGTGACGATGGCGCCGGAAAAAGTGCTCGGTCGCTCGAAGGGCGAGGCTCGCGAGAAAGGCACGGCGCTGCTGGAGCGCGTCGGCCTCGCCGACAAACTCGCCCAATATCCCGAACGCCTCTCCGGCGGCCAGCAGCAGCGCGTCGCGATCGCCAGGGCGCTGGCGATGGATCCGCACGTGATGCTCTTCGACGAGGTCACCAGCGCCCTCGACCCCGAGCTGGTCAAGGAGGTGCTGGACACGATGCGGGAGCTCGCCTCGGAAGGGATGACGATGCTCGTCGTCACCCACGAGCTGGGTTTCGCCAAGGAAGTCGGCGACCAGATCGTCTTCATGGACGGCGGCGTGATCGTCGAGCAGGGTCCGCCCGCCGAGGTGCTGGAGAACCCCCGCGAGGAGCGGACGAAGCAGTTCCTCGGGCTTGTGCTCGACCGCTGAAACGGCGAAAACCAAGCCTGTCAAGGACGCAGGGAGCGAAGTGTGCTCTGCACGTGAGCGACCGAGGACGCCGGCAGGCGCCGGTTTGCAGCCGTCTCAGCCGCCGGCCATGGCGGGAAGGATGACGACGTTGTCGCCGTCTTCGACCGCGGTCCCAAGACCGTCGAGCACTCGCACGTCCTCGTCGTTGAGGTAGACGTTGACGTAGCGGTTGAGCTCGCCGTCCTCACCGAAGAGCTGGGCCTCGGTGTCCGGGTACTCGCCGGTCAGCGAACGCAGAACCTCGCCGACGTCCGAGCCGGCGGCCTCGACCTCGGCCTGCCCACCCGTTTTCGGGCGCAGGACGGGGGGGATGCGGACGGTTGCCATGAGATCGGTGATCCTACTAAGCCGCGAAGACCAAGCAGCTCAAGGACGCAGGGAGGGAAGTGTGCTCCGCACACGACCGACCGAGGAACTCGCCCTGCGGGCTCGCACCGCTCCCTTCGGTCGCTGGATGCGCCGGTATTCGCGGCCTAGCGGTCGCCGCCGGCTCCGGCGCAGAAAGCGTCGTAGTCGGGGAACTGACCCATCTCCGACTCCGGGATCTCCTCGGCGCGCTCGCCGCAGATCGGGCAGTCGGGGTCGCGGCGGACTTTCAGCTCGGTGAAGGTGGTGCCGAGCGCCTCGTAGAGGAGCAGGCGGCCGATCAGCGGCTGGCCGGCGCCGAGGATCAGCTTGATCACCTCGTTGGCCTGCAGCGTGCCCATCGTCCCGGCCATCACCCCGAGCACCCCGTTGGCGGAGCAGCTCGGCGCCAACTCGGCCGGCGGCGGCGTCGGGTAGAGGCAGCGGTAGCAGGGCCCCTCGAAGGGGGCGAAGGTCGAGATCTGCCCGTCGAAGCCGAGGATCGAGGCGGAGACGACCGTTTTGCGCAGCCGCACCGAGGCGTCGTTCAGCAGGTAACGGGTGGGGAAGTTGTCGGCGCCGTCGACGATGATGTCGTAGTCCTTCATCACCTCGAGGATGTTGCTCGCGTCGAGGCGGCCGTTGTGCTCGACCACCTTGACGTCGGGGTTGAGCTGTTCGATGAAGATCCGCGCCGAGGCGGTCTTAGCCATCCCGATCCGCTCGGTGTTGTGGATCACCTGGCGCTGCAGGTTGGAGGCGTCGACCACGTCGTCGTCGACGAGGCCGATCGTCCCGACTCCGGCGGCGGCGAGGTAGAGGGCGGTCGGCGCGCCGAGGCCCCCGGCGCCGAGCAGCAGCACCTTCGCGTTCAGCAGCTTCACCTGGCCGTCGACCCCGACCTCGGGCAGCAGCGTGTGGCGCGAGTAGCGCTCGCGCTGCTCGGCGCTCATCCCGTGCGCGGCGACGACCGGCAGCCCCTGCTCCTGCCACTCGAGGATGCCGCCGCTCATCGAGGCGACGTTCTCGTAGCCGAGCTGCTGCAGCTGCGCGGCGGCGAGAGCCGAGCGGTTGCCGGAGCGGCAGTAGAGGATCGTGCGGGCCGACTGGTCCGGCGCCGCGGTGGCGATTTCGTCGGCCAACAGGCCCGGCGGCACCAGTTTGCCGCCCTCCAGGTGGGCCTCCTGATACTCGTGCGGCTCGCGAGTGTCGATCAGGACGACACTGCCGCCGTCGATCTCCTCGGCAGCCTCAAAAGGTTCGATCTCCTCGATCGTCTGAGCTCGCGTGGTGTCGATGGCCATGGCTTGAAATCCCCTAATCCCGATCAGCTTTACTTCAAAAAGTATAGCGAGCCTCTGCCGAATGCACAAAAACGGCCCCGGGGAAGGTTCCCGGAGCCGTTCCTGCTCTCGGTGGAGGCGTATCTACGAGAGAGTCGGGCGCATCTGGCGCAGGCGGCGGACCCGCTCCTCGATCGGCGGGTGGGTCGAGAAGAGCCCGGCGATGCCTCCGCCCTTGAAGGGCTTGACGATGTAGAGGGGCTCGGCCGCCTGGTTGACCTGCATAGGCATCGCTTCCGCGCCCTGCTCGAGGCGCAGCAGCGCGCTTGCCAGCGACTCCGGGTTACCGCAGATTTCCGCCCCACCGGCGTCGGCCGCGTACTCGCGCTGGCGCGAGATCGAGAGCTGGATGATGCTCGCCGCGATCGGGGCCAGGAGGACCATCGCCAGCGCCGAGACGAGACTCAGCGGCGAGTTGTCGTCATTGCCGAACCACATCAGCATGTAGGCGAGGTAGGTGATCGCGGCGCCGATCGCCGAGGCGACCGACTGGATCAGGATGTCGCGGTTGCGGATGTGGGTGAGCTCGTGGGCAAGGACGCCGCGCAGCTCGTCCTCGGAGAGCAGCTTGGTGATGCCGCGGGTGACCGCCACCGCCGAGTGCTTCGGGTTGCGGCCGGTGGCGAAGGCGTTCGGCTGGTCCTGGGGGATCATGTAGAGGCGCGGCATCGGCAGCCCGGCACGCGTCGTCAGTTCCCGCACGATCTGGTAAAGCCGCGGCGCCTCGGACTCCTCGATCGGCTGCGCCCGGCTCATTTTCAGCGCCATTTTGTCGCTGAAGAAATAGGCGAAGAAGTTGATCGCGAGGGCGATGAGGAGGAAGGTGGCCGCGGTGCTCGGGCCGCCGATCAGGGCGCCGATCAGGACGAGCAGGCCGCCGAGGCCGGCCATCAAGATCGTGGTCCGCAGCGTCGCGCCCCAGGTGGATTGCTTGGTGGTCGTCATCGAGTGGTCGCTCCTGAGAGTCGAGGGTGTCGGCGAAGTATGCGACTGAATCACGAAAACGCCTATAGGGGCCACCCCCCAAAGCGCCACGGAACACCCCCTACCCATTCGCCTGTTCCTTTTCGTTGGTATCCACCGCAAAGGAACAGGCGAATGGGTGCTTCTAGGCTGCGGGGATGACTCTGACCGTGATCGGGCTCGCGCTGGTCGTCGTCGCGCTGTCCCTGGCCCTGACCCGGGAGCGGCGGCGGCTGCGCCCGCTCGAGGATCTGATCGAGGCGATGGAGAAGGTCGATCTCTCGAGCCCGCGGCTGCACCTCCCTCCCTCGATCGACGGGGTTGGCGAGACCGAGGAGGTGGAGCGGATCGAGCTCGCCTTCCTGCGGATGATGCGGCGCCTGGAGGCCGAGCGGCGGCGGGCCGGGTCGGCGGCTTTGCACGCGCAGGAGGAGGAGCGGGCCCGGGTCGCGCGCGACCTGCACGACGAGGTGAACCAGTCGCTGACGGGGCTGCTGCTGCGGCTGGAGGCGGCCCGCGAGGCGGCGCCGCCCGAACTCGAAGGCGAGCTCGCCGAGACCAGGGCGCTGGCGAACCAGGCGATGACCGAGCTCCTCTCCCTCGCCCGCCAGCTGCGCCCGACCGCGCTCGACGACCTCGGCCTCGCGGCGGCGATCGGCGGCCAGGTCGAGCAGCTCGCCCGCGGCGAGATCGAGGCCCGGCTGGAGGTCGAGGGCGACTTCTCCGACCTCGGCGACGACGGCCAGCTGGTCGTCTACCGCGTCGCCCAGGAGGCACTCAACAACGCCGCCCGCCACAGCGGCGCCGAGAACGTCGAGGTGCGGATGCGGCGCAGCAAGGACGGCGGCGTCGTCCTCGAGGTCGCCGACGACGGCCGCGGCTTCGCCTTCGACGAGTCCGAGCGCGGCCTCGGGATCGGCGGCATGCGCGAGCGCGCCCTGCTGGTCGGCGGCGAGCTGACGATCGAGTCCCGCCCCGGCGCCGGAACCACGGTGCGCCTCGACGTCCCCGCCTGATGCCGACGGGACGATTTCCCTACATATAGGCGTATTTTCGGCCCATCGGCGATAGTGCGTGCCAATGCGCGTGCTGATCGCTGATGACCACGGGATCGTCCGCTCCGGGCTGCGGCTGCTGCTGGAGCGCCAGCCGGACATCGAGGTCGTCGCCGAGGCCGGGGACGGGGCCGAGGCGCGCGACCTGGCGGTGCGTGAGCGGCCCGACCTGGCGATCCTCGACGTGAAAATGCCGAAGCTGACCGGGCTGCAGGCGACGCGGGAGATCAAGAAGCAGGCGCCGGAGGTCTCGGTCCTGATCCTCTCGATGCACGACGACGAGCGCTACCTGTTCGAGGCGCTGAAAGCGGGCGCCTCCGGCTACGTGCTGAAGGCGCAGGCCGACACCGACCTGCTGGCGGCGATCCGCGCGGTCGAGCGCGGCGAGCCGTTCCTCACCCCCGAGGCGCAGCGGACCCTGATCAAGGACGTGCTCGAGCGCGGCTCCAGCGGCGAGGAGGAGCTGACCCCGCGCGAGGAGGAGATCGTCAAGCTCGTCGCCGAGGCGCACACGACGAAACAGATCGCCGAGGTCCTTCACCTCTCCGAGAAGACGGTCGAGAACCACCGCGCCAACGCGATGCGAAAGCTCGGGATGCGAGACCGGGTCGAGCTGGTGCGGTATGCGATCCGGCGCGGCCTGATCGAGCCCTGATCACCAACGGGATCCGGCATAACCGACCGCTTCAGTAGGATTTAGGTCAGATGCTGTTCTCGACCAAAGCCGAGTACGGAGTTCGCCTGATGGTCGAGCTGGGCCGCCAGCCCGGCTCGCAACCCGTCTCGCTGGGCTCCGTCGCCGAAGCGGAGAACCTGCCGCTCTCCTATCTGGAGCACCTGGTGGCGAAACTGCGCAAGGCCGGCCTCGTCACCTCCACCCGGGGCGCGCATGGCGGCTACCGCCTGGCGAAACCGGCGGCGGAGATCACGATGGACGCGGTGGTCGAGGCGCTGGAAGGGCAGATCGCGCCGATGGAGTGCTTCCACGATGCCCCCGAAGGCAAAGTCCTCTGCTCGCACGAGTCAGACGGCGACCAGGCCTGTTCGACGAAGCTGCTGTGGATGCGCGTGCAGGGCGGCGTCACCAAGGCACTCGCCGGCACCACGCTGGCCGAGCTGGTCGAGTTCTCCGACCACAGTGCCCCCAAGCGCGCCGCCGTCATCGGCAGCGCCGCCTAGGCATCACGACAAACTTCGATTAACCCCAGAAACGGAGCGAAATTGGCTGAGCTGGAGATACGCAACCTGCACGTCGAGGTCGAGGACAAGAAGATCCTCAAAGGCCTCGACCTGGACGTCGAGAAGGGCAAGGTGCACGCGCTGATGGGCCCGAACGGCTCCGGCAAGTCGACGCTCGCCAACGTGATCATGGGCCACCCGGCGCTCGAGGTGACCGAGGGCACGATCACCTTCAAGGGCGAGGACATCACCGAGGCCGCTCCCGAGGACCGCTCGCAGGCCGGCCTCTTCATGGCCTTCCAGTACCCCGTCGCGATCCCCGGCGTCTCGGTCAGCAAGTACCTGCGGATGATCATCAACGCCCAGCGCGAGACGCGCGGCGAAGACCAGATCAAGATCAAAGACTTCGCCCGCACGGCCCAGGAGGCGATGGAGCTGGCGAACATCCCGAAAGACTTCTCCAGCCGCTATCTCAACGACGGCTTCTCCGGCGGCGAGAAGAAGCGGATGGAGCTGCTGCAGCTGGCGCTGCTGCGGCCGGAGATCGCGGTCCTCGACGAGACCGACTCGGGCCTCGACATCGACGCCCTGCGCACCGTCGCCGAGGGCGTCAACAAGTTCGCCGGCCCCGACATGGGCGTCCTGATCATCACCCACTACCAGCGGATCCTGCACATGGTGAAACCCGACGCGGTCCACGTCATGTACCAGGGGCGGATCGTCAAGGAAGGCGGCCCGGAGCTGGTCGGCGTGCTCGAGGAGAAGGGCTACGGCTGGATCGCCGAGGAGGTTGAGGCAGGCGCCGCCGCCTGACCTCTCCGCCATGGAGCCGGTGAGCGCCAAGAGCCCCGCACCAGCAGCGGCGCCGTTCTCCATCGAGAAGGTCCGCGCCTCCTTCCCGGCGCTGGAGCGCGAGGTCAACGGCAAGCCGGTCGCCTACCTCGACAGCGGCGCCAGTGCCCAGCGGGTGCTGGCCTCGATCCAGGCGGTCGACCGCTACGAGCGGCGCCACCATTCCAACGTCCATCGCGGCTCCCACACGCTCTCGGCCGAGGCGACCGAAGCCTACGAGGGAGCGCGGGCCACGGTCGCCGACCACATCGGTGCCGGCGACCGCCGCGAGGTCGTCTTCGTCCGCAACGCGACCGAGGCGATCAACCTCGTCGCCCGCGCCTGGGGAGACGCCAACGTCGGCGCCGGCGACCGCCTGCTGCTGACCGAGATGGAGCACCACTCGAACATCGTCCCCTGGCAGCAGCTGGCCGAGCGGGTCGGGGCCGAGATCGACTGGGCACCAATCGACGACGAGGGGCGGCTCGACCTGGACGCCTTCGCGACGCTGCTGGAGCGCGGCCCGAAGCTCGTCGCCGTCGCCCACGTCTCCAACGTCCTCGGGACCGAGAACCCGATCGCCGAGATCTCCCGGCTCGCCCACGAGGCCGGCGCCAAGGTGCTCGTCGACGGCGCCCAGTCGGCGCCGAAGATGCCGCTCGACATGGCCGCGCTCGGAGTCGACTTCTACGCGATCACCGGCCACAAGCTCTACGCCCCGACCGGGATCGGCGTCCTCTGGGGCAGGCTCGACCTGCTGCGGGAGATGCAGCCCTTCCTCGGCGGAGGCTCGATGATCCGCAAGGTCAGCCGCGAGGGCACCACCTACGCCGACGTGCCGGCGCGCTTCGAGGCGGGGACGCCGGCGATCGCCCAGGCGATCGGGATGGCTTCCGCTTTCCGCTGGCTCGACATGCTCGGGATGGAAGCGGTGCGCGAGCACGAGGAGCAGATCGCCGATTACGCCCTCGAGCGCGTCGCCGAGGTGCCGGGCCTACGCGTCTTCGGCCCGCCCCGCGGCGAGGGCCGACTCGGTCCGGTCTCCTTCGAGATCGAGGGCATCCACGCCCACGACGTCTCCGAGATCCTCGACCGCCACGGCGTCGCCGTCCGCGCCGGCCACCACTGCGCCCAGGTCCTGATGGACCGCCTCGGGATCGCCGCCACCGCCCGCGCCAGCTTCGGCGTCTACACGATCCCCGAGGAGATCGACCGCCTGGTCGAGGGGCTCGAAGACGCGCGTAAGGTGTTTGGTCTCTGATGGACGAGCTCTACCGCGACCAGATCCTCGAGCACTACAAGCGGCCGCACAACTTCGGCCATCTCGAGCACCCCGACCTCGAGTTCGAGGACACGAATCCGTTTTGCGGCGACGAGCAGCACGTGACGATCAAACTCGACAGCGACGACAAGGTTGCAGAAGTCGCCTTCGAGGGGAAAGGCTGCGCGATCTCCACCGCGGCGACCTCACTGCTGACCGACGAGCTGGTCGGGATGAGCCGGGACGAGTTGCTGAAGCTGCCCAAAGACTTCGTCCTCGAGCTGCTCGGGATCGAGATCTCGGCGACGCGGATGAAGTGCGCGATGCTCGGCCTGAAGATCGTCAAGAGCGCCTCCCTCGGCCAGTCCGCCGAATGGGAGGACGAAGGCGAGACCGGCGACCCCGCAGAAGCGGTTGCCGACCTCGGCCAGATCTAGCGAGACCGCAAAAATCCCTCTTGAGGGAGGGTTTTTGCGGTCTCGGCGAAAGCTACGCGGGCTCGTTCAGCCGGATCACGGAGAAGATCGCGCCCCAGGGGTCGTGGACGACGGCGATCCGGCCTACCTCGACGTCCATCGGGCCCATGACCTTGGCGCCGCCGCCCGCCTCGACCTGCTCGATCGCCGCCTCGGTGTCCTCGACGGTGAAGTAGGTGTTCCAGTGCGGCGGGACTTCGCTGGGAACCCGATCGGCCATCGCCAGCATCCCGGCGACGCGGTCGCCGCCGACCATGCAGATCACGTAGCCGTCGGCGTTCTCGCTCTCTTTGTCTTCGAACTCCCAGCCGAAGACGCTGCCGTAGAAGGCCTTCGCCGCCGCAACGTCACCGGTGTTGAGCTCGTTCCAGGAGAACGCCCCCGGCTCGTTGACCAGCTCGGCGCCGGCGAACGTCCCCGGCTGCCAGATCCCGAAGACGGCGCCCTCCGGGTCGGCGAAGATCGCCATCCAGCCGAGGCCCATCACGTCCATCGGCTCGGAGATCTGACTGCCGCCGTTCTCAGTGATTGCCGCCGCGGTGGCGTCGGCATCGGCGACGCAGATGTAGGTGCTCCAGGCCGGCGGCTGGCCCTCCTGCATCAACGGCATCGCGCCGGCGACGTCCCTGCCGCCCAATTTCGCCCGCCGGTAGCCGCCCATTTCGGCCGAGTTCGGCAGCTCGGGAATCTCCCAGCCGAACAGCGGGCCGTAGAACTTCTCCGCCGCATCCAGGTCAGGCGTCGCCAGGTCGACCCAACAGGGCGTCCCGGGCGCATAACTGGTCCTCTCGCTCATCTCGTCTCCTCACTAGAAGGGTCAGTCAAGATAAGACCACAATTCCGGCACAGACTCATCGCTTCCGTGTGAATCTCCGCGACGTGTCCGCCGGCCCACCCGGGCGTCCCGCTAAAATCCGACCTTGGAAGTAGGATTAAGTCTCGATCCGCACTAGCCACTGCCGCGTCCCGGCGACTGGAGCACCCTCTCTTGACCGACACCGCTGGAACCAAGATCCCCGTCTGCCCGGCAGCCGAGCTGCCGCCGGGTGGGATGCGGCTGGTCGAGCACGACGGCAGGAAGATCGGTGTCTTCAACTGCGACGGCACCCTGTACGCGATCGAGGACCGCTGCTCGCACGACAACGGACCGCTCGCCGAGGGCGAGTTCGACCCGGCCACCTGCACGGTCGAGTGCCCGCGCCACGGTTCCCTCTTCGACCTCAGCACCGGTAGGCCGAAGACGCTCCCAGCTTTCCAGCCGGTGCAAACGTTCCCGGTAGAGATCGAGGACGACACCATCACCATGGAGGTCGACTGATATGGCAACGCCCGAGGTACTCGCCGAGAAACGCGAGCTGGCCGGTCTCAACTCCGACTACAAGGAGAAGTTCGGCTTCCACGACTCGGAGTCCGGCTACGCCTACAAAGCCCCGAAGGGACTCTCGCGCGAGGTCGTCGAAACGATCTCCGACTTCAAGGAAGAGCCGAAGTGGATGCGGGACTTCCGGCTCAAGGCGCTGGAGCATTTCGAAAGCCGCCCGACCCCGAAATGGGGTGGCGACCTCGACCAGATCGACTTCGACGACATCCACTACTTCGTCCGCGCCTCGGAGAAGAACAGCCGCGACTGGAGCGAGGTCCCCGAGGACATCAAAAACACCTTCGACCGCCTCGGGATCCCCGAGGCCGAGCGCAAATTCCTCTCCGGCGTCGGCGCCCAGTACGAGTCCGAGGTCGTCTACCACCAGGTGAACGAGAAGCTCGAGGCCCAGGGCGTGATCTTCACCGACATGGACACCGCCCTGCGCGAGCACGAGGACCTGGTGCGCGAGCACTGGGCGACGATCATCCCGCCGAACGACAACAAACTGGCGGCGCTGAACAGCGCGGTCTGGTCGGGCGGCTCCTTCGTCTACGTCCCCGCCGGGGTCAAGGTCGAGATGCCGCTGCAGGCCTACTTCCGGATCAACACCGAGAACATGGGCCAGTTCGAGCGGACGCTGATCATCTGCGAGGAGGGCGCCGACGTCCACTACATCGAGGGATGCACGGCGCCGGTCTACTCCAGCGACTCGCTGCACTCGGCCGTGGTCGAGATCGTCGCCAAGAAGAGCAGCCGGGTCCGCTACACGACCGTCCAGAACTGGTCGCAGAACGTCTTCAACCTCGTCACCAAGCGCGCAGTTGCGCACGAGAAGGCGACGATGGAGTGGGTCGACTGCAACCTCGGCTCGAAACTGACGATGAAGTACCCGTCGATCTACCTGCTCGGGCCCGAAGCCCACGGCGAGATCCTCTCGATCGCCTTCGCCGGCGAGGGCCAGCACCAGGACGCGGGCGGCAAGATCATCCACGCGGCGCCGCGGACCTCGTCCTCGATCTTCTCCAAGTCGATCTCCAAGGACGGCGGCCGGGCGACCTACCGCGGCCTGCTCGAAGTCGCCGACGGGGCGAGCGAATCTCGCTCGAAGGTCGTCTGCGACGCGCTGCTGCTCGACGAGGACTCGCGCTCGGACACCTACCCGACGATCCGGATCGACGAGAACGACGCCGACATCGGCCACGAGGCGACCGTCTCCAAAATCGGCGACGAGCAGCTCTTCTACCTGCAGAGCCGCGGGCTCGACGAGGAGGAGGCCTCGAAGATGATCGTCAACGGGTTCATCGAGCCGGTGACCAAGGAGCTGCCGATGGAGTACGCGGTCGAGCTGAATCGCCTCATCGAGCTGCAGATGGAGGGCTCCATTGGCTGATTGGCGGCCCATGAAGACCCCTGGACTGCGTCCGCGGCCGGGGGTCGTGCAAAGCACTGCCCCCCGTCCACGTCCTTGCCAGGAGCCTTCATGACCTCGCCAATGAGCGCCACTCTGCCGCCTCTACCCGACCAGAAGACGAAGGGGTGGGAATTCACCGACATCTCGACCCTCGACATCGACGCTTATGAAGGCACTGAGGCAGTGCCGGTCATCGCGGGCGGCAGTGGAGCAACGGTGCTGGATCTCGCTGAGGCGACCGAGGCACACCCGGACATAGTTGAAGCATGGCTTGGCACGCTCGTCCCGGGCGCCGACCCATTTGTCGCACGCAACGAGGCAGCCCAGCGCAACGGCATTCTCATCCATGTCCCAGCCGGCACGAAACTGAGCGAGCCGATCCAGATCGAGGTGCCTGTCAACGCCGAGGGCGGCATCGTGAACTGGCGGACCCTGATCGTGCTCGAGGAGGGGGCCGAAGCGGAGGTCTGGGAGCACTGGTCGTCCGCCGACGACGAGACCGACGCGCTGCTTAACGCCGTGGTCGAGCTGCACGTCGAGCAGGCAGCCACCCTGCGCTACGTCAACACCCAGGACATCTCCGAGCGGGCTTGGATCTTCGCCACCCAGCGCGCCGAGGTGCAGCGCGACGGTCGCCTCGACTGGACCGCCCTCGGCTTCGGCTCGGCAAACGGCAAGGTGCGGATGGAGACCAAGCTCGCAGGCCCGGGCTCCGAGGCGCGGGTCACCGGCGGCTACGCCGGCGGCGCCGGCCAGCACCTCGACTTCGACACGCTGCAGGAGCACGCCGCCCCGAACACCTACTCCGACCTCGCCTTCCGCGGCGTCCTCGCCGCCGGCTCGACGGCCGTCTGGCGGGGGATGATCAAGGTCGACCCGGGCGCCCAGCAGACTGACGCCTTCCAGGAGAGCCGCAACCTTCTGCTCTCCCCCGAGGCCCACGCCGACGCGATCCCGGGCCTGGAGATCCTCGCCGACGACGTCCGCTGCACCCACGCCGCCGCGATCGCCCAGGTTGACAAGGAGCAGCTCTTCTACCTCACCTCCCGCGGCCTCGACGACGAGGCGGCCAAGGCGCTGATCATCGAAGGCTTCCTCGAGTCCCTGGTCGAACGCCTTGCCGAAGGCCCGGTGCGGGACAGCATTTCCGAGGCGCTCGAGACGCGCCTCTCAGAGATTCTCTGAGTCCTCGCCGTTACGACGCTGGGCGACGAAGCTCTTGAGGATCGCGCCGGCCACCACCAGCACCGGCAGGACGTAGAGGACCCAGAGCGCATAGTGGCCGGCGTGGGCTAGCTGCAGCACCCTCCCTCCCTACCCGTTCGCTACCGAGAGCAGATAGAGCCCGAAGCAGGTGAAGGCGACCATCACCGCCAGCATCCAGTACTGGGAGGCGGTGGCGCGGCGGTAGTCGGGCCAGTAGACGAGGGCGCGGTCGTGGGCCAGCATCAGGCCGATCACGTGCCCCGCGATCAGCGCGCCGACCTGGACGTACCAGATCGCGTTGGCACTGAGAGCGGTGTAGTCCACCCCGGCCGAGGCGGTGCCGAAGAGGTCGGTGGTTCCGGTCCCGAGCGGGTCGGAGAGCAGGTAGGTGAACTGCGCCTGCTCCTGGAAGAAGAAGTAGCTGAAGTAGTGGGCGACCAGATAGGCGAGCGCGATCGGGATCAGGGTGTGGGCGAAACCGACGCGCAGCTTCGCGAACGATGGCGCGCCGGGGACGGTCCGCATCCCCCGAACCCCAAGCAGGTAGATCAGCCCAACGCCGGCGAAGCAGAGCAGCATGAAGATCGTGTCGGTGAGGCGGAGCGCAGCGGTTGGATCCATGCCGCCGTCCTTGAACCAGTTGAAAACGGATTCCAGCGCGTCCTTGAATGCTCCCTCCTGCCCGCCGTCGAAGCTGGTGGTGGCGATCGAGGCGATCACCACGGCGGCAGAGCCTGGGATCGTCGCCCAGGTGGTTGCCGCCGAGAATGGCCGCCGCCGCTCCAGCTTGCCGTCGTGGGTGCCGAAGATGCCCAGGCGACCGAACATCCCGAAATAGACCGAGAACACCTCCCCCTCTCGCACCATTCCTCGACCCCGAAGAGGGCCATCATTGCCAGCGTGTAGACGCTGTAGAGGAGGGCGGCGTGCGCTCCGGTCTCGGGATCGAGCGATCACCCCGCCGCTGCCGTAGACGACCTCGAGCCAGACGACGGCGATCAATCCGATCGCGGCCGGCCAGCGGCCCAGTCGCTCGGGGTAGCGGAGGTGTGCGGCGTCCTGACCGGCGACTCCGCGGAAGCCGGCGCCGACGGCGCGGCCGATCGCCCGCCACGGGTTGAAGGGCCGGAAGAGGTCGCCGAGCACGGCGGAGAAGAAGGGGAAGCCGAGCCAGCAGGTGACGAAGAGGAAGGTCAGGGCGAAGTTGCGATCCGGCGCTTCGGTCCCCTCGAGACCCGCGTAGACCGCCACGCCCAGCAGGAGGACGCCGACGCAGCCGCAGAGAACCTGCATCGGCAGGCCGAGCAGGGCGCGCGACAGTCCCGCCCCGAGCGGGCGCCAGCCCATCTGCTCGAAGCGGGGGCTGCGCCAGCCTGCCGCCAGCGCGAAGAAGGAGACGACCAGGACGATCGACGCCCCCCAGGCGAACAGCCAGGCGGGGACCGGCAGGTCCTGCCTGGATGCCAGGGCGTGCGCCAGCGGCAGGAAGCTCACGGGTTGACGCGCAGCTCGACGATCTGGACCCCCAACCCCTCCAGCTCGGCCTCGTAGATCCCTTCCAGTTCGGCGGGGAAGTCGAATTCGACCGTCCCGCCGGCGGGCACGTCCTTCATCAGGTCATAGCCGTGGACGTGGATCTCTTCCGCCGCGTCGGAGGAGACCCGGAAGCGGATCTCTTCGCCGGCGCTGTATTCGAGCTCCTCGACGCCGCCGACCGGTTCGCCGTCGCGGACGACGATCGTCGGCAGGTTCCCGCCCGACGCCGTTTCGCCCCCTGCCGTGGCCGCGCCTTCGAGTTCGGCGCAGGCGATCTTCTCGCTGTGGGCCTGCTCGGGCTCCTCGCCGTGGCCGCCACCTTCCTGCGAGTGGTCGACGCCTTCGTGGACGAAGATCGTTTCCGCTTCGCCCGGCGCATGAGCCGTCATCTCATGGTGGGAATCCTCGAGGTGAATGACGACCGAGCCTGCTTCGCCCGGCGGCACTTCCCGCTTGCTCGTGGCCTCGGCTTCGCCTTCGCCATCCGCGTCCGAGGTGAACTCGAGATGGATCTCGTTGGGCCGCTCCTCCGATCCTCCCTTTTCGAACTGGAAGTGCGGCCCGCCCGGGTCCGCCTGACCACAGCCGCCGGTGTGCAGGTGGGCGACGTAGGCCGTCTTCGGCCGAAGCCCGGTGACATCCAGCGAAACCGTGGTCCCGCCGCCGGAGCGTTCCAGTTCGGCCTTACCCGCCACTTCGGAGTAGGCGGCGGTGGCCACGGCGACAGGCGCGAACTCGCCGCTGACCGCCGCCTCGTTGCTCGAGCTGCTCGTTCCCTCGTCGCTGCTGCCGCAGGCGGCGAGCGCGACCGCCGCGGCGATCACGAGCAGCGCCAGCGCCAGCTTTCTTGCGTGTCTCATCTTCAGGTCCTCCTTCTCAAGGTTTCCGGACAGGGGCGTCCGCGCCGATGGCGCGAAAGCTCTATGCCGCCGCGGGCGGCGCGCGACCGGAAAGCGAGAAGGCGAGGAGCAGGCCGCCGGCGGGTGCGAAGGACCGCGGCCGGCGCGGTGCTGGGCGGCGGCCGGAGAGGCCGATGCCGGGATGGCCGGAGGCGGCGATCCGCTCCGAGAGCCGGACGATCGCATCGCAGCCGGGGTAATGGCCGAGCAGCAGCGCCAGCAGCAAACCCAACAGCGGCAGCGCCGGAAGCAGGAATGTGACGAACTCGGCCACGTGGTCAGGATACTGTCCGGCCTCAAGCACCCTTAAATGCGCCCTGGACGCGACAACATCGCCGCCCCCGACCTCCCCCCAGGCCTCGCCTGGGCGGGCACCGAGCCCGAGTCGATGCCCGCCCTGACGGCGGGCGGGCCGGCGCTCGTCCACTTCGTCGAATACGCGCAGCTGAACAGCGCCCGCACCCTGCCCTACCTGGCCGAGTGGCAGCGCCGCTACCGCGAGGCGGGCCTCAGCGTGATCGGCGTGCAGGCGCCGCGCTTCCCCTTCGCCGCCGAACCGGAGCGCGTCGCGGCAGGCCTGGAGCAACTCGGGGTCGAGTTCCCGGTCGCGGTCGACGCCGACCACGAGCTCTGGGCCGCTTACGGCTGCGAGGGCTGGCCGAGCCTCTTCCTCTGGAGCCTCGGCGGCTCGCTCGCCTGGGCCCATTTCGGCGAGGGCGAATACCGGGCGACCGAGGAGGCGATCCAGGCCGAGCTGCGGGAGATGGACGCGCTGCAGGAGCTGCCCGAGCCGCTGGCGCCGCTGCGGACGACCGACGGTCCCGGCGTCCACGTCATCCCTCCCACGCCTGAGCACTTCCCCGGCGGCTCCTGGAAACAGCCCTGGATTGCCGGCGAGGACGGCGAGGACCTGGGTCTCGACTACCAGGCCGGCGGCGCCTTCGCCACGGTCGAGGGTGAGGGCGAGATCGAGGTCGAGATCGACGGCGCCTGGAGGACGCTTCCGTCCGACCCGGTCCCCGGCCTGCGAACCCTGGCCGAGCACCCGGGCCACGAGGCCCACAACCTGATTCTGCGTCCGGCGCCGGGGACCAGGATCTGGTCACTCAGCTTCGCCCCCGGCGTAGCCTGAAGGCGCGGCTTCGCCGCAACCGCCACCAGATCGAGGAGGAACGATGATCACCAAGGCCGACTTCATCGGCATCCCGTCCACCGACGCCGAGCGCTCGCGCGCCTTCTACGTCGAGACCCTGGGCCTGCGGCCCGACGAGAAAAGCCGCTTCGAGTGCTGGGCCGGCGACACCTGCTTCGGCATCTGGGAACCGGCCAAGATGGGCTGCGAGTTCGCGCCGCAGAAAAACGCGCATCCCGCCCTGCACGTCGACGACGTCGCCGCGGCCCGCGCCGAACTGGAGGCCAAGGGCGTCGAGTTCGCCGGCGAGACCTTCGACACCGGCGTCTGCCACATGGCGCTCTTCACCGACCCCGACGGCAACGACCTGATGCTTCACAACCGCTACGCGCCGTACGAGTGAGCAGTTGGCGAGTTATGGCCGCTATAGGGGCCATAACTCGCCAGTCGTCAGGCCCGAGCCGCGACCTCGTCGCGGATCTCCTTCGGGAGCATGAAGCGGACGTCCTCGTGGACGGTCCGCAGCTCCGAGACGTCGTCGGCGCCGCGCTCGCGGAAGAAGGAGACGAGGCGCTCGACCAGCTCCTCGGGGGCTGAGGCGCCAGAGGTGATGCCGACCGTCTCCACGCCCTCCAGCCACTCCTCCTGGACCTGGGAGTGGTTGTCGATCAGATGCGAGGCGGCGCCGTGTTCGCGCGCGACCTCGACCAGGCGGTTGGAGTTGGAGGAGTTGGTCGAGCCGATCACCAGGACCAGATCGCACTCGCGGGCGAGCTGCTTGACGGCGATCTGGCGGTTGGTGGTCGCGTAACAGATGTCGTCTGACTTGCTGCTGACGATGCCGGGGTACTTGGCCCGCAGGGCGACGATCACCTCGGCGGTCTCGTCGACCGAGAGCGTCGTCTGGGTGATGAAGGCAACTTTGTTCGGATCCGGAACCTCGAGGCTCGCGACTTCGGCGGCGGTTTCGATCAGGACGATGCTGTCGGGCGCCTCGCCGGTCGTCCCTTCGACCTCCTCGTGGCCCTGATGGCCGATCATGATGATCGTGTAGCCCTGGGCGGCGAAGCGGCGGGCGGAGACATGGACCTTGGTCACCAGCGGGCAGGTCGCGTCGATCGTCCGCAACTGCCGCGCGGTGGCGTTCTCGTGCACCGCGGGGGCAACGCCGTGGGCGGAGAAGACGACCATCGCGCCCTCCGGCACCTCGGTCTCCTGCTCGACGAAGATCGCCCCGCGCTTGGCCAGTTCCTCGACCACGTGCTTGTTGTGGACGATCTCCTTGCGCACGTAGACGGGCGCGCCGTAGAGCTCCAGCGCGCGCTCGACCGTCTGCACGGCGCGATCGACCCCGGCGCAGTAGCCGCGTGGCGCGGCGAGCAGGACCCGCTTCGGGGCGGTGGCGGTGGCAGCCATGCCTCCAGGGTACCGAGGGACGTGTCTGAGTTTGACCGTCATATATGAGGGGAAAACTCAGACACGGTGTTTGGATTGCGGACCAGACTGCGGGAATGCCCCGAAATTGCGGCCTAAGTAGCCTTGATCGATGGCAACGTCCGGACGCCACCTCGATCGCCTCACCGCCGTCGACGCCTCGTTCCTGACCAACGAGAGCTCCAGCAGCCACATGCACGTCGGCGCGATCCTGATCTTCGAGGGGCCGCCGCCGAAGTACACCGACCTGGTCGAGCACGTTCGCACCCGCCTGCCGCTGGTGCCGCGCTTCCGCCAGAAGCTGGTGGTGCCTCCGCTGGAGGCGGGCCGGCCGCTCTGGGCCGACGACGTCAACTTCAATCTCACCTACCACATCCGTCACACCGCGCTGCCCGAACCGGGCGGCGAGGCGCAGCTGAAGCAGCTGGCGGGACGGGTCTTCTCGCAGCAGCTGGATCGCTCCAAGCCGCTCTGGGAGCTGTGGCTGGCGCAGAACCTGGAGCGCGACCGCTTCGCGATCCTGACCAAGACCCACCACGCGATGGTCGACGGGGTCTCCGGCGTCGACATCGGCACCGTCCTCTTCGACCTCGAGCGCGACGCGAAGCCGACGCAGCTGGAGGACGACTGGGTGCCGCAGCCCGAACCGGGCACGACCGAGCTGGTCGCCCGCGGGGTCGCGGACGTCGTCGCCGCCCCGGTCAAGTTCGCCGAGCGCGCGGTCGAGGTCCTCCGCAACCCGGAGACGACGGCGCGCAAGGCGGTCGAGGCGCTGGAGGGCGTCGGTGAGATCGTCAGCGCCTTCGCCGACCCGGCGCCCGACGTGCCGCTGAACGAGGCGATCGGCCCGCACCGCCGCTACGTCTGGGCGCGTTCGGAGCTGGCCACCTTCAAGGCGATCAAGGACGCCCTCGGCGGCACCGTCAACGACGTCGTCCTCGCGGTCGTCACCGGCGCCCTGCGCAGGTGGCTGGACGGCCGCGGCGTCCGCACCGAGGGGCTGGAGCTGCGGGCGCTGGTCCCGGTCTCGATCCGAACCCAGGACGAGCGGGGCGACCTCGGCAACCGGATCGCGCTGATGCGGGGTCCGCTGCCGGTCTACATCGAGGACCCGGTGCGGCGGCTGCGCACGATCAGCGACGCGATGGCCGGCCTGAAGCGCTCAAAACAGGCGCTGGGCGCCGAAGTCATCTCCCGCTTCAACGACTTCGCGCCCCCGACCCTGCTGGCCCAGGCCTCGCGGATCAACTTCTCCACCCGCCTCTTCAACCTGATCGTCACCAACGTGCCGGGGCCGCAGATGCCGCTCTACGTGCTGGGCAAGGAACTGGAGGAAGTCTTCCCGGTCGCCTTCCTGCCGCAGAACCACAGCCTCGCGGTGGCGATCATGAGCTACCACGGCAAGATCGGGTTCGGCCTGCTCGCCGACTACGACGGCATGGAAGACATCGACGTCGTCAGCAACGGACTCAGCGAATCGCTGGCCGAGCTCGAGGCGGCGGCCGGCCGGGCCGTCAAAGCCGCCTAGGCGCTTTCCTCTCGCATAGCGAGAGGAAGTCGACACTCGCACCTCCCTAGGCTTTCTCCATGCCCCTGCTGCTGATCCTCATCTTCATCGTCGTCCCGATCGCCGAGCTCTACGTGATCATCCAGGTCGGTCAGCTGATCGGCGTGGTGCCGACGCTGCTCCTGCTCCTCGCCGACGCGGTGCTCGGATCGCTGCTGCTGAAACACGAGGGACGCGGAGCCTGGCGACGCTTCAACGAGGCGCTGGCGGGGCGGCGCTTTCCCGGCCGCGAGGTCGCCGACGGTGCCCTGATCATCGTCGGCGGCACGCTGCTGCTGACGCCGGGCTTCATCACCGACATCTTTGGGCTCTTTCTGCTGGTGCCGCCGACCCGGGCGATCACCCGCCGGCTGCTGAAACGGTTCACGATCGGCCGCTTCACCGTGGTCGGCATGCCCGGCGGAGGGCCCCCGTTCGGGCCCCCAAACGGCGGCGACCGGCCGAGCCGCGACTACGACTTCGAGGGCAGTGCCGAAGAGGTTCCGCCCCCGCCCCAGGGCGACGGCGAGCGGCGGCTGCCCGGCGGCGACCGAGGTTGAGGCGATGGCCGGGGAGCGGCAGACGCAGCGGCTCCTCCTCCGTCCCCCGACCCCCGCGGACCGCGCCCTCTACCACGCCCACTTCACCCAGCCTGAGATCGAGCGCTGGTTGCGGCCTCCTCCCCTGCCCCGTTTCGAGTCCAACGTCCTCGACGAGCTGGTCGACGGCGACTGCGCCCACTGGTCCGACCACGGCTTCGGGCCCTGGATCGTGATCGAGAAGGAAAGCGGCGCCTTCGCCGGCCGCGGCGGCCTCGCCTGGACCTCGGTCGAAGGCGCCGCCGAGGTGGAGCTTCCCTGGAGCATCGAGCCACGGCTGCAGGGTCGGGGGATCGCGACCGAGGCGGCGAACGCCGCGGTGGAACTGGCGAGCGAGATGCACTTCGAGCAGGTGGTGGCCCTGGTGCTGCCGGCCAACTCGGCCTCGCGGCGGGTCGCCGACAAGACGGGCTTCGAGGCGAACGGCGAGGTCATCCACGCCGGGCTGCCGCACACGCTGTTCCGGCTCGGCCTGGCCTGACGCCAGGGGAGCTGTGGGGCCCATTCCCAAAACTGGCTGACCAGCCAGTAGTATGCGCGGGGCGTGGCTGACCAGGCTGAGATCGCTGCCGGAGGAGGGAACGTCGAGGACGCTCTCGTGCTCGAGCGCGAGCACTGGGAGAACGGGCCGCCGCAGGACCTGTTCAAGCGGATGCGCGGCGGCTGTCCCGTCCACTGGACCTCCGAGGTAACCGAGCTGCCGCAGGCCAAAGGCTTCTGGTCGGTGACCCGGGCCGACGACGTCCACACGGTGAGCCGCGACTGGCAGACCTACTCCTCCGAACTCGGCGGGGTCGTCGTCATCGACGAGGTCTTCCCGATCGACCTGGCGCGGGCGATGTTCATCGGCATGGACCCGCCCAAGCACGACCGGATCAAGGCTCTCTTCCAGGCGGGCTTCACGCCGAAGCGGATCGCGGCGCACGAGGAGGCGATCCGGGAGATCGTCACCGGCACGCTCGACCGGCTCGAGGGGCGTGACGCCTGCGACCTCGTCACCGACGTCGCCCAGCCCGCCGTCTCGCGGGTGATCGGCAGCTTCATGGGGATTCCGGAGGAGGACGACGCCGCCTGGGCCGAGCTGATGAACATGGCGCTGGCCGCCAACGACCCCGACTACAGCCCCGACGTCGAGAGCGTCGAGGCGACGATCCAGGAAGCGATCCAGCAGGTCTTCGCCCGCTGCGGGGCGATGATCGCCGAGCGCCGCGAGAACCCGACCGACGACCTGACCAGCGTCCTCGTCCACGCCGAAGTCGAAGGCCAGAAGCTCGAGGAGCACGAGATCGTGATGGGCTTCTTCCTCCTCGTCGCCGCCGGTAACGACAGCACCAAGGCGACCTACTCGAGCGCGATGCGGGCGCTGATGGAAAACCCCGACCAGCGCCAGCTGCTCGTCGAGGACCCCTCACTGGTTCCCGGCGCGGTCGAGGAGGCGCTGCGGATGTTCCCCGCCTTCGCCCACTTCCGCCGCACCGCGACCGAGGACGCCGAGCTCGGCGGCCAGCAGATCAAAAAAGGCGACAAGGTGGTCATGTGGTACGCCTCCTCCAACCGCGACGAGACGCGCTACGAGGATCCCGACCGCTTCGACGTCCTCCGCAACCCCGAGCACCAAGCCTTCGGCGCCGGCGGCCGCCACTTCTGCCTCGGCACGGCCCTGGCGCGGCTGGAGCTGAAGATCCTCCTCGAGGAGACCCTCAAGCGCTACCCGAAGATGGAGATGACGGGAGACCCCGTCTACATCGAGTCGGGCTTCCTCAACCAGCTGAAAACGCTGCCGGTCCGGCTCGCCTAGAACCCCAGCGCGAACTTCGCGTCCTCGGTCATCATCTCCGGGGTCCAGGCCGGATCGAAGACCATCTTGGGATGGACGCCGGTGACGCCGGGGAGGTCGCCGACGAACTCGCGCATCTGTTCGGAGACCTGGGGGCCGATCGGGCAGGCGGGGGTCGTCAGGGTGAAGGTGACGTAGACGTCGGAGCCCTCGATGTTGACGTCGTAGACGAGGCCCAGGGAGACGAAGTCGAGGCCGAGCTCGGGGTCGATGACCTCCTCGAGCACCTCGTAGACGTCCTCCTCGGTGGGGGTTTCATCTTGGGTATCGGGGGTGGTCGGGGCCTGGTCGGACGCGGCTGCGGGGTTCTCGGACATGTCCACATGGTAGCCGGGCGCTATGCCGGCTCCGGGGGCGGTCCCTCCCCCGCGGGCGCCAGCTGCAGCTGGAACCAGCCGACGTCGCGCCAGGCGCCGTGCTTCCAGCCGATCGAGCGGTTGACGCCGATCCGCTCGAAGCCGAGGCCCTCGTGCAGGCCGACGCTCGCCTCGTTCGGCAGCGTGATCCCGGCGCAGGCCATGCGGAAGCCGCGCTCGCGCAGGCGCTCGAATAGGGCTTCGTAGAGGGTGCGGCCGACGCCGACGCCGCGTGCGCCCTCGGCGACGTAAACCGAGACGCTGGCGCTCCAGCGGTAGGCGGGGCGCTCGTTGAAGGCGGTCGCGTACGCGTAACCGACCACGCGTCCCTCCCGCTCGGCCACGAGCCAGGCGTGGCTGGCGCCGTAGCGCTCGATCCGCGCCGCCATCTCGGCCGCGTCCGGCGCCCGTTCCTCGAAGGAGACGGCGCTGCCCTCGACGTGCGGAGCGTAGATCGCCACGCACACGCCTGCCTCACGGGCGGGGTCGGCATCTCGAATCAGCGGCTCTGACATGCGCACGGCAATCTAGACCGCAGGGGTGTGGTTGAGGTTCGTCCTCTTATGGAGGCCTAAGCTCAACCACACCTCTGCAGGATCACTAGGCTGCCGGGCATGACCGAGAGCGGCCCAGTGGTGCGGCGGTCGATCGGGATCGTCTTCTCCGACGGTGGCCTGCTGGCACTCAGCTCGAGCCTCCCGACCGGCGCCGAGGCGCACGGCGAAGAGGAGGTCGCCGCGATCATCTGCGACCCCGACGGCGCCCCGCTGCAGTTCGAGGAATCGCTGCTCTCGACCGAGTACGGCGAGGACGGCGTCCAGCGCCGCGCGACGCTGGAGCTCTGGCCCGACGTCGAGGAGATGCGGCCGCTGCGTGGCGCCGGGACGCTGATCAACTCGGTCAAGGTGCGCCGCCAGGGCATCGACTCCGAGATCGCCTTCTTCCGCTGGTCGGTCGAGGGCCGCGAGGGGCTCGGCACCTACGAGGTGGCCCGCAGCGCCCATGTCTGAGATCCGGACGGTCGTCTCCGACTTCGGCGGCGTCCTCACCACGCCCCTGTTCGCTGCCTTCGCGGCGTTCCAGGACGAGGTCGGGATCTCGCCGGAAAACCTCGGCAAGGCGATGCGGGTGGGGCTGGCGGAGGGCGAGGACCTGCCTCTCTTCCAGCTCGAGCGGGGCGAGATCAGCGAGGACAGGTTCATCGAGCGGCTTGAGGACGGGCTGGAATCGATCCTCGACCACCGCCCTCACCTGCACCACTTCCGCCAGAAGTTCTGGGGTGCCCTCCATCCCAACGAGGAGATGATCGCGCTGATGCGGGAGCTGAAGGCGAACGGATTGAAGATGGCGATGCTGACCAACAACGTCCGCGAGTGGGAGCCGCTCTGGCGCTCGATGCTGCCGGTCGACGAGATCTTCGAGGAGATCGTCGACTCCGCCTTCGTCGGCTGCCGCAAGCCGGAACCGCGGATCTACGAGCTGACCCTGGAACGGATCGGGATGCCGGCAGAGGCCTGCCTCTTCATCGACGACCTGCTGCCCAACATCGAGGGCGCCGAAGCGGCCGGGATGAGCGCCGTCCACTTCCGCGACAGCGCCCAGGCGATCGCCGAGATCCGCGCCGCGCTGGACCTGGCTACCTAGGCGCGCTCACGCTGGACGGCGGCGCCGTTGCCGCCATGCGACGGCGCTTCGCGCCAGCGGCGGGCGAACGGCAGCCGCCAACCGTGGGGCGCGATCAGGCCGCCGATCTCCGACGGCCCCCAGGACCCCTGCGGGTACGGCTTCACCGGCGGCGGGTCTCCCAGCAGCGGTTCGGAGGCTTCCCAGAGCCGCTCGATTCCCTCCGCCGTGGTGAACAGCGTGCGATCGCCGATCATCGCGTCGCGGATCAGCCGCTCGTAGGCCTCGACCGTCTCGGCGTGGTAGCTCGTTTCCTCCAGCGAGAACTGCATGCTCGCCTTGTCGAGCACCATTCCCATCCCCGGCCGCTTGCCGTAGAAGGAGAGCGAGACGCGCGAGGACTCGTCGAGGTCGAAGGTGAGGTGGTCGGGGCCGTAGCGCCCGACCCTCGAGTCCTCGGGGAACATCGCGTGCGGCGGCTCGCGGAAGGCGATCGAGATGATCCGCGCGCTTTCCCCCATCCGCTTGCCGGTGCGCAGGTAGAACGGCACCCCACTCCAGCGCCAGTTGTCGAGTTCGCAGCGCAGGGCGATGAAGGTCTCGGCGCTGGAGTCGGGATCGACCCCCTCCTCGACCCGGTAGCCCTCGTACTGGCCGCGTACGACCTGCGCCGGGTCGAGCGGCTGCAGGCTGCGGAAGACCTTGTTCTTCTCCTCGGTGATCGGCCCCGGCGCCAGCGCCGTCGGCGGCTCCATCGCGACGAAGGCGAGAATCTGGAACAGGTGGGTGACGACCATGTCGCGGAAGGCGCCCGTCTTCTCGTAGAAGGCGGCGCGCGAGCCGACCCCGACGGTCTCGGGCACGTCGATCTGGATGTGGTCGATGTGGCTGCGGTTCCAGATCGGCTCGAAGAGGCCGTTGGCGAAGCGCAGCGCGAGGATGTTCTGCGCCGCCTCTTTGCCGAGGAAATGGTCGATGCGGAAGACCTGGTCCTCGGCGAGGACTTCGTGGACCATCGAGTTCAGCTCGAGGGCGCTGGCGAGGTCGGTCCCGAACGGCTTCTCCATGATCACCCGCGAGCGCTTCGAGAGCCCGCACGTCTTGAGCATCTGGATCACGTCGGGAGCGGCGGTGGGCGGCACGCTGAGGTAGTGGAGCAGGCGCATCTGCGGCCCGAGATCCGCTTCGGCCCGGTCGACGGCCTCCTTCAGCCCCTCCGGGGCCTGTGAGTGCGGCACGTAGGAGAGGCGACAGGAGAACTCATGCCACTCCTCGCCGCCGAAGGCGTGGCGGGCGTGCTCGCGGCAGGCCTCTTCGGCGATCGCCCGGAAGCGAGCGTCGTTGATCTCCTCCATCGAGACGCCGATGATCCGGAACGGCGGCATCAGTCCCGCCTGGAAGAGCCGCAGCAGGCCCGGCAGCAGCTTGCGCCGCGCCAGGTCGCCGGTGGCGCCGAAGATGACTATCGCCTGCGGGGGAACCTCCATTAGAGCGAGAGTAGCCCCGTGTGAGGCGGGCTAAACCGAGAGCAGGAACCAGACCCGTCGGAGATCGCCGGGAGGAAAGCGCCAGCGCCAGGCAGGCCGCAACTTATTGTCAGCTTCTCTAGGCTGCTGGCACGCAGAGCAGAGGCCGCGAGTGCGGCAATCGCCTGGTAAGCGTGAGGTCGGCTAATCACCGGCAGGGGTTCGAGTCCCCCGCTCTCCGCCACAGATTGACCCGTCAAGCGGAAGTCGGTTAATCGCGCGCCCCACTGATATGACCGAGGGGCTTATCAGGCGTTTGTGGGCTGATTGCCCACCTTGCAACTAGACCCGCGCAGGCGGGTCTTTTTGTTGCCTCCAATGATTGGGGCTAACGAGAGGAGCGAACCATGTCCATGAATTTCAGCAGCACGGACAGATTCTCATCGCTGAGCCTCACATCGTCATCCTTGTGATCTCCGCCTTCTGCGCCAGGGTCACCGACGAACAAGCGCTCGATGAACTCCTTGCGAACTGAGTGTCGTTCCGGCTCCGGCAGTGGCTCAGAGAACGGTTTGAATGCGACCAGCTCCAAGTAGAGCCGCCTGGCCCGTTTCTCGCGGTGACGATGCTGGCCAGATTTCCCTGCCGCATAACCAATGCCGGGTCAGCGCTTGCCAAGAGAGCACCGATGTAGTCGAGGGCAGATTCAAGACGGATGAGTGCGGACTGCGGGTCATGCTCCTGCGCTGCCTTTAGCAACTCGTCGGAAAGTTTTGCGACCTGCTCTTTCAGCTGCTTCAGGTTCTCGTGAACCGGATGCTCGTTGAAAGCGATGCTGTAGTTCGGCTGTGATTGCGCCATTCCGAGCGCGAATACTAAGCCGGTACCCGGCGTGAGCAGGTCTCGTCTCTAACCGGAACGACTAGTTATCCGACCCCGCCCGGTCCCACACGTAAAGCTCGAGCGCCTCGGCGGCGAGCTCCATCAGGCGTGGTGGGCCGAGCAGGCTGAGGACGAGCTCGAGCGCGTCTTCCTCGGTGACGCCCGAGTCGACCGCCTCCTCGCCGCGGAAGCCGGCGGCGAGCTTGAGGGCCTCGCGACGGTTGTCGCCGAGGGAGCTGAAGGCGGCCATCAGGAAGTCGCGGTTGGGAACCGGCTGGCCGGCCTCGAGCGAGCCGTGCCAGGCGGCGAGCATCGAGAGGTCGTGCTCGTCGAGCTCGGAGATCGCCTTCGCGTAGTGGATTTCGAGCTCGGACTCGGGGATCTCGTCCACCCAGGCACGCACCGCCTCCCCGAGGAGCTGGCGGCGAGCCTCTCGCCCGACAGAGTCGGCGATTGCCCGGATGGCGTCGGCTGGGTCTACGAAGCAGAGGGACATCAGCTATCGGTGAATCTAGTGGCGGCCGATGACGCCAAACGATGCCCGCTAACCCCCCACTTTGCGGGGTTGCGAAGCGGAACGTCGAGGCGGCGCCGGAGTCGTCCCTAGGCTCGGGCGCGTGCCGCTCAAGCTGATCCAGGGACCGCCGAACTCGGGTCGCCGCGGGCTCGTCCTGCGCGCCTTCCGCGCTGTCGCCAAGCGCGAGCCCGTGCTCGTCGTCCCCACCGCCGACGATGCCTTCGACGTCGAGCGCGAGCTCTCCGGGGACGGGGACGGCGCCCTCCTAGGCGGCTCGGTCGTCACCTTCCGCGGTCTGGCCGCCGAAGTCGCCACCGCCTGCGGGCGACCCCCGGGCCAAGCTCTGAGCAACGGCCAGCGGCTGCGGGCGATCGGCATCGCGCTCGAGCGCCGCCGCGAGAGACTCGGGCCGCTGCGCCGCTCCGCCGGGCGCGAGGGCTTCGCCGCCTCGCTCTCGATCCTGCTCGACGAGCTGCAGTCGGCGGGGTTGACGCCGGCCGACGTCGAAGCGGGCGCCGCCACCCTCGACCACTCTGCCTATCTCTCCGACCTCGGCTCACTGTTCGCCGCCTACGAGGAGGTGCGGGCCGAGATCGGGCGCAGCGACCCTCACGACGTCGCCGCCGAGGCGATCGCCGGCCTCCGCACCGCGTCCGGCGCTTGGCGCCGCCCCGTCTTCGTCTACGGGATCGACGACCTCACCGGGAGCCAGCTCGATCTGCTTGCGGCGCTCGCGGCGGCGACCGAGGTGACGCTCGCAGTCTCCTTCGAGCGGCGCGAGGTCTTCGCCGGCCGCGCCCGCCTCCTGCAGCGCCTACGCGAACGGGTCGAGATAGCCGAGGAGGAAACGGTGGAGGCGAAAGGCGGCAACACCGAGAACGCGCTTCTCTTCCACCTCGAGCGCGGCTTCGGCGAGCCGGGGCGGGAGAGCCGCAGCGGAGGCGAGGGGGTCAGACTGCTGCGCTCGGCCGGGCTCCGCGGCGAGGCCGAGGCGATCGGGGCGGCGCTCGCCCGCCTCCTGCACGACGGGGCGGACCCGGCCGAGATCGCGATCGTCCTCCGCGACCCGGCGCGTCGCGGGCCGCCGATCTCCAGGGTGCTGGAGTCCTACGGAATCCCGACCGCCCTGGAGACGGAGCTGCCGGTGGCGACGACGGGGGTCGGTGGGGCGCTGATCGCGCTGCTGGAGGCCGAATACGGCAGCGGCCGCGCCGCAGACGTGCTCCGCTGGTTACGCGGGCCGGCGGGCGTCCCGCCGCGCTCGGTCGACTGGCTGGAGCGGGCGGTACGGCGGGAGCGAACCGCGACTGCGGCCGCGGCGCTTGCGCTCTGGTGCGAGCGAAACGACCTCCCCCGCGACCTCGCGCGCCTCCGCGAGGCCGCCGCGGCCGACCGGCTGCGGGAGCTGAGCGCGGTGGCGACGAGGATGGCGGCGCGATTCGTCGAGGGCGAGGGCGACGGCAGGGCCCCCGGCCCCGGCGCCCGGGCGGAGCTCCGGGTCGCAGCCGAGATCTCCCGCTCCCTCGCCGAGCTCGCCGAGCTCGGCCCACTCGCACCCTCACCCATCGAGCTGATTCCGTTCCTGCGGGAAATGCGGTTCCGCCTCTGGAGCGGGCCGGTCGGCGGCCGGGTGCGGATCGCCGACCCGCGGCGCCTCCGCGCCCTGCGCTTCGACCACGTCGTGCTCGGCTCCCTCCAGGACGGCGAGTTCCCGCGCCGCGGCGGCGGTGACCCCTTCCTCTCCGACGCGCTGCGGGAGTCGCTCGGGCTGGAGCCGCGCCGCGAAGAGGACGCCGAGGAGCGCTACCTCTTCTACGCCGGCATCTCGCTCGCCCGCGAGAGCCTCGTCCTCTCCTACCGCGAGTCCGACGACGCCGGCGCCGCCGAGGCCCGCTCGCCGCTGATCGACGACGTCCTCGCGCTGGTGGAGCCCGAGGCGATCGCGGCCGGCGGTCGCGGCATCGCCGAGGTCGCCTTCCCGGCCGGCGAGGCGCCTTCGCTGGAGGAGCTGGCGCGATCGCTGGCTGCGGCGGGGGGCGGGGCGGACCGTCCCGCCTTGCTGGAGACCGCCGGTCCCGATGCCGCCGCGCGCGAGGGAATCGAGGCGCGGCTGGCCACGGCGGAGGCGGCGGAGCGCGCTTCGCGGGCACCTGGGCCGCTGGGCAACCCGGCGGTGCTGGAGCGACTGCGGGCCCGCCGCCCCTTCGGCGGCACCACCCTCGAGCGCTTCGACGTCTGCTCCTACATCTGGTTCGCCGAGCACGAGCTGCGCCCCCTCCCCCTCGATCCCGTCCCCGACGCACTGGTCCAGGGAGGGCTCGTCCACAACGCCCTCGACCGGCTGTACGGCGAGCGTCCCGGCGGTACCCTGCGCCCCCGGCCGGAGACCGTCGCCGCCTGGAAGACCCGGGCGAGCGAGCTTGTGGCGGAGCTGGCGAGCGAGCAGGGGCTCGGGTCGAGCGCCCAGGAGCGGGCGATCAGGCGCGGCGCCGAACGGCTCCTGGCCCGCTTCCTCGACGAAGAAGCCGGCCGCGAGAGCGCCTTCGAGCCGGCGCTGCTGGAGGCCTCCTTCGGAGAGGGCGAGGAGAACGAGCGCCCGGGTCTGGAGGTTGACGACTGGCTGTTGCATGGGGCGATTGACCGCGTCGACCGGACCCCCGACGGCCGGGCCCTGATCCACGACTACAAGGTCGCCGGCCGGGTGACCCCGGTGGCCAAATTCGAGGAGGAAGCGAAGCTGCAGCTGCCGCTCTACGCACTGGCGGCGACGGAGCAATGGGGCTTGGAGCCGGTTGGCGCCCTCTATCACCCCCTGCGCGGGACGCGGGACCGCTCCCCCCGCGGCTTCGTCCTCGCCGATGATCGCGACGACGTCGGCTCCTACCCGCTGGTCAAGACGGACGTCCTCGACGAGGAGGACTTCGAGGTTGAGATCGCGGCGGCGCGGGCACGGGCGAGCCGGATCGTCGCGCGGATGCGGGGCGGCGACATCGCCAGGGACCCGGGGCCGCGCGAGGGCCTGCGCGGCCACGACGTCTGCCCCCGCTACTGCGCGCTCGCCCCGATCTGCCGGCGCGACCGCACCCCCGTCGTGGACGAAGAACGGGAGCTCGAGGAACAGTGAGCGGGGCGACGACGGAGACGACGAGCGAGCGCCGCCCGACGCCCGAGCAGGAGGCGGCGATTGCCGCCTCGGCGCCGCGGGTCCTGATCGAGGCAGGCGCCGGGAGCGGCAAGACCGGGGTGATGGTCGATCGTTACTGCCGCCTCGTCTGCGACCAGGAAGTGGCGCCGGAGGCGGTCCTGGCGATCACTTTCACCGAGAAGGCGGCGGCGGAGCTGCGGGAGCGGGTCCGCGCCGAGCTGGTGCGACGGGCCGCCGAGGGCTCGACCCGCGCCCAGGAGCTGCTGGCGACGATCGGCGGCGCCTGGATCACGACCATCCACGGCTTCTGCCACCGGGTCCTCGCCGCGCACCCGGTCGCGGCCGGGGTCGATCCCCACTTCTCCGTCCTCGACCCGGCCGAGGCCGAGCGGGCGGCCCACGAAGCCTTCGACGAGGCCCTCGAGCGGTTCGTCGCCGGCGACGACCCCGGGCGCGAGGAGACGATCGCCGCCTACGGGACCGAAGCGCTGCGCGAGATGATCCTCGGGGCCCACGAAGAGCTGCGGAGCCGCGGCGCCCGCCTGCCGAAACTGCCCGACCCCCCGCCCGCCGACCCGGCCGCGGCGCTGCGCCAGGCGGAGGAGGCGGCGCTGGGCGCCCTCGCGGAGCTGGGCGAGAAGAACAAAGCCCGGCCGCTGGTCGAGCGCGCCGCCCGGCTGCTGGCGGAGCGCGGGGTCGAGATCGGCATCGACGAGCTGGCGACGCTGCGCAGCAAGAGCACGGCGAAAGGGATGGGCGAGTACTGCGAGGCGATCGACGCCGCCCTGGCCCGGGTCGCCGAGGCGGGCGAGGGCGGCACGGCCTACGAGCAGGTGAAGGAGCTGCTCGACCTCTTCGCCGCCGGCTACGAGGAGGCGAAGGCGCGGCGCGCGCGGCCTCGACTTCGAGGACCTGCAGCTGCTGGGGGCGGGGTTGCTCGACCAGGACGCGATCGGCCGCGGCTACCGCGCCCGCTTCCGCCATGTGATGATCGACGAGTTCCAGGACACGAACCGGCTGCAGCTGCGGCTGATCGAGTCGCTGCGGGGGCCGGAAACGAGTCTTGTCGTCGTCGGCGACCTCCTGCAGTCGATCTATGGCTTCCGCCACGCCGACCTCGACGTCTTCCGCGAACAGCGGGCCCAGATCGCGGCCGAACCCCGCGGGGAAGCGATCGAGCTGAGCGGCAACTTCCGCTCCCGGCCGGAGGTAGTCGGGGCCATCAACGCGCTGGGAGCGGAGCTGATCGGCCCCTCCTACCAGCCGCTGACCGTCGGTCTCGCGCCCGACGGCCCGCCCCCCGGCGACGCGGAGCCCGCCGTCGAGCTGCTGCTCACCGCGCGGAAGGCGGGCTGGGAGGAGCACGAGCTCGAGCCGGCGGTCGACTCCGGCACCCCGCCGCACTACCTGGCCGAGGCGCGGGCGCTCGCCGGGCGCCTGCGCGACCTCGTCGACGGCGGCGTCATGCGTGGCGAAATCGTCGTCCTGCTGCGCGCCTTCACCCACCTCGACGCCTACGAGGACTCGCTGGCCCGTGCCGGCCTGCGGCCCTACGTGGTCGGCGGGCGCGGCTACTGGTCCCAGCAGCAGGTCTCCGACGCATGCGCGCTGCTGGCGGTGATCGCCAACCCGCTCGACGACCAGGCGCTGTTCGGGGTGCTGGCCTCCCCCGCCTGCGGGGTCAGCCCCGACACGCTCTGGATACTGCGGGCGGCGAGCGGGCGCTCGCGGCACATCTGGCGGCGCGGAGCCGCGCTCGCCGGTGGCGAGCGCGAGGGCCTGGCCGAGCCCGAGCGGTTGGACGACGTTCCCACCGACCGAGGCGGAGCTCGTCGCCGCCTTCGTCGCGACCGTCGAGGCCCTGCGCCGCCTCGGCACCCGCCTCTCCCTGGCCGAGCTGATTGACCGCGCGGTGACAGCTGACCGGATACGACCTCGCCGTGCTCCTCAAGCCGGCCGGCGAGGCCCGCTTCGCCAACGTCCGCAAGCTGATGCAGATCGCCTCGGAGTTCGAGGCGACCGAGGGGCGTGACCTGCGCGGGCTGCTCGACTACCTCGCTTTCCGCGGAGGCGCCGGCGAGGAGGCCGAGGCGGCGACCGCCGCCGAGGATCACGACGGCGTCCGGATCATGAGCATCCACCGCGCCAAGGGACTCGAGTTCGCCGGTCGTCGCCGTGGCCCACCTCGACCGCAACCTGCCTGCCGGCGGCCGCGCCCCGCTGCTCGCCTTCGGCCGCGACGGCGACCCCCGGGTGGGGATGCAGTGGCGACGGCTCGGCGCCCGCTCGATCAACCTCTACTCGCACACCGAGCTCTGCGAGAGGCGAGAACGAGCGCGACGCCGAGGAGGGCCTGCGGCTCTTCCACGTCGCCGCCACCAGGGCGCGGGAGCGCCTGATCCTCAGCGGGGTGGTCAAGCCGAGAAGGCGAACGGAGCTGAGGCCTTCGACCTCGGTGACTCGAGCGGATCGTCCGCGGCTTCGAGATCGACCGCGAAGCGGACTCGACCGTCCCGATCCCGCCCCCGGCTGCCGCGACCCGGCCTTGAGCTCGAGCTTCCCGCCCTCCGAGATCGCGGTCCGACTCAACTGCCCTCGGACCCCGAGCGGGTGCGGAAGCTGACCGAGGTGCGGCCCGCCCCGGGGCGCGAGCGAGGAAGCTCGGCGCCGGCCCGGCACCGCTGCGGCGAGCGCCGACCCCGCCGACCGTCCCCAGCCGCCCCCTCTCCTACACCGCGATATCGGCCTACGGAGAATGCGCCTACCGCTTCTACATGGAGCGGGTGCTCGGCCTCGCCGACGGGCGAGCGCGGCTCCGCCGACACGCGACGAGGAAGCGGTGCCTTCGGCGCGGGAGGAGCGCGCCGCCCGCGGGGCCGCCGTGCACGCGCTGCTCGAGTGGAGCCAGGCGAACGGGTGGGCGCGAGCCACCGCTGGAGCTGGCCGAGCGCCACGCCGTCGCAGCGGGGCTGACGCCGAGACCGCCGAAGCCGATGGACGACCTCGCTGCGGTCTGCTGGACTGCCCGATCCGGCGGCTGGCTCCGCTCGCCGCTGCGCGAGCGGATCGCGGCCGAGGCGGACCGCGGTCCGCGCCGAGGTGCCGCTCCTGCTCGGGGTCGGCGGCACCGTCCTGCGCGGCTCGATCGACCTCCTGGTCGAGCGCGAGGGAGACCCGCCACTGGTCGTCGACTACAAGACCGACCGTCTCGGCGGCGACGACCCCGGCCGAGCGCGCCGCGCGCTACGAGACCCAGCGCACGATCTACGCCCTCGCCGTCGCCGAGTCGCTCCGGCGCCGCGGAGGTCGAGGTCGCCTACGTCTTCCTCGAGCGCCCCGACGAGCCCGCCCTCACCAGACTCGGCCCGGCCGCAGATGGCGGCCGCCCGCGGCGAGCTCGAGGAGACGATCGCCCGGATCGGCCGCGGCGAGTTCCCGGTCGCCGCACCGGAGGAACGCGACTGGTCCCTCTGCCGCGGCTGTCCGGCGCTACGCGGCCTCTGCTCCGGACCCCGAGACCTCGAGCTTCGAGTGCGCCAGGTCGTCGAGCCGTCAGCTCCTTCAGGCCCTCGCCGACCTCGTCGAGCTCGCCGGCGCAGTAGCTGACCAGCTCGCTTGCCCTCGCGGCAGAGCTCGAGCGTCTCGCGCAGGCCCGCCTGGCCGGAGTCGAGCCGGTCGATGATCTCCTCCAGCCGCTCCACCGCGGCCTCGTAGGAATCAGGCTCGTCGCTCGTCCCGCTCGGGTCTCGCTCGGACTCGTCCATCGCTGAAACGAAGGCTAATGCGCTCGGCGGCGCGCGGCCTGCGCGGCGCTGGTCAGCGGCTCGCCCCCCGCCGTCCTCGGCCAGCGCGTAGCCGCGCTCCAGGGTGCGCTCGGGCTCGTGCGCGCGCAGCGCGACCGCTGCGCGGTGCAGGGCGTCCCGCCGTTTGCTCCATGTCGGCTCCGATCGCACGCCGCCGCGCCCGCTCCAGGACCACGGTCCCGATCCGCCGCTGGGTCGCGGCGCGATCGGCAGGCCGCGTTCGGAGGCGGCGCGGATCTCGCGGATCTTCTGGTTGAGCTTGCCGCGCTCGCGCTGCAGGGCCCGCGCCGGCCCCCGCGCCAGGGCGCCGAGGTGGCCGGAGCGGCTGCCGATCGCCCCCTCCCCTGCCCGCCGCAGCGCCGCTGCGCACCGCTCGAGGCTCGCGCCGCGCGGCCAGGCAGTCGAGCGGCACCGCCGCCTCGGCCGCGTGGGTCGGGGTCGAGCAGGCGACAGCGGCGACGTCGTCGATCAGGGTCGTGTCGCGCTCGTGGCCGACGGCGCTGACCACCGGCACCCGCAGCATCGCCACGGTGCGGCAGAGGGTCTCGTCGCAGAACGCCCAGAGGTCGGCGAGGCTGCCGCCGCCGCGGGTGACGACGATCGCCTCGACCTCGGGCCGCGCCGCCAGATCCTGGATCGCCATCGCGATCGCCGGCGCCGCGTGGCGGTCCTGGACCGGGGCGAAGGCCCAGACGACGGTGCCGCCCCAGCCGCGCCGGGCAAGGCCGGCGAGGAGGTCGCGCCGGGCGGCGCCGCTCTCGGCCGTGACGACGCCGATCGTCTTCGGCAGCAGCGGCCGCGCGCAACTGCTTCTGCAGCTCGAACAGGCCCTCCGCGCGCATCTGCTTGCGCAGCGCCTCGAGGCGGGCGAGCAGGTCCCCCTCGCCCGCCAGCCGCACGTGGGTGGCGCGGAAGCTGAAGCTGGGCGAGGCCTGGCCGCCGCCGGGGTAGTAGTCGGGCCCGCCGGCGATCACCACTTCGGCGCCGTCGCGCAGAGCCGCCCTCGCGGCAGCCCAGCTTTCTCGAGGTCGTTGAGCCAGATCGCGCAGGGAACCGCGCCCTCGCCGTCGCGCAGCTCGAAGTAGGCCTGGACCTTGCTGCGGCCGACCCCGGTCACCTCGCCGATCAGCTGCACCCGCGCCCGCTTGCGCATCTCACTCCTGCAGCCTGCGCGCGTAGGTGCCGACGGCGAAGGGACCGGGGAGATCCGGGCCCCGCCCGGCGCTCGGGAAGCTACGCGGCTTTCTTCCAACGCCTGCGCCCAGGTCTTGAGCTCGCTGAGGACCGGGTCGAGCTGCTGCCCCGCCTCGGTCAGCGAGTAGGTGACCCGCACCGGCGTTGCCGGCTTCGACCTCGCGTTCGACCAGCCCCTCCTCCTCCAGCTCCCGCAGCCGCTGGGAAAGCAGCCGGTCCGAGAGCCCCGGAACCGCCTTGCCGAGCTCGCCGAAGCGCATCGGCCGCTCGGTCAGAGCGCAAACGATGGCACCCGTCCAGCGCTTCCCGATCAACTCGATCGCGGCGTGGAAGTGCGGACAAACAGCCCCGCTCGCCCCCTTCTCCTGAACCTGCCGCAGAGCTATCGGCTCCATCAATCGAGCTTACTGAACGTAAGTGACGGGCAGGGCGCTCGCAGGTGGGTCGGAGTCCTTCAGCCCGTCGCACAGCGACCCCGGTCACCGTACACGGACCCGTATCCACTTCTTCGCTCGCACCTTTAAGGGCCTCCCGAACCTGCTCGGCCGGGATCGCGAACCCGCCCGGCGGCCCACTGGTAGTCGCCGCGAAGACAGTCCCGAGAACATCGCCCCGGGCGTCGACCAGCGGCCCGCCCGAGTTGCCGCTGCGAACGCAGCCGCGCATCGCCATGATCGTCGCGCTCGACCGGCCCGTTGCCGTAGGAGTCCTCGCTGATCGTCGCCCGCGTCTCGCCGACCCGCGCCGGCGAGAGCGAGTAGGGGCCGTTTTCGGGATAGCCCGAGCACCGCCGCCGTCGCTCCCGCTCCCGGCGCTCGGAGCTGATCGGCAGCGGCGGCAGCGTCGGCGCCGACCCGCAGCAGGGCGAGGTCGCTGGCGCGGCTGCGTAGTAGACCGGCGTCGCTTCCAGCTCGACGCCGTCCTGGGTGGTGACGGTGGTGTCGTCGGCGCCGGCGATCGACGTGGGCGTTGGTGACGACGAGCTCCGGTTCGACCGCCCAGCCCGAGCCCTCGATCCCGAGCCCGCAGGCGGTGCTGAGCACCCGGACCACCGAGTCGCCGGCGTCGAGCACGTCGGGGTCGGAGGCGATCTCCGCGTCGGGCGGCGCGACCGGCGCCGCCGGGCCGAGCACGAGTCGGCGCCGGGTCGACGCGGTCGAGCGCGTTCAGCAGCGGGCCGCGTGGGCGGCAGCACGTCGTTGAGGCTGCGCAGGATCACCGACTCCTGGACGTCGGCGCGCAGGCGCGCGGTCGCGGGCGCGTGCAGGAGCGACGGCGCCGAAGACCCAGGCGAGCCCGAGGCGCGACGGAGGCGATCAGCGCGGCGCCGCCGGCGCCGTCGGCGGCGTGCAGGAAGGGCCGGCGGACGATCCTCTCCCGCAGGCCGAGCGCGAAGCTCTCCACCGTCACCGCCATCAGGGCGCCGACCAGCAGCGCCCCGAGGGCGGCGCAGAGCGGGGCATAGGGGGAATCCGAGCCCTTGGTCAGGAGCAGCGGCCCGACGCGGCTGCCGGCGAAGGCGCCGGCGCCGAAGCCGACGCAGGGTCAGCGCGCCGACGATCAGGCCCTGCCGGTAGCCCCACAGGGCCGAGGGAAAAGGTGAAGGCGACGATCGCCCAGTCCAACACAGTCACGCGTGAATAGAAGCATGCGGGGGATCGCTCGTATTACCTTTCGATCGGTGAGCTCATCTTTCGCCCGAGGTGGAGCGGCGCCGCCGCCTCCTCACCCGCACGCCTCCCGCTGGCGCTGGTCGCATCGTCGCGTTCGTGATCGGCGCCGCCACGGGCGCCCCGGGCTCGCCCGAGAAGGACGCCGCCAACCGCTTCGCCGAAGCCTGGGCGGCGGAGAACTTCGCCGCCATGTACCAGGAGCTGAACGCCGCCTCGCAGGCGCGCGGTCAGCGTCAAGCGAATTCACCGCCGCCTACCGCGAAGCCGAGCAGGTGGCGACCCTGCGCTCGCTCGAGCGCCGGCTCGCCCGGCGACCCGCCGAGCGAAGGCGAGCGGCACGGTGGTGCCGGTGCCGATGACCGTCGTCCACCGTCGCCTTCGGCAGCCTCGAAGCCGAGCTCGCGCTGCCCTTCTCCGAAGGCGGCATCGAATGGGACCCGAGCCTCGTCTTCCCGGGCCTGCGGCCGGGCGAGCACCTGCGAGCCGAGGTCGAACTGGCGCCGACGGGCGCCGATCCTCGCCGCCGACGGCACGCCGCTGGCCGAAGGGCCCGCCGAGGAACGCGAACACCCGCTCGGCAGCGCCGCGATCGACGTCACCGGCGAAGTCGGCGAAGCCGCCGAAGAAGAACTGGCCGCGGCTGGCCCGCCACGGGTTCCCGCCCGAAACCCCGGTCGGCATCAGCGGCCTCGAGCAGGCCTTCAACGACCGCCTCGCCGGCAAGCCCGGCGGCTCGCTGCTGGCGGTCGACGAGCGACGGCACCTCGGTCCGCACCCTGGCCAAGTCGAAGCCGCAGCCGGGCGCGCCGGTGAAGACGACGATCGACCCCGAGCTGCAGGAAGCGGCGGTCTCCGCGCTGGCCGGCCGCTCCGGCGGGGTCGCCGTCCTCGACGCCCGCAACGGGCGACGTCCGGGCGCTCGCCGGCCAGGCCTACTCGGCCCCCCAGCCGCCCGGCTCGACCTTCAAGATGGTCACCACGACCGCCGCGCTGCAGAAGCCGGCGTCGTCTCGCTCGACGACGAATTCGAAATCACCGACGGCGATCAACGTCGGCGGCCGCTTCATCAACAACGCCAACGGCGAGTACTGCGGCGGCACCTTCCGCGAAGCCTTCGCCGAGTCCTGCAACGCCGACTTCGCGCCGCTGGGCCCGAAGATCGGCAACGACGACCTCGTCGAAACCGCCGAACGCTTCGGCTTCAACTCGCCGCCGACGCTCTACGCGCCGCAGATCGTCGCGCGAAGTCGAACCGGCCGAATCGACGATCCCGACCGAAATCGGCGAAGAAATCGACCTCGGCGTCTCGGCGATCGGCCAGGGCGAAGTCCTGGCGACGCCGCTGGAGATGGCGAGCGTCGCGCAGACGATCGGCAACGACGGCGTCCGCGAGCCGACCTCGATCGTCGCCAACAAGAAGCTGCGGCCCGACGCCGAGCCGGTGCGGGTGATGTCGAAGAAGATCGCCGGCGAGCTGACCGAACTGATGATCGGCGTCGTCACCGAAGGGACCGGCACCGCCGGCGCGATCCCCGAGGCCCAGGTCGCCGGCAAGACCGGCACCGCCGAGCTGGGCCCGAAGCCCGGCCAGGAGAACGCCGAAAACCCGGTCCAGATCAAGGACGCCTGGTTCGCCGCCTTCGCCCCGGCCGAAAAGGCGCAAGCTGGCGGTCGGGGTGCTGCTGATCGAAGCCGAAGCCGCGGGCGGCGAAGTCGCCGCGCCGGTGGCCTCCGAAGTGCTCTCGGCCGGGCTCTGAGCGGGCCCGAACCGGGCCGCTCCTAGAGGTCCAGCGTGACTTCGGCGCCTTCTTCGCCGTCGGCGCCGGGGATGTGGAGCGTCAGCGGCCGGTTGTCGGAAGCCGAGGCGGGCAGCAGGAAGAGCGCGAGCGAGCCCTCGATCGGGCCCTGCTGCGGGGTCGAGTCGAGGACCGGGATCTGTTCCTGGGATTCGACTTCGCCGCCGAACGGGAGGGCGTAGAGGCTTTCGCTCGGGATCACCTCGTAGGTCTGTTGTCGCCGGCGTCGGTGATCGTCAGCGTCGAGGGCAGCGTACTGCGGCTCGTCGCTTTCGTTCTGGACCTCGAAGAAGACGCCGAAGTAGGTTTCGCCCTCCGGCGGCGGCGGCTGGCCGACCAGGTAGGCGGCAGTCCTCGCTGTCGTTGGGGTTGAGGTAGCGCGAGAAGATGACGTTGAACTGCAGCTCGCCGAGCTCCACCGGCTCGCCCTCGACCACGTCCTTGGAGTCGCTCGAGTAGCCGCAGGCGGAGACTCCGACGACGAGCAGCAGCAGCGCCAGGAGCGCGAGCAGCGACAGCAGTGAGCGGCGGTGCGGGGACATCGGCGGCGCGGAGTCTATATATCGGCGGCGCTTTAAGGGATGCCGGTCGCGTAGCGGTTGCCGCCGGCGACGGCGATCCGCTCGGCGGCGAGCTGGTCGGACTCGAGCTGGTCGCGCAGGCGGCGCAGCGCCTCGCGCCAGCCGCGCTGCTGCCAGAAGGAGCCCGCGCTGGCAACTCCGAGGCCCGGTCGACCGGGCGGCGGCTCGGTCCAGTAGGAGACCCGGACCTTGGTGAGCGAGCCGGCGCCCTCGGTCAGCTCCCAGACCGTGTGGCTGGGGATCCGGTTGGCGCGGCCGCCGCGACCCTCCTCGACGATCCGGAACGGCTCCTCCTGGCGACGATCGTCGGTGTCCATCCAGAGCTGCGCAGCGGCGCGTCGACGCGAAACCGCGCCCCGGCGCCGACCCCGCTCGGCATCGATCCGGGTGAGGTGGAAGTCGGTGAGGAAGTGATCGGTGAAGGAGGGCCGGGCGGCGAGGTCGGCGAGCGTCTCGAAGACCCGCTCGCGGGGGACGTCGATCTCGATCTCGGCGCTGATCGGACCCATCGGGGCGCGAATTCTAGATGCGACGCTCCGACGGCACCACATTGGGAAATTTGAGTGCTATCTGCTCGGAGGCGGACTAATATCCGATGCGACCCCCAAAGGGAAGCAGTTTCGGGAAGGAGTGAGTCAGATCTTCGACACCGCCGGCACCAGTCCAGCCGGCGAGGCATTCGCCACCGGCACCATGCCTGGAGCGGGGACGTATTTCTGCCTCGTCTGCGGCGCCCAGGTCTCCCTCCACGAGACCGACGAGCTGCCGGCCTGCGCCAACTGCGGCGCCTCCCGCTTCCGCCGCGACTCGATCTTCTCCTCGCTGCAGGAACACGGCTCCCTCACGGTTGAATTCGACGTCAGGTCCGAGCCCGAGCCGCCGCCATGGCTGGACGAAGCGCGCGAGCGCTTGACCGAGCCCGGTTACCACCTGGCAATGCGCGAGCGACGGGGAGATCGTCACCTTCGCCCTGCACAAGGGCTGGGTCCGAATCGGCCGCTGCACGACCGCCGAGGTCTGCCTCGACGACCCCAGCGTCTCGCGCCGCCACGCGATCGTCAACAGCAACGAGGGGCGGAACCCGCGCATCCTCGACGACCGCAGCCTCAACGGCATCTTCGTCAACGGCCGCGTGGTGGAAGTGGCCGAACTGGAGCCAGGCGACGAGGTGGCCATCGGCCATTACCGCCTCTACCTCCTCCACGCCTAAACGCCGAGACCGCAAAAAGTCCTCCTCAAGAGGAGTTTTTGCGGTCTCGCGGCGCTCGGGCCGCGGATTCCGGCCACCCCCGTCCCTACGATGCGGCCGGTGAGCGCTACGCCTCCGGATGATCCCAACCTCCCCTCGGGCGAGGAGTCGATCTCGGCTTCCGCCGAGCGGGCCCGTGCCGAGCTGCACGAGCGAGATCGAGCGCGTCCGCCGCGGGGTCGAGCAGATGCTCGACGAGCAAAGCGCGCCACTCAACAGCGACATCCGCCGCGAGCTCGACACGATGCAGGAGGACCTGCGCCGCTACGTCAAGACCCGCGTCCGCAAGTCGCAGAAGCAGACCAACCGCCGCGTGGGCAAGCTCGAGAACCGCACCGCCACCCTCGAGCAACGCCTGGACAGCATGGACGCCGAGCGCCGGATGACCGAGTGGCGCATCCACTCCGACACCGAGCGCATGCTCGACGGGCTCCTCGGCGAGGTCCGGGCGATCGCCGATCGGCTCGAGGGCAAGCCCCCTCCTTCAGTTTTCTAGATTCTCTGGTGCGTGGCTGGCGGCGCCAGACCAAGCGGGGCTAGGACGCAGGGAGGCCGAATAGCAGCGCTATTTGGCCGACTGAGGACACCGCCCCGCGCAGCGTCTGGCGCCGCCAGGCGCGTGCCAGATCACTCGGTGGAGATGCTCGGGTCTGCCTGGACCTTGAACGGGACGATCATCAGGAAGTTGCTCGTCGCGTCGGCGGCCAGGTCGAGGACACGGTTGGCCTCCTCGTCCTGGCCGGTGGCGCGGAGCTCCTCTGCGTAGCCGCCCAGCAGGTCGTCGAGGTCGATCAGGGCCTCGGCGTCGAGGTCCTTGAGCTCGACTTTGGCGCCGCGCCCAGGCGGCGCTCGATCGCGCTGCGGTCGATGCCGAAGGCGTTCTGGCGGACGTAGACGCGGCCGCCGGTCATGCCGGCGCATGCCCAGGGGCCGATGTCGCCGAGGACGACGGCGCGGCCGCTGGTCATGTACTCGAAGGCAAAGCCCTTGATGTTGGCGCGGTTGGCGAGCGAGCCCCGGCTGTCGTCGATCGGGCTCTCGGGCTCGCCGGCGATTACCACGTCGGCCCCGGAGAGGCGAATGCAGAAGCGCGAGTCGGCGCTCCCCTGGACGTAGAGCTTGCCGCGCTGGGCGCCGTAGGCGAAGGACTTGCCGACCGAGCCATTGAGGCGCTTGCCGCGGGCGCCCTTGCCCTTGAGGATCGAGATCCGCCCGCCCAGCATCGTCTTGCCGACGCCGTCCTGGGCGCCGCCCTCGACGCGGATGTTGACCCCGTAGGAGTTGAAGGCGCCGAGGCCCTGGCCGGCAACGGAGCCGCCGTTGAACTCGAGGCTGGCGAGGACGTCGTCTTCGCTCCCCTCGGGGCCGTCGTCGAAGATCCGCGAGCGGGCGATCGCCCCGGCCAGCTCGGTCCCGAGCACGCGGTCGTTGGCGTCGGTCGCCCGCGGGAACTGGCTGCGAACGGTGCTGCCGGAGCAGATTTCCGGCGCCAGCGCGGCGATCTGGCTCGAGGCCTGCTTCGCCTCCATCCGGATCGGACGCGCCACGACGAGGCCCGCTTCGGCCCGTGCCTCCGCCTCCGCGGCGACCGGCATGTCGAGCGGTTCGAGGTCGAGGTACTCCTCCAGCGGTTCGATCAGCGGCGTCAGGTCGACCGTGTCCTTGGCCGCGACCTGTTCGAGCAGGTCGTAGCGGCCGACCAGGTCCTGGGCGCGGTCGTAGCCGAGCGAGGCGACCACCTGCTTGACCTCCTCGCCCATCGAGGAGAAGAAGCGGGCGCAGCTCTCGGCGGCGCGGTCGACCTCCTGCGGGGTGAACTTCTTCAGCCCGTGGGCCTCCGCTTCGGCCGGGGTCTCGATCTGGGTCGCGATCCCGACGTGGCAGGTGTCGAGCTGGCAGCCGCGGCAGATCGTGCAGCCGAGGCTGACCATCGCCAGGGTGCCGAAACCGACGCGGTTGGCGCCGAGGCAGTGCAATTTGACGATGTCGTGGCCGGTGCGGTAGCCGCCGTCGGCCCAGATCTCGACCCGGTTGCGCAACCCGGCCTCCATCAGCGCCCGGTGCACGGCGCGGGTGCCGATGTCGCTCGGCAGGCCGACGTGGCGCAGGGCGTGCTGGCGCGCGGCGCCGGTGCCGCCCTCGAAGCCCGAGAGGGTGATGATGTCGGCGCCGGCCTTGGCGATCCCCAGGCCGATCGTGCCGATGTTCGGCACCACCGGGACCTTGACCGAGACCCGCACGTCCGGGTTGACGGTCTTCAGCTCGTCGATCAGCTCGGCCAGGTCCTCGATCGAGTAGAGATCGTGGTTGTTGGAGGGCGAGATCAGGTCGGTGCCGGGCGCGGCGTTACGCGCGGCGGCGACCTTCTCGGAGACCTTCTTGCCGGGCAGGTGGCCGCCCTCGCCGGGCTTGGCGCCCTGGCCGATCTTGATCTCGGCGACGTAGGAGCTGTTCAGCATCTCCGCCGAGACGCCGAAGCGCCCGGAGGCCACCTGCTGGCCGCGCCAGTTGCGGTACTGGCCGTACATGTCGCGGATCTCGCCACCCTCGCCGTTGATGCAGAGGACGTTGATCGCCTTCGCCGCGTCGGCGTAGGCGCGGAAGGCCGGCTCGGACTGCGAGCCGAAGCTCATGGAAGAGATCACGATCGGGTAATCGTGGTGGCCGACGCCGGCGTCGACGTCGGCCGGATCGACCGCCGGGCGATCGCCCTTCAGCCCCATGATGTGGCGCATCGAGATCGGGCTCTGCTTCTCCAGGTCGCGGACTTTCTGCGAGTACTCCTCGTAGGTCCCGGTGCCGTTGGCAGTCGCGATCGCCGCCTTGTAGACCTTCGGGTAGAAGCGGAACGTCTTCGCCGGTTTCGCCGCCGCATCGTCGCCGCTGAGGGCGTGGGCGCGGGCGTTGGTGTCCTCGTCGAGGTCGGCAAAGCCCTTGCCGGCCTTCTCCGAAGCGGCGTAGAACTCGGTCTGGAAGATCTCCGCCAGCTCCGGCTTGACCCCGATCGAGCTGAACTGGCGCGCGTAGCCGCGGACCTCGTGGATCCCGATCGTCGAGATCACTTTCTCGATCCCTTTGCGGAGCGCCGCGCAGAGGTTGGAGACGTCGGACTCGTAGTCCTCGACGCAGATCACCTCGACCATCGTGTACGGGCAGACACCGTTGGCGCCGAGCCCGAGAGCCAGCATCACGTCATGGACGTTGCGGATCGAGGCCGCGCGCAGGACGAGGCCGCAGCGGCGGCGCAGGTTCTCTTCGCCGGCCTCGACCTTGAACTGCTTCAGCGCCTGGTCGACCGCCGAGGTCGCCAGGTGGGGATCGAGGTAGCGCCGCTCGGCGTCGTAGACGGTGCGGTCGGTGAGGATCAGCAGCTCGCAGCCGTTGCGGACCTTCTTCACCGCCTCCTGCTTGATCCGGTCGATCGCGCCCTTGGTCGTCTCCGACTCGAGCAGGGATATGTCGACCGCGGCGGCGCGGCCGCGGAACTCCTCCCAGAGGTCCTCGAGCAGGTAGGTGTCGTGGTCGCGAGCGATCGCCCGGTAGGCCTTGTCGGCCAGCGGCGCCAGGCCGTGGTGGCCGCCGAGGATCACCGGGAACCCGGTTTCGACGGTTCCGGTGTCGGCGCTGGCGTTGTCGAGCGAGGGTCGCCGGCCGAACAGGGTGCGGGTCGAGAAGTGCTCCATCTCGCGTTCGCGGTCGATCGCCGGGTTGGTGACGACGGCGACCGTCTCCTTGAAGTAGTCGGCGAGGTTCTGGCGCTCGGGCGAGAGCGCCGCCAGCGGGCCGTCGTAGCCGAGCGAGCCGACCGGCTCGGCCCCGTTTGAGGCCATCTGCTGGACGAGTTTGACGTCGTCGCGCTGCCAGCCGAAGCCGGCGAGGACGCGGTCGGAGACCTTGACCGGCTCCTCGGGGCCGGCGTCGGAGTAGCCGGGGACGTCCTGGCCCTCGAGCGGGCCGCCGGTCTCCAGGGCACGGTCGTAGCCGGCGACCTCCTCGACCCCGTTCCGTGCCAGCCAGCGGTCGCAGACGATCCGCAACATCTGGTCATGCGGGTGCAGGGTCGAACTGCGCGCGCCACGGTTGATCAGCACCAGCGCCTTCTCGCCGGGGGCGAGTGGCTTCGGCTCGGAGCACATCTTCTCGACCGAGACGACGCCGGGCTCGGAGCTGAAAACGAAGTCGTCCTCGGTCTCCACCTGCCAGAGCGGGCGCAGGCCCATCGCGTCGGCGGAGAAGACGCACTCGTCGGAGTGACGGGCGATCAGGGCGACCGGGCCCTGTGCGAACGGCCCCATCGTCTGGTGCAGGTACATGTAGAACGCGTGCAGATCGGAGGGCAGGCCGCGGACCTCCTCGACGATCGGCGGCACGACCATCTCCATCGCCTCGGCGAGGCTGAAACGCTCGCGGCTGACGAGAGCGTCGATCGTGCGGTTGAGGTCCTGCGAGTCCGAGGAGTCGGGCTGGATCGGGACCGACAGCATCTTCGCCTCCTGGCGCAGCTGCTGGATCGTGTTGATCTCGCCGTTGTGGCCAAGGACCGAGAAGGGCTGGACCCGCTTGAACGAAGGCCAGGTGTTGGTCGAGTAGCGGTTGTGGCCGAAGCAGCCGATCGTCTCGAAGCGGGGATCGCGCAGGTCGGGGTAGTACTCGCCGAGCACCTTCGGCGCGCCCATCACCTTGTAGACGCAGGTGGTGGCGGAGAAGGAGGGGATATGGACGCCGAGCTCTTTCTCCAGGCAGATCATCAGGTCGAAGAGAACCGCGTCGCGGCTGCCGCTGTCGGGTACGAGGCCGGCGAGCTGCCAGAAGATCGGCTCCTCCTCGCGCGCGGTCGGGCCCAGCGCGGGCGAGTCGACGACGCCGACGCGCTCGGCGAGGACGCGGAAACCGCCTTCGTCGAGCAGCTCGCGGGCGTCGTGCATGATCTTCTCGACGTCCTGGGAGCGCTCGACGAAGACGTGGGCGACGGCGAAGGCTTCGTCGGTGGCGAGCGAGGGGTCATGGCCGCCGGTGCGGACCTCCTCGGCCCAGATCTTGCGCGGGATGTCGAGCAGGAGGCCGCAGCCGTCCCCCTCGCCGTCGACGTTGCCGGCGCGGTGGAGCATCTTCTGCAGGGCGGGAATCGCCAGTTCGATCGGCTCATGGCTCGGCGTCGCGTCCTTGCGGACCGAGGCATAGATGGCACAGGCGTCTTTGTCCTCGACGCTGGGCGGCGAGACAAGCGGCCGGTAGGGGCGCTCTGGCGAGTAGCGCTCAACCGGAGCGCTGCGATCGGACTGGGTCTTCAATTGGACCTCCCGGGTTCCACGCCTTCTTCGAGCGGGCGCGCGACGGGTTGACGAGTTTCCGGATTATAGGGACGAACCAGTGCCCCACCCGGCGGGTTCGGCTTTTGCTGCGTTATGCGGCAAAAAGGCGAACCGGGTCAAGCCCACGACATCGGCTCGTAGCCGCCGTCCGGCTCGACTCCGACCAGGAGCGCCGTGACCGTGCCCTCGGAACGGTTGAGAATCGTGCGGGTCGCTGCGGGCTCGACCGAGGCGAAAGTGCCGGCCGGCGCCGGGTGGTCCTCTCCGTCGAGCCGCAGCACCGCCTCCCCCTCGAGGATCACGTAGAGCTCGACCTGGCCGCTGCCGGACTCATCGTGCTCGGGGATCTGCCCGCCGGGCCCAATCTCGACCAGGTTGTAGCCGAAGGCGGTCGTCCCACAGGCCTTGCGCGCGAGCAGCCAGGTGGATTCGCCCGACCCCTCCATCCGCTCGAATTCGTCCCGGTGCTTGATCGTGTAGTTCGCCGCCATTAGGTTCGACCCTAACCCCGATGACCGAACCGAGCAAGGACTCCCCCGAGGCGCTGCGCGAGGCGATCGACCGCTACAACGCGGCCTGGAACGAGCACGACCTCGACGCGATCATGGCGATGCACGCGCCGAGCATGGTCTTCGAGAACCACACCGCGGGCGAGTCGGCTGTCGGCGAGGAGGCCCGCGCCCACATCGGCTCGATCTTCGAGACCTGGCCCGACATCGCCTTCGCCACCCGGCGCCTCTACCTGCGTGAGGGGCTGGTGGTGCAGGAATGGACCGCCTCGGCGACCCACGCGAACACGATGCGCCGCGGCGACCTGGTCGCCGAGCCAACCGGCCTCCGGGTCGAGTGGGACGGCCTCGACGTGATCCCCTTCGAGGACGGCCTGGTCAAGCGCAAGGACGTCTACTCCGACAGCGTCTCGATCCTGCGCCAGGTGGGGCTGCTCGACTAGACGTGTCGACTTAGGTGCCCACATGGGTCAATAAGTCGACACTCACCGGTTCCAGCTCGGTTCGAACGCTTCCTTGACCAGCGTCTTCGGCTTGCCGCCGGAGTACGGGACGGTCTGCACCTTGTGGTTGCGCAGACCCGGGTCGAAGCCGCCGTTGAAGCCGAGCACCAGCTTGCCGTCGGCGGAGAGGTCGGTGCCGACGAAGCCCTGCTCGCCGGTCCCCGCGACCGGGCGCTGGGCGCCGGTCTTCGGGTTGACGACGACCGCATAGCTCGTGTCCTGACCCTGGAACTCGGTCAGCAGCCGGGAGCCGTTGGCCGACCAATCGGTCGGGAAGAGGCCCTGCAGGAGCGGGTCGACCTTGGTGTGGGTCAGGCGCTTGACTCCCTTGCCCTGCGAGTTCATCAGGAAGAGCTCGTTCTTCGGCCCATACGGCCGCTTCCCGGCTTCCACGGTCTTGACGAAGACGATCTTCTGCGGGCCCCAGAGCGGTTGCGAGGAGCGGTGGTCGCTGGTCAGCCGCACCGGTTCCGGGGCGCGGACGTTGACCACGCCCGGAATCGGGACCGGGAAGCGGAAGACGTCGCTGCGCGGGGGGTATTTTTCGCTCTGGGCCAACGCGTATACGATTTCGGTCCCGTCCGGGGAGAAGCTGAAGCCGCTGAAGAAGCCCTGGGCGGCGACGCTCTGCAGGCCGGTGGCGACATCGATCAGAACCAGCTTGCGCTTGCCGAGTTCAGGGCCGCGCAGTGCCGCGATCGTCTTCGAGTCGGGCGACCAGGTGACATAGAAGGCTTCGCGCAGGTTGGTCATCAGCGTAGTCCCGACGCCGCCGGTGGCCGGAGCGACCTTCAATTCCTGTGCTCTCTTCGCACCTTCGTGCAGGTAGGCGACCGAGAGACCGTCGGGAGCGACGTGCGGGTTGTGGCCGGTCTCGATCTTGCGGGCGCCGCTGCCGTCGTCGTCGGCGACGAAGACCGTCGCGTTGAAAGGGTTCTTCACGTAGCTCAGCGTCGCGCCCGCGGTGGCGGGCAGCGCCAGCAGCGCGGCGAGGACGAGAGCGGACAGGAGCAGCTTCGGCTTCAGGTGGGTCGGCATGGCGCGATCCTAATCGCGCCGGGTGCCGGAATCAGCAGAGGTTCAGCCGGGCCCGACGATTGCCGCGGCGACCAGCCCGCCGCTCACCCCGATAAACGAGACGACCGCCAGCGCCCGGTACCAGAGCTGTTTCTCGGCGTCGGGGTCCCAGGCGAGCGGGACGAAGAGGAAGGGGTTGACGAACGTCCCGAAGACGAGCGCGGCTGCAACCGTGGTCGGCAGATCTGGGACCGCCAGGCCGACCCCGATCAGGATCAGACCCATCATCACGTAGTCGAGGTGGACCTGACGAATCCGCTGCGGGGCGACGACGCCGATCCGCCGCAGCCACTCGGGCCGCTCGCCGCGGATCACCATCGCCCAGCCCAGCAGGCCGCCGAGCGCCAGCTCGACCAGCCCGATCTGCACCACCCAGTCCATCGCCTAAGTGCCTATCCAAAAACTCGCGCGTGCGGCTGGCGAGTGCCCGACCGAGCGGGGGTAGGACGCAGGGAGGCCGAATGGCAGCGCCATTTGGCCGACTGAGGACGACGCCCCGCGAAGGGTCGGGCGCCGCCAGGCGTGCGTGGGGGGTTTTGGATAGGCACTAAAGCTCGGGGACGTCGGCGCCGAGCGGGTCGAAGGGCAGCCGTTTCACTTCGGCCCAACCGGCACAGCGCTCCTCCAGCGCCGCGGCGACGTTGCCGGCCTCCTGCCAGGTGGTCCAGACCAGCACGGTCGGGCCGGCGCCGGAGATCGTCGCCCCCAGCGCCCCCAGCCCCCGCGCCGAATCGACGATCTCCATCGAGCGCGGGTAGAGGTCGCGACGGCGCTCCTGGTGGATGCTGTCGCGCAGGCCACCGGCGAGCAGATCGAGGTCGGCGCTGCGCAGGCCGAGCACCAGCATCGCCGCGGCGGAAACGTTGGCGACGGCGTCGGCGAGCGGCACTTCGAGCGGGATCGCCTCGCGCGCCCGCTCGGTCGAGACCTCGTCGGGGGGGATCACGACGATCCCCTCCAGCCCCTCGGGCGGGTCGAAGCGCGCCGCCGTCGGGCCGCCCTCCCCGTCCCCACAGACGACGAACCCCCCGTATATCGCCGCGGCGACGTTGTCGGGATGTCCCTCGATCTCGGTCGCCCGCGCCAGCACCTCCTCCTTGTCGAGAGCCAGCTCGTAGAGATGGTCGGCGGCGGCCAGCCCGGCCACGATCGCCGCCGCGCTCGACCCCAGACCCCGCGCCAGGGGGATCTCGCTGCGCAGCCGGAAGGCGATCCCGTCCGCCGGTCGCAGACTCTCGAAGGCCCGCACGACCAGGTTGTCGCGCCCGGTCGAGACCTCCAGGCCACCGGGGTCGAAGGAGAACTCGCCCGCCTCTTCGACCTCCAGCTCCAGGTGCAGCGCCATCGCCGCCGCCATCGCGTCGTAGCCGGGACCCAGATTGGCCGAGGAGGCGGGGACGCGGACGAGCCGGTGGCGCGCGGTCACGGACAGGGACCTAGTCGAACACAGCGCGCTCGACGGCGCTGAGGTCGTTGTCGCAGTTGATCACCGCGGGGGCTTTGCCGAGCGCGGTGTCGGGGTCCTTGAGCCCGTGGCCGGTGAGGACGCAGACGACGGTCTCGGGGCGAGCGGCGCCCTCGACGACCGGCAGGCCGTGGGCGAGGAGGCCGGCGACCGAGGCGGCGCTGGCCGGCTCGCAGAAGACGCCTTCGTTGTCGGCGAGCCAGCGGTAGGCGCCCAGGATCTGCTCGTCGGAGACGGCGGCGACACGGCCGCGCGAGGCGGTGAAGGCGGCCATCGCCTCCTCCCAGCGCGCCGGGTTGCCGATCCGGATCGCCGAGGCGACGGTCTCGGGATTGGCCACGGGTTCGCCCGAGACCAACGGCGCCGCTCCCTCGGCCTGGAACCCGTAGAGAACCGGCTTCTGGGCCTCGAGCTTGCCGAGCTCCGGATCGCCCCCGGCGGCCACCTCGCGGAAGCCGCGCCAGTAGGCGGTGACGTTGCCCGCGTTGCCAACCGGGATCGCCAGGGCGCCGGGCATTTCTCCGAGGTCCTCGACCACCTCGAAGGCGGCCGTCTTCTGACCTTCGATCCGGTGCGGGTTGACCGAGTTGACGAGCTCGATCGGGTGCTTCTGCGAGAGCTCGCGGACGATCCGCAGGGCGTCGTCGAAATTCCCCTGCAGGGCGACGACGCGGGCGCCGTGCATCAGCGCCTGGGCGAGCTTGCCGATCGCGATCTTGCCCTCCGGCACGATCACCGCCCCGCGCAGCCCGGCGCGGGCGGCGTAGGCGGCGCAGCTGGCGGCGGTGTTGCCGGTCGAGGCGCAGATGATCGCCTGCGCCCCACGCCCCTTCGCCCGCGAGACGGCGACCGTCATCCCCCGGTCCTTGAACGACCCGGTCGGGTTCAGACCCTCGAACTTGAGGTAGGCCTTGGCCTCGATCCGCTCCGAGAGCCGCGGCGCTTCGATCAGCGGGGTCGAGCCCTCGTTCAGGGTCACCACCGGATCGCCCGGCTCGAGCGAGAGCCGGTCGCGGTAGCGGTCGATCAGCCCCGCCGCCACTAGTACTCCTCCTCGATGACACGAATGGAACGTGGCGGCGAGCGCAGGTCCTCGAGCCTGCCCAGCTCCTCGACCGCCGCCGCGAAGAGCGACTCGAGGCACTCGTGGATCACCATCACCAGCCGCGCGTCGGAGCCGGTCCCGCGCTGGACGAAGCTCTTGACCGAGATCTCGTGGTCGCCGAGCACCGCCGCCACCCGCGCCAGCACGCCCGGCCGGTCGGCGACCTCGAGGTGCAGGTAGAAGGAGGAGCTGACGTCCTCGACGATCGGCAGCTCGACCCGGGTCTCGTGCACCGGCGCGTCGCCGGCGAGGATCGAGACGACGTCGCCGAGCACCGCCGAGGCGGTCTGCACGCCGCCGGCGCCGGGTCCCGACATCGTCACCTCGGTGATCGCCGGCGCCTCGACCATCACCGCGTTGAACGGCCCCTCGATCGGCGCCAGCGGGTGGCCGGGATAGAGGAAGCAGGGAAAGACGCGGACGCTGATGCCGCCGTCGCGGCGTTCGGCGACGCCGAGCAGCTTCAGCGAGAGGCCGAGCTCCTTGGCGTAGGCGAGGTCGTCGGGCTGGATCGCCTCGATCCCCTCGTAGGAGACCTCGGCGAGGGTGACCGGGGTGTGGAAGGCGAGGCGGCCGAGGATCGCCATCTTTGCCGCCGCGTCGGCGCCGCTGACGTCATCGGAGGGGTCGGCCTCGGCGTAGCCCAGCTCCTGCGCCCGCGCCAGCACCTCGTCGTAGCCGGCGCCGCTCGCCGCCATCTCGGTGAGGATGAAGTTGGTGGTGCCGTTGACGATCCCGAAGACCTTGGCGATCTCGGTGACGCCGAAGCCCTCCTGGATCGTCCGCACGATCGGGATCACCGCCGCGACCGCCGCCTCGAAGCGGAGCTGGACCCCGGCCTCCCGCGCCACCGCGAAGAGCTCGTCGCCGTGCTGGGCGAGCAGCTGCTTGTTGGCGGTGACGACGGGCTTGCCGGCCCGCAGCGCCGCCAAGACGTGCTCGCGGGCGGGCTCGGTCCCCCCCATCAGCTCGACGATCAGATCCGAGCCGGCGAGGATCGCCTCGAAGTCCCCTTCGCTGCGGGTCAGGGTGCCGGCGATCTCCGGCCGCCGCCCGGTCGCCGCCTCGACCGCGTCGGCCCGCTCGGCCAGCAGCTCGGCGAAGGCGGCGCCGACCGTGCCGCATCCCAGCAGGCCGATGCGCACGGGTTTGGAGCCTTCGGAGGCCACGGCGCTAGACGTCCCTCGCCGTCAGGTCCTCGTAGGTCTCGCGCCGAACCACGACTCTGGCCTCGCCGTCGCGGCAGAAGACGACCGGCGGCCGGGGCACGCCGTTGTAGTTGTTGGCCATCGCGTAACCGTATGCGCCGGTGGCGGGGGTGACGAGGACATCTCCGACGGCGGGCTCGGCGAGCAGCGTGTCGCGGACGATCACGTCGCCGGACTCGCAGTGCATGCCGGCGATCGTCACCAGCGTCTCGGCCGGGGCGGCGGCGCGGTCGGCGATCAGCGCTTCGTACTTCGACCCGTAGAGCATCGGCCGGAGGTTGTCGGACATGCCGCCATCGACGGCGACGTAGGTGCGTACACCGGGAATCTCCTTGACGGTGCCGACGCGGTAGGCGGTGAGGCCGGCGTTGGCGACCAGCGAGCGCCCTGGCTCGACCAGGATCCGCACCCCCGGACCGAAGACCTCGGCGACGCCGCGGACCTTGACGTCGACGTAGGCCTCGATCGAGGGCGGCTCGTCCTCGTGGGTGTAGGCGACGCCGAGGCCACCGCCGACGTCGACGACCCGGCACCACTCGCCGGCGAGCTCGCCGAGCGCCCGGATCGCCAGCGTGTAGGGCTCGAGCTCGAAGATCTGCGAGCCGATGTGGGCGTGCAGCCCGACCAGCTCCAGCTTCTCGGAGGCGAGGACGCGCTCGATCGCCTTCGCCGCCAGGCCGTCCTCCAAGCCGAACCCGAACTTGGAGTCGAGCTGGCCGGTGGTGATGTAGTCGTGGGTCGAGGGCTTGATCCCCGGGGTGACCCGGATCAGCACCCGCTGCGGTTCCTCGAGCAGCCGCTCGCAGCGCTCGATCTCGTCGAAGGAGTCGAGGATCAGGTGGCGGATGCCGGCGCGGGCGGCGAAGAGGATCTCCGCGTCGGACTTGTTGTTGCCGTGCATGTGGATGCGGTCGGGGTCGAAGCCGGCACCGAGCGCCATGTGCAGCTCGCCGCCCGAGGCGACGTCGACCGAGAGCCCCTCCTCGGCGAGGAGCCGGTAGGCGGCAGTGCAGGGCAGCGACTTGCTGGCGAAGAGGACCTCGAAGTCGTCGGTGCGGCCAGCGAAGGCGCCGCGGTAGGCGCGGGCGCGGGCGCGGATGTCGTCCTCGGCGTAGATGTAGGCGGGAGTGCCGAACTCCTCGGCCAGCTGTACCGCATCGCAGCCGGCCACCTCGAGATGACCCTTCGCGTTGACGCCGCTGCCCTGCGGGAAGACCGCCGATCCCGCGATCGGATCGCTCGCCACCGAACCCGCCTGTCCTCGCTCCGCCATAGGACGGGCATTTTGACGATTAGGCCCTAACCAGGGGCCGCCCCCGTTCCGTGGTTCCTTTTGCACGTCATGGGTGCAAAAGGAACCAGGCGATGGTCGGGGGAACTATTTGCCGCCGAGGATGCCTTCGACGGCGCCGACCGTTTCGTCGACGACTTTGCCGACCGGCGATTCCGGCCCGACCACACCATCGACCGTTTCTTCGGTGACCTGAGTGACGCCGGTTTCCTCGAGGGCGCCGCCGGTCACCGTTTCGTCGACCTGGTTGACCGTTTCGTTGACGGTGCTGGTGACTTTTTCGGTGGTCGTGGAAGGGGTCGTCCCCCCGCTGCCGCCACCGGAGCCGCCGCTTCCCCCTGAACCGCCGCCGCTACCGCCACCTCCGCCGCCGCTGGACGCCGCGCCGGAGTCGCCGGATGAGCCGCCAGGGGTTTGGTTCGGCGTCGAGCCACCCCCGCCGCCCGGGGCTTCTCCCCCACGGCCTCCACCGGTACCGCCGGGCTGCTGGCCGGTGCCGCCGACGCCCTGTTCGCCGCCGCCAGCCGTTCCGTTACCGCCTCTCGCGCCGCCGCCATTGGCCGCGTCACCGCCACCTTTACCACCTGCGGCCGTCGCGCCGGCACCTGCGCCGGCCGCTCCCGCAGAAACCGCAGCCGCATCCGCCGTCTCGGCGGCGGAGACCGCGACCTCGTCGTCGCTGCCGATCAGGCCGCGGATCGGGAAGTTCTCGAATACCTGCGCCGAAACAAGCAGAACAAAGGCGACGACGGCGACCGCGATCAGCCCCGCTCCCGACATCGCGCCCAGCAGATAGCTCCTTGCCTGCCTGATCATCCGCTGTTTGCTTACCCCATCGGCGCCGACCGCCTAACAGATCGGACCTCTGAACTACTAAAATTAAGTAGGCCAAGGTTCAGCTACTGGGTGTTCAGCGACCCGCGACATTCTCGACGTGGAGGAGCTCCTGGCTTGCCTCCTCCTCCATCTGCAGCGTCGTGTGCTCGATCCCGTAGCTCTCGCGCAGGGTCAGCTCGAGGCGGCGGCGGATCAGGTCGCGGTCGACTCCCTGCGCGACGACGACGTGTGCGGCAATTGCGCCGAAGCCCGAGGTGACGGTCCAGACGTGGAGGTCGTGGACCGAGCGCACTCCCTGCTCGCGGCAGATCGTGGCCCCCACCCCGTCGACGTCGACACCGGCGGGAGCCGCCTCCATCAGCACGTCGACCGGCTCCTTGATCAGCCGCCAGGAGGAGGCGAGGATCAGGGCCGCGATCAGCAGGCCGACGATCGGATCGATGACCGGCGATCCGCCGAGCAGGACGAAGGCGCCGGCGACGACGACCCCGATCGAGCCGAGCGCGTCGGCGGCCGAGTGGCGCAGGACGCCCTCGAGGTTGAGGTCGTCGCGCTGGCCGCGGGCGAGGACGATCGTCGCCGCGGCGTTGCCGGCGAGGCCGAAGACGCCGAGCGCCAGCACCCCCCAGCCGTCTATCGCGGGCGGGTCGGAGAAGCGGCCGAGGGCGGCAATCGCGACGGCGACGCTGACGGCCACCAGCAGCAACCCGTTGACCAGCGCCGCGAGCACCTCCGAGCGCTGGTAGCCGAAGGTGCGGCGGCCGGCGGCCGGGAGCGACGCCAGCCGCGCAGCGATCAGGGCGAGGACGATCGAGCCGGCGTCGGAGAGGAGGTGGCCGGCATCGGCGAGCACCGCCAGCGAGCCGGTGACGATCCCGCCGATCGCCTCGGCCAGGAGCAGGCCGACGTTGATCCACAGCGCCCACCACATCCGCCGCCGGCTGTCCGCGCGGCGCGCGTCGAGGGCGTGACTATGACTGTGACCCGGTCCGTGCACGCATCGAGGATACGGGTGCCGATGGGCCTCAAACCCGCCTATATGTCGGGAAATAGGCCCGTCGGCGGGAAAGGTCAGACGGCGACGGGCTCCTTCTTGATCGTCTCCGTCGCGATTTCGGCGGCGTAGCCGAGGCGCTCGGCGTACTCGCGCGCCTGCATCCGCGAGATGACCATCCGCTGGATCTCGGCCGTGCCCTCGAACAGCTGGTAGATCTTCGCGTCGCGGAACCACTTCTCCAGCGGGCACTCGGTGCTCTGCGCGTAGGGGCCGACCAGGTCCATCAGCGTCGTCGTCGCCCACATCGTCACGTCGCCGGCCTTGAGCTTCGACATCGAGCCCTGGCCGCCGGTCATCGGCACCCCGTTGCGGCCCATCCAGGCTGCGCGCTGGACGAGCAGCCGCGCCGATTCGATCTCGGTCGCGACGTCGGCCAGCGTCTGCTGGATCCGCTGCGCCTGCAGCATCGGCACCCCGCCTTCGCTCTGCCCGTCGAGGTATTCGAGGGTCCACTCGTACGCCGCCTGGGCGATGCCGAGCGCCGAGGCGCCGACCAGCGGCCGGGTGATCTCGAACGTCGCCAGCGCGTCGGCGCCGCGGGATTTCTTCCCTTCGCGGCCCCGCTGCAGCTTCTTTTCGAGCTTCTCCTCGCCGCCGAGCAGGTGGTCGACCGGGATGCGACAGTCCTCGAGGACGATCTCGGCGGTGTGGGAGGCGCGGATCCCGAGCTTGGTCTCCTTCTTGCCCTGGGAGAGGCCGGGGGTCCCCTTGGCGACGACGAAGGAGGCCTGGCCGCGGGTGCCAAGCGCCGGGTCGACGGTGGCGACGACGACGTGGATGTCGGCGATGCCGCCGTTGGTGATGAAGACCTTGGTCCCGTTGAGGACCCACTCGTCGCCGTCGCGCTTGGCGGTCGTCTTCAGGCTCTTGACGTCGGAGCCGGCCTGCGGCTCGGTCACCGCGTAGGCGCCGAGCTTGATCTCCTCGCCCGTGCCGAAGCACTCGGGCACCCAGCGCTGCATCTGCTCCGGGGTGCCGGAGGCGGCGATGCCGGCGGCGGCGAGACCGGAGCCGCTGATCGCCAGGGCGATCCCGGCGCAGCCCCAGTGGAACTCTTCGGCGGAGATCACCTGCATCTGACCCTCGGGGTCCGACGCGTTCCGCTGGATCGCCTCGAGGCCGCCGAAGCCCTGCTTCCGCGCCTCCTTGATCGCCTCCCAGGGGATGCTCTCCTCTTCGTCGTGCTTGCGCGCGACCGGCCGGATCACCTCGCTGGAGAACTTCCGGCACCGCGCTTTGAACTCCTGCTGCTCCTCGTTGAGTGCGAAATCCATCCTCTTCCTCTCTCTGGCGCCTACCGATTGACTGGTCAGTCAGCCAGTCCGGGACTTTACTCCTCCGGGCGCCAGGTGCCCCGGTACGTTTCCCCGGTGATCCCGAAGCGGCCGATCAACGCCGACGTCCCGGCGGAGGAGAGGAAACCCGACGAAAAGCCGGCTGAGGCGCCGCCGAAACCGAAGCCCGAGCCGGAGAGGACTCCACAGCCGCAGACGGAGGACAAGCCCGGGTCGAAGCCACAGGGCTCCGGCGATGCCCGGAAGGCCTCCAAGCCGGGGGCGCCGAAGCTGCTGGCCGCCCTCGTGGTTCTGGCGGTGGTCTTCATCGTCATCGCGATCGTCGGCGGCACCGGCGGTGAGGACAGCACCGACACCCCGGCGCCCGCACCGGCTCCAGTCGGCGGCGGGAACGACGCGGGGGCACCGTCCTCGCAGAGCGCCGATGCGCTCGGCTATCCGAGCTTCGCGACCAACAACACGACCCGGATCGGCGGCTCCGACCCGACCGCGAACGCCGCCGGCGCCGCCCTCGCCGCCTTCCCCTCGACCGCCGACGCGCAGCGACCGGCGGCGGTCACCGTGGTCGGCGAAGAAGACTGGGCCGGGGCGATCGCCGCCGCCGTCCTGATGGCCCCGCCGGTGCGGGCGCCGATCCTCTTCTCGACCCCGGACGAGGTTCCCGAGGCGACCGAAGCAGCGCTCGAGGCGTTGGACCCCCAGGGCGGCGCCGACACCGGCAAGGCCCCCCTCTTCGCGATCGGGACCGTCGCCTACCCGGGGAAGGCTGCCCGGGTCGACTCGGGGGATCCCGCCGGCACCGCGGCCCAGATCGCCAACCTGCGCGACCGCCTCGCCGGCAAGCCGCCAGCGCACATCGTCGTTGCCTCCGGCTCCCGTCCCGACTTCGCCATGCCAGCCGCGGCCTGGGCGGCGCGCTCGGGCGATCCGATCCTCTACACGGACGCGAAGAAGCTGCCCGAGCCGACGGCGTCGATCCTCGAGGAGCACCCGCAGGTGCCGGTCTACGTGCTCGGCCCCTCCTCGGCGATCTCCTCCGAGGTCGTGCGGGAAATCGGCAAGCGGGTCAAGCGGGTCAAGCGCGTCTCCGGCGAGGACCCGGTGGCCAACGCCGTCGCCTTCGCCCGATACCGCGACGGCAACTTCGGTTGGAACGTCAACGACCCGGGCCACGGCTTCGTCCTCGCCCGCAGCGACTCCCCCGCCGACGCGGCCGCCGCGGCGCCGCTCTCGGCCTCGGGCACCTGGGGGCCTCTGCTGCTCACCGACAACGCCGAGGCGCTGCCGTCGGAAGTCCGCAACTACCTCCTCGACGTCAAGCCCGGCTACACCACCGACCCGACCCGCGCCTTCTACAACCACGTCTGGGTGATCGGCGACCAGGACGCGATCAGCGTCTCCCAGCAGGCGGAAGTCAACGAACTGGCCGAGCTTGCGAAGATCGGGGGCGGAGAATGAGCGAGTCGGAGAACCCCCAGCTGCTCGACGGCGCCAAGGAGATCACGGTCGAGGACATCCGCGCCCTCGCCGGGCCCGTCACCCCGCACTTCGCGCTCCAGGTGCGCAACCGCATCCGCCGCCTGGTCGAGCCGCTGCCGTCCGGCCATCCGGCGCGGGGCGAAGGCGAGCGTCAGATCGCCCGGCTCGAAGCGCTCGCCCAGCACAGCGGCGAGCCGCGCGACGGCCTCGGGATCTCGCATTGAAGTACCTGGCGCCCGGTATCTGGCGGCTGAAGGAGGCGCCGCGGCCGCTGATCAACGTCTACCTCGCCGAGGACGTCCTGATCGACGCCGGCCGACGCTGGGACAAGCGGCGGATTTTCGCCGAGCTCGAGGGGCGGGAGATCTCGACGGTCGCGCTGACCCACGTCCATCCCGACCACCAGGGCTGCGCCAAGGCGGTCTGCGAGGCCCGCGGGGTGCCGCTCGCCTGCCACGCCGACGACGTCGACGCGATGGAGGGGCGCAGGCCGGTGGCGGCGACCGCCAACCCCGGGGCGAAGTTCTTCGCGCGGATGTGGGAAGGTCCGCCCCACAAAGTCGACCGCGTCCTGCAGGAGGGCGACGAGGTCGCCGGCTTCCGGGTGGTCCATGCTCCCGGCCACGCTCCCGGCGAGGTGATCTTCTTCCGCGACTCCGATCGGGTCGCGATCTGCGGCGACGTGATCCGCAACTGCACCTACGTGACCATGCGGACCCGGCTCGCCGAGCCGCCCGACGAACTCACCCCCGACCCGGCCGAGAACCGCCGCTCGATCCGCAAGCTGGCCGAGCTCAACCCCTCCCTGATCCTCCCCGGCCACGGCCCCGCCCTGACCGACATCGCCGCCTTCGAGCGCTTCGCCGCGGCGCTGCCCGGGTAGACCCACCGCACCGACTCGCCACCCGGCGGGTTACCGAATTTGGGGTACTCGTTCGCTACTGGAAGGGAGTCGAGGATGAAAACGCTGATGAAGAGGCGCCCGTCGCCGGCGATGGTGGTCGCGCTGCTCGCGCTCGTCGTCGCCATGGCCGGGACGGCTTACGCCGCCCAGACGATCAACGGCGGCGCGATCAAGAAGCAGACGATCGGCGGCGGCAAGCTGAAGGAGGACACCCTGACGGGGTTCCAGGTCAACACCAACAAGCTCGGCACGGTGCCGTCCGCACAGGTCGCCACCCACACCTTCTGGGCAGTGATCAATAACCCGGCCAGCCCCGGCAACGCGGCCCTGGCGCGGGCCAGCGGTCCCAATATCGCCGCGGTCGAGGGCGGCGGCGCGGTTACCGTCACCTTCCCGCTCAATGTCTCCGGCTGCGTCAACGTCGCCGCGCGGAACAACGCCGGGACCTCGGTGCCGAACGCGGGCTATGCCCAGACCAATGCCTCCGCCGCCAACGCGAACGCGATCGAGGTGCGGACCAAAGACAAAGACGGCAACAACGAGGACGCCGACTTCCACCTGATCGTCATCTGCCCCTAGGTTGGCTCACGGTCGAGGGGGGGATCGACAAGCCCGATCACGCCCGCGAGCTGGCGATCCAGCGCCTGAAGATGAAGCAGGACTTCAAGGGCGTCGCCTCCGGCGGTGCCCTTGCGATCCTCGTCTGCATCGTCCATCTGGGCACTCGGCGGTGGCGGCTACTTTTGGTCCGTTTGGGTGATCCTCGGTGTCGGCATAGCGGCGGTGGCTCAAGGCTGGAAGGCCTACGGCCCGAGCAACCGCATCACCGAGGGCGACGTCCAGCGGGAGATGGAGCGGGGCTGAGTCAGCCGGGAACGCGGGCGCGGCTCATGTCGATCCGCTCGCCGCGGAAGGGAACGCCCTCGGCGCGTAGCAACGCCCGTTGACGGTCGCCCTTCGCAAGCGAGCCGTCGGCGCGGACGACGCGCCACCATGGCAGGTCGGGATCGTCGGCCTGGAAGAGCACGGTCCCGGCGAACCGGGGTGCCCCCGGGGAGACGTCCCCATACGTACTTACGAATCCCTCGGGGATCTCCCCCACCCGCTCCAGCACCTCGAACTCGCGAGACCGCAAAAACCCGTCCTCTGTACGGGTTTTCGCGGTCTCGGCGCTCACGCCTGCGGGCCGAAGGCGTCGATGATGCGGTTCTGGAACTCGCTCAGCTCCTCGGGGGAGATGAAGTAGGTGGGCGGGGTGAGGAAGAGGCCGTCGGCGCGCTCGGCGGTTGCCTCGACGCGGGCGCGGACCTTGTCGAGGGGGCCGGCGGCGCAGTAGGCCTCGACCATCTCGTCGCTGATCGCGGCCGGGACGGCGGCGAGGTCGCCACGGCGGAAGGCCTCGCCGGCGGCGACGGCATTGCCACCGAAGCCGTGCAGCTCCCAGAGCGGCATGTAGGTCTTGACCGTCGCGTAGAAGGAGATCGTCCGGCGCGCCATCTCGATCGCCCTGCCCTCGTCGTCGTCGATCGCGCAGCAGACGGTCGGCAGGTAGTCGAAGTCGCCGCGCTCGCGATCCGAGCGCCGCAGCCCCTCCTCGAAGGCGGGAACGACGACCTCGTCGATCCAGCGCAGGCTCTGGATCGGGTGGCCGATCAAGCCGTCGGCGACGTCGCCGGCCATCCGCGCCATTCCCGCCTGCACGGCGGCGGTGTAAATCGGCACCGCCTCGCGCGGCGCCGGGTGCGGCCTGACCCATCCCCTGATGTCGATGTCGTAGTACTCACCCTCGTAGCGGATCGGCTCGCCGGCGCTCGCCTGTCGCATGATCAGCCGCGTCGCCTCGATTGCCTCGCGCAGGTGCGGCGCCGGCCGGCCGTAGTCGGCGTTGTGCCAGGTCTCGTTGAGGCGTTTGACGCCGGCTCCCATGCCGAGGCGGAAGCGGCCGCCGGACATCTCGTCGACGTCGAGGGCGCTGATCGCGTGGATGAAGGGACTGCGGGTGAAGGCCCAGACGATCCCGGTCGCGACCCCGATGCGCTCGGTCTTCGCCGCCAGGTAGCTGGCCTGGGTGACGGCGCTGCGGAACAGCTCCGGCGCCCAGACGCACTCGACGCCGGCGGCCTCGGCGCGCAGCGTCTCGGCCTCGAGGTCGGCGACCGAGGTCCCGATCGCGGCGACGGAGATGCGATCGAGCGCGTTCACGATGCCCGGGCTCAGGCGCTCGCCGGCGCGGTCTCGCCCGCGAGCACGGACTCGGCGACCCGCTCGCGATGCCACTTGGCGTCGCCGAACATCGCCGCGTTGGCGCGGCCGCGCTTGAGGAAGAAGTGGAGGTCGTGCTCCCAGGTGAAGCCGATCCCGCCGTGAACCTGAATCGCGGCGTCGGGGACCCGCCAGCCCGCGTCGGAGGCATACGCCTTCGCGGTCGAGGCGGCCAGCGGCAGCGACTCGGGCTCGGCGTCGGCCGCCCAGGCGGCGCCATAGACGGCGGAGCGCGAGTTCTCGGTCTCCAGCAGCATCTGTGCACAGCGATGGGAGACGGCCTGGTAGGCGCCGATCGGGCGGCCGAACTGCTGGCGGTCTTTGGCGTAGGCGACCGACATCTCCAAAGCCCGCTGGGCGAGGCCGGTCGACTCGGCCGCAAGCGCGACGCAGGCGCGATGGAAGACGGGATGGTAGTCCTCGCCGCTGCCGGCCAGAGTGGCCTCGGGCCGGACGCCGTCGAAGCGGATGCTGGAGAGGCGGCGGGTGGGGTCGATCGACTCCTCCGCCGTCACGGTCACACCGTCGGCCCCTTTCTCGACGACGTGGCGACCGCCGTCGGCGGTGGCGACGAGGAAGAAGTCGGCGCTGCCGGCGTCGAGCACGAGCGTCTTCTCGCCGGTCAAGACATCGCCCGCGGACATCGAGAACTTCATCGGCTCGGCCGGCCCGTCCGCGTCGACCAGCGCCGGGGCGCCGCGCAGCGAGCCCTCGGCCAGGGGCCGCAGCCAGCGCTCCTTCTGCTCGTCGGAGGCCCCGGCGGCCAGCGCCAGCCCGGCGATCGTGTTCGAGAGCAGCGGCGAGGGCGCCAGCGCGTAGCCCATCTCCTCGAAGAGGATCGCGAGCTCGACCGTCCCCAGTCCCTGGCCGCCCCACTCCTCCGGCAGCGCCAAACCGGCCCAGCCCAGCTCGGCCATCTCCTGCCAGCCGCTCGCGTCGAAGCCGTCCTCGCTGGCCGCGAGCTCGCGGATCCGCTCGGATTTGAAGCGCGAGGCGAGAAAGTCGTGGGCGGTCGCCCTGATCGCCTGCTGCTCGTCGGTGAGGTCGAAATACATAGCTAAAACGCTCTCGCTTCCATCACAACGCCCTCGCTGCCATAACGCTCCTCGCGTCGCCTAGCGCAGCCGCGGCAGGCCCAGGACCCGCTCGGCGATGATGTTTTTCAGGATGTCGGTGGTCCCGCCCTCGATCGAGTTGGCGCGGGAGCGGAGGAAGCCGTACTGCCAGGCGCCGCCGGCGACGGCGTGGTCGGCGCCGCGGGCCAGCATCGAGTATGCGCCCTCGATCTCGAGCGCCAGCTCGGTCAGGTCCTGGTTGATGTCGGCCCACTGCCACTTGCCCAGCGAACCCTCCGGACCGGGAATACCGGACTGCATCGTCTTGGTCAGGCCGCGATAGGCGTTGAGCCGCATCGTCTCCACCTCGATGTGCAGCTGCGCGATCCGCTGGCGGAAGTAGGGATCGTCGGCGGCGGTGGCGCCGTTCGACGGGGTCTCCCGGGCCAGCTTCGAGAGCCGGCCAAGGCTGTTCTGGATCTGCGAGATGGCGCCGAAGGCGAGGCCGGCGCGCTCGTTCATCAGCGTCGTGATCGCCACCGCCCAGCCGTTGCCGACGCCGCCGACGACGTTCGCGGCGGGTACCCGCGCCTCCTCGAAGAAGACCTCGTTGAACTCGCCCTCGCCGGTGATCTGGACCAGCGGCCGGGTCTGCACCCCCTCCTGATCCATGTCGATCAGGAAGTAGGTGAGGCCCTGGTGCTTGGGCGCGTCGGGGTCGGTGCGGGCGACGAGCATGCACCATTTCGCGTACTGGGCGAAGGTGGTCCAGACCTTCTGGCCGGTGACGACCCATTCGTCGCCGTCCTTGACCGCCCGCGTCTTCAGCGAGGCGAGGTCGGAGCCCGACTCGGGCTCGGAGAAGCCCTGGCACCAGATCTCCTCACCGGTCAGGATCGGCTCCAGGTAGCGGGCCTTTTGCTCGTCGGTGCCGTGCGCAATCACGACCGGGCCGCCCATCGCCAGCCCGAGCACGTTGGCCGGCGCCGGCGCTTCCTGGCGGCTCGCCTCGGCGGCGAAGATCGCCTGCTCGATCATCGTCGCGCCGCGGCCGCCGTACTCCTGCGGCCAGGAGATCCCGGCCCAACCCGCCGCGTGCAGCTTCAGCTGCCACTTGCGACGGAAGGACATCACCTCGTCGAGACCGGCCTCCGGCTCGGGGCCCGGGTGGTTCTCCTGCAGCCAGGAGCGAACCTCGTCGCGGAACTTCTCCTCCGATGGCGACAGCGTCAGGTCCATCGAGAGCGGAGCATATAGAGATCGCCTGGCCAGCTGGCCAGGCGAGTTGCCCTATCAGCTCGGCCCGGGCGTGGCCGCGAAGGAGACCGAGCAGTCGAGGCCGTAGGCCTTGGCTTCTTTCTCGAAGGCAAAGAGGCTCTCGAACGCCACCATCGCCGCGACCCCTTTGCTCTCCAATTCCTCGATTGCCTTGGCATAGGTATTCAGCATCTTCGAGATCGTGGCCTCTCCACCGGCTGGGGCACTCAGGCTTTCGAGTTCGTCAAGCTGTTCTTCCATCGCCGGGAGCATCGAGTTCTCGATCATGGCTTCCGCCAGCTTTCTCTCCAGGTCGATGTTGGCCGGTTGGCTGGCGGTGTCGCCTCCCTCCTGCTCGTAATACTTTTCGTTCATTTCGGCGCCCGCGGCTCGGATCTGGCTTCTGCCCTTTGCGCAGATCGAGTTTGCCTGCTTGGTGAATTCCGCCTTCGTGACCGTCGTCGACTCGTCGCCACCATCTCCGCATCCGGCGACCACAAGCAAGCTCAGGAACCCCACAGCGGCCCCCATGATCCATCTCTTCACCGCTGACTCTCCCTCTGAGTTAATTGATCACTCAGGGAGATATAGGGCACGGATCGGAGCAAAGTCAACGATGCGCAGAATTGCGCGTGCTTGAAAGGTCCGCCTGTAGCTAGGCCGTGCAGTCGATTCCGGCGGCTTTTGCTTCCTTGTGAAAGCGGAAATATTGTTTGGGATTGAACAGCCCTCGGACTCCGTTTTCTTCGAGGTTGTCGACCACCAGCGAGAAGGTCTTCACCAGCTCCGACGCCGTGGCTTCCTCCCCCGCCGGCGCGGTCAGCTCTTCCAGTTGTGCCAGCTCTTCGCGCATGGCAGGCAGAATCGAGCTGTTCAGCGTGACCTTCATCGCTTCTCGCTGATAGGCAGGGCTGCTCGTGGCGTTCGGGGTGCTTTCGATCTTCTTGTTGTAGTCCGCAATCGCCGCTCTCAGTTCTGCTTTCCCTTCGGTGCAGATCGCGCTGGCCTGCTTCGTGAATTCCGCCTTGGTCATGGTCGTCGTCGAATCGTCTCCGCCACCGCACCCAGCCGCCATGACCAGGACAATCGCGCCCACGACCCACCCCAAAATCCACCTGTTCACCGCACCCTCTCCCTTCGGCTAGATTGACTACTCAGAGAGCTATATGGCATAGCTCGCAGAAAAGTCAATGACGCGCAGAACTGCGCGTGTGTACGGCGCCTTGGTCAGGGTTGCCCGCAGAGCCAGGGGGCCGTATGCGCTGGTGGTTTCATAGCTCCGTTCGAAGGGGTTCGGGAGTTCCTTCCTGCCGGGCCTCGGTTCGGCCAGGGAGGCGGGCACCTCTTCGGAGGTCTGGAGTCCTTCTTCGAAGGCTTCGATCATTTCCCTGACCTCTTTCTCGTCGCCTTCCGGCGCCGGCAACGACTCGAAGTAAGCGATTTTGTCCCGCACGAAATCGAAGATCACCGCTTCATTGAGGACTTCCTGTTCCCAGGGCTCGCCGCCGCCGAAGAGCAGGCCGTGTTCGTCGGCAAACCTTTCCATGTCGCGTTCCTCTGGCTTGTATTCGCGATTGCAGAACGCTTCGGCGAGGTGGACGAACTGCTTTTTCGTCAGCGTCCTCTCTTCGGTGCTGTCGCCGCCGCCGCAGCCGGCGGCCACGAGCGAAGCCATCGCGCTAACAAGCGCGAGCACTAAGAGAATCCTGCGCATTTGGCGCAGGATATGGACCCCCCGGCATCCGCCAAGGGGTCCACCGACCTATTCTTCGCCGCAGACCTCGAAGCCGTAGTCCGTCGCCTGCTGGTTGGCGTCGGCAAACGGATCGGAGTTCTCTTCGAAGAGGGCTTCCGGGTCTTCTTCTGCTTCGGCTACTGCGGCATCGAGCGAATCGAGCAGATCCTCGACCTGCTCCTCTTCGCCCTCCGGCGCCCCGAGCGCGCGGATTTCCTCAGCCTGCTGCTTGACGCCGGGAACGATCACCGATTTGACGATCTCCACGCCCTGGGTTTTGCTCGGTTCCTGATTCTGCGGAATGTCGTTGGCTTCGGCGAAGTCTTCGAAGCCGGCTTCGATTTCCGCGTTGCCCTCCTTGCAAATCGCGTCGCCCTGCTTGATGAACTCCGCCTTGGTCAGGGTGACGGTGGCGTCGGTGGTGTCATCGCCTCCGCCGCAGCCGGTGACGAGCGCGGCAACCGCGACCAGAGCGGCGGCAGCCGCCAGAAGTGCCTTGTTCAAGTTTGTCTCCTCTACTCGGGTGGACGAGGCAGGCAACCTACCCCCTGCCCCGGTCCCCCAGGCAGCCCTAGACCCGCTGGATCAGGGTGCCGGTGCCAAGTCCGCCGCCGCAGCACATCGTCACCAGCCCCATCTCCTTGTCGGAGCGCTCCATCTCGTGCAGCAGGGTGGTGATCAGGCGGGCCCCGGTCGAGCCGAGCGGGTGGCCGAGGGCGATCGCCCCGCCGTTGACGTTGACGCGGTCCATGTCGGGGTCGAGCTCGCGGCGCCAGGCGCCGACGACGGAGGCGAAGGCCTCGTTGATCTCGACCAGGTCGATGTCGTCCATCGTCATCCGGTTGCGCTCGAGCAGCTTGCGGGTCGCCGGGATCGGGCCGGTCAGCATGATCACCGGGTCGATGCCGACGGTGGTCTGGTCGAAGATCCGCGCCCGCGGCTTCAGCCCGAGGGCGTCGGCCTTCTCGCGCGTCATCAGCAGCACCGCGGCGGCGCCGTCGGAGACCTGCGAGGAGTTGCCGGCGGTGATCTTGCCGTCCTCCTTGAAGGCCGGCTTCAGCGCCGAAAGCCCCTCGATCGTCGTCTCGCGCAAGCCCTGGTCGGTGGCGTAGGTGTCGCCGTTGACCTGCATCGGGACCATCTCACGGTCGAAGCGCCCCTCCTCGGTCGCCTTCGCCGCCAGCCGCTGGGAGCGGACGCCGAGCTCGTCGAGCTCGGAGCGGGGGATCTCCCACTGGTCGGCGATCATCTCCGCCGAGAGACCCTGCGGAATCAGGTTGTAGCGCTCCATCAGCTCCGGCGAAAAGGCGAAGCCGTGCTCCTGCATCACCGAGGCCGAGTCGGCGAAGGAGATGTGTCCCATGTGCTCGACCCCGCCGCCGATCGCGACGTCGTGGACGCCGGAGGCGACCAGCGCCGCGGCAAAATTGACAGCCTGCTGGGCGGAGCCGCACTGGCGGTCGACGGTCGTCGCCGGCACCTCCTGCGGCAGCCCGGCCTCGAGCCAGGCGTTGCGGCCGATGTTGAGCCCCTGCTCGCCGAACTGCTGGACGCAGCCGGCGATCACGTCGCCGACCTCGTTCGGATCGACGCCGGAGCGCTCGATCAGGTCGGCATAGGTGCGGGCGAGGAGATTGGAGGCATGCAGGTCCTTGTAATAGCCCTTCTCCGGGTGACCGCGGCCGATCGGGGTGCGGACCGCCTCGACGATGACGACCTCGTTGCCGCCGAACCTCCCGTTGCCGTTGCCCATTGCCAGCCTCCGTTCGCCTCGAGTTCTTCGGCGCGCAGCGCGCGGCCTCCCCCCCAGGGTAGCCGACTGACTGGTCAGTCAGCCAGGGATGCGGCGCTGCCGAACCCGCGCGTCATCCCGGCGCGAAGGCGTGATAGGAACCCGCCCAATGAGCGCTAACCAGGGGTACACGAGTCCGGGGATCGCGGGCAGCGGGGCGATTGCCACCGGCCTTGCCGCGGTCTCGACCACGACCGCAGACACGATTCTGCTCGCCCGCAGCGAGGCCTCGGCCTGGCGCGCAGAGGAGAAAGTGGTGGCGGCCTGCGCCAAGATCGAGGGTGGCGATCCCTCACGGCTGCGGGTCACCACCGACCCGAAGGACCTCTCTGACTGCGACGTGATCGTCGAGGCGATCGTCGAGGAAGTCGAGCCGAAGGGCGAGCTGCTCAGCACGATTGCCGAAGCCTGCCCCGACGCCGACCTCGGCACCACGACCTCGTCGCTCAGCATCGCCACGATCGCCGAGGCGGCGGGAGTCGACAAGCTCTTTGCCCTGCACGTCTTCAACCCGGTACCGAGGATGAAGCTGATCGAGGTCTGCATTCCCGACGGCGCCGCCGCCTCACGCGAGAAGGTGCTCGCCTGGTGCGCCGCACTGGGCAAGACCGCCGTCGAGGTCCCCGACCAGGCCGGCTTCGTCGTCAACCGCCTCCTCTTTCCTTTCCTCTTCGAAGCAGTTCGCCTGATGGAGCGGACCGGCATGGAGGCCGGCGAGATCGACACCTGCATGAAGCTCGGCGCCGGACACCCGATGGGCCCTCTGGCCCTCCTCGACTTCGTCGGACTCGACGTCTCCCAGGCGATCGGCGACGCCCTGCACGCCGAGAACGGCGAGGACGCCAGCCAACCCCCAGGCCTGCTGGTCGAGCTGGTCGGCGAGGGGAAGCTGGGACGGAAGTCCGGCGCCGGGTTTTACAGCTACGACTGACGGTCCCTAATCGGTAGGGAGGTGGTATCCCCCGACCGACCGGCGTCCTGATTTTCGCACTGGCCACTTGGCGAGACGGTGAGAGTTAACGGCGAAAATCCCAGGGAGATCAGGGGACACCCGTCCCTCCCCACCGAACAAGGCTTTGTCCCTAAGCCGCTTTCCTACCGCCGCTGATGTCCCAGATAACGTCGGCCTCTGAGATTCCCTGACGGCGAGCGACCGTCTCGATCTCTTCCCAAGGCAGCTCCGCCTCAGGCAGGTCGTCCCAACGGGCGAGGTCGAGGGCCTCGATCGAGCCTTTCAGCGCCGGGCCGAGGTGCTCCTCGGAACGAAGCAATGCCCTCAGGACCTCGAGCTGCTTGTCGGTCAGGCGTACAACCCACATGCGGTACCTCCAGAATTCGAGCGGGCGCGGGTTGCTCGATGAAGTTAGGCGGGGGTGCGGACGGAATCGCCGCTGCCGCCGCTGATCCGCACCGCCTCGATGCGGTTCTCGCGCACCGCCTCGACCCGGATCGTGTAGCCGTTGGTGACGATCGAGTCGCCGCGCTTGGGCAGTCGTCCCAGCTCACCGAAGACGTAACCGCCGACCGAGTTGTACGTTTCGGTATCGACCGGGAGCTCGATGCCGGCGTCGGAGAGATCGCCGAGGGAGACGTGGCCGCGGACGAACCAGTCGCCGTTGGCGAGTTTGCGCAGAGCGGCGGCGCGAGGATCCGTCTCGTCCTCGATCTCCCCCACCACCTCCTCGAGGATGTCCTCGACGGTGACGATGCCGACCGTGCGCCCGTACTCGTCGACGACGACCGAGAGCGAGGTCCGCTGCACCTGGAGGTCGTGCAGGAGGTCGTCGAGGGGGCGCGTCTCCGGGACGATCAGCGCGTCGCGGATGACGGTGTCGAGCGCCGCCTCGGGCCCCTCGCTCATATAGAGGCGGGCAAGGCTGTTGTTGTGCACGACCCCTTTGACCCGATCGGGGTTCTCGTCCTCGATCACGACCAGGCGGGTGTGGCCGGAGGTGACGCAGCGGCGCAGCGCCGCCTCGACCGTCTCGGAGGCGTCGACGGTGACCACGGCCGGGATCGGGGTCATCACCTCGCGAGCCTCCTGCTCGTGCAGGTGGAAAACGCCGCCGAGCATCCCGGCCTCTCCGGGATCGAGTCGTCCGCGCTGGGCGCCGCGCGAGATCAGCAGCCGCAGTTCCTCCGGCGAGGTCTCCTCGTTGGAGTCGACGTCGACGCGGAACACCCGCTGGACGATGAAGTTGGCGGGGACGTTGGTGGCGATGATCAGCGGGTGGAGGATCCGGCGGAAGAATTTGAGCGGCCCGGCGACTCGCAGCAGCACTCCCTCGGCGCGGCCGATCGCCAGCATCTTCGGCGCCTGCTCGCCGAGGATCACATGGAGGAAGGTGACGATCGTGAATGCGAGGGCGATCGAGATCGCCACCGCCAGCGCGTGGGAGAGGACACCGCCGAAGATCGGCTCCAGCAGCACCGCCAGGGCGGGCTCGCCGAGGAAGCCGATGCCGAGCGAGGCGAGCGTGATCCCGACCTGTGAGGTCGCCACGTACTGGTCAACGTGGTCGATCTCGTCGAGCGCCAGTTGGGCGCGGCGCGCCCCTTCGTCCCGCAGCTGCTCCAGGCGCGAGCGCCGCGAGCGGACGATCGCGAACTCGGCCGCGACGAAGAAGCCGTTGACCGCAATCAACAGCAGAAGCAAGACGAGCAGCAGGACGCTCATCAGCTATGCGGCCCGGTACTTCGGGCTGGGACGTCCTCGGCCATGCGGCATCGGGAATATAGCTACCCGTCGCGGCAGTTCGGCCCGACGGCGCCAGTTAAGTGCGATATTGACCGAGCAATGCGCGTAGCCACTCTCAGCGAGATGCTGGAAGAGATCGTCAGGCTGGGCGAGGCCTCGGGGATGGAAGACCATGCCCACGAACTGCGGGGGGAGCTCGAGGGCAGGCTGGCGACGATCCGCGCCGCCGTCGCCGGGGTGGGCTCGCCGCGGGTGATCGCCCTGCAGCGGCTCGATCCCCCACGGGTGGGCGGATTCTGGATCCCGGAGATGATCTCGATCGCCGGCGGGGAAGACGTTGCCGGCGATCCCGGGCTGAATCCCCCGGCAGTCGGCTGGGGTGAGATGGAGAGCCTTGGAGCCGATGTCGTCGTGGTCATGCCCGAAGTCGCGATCGAGAACGCGCGGGCGCAGGCGATGGAGCACTGGGAGCGCATCGCCGGCCTCGGGGCGACGCGGATCTACGCGGTGGACGGGACGCTGTTCGGCAACGCCGGGCCGCGCCTGGTCGACGGCGTCGAGCTGCTCGGCCACGTTCTCCACCCCGACCTGGTCGACCCGCCGGGCAACATCGGCTGCGTCGCGCTGCGAGCGCCCTCAGGCGATCGCGATCGCGCCGAATACTGAGACCGCCGCGACGGCGACCATCCCCGCGATCTCCAGCGGCCGCCGGCTGCGGCCGAAGACGCCTTTCTCGCCGGCGATAACGATTAGGGCGCAGATGGCGCCGCCGATCAGGCCCCCGACGTGCCCGCCGACGCTGATGTTCGGACCGATGAAGCTCCAGACCAGGTTGAAGACGATCAGGAAGCCGATCTCACCCGCGAGAGCATCCATGCCGCGACCGCGAGCGATGACGACGGTGGCGCCGGCGAGGCCGAATACCGCACCCGAGGCGCCGACGGTCAGCGCGTTCGGCTCGACGATCAGAGCCCCGAACGAGCCCGCCAACAACGAGGCCAAGTAGAGGACGAGAAATCTAGGCGTACCGAGGGCGGGCTCCAACAACCGGCCGAGAAACAGCAGCAGGAACATGTTGAAGCCGATGTGGATGATGGAGACGTGGAGGAAGCCGCTGGTGACCAGGCGGTACCACTCGCCTTCGGCCACGGACGGCCCGAAGAGGGCGAAATCCACGAAGAACTTGCTGGCTCGTTGACGGAAAGGCCGCCCGACCCGCCGGCTAGCTCCACCAGAAAGACGATCACGTTGATCGCGATCAGGGCATAGGTGGCCGGGTGGGCACTGGCGCCGGGCGTGCCGGTCGGGTTCCGCACCACCTTGGTCCGCTGGCTGGCGCACTCTGGGCAACGCATCCCGACCGGCGTCGGGGTCATGCAGTCGGGGCAGATCGGGCGACCGCAGGAGGAACAGGAAACGCGGGTCTCGCGGTCGGGGTGGCGGTAACAGTGCTCGGCCATCGGGTTCAGCAGCCTACAATCGCCGCCGATGGAGGCTCCCAGCCCCGCCCGTCTCTACGCCGCCGCGGTCGGCGCCTTCCTGCTCGTGCTCGGCGTTCTCGGCTTCTTCTACTGCGCGTCCTTCCGCGACCTCGACCAGTACGGGAGGCCCTCGGGGCGCTGCAGGTCAACGGCTGGCTCAACCTCTTCTACATCGCCACGGGCGCGGTCGGCCTGCTGGTGGCGGGCGTCTCCTCGCGGACCTACGCGCTGACGGTCGGAGTGCTGTTCACGCTGCTGGCGATCGTCGGCTGGGGAACCGGCTTGCGCTCGACCTCGCCGTCGGCCTACACTTGGCCTGGCTGCCGCGGCTGGCACTCCCCGATCGAAGTCTAGAGACGCGAGCGAAGCCCGTTGGTAAGAGCGCGTAGGCCGCTCTCGCTGCGGTTGCGACCGCGGCGGCGCATCTCCATCAGCACCAGCGCCCCGGTGGCAACGCCGCCGGCGCCGACGGCGACCACCGGCCGCACCCAGTTGCGGGGGTCGCGCAGCGCCCGCAGCTCGCTCTCGGAAAGCTCCTCGGCCCAGTCGGAGAGCTCCTCGGCTGCGGCCTGAGTCACGGCGGCGAGGGTGTCCTCGAGGCGGGCCGAGAGTCGCTCCGGCGGCTCGATCGGCCGCAGCGCGTCGCCAAGCAACTGCTCGACGTCCCAGGTCGACCCGCTGAGGGTCTCACGCGGCTCGTTCATCGCCCATCTCCTCCTGCAGCTGTTTGATCGCGCGATGGATCAGCACCTTGGTGGCGCCGTCCGAGCGCCCCAGCGCCCGTGCGATCTCGCGGTTGTCCATGCCGAGCGCAAAGCGCATGATCAGCGCCTCGCGCCGATCCTCCGGGAGCCCGTCGAGGTGCTTGATGACCTGCCGCAGCTCCTCGCGGCCCTCGGCAATCGCCTCGGTGTCGTGGCGGGCGGCGATCGGGTCGGCGTTTTCCAGCGGCGTCTGCGGCCGACGCGAGCGGTCGCGATAGTAGTTGGAGGCGAGGTTGTGGGCGATCCGGATCACCCACGGTCGCAGCGGCCGCCCGTCGGACTCGCGGCGGGCCCGATCGAAGTGACGATAGGCCTGCAGAAAGGCCTGCTCGGTCAGGTCCTCGGCGTCGTGGTGGTTCCCCACCCGGTAGTAGGCGTAGGAGTAGACGTCGCGCAGGTGCGCACGGTAGAAGTCCTCGAAGGCACGGTCGAGGTCGGCCTTGGCCGCCGGAGCCAGCTCCGCCGGCTCGACGTTCTGCTCGGGGGCGCTCACTGGTCAAGCCTACCCCGGCGCCCATCAGGCGACCTGCCTCTTACGCTCGACCAGGCGCAGGGTGGCCATCCATTCCTCGACGTCGCACTCGCCGCGGATCAGCGCCGCCAGCGCTGCCAGCGCATCGGCCTCGACGCCCGAGGCGGCGACCGCCTCAGCGAGGAGCGGAACAGTATCCAGCCCCTCGGAGGCCTGGCCGATCTTGCCCGGGATCTCGTCGGCGGGAGTGCCGGTGCCGAGCAGCTCGCCGGCCCGGCGGTTGCGGCCGGCCGGGGCCATCATCGTCGCCGTCAGGTCGCCGACGCCCGCTAGGCCGGCGAAGGTCTCGGATTGGGCGCCGCGGGCGACCGCGTGTTCGATGCACTCGCGCCAGATCGCCGCGACGGCGATCCCAGCCGCGTTCAGGCCGTGAGGCTCGGCGGCGGCGGCGGCGAGCGCGGCGGCGTTCTTGGCGGCGCCCGCCATCTCCACTCCCGTGACGTCGCGCGAGCGCTCGCAGACGAGGCCGGCGCGGTCGAAGACCCCGCCGATCTGGACCCGCAGCTCCTGGTCGGCCGACCCAAGGACCAGGGCCGCCGACCCGGAGACCGCCTCGCGGGCGTGGGCCGGACCGCCGAGACAGGCGATCGCCCGCGCCCGCACCCGTTCGCCGACATATTCCGAAGGAGCTGCGCCTGCGAGCCAATCAGCCCCTTGGTCAGCATCAGGACGGCGCTGCGCGAGCTGACCCGGTCGGCGATCGCTCCGACCGCCTGCGGCAGCTGCTTGGAGGGGATCGCAAGGCAAATCAGGTCGAGTCCGGCGAGCTCGATCGCCGAGGCGGGGCGCACGTCGATCGAGTCCGGGAGCTGTACGCCCGGCAGGTAGCGGCGGTTCTCGCCGTCTTCGATCAGCTCCTCGACCCGCTCGGAGGTCCGCGCCCCGAGTTGGACCTCGAGGCCGCCGCGGGCGAGGAGGACGGCGACGGCCGTCCCCCAGCTGCCGGCGCCGATCACCGCGGCGCGGCGCATCGGCGGCAGCCCGCCGAGGTCTTCCCACTGGAGCAGCACATTGGGCCAGATCCGGGCCGTCACCGTTTCGGCCAACGCCGGCGAGGGCTCCTCTGCGCGCGGGAAGGTCATCGGCGGCCCCATCCGCACCTTCACCTTGCGGGGGCGGACACGTCCGCCGCGGCGGACGTGTTCGGTGCCAAGCACCGCGGTGGGGATCACCACCGCCCCGGTCTGCAGGGCGAGCCTGCCGACGCCGCGCTTGGGATCGGCGAGCGTGCCGCGGCGGATCCGCGTTCCCTCGGGGAAGACGCAGACGGCACCGCCGCGTTCGGCGATCATCCGTGCGGTAAGCATCGAATCCTCGTCCGACTCACCACGACGGACCGGGAAGGCGCCAAGCCTCGAGAGCAGCCAGCCCTGCCAACGCCGCTCGAAGAGCTCGACCTTGGCCATGTAGTTCATCGGCCGCCGCCAGGGCAGGCAAGCGCCGACGACGAAGGGGTCGAGGAAGCTGCGGTGGTTGGAGGCGACGATCACCCCGCCCTTGGCCCGACCGTACTCCCGCCCGCGTCGCTCCATCCGGAAATAGACAAGGAAGAACGGCAATAGAAAGAGCCTGGCGAGGTGATACAGCGGCCAGTTGACGCTGTGCCTGCGCGTGTAGGCGTGGTACGAGGCGAGCCGGTCTGGGGTCACGCGTAGCGCTACACACGCGCTAAGTCGCGGTTACGCACTAGCCGCCGAAACCGCAAAAAGGCGTCGTATAGACGTATTTCTGCGGTCTCGCGGAGGGGACGCCTGCTACCAGGCTTGCCGCACGAGGCGCTCGAGGTTCTCGGCGGAGAGAGGTCCAGGAACGCTCGCCAACTCAGGCCGCTGGAGCATCGCCGCGATCGCTTCGCCAAGCCGAGAGCTATCGCCCCCCAGGCCGCCAAGAGGCTCCGGCCGCCCCAGCTCCGTCACCCGCTCCTCCAGGTCGATGGGCCGATTTCCCGAGATATATGAAGGTTCTAGGCCCGTCGGCGGATTTGGGGCGATGGCGGTAGCGAGGCGCTCGTAGGGCTCGGGCGCGTGCTCCGCCAGATACGCCAACACGGGAGGCAAAATCGCGGCGTTGGTCTCGGCGTGCGGGGTGCCGCAGATGCGAACCAGGGTCTGGCAGATGAGGTGATGGAGGCCGATGCCGGCGGAGTCGATCGCGTAGCCGCAGAGGATCGATCCGAGGGCGAGGGCGGCGCGGTCGCGGCCCTCTCGCTCTTCGTCGAGCGCCCCGGCGATCAGCGCCGCGCCCCGCAGGACCGTCATCTCCGACACGGGATTCGAGAGCGGCAGGTAGAGCGTGTCGGCCCCGTGCGCCAGCGCGTTCATCGCGCTTGCTCGCAGGTCTTCCTCCGGCTGGCCGGTCATCGCCTCGGGATCGGCGATCACCAGCGAGGGACGCACCATGCCTTTGGCCCTCTCCTCTGCCCCGGCCGGCAGCCGATGGATCCCGGTCATCTCCGCGCCGGACAGCGTCGTCGGGATCGCAATCACTTCGGCCCCGGAAATCGCCGCGATCGCCTTGGCCACATCAATCACCCGGCCGCCACCCAGCGCCACGAGTGGGCGCACTCGCACCCCCTCCTCAGCCTGTGAAGGGGGTGCGAGTGTGCCCGTCAAAGCCGCTGCGACGGCCGGGACTTGCCCCGGCGCGACCTGGTGAACCCGGCTCCCGGCTTCCCCCAGATCCTTCGCCCCATCCAGCTCCCCCAGCGCCCGCTCCGTACTAAGCAGCTCGAACTCCCCCACACCCCGGTCGCCCAGCAATTCCGCCGCAGCTGCAACCCCGCCCCGCCGGAAGACGACGGTCCGCCCGGCGTCGCGCCAGGTAAAGTCCTCGATCAACCCTGGGCTTTGAGCCGCGGGTTCTCGACCGGGCGCAGGTTCGGTTCCACCTCGTCGCGCAGGTGCTCGAAGGCCGGCGGCAGCGAGAGCTTCTCGCCCAGATGCTCGACCGGCTCGTCGACGGTGAAGCCGGGACCGAGCGTCGCGATCTCGAAGAGGACGCCACTGGGCTCGCGGAAGTAGATCGAGCGGAAGTAGAAGCGGTCGATCTCCGGCGTCGGCTGGGCACCACCGGCGACGGCTTTCTCGCGCCAGTCCAGGAGCTCCTCCGGGGTCGAGGCCCAGGCGACGTGATGAACGCTGCCGGCGCCCTGCAGCCCGCGCTCGGCCGGCGGCTCGTCAAGCAGGTAGCGGCCGCCGCGCTGCTCGCCGCGGGCTTCCCAGGCACCGTCGACCTGCTCGAAATCGAGCGCTTGCAGCAGCCCCTCGCTCGCCCCCGGCGCGGAAGCGTAGGCGCGCACCGCGTGGAACCCCTGCAACGCCATCTCGGCCGGCACCTCGGAATGGTCGGCGATCAATGGTTGGTCGGGCACCGAGGCAACCAGCAGCTCGTGCTCGAGCCCCTCGGGATCGGAGAAGACGAGTCCTTCCCCGTCGCGCTCGGACTCGATCCCGTTGGCGTGCAGCCGCTCGGCCCAGAAATCGAGGGCCGCGGTCGAGCCGACCCGCCAGACGATCCGGTGGACCATCCCCTCCCCCGCGCGGCCGAGCGGCGCACCCGGGTACTCGAAGAAGGTCAGATCGGAGCCCGCGTCCCCCGCCTCGTCGGCGAAGAAGAGGTGATAGACGGTCGGGTTGTCCTGGTTGACGGTTTTCTTGACCAGCCGCAGTCCCATCACGCCGGCGTAGAAGTCGACGTTGCGCTGGGCGTCCTCGGTGATCGCGGTGATGTGGTGAATGCCCTCTAGCTTCATCGTTCACGTATACCATCCGGCCATGAGCCGCGGACGCCGCAGGCTGGTCAGGGGCCTCGTGATCCTCGGCTCGCTCCTCGCCTTCCTCAGCGTCTTCGCGATCTGGACCGAGCGCCAGGCGCTCAACACCGACGACTGGGTCCACACCAGCGGCCGGCTCCTCGAGAACGAGACGATCCGGGCGGCGCTGAGCGATTATCTCGTCGACCAGCTCTACGAAAACGTCGACGTCAGCAAAGAACTGGAAGAAATCCTTCCCGGCGATACCAAGGATCTGGCCGGGCCGGCCGCTGGCGGGCTGCGCCAGGTAGCCGGGCAGGGCGCCGAAAAGGCGTTGGAAACCTCGACCGCCCAGGACCTGTGGGAAGAGGCCAACCGGACCACGCACGAGCAGCTGCTCGCCGTGCTCGAAAACAAGAAGGAAGCGGTCGAAACCGAAGGCGGAGACGTCAAGCTCAACCTCGGCAGCCTCCTCACCAACCTCGCCGAGCAGATCGGAATCGGCGAAAGCCTGGCCGAAAAACTGCCGGCGGACGCCGCCCAGATCGAGATTCTCAAGTCGGACCAGCTGAAGACGGCCCAGGACATCGCCGTCGCGATCAAGGGATTGGCGCTGCTGCTCTCGATCCTCACCCTCGCCTCCTTTGGCGGGGCGATCTACCTTTCGCGCGACGGGCGCTGGGTCACCGTCCTGCTCAGCGGCGTCGGCCTGATCGCCGCCGGCTTCGCGGTGGTCGTGGTCCGCCACATCGCCGGCGGCATCGTCGTCGACCAGCTGGTCACGGTCGAAAGCGCCACGCCGGCGGCCGAAGCGACCTGGGACATCGGCACCTCGCTGATGACCAGCATCGCCAAGACCGTGATCGTCGTCGGCCTGCTCTTCCTCGCCGCCGGCTGGCTGGCCTCCCCCACCAGCGGAGCCCGCGCCACCCGCCGCTTCCTCGCGCCGACCCTGCGGGTACACCCCGCCTACGTCTACACCGGGCTGGCGATCCTGGTCTGCATCTACTTCCTCTCCGGTCCCACCCAGGGCCTGCGAACTTTTCTCACCACCCTGATCATCGCCGCGATGGCGGCCTTCGGAATCCACGAGCTGCGCAAGCAGACCGAGGAGGAGTTCCCCGACGCCAGCTACGACGAGACCTTCGGCGGCGCCAGGGACAAAGTCGTCAGCGCGGTCAAGGACGCCAACATCGGCGAGCGGGTAGGCGAGCAGGCCTCGAAGCTGCGACTACCGGAGCGGCTGAACGCCGACGGCGGCGAGGGCTCGGAGGTGAGCTCCGAGGCGCCGACCACCGCGCAGCCGGTCCGCGACGAAGAGGACGCGCGGCTGGCGCGGTTGGAGCGCCTCGGGACCCTGCGCGAGAAAGGCATCCTCACCGAGGAGGAGTTCGCCGCCGAGAAGGCGAGGCTCCTCGGCGGCGACAGTTCGGCCTAGCGCATTTCGGCAGCCAGGCCTCCTCGGTCCTACTCGCCCAGCGTGATCCGGACGCGCGCTCCCGGGGCCAGGATTTTGCCCGGCTTCGGGGCCTGCTTCAGCACCTTGCCGATTTTGCTGGCCTTCGGTGCCTCGGCCTTCTTCACGTGGCCGAGCTTGCAGCCGCCGCGCCTGATCAGAGTCTTCGCCTTGCCCAACGCCTTGTTCTTCAGCGCCGGCACAACGCAGGCGCGGTAGACGTAGTCGTCGTAGCGGGAGTCGGTGCTGTCGCCCGCCAGGGTCGTGACCGAGACGTCGACCTTGCCGGGTTTGGCGCTGGCCGGAGCCGTGGCGGTGATCTCGGTGTCGGACTCGACGGTGACATTGGTCGCCGGAACGGTGCCGAACAGGACGGCGGTGGCTCCGCCCAGGTTCTTGCCGGTGATTTTCACCGGGGTGCTGCCGGTGACCGGCCCGAAGCTGGGCGCGACCTCCGTGACTTCAGGTGCCGGCTGGATTTCGGCGCTGAGCTCGATCTCCTTGCCGCTGAACATTTCGCTTGGCGGCACCACCGACCCGTCGAACGGGGTCGGGAAGATCGACGCGAAGCTGGCCCCCGAGGTCTCGGCGACGCCGATTTTGTCGCTGCTGTTGGTGGGATCGATCCCGATCAGGTCGCCGGCCTGGACCTTGAGGTTGGTCGAGAAGGTCTGCAGCCCTTCACCGGCCGGGATCGCCGGCAGGCTGGTGCCCGCGGCTTCGAAGGCGCCTTTGCCGTTGGGATGGAGCACCCTCAGGTAGAAGGGCCCTCCGCTCGCGCCCTGCACCCGCCAGCGGACGATTGCGCCGTTCACCGGAGAGGCGAGATTCGCCCCGGTCTGAGGCAGCGCGGTGTTGAAAAAGGTCTGCACGCGGGTGAACTCCGTCGCGGTGAATTTTTCCGGCAGGACGCTGCCGACGCTGATCACCGACGCCTGTGCCGAGCCCGCCATGGCGAGGACCAAGGCGCTCATCGCGCAGAGGATCGAGATCGTCCAACGGCGCGACCGATGCCCGTCTCCCCGTTCGAACATCTTCTGCTGCCCCATCATCACTGCCTCCTTCGTTTGACATCCCTTGCCTGTAGCGCTAAGCGCCGTTTGCCTAAACAGGAGCCAGGACGAAAGTCGCGGCAGAGCGACGTGAAACCGCGATGTCGGGGGTGAAAAGAGCCCGCCGCCGGAATCGAACCGGCAACCTCCTCATTACAAATGAGGTGCTCTCCCAGGTTGAGCTAGGCGGGCGTGGTGGCGATGATGTCCGTAATGGACGTGACGTTCAGGTTCTTGGGGCCCGACGAGGGTACCGTGCTGACGGGCGCAATCGAGGCCGCTTATGGTCAAACTTATGATGTCCGGTGGGTCTACGACCCGGACGAGGTGGGAGCGCGGATCGGCGCCGGCGCCTACATCTCCTGCGTAGCCGAAACCCCCGCAGGCGAGCTGCTTTGCCACCTGGGGATGAGCCTGGCGGCGGCCGGCGACGCCGTCGGTCACTCCGGGCAGGCGGTCACTCTTCCCGCCGCTCGCGGCCAGCACCTCTTCACCCGCACCAAGCGCTACCTGATGGACTGGGCTCAGAGTCAGGGGCTGGCCGGGATGTACAGCGAGGCGACGGCCGCCCACCCCTACAGCCAGAAGGCGAACATCGAGCTCGGCGCCCACGAGACCGGCTTCCTGCTGGGCTGGATCCCGGCCTCGGTCGCAAACGACGCGGCAGGCGAACGACGCGGGCGACAGTCGGCGGCGCTCTTCTACACCAAGCTGAACGACGGACACGAGCGTGTGGTCTACGCACCCGGCCGCCACCGGGAGATCGTCGCCAGGACGATCGAGCTCTGCGAGCTGCGAGGGACGGTCGCCGACCCCCCGCCGGCGAGCGAGATGCCGGAGCGCACCCGGTTGCAGGTCGAGGTCGACCGCGACCACAACCTCGCCCTGCTGACCGTCACCGAGCCGGGGGCCGATCTGGAGAAGGCGCTCGGCGCCGAGCGCCACCACCTCTTCCACCACGAGAACATCGACGCGTTCTACGTCGACCTGCCGCTGGAGAAACCCGCGACGGCCCTTCTCGCCGACCAGCTCGAGCGGTTGGGGGTCTCCTACGCGGGCGTCTTCCCCAACCACCGCACCGACGGCGACGTCCTGCGAATGCAATCGCTGCACCGGGTCCGAGTCAAGGCCGACGACCTCGTCGTCGCCTCGGACCACGGGCGCGAACTGCTCGACTACATCCTGGCGGACCTACCGCAGACGGCCTAAGCCGCAACCTCTCTTGAGGCGAGGTGCACTCCCACCTTGCGCTTGACCCGCTGCAGGGCGTTGTCAACCGTCTTGGTGTCGCACTCGAGGCGCTCGGCGATCAGCTCGTAGGAGTGGCCGTCGAGGTAGAGCGAGAGCACCCGGCTCTCGAGGTCGGAGAGCACACCGGAGACGCCGGACAGGCAGGAAACGAGGCTCTCCAGCTCTTCGGTCGCGATCACCTGGTTGACCGGATCGTGGACGCTCGGCCCAGGCAGGATCTCGTCGAGGGTGGTTTCGGAGTCACCGGCCGCGGCGGGGGTCTGGCTGAAGGAGACGTATTGGTTCAGCGGCGTGTGCTTGTTGCGGGTCGCCGTCTTCACCGCGGTGATGATCTGGCGGGTGATGCAGAGCTCGGCAAAATTGCGGAAGCTCGACTCGCGGTCGGTCCGGTAGTCCCGGATCGCCTTGTAGAGGCCAAGCAGCCCCTCCTGGATCAAGTCGTCCGACTCGCCGCCGAGCAGGAAGTACGACGAGGCCTTGAGACGAACGAAGCCCCGGTAACGCCGCACGATCGTGTCGTAGGCATCGGGCCGGCCCTCCTTGGCGAGGGCAACGAGGTAATGATCATCAAGCTCAACTTGAGGGTTAGAGCTCGCGGGACGAGCGGTGCGCTGGGCGACCGAAAGCGGCAATCCCTGCGTAGGCGACGATAGTGCCACAGATCCTTCTCCTTGCTGAAGGGTCGTGGCGCCACTTACCTCCCCAGAGGCGCCCTATTCATCAGGACTTACCTCAAGCTGAGGTTCACCCTTATTGCGGCGGTAGTCTTACCGTCGAGCAGTGTTCTGTCAACCCCAGATAGCGACTTTTTGCAACCGCCGTTGCATTTGCAGGAGAGCTTGGGACGCCTGGACGCTTCAGACCGTCCGCTGACGGAGAGCCTCGAACAGCACGGCCGTGGCGGCGGCCGAGACGTTCAGGGACTCGACTTTGCCGCGCCGGGGCAGAGCGACGAGGCCGTCGCAGGCGCTGGCGACGCGGGGGCGGAGGCCTTTGCCCTCCCCTCCCAGGACGATCACGGTGGAGCCGGTCAGGTCGGTCGACCAGGGGGCCTGCTCGGCGTCGGCGTCGGCGCCCCAGATCCAGAAGCCGGCGTCCTTCGCTTCTGCCAGCCAGTCGGCGAGGTTGCGGACGTGGGCTACTTCGAGATGCTCGACGGCGCCGGCCGAGGTCTTGCAGACGACCGGGGTCACCGAGGCCGAGCGTCGCTCGGGGACCACCATGCCCGCTGCCCCGGCGAACTCGGCCGAGCGGCAGACGGCGCCTAGGTTGCGCGGGTCCTGGACCTGGTCGAGCGCTACGAGCAGCGCGCTCTGCCGCTTCAGCATCCCGACAGGGTCGCCGTAGGGATAGGGATCGACCTCGGCGACGACGCCCTGATGGTCCGGCGACCCGCAAAGCCGCTCCAGCTCCTCCGCCGAGGTGTCCGGCGCGCGCCAGACCCGGTGCACCCGCCGGCGGCCACGCTCTGCCTCGGCAACCGGGTTGCGGCCGTAGATGAACTGGTTCGCCATCAGGCGAAGTCAACCATCAAGTCTTCGGCACGAGGTTCGGACCGTCAGCAGAGTCCCGAACCTCCCACCCCATCGCAGCCAGCTGGTCCCGAATCTCATCAGCCCGCCCAAAGTCCTTCGCCGTCCGAGCTTGTTCGCGTTCCTCCATCAACTTCCACGCCCGCTCGTCGCCCTCAGCACCCTTCTCCGGCTGGGTAAGGGTGCTGAGACCAACGAGCTCAAGCATCTCCGCCAGCGCCACGGCTGCCTCACCGGCCGGAACCTCACCTCGGTTGGCGTCGCCCACCAGCTCAAAAACCTCGGCGAGAGCCTTAGGCGTATTGAAGTCATCTGCGAGAGCGGCTCTGAACGCCTCGCGTCGGGCAGAGGCCGCGTCCCGGGCCTCCGGGGGAGACTCGCCGGGCCCTCCCCGCTGTTTGCCCGCCGAGTCTCCCCCGGAGGCCCCCAGCGGGTTGTCTCGGAAGAAGTTCCTCAACCTCTCGACTCTGGCAACCGCTTCCTCCATCTGCCCCTCGCCAAAAGCAAGCGGCTGTCGGTAATGCCCAGAGATCAGGTAGGCAACAACCGCCTCGCGCCCATAGGCATCCAGCGCCTTGGAGAGCTGAAAAATATTCCCCTCCGATTTCGACATCTTCGCCGCGTCGGTCTCGATCATCCCGTTGTGCATCCAGATCCGGGCGAAGGGCCGGCCGGCCCCCTCCGACTGGGCGATCTCGTTCTCGTGATGGGGGAAGACGAGGTCCGAGCCGCCGCCGTGGATCGCGAAGCTCGCACCGAGCTCCTGCTCGGCCATCACCGAGCACTCGATGTGCCAGGCGGGCCGTCCCGGGCCCCAGGGCGAGTTCCAGCTGGAGTCCTCGTCGGGCTTGTGCGCCTTCCAGAGGGCGAAGTCGAGCCGGTCCTCTTTCAGCGAGGCCGAACCGGCGTCCTCGCCCTGGTCCATGTCCTCGGGACGGCGGTTGGAGAGCTTGCCGTAAGCGTCGAAACTGCGCACTCGGAAGTAGACGTCGCCGCCGGACTCGTAGGCGTGCCCGCCCTCGACAAGCTCCGCGATCAGGGCGACGATCCCCGCGACCGTCTCGCTTGCCAGCGGCTCGGAGTCGGGTCTGCCGACGCCGAGCCGATCGGTGTCCTCGACGTAGGCGGCGGTCATCTCGGCCGCGAACTCGGTCGATCCCTTGCCCTTGCCGGCCGCGCGGGCAGCGACGTAAATCTTGTCGTTGATGTCGGTGACGTTGACGACCAGCTTCGGCCGGTAGCCCTCCGAGCGGAGGTACCGGGCGAACAGGGAGAAGACGACGAACGGCCGCGCGTTGCCGATGTGGATGCGGCTGTAGACGGTCGGCCCACAGGCGTAGATCCCGACCTCTGAGCCGGGCTCCAGCGAGCGCAGCTCGCCGCTGAGCGTGTCCCTGATCCTCACCTCGCGCATTGCGCAGGCGAGGTTAGATCAAAAAGTGCGGTAACCGGCGGTCGACGCTTTGGACTCTTCGTCGCGCAGCCAGGCCGGGGCAATCTCCTCGGCAGCCGCCCGCGCCTGGCGCCGGGCCTTGCCGACGCTGGCCTTGATCTCGTCCTCGGTGGCCTCGCGGACCCGCTCCTCGCGCTTCTGGGCCTGCACCCGGATCCGGTCCGACTCGACGCGAAGCTGATCCTCGGCGCGAGCGCGGGCCGCCTCCTCTGCCTCCCGTTCGACTTTCTCGAGCAGCCGCTTGACGCTCTCCTCGGCTTCGCGCCGCACGTCCTCGGTGCCGGCCATCACCCGCTTCTCGATTTCGGTCTCCAGCCGCACCGCGGCCTCGTGGGACTCGGCGGCGGCGGCTTCGGCGTCGGCTGCGCGCTGCTCGGCGGCGGCGATGCGCTTGTCGGCCTCGGCCTGGATCCGCTGGCGCGCCTCCTCCACCGTGACCTTGGACTCGATCTCGGCCGCCTTCTGCGCCTCGGCGGTGGCGTTCTCCGCTTCGGCCTTCGCCTCGTCGGCGACCTGCTCCGCCGCCTCGCGGGCCTTCGTAGTCTGGGCGACAATCTCTTTGCGCTCGGCCTGCGCGCCTCGCTGCAGCTCCTCAAAAGATTTCTCAGCTCGATCGCGGGCGGCTTCGGCCCCAGCGGCGCGGGATTCGGCTTCGGTCCGTGCCCGGCGCTCGGCGGCGATCCGCTCACGTGCCTCGGCGGAGACCTTGCGCAAAGTCAGCATCGCCCCCTCCTTGAGCCGGCCTTTCTGCGCCTCAGCCCGCTCTTCGGCGGCAGCTACCCGCTCCTCGCTGACCCGCACCCACTCCAAGGCCTGATCGGCAACGCCACGCATAGCACGCGTCGCCTCACCGACCTGCTCCAAATGCCTGGCGGGCTCGCTACTCACCATGCGCAACCTACTATGGCCACCGGAGGCCAACCCCTGACCTCTCAGCCGAAAAGCCCGCAGTTTGGGAGGGGTCTGAGCTTGGAGCCGGGGGAGTGCCTCCCCCACGCCGCGGGGCTCTAAGCAGACGCCTGCGTATCGCGAGCGTGCAGGTCCTTCTTCAGGACCTTGCCGGTCGCATTCCGAGGCAGCTCGTCGAGGAACTCGACCTCGCGCGGCGCCTTGTAAGAGGCCAGGTGAGCCTTGACGTGAGCGGTCAAGGCACCGGCATCGACCTCAGCCCCGCCGCGGACGACGACGAAGGCCTTCAGCCGCTGGCCGAACTCGCTGTCCTCGACGCCGATCACCGCCACCTCCTCGACCGCGTCGTGGTCGGCAAGCAGGTCCTCGACCTCACGCGGGAAGACGTTCTCGCCGCCGGAGACGATCATCTCGTCGTCGCGACCGTCGATGAAGAGCCGGCCTTCGGAGTCGAAGTGGCCGACGTCGCCGCTCGAGTAGAGGCCGCCGATGATCTCCTTGCCGCCGCCGCCGGTGTAGCCCTCGAAGGCCATCTCGTTGCCGACGAAGATGCGGCCGACCTCGCCCTGCGAGACCTCCTTGCCCTGCTCGTCGTAGAGGCAGATCTTGGTCCCGCGCGGCGGTTTGCCGGCGGTGCCGGGGGCGGCACGCAGGTCCTCGGGCGTGGCGACAGTCGCATAGGCGACCTCGGTCGAGCCGTAGAGGTTGTAGACGTTGTCGCCGAAGCGGTCCATCCACTCGATCGCCAGCTCGCCGGGCAGGGCCGAGCCGGAGAGCGAGGTGATCCGCAAGGAGGGCAGGCTGTAGCGCTCGATCACCTCGTCGGTCAGGGTGAGGATGCGCTGGATCATCACCGGCACCGCGGCGAGGACGTCGGCGCGGCTCTGCTCGACCGCCTTCAGGGTCTCCTCCGGGTCGAAGCGGCGGCGCAGGACCATCGTCGAGCCGGTCGGCAGGCTCATCACGAAGTGGAAGAAGCCCCAGGAGTGGAAGAGCGGCGCCGCGATCATCATCGTCATCCCCGTGCGGAAGGGGATCCTGTCGATCAGCGAGGCGATCGCCATCAGCCCGTCCGGACTGGAGCGCTGGGCGCCCTTCGGGGTTCCGGTGGTGCCGGAGGTGAGGATCACGAATTTGGGCTTCTCGGGGGGCGGCTTGTGGTCCGACTCGTCGCCGGCCTCGATCAGGCTGTCGAGGGTCGGGCCCGCAACCTCACCGTCGCACCAGGCGACGATCCGCGTCACCGAGTCGTCGACGCCTGCCAGCAGGTCGCTGAACTCCTCGTCGAAGACGAGCGCCTTCGGACCCTCGCGGCGGGTCACCTCGGCCAGCTGCGGACCGGCGAACATCGTGTTCAGGTAGAGCGCGCTGGCGCCGATCTTGGCCGCGGCAAGGGTCGCCTCGACGAAGCCGCGATGGTTGCGGCACATGATCCCGACCCCGTCGCCGGGGCCGATACCGAGATCGTCGAAGGCATGGGCGAGGGCGTTGGTCCGGCGGTGCAGGCGCTCCCAGCTCAGGGCTCCGCGCTCGTCGACGATCGCCAGCTCGTGCGGGTGGTGGATCGCCGCGGTCGTGACACCGAGGGCCGGGGAGGCGCCCCAGCGGAGGAAGGCGCTGCCGATCCTCAGCGCCTTGTCGGGGCGCATCGGAGTGAGGATCCCGGCCTCGCGCAGGGTCTTTACCTCGAAGATCGAGTCGGAGATCGAGGCCTTGAGGCCGGCCGCGCTCAGTATCGAGTCCGCCATCCCGGTCGCAAGCCTATTCGGTATCCACGCTCGCCACGGCGATGCAGGCGATGCCCTCGCCGCGGCCGACGAAGCCCATGCCCTCGTTGCTGGTCGCCTTGACGCTGACCCGGGCCGAGGTGGCCTCGGCGAGTGTCCGCTCCATCTCCGCCTTGTGGGGGCCGAGGCGCGGCTGCTCGCAGATCAGGGTCGCGTCGATGTTGACGATCGGGCCGGCGATAGTCCCCACCACGGTGCGCAGTAGGTCGATCGAGTCGGCGTCCTTCCAGGCCGGGTCGTCGTCGGGGAACATCGTGCCGATGTCGCCCCCGCCGGCGGCGCCGAGCAGGGCGTCGATCACCGCGTGGGTGAGGACGTCGGCGTCGGAGTGGCCGTCGAGCCCCTGGTCGTGCTCGATCTCGACCCCGCCCAAGACGAGCCGGCGGCCGGCGGCGAAACGATGGCTGTCGTAGCCGAGGCCGACCATGCTCAGCCGACGCGGCTGCCCAGTGGGGCCAGCCGGCGCTGGCGCTGCTCGAAGACGCATATCTCGTCTATTCCCAGTTCGCCGAGAAAGTCGACCGCGCGGTCGTATTCGAAGCCGACCTGCTCGGGCAGATGGGCGTCGGAGGAGAGCGCGAAGGGGGCACCGGCCTCGACGCACATCTCGGCGAACTGCCGCGAGGGGTAGAGCTCGCCAACGGGCTTGCGCAGCCCCGCGGTCGAGACCTCCACCGCGATCCCGCTCTCGGCGATCGCCGCCACCGCCGGCTCGTAGAAGGCGCGCAGGTCGCGATCGGGCAGCGGCCGCGAGCGGCCCCAGACCTTGACCAGGTCGGGGTGGGCGAGGATGTCGTAGAGACCGGAGCGGGCGCAGGCGGCGAGCGCCTCGAAATAGCGCCGCCAGATCTCGTCGGCGTCGCCGTCGCCCTCCCAGACGTCGAAGCCGTCGTGGTCGACGGCGGCGTCGCCCTCGCCGACGAAGTGGACCGAACCGACCACGTAATCGAAGTCGCGCGAGGTGAGCAGCGAGGCGGTCCGCTCCTCGGCGCCGGGGACGTAGTCGCACTCGATCCCGAGCCGCAGCGGCGTGCCGCGGACGAACTCGCAGTAGGCGTCGATGTCGTCCACCGCGTTCTCGACCCAGAGCGGATGGGTCCAGAGATCGAGCGCCTGGCGGAAGCGGTAGACGTGCTCGGAGACGCCCAACTCCTCGATCCCGGCGGCCGCGGCGGCGGCGAGGTAGCGCTCGACGTTCTCGGCCGTGAAGTAACGCTCGAACTTGGTCCCGGCCTCGTCCGGGCGCAGGTGCAGGTGGTAGTCGGTCAGCATGGAAGCGAGCATAAACTTCGCGTCGAATGCGCCGTCAGCTCCTGCTCCTCCTGCTTGCCTTCATCGGCGGCGCCGTGATCGCCCTGCTGGTCGGGGCGAAGAACCTCGGCACCGCCCTGGGGATCGGCCAGGTCTGCTTCGCGGCGGTGCTGGTCTACGTGCTTCTGCGGGATTAGGAGCCGGCGCGCTCGGCCAGCAGCAGCTCGACGACGCGCAGGTCGAGCGGCGTCGTCACCTTCAGGTTCTGCTCGGCGACGGGATGGATCAGGACGGTGCCGCCGCCCCACTCGACGAGCATCGCCTCGTCGGTCGCCTCATCCGGCCGCTCGGCCGCGGCGAGCGCCTCCCGCAGCGCAACCGTGCGGAAAACCTGAGGCGTCTGCGCCGCCCAGAGCCGCGAGCGATCCTTAGTCCCTTCAACCGCGAGGCGGCGATTTTGCCCCTCTGAGGGGCCTTTTTGCCGTTTCGATTCACCCGCCCGCTTGATCGTGTCGGCGACCGGAGCCGCGGCGATCACGCCGGCGGCATCGGGCGCCGCGTCGAGGTCGCCGACCAGGGCTTCGACCAGCTCCGGCGTCAGCAGCGGCCGGGCGGCGTCGTGGATCGCGAGGTACTCGGTCTCCACCGCCTCGAGCGCATTGGCGACCGACTGCGCCCGGGTGGCGCCGCCCAGGACGACTCCCAGGTCGTGGCCGCCGAGAGCGCCGATGTGGCCCGGTGGGGCCGCAACGACGATCGAGCGCACCCGCTCGCAGGCCCGGAAGGCGTCGATCGACCACTCGACCATCGGCCTCCCGGCGACGGGCACGAAGGCCTTCGGGCCGCCGGCTCCGAGGCGCTCCCCGGAGCCGGCGGCCGCGATGACGGCGGTTACTGCACTACGCGGTGGCAGTGGCGGCGTAACGCTCCTCGAGGAGCGAGTCGAGGTATTCCTCGGCGCCGTCCTCGTCTTTGTCGAGCGCGTACATGAACTCCGAGGCGAGGATCTTCTTCGCCCGGGTGTACATCTGCTTCTCGCCCGTGGAGAGACCCTTTTCCATCTCGCGGATGGCGAGGTTGCGGACGACCTCGGCCAACTCGAAGACGTCACCGGTCTTGATCTTCTCGCGGTTGTACTTGAAGCGCCGGTTCCAGTTCTTAGGCATCTCCGAGACGTCGTCGGTGAGGACGTTTGTAACTTTTTTGATTTCCTCCTCGTCGATGACGCGCCGCAAACCCGCTTTACCGGCGTTTTCACAGGGCACCATCACGGTCAATTCGTTGTGGAGGATCTTGATCGTCAGGTACTCGCGCTTCTCGCCCATCAGCTCACGGGTCTCTTTGGTCATCACCAGGCCCGCGCCATGATGCGGATAGACGACCTTGTCACCCTCCTCGAAGTCGCAGACGTATTCCACGTCCTCGAAGACAGCCTCCACAGTGGCCTCGTCTAGCTCGGAAATCGGTGACTCCTTTCGTTTGTCGACGGCAAGATGCCGTCAGCTCTGCAAGTACCGGTCGACCAGATCTACCTCTTGGAGCCGGCGCAGGCCCTCGCGGATGTCTTTGGCTCTGGCAGAGCCGACTCCGTCGACAGCGGCGAGGTCGGCGTCGGTGGCCGCAAGGACCTCCTCCAACCCGCCCAGCTCGTGGGTGATCTTCTGGACGACAAGCTTTGGAATGCGCGGGACCCGGCCCAACACCCGGTATCCACGCGGCCCGACCGGGAAATCCAGGGTGTTGACCTTGCGGTCGTAGCCGAGCAGCTCGGCGAGACGACCGAAGTCGAGCACGTCCTGATGGGGCATTCGGCCCAGCGCCTGCAGGACCGCGGTCAGGTTCCCCTCGGAGTCTTCGACGCTGTAGTCGCGGATCAGCGCGGTCTTGTCGGCGGCGACGCCGACCATCGTCTCCTCCAGCTGCATCTCGATCAGCCGGCCCTCGGTGCCGAGCTCGACGATGTAGCGCTCGACCTCGACCGCCATTCGCGTCACCAACTCGGAGCGCTGGAGGACCGAGAGGGCGTCGTGGAGGACGACGCCGCCGTCGAACTCGAGCTGGGTCAGCCGTGCGGAGACCTGGTCGAGGCGCTGGCGATACTTCTCCAGGGTCGCCAGCCCCTGGTTTGCTTTCGCCAACACGGCGGGGATGTCCTGAAGGATGTACTTCGTCCCCTCGACGTAGAGGGAGACGACGTCGCGGCGCTGGGAGATCGCGATCACCAGCGCCGTGGTCTGTTTGGAGACGCGCTCGGCGGTGCGGTGCCGGGTGCCGGTCTCCGAGCTGAGGATCGTCGGATCCGGCATCAGCTGGACGTTGGCCCAGGCGATCTTCGTCGCCTCGCCGTTGAGGACGATTGCCCCGTCCATCTTCGCCACTTGGTAGAGCATCGCCGGGCTGTAGTCGACGTCGAGCTTGATCCCGCCGGAGAGCAGGTGGGAGATGTCGTCGAGGTCGCCGACGACAAGCAGTCCGCCAGTCCGCGAGTGGACGATGTTGTCGATTCCCTCACGCAGGGCGCCACCGGGGGCGACTACGTCGAGAGCTCTGAGTAACCGGGGATCTTGGCGTTCTGAAAGCTCTTGAAGCTCATCCCCAGGCAAAGCAGGCATCGCCAAAGAGAATGGCAGAAACGGCTCTGCAATGCGGTGTCCTCGATTCCTAGTGGACAGGTCGGAATTGCGTTTGTCAAGCGCGCCTAGAGATGGAAGCGCCGGTGGTGCATGTGGTGGCGCTGATCTCGGGGTGACGGCTTGTGCGTATCGCGCACATAGCCCCAGGTGAGGCCGGTGCCGATCGCGCAGAGGACAACGGCGACCCAGGTCGAGCCAGCAACCGAGGCGGCGAAGGAGTGGCCGTCCCCGAGCAGGGCATGGAAGGCGGCGCCGGTGGCGGCGAGGGCGACCGCGCCGGCGAGGACGCGATCCATCGCCAGCACCCCGGATGCGATCCCGACCTTGTCCCCCGGCATCGCCGCCATCGCCGCGGTCGACATCGGCGCGTAGACGAGGCCGAGCGCGATCCCGAAGAGGAGATAGCCGGCAAGCAGCAGGCTGTAGGGGCTGTCGGCCTCGATCCGGGTGAGGACAAGCAGGCCGACGGTGCCAAAGGTCATCCCGGCGGTCATCAGCCGGCGGGCGCCAAAGCGGGCGATCAGGTGACCGGAGAAGGGCGAGATGAAGACCATCGGCACCGTCACCGGCAGGATCATCAGGCCGCTGAGGATCGGCGAGTGGCCGCGCACGTCCTGCAGGTACTGCGGCTGGAAGAACATCACCGCCCAGTAGGCGCCGACCAGGGCGAAGGCGGCGGCGCTGGCGCCGAAGTAGGGGCCGTTGCGGAAGAGGTCGAATTCGACGATCGGCTCGCGGACCCGGTGCTCCGTCGCCCAGAAGGCGCCGACCGATGCGATCCCGACCAGCGCCAGCGCCACGACGGCGGCAGGTCTCCAGGCCTGCGACTGGACCAGGGCGAGGACGACGGCGGTGAGGCCGACGCTGAGCAGCGCCAGGCCGTGGAGGTCGATCCGCGTGCCCGAGCCGGGGTCGGTCGACTCGGGCGCGGCGGCGAGGGTGATCGCGATCCCCAGCGCGCAGACCGGCAGGTTCATCCAGAAGATCACCCGCCAGTCGAGTTCGATCAGCAGCCCGCCGGCGAGCGGGCCGATCGCCAGCGCGATTGCGGAGACCGCAGCCCAGATGCCGAGCGCCCGCGGCTGCTCCTCGCTCGGGAAGACGTTGCAGACGAGCGCCAGCGAGAGCGAGAGCATCGGCGCCGCGCCGGCCCCCTGCAGGACACGGCCGAGGATCAGCGCCTCCTGGCTGCCGGCGGCGCCGGAAACGATCGAGCCGACGGCAAACAGCGCCATCCCGGCGACGAAGACCCGCTTGCGCCCGAACATGTCCCCCAGCCGCCCCGCGGTGACGACCAGCACCGCGATCGTCAGCAGGTAGCCGTTCATCACCCACTGCAGCCCCTCGGCGCTGGCGTCGACGTCGTGCCGGATCTGCGGCAGCGCCAAGGCCACCACGGTCGAGTCGAGCATCAAGACGAAAAGCCCCGCACAGGCCCCCGCCAGGGTCCACCACTTGCGGTTCACGGGCGCGACGGTATCGACGCCCGCGGCGGCTCACGCCGAGACCGCAAAAACCATCCCTCAAGGAGGTTTTTTGCGGTCTCGCGAAATCAGTGATTGGAGACGAGGTCCCGCTCGGGGTCAATCCCCCAACGGTCGCCGACGGCGGCGAGGTCCTCGCTTAAGGGCCAGCGGTCGGGGCGCTCTTCGCCCTCGTGTTCGGCGCTGGCGCCCTTCAGGGTCATGCTGCCGGTGTTGTCGCCGATCGCGCGGATCTCGGTGACTTCCTCCGGGGTTAGGCGCTGCTCGGCGGGCATCTTCGCCAGTTCCAGCCGCTTGGCCTCGATCGGGCAGGCCTCGGGACCGATCTCCTGGATCAGGGTCGGAGCAACCGACTCGACCGCGGGGTGGGCGAGGTTCCACTGGCAGGCGAGCTGGATCGGGGTCAGCTTTGCCCGTTCGGCGATCGGCAGCAGCCGTTCCAGCTTCTCGACGCCCGCCTCGATCCAGCCCTCGGGACGGAAGGAGCGGTGGTCGAATTTGGCCAGCTCCATCCCCGGCCGCAGGTCTCCCCAGAAGAGGCCGCCGTAGTCGACGACCCGAGTCAGCACCTTGACGTCGTGCCGCGCGGCGGCGTCGAGGCAGAGCTCGCCCGGCCAGGGCTCGAGGGGGTTGAGGATGATCATCGCCCAGTCGATCCGCTCGCCAAAGCGCTCGAGGCAGGCGATCAGGTCGAGCGTGAAGCCGTTGGCGGGGCCGGGGGCGACGCCGATCCGCGCCGTCAGACCGGCCTCGCGCAGCGCCGCCATCCCGTCCCAGACGACCTCGCTCGAGTAACCGATTCGGTCGGGGTTGTGGAGCAGCAGCAGGTCGAAGGAGTCGGCGCCGATCCGCTCCAGGCTCTTCTCGGTCGCCATCTGCAGGTAGTCCTCGTAGGAGTCCGGACCGCGCAGCCGCGGGTCGGTGAAGCGCGGGAACCCTTTCGGTCCTTCCCGCTCGCCCTCGTAGAAGTCGTGCCCGACCGCGCCGATCAGGCTGTACTCGTCGCGCGACACGCCCGCGAGCGCCCGCCCCAGCACTCGGTCGGCCTCGCCCTGCCCGTAGGCATCGGCGGTGAGAACGGTGTCGATCCCGCCCCCCGGCCGCAGCAACACCTCCAGCCGCTCCTCCTCGATCGCCTCGCCGAAGTGGAGGAAGCGCCCTCCGCTCCAGGTGCCGATCGCCGCCCGGCCCGGCTCTCTCACCGCGAGGCCTCGCTCAGGACTCGGTGTCGCTGGCGCCGTCGGGGCTCTCGCCCTCCGGCACGCCGTCGCCGTCGTCGTCCTTCTTCGCCCCGACGCCGACCTTCTCGCGCTTGGGCTTTTCGACGGCTTTCGCCTTCGGCTTCTTCGGGGCGATGATCTCGAGGCTGAGCGGTTTGTCCTCCTCGTCGCCGCTCTCGTCGCGGGAGACCATCACCGTCGAGCCGGGGGTCATTTCGCCCTGGCGCAGGACTTCGTCGGCCAGCGGGTCCTCGACGTAGCGCTGGATCGCGCGGCGCAGCGGGCGGGCGCCCATCGAGGGATCCCAGCCTTTGTCGACCAGCAGTTCCTTCGCCTCGTCGGTCAGCTCCAGCTGCAGTTCGTGCTCGGCGACCTGGACGCGGACGCGGGCGATCATCAGGTCGATGATCTCTTTGACCTCGTCCTTGGCGAGCTTGTGGAAGACGATGACCTCGTCGATCCGGTTGAGGAACTCGGGCCGGAAGACTTTTTTCAGGTCGCTCATGATCCGGTTCTTCATGTCGCCGTAGGACATCCCGGTCTCGTCGGCGACGGTGAACCCGATCGAGGTGTTCTTCGAGATCTCCGAGGCGCCGATGTTCGAGGTCATGATCACGATCGCGTTGCGGAAGTCGACCGTGCGGCCCTGGGCGTCGGTGAGGCGCCCGTCCTCGAGGATCTGCAAGAGGATGTTGAAGACGTCCGGGTGGGCCTTCTCGATCTCGTCGAGCAGCAGCACCGAGTACGGCTTGCGGCGCACGGCCTCGGTCAGCTGGCCGCCCTCGTCGTAGCCGATGTAGCCGGGAGGCGAGCCGACCAGACGGCTGACGGCGTGCTTCTCCATGTACTCGGACATGTCGATCCGGATCATCGCCTCCTCGTCGCCGAAGAGGAAGTCGGCGAGGGTGCGGGCGAGCTCGGTCTTGCCGACCCCGGAGGGGCCGAGGAAGATGAACGAACCGGCCGGCCGCTTCGGGTCCTTGATCCCGGCACGCGAGCGGCGGATCGCCTTCGAGACGGCGGTGATCGCAACCTCCTGGCCGATCACCCGCTTGTGGAGTTCCTCCTCCATCCGGATCAGCTTCTTGGTCTCGGCCTCGGTCAGTTTGAAGACGGGGATGCCGGTCCACATCGAGACGATGTCGGCGATCTCCTCTTCGCCCACCTCGGGCCGTTCGCCGTTCTCGCCCTCCGCCCACTCGTCTTCGAGCTGGCGCTTGCGGGTGGTCAGCTGGCGCTCGGTGTCGCGCAGGTTGGCGGCCTTTTCGAACTCCTGGGCCTCGATCGCGGACTCCTTCTCGCGGCGCGTCTTCTCGATTTCCTCCTCGAGGTCGCGGTAGACCGGAGGCGCGCTCATGCTCTTGATCCGCATCCGCGAGCCGGCCTCGTCGATCAGGTCGATCGCCTTGTCGGGCAGGAAGCGGTCGGAGATGTAGCGGTCGGCGAGCTCGGCGGCGGCTTCGAGGGCGTCGTCGCGAATCGTCACGCGGTGGTGCTGTTCGTAGCGCTCGCGCAGCCCCTCGAGGATCTTCACCGTGTCCTCGGGCGAGGGTTGGTCGACGCGGATCTGGGCGAAGCGGCGCTCCAGGGCGGAGTCGCGCTCGAGGTACTTGCGGTACTCGTCGAGGGTAGTGGCGCCGATCGTCTGCAGCTCACCGCGGGCCAGGGCCGGCTTCAGGATCGAGGCCGCGTCGATCGCGCCCTCGGCGGCACCGGCGCCGACCAGGTTGTGGAGCTCGTCGATGAAAAGAATGATGTCGCCGCGCTGGGTGATCTCTTTCATCACCTTCTTGAGGCGCTCCTCGAACTCGCCGCGGTACTTGGAGCCGGCGACCAGGGCGGCCAGGTCGAGGGTGTAGATCTGCTTGTTCTTCAGCAGCTCCGGCACCTCGCCTTTGTTGATCCGCGCGGCCAGGCCCTCGACGACGGCGGTCTTGCCGACGCCCGGCTCGCCCAACAGCACCGGGTTGTTCTTGGTCCGCCGCGAGAGGATCTGCATGATCCGCTCGATCTCGGTTTCGCGGCCGATCACCGGGTCGAGCTTGCCCTCCTCGGCGAGGCGGGTGAGGTTGCGACCGAACTGGTCGAGCAGTTTCGAAGACTTTTTGCCCTCGCCGGTACCACCGCCGCCCCCGCCGCCCTGACGACGGCCGCCGGGGCCGGAGAGCATGCGGATGACCTCGTTGCGGATCTTGTCGGAGTCGGCGTCGAAGTCGAGCAGGATGCGGGCGGCGACGCCCTCGTTCTCACGCACCAGGCCGAGCAGGATGTGCTCGGTGCCGATGTAGTTGTGGCCGAGGGAGAGCGCCTCGCGCAGCGCCAGCTCCAATACCTTCTTCGCTCGCGGGGTGAACGGAATCTGGCCGGAGGTGACCTCCTCGCCCGATCCGACGATGCGGACGACCTGCGAGCGGACCCGTTCGACGGTGATGTCGAGGGACTCGAGGACGCGGGCAGCGAGACCCTCCTCCTCGCGAAGGAGACCGAGCAGGATGTGCTCGGTGCCGATGTAGTTGTGCTTGAGCGTCCGGGCCTCCTCCTGCGCTAGGACGACGACCTGGCGAGCCCTCTCAGTGAATCGCTCGAACAATGAAGACCTCTTCCTGGCTTCCTGGTTCTCAAACCCGGGGAACCCGAGTTTGTACCGCTGGACCCCGTGCCCCTGTATCGGGAGGCATCCACCTGTCCCTTAACTCTACCGGGGTTAGATGTCCGGCTTCTGAGCGCCTGAGCACGCTAAGAGCGAGATTTCACGCAGGAGTTGTTGCTTTTACGTGCGCATTGCCGGGAAGAGGAGCACTTCCCGCAAGGTTTTGGCGCCGGTCAGCATCATCACCAGGCGGTCGATCCCGAGGCCGACGCCGCCGGTCGGAGGCATCCCCACCTCCAGCGCCTCGACGAAGGCCTCGTCGAACGGCTGTGCCTCCTCGTCCCCTCGAGCGACCTCGGCCGCCTGCTGTTCGAAGCGGCGGCGCTGCTCATCAGGGTCGTTCAGCTCGGTGAAGGAGTTGGCGATCTCGACGCCGCCGGCGAAGGCCTCCCAGCGCTCGACCATCCCCTCCTCGGAGCGGTGCGCCTTGGCGAAGGGCGAGAGCTCGACCGGGTAGTCGAAGATGAAGGTCGGCTGGATCAGCCCCGGCTCGACCTCGCGCGAGAGCAGCCCGTCGACCAGCTTGCCCCAGCCCTCCTTCGGGTCGGGCTCGGTCCCCATCGCCTTCGCCAGCGCCTCGCGGGTCGGGTGCTCGGCGATGTCGATTCCGGCTCGCTCGAGAATCGCCTCGCGCAGGGTGATCCGGCGCCAGGGCGGAGCCCAGTCGATCTCGACGTCGTCGCGCATCACCTTCGTCGTCCCCAGCACCCGCTCGGCGACCTCGGCGACCAGCATCTCGAGGTCGTGCGCCGTCTTCTCGTAGTCGGCGTAGGCCTCGTACCACTCGAGCATCGTGAACTCGGGGTTGTGCTTGTGGGAGACGCCCTCGTTGCGGAAGTCCTTGCCGAGCTCGTAGACGCGGTCGATGCCGCCGACGACGAGGCGCTTGAGGTAGAGCTCGGTTGCGATCCGCAGGTAGAAGTCGCGGTCGAGCGCGTTGTGGTGGGTGGTGAAAGGGCGGGCCAGGGCGCCACCGTAGAGGGGCTGCAGGACCGGCGTCTCGACCTCGACATATCCATGCTCGTCGAGCCAGCGGCGGATCTCGGAGATCGTCCGGGCGCGGATGCGGAAGATCTCGCGGCTCTCCTCGTTGGCGATCAGGTCGAGCTCGCGGCGGCGGAAGCGGGTCTCGGTGTCCTCGAGGCCGTGGAACTTGTCGGGCGGCGGGCGCAGGCTCTTGGCCAGCAGGCGCCAGTGGTCGATCGCCAGCGACAACTCCCCCCCACGCCGGGTCGCCATCGCCGTCCCCTCGGCGCCGACGATGTCGCCGAGGTCGAGATCGACCAGCAGCTCGTAGGCCTCGTCGCCGAGCACGTCCTTGCGGGCGTGCAGCTGGATCTGGCCGCTGCCGTCGCGGACGTCGAGGAAACAGGCCTTGCCATGGCCGCGGCGGGCGACGATCCGCCCGGCGACGCGGTGGCGGGAATCGGTCTCCATACCGGCCACCAGGCCTTCGTGGGCCGCCCGCACCTCGGCGATGTCCTCACGCCCAGGGAACTCGTGCGGGAACGGCTCGATCCCCGCCGCGCGGATCCGCTCCAGCTTCTCGCGCCGGTCCCTGAGAACGTCGGAGAGCTCTTGCGGCTCGGTTGGCTCCTCGCTCATCGCGACGCGAGCCTACCTGCCGTCAAGCCGTCTCGATCTTGGTGATTTTGAGTTTTTTCTTCGGCCCGCGCGGGACCTCGACCGTGACGATGTCGTTGCGCTTTCTCCCGATCAGCGCTTTGCCGATCGGCGACTCGTTCGAGAGCTTGTGCTCGAGCGGGTTGGCCTCGGTCGAGCCGACGATCTGGAATTTCTGCGAGTCGCCGGACTTCTGGTCTTTGACGTGGACGATCGAGCCGAAGCTGACCTCGTCGGTGCCGATCGCCTTCTCGTCGATCACCTGGGCACGTCGCAGCTTCTCTTCGAGCTGGGCGATCCGGCCCTCGAGCAGCGCCTGTTCGTTCTTGGCGTCGTCGTATTCGGCGTTCTCGGAGATGTCGCCGAATTCCCGCGCCTCCTTGATCCGCGCCGCGACCTCCCGGCGTTTGGTCGTCGAGAGGTGCTCGATCTCCTCTTTAAGTTTTTCCAGTCCCTCTGGGGTGATGACGGCCTGACGCACTTGAACGACCTCGCTTTGGATTGGAAAAGGGAGCCTGGCCGGTCTCCCAGACCTAAAAAAACGCCCCGATGCGGCCGCCGACGGCAGCAACACCCAGGCACGGAGCGCGCGATTATAGCGAGGGTGGGCGACCGGCCAAAAGGGGGGCGAAAACGGTGCGGTCAGGCGGGATTTGGCCTTTTCAGGTGACGCCGGCAGGCGCCGCCAAGGAAGCGACCAGCTCTCGCGCCCGGGGAAGGTCGGCGCTGCGCTGGAGCTCCTCGAGCCACCTCCTGGGGCGCCTCCAGGCGCTCGACGTACCAGGGGTGGAATTTGCGCAGGTATCGCTGGGCCCGCTCGGTCCCGAGGTGCTCCTCGGCCCGGTCGACGACCCAGAGCCAGCTCGGTGACTATCTCCTCCCGGCCCGGGCGGCTCGACCCGCCGCCCGGTCAGTTCCTCGAAGACCCAGGGGTTGCCGAGCGAGCCACGGGCAATCATCACCGCGTCGGCGCCGGATTCCTCGTAGGCCCGGCGGGCGGCGAGGGCGCTGGAGAGGCCGCCGGAGACGATCACGGGAACCTCGACCCGTTCGACCAGCTCGCGGGTCAGCGCGTAATCGGGCTTGCCCTTGTGGCCCTTGGTCGCGGCGCGCGGGTGGAAGGCGATCGCCGCAACCCCGGCCTCCTCGGCAAGGCGGACCGCCAGCTCGAAGCCGGAGCGGTCGCCGGCCTCGATCCCCGAGCGCAGCTTCACCGTCACCGGCAGGCCGCTGCCCTCGGCGGCGCCGCGGGCGAGGGCCAGGGCCAGGTCGGGGTCGCGCAGCAGCTGGGCGCCGGCGCCGGTCTTCCGCACCTTCGGAACCGGGCATCCCATGTTGATGTCGATCAGGTCGGCCCCGGCCTCGGCGGCGATCTCCGCTCCGGAGCGCATCACCTCGGGGTCGTGGCCGAAGAGCTGGATCGAGACGGGGTGCTCGTCGGGGTGGATCCGCATCAGGTCGCGCAGGGTGCGCTCGTTGCGGTAGTGGAGGGCGAAGCTGGAGACCATCTCCGAGACGGCGAGGCCGGCGCCGTGGCGTTTCGCCTGCAGGCGGACGAACCAGTTGCCGATCCCCGCCAGCGGCGCCAGCAGGACCCGGTTGGCGATCGGCACGCCGCCGATCTCGAATGGGTCGGTCAGCGCCGGGTGGGCGTCTCCGTTGTCAACGGTTGCGCTCATGGATCAGCCGCAGTCCCTTCAGGGTCAGCAGGTCGTCGACCTCGTCGATCGTCTCGGTGAAGGGGACGATCGCGGAGGCGTAGCCACCGGTGGCGAGCAGCCGCGGGTTCGGCAGCTCCTCTTCGATCCGGCGGACGATGCCGTCGATCAGCCCGGCGAAGCCGAAGATGAACCCCGAGTTGGATCGCCGCGCGGGTGGAGCGGCCGATCGCTGCCTCCGGCTCTTCGAGATCCGATCCGGGTGATCCGCGCGGCGCGTTCGATCAGGGCGCTGAGCGAGATCTCAAGCCCGGGCGCGATCGCGCCGCCGAGGTACTCGCCCTCGGCGGAGACGGCGTCGATGTTGATCCCGGTGCCGAAGTCGACCGAGACGCAGGCCTCGCCGAAGCGCTCGTAGGCGGCGATCGCGTTGACGAGGCGGTCGGCGCCGACCTCGAGCGGGTTCTCGATCCGGATCGGCATCCCGGTCTTGAGCCCGGGCCGATCGTCAGGCACTCGGCCTCCAGGTAGCGCTCGCGTCAGCTCCTCGTACTGGCTGCCGAGCGGCGGCACGACCGAGGAGACGCAGACGGCGTCGACGTCGCCGAAGGCCATGCCGCGAGAGCGAGAAGAGGCCGGCGATCCGCTCGGCGAGCTCGTCGCCGGTCGCTCCCGAGCGGGTCTGGAAGCGCCAGTGCTCGGCCAGCTCCTCGCCCTCGAAGGCGCCGAGGTGGGTCTGGGTGTTGCCGACGTCGACCGCGAGCAGCATCGGGCGATTATCGCGACCGATGACTGGCCAGGTGGCCAGACGCGGTCGATCTCCGCATAGGATCGCGCCGATGAAGGCACGCCTGTACGTCATCCCGGCCTCGCACCCGAGCATCGCCGTCGAGCTGATGCTGGAGCACAAGGGCATCGCCTACAAGCGCACCGACCTGATGCCGGTGATCTCCAAGGGCGTCCTGCGCGCCGTCGGCTTCCCCGGCGTGACCGTGCCGGCGCTGAAGATCGACGGGCGACAAGGTGCAGGGCTCGCGGCCGATCGCCCGCGAGCTCGACCGCCTGCGGCCCGATCCGCCGCTCTTCCCCGCCGACCCCGAGCAGCGGGCGGCGGTCGAAGAGGCCGAGCGCTTCGGCGACGAGGAGCTGCAGCACCCGATCCGCCAGATCCTCTGGTGGACGCTGCAAGACGCGACAAGCGCGCCGCTGCGCAGCTACTCGGAGGGCGCGCAAGCTCGGGATGCCGATCGGGCTGGCGATGAAGACCGCGGCCGCCGATCGTCGCGCTCTCGGCCCGCTTCAACGAAGCCAGCGACGAGAACGTCGCGCCGAGCGCTCGCGACGCTGCCCGCGCTGCTCGACAGGGTCGACGAGCTGGATCGCCGAGCGGCGTCCTCGGCGGCGAGCAGCCGAACGCCGCCGACTTCCAGATCGCCCCCAGCATCGGCCTGGCGATGACGCTGGACGACCTCCGCCCGGCGATCGAGAGCCGCCCGGCGGGGCGCTGGCCGCAGGCGCCTCGGTCCCCGAACTACCGCCGGCAATGCATGCCGCCTGGCTGCCTGACGCGGCCGAGCCCCCGTCAGGCGAGCCGACGCGCTCGGCCCGCTGCCCGGCCCAGCGCCGCGAGCGCGTCGGCGAGGCGGCGTCCCGTCCGGCAGGGTCAGCTCCGGGTCGAGCTCCAGCAGCGGGACGAGGACGAAGCGGCGGCTGGTCGACCTCGCGGTGCGGCAGGGTCAGGCGCTCGGTCTCCAGCTCGAGGTCGCCGAGCAGGAGCAGGTCGACGTCGAGCGGGCGCGGGCTGTGGCGGGGAGCGTCGAAGGTACGGCCGCGCGCGGCCTCGACCGCCTTGCAGGCGTCGAGCAGCTGCTCGGGCTCGAGCTCGGTGCGGATGCGGATCGGCGGCGTTGAGGAAGTCGGGCTGGTCGAGGATCTCGCCGACCGGCTCGGTCTCGTAGGCCGAGGAGACGGCCTCGACCTCGACCCCGCGCGCGCCAGCAGCTCGATCGCGGCGCGCAGGTGGGCGGCGGGGTCGCCGACGTTGGAGCCGAGCCCGAGGTAGCCGGTCCGCTGCTCGGCGGCCACGCGGCTAGCCCCCTGCGTCTTCGTCTGCTTCGACCGCGCGCTCCTGGGTGACCTCGACGGCTACCTCCTGGATCGCCAGCGGCAACGGCGGCTCGGGCTTGGCGGCGCGGACGCGGACCGACTCGCAGCCGTAGCGCTCCATCAGCCGCTCCCCGACCACCTGCGCCAGGCGCTCGAGCGTCTTGTAGCTGCGCTCGGTCGCGGCGAGGGTGACGATGTCGCAGACCTGGGCGTAGTCGACCGTGTCCTCGAGCCGGTCGGTGAGGACCGCGTCGCAGTCGGGGACGTCGAAGGAGATGTCGAACTCGAGCCGCTGCCCCACCTCCTGCTCGGCGTCGCTGACGCCGTGGTGGGTGTAGATCGAGAGCCCGCGCAGCTCGATTTCCGCGCTCGACTCGATCCCGTTGCCGTGGCTCTCCATGGCGAAGGAAGCTACCCGAGTATCGCCGCAGCCACGGCCAGCGCCTGGCGGACCTCGGCGACGTCGTGGACGCGCAGCACCTCGGCGCCCTCGGCCGCCGCGAGGACCGAGGAGGCGATCGTGCCGCCGAGCCGCTCGCCGGCGCGCGGAGCCGTCGACCCTGCCGATGAAGCTCTTGCGCGAGGTGCCGATCACCAGCGGCCGGCCGAGCTCGCGCAGCTCGCCCAGGCGCCGCAGCAGCTCGAGGTTGTGCTCGGCGGTCTTGCCGAAGCCGATGCCGGGATCGAGCCAGATCCGCTCCTCGGCGATACCCGCCGCGACGGCGGCCTCGAGCCGCTCGGCGAGGAAGCGCCTTGACCTCGGCGACGACGTCGTCGTAGCGCGGGTCCTCCTGCATCGTCCGCGGGGTGCCGAGCATGTGCATGAGGACGACGGCCGCGCCACGCTCGGCGCAGAGCGCGGCCATCTCGGGGTCGGCGCGCAGCGCGGTGACGTCGTTGACGATCGTCGCGCCGGCGTCGAGCGCGGCCTCGGCGACCGCGCGCCTTCGAGGTGTCGATCGGAGATCTCGCGGCCGGCGCCCGCGCAGTCCCTGCGATCACCGGGATCGACCCGCCGCAGCTCCTCCTCGGCGTCGACCGCCTCCGCCCCCGGCCGGGTCGATTCGCCGCCGACGTCGAGGATCGTCGGCCCCCGCCGCGGCCAGCTCCCGCCCGTGCGCGATCGCCGCCTCGGGATCGAGGTAGAGCCCGCCGTCGGAGAACGAGTCGGGCGTCACGTTGACGACCCCCATCAGCTTGGGACTGAGGTTCACTGAACAAGCATGGCAAGGACACAGGGAGCGAAGTGTGCTCTGCACACGAGGGACCGAGGACGCCGCCAGGCGCCGGTCAGGGGACGCCATCAGGAGGCGTCGCCGCCGGCGAAGCCGGGGCGGGGCCGCGGATTCGGGCCGGGCGCCCTCGCGGGCTGCGCTCTTTCGGCGGCTCGGGCGCGGGCTCGGCCGGCTTCGGCGGCTCCTCCTCGTCGCCGAAGACCTCCTCGGCGGACTTGCCTTCGAGCAGGGCGACGAACTCCTTGGCGTCGATCGTCTCGCGCTCCAGCAGGAGCTTCGAGATCCGCTCGAGGTCGTCGCGGCGCTCGTTGAGCAGGTTCTTGGCGGTCTGGTGGGCGCTCTCGACGATGCGGCGGATCTCGTCGTCGATCTCGCGGGCGATCTCGTCGGAGTAGTCGGGCTCGGCGCAGAACTCGCGGCCGAGGAACGGCTGGCCGCGATCGTGGCCGAAGACGCGCGGGCCGAGCCGCTCGGACATGCCGAAGCGCATCACCATCTGCTTCGCCGTCTCGGTCACCTTTTCGAGGTCGTTGGAGGCGCCGGTGGTGATCTCGCCGAAGACGATCTCCTCGGCGGCGCGGCCGCCGAGCGTCATCGCCATCGTGTCGGTGAGCTCGGCGCGGGTGGTGAGGAACTTGTCCTCGGTCGGCAGGCTGATCGTGTAGCCGAGCGCCTGGCCGCGGCTGATGATCGAGATCTTGTGGACCGGGTCGGTGTTCTCGAGCAGGACTGGCCGACGATCGCGTGGCCGACCTCGTGGTAGGCGGTGATCAGGCGCTCCTTCTCGCTCATCACCCGGGTCTTCTTCTCGGGGCCGGCGATCACGCGCATGATCCCCTCCTCGAGCTCCTTCATCGTGATCTCGCGGTTGCCCGTGCGGGCGGTCAGCAGGGCCGCCTCGTTGATCAGGTTGGCGAGGTCGGCGCCGGTGAAGCCGGGGGTCTGGCCGGCGAGCGTGTCGAGGTCGATCTCGCGGCGCCAGCGGCTTGCCGCGGGTGTGGACCTCGAGGATCTGCTTGCGGCCCTTGCGGTCGGGGCGGTCGACGACGACCTGGCGGTCGAAGCGGCCGGGCCGCAGCAGCGCCGGGTCGAGGATGTCGGGCCGGTTGGTGGCCGCGATCAGGATGATGTTGTCCTTCATCTCGAAGCCGTCCATCTCGACCAGCAGCTGGTTCAGCGTCTGCTCGCGCTCGTCGTGGCCGCCGCCCATGCCGGCGCCGCGGTGGCGGCCGACGGCGTCGATCTCGTCCATGAAGATGATGCAGGGGGAGTTCTGTTTGGCCTGCTCGAAGAGGTCGCGGACGCGGCTGGCGCCGACGCCGACGAACATCTCGACGAAGTCCGAGCCGGAGATCGAGAAGAAGGGCACCCCGGCCTCGCCGGCGACGGCGCGGGCGAGCAGGGTCTTGCCGGTGCCGGGCGGGCCGTAGAGCAGGACGCCCTTGGGGATGCGGGCGCCGAGCGCCTGGAACTTCTTCGGGTTCTCGAGGAATTCCTTGATCTCCTCGAGCTCCTGGACGGCCTCGTCGACTCCGGCGACGTCGCGGAAGGTGATTTTCGGCGCGTCCACCGACATCCGCTTGGCTTTCGATTTGCCGAAGTTCATCACCCGCGAGCCGCCGCCCTGCATCTGGTTCATGAGGAAGATCCAGAAGCCGAAGAAGAGGACGAAGGGCAGGATGTAGGTGAGCAGCGAAAGCAGGCTGGAGCCGCCGGATGCCGTGGACCTTGGTGCTCGACGTCGTTCTTCGTTCGAGCAGGTTGATCAGGCTCTGCTCGGTGTTCGGCGGGTAGCCGGTCGAGAAGCTTTCGCCGTTCGTCTCGCTTGACGTCGAGGGTGTTGTCCTTGGTGTTGATCGAGACTTCTTCGATCTGGCCCTTGGCGATCAGACCGCTCTGCGGCGCTGACCAGTTCGTTGTAGGAGGCGCCTCGGTGCCATCCGCCGCCGACTGATCACTTGCTGGGCGATGAACGCCAGGATGACGACCAGCAGGATCGGAAAAGCCGCGCTTTTGAAAAAACGCCTCAAGGGTAGAAATCAGCGTACCAGGGCGGTTTTGCCGCGTTACTCGGCGAGCGCGGCGACGTAATCCAGGTTGCGGTAGCGCTGGGCGTGGTCGAGGCCGTAGCCGATCGCGAACTGGTTGGGGATCTCGAAGCCGACGTAGCGCGGCGAGAGGTCGACCCGCAGGCGCTCCGGCTTGGTCAGCAGCGCGCAGACCTCGAGCGAGGCCGGTTCGCGGGCGTTGAGGTTGCGCATCAGGTAGTGCAGGGTGAGGCCGGAATCGATGATGTCCTCGACGATCAGCACGTGGCGGTCTTCGATCGGCGCGTCGAGGTCCTTGAGGATGCGGACCACGCCCGGAGGAGTCGGTCTGGGAGCCGTAGCTGGAGACCGCCATGAAGTCGATCTCGCAGGGGACGTCGATGCTGCGCATCAGGTCGGCGAGGAAGAGGACCGCCCCCTTCAGCACGCCGACCAGGATCAGCTCGCGGCCCGCGTAGTCGCGGCTGATCTCCGCGCCCAGCTCGGCGACGCGCCGCTGCAGGTCCTCTCTGGCGACAAGGGTCTCGCCGATCGCCGGGTCCGTCACGCGCCGCAGTCTAGATATATGGCCGACGGGCCGATTCCCGCCCTTATCGAGTGTTCTGGCCCGTCGCCTGTTCGGCGCGGAGGACGCCGCGCTCGGCGACGGCGCGGACGCCGCTGCCGAGGTCGAGCATCGCGTGCCGGTGCGGCGCAGGCCGGCGACCTCCTCGGCGTGGCGGGCGGCGCCGGCGACCGGCCGGCCGGCGGCGGCGTCGGCGAGCCGCTGGACGACGAGCCGGCGCAGCGCCGGGTGCAGCTCGGCGAGCCGCTCGAGCGAGATCGTGCCGCGCGGGCGCGAGCCGGAGCCGTCGAGCTCGGCGGCGACGAGCGCGTCGAGCAGCTCGGCCTCCTCGCGCAGCAGCTCCGCGGTGCGCAGCACGTTCTGCGCGGCGGCCGGGTGGACCTTGCGCCAGCTCCGGCAGCAGCCCGGCGCGAATCCGGTTGCGCGCGTAGGTCGGCCTCCGCGTTGCTGCGTCGTCGCGCCAGCTGCAGGCCGCGCTGCTCGCAGTAGGCGGTCGTCTCCTCGCGGGTGGTCGTCGAGCAAGGGGCGAACGAGCCGGCCGTCGCGGGGCCGCATCCCCAGCAGGGCCCGGCGGCTCGGCGAGGAGGCGAGCCGGTAGAGGATCGTCTCGACCTGGTCGTCGGCGGTGTGGCCGGTGACGATCAGCGCGTCCGCTCGCTCCGCGCGAGCCGCGTCGCAGCCGCGTAGCGGCTGTCGCGCGCCCAGGCCTGCAGGTTGCCCGGCCCCTCGGGGCGCAGCGGCCGCTCGACCGCCAGCTCGACACCCGAGCGCGCTCGCAGAACTCTGCGCAGTGGCGCTCGTCCTCGTCGGCCTCTTCCCGCAGGCCGTAGTTGACGTGCAGTGCGGTGACCGCCGGCGGCGCCGCGCGCGCGGACCGCGAGGTCGAGCATGCAGACGGAGTCGCGGCCGCCGGAGAGCATCACCACCACGGGTGCCGGCGCGCCGATCAGGCCGCCGGCTCGCGATCCGCTGCGAGCAGACGTCGCGTCCACCGGATCTATGCCGGCGGCGCGGCGGCGATCACGAAGAGCTCGGTCGGCTCCGGGAAGCCCTTCAGGCTGACCTGGCCGATCGGCTCGAAGCTCGAGGCGCTCGCGGCCGGCGATCGCCTCGACCACCGGTCGGTGACCAGCACCTCGCCGGCCTGCGCGCGGCTGACGACGCGGTGGGCGAGGTTGACCTGGCTGCCGAAGTAGTCGCCGTCGCGGTAGACCGCGTCGCCGTAGTGGATTCCGACCCGCGGCTGCGGCCGCTGCGGGAAGCGGGCGAGGAAGTCGACCGCCCATTCGGTCAGCGAGGCGGCATCCGGCGAGACGACCATCACCTCGTCGCCGATCGTCTTCACGATCGTCGCCTCCGGCGGCAGCGTCGCCTTCGACCGTTTCGACGAAGTTCTCGACCACGTCGAGCGCCTCGATGTCGCCCTCCTCCTCGGTGTAGCGGGTGAACCCGGTGAGGTCGATGAAGCAGAGCGTGATCGTTGACCTGGCCGAGCTCGATTTCGGCGTGTCGGCGCCGAGCTCGCCTCCATGTGCCCGACCACGTCCTGCTCGACGAAGAAGCGCAGGTAGCGGGTGTGCAGGTACTCGGTCAGCGGCGCCGCCAGCGGCAGGATGTCGGCGGCGAGCTCGCCCATCTCCTCCGCCATCTCCAGCTCCGGCACGGCGTCGCGGATCAGCGGTTCGTGGACGTAGAGGTGGAAGAGCCGGACCTCGGCGTCGGCGATCCGCCGCATCGACTGCGCGTAGACGCGGACCAGCTGCAGGAAGGCGACGAGCGGAAAGCCGGCGGCGAGGACCCGGGCGCAGTGGCGCAGCGCCTCCGCGTCCTCGGGGCTGAGCTCGCCGCTCGCCCTTGCGGGGTGCCGAGGATGGCCAGGATCCGCTCGATCAGCTCCGGCTCGAGGCCGGTCTCCGCTGGCGACGTGCTCGACCGTGATCCGCTCCTCGGAGCCGCGGGAAGAGCTCCTCGGTGAAGCCGAAGGCGAGCCGGCCCTCGCGCCCGGCGCTCTTCAGGTCCTCGAGCGAGTAGCCGCGCTCGCGCATCCGCGCCACGACCCGCGCCTGCGCCGCGGCGGCCGCCGTCCAGCGCCCGCGGCCGGACCGGGACGACCTTCTCCTGCGGCCCAGCGTTTGAGCGTGCTGGCCGGCACCCCCGAGCGCCGCGCCGCCTCGCTCAGCGAGATCCGCTCGTCGGCCACGCTCCGAGGCTAACCACCTGACAAGCGGAGGGCCGCCCATCATTACGCGTAGATGGAGGGCGGGGACGCCCCTCCGGAGGAATATTCGGCGAAATGCAATCTGGTTCTCGCGCGGGCGCAGCCCGCGCAGCCGATTCTCCCCGAAGCGAAGCGAGGGGAGGGGAGGTCAATTCCGGAGGAGGGGCGTCCCCACCCTCCCCCCATCCACCCCACAAAAACAAACGGGGCGGCCCGGAGGCCGCCCCGCTGGCTCTTGTTCTGGGGGAATCGTCGGAGTGCCGTTTAGGCGTTTAGGTGGGGATCTCCGACTCCTCGTGCAGCTGCAGGACGGACTGCCCGTCCTCGCCGGTGCGGATGCGAATCGCTTCCTCCACCGGCAGCACGAAGATCTTGCCGTCGCCGACCTCGCCCGTGCGGGCATGCTTGAGGATCGTCTCGACGACCACGTCTTTGTCTTTGTCCTCGACGACGACCTCCAGCTTCATCTTCGGCCGGACGTTGACGGTGAGGGTCGAGCCGCGGTACCGCTCGACGATGCCCTTCTGGCGGCCCGAGCCCTTGGCCTCGATGATCGACAGGGAAGGGAATCCCTTGTCGAGCAACTCGGCCCGAATCGGCTCAAACGCCTCGTGGCGGATGAACGCCTCTATCTTTTTCATGCGCTCCAGGCCTCCTACGGACTCGCTGGTCATCGGGGTAGCAACGGATGGTGCCGGGGCTGGAGCCGGCGGCATGCCGCTGCGCGGCGCACCCGTCGAGTACTCCGGCTGGGGGATGAACTGCTCCGGGTACCCGTACATCCCGTGCTCGGAGATGTCGAGACCGGCATCCTCTTCCTCGGCGCCGACACCCGCAGGCCGATCGTCTTCTTGATCAGGAAGAAGATCGCGTAGGAGACGGCGAACACACAGACGAAGGCGACGCCGACACCCAGCGCCTGGGCGCCGAGCTGGTGGAACGAGCCGCTGTACCAGAGGCCCGGATCGCCGACTTCGTTGAATTCGGCCAGCCGCGGCGAGGTGAAGATGCCGCAGCTGAGCGTGCCCCAGATACCGGCGAGGCCGTGAGCAGAGAGGGCGCCGACCGGATCGTCGATGATCTTCTCGATCGCGAGGACGCCGTAGACGACGATCACGCCGGCGATCGCGCCGATGATCGGCGCCGCCCAGTACTCGACGTAGCCGGAGGGGGCGGTGATCGCGACCAGACCGGCGATCGCGCCGTTGCCGGCCATGCCGATGTCGATCGTCTTCGTCTTCATCCACATGATCGCGACCGCGGCGACCACGCCGGCGGCGGCAGCCAGGTTGGTGACGACGACGACTTCGGCGAAGCGGCCGCCGACCGCCCGAGGGTCGAACCGGGGTTGAACCCGAACCAGCCCAGCCAGAGGATCAGGACGCCGAGACCGACCAGCGGCATCGAGTGCCCCGGGATCGCCCGCGGTTTGCCGTCTTTCGTGTACTTGCCGATCCGCGGGCCGAGCAGCAGCAGCGCCGCGAAGGCGCCGGTCGCGCCGATCAGGTGGACCACCGTGGAGCCGGCGAAGTCCTGCATGCCGACGTTCACCTGCAGCCAGCCGCCACCGAAGATCCAGTGGCTGAGGATCGGGTAGAGCACGGCGCTGAAGACGATCGCGTAGATGACGTAGGCGCCGAATTTGATCCGCTCCAGAGTCGCGCCCCAGACGATCGCCAGCGAGACGGCGCAGAACACGAACTGGAAGAACATGAACGCGGCCGGGCTGATCGAATACGTTTCGACGAACGGGATGCTCTGCCCGGCCTGTTCGACCGAGGAGCCGACGTCGAGGAAGAACCCGTGCGTCCCGGCGATCTCACCGAGCCCGCCGAACGCCAGCGCGAAGCCGACACGCCCAGTAACAGAGCGAGGCGATCGAGAAGTTCACCAGCACCTTGGCCACGCCGGCCCCCGCGTTCTTGGCGCGGGAGAACCCGACCTCCAAGAGCAGGAACCCGGCCTGCATGAACATCACCAGACGGCGGCGACGATCACCCACATCGCGTTGATGCTGGCCTCAGGGGTATCCAGAACCGGGGTCGGTTCGGCGCCGAAGGCCACACCCGGCAGCACCAGCGAGGCGATCGCGGCCACCGGAGCGGCGATCATCAACCTCTTTTTCATTCCATTTCCTCCTAGCCCGCCGGGGTTCACAGCCCCGGCGGTCGCGTTTGGATTGCTGGCTTGCAAGCTATGGAGGGAGGTCCAAGGGGTCTTTGTCCGCCTGGAGCAAATTCGGCGGCGGGCGTTTCTCCCCGATGTCGGCGCCGTGCCTGGACGGCCGATGAACGCCCGTTCACCCAGAGCCGTTCATCTAGGTTCGGCGGCGCAGATGCCGGCCCGACTGAGACCGACCGCCCCGATCGCGACCGACGCGATCCTCGTCGGCGACCCCGGCCGGGCGCTGATGCTGGCCCAGGAGCTGCTGGCCGAGCCGAAGATGAGCAACCACGCCCGCGGGCTGTGGGGCTACACGGGCAGCGACCGACTCCGGCCGGCGCGCTGACGATCCAGTCGACGGGCATGGGCGGGCCGAGCGCCGCGGTCGTGCTCGCCGACCTGGCCGAGCTTGGAGTGCGACGGGCGATCCGGATCGGAACCTGCACCTCGCTCGGCGATCTCGGGCTCGGGCAGATCTTGATCGTCGACCAAGGCTAGGGTCGACTTCAGCTGTTCCTTTTTGTTTCCAGGCAACGAGAAAGAACGGCTGAACGCGAGCGCCGTGCCCGACGCGGGGCTGACGGAGCAGCTGCGGCGGGCGCTGCCCGAGGCGCAGGAAGGCGTGACGGCAAGCCTCGACGCCCCGCACGACCCTGAGCGCGGGCGGCCGAATGTCCGTGCTGGCGGCGCGCCGACATGCAGACGGCCGCGCTACTTGCCACCGCCGCGGACCTTGGAGTAGCCGTCGCGGCGGTCCTGGTCGTCACCGAGAAAGGCGACTCCGGTCAGCTGCCCGACGACGCGCTGGAGACGGTCGCGGAAACGCCGGCCGGGCCGCTCGCAACCGTACTCTAACCCTCAACTTTAGGGTTAGATCTAGTTTTTTTTGCGGCCTTTTTTGCGTTTTCGCGTCGCATCGCGCCCCAACTCGCGGCTGAGATCGTCGATCTGCTCCTCGACGTCCTCCAGGCGCTGGGAAAAGGAGCGCAGGCGCCGCTCCAGGCGTTCGACGTCGGTCGCCGAGGGGAGATTGAGGGCGCTCATCGCCGCCTGCTGGGCCTCGAGCGCCTTCTCGCGGGCGCCGAAGGCGGCGGAGACGCATTGTGAAGCGTCGGGTTGTCGATCAGCGCCTGAGCCAGCTCGCCGATCGCCTGCTCGCCCGCGCCCGCAGCCCGTCCTGCTCGTCGAATCCTCGTAGGCCAAGTCGACATCAGCTTAACGAGCCCATCCGGCTCGACTGAAAATCTGCCGTTACAGGCGATGTCGCAAACCTTGATTAAGGCCTTGTTGGGGGCGCCGCATGTGCCGTTGCGGACGCCTGTGCTAGCGGGTAGCTTCCAGCCACTGCCTGAGGGAGGGGAATCCGAGCGTGGGCAGGGGCGCTCTGGGATGAGAACCAAGTTCGCACTGATACTCGCCTTCGCCAGCTTCCTGCTGGTCAGCGCTCTGGGCGCCGCCCTGGCCGGCGCCGACCCGCTCTCGGAAAGCTCGGCGCCGACCCAGCCGCGACCACGACGACGCGCAATCCCCTCGCTGCAGGCTCCCGCCTGCGCCAACGGGATCGACGACGACGGCGACGGACTGAGCGACCTCGAACCGACCCCGACTGCGAATCGCCCGACGGACACCAGCGAGGCACCGACTCCGGCCCCAGCCCCGCAGCCGGGCGAGCCCGAATCGGCGCCCGTCCCCAGCCCCGGTCGAGCCCAGCACCGGCCACGACCCCCGGCAGGGCGGCGTCCAAGCGGGCGACGAAATCGTCGGCAACGACCCACCGCCGAGGGCGGGGTCACCCACAACGAGAGCCTCGGCGACGCCAGCGGGGGCGGCACGGAGCGGCGGCGGTCAGCGCACCGAGCGCCAACGGCGGCGGCGACCAGCCGCGCGCCGAAGGCGGCCGACGGCGGCTCCCAGTACGCCGCCGGCGGCACCCCCACCCCCGCCAACCCGACGACGACGATCGCACCCTTCGGCCCGGCCCCGATCGGCGTCCCCAACTTCGTCATCGACAGCTTCGAAATCCCGCCCTTCCTGCTGCCGATCTACCAGGCCTGCGGCACCGAATACGGGATCCCCTGGGAGGTGCTGGCCTCGATCAACAAAATCGAGACCGGCTTCGGCACCAACCTCAACGTCTCCAGCGCCGGCGCCGTCGGCTGGATGCAGTTCCTGCCCTCGAGCTGGGAGGCCTACGGTCTCGACGCCAACGGCGACGGCCGCAAAGACCCCTACAACCCGGTCGACGCGATCTGCGCCGCCGCCCACTACCTGAAGCTCGCCGGCGGCAACGAACGACCTCTACGACGCGATCCTCGCCTACAACCACGCCGACTGGTACGTGCAGGAGGTCCTGCTCTACGCCCGCGCCTACGGCCGCCTGCCCTCCGACCTGGTCGGCTCGCTGACCGGGCTGACCGAGGGCGCCCACTTCCCGATCGCCGCCGACGCCCGCTACGCCGACGACATCTCCGCCCGCGCAGGCGATGAAGAGCGGCGACGAGCCAGACTCGGCAGCGCCGCCGAAGTCATCTCCTCCTCCCCGACCCGGCGCGGGATCAACATCTTCGCCGCCGAGGGCGCGCCGGTCGTCGCCGTCAACGACGGGATCATCCGCAAGCTCGGCAGCTCCGCCGAAGCTCGGCAAGTTCGTCGTCCTCGAAGACACCTACGGCAACCGCTACACCTACGCCGAGCTGGGCAAGCTCGTCCGCGACCATCGCGCTGGTGGTGATGCCGACCGGCAAGGAGAAGCGGGTGCCGGTCGAAAGCCAGAACCTGCGGCCGCGCCTGCGGGCGCTGCCCGGTCGGTCAGATGCGCGAGGCCAGGACGCCGAAGCGCGACGCGGCGACCGAGACCGCCGCCGCCAGCGGCGACGGCTCGCTGAAGGTCGGCTCGAAGGTGATCGCCGGCACCGTCCTCGCCCGCGTCGCCGAGGGCGACGAAGGCGATCGACTCCCACATCAACTTCTCGATCCGGCCGGCCGGCCGAGGCGCGCCGCGGATCGACCCGAAGCCGATCCTCGACGGCTGGAAGCTGCTGGAGGCGACGGCGATCTACCGCGCCAAGGGCAAGAACCCGTTCCTCGCGCAGCTCAGCGGCGCCGGCGTCCTGCTGCTCTCCAAGGAGGCGCTGCAGAAGCGGGTGCTCGCCGACAAGGGCCTCTCGATCTACGAATGCGGCCGCGAAGACATCGCCAGCCGGCCAGATCGACCGCCGCATCCTGGCGATGCTCGAGTACCTGCGCTCGAAAGGGCTTCAAGCTGACGATCACCTCGCTGAAGTGCGGCCACGGCTTCCTGACCACCTCGGGCAACGTCTCCGAGCACACCACCGGCGACGCGGTCGACATCGCCGTGATCAACGGCATCCCGGTGACCGGCCACCAGGGCCCGGGGACGATCGACCGACGAACTGATCCACGACGTGCTGCAGCTGCAGGGGACGATGCACCCCCACCAGGTGATCTCGCTCGAGGACCTGCCCGGCGAAGCCAGCTTCGCGATGGCCGACCACTACGACCACGTCCACGTCGGCTACCACCCGATCGCCGGCGGCAACTCGAAGCGCAGTTCTCGCCCTGCTCAAACCGGACCAGTGGCAGCGCCTGATCGAGCCGCCTCGGCCAGATCGAAAACCCCGACGTGCCGGTCCATCCCTCGCAGTACTCGCTGCCGGACAAGCACCGAACGGCGGCAGCCCGCCGGCAGCGGCGACTGAGTAGCGCCGGCTGCGCCGTGCGGGAGAATCCGGGCCCTGGCCACAGCTATTCGGATTCGCGCAGTTCGACTTCGCCGGCCCGCTGCCGCTGGCCGACGGGCGCTACCTGGCGCGCGAGCGGCGCCGGCGAGCGAGGAGAGCGTGCTGGTCGTGCGAGACGCTGGCGGCGCCCCGCTCGCCGGCGCCGCCGGCGACGGCGGCCCGGCCGGCCGAGCTCGACAGCCGAGCCCAAGCCGCTGCCGCTGACCCGGGTGACCGCGATCCGCGCCTTCGCGCCCTTCGCGAGCGAGGACGAGGCCGAGCGCTGGCTGGACGAGGCGTGCCGAGGCCGAGGACACCGCCGACGTCCTCGTCGCCGAGGGCATCGACCTGCTCAACCGCGCCCTGCACGCGCAGGCGCGTCGCCAGCGCCGACCCGGACTCCCGCAGCGAGCTCTCCGCCGAGCGGGCCGTCGCGGTCCGGATCGGCTACGGCAGCGGCGAGGAGACCGCCGTCGGGCGGTTCACGCGACGGCGCGCGAGGTCGACGTCGCGCCACCGGCGCCTCCCGCCGGCGCCGTCGCGAGGAGGACCTGCGACCGCAGGAAAGGGTCGCGGCGGTGCTCGGCGGCCGGGAGCGGGTCGACGCCTGCGAGATGCTGCTGCTGCGCGCCCGCGCCGACCTCGACGCCGGCCGCGACCGGGAGGCGGCGCTGCAGCTGCGGGTCGGCCTCGAGGCGCTGCTGGCGGAGCTGAAGGGCGCCCTCGCCGACCCCGGCCACGAGGAGGACATGGGGACCCTGAGCGACCGCCGGTCCGAGGCCGGCGAAGCGGCCAACGCGGCGCTCGGGGCGAGCTCAGCGCCAGGCGGGGTCGGTGCGCGAACTGCTCGAGATCTGCGAGCGGGTGCTGCGCCGCCGCCGCGTCCTCCGCGGCTAGACGAGGCCTCAAGAGAGGTTAGACTTGTGCGCGTTGACCTGTCATAGCGAGGTAAACCGCGAGCGCTACAGCGCCGTGCTGGGCGACGACGTGAAGCGACAGTCGGACGCTCAACTCTAGGGATGGCGTTAGAGGACGAGGCTGCCGGGCGACGATCTCGTCGAGCAGCGACTCGGCCAGGTGGTGGGCCTCCTCGAGCTGCGATCGCCCTCGATCGAGGGGACACCGATCACGGTCAGGCCGGCGGCCCGCGCCGCGGCGACGCCGGTCGGCGAGTCCTCCAGGGCGACGACCGCGGGGCCCGGCTCGACGCCCAGCCGCCGGCAGGCCTCCAGATAGGGATCCGGCGCCGGCTTCGGCGCCGCCACTTCGTGGGCGCTGAGGACGACGTCGAAATGGTCCTCGAAGCCGGCGATCTCGAGCGAGCGCTGCACGAAGCGCAGCGGCGAGTTGGAGACGAGGCCGATCGGGGTGCCGCGCTCGCGCAGGCGCTCGAGCAGCTCGCGGGCGCCGATCATCGCCTCCACCCCGTGCTCGAGCTCGGCGACGACCAGCGCGTTCAGCTCCTCGATCAGCTCCGCCGCTCGCCCCAGCTCACCCAGGCGCTCGTTCCAGCACCCCGCCGGCGATCCGGCCGAGGTGCCGACCAGCTCGCGCTTGTCGGCCGGGGTGAACTCGGACCCGCGCCGCTCGAAGAGATCTTCGCTCGGCCCGGGTCCAGACCGACTCGGTGTCCAGCAGCAGGCCGTCGTTGTCGAAGACGACGGCGTCGGGCAGGCCGGCCATCAGCCCAGTGCCGCCAGCGAGCGCGGCGAGGACGGCCTCAGCTCGTCGACCTCGCCCTCGAGCTTCAGCTCGGCATCGCCGTCGTAGGGGGTCTCGCCCTTGGTCACGATCGCCAGCCGGCCGCCATTGCCGAGAGTCAGCCGCGGCAGGCCGGCGACCGGGTGCACCGCGAGCGAGGACCCGACGCAGAGCATCAGCTCGGCCCGTTCGGCAGCTCCGTCGGGCCCGCTCGATCGCATCTCGCCGGCAGCATCTCGCCGAAGAGGACGACGTCGGGTTTGACCGCGCCGCCGCAGGAGGCGCAGATCGCGACCCCGCGCCCATCGAAGAGGCCGTCTACCTCATCGAGCCCGAACGTCGCCCCGCAGGCCATGCAGGAGGAGGTCTCGATCGAGCCATGGACCTCGATCACGTTCTCCGAGCCCGCCGGCGCGGTGCAGGCGATCGATGTTCTGGGTGATCACGCCCTCGACCAGGCCGCGCCGCTCGAGCTCGGCGAGCGCCTCGTGGGCGGCGGTTTGGCTCCTTGTCGCCGAGCGGTGGAAGCGCGGCCGGTAGTAGGACCAGAAGCGCGCCGGGTCGCGCTCGAAGACGTCGATGTGGGCGACCTCCATCGGGTCGACGTTCGCCCAAAGGCCGGTCTCCGGCGTGCGGAAGTCCGGGATCCCCGAGGGAACCGAGATCCCGGCGCCGGTCAGGGCGACGGTGCCGACGCGGCGATCTCCGCAGCCGAGTCAGCTCCGCGACGCCGCGTCCGACGCTTCGGCCGTCGATCTGGGTTGTGCTACTTGCCGCTCCACTTCGGGCTGCGCTTGCCGAGGAAGGCGCCGATGCCCTCCTTGGCGTCCTCGCTGCCGAAGGCGGCGGCGAAGCCCTGCTTCTCGGCCTCGATGCCGTCGTCGATTTCGCCCTTGTGGGAGACCGACTTGATCTGCTCGACCGCGACCGGCGCCTGGGCGGCCAGCTTGCGGCCCCACATCAGCGCCGTCTCGAACAGCTCGTGGTCGGGGACGACGCGGTTGACGAGGCCCAGCTCCAGCGCCTCCTCGGAGAGGATCGCGTCGCCGACCAGGTTCATCTCCAGCGCCTTGTTCGGCCCGACCAGGCGGGCGAGCCGCTGGGTGCCGCCGAAGCCGGGGATGATCCCCAGCTTGATCTCGGGCTGGCCGAAGACGGCGGCCTCGGCGGCGATCCGCACGTCGCAGGCCATCGCCAGCTCGCAGCCGCCGCCGAAGGCGATCGAGTTGACGGCGGCGATCGTCGCGACCCGGGCCTGGCCGAACTCGCGGCAGCAGCGCGTGGGCGCGGTTGATCAGCTCGGCGCCGCTGCCCTCGTCCATCTGCGTGAAGGCCTTGATGTCGGCGCCGGCCGAGAAGACGACCGGGACCGAGGAGGCGACAACCATCGCGCCGACCTCGCCGCCGTCCTTGACCGGCTTCCAGACCGTCTCCAGGTCCTCGATCACCTGCGGCGAGATCGAGTTCATCGGCAGGTTGGCGAGCCAGGCGATCGCGACGCCGTCGCGGGTCTCGAGCTTGACCGTCTCGGTCTGCTCGCCCTCGTCGGGCTGCGGGTAGGGGTAGAAGCCCTGGCCGGTCGCGAGGCCGAGCGGCCCTGGGCGACCAGGCGCTTGAGGGTGACCGGCGGCGCGAAGCGGTCGCCGTGCTTCTCCTCCAGCTGCTCCATCTTCTCCAGGGCCTTGTCGAGGCCTTCGACGTCGGCTTTCCAGAACGGCGGCAGCAGGCCTTTGCGCGGGTCGAGCCCGGCGCCGGCCATCATCCCGAGGTCGATGTCGCGGACCGAGCAGACGCCTTCCTCGACCAGCAGGCAGGCCTCGATCAGCGCCCGGCAGGTGAACATCGCCACCAGCTCCTCGGCGTCCGGGTCGGCGTCGCCGGGGATCGTTCTGCTCGCCGTCCTTGAAGAAGCCCTCGCCGCCGGTCTTGGCGCCGAGCTTGCCGCTCGGCGACCAGCTGCTTCAGGCCCTGGTGGACGTAGAAGCTCTCGCCGTAGGAGTCGTTGAGGTGCTCGGCGACGTGGAGGACGGTGTCGAGGCCGAGCAGGTCGGTGAGGAAGAACGGGCCCATCGGCGCCACTTTCGCCGCCGGCGATCGCCTCGTCGATCGCCTTGAGCGAGAGGCCCTGCTCCTCCTGGGCGCGCCAGATCTCGCCGATCGTCGCCATCAGGATTCTGTTGACGACGAAGCCGGGGACCTCGCCGCAGACGATCGGCTGCTTCTTGATCGCCTGGGCGAAGTTGTAGGCGGCGGTGGCGGTCTCCTGCGAGGTGTCCTCGCCGACGATCACCTCGACCAGCGGCATCACCGAGGCCGGGTAGAAGAAGTGGAAGCCGACGACCTTGTCGGCGCGCAGCGTCGCTTCGCCCATCTCGGTGATCGAGAGCGAGGAGGTGTTGGAGGAGAGGATCGCGTGGCCGGGCGTGGCGGCGTCGATCTCGCGGAAGACCGCCTGCTTGATCTCCATCTTCTCCGGCACCGCCTCGATCACGAAGTCGACGTCGCCGAACTCCTCGTAGCTGGTGGTGCCGGTGATCAGGCCCATCACCTCGGCGAGGCGGGCGTCGGCCTGCTCCTGGGTCAGCTTCTCCTTCTTGACCAGGCGGGCGAGCTGGCCCTCGGTGACCGCGCGGGCCTTCTCGAGGCGCGGCGTCGACGAACTTCTGGTCGATGTCCTTGACGACGACGGGGATGTCGGCGGCGGCGATCGCCTGCGCGATCTCGCCGCCCATGGTGCCGCCGCCGACGACGGCGGCCTTGGAGACGAACATTGGCTGAGTTCCTCCGGTATTCGGCTTGTGGAGCGGCGCGGGCCGCGGGAACCGCAGGCTATAGATAAGCCTGCGGTTCCCGCTCGTCGGTCTCGTCGGTCTCCTCAAGCTCCTCGCCTTCCTCCTCCGGCAGGAACCGCTGGTAGGCAAAGGCGCCGGCCAGCAGCAGCAGGCCGAGGGCGACGAAGGAGAGCGCCCGGCGCGGTCTCTTCCAGTTCGGAGAGGTCGTAGGTCCAGACCTTGGCGATCGCGAGCGCCAGCAGCGCCAGAGCCGCCGAGCCGGGCTTTCGGCGAACGCCGCACCATGCCCCAGACGATCGCGCCGAGCCCGGTCGCGGTCCAGAAGGCCGAGAGCCAGGCCTGGCCGATCTCGCGGGCTTCGCCGCCCGCGTTGTCGCCGATCACGTCGATGATCGCGACCGAGCCGAGGTAGACGAAGCCGGCGGCGCCGATGAAGCCCGCCACCGTGCCGGTCCGCGGCTCGATCTCGCGTCCCCAGAACCAGCAGGCGACCGCGGCGGCCGCACAGCAGGCGATGGCGGCCACGGAGGCACCGAGGTCATCGACGCCTTCGGCGATCGCGACCGGGAACGCCTCGACGAGCAGCATGTGCGCGATCGCGAGCCCGAGGAACCCAAGCGCCGTGATCAACAGCCGCTCGGCGTCCGAGAGAGCTGGCGCCGCTGAGCGGTCGACCCGCGTCGCCAGGTAGGCGAGCGCCGCCGCCGCAGCCGACCAGGCGGCCACCAGGGTGGGACCGTCGAAGGCGTTGGCCAGTCCGAAGGTCGCGAGCCCGATCCCGCCGCCGATCAGCAGCGAGCCGATTTCGCGATGGATGCCGAAGCGAATGGCGGCGCCCCCGAGCAGGAGGTGGACGGCGGCAAAGCCGAGGATCCAGGCGTCCATGGCGAGCGCCGAATCACCGCTGAGGACGATGCAGCCGGTGCCGACCACGAACACGCTGCTGCAGAGAAGCAGCAACCAAGAGGACACCGGGAGGCTTCTCCTCGCCCCGGCTGCGCAGCTCGTAGCCGAAGGCCGCAGCGGCATAAAGGACCCAGAACCCGGCCAGAACCGCAAGAACGAGGAGGGCGGGCTCTCGGAATCCGCTCACCCCCTCGGAGGTGATGGCGATCCCGCTGTCCCAGGTCCAGAGAGAACAGTTGGGGCGCCGAGACGACGAAGGCGCCGAGCGCCAGCCAGTTCCAGCGCTGCCAGAGGAGGACGCCGACGCTGGCGGCGAGGGCGAGGGCGACGAAGGCGATCGAGCCACCGTCGGTCTCCGTCCCGACCAGCATCGGCGCCGCCAGCGCCCCGAGCATCCCGACGCTGCCGACCAGCAGCGAGGACCAACGCACGGCGATGAAGACCCCGATGAGGCCGATCAGCGCCGCGGCCTCGAGGCCGATCACGGGCGAGACAAGGTCATAGACCTGAGTCGCCACGACCGCGGTTGCGAATAAGCCTGGAATCGCGATGGCCACCGCCACGCGGGCCGCCTCCAGGTGCCCCTTCCTTTCGTGCAGCCAGACGCCGGCGAAGAGCAGCGACAGGGAGCCGAACGCGGCCATCAGGGTGCGGATCTCCTCCGTAAACCAGCTGCGGTCGACCGCGCTGCGCAGGAAGAAGACAACGCCGAGCAGGGTGGCGATGCAACCGATCCAGGCGAGCACGCGCCCACCGAACAGGCGCTCGAACTCGATCCGGGACATCGGGTTGTGGGATGGAGGCGGAGGTTTTCCCTCTCCGTTGCCCCCCGGGTGATCAATGCTGTCGCTGTACATCGGACTCCCCTTCCGTTGTGCTTGTTGACCGTCGGTTGATAACCGTAGCAATCTTGTCAACCATCGGTCAGCAAGCCGTTACAATCCAGGCGATGAGCCGCCCCTCCTACCGCCGCATGGACGTCGACCAGCGCCGCCAGCAACTGCTGGAGCGCGGCGCCGAGCTCTTCACCAGCCACCCCTACGACGAGCTCTCGATGAACAAGATCGCCTCCGAGGTGGGGATCTCAAAGGCGCTGCTCTACCACTACTTCCCCAGCAAGCAGGCCTTCTTCGAGGCGACGCTGGGGGCCTGGGCGGAGCGACTGCGGGAGCGAACCGAGCCCGACCCCGAGCTGTCGCCGGTCGAGCAGTTGACGGCGAGCCTCGAGGGCTTCCTCTCCCTGGTCGAGGAGAACGCGGTCGCCTACCGCAACCTGATGCAGAGCGCCACCGGCGTGCCCGAGATCCGCGACCTGATCGAAGAGGTGCGGCGGGTGACGGCGGAGCGGATCCTCGACGGGGTCTACCCCGCGGGCGCTCCGCCGAAGGCGCGCACGGCGGTCAGCGGCTGGCTCTGGTTCATGGACGGCGCCTGCCTCAACTGGATCGAGCACCGCGACATCGAGCGCGAAGAGCTGCGCGGCCTCCTGCTAGGGGTGTTGATGGGCGCCCTGATCGCCACCGGCACGCCACCGGATCTCCCTTCTCAAGCCTCCTGACGAGCCTGTCGATACAGCTCCTTCATGCGAAGGCGGGGGAAGTACCTGACGATGGTGTCCGCGCTGCTGCTCGGCGGCGCCCTGCTCGGCTCGGCCGCGCCGGCCTCGGCTAATGTGCCGCAGGCGACGCTGCTGCGCGACGGGCGCGCCGTCGCCCCTCCCTCGGCCCCGCCGGCGGTGAAGGCGATGATCGAGGCCGCCAACCGGATCCACCACCGCCCCTACGTCTGGGGCGGCGGGCACCGCAACTGGAACTCGCGCGGCTACGACTGCTCGGGCTCGGTCAGCTACGTGATGCACGCCGCCGCCCTGCTCGAATGGCCGCTCGACTCGACCGGCTTCATGCGCTGGGGCGGCGGTGGAGGCGGCAGCTGGGTGCGGATCTACGCCAACAGGGAACACGTCTTCGCGGTGATCGCCGGCCTGCGCTGGGACACCTCCTACAGCGAAGACGGCGACCGCACCGGCCCCGGCTGGAGCGAAGAGATGCGCCCCGGTGACGGCTTCCGCCTGCGCCACCCACTCGGCCTACTCCAGGCCACCCCGCTCTCCTAGCCGGCTTTTGCCCCAGCGGGGTGGGGCAAATCTCGGCTGCGCCGCCATCGCGGATAAGCGGCTGAGGCGAAGCTTTGTACGCGGGTACAAAGGCGCGATCTGGCCGTCGCTATTAGGCTCTGTGGCTCTTTTCGAGGGACCAAGACTTCAAAACAATCGCGCTCGGAAATTGGGCGCGCGCCTAGTGGGGGAGAACCCGAAGCGATGACTCGTATTCGCCAGCAGAACGTGACCGCAGCCCAGTGGAGCTCCAACGGAGGAGCCCTCGGCGCGCTCGACCTGACCCTGCCCGAGAACGAACCCGTTCGGCGCCAACGTCTTCTCCGTCGCCGTGCAGAGCGAACGGCTGCCCGGCGACGTCTTCGAGAAGCTGCAGACGACGCTCGCCGGCGGCGAGGCGCTCGACCCGAGCCTCGCCGACGCGGTCGCCGAGGCGATGAAGGAGTGGGCGCTGGAGAACGGCGCGACCCACTACACCCACATGTTCCAGCCGCTGACCGGCTCGACCGCGGAGAAGCACGACTCCTTCTTCGAGCCCGCCGGCGACGGCGGCACGATCGCCGGCTTCTCCGGCAAGGAGCTGATCCAGGGCGAGCCCGACGCCTCCTCGTTCCCGACCGGCGGCGTCCGCGCCACCTTCGAGGCCCGCGGCTACACCGCCTGGGACCCGACCAGCCCCGCCTTCATCCTCGAGAACCCGAACGGGGCGCTGCTCTGCATCCCGACCGCGTTCGCCTCCTGGACCGGCGAGGCGCTCGACGCGAAGATCCCGCTGCTGCGCTCGATGGACGCGCTCTCGCGCTCGGCGATCAAGGCGCTGCGGCTGCTCGGCGACGAGGAGAGCCCAGCGCGTCTTCACCACCGTCGGGCCCGAGCAGGAGTACTTCCTGATCGACGAGCAGTACTTCTTCGAGCGCCCCGACCTGATCGCCACCGGCCGCACCCTGTTCGGCGCCAAGCCGCCCAAGGGCCACGAGCTCGACGACCACTACTTCGGCTCGATCCCCGAGCGGGTGCTCGCCTTCATGATGGAGTCCGAACTGGAGATGCGGAAGCTCGGCATCCCGGTCAAGACCCGCCACAACGAGGTCGCGCCGGCCCAGTACGAGATCGCGCCGATCTTCGAGAACTCGAACGTCGGCTCCGACCACCAGCAGCTGCTGATGCAGACGCTGGAGAACGTCGCCCGCCGCTACGGCCTCGTCTGCCTCCTGCACGAGAAGCCGTTCGCCGGCGTCAACGGCTCCGGCAAGCACAACAACTGGTCGATGGGCACCGACACCGGCGCCAACCTGCTCGAACCCGGGCGACACGCCGGCCGACAACATCCACTTCCTGTTCTTCTGCACGGCGGTGATCCAGGCGGTCAACAAGCACCAGGGCCTGCTGCGGGCCTCGGTCGCCAACATCGGCCAGGACCACCGCCTCGGCGCCAACGAGGCGCCGCCGGCGATCATCTCGATCTTCCTCGGCGCCGAGCTGGAAAAAGTCGTTCGAGGCGATCGCCACCGGCGAGGGCGACCCCAACACGCCGGCCTCCTTCCTCGACCTCGGCGCCGACGGTGCTGCCGCCGCTGCCGATGCGACGGCGGCGACCGCAACCGGACCTCGCCGTTCGCCTTCACCGGCAACAAATTCGAGTTCCGGGCGCTGGGGTCGAGCATGTCGCTCGCCTTCCCGAACACGGTCCTGAACACGATCGCCGCCGAGGCGATCGACGAGCTCGCCGGCAAGCTGGAGGCGAAGCTCGCCGGCGGCACGGAGATGCCGGAGGCCGTGATCGAGATCGTCAAGGAGTCCTACCTCGCCAACAAAGCGGTCTGCTTCAGCGGCGACAACTACTCCGAGGAGTGGCACGCCGAGGCCGAGCAGCGGGGGCTGAAGAACCTGAGGACGACGCCCGACGCGCTGCCCGAGGTGCTCGCCGACGACACCGTCGCGGCCTTCGAGAACTACAACGTGCTCTCCAAGCGCGAGCTCGAGTCCCGCTACGAGGTCTGGGTCGAGCAGTACGCGATCCGGGCCAACATCGAGGCCGAGGAGACCTTCTCGATCGCCCAGACGATGATCCTGCCGGCGGCGCTGCGCTACCTGGCGCTGATCGCCGAGGCCGGCGTCTCGAGCCTCGAGGGCGAGGTCCGCGAGCTGGTCGACGAGCTGGTCGCGGCGCTCGGCGAGCTCGAGGAGGCCAACGCCTACCCGGACGACCTCGAGGGCCTGGAGCTGGCGATCTACGCCCGCGACAAGCAGCTGGCGGCGATGGCGAGGTCCGCGAGGCGGCCGACAAGCTGGAGAAGGTCGTCGCCGACGACCTCTGGCCGCTGCCGAAGTACGAGGAGATGCTCTTCATCAAGTAGGTCCGGTGAGGCGGGGTGCGGACCTCGCTCCAGACCATCTCGCCAACGGCTCGATGTCGAGTGTCGGAGGAGGTCACCCACCGCGCCTTCCAAGCACGTGTCTATTCCCGCAGGAGGACCCGCATCCGCAGGCCGCCCTTGGGCGAGAGCGTCGGCATCTGGCGGACCGTCATCGTGCGGCCGGGCAGGGACGTCGAGGCGCAGGCGCTGCAGCAGCATCGTCGCCACCAGCTTCACCTCGGTCTGGCCGAAGCGCTTGCCGATGCAGATCCGCTGAGCCGCCGCCGAAGGGGACGTAGGCGCCGCGCGGCAGCGCCGCCTTGCGCTCGCGGGTGAAGCGCTCGGGGATGAAGGCCTCGGGGTCGGGGAAGACCTCGGGGATCCGGTGGCTGGCCCAGGAGCAGTAGTTGACGTAGGCGCCGCTGGGGCACCGTGTAGCCGCCGAACTCGAACTCGCGCACCGCGCGGCGCGGGCCGATCCAGGCCGGCGGGTAGAGGCGCAGGACCTCGTCGAGGACCATGTCGAGGTAGGGCATCTCGCGCTCGAGCTGCTCGAGCGTCGGGGTCGCGCCGCCGAGCACCCGGTCCTGCTCCTCGCTGCAGCCGGGCGAGCGACGTCGGGGTGGCGGGCCAGCTCGTACAGCATGAAGGTCAGGGTCGAGGTCGAGGTGTCGTGGCCGGCGAACATCAGGGTCATCACCTGGTCGCGGACCTCGCGGTCGGTGAACGCCTCGCCGCCCTCGCCGCGGGCGCCGACCAGCAGGCTGAGGATGTCGCGGCGCTCGGGGTCGGGGTCGGCGCGGCGGCGGGCGATCTCGCCGAAGACGATCTCGTCGAGGACCTCGCGCGAGGCGACCAGCTTGCGCCAGGGCGAGCCCGGGCCGCGCAGCAGCCGCAGCGCGGAAGTCGATCCCGTAGTAGCCGAGCGCGCGCTCGAAGTGCTCGGCCGCGGCGGCGCCCTTGCCGGCCTCGTCGGGGTCGAGGCCGAGCAGCGCCCGCATCGCGATCCGCATCGCCAGGTTGCGCATCCAGTCGTAGACGTCGACGACCTCGCCGGGCTGCGAGGCGCGTCGATCGCCGGCCTCGGCCTCGTCGCTCCATCGCCGTCGATCGAGGCCGCGACCTGCTCGCGGTGGAAGGCCGGCATCATGATCGCCCGGGCGCGGTCGTGGTAGTCGTCGTCGATCGTCAGCAGGCCGTCGCCGAGCAGCGGGATCAGGTCGCCGAAGCTCGACTCGCGCCAGTGGAAGTTCTCCGGGTGGGCGACGGTGACGAAGTGGTTCGCCTCCGGGCCGAGCATGAAGACGACCCGCGTGTGGAGCAGGCGCAGGCTGAAGATCGGCCCGTACTCTTCGTAGGCGCCGAGCAGCAGCGGCAGCGGGTCGTGGGCGATCTGGTGGGTGCGGGCGAAGCTGAAGTCGCCGGGGCCGGGCGGGAACTTGCCCCGCCCGCGCCACTCGGCGACGAGGTCGCCGGCCACCCGGCGCACCGGGTTGGCCGACATCTGCGGCGGCCGGGCGACCGGGGCCGCTGGTGTCGACCGTCGCCATCGCGCCGATCCTAACTGGCTGGCTGGCCAGTTCCGCTCGCTGTGCCGTTTTCGTCGCTATGGCGGGCAAAGGACGTCGCGAGCGGCTCAGCCGGACGGTGGCGGCGAGCTGGCCGCAGGCGGCGTCGATGTCGCGGCCGCGGGTGAGGCGGACGGTGGCGGTCGAGGCCGTGCTCGGCGAGGATCGCGCGGAAGCGCTCGATCCGCTCCGGCGAGGAGCCGTCGTAGGCGCCGGTCGGGTTGTAGGGGATCAGGTTGACCTTGTAGCCGCGGGGGTCGAGCAGGTCGGCGAGCTCGCGGGCGTGCTCGGGCAGGTCGTTGACGCCGTCGAGCATCACGTACTCGACGAAGACCTTGCGGCGGCGGCGCGGCCGCGGTAGCGCTCGCAGGCGGCGAGCACCTCGGCCAGCGGGTAGCGGTCGTTGACCGGCATCAGCTGCGAGCGCAGCCCGTCGTTGGGCGCGTGCAGGGAGAGCGCCAGGCTGACCGGCATCTCGCACTCGGCGAGGCGGTCGATGCCCGGCACCCAGCCGACGGTGGAGATCGCGGTGCGGCGGTGGGTGACGCCGAGGTCGGGCAGCCGCTCGCAGGCGGCGAGGACGGCGTCGATGTTCATCGTCGGCTCCCCCATCCCCATGAAGACGACGTGGTCGATCGCCTCGATGCGGCGGAAGTGGAGCGCCTGGTCGAGGATCTCGTCGGCGCTGAGGTTGCGGCCGAACTTCATCTGCCCGGTGGCGCAGAAGGTGCAGGTCAGCGGGCAGCCGGACTGCGAGGAGAGGCAGACCGAGCGGCGGCCGTCGCGGTAGCGCATCAGCACCGCCTCGATCGGCCGCCCGTCGGCGGTGTGGAAGAGCGTCTTCACGGTGCCGTCGTCGGAGTGCGCCTCGGCCTCGACGGTGAGGGTCGAGAGCGGCACCGCGGCCGGCGAGGCGCTCGCGCAGCGCCGCCGGCAGGTTGGTCATCTCCTCGTAGGAGCGCGGCCCCGCGCGCCACCCACTCCCAGACCTGGGCGGCGCGGTAGGAGGGCTCGCCGGCGTCGGCGAGGGTCGTGCTCGAGCAGCTCGCGGTCCATCGCGGCGAGTGTAGGGAGGCCGACGCAGTCGTCGCCCGGTATGCGCGGCCGACTGCGTTACGTCATTCGTGGATCTTCTCGCCGCGCTCGAGCATCGCGACGAACTTGCGCAGGCGGCGCTCGCGGGTCTCGGGCTTTTTCGCCTCGCTCAGGCGGTAGATGATCGCGTAGCGGTTGGCGCTGTCGAGGCCGGCGAAGAACTCGGCGGCGGCCGGGTTGGCGTCGAGCTCACGCTGCAGGTCCTCGGGGACCTCGGCGGTGCGCTGGCCCGCGTAGGCGGCCTCCCAGCGACCGTCGGCCTTCGCCGCCTCGACCTCGGCCAGGCCCGCCGGCCGCATCGCGCCGGCCGCGATCAGCGCTTCGGCCTTCTCGCGGTTGATCTTCGACCAGCGCCCGCGCGGGCGCCGCGGCGTGAAGCGCTGCAGGAAGTACGCGCTCGTCGAAGCCGCGCTTCTGGCTGTCGATCCAGCCGAAGCAGAGCGCCAGCTCCAGCGCCTCCGCATAGGTGACGCTGCGCTTTCCCGACCCCTTCTTGGCGATCTTCAGCCAGAGCCCGTCGGAGGAGTCGTGGTTCTCCTCCAGCCAGGCCTCCAGCTCGCCGGGGTCGCGAAGAGGAGGATCGGCAGCTCGTCGGCCATCGCGGCCGAGCCTATCGTCGCTCAGAGCCCCGCGGCGTCGGCGAGCAGGTCGACCTGCTGCGGGATCGCTGGAGCTCGGGAAGAAGAACAGCTCGTCGCAGCCGGCCGTCCTCGAAGGCGGCGATGTAGCGCCTGAACGGTCTCGGCGTCCTTGGCGGCGCCGGAGACGATGAAGCCGGCGATCTCCTCGCCGAGCAGGCGTAGTAGTCGCCAGGTAGGCCTGCGCGGCGTCCGCCTCGGCTCGGTCGCCGAGCGAGAAGTAGGCGAGCCCCGCGTCCGCGGCTCGCCCTCGCGACCCGCCGCCGTCCAGGCGGCCTCCAACCTTCTCGGCGCCACCGGCGAACTGCTCCGGCGGCGACGCCGCCGGCGATCCAGCCGTCGCCGAAGCGGGCCGCGCGCTCGAAGGAGGCCTCGACCGCGCCGCCGACGAGGAGGCGCGGGTGCGCTCGAGCTTCGGGGCCCGATCTCCTCGCCCTGCCAGACCTCCCTGATCGCGGCTCAGCATCGCGTCGATCCTCGCCCCGCGTCGCGGTCTCGACGCCGGCCGAGCTCGTAGTCGTCGTCGCGGCCGCCGAGGCCGATGCCGAGCGTGAACCGGCCGCCGGAGAGCGCGTGCAGGCTGGCGACCTGCTTGGCGAGGACGACGGCGTTTTCCCGCAGCGGTCCGAGCAGCACGGTGGTCGCGAGTCCGATCTGCTCGGTCACCGCCGCGGCGGCGGCGAGCGCGACCAGCGGCTCGTAGTTCTCGTAGGCGATCCGGTCGATCGTCCCGAGGCTGGAGAACCGCGCGCCTCGGCGCGCCGCGCCCACTCGGTCAGCTGCTCTCCGGTGGTGCCCGGCACCGCGTTGGGAAGTCCGATCGCAACGTCCATCGCTGCCGCTTCGTAGCGGACCGAGGCTGCGCAGAAAGGCGGGCCAGGGCTCGGCGTGGCGCAGCCTCCGGCAGTTCGGCGTCGAGGCGTCATCGCTTCGCGGGCGTACGCGAAGACCGTCCGTCCGCCGCTGAGGCGGTAGCGCGCGTTGGCCCCCATCACCAGCGCGAAGAGCTCGAAGGCGAAGCGCTCGGGATTGTCGACCCCGGCGATCCGCGCCTGGCGCACCAACTCCCCCGTCCAGGCGTCGAGCGAGGCGGCGATCGCGTCGCGGACGGGGCCGGGACGGTCGTCGTACTCGGCCGAGGTGGCGGCGAAGAAGCAGCCGCCGGAGTAGATCCTGCAGCTGATCGAGGTAGCGCTCGGCCATCGCCCGCAGCCGCGGGGCGCCGTCCGGCAGCTCCAGTGCCGGAGCGATCACCGCGGCGGCGGAAGCGCTCGGCCGCGGCGGCGACGGTCGCCAGCTGCAGCTCCTGCTTGGAGCCGAAGTGGGCGAAGAGGCCGCTCTTGCTCATCTGCAGCTCGGCCGCGAGGCGGCCGATGGTCAGGCCCTCGAGCCCCTCGACCGAGGCGAGTCGACCGCGCGGTCGAGGATCGAGGCCCGGGTCTCGGCGCCCTTCTGGGTGACGGGCGTCACAGACGCAGGGTACAAAAAAGCACGAACGTTCGTTTCAGAGCCAGCCGCTAGGGCTGCCACAGACAGAGGAGGAGCGCGATGAGCGACTACGCGGTGAAGAGGATCGACGAGATGGAGGCGGTCTACCTGGGGCGCCTTCAAGCGGGCACGGGCCGAGCTCGGGGTCGAGTCGTTCGGGATGCAGATGATCGACCTGCCGCCGAACTACGAGAACTACCCCGAGCACGACCACGCCGAGGACGGCCAGGAGGAGGTCTTCCTGGCAATCACGCGGCGGCGGCGAGATCGAGATCGACGGCGAGCGCTTCCCGCTCGACGCCGACCACATCGCCCGCGTCGGCCTCGGGCACCAAGCGCAAGGTCTGGCCGGGGGCGGAGGGAATCCGGATGGTGATCGTCGGCGGCGTGCCCGGCGCGCGTCTACGAGGCGCCGGAGATCAGCAAGCTCGGCGAGCCGGACCCGATGGCGGCGACCGGTCGGGATAGGCTGGGGACATGGTGCAGCGCATCTCGTCCCTGGTCCCCTCGTCCTGCTGGCCGCCCTGGCGCTGCCGGCGGTCGCCCCGCGCGCAGACCTCGGAGCCACGAGGAGGACGCGATCGTCGTCATCTCCGGCGACGTCACCGTCCCCCGCGGCGAAACGGTCGACGGCGATCGTGCGTCGTCAGCGGCGACGTGCGGATCGGCGGGCCACGTCGACGGCGACGTGGTCGCTGATCTAGCGGCGACGCGACGGTCACCGGCCGGATCGACGGCAGACCTCGTCACGATCAGCGGCACGGCCCGCCTGCTGCCCCGGGCCAAGTCGACGGCGACGTCCGCTACGGCGACGAGCATCCCGATCGTCGCCGGCAGCGCGAGGGTCCGCGGCGACGTCACCAAGGAGAACTGGCTCGACTCGCTCGACCTCCTCCCGTTCGTCGGCATCAGCGCTTACTTCGTCTGGCTCGCGATCGGCATCTCGATGGCGATCCTCGGGTCGCTGCTGCTGTTGATCGCCCCCCGCGCCGCCGACGCGATCGAGGCGCGCTCGCGGGAGCGCGTCGGGCCGCTGATCGCGATCGGCATCGCGATCGGCGATCGCGCTGCCGGTCGCCGCGGTCATCGCCGCGATCACCTGGTCGGGCTGCCGCTCGCGTTCGTGATCCTCCTCGCGCTGCTGCCGCTCGGGGCGGTCGCCTACTGCGCCTCGGCCTGGGTGCTGGGCCGCCGAATCGTGAGGCCGCCGCGCAACCGGATCCTCGCCTTCCTCGCCGGGCTGGCGATCCTGCGGGTGCTGGCGCTGGTGCCGATCCTCGGCTTCCTGGTCGGCATCGCAGCCGCGGTCTTCGGCCTGGGGCTGATCGGCGCCGCTATCGGGGCGGCCCGGGAGGGCTCGCCGGCCTGGCGTCAAAGCCCGGACAGCTGAGCACCGGCAGGCGCGGGTAGCGCGGGAAGGCCGGGTCGGTGCGCGAGCGCTCGCAGAGCGAGAAGACCGAGCCGCGGGTGTTCGGCACCAGCCGCTGGTGGCGGCAGTGGTCGCAGAGGCCGGCGGAGGTCGGGGCGGCGCCATCAATCCGAACCTAAACGATGGTCGCGACCGGAAACTGCGGCCTCGGGGAGGGCGAGTCCCGCCTTGCCAGCGGCCTAGCTTTGGGGGGTGACCCGAGCAGCGACCCTCTTCGACGCCGACGCGGCCTCCTACACCGGCACGGTCGAGGTGCTCGGCGTGATCTTCCAGGCCGAGGACGACGGCTACGCGGTGCTCGAGGTGCAGGAGACCGAGTCGGGCGAAGGGTTCGCCCTGGTCGGGCCGGTCGCCCACCTCGACAGCCGGCGACCGGGCCGAAGTCAGCGGCGAGTGGCAGACCCACTCCCGCTACGGGCGCCAGCTGCGGGCGCAGGGCGCGCTGCCGCTCGACCCGGCCGACCGCGAGGGCCAGGTCGCCTACCTGACCTCGCTGCGCCACATCGGCCCGGCGCGCGCCGAGCGGCTCTTCGACGAGCACGGCGAGGGCGTGCTGGCGGCGATCGCCGCCGACCCGCAGCGGGTCTTCGGCTCGCTGCGCGGGGTCAGCGCCGACCAGGCCGCGGCCGCGACCGAGTCCTGGTTCGCCAGCCGCGCCGATCCGCGACCTGCACGTGCAGCTCGCCCCGCACGGGCTCGCCCACCTGGCGGCGCCGATCCACGCCCGCTACGGCGAGCACTCGATGACGATCCTGCACGAGGACCCCTACCGGCTGACCGAGGTGCCCGGGGTCGGCTTCGCCCGCGCCGACAAGATCGCCCTCGCCGCCGACGTGCCGCCGGAGTCGAGCCGCCGCGCCCAGGCGGCCGCGCTCTACGCCCTGGTCGAGGCCGAGCAGCAGGGCAACAGCTACCTGCCGCTGGAGGAGCTGGCCCGGCGCACGGCGCGGCTGATCGGGCTCCCTCCCGACCCCGACGTGCTGGTCGAGGCGCGGGGGCTGGTCGAACGACGAGGGGCGGGTCTACCGGGCCGGGACGCTTGACAGCGAGCGAGCGGTCGCGGCGACGCTGCGCCGCCCGCGCCGCCGCGCCGCCCCACCTCGACCACGATCCCGGCGAGACCCCGCGCGACGGCCTCACCGACGAGCAGTGGGCGGCGGTGCGGGCGGCCTTCGCGGCGCGCGTCTCGGTCCTCACCGGCGGCCCCGGCGTCGGCAAGACCGAGTGCACCAGGGAGATCGTCGCCGAGGCCGAAGCGGCGAACGCGACGATCGCCCTCTGCGCCCCGACCGGGCGCGCCGCGCGGCGGCTGGAGGAAGCGACCGGCCACGAGGCGCAGACGATCCACCGCCTGCTCGAGTGGATGCCGGGGCGCGAGCCCGCCTTCCGGCCGGGACGACCGCTGCCGGTCGACCTGGTGATCGTCGACGAGTCCTCGATGCTGAACCTGCGGCTGGCCGAGGTGCTGCTCGGCGGCCTCGCCGAGAGCGACCCACGTCGTCCTCGTCGGCGACGCCGACCAGCTGCCGCCGATCGGCGCCGGCAAGCCGTTCGAGGACCTGATCGCCTCCGGCGCCGCGCCGGTCGTGCGGCTGACCCAGATCTTCCGCCAGGCGGCGCGCTCGATGATCACCACCGCCGCCCACGAGATCAACCAGGGCCGTCCGCCCCACCTCGAGCCCGGCCCCGACCAGGACCACGACTTCTTCTTCATCGAGCGCGGCAGCCCCGAGCGGGCGCTGGAGACGGTCGTCGAGGTGGTCGCCGAGCGGGCGCCGGCGAAATTCGGCGTCGACCCGATCCGCGAGGTCCAGGTGCTGGCGCCGATGTACCGGGGCGCGGTCGGGATCGACGCCCTCAACGAGCGCCTGCAGGCCGAGCTCAACCCCGACGGCAAGCCGGCGCTGAGCGAGCGCTTCCGGATCGGCGACCGCCTGATCCAGACCCGCAACTCGCACGAGCTGGGGCTGATGAACGGCTCGATCGTCTTCCTCCGCGCCGACGACCCCGACGAGGAGGCGATCGTCGTCGACACCGACGACGGCGGCTCGCTGGTCATCCCCTACGGCGAGACCGGGACGCTGCGGCTCGCCTACGCGATCTCCGTCCACAAGGCGCAGGGCTGCGAGGTGCCGGTCGTGGTCGGCGTCTGTCACCGCTCCCACTCGCGAATGCTGAACCGACCGCTCCTCTACACCGCGATCACCCGGGCCCGCAACAGCTGCGTGCTGGTCGGCGACCGGGGCGCGCTCGCCTCGGCGGTGCGCCGCGACGACAGCGGCGGCCGCCACTCCGGGCTGGCCGAGCGGCTCAGCGGCGGGCGCTGAGCGACATCTAGCCTAGGCGCGTGGAGAGGGACCGCCTGCCGCTGGCAGAGATCGCGATCACCCTGGCCGGAATCGGCCTGATGGCGGCCGTCGTCGTCCTCGTCGATCCCCTGCGGGACTCGGTCTCGGCGCTGATCGAAGGGAACCACGAGGAGGTCCGCAACCAGATCGACGAGCTTGGGTTCTGGGGACCGCTGCTGATCCTCGCCCTCGCCGTCCTCCACGCGGTGGTCTTCTACCCGGCCGAGATCGTCGACGCGGCGGCCGGCTTCGCCTACGGGTTCTTCCCGGCTCTGGCGCTGGTGATGTTCGGCTGGCTGGCGAACGGGATCGTCTGCTGGGCGATCGGCCGGTCGATCGCCCGCCCGCTGCTCGACCGCTGGTTCGGCGTCGAGCGCTTCGAGCGGGTCGAGAAGGCGATCGAGCGGGGCGGGGCGACGTTGTTGATCGCGATGCGCCTGATCCCGATCCTGCCCTTCAGCATCGTCTCCTACGCGGCGGGGGCGGCGCGGGTGCCGCTCTGCCGATTCCTCTGGACGACGGTGGTCGGGTACCTGCCGATCACCGCGATCTCGGTCTACTTCGGCACCCGGCTGGAAGGCCTCTCCATCACCGACCCTTTGGTGATCGGCAGCGGACTGGCGCTGTTGGCGCTGCTGGGGACCGGGCACTGGGTGATGCGACGGCAGTCGCGCCGGCCGCGATCAGCCAGCGTCGACTAGGCGGAAGTGGACAACGGCGGGGGTCGGGTCGAGTAGGCCGCTGAGACCGCGGGCCTTGACCTTGAGGACATGCCGGCCCAGGCCGAAACGGCGGGCAAACCGGCTGGGACAGGCCCGAAAGCGGGAGTGATCGACCTTGCAGAGGAAGGTGGCGCCGGGCTGGTCAGCGGAGAAGCGGAAGACGACGCGGGCGCCGGACCCGGCGGTGCGGACGACCTTGGGCGGCCGTTGGGCGAAGCGGGTTACCGGTGCTGGCACCGGGGTCGGTTCCGGGGAGCGATCCTGCGGTCCTGCGCTCGGCGGATTCGGGGGAACCGGCGGTAGCGCTTCCCGACCCCAGTCACCGGGCGCGACGAAGACTTCCCCGGAGGCGTTGGGCACCGGGCACGCGTCCGGTTCGACCGATGGGATTTCTTCCCGAGCGGCTTCGAGCGCGGCAACGGCTTCGATCAGCCCGCCCCCTACTGCGCAGGGACCGAAAGTCCCCACCCCAACTCCGGTCCCGACCAGGGACTCGCGCAACAGTCCGGTGTCCGCGAGAGGGGCTGCCTCGCGCATCAGCGCCGTCGTCCCGGCCGCGTGCGGGGCCGCCGCCGAGGTGCCGCAGAAGCGCCAGGCGCCGGCAGAGAGAAAGGCGAAGAAGGTCGTCCGCCCGCAGTCGGTAGCTGCAACGTCCGGCTTCGAGATCAGTTCGGGGGCGGGCAGCGGGTCAGCTGGGGTCAGCCCTTTGGTCGGCTCGAAATAGTGGGTGACCGGCCCACGCGAAGAGTAGGTCTCGGGTTCGTTGTCGTCGTTGAAGGGGACAGCGGCGAGGGCGATAGCGCCGGCGCTGCCGGCGTGGCCGAAGACGGACGGCCCGACGACGTCCCCGCCGCCGGAACGCGGGTACTCGACCCCGCTCACCCCGCCGCCATTCTGGAGCAGAATGAACTTGAGCCTGGGATTGACACCCGAAAACCGGTTCACCACCAGTTGCACCGTTTGCGTCGCGGCGCTTTCGTTTTCCCACTGGAGGATCTCCACAGGACGCTGCGTGGAGAGGTTGTTTTCGACTTCCCCGCCGATCAAATCGCCATCGGCGTCGAGCAGGAAGGCGTCGAGGTCGGTGACCACCCCGTCCCACGGCTCAGCCCACTGTAGGTCGAGGGTCAGCGTTTCGCCGGCTTCGACCTTGATCCCGAAGGTCCGGTCCGTCGCCGCGCCGGGGTTGAAGTCCAGGCAGTGGACGGCGTTGAATTCCGGCAGCGATGCGAGGTTCGGCGGACAGCCGCCGGAGTCGCGATAGGCGGGAGCCTCCCAGGAGGAGATTTCGTTGCCTTCGGCGTCGAAAAGGTTTTCGTTGCCGACAGAAGAGAGGTAGGAGACGCCTTCTTCGCCGACCTTGGCGATTGCATTGGCGACCGGCCCGTCCTGGAAAAACGGCTCTTCGAAGTAAGCGACATCGTCGACGATGACCTCGGCGCCGGCGTCGGCCAACTCTTCGATGTTGGCGGCGAACCCTTCTTCGCCTTCGAAGGCAGTCCCGAAGGCGAGGAGAGCCTCGGGGGCCATGTCGTGGACGATCTGCAGCATCGCCCGCCCCTCGTCGCTTCCCGCTCCGGATTCGAGGTCTTCGATCACTTCAACCGGGGTCGACTGACTCGCGCATTCGCTCCCTGCTCCCGGCAGATCGGCGGTTTCGACATCTCCTTCGGCGTCCGTCACTGCTTCGCCGTCGCGGTCGTAGGAATCGGAGAGGACGCCGACGGTGACCCCGGAGCCGTCTACCAGGAATCCTTCCCGTGCGGTTTTCGCGTTCAGCTGCGCCACGCCCTCGGAGATCTGCGAACCGCCTTCGCAATCGACGGCGAACAGCAGAGGCGTCCGCACCGGACTGACGGCGGCGACGGTAACGACCCCGGCCAGGGCATGGAGGCGAGCCGCCCTGACCGCGACCGTGGCCGACTGGTAGGCCCGGCTGGCGTCGACGACGCGGGCTCCGGCGGCACGAAGCTCGTCGAGACTGGAGAGCGCTCCATGGTCGAAGCGGACCCGGACGAGGATCCGGCCGCCTTTGCGGAGGAGGCTGCCGGGACCGCTGACGGGGATCCCCAGGGAGCGGGCCTGAACAGCGAGCGACTTCGACGCAACGGCCGGGGTCGCCAGCTCTTCCAGCGCCGGCGATAGCGGGGCACCATCCTTCGAGGCATGGAGCTCGGCGCGGGCGATCGCGGGGAGCAGCGCGACCAGGGCGATTGCCGCCGCGGTTGCCCGCGACATCCGGGTGGCTGAGAATCCCGAAACCATCGCTCCCCTCAGTATCGGCAACAGAGCCATCGAATAAAGCCACTTTGGCACGGCGCTGGGCGGCGATCCTGCTACGGTCCCGTCCGTTAGGGCCGGTGAGTACCGGCGAAAGTTGTGCGTAGCGCTCGCAGTCGTTGCTTTTGCATCCTCCGCGTTCGCAGCACATGAAGTGGAGGCAATGCATGCCGACTGGAACTGTCAAGTGGTTCAGCGACGACAAGGGCTATGGGTTCATAACGCCCGACGACGGCTCGAAGGACGTCTTCGTCCATCACAGCGCAATCATGGGCGAGGGCTTCAAGTCCTTGACCGAGGGCGCCAAAGTGAGCTACGAGTCCGAAGAAGGCCCCAAGGGTCCGGCCGCAGCGAGCGTTCAGCAGCAGTAGCTTTTCCGAACGCTTAAGCAGTCTGCGAAGCCCGCCGCCAGGCGGGCTTCGTCTTGCTGGGAGCCCTGTCCCCTACCCTCCTCCAACCCATGACCACGAGCCGAGACAACCTCAGGAACATCGCGATCATCGCCCACGTCGACCATGGGAAGACGACGCTGGTCGACGCGATGCTGTGGCAGACCGGCACCTTCCGCAAAGGCCAGGACGTCGCCGAGCGGGTGATGGACTCGATGGACCTGGAGAAGGAGAAGGGGATCACGATCCTCGCCAAGAACACCGCCGTCAACCGCGGCGACGTCAAGTTCAACATCGTCGATACCCCCGGCCACGCAGATTTCGGCGGCGAGGTAGAGCGGGCGCTGACGATGGTCGACGGGGCGCTGCTGCTGGTCGACGCGAGCGAGGGGCCGCTGCCGCAGACGCGCTTCGTTTTGCGCAAGGCGCTGGAGCGAAAATTGCCGATCATCCTCGTCGTCAACAAGGTCGACCGCCCGGACGCGCGGATCGCCGAGGTCGTCGACGAGGTCTACGAACTCTTCCTCGACCTCGACGCCGACTCCGACCAGATCGACTTCCCGATCGTCTACACCAACGCCAAAGCCGGCTGGGCCGCGCTCGAGGAGGGGGTCGAGGGAAGCGACCTGACCCCGCTCCTCGACCTGATGCTGGGGAAGATCCCGGCGCCGCAGTACGACCCCGAGACGCCGCTGCAGGCGCACGTGACGAACCTCGATGCCTCGCCCTACGTCGGGCGGCTGGCAATCTGCCGCGTCCATCAGGGAAACATCCGCTCGGGCCAACAGATCGCCTGGTGCCGTGCCGACGGCAGCGTCCAGCGCGCAACGGTCTCCGAGCTCTACGTCACCGAGGGGCTGGACCGGGTCGCCGCCAAGGAAGCGGGGCCCGGCGAAATCATCGCCGTCGCCGGGATCGAAGAGGTGACGATCGGCGAGACGCTGGCCGATCCGGAGAACCCGCAGCCGCTGCCGGTGATCACCGTCGACGAGCCCTCGCTCTCGGTCGTGATCGGGATCAACACCTCGCCGCTGGCGGGGACCCAGGGCGGCGACAAGCTGACCGCGCGGCAGATCCGCTCGCGGCTCGACGCCGAGCTGGTCGGCAACGTCTCGCTGCGGGTCAACGACACCGAACGACCGGATGCCTGGGAGGTGCAGGGCCGCGGCGAGTTGCAGCTGGTCGTCCTGCTGGAGATCATGCGCCGCGAGGGCTACGAGCTGACCGCCGGACAGCCGCAGGTGGTGACCCGGGAGATCGACGGGAAGATCAACGAGCCGGTCGAGCGGCTGGCGATCGACGTCCCCGAGGATCACGTCGGCGACGTCACCCAGATGCTCGCCGGGCGCAAGGGGCGCCTCGAGCAGATGGTCAACCACTCGACCGGGTGGGTGCGGATGGAGTACCTGGTCCCGGCCCGCGGCCTGATCGGCTTTCGCACCGAGTTCCTCACCGTCACCCGCGGCAGTGGCCTGCTGCACCACGTCTTCGACCGCTGGGAGCCCTGGGCTGGCGAGTTGCGCACGCGGCAAACCGGATCGCTGGTTGCGGATCGGCGCGGCCAGACGGCTGGCTACTCCCTGCAGAGCCTCCAGGACCGCGGCAGGCTCTTCGTCGGCTCCGGCGAGGTGGTCTACGAGGGGATGATCGTCGGTGAGAATTCGCGCTCCGACGACCTCGACGTCAACCCGACCAAGGCCAAACAACAGACCAACATGCGCGCCGCCAGCGCCGACGTTCTGGTCCGGCTGGCGCCACCGGAGAGACTTTCGCTGGAAGGTGCCCTGGAGTTCGTCCGCGAGGACGAGTGCGTCGAAATCGCCCCCGAAGCGGTTCGCCTGCGCAAGGTCGAGCTCGAGAAAACCGCGCGCCTGAAGGCGTCGAGGAAACGCGATACGGCGCCGGCGCGTTAGCGCCGTTCGCGCTGCGCCAGCAGCCGCGCGACCCGCCGGATCACGTTGTCCGGTTCGCGCTCGAGGCGCGGTCCGGTGACCCGAGTCATCGCGATGCCGACGAGGAGCAGATCCTCCTGCCGCTCTCGATCACGTTCGAAGGCGGTGCGCGTCCCGTGGGTCTCGAAGACGTCCAGTTCGACGACGAAGCGGTGGTCCGGCCAGTAGCAATCGAGCTCGAACCCGTGCTCGACGTAGTTCGTGTGGGGCTGCGGCAGGCCGGCCTCGATCACGAGTTCGAGGAACCGCTTCTCAAGTCCCGATCGGGTGAAGCTGGTGGGTTTGTAGAGCGCGATTGCACGGCGCAGTCGCTTGTGGCCGTGATGTCCCACGGCCCTCACCAGCAGGTCTTCGACCGCCCGCAGGTCGAAGACCTCCAGCTCTTCGGAGCGCTCCACCAACTTCTCCAGCTGCTCGAACTTCACCGCCGCGGCGAGATCGAGAAGCGTTCTGGGAATTGCCGTCACTGCAATCGCGCGGGCCAGGTCTCGGTCCGGATCGAGCAACCGGCGCGCGCGATGGATCCGCACTGGCATCCGTCGCCGCCGAGCCACTGGGCCGGTGACGTGAAATGGGGCGGGGCTCCACCGAGCCAGCCCGTGGAGCCAAGCGGCCAAGTGATGGCTCAGCACCGCTCCCGGCCCGCAAGCGAACACGGCCGCAAAGCACTGTCCCTCCAGCGAAAGGCGCGTATGACCCACTGCGTAGACGCAGCGATCGATGGAGTGCAGGCGGCCCGCCTTAACAGCCTTCTCGATTGCGCTCTTCGAATGCCCCAACGCATGAAGCTGCCCTACCGACACGACACCGTGCTGACGATTCGCCAGCGCCGATAGAGCCTGGTACCGCCCAGCAGATCCAAGGTCTGGTTGAGCTTCGGCCTCCATAAGAGGCCTAAGCTCAACCACACCCCATTCTCTCCCCCCTCCTGGGGCTATTGCCGCATGAAAAAAGCCGCCGACCCGAGGGCCGGCGGCTTTGGAAACGCTTGCGCGCTGGAGCTAGACCGTCGCGGCGGCCTGGTCGGACTGGCTCTGCTCGGAGGCCTGGGCCTTGGCGTCCGGGGCGGGGCCGGTGTCGGCCTGGCGCGGCAGCAGCACTTCTTTGGCGATCACCAGGCGCTGGATCTGGCTGGTCCCCTCGTAGAGCTGCATGATCTTCGCGTCGCGCATCAGTTTCTCGACCGGGTACTCCTTGATGAAGCCGTAGCCGCCGTAGACCTGGACGGCGTCGGTGGTGACCTCCATCGCCGAGTCAGCGGCAAAGCGCTTCGCCATCGAGGAGATCTTCGAGTTGCGGACGCCCTGGTCGAGCAGGAACGCCGAGTTCCAGGTCAGCAGGCGGCCGGCCTCGACCTTGGTCGCCATGTCGGCGATCATGAACTGGATCGCCTGGTGCATCGCGATCGGGACGCCGAACTGAACCCGTTCTTTCGAGTAGTCCGTCGCGTACTCGAGCGCTGCGCGGGCGATGCCGACAGCCATCGCCGAGACGCCCGGGCGGGTGCGGTCGAGGGTCATCATCGCCAGTTTGAAGCCCTTGTTTTCCTCGGCCAGGAGATTCTCGGCCGGGATCTCGACTTCGTCGAAGGAGATGGTCGCGGTGTTCGAGGCCCGCTGACCCATCTTGTCCTCCTTCTTGTCGACGGAGACTCCGGGGAGGTCGGCGTCGACGACGAAGGCGCTGATGCCGCGGTGACCGGCCTCGGGGTCGGTCTTGGCGAAGACGGTGAAGTAGTCGGCGTAGGTGCCGTTGGTGATGAAACACTTGGAGCCGCTGACGACGTACTTGTCGCCCTTCTTCACGGCCTTGGTCTTCATCCCGCTGACGTCGGAGCCGGCGTCCGGCTCGGTCAGGCCGAAGGAGCAGAGCTTGGGAGCTTCGGTCAGCATCCCCAGGTACTTCTTCTTCGTCTCCTCGGAGCCGCCGAGGGTGATCGGCGCCGAGGCGAGGCCATTGGCCGCCAGCGAGGTGCCGATGCCAGAGCAGCCCCAGCCGAACTCCTCCTCGATCAGGCAGCCGGAGAGGTAGTCGAGACCGGCGCCGCCGTAGGCCTCGGGAACGTGGGTGTTCATCAACCCGACCTCCCAGGCCTTCTCGATCACGTCCTGGGGCCAGGTGCCGTCAACGTCGTACTCCCATGCGACGTTGCGCATGTCTTTCTCGGCGAAGCTGTGGGCCAGCTCGCGCAGGTCCTTCTGCTCATCGGTGAGGGTGAAGTCGACCACCGGTCGGTGCTCCTTTTCTTCGCGGTTCTTTGAAGTCTGCGGGAGCGCCGCCGGGGAGGCTGACGTTCCTACCGATTGACTGGTCAGTCAACCGGGCTCTCAAGGTTAGCGGAGATCGCGGGGGATCAGCCGCCTTTACCCTTGACTCGTGTATCCGGCACTGGCATTGACCGCGTCTCAGAAAGGCTGGACCCTGCTTGCGATCTCCGCTGTCGCCGCCCCGTTCGCCGGCTACCTGTTCCACCGCTCGGCCGAGTCTTGGCGCAGCTTCGGCAAGGGACCGCTCTCGATCGACGCCGAGGAGCCGCCACCCATCCGCAACGCGGCACCAGCCAGGCCGGTCGATCCGGCGATCCAGGCGGCGGAGGTGCGCCAGATGCTGGAGGCGAAATCGGAGCGACGGCGGCGGCGCGGCGAGCCGCCCCTCGACGTCGCAGCCGAGACCCGGCGCCTGCTCGCCGGCGCCGAACAGCCCGAGGGCGCCGAGGCGATCGACGCCGAGCTGCGGGCCGAAGTCCGTCAACTGGTCGTCACCCGCAACGACCGGCGCCTGCGCAACGGGCTCGAACCGCTCGACGTCGAGGCCGAGACCGAGAAGCAACTGGCCGATCTCATAGGATCGAATTGATGCCTCCGTCGGGGGACAACGTCTACGAGGTTGAGGAGATGCTCAACCAACCTGGGACCTACTTCAACCCTCAGACCGAGGTCGTCGTGATCGTCGACGATTCAGCCTCGGCCGACCAGGAGGTCTTCAACAACCTCGAGGGCCTGGAAGGCGCCGATTGGGTCCGCGTCTCCGACGACGTCCCGGTCGACGAGGATGGCCGCGACCGGGCGCTGGAGAGCTTCGAGGTCAGCAACCAGGGCGACGCGGTCGTCGCTGACGCGCTGGAGCCGAGCGAAGACGACCTCGAAGAAGAAGAGGAGCGGCCGGAAGCCGATCCCGAGCCGGAGGAGTAGGGCGAGTGCTCTCGGAGGGAGATAGGGCGCCCGCCTTCGCGCTGCCCGACCAGAACGGCGACAAGGTGAAGCTCTCCGATCTGAAGGGACAGACGGTCGTCCTCTACTTCTACCCACGCGCCGACACCCCCGGCTGTACGACCCAGGCATGCGGCGTCCGCGACCGCGGAGCCGACTACAAAGCCGCCGGAGCGCGGGTGATCGGCATCTCCCCCGACGAGGTCGAGGCGATCGACAAGTTCGCCGGTAAGTACGACCTCGGCTTCACCCTGCTCGCCGACGCCGACCACGCGGTCGCCGAGAAATACGGCGCCTGGGTCGAGAAGTCGATGTACGGCCGCAAGTACATGGGTGTCGCCCGCGCGACCTTCATCATCGACCCGAAGGGGAAGATCGCCAAGCACTTCCCCAAGGTTCAGCCCAAAATGCACGACGATCTGGTGCTGAAGGCGCTCGCCGAGCTGACCTAAGCCTGATCAGGCGCTGACCACAACCGCGACGATGAAGCTGGTGTACAGCGCGAACCAGCCGATCACGGCCGGCAGTTTGAAGCGTCGCGCCAGGTGCAGGCTCTCGTAGGCGAGCAGGCCGCCGGCGAGGCCGAGGGCGATCGAGAGGATCGCGGTCCCGCTCAGGTCCCAGTCGGTGAAGATCAGGCCGATCCCGACCGGGATCATCGACTGGAAGACCATCGCCCCGGTGATGTTGCCGAGGGCGAGGGCGTCCTTGCCTTCGCGTACCCAGAAGAAGCTGTTGACCTTCTCGGGCAGCTCGGTCGCCAGCGGCGCCAGGATCAGCGCCAGGACCAGCGCCTCGACGCCGATGCTCTCGGCGATGTGCAGCAGCTCCTCGACGAAGAGGTGGGCGCCGCCGACCATCGCCCCCAGCCCGACCAGCAGCTGGATCACGCAGAGCGCCAGCGCCGGATCTTCGCGGCGTTCGGCGCGGCGCTCGAAGATCAGCGGATTCAGCGACTCTTCGCTCTGCACCTCTCCCCCGCCCCGCAGGGTGAGGCGGATGTAGAACCCGTAGGCGAGGATGAAGACGATCCCGACCGGGATCCGGACCTCCGGCGGCGGCCCCCAGGCGAGCAGTCCCGCAAGGGTGAAGAGGATGAGGAAGAAGGTGAGGTCGCGCTCCAGGGTCGGCCGGTGGACATTGAGCTGTACCCCCTGGTCGCGTTTGTCCCGATAGAGGTAGGCGAAGAGCCCGACCAGCCCCATCGCCAGCGTCGCGAGCAGGAAAGGCGCGCCGACGATCGCCCCGACCGCGACGTCTTCGGAGCCCTCGCTGACGTCCAGCAGGGCGACGATCGCGATCAGCGTCTCCGGCATCGCCGTCCCCACCGCGGCGAGGATGCTGCCCACCGCCCCAACGCCGACCTCGAGCCGGTGGCCGATCCACTCGACGGCGTTGGTGAAGATCAGCGCGCCGGTGAGGACGATCGCGAAGCTGACCAGCAGGAGCAGAACTTCCATCGGCGCAGCCTACTCATCGACCCTAAGCGTGGCCGGCAAGGACGCAGGGAGCGTGGCGTGCTCCGCACGCGAGCGACTGAGGACGCCGCCAGACGCGCTTAGGCGAAGTAAAAAGCCAGGCCGAAGACGAAGTACACGGCCAGCAACTGCACGCCCTCGAACCAGGTCGACTCGCCATCGCTGGTGACGTGGTTGCCGACCAGGATCGCCAGCAGGATCGCCCCCAGCTCGAAGCCGTTGAAGACGAGCGCCAGCGGATAGGGGCCGATGAAGAACGAGGCGAGGACCAGGACCGGGGCGACGAAGAGGGCGATCTGGGCGCTGGAGCCGATCGCGATGTTGACCGCCAGGTCCATCTTGTCCTTCATCGCGACCAGCACCGCGACCCAGTGCTCGGCGGCGTTGCCGACGATCGCGACGACGATCACGCCGATGAAGAACTCGGAGAGGCCGACCGACTCCGAGGCCTCGGTGATCGACCCGACCAGCACCTCGGACATCACCCCGACGAGAACGCCGGCGATCGCCAGCGCGATCACCGAGGTGCGCGTCGACCAGCCCCAGGTGTCTTCCTCCTCGTACTCCGGGTTGAAGAGGTCGCGGTGCGTTTTCAGCGAGAAGAAGAGCCCGATCACGTAGGTCGCCATGAGAACCACCGCGACCGCCAGCGAGAGGTGCTCGACGGTGCCGCCGTAGTGAATCGACTCCGCTCCCGGTGCCGGCAGCCCCTTGCCCTCGACCAGCTCGAAGATCGCCGGCATGATCAGCGCTGCGCCGGCCAACATCAGCATCGTCGTCTGGATGCTGGCGCTGGTGCGGCTGAAGGTCTGTTTTTCGCGCCCGACCCCGCCGGCCAGCATCGCCGCCCCCAGCACCAGCAGCATGTTGCCGATGATCGAGCCGACGATCGAGGCCTTGACCACCTCCTGCAGCCCCTGGGAGAGGGCGAAGAGGGCGATGATCAGCTCGGGCGCGTTGCCGAAGGTGACATTGAGGAGGCCGCCGATGCCGGGCCCGGAGCGGGCCGCGAGCTCCTCGGTGGCGCGTCCCATCAGCGCTGCGGTCGGGATGATCCCCAGGGCCGAAGCGGCGAAGACGATCGTCGCCGGCAGGTGGGCCAGCTCGAGGACGACCGCGATCGGGATCAGCGGCGTCAGCAGGTAGGGCCAGCCCATGCGGCGTCCGCAAAAAGGACGCGTCTAGGCGGGGCCCTCCCTGGTTCACGATTGCTCGGCCTGCTCGCTACTTGAGCAGGGTCGCGCACTTCTGCAGGTCAGCCGGGGTTTCGGCCCCCTGCAGGCATTCCGTGTATTCCTTGGCTGCGGCGCTGTCGATATTCGGTTCTCCCGACGAGGAACCGCCGCCGGAGGAGGAACCGCCCGACGAACCGCCGAGGCCGCCCATCAGGCCTTCGAGAAGACCGCCGAGGCCGCCTTCTTCGCTGCCTTCCAGCAGTTCGAGCGGGTTGACGCCGAGCTGTTTGAACAGGCCTTCCAGCGGCTTCGCGCTGGAGGGCGCCGTGAAGCTCTGCTCTTCGTTGACCCCGGAGAGCGAGAGTTCGATCGCCGCTTCGACCGTTTCGTTCTTGGAATCGGCGGGCTGGATCGTCAGTTCGGCCGCGAACTTGCGGATGATGTCGTCGTCGCCGACGTAGATGTCGACGTGGGCCTGCTTGATCGCCTTGGACAGTTCGCCCTTGGCTTCTTCCAGTTCGCTCAGCGGCAGCGGTCCGGCTGCTTCGAGCTGCGAGCTGCAGGCCGGGTCTTCCGTCAGCTTGATCAGGGCGTCGATCCCGCCGGAGACGTTGAGGTCGCCGCTGACCTTGGTGGTCGACGTGCCGTCGACGTCGACGCTGCCTTCGTTGGTCAGTTGGTCGGCGAACTGACTGAATTTGATGCCTTCGGCTGCCTTCTGACAGGCGGTGATATCGCCGCTTTCGGGGCCTTCCTGCTGCTGCGCCTGTTCGAAGGCGGACTTGACAAATCCGAAGGTGGTCGGGTCGACTTCGTAGTCGGTGCCTTCGAAGTCGACGAAGGCGCGATCGGTGAGCAACCGTGAGACCACCGTCGAAATCGAGGTCTTCGCCGGCGGCTGAGCCGCTGGCTTCGGCGGTCATTTCGAGCTGCGGCAACTCGCCCTTGGCGCCGGCTTCGAACGGGCCGGAGAGGTTGACTTCGACGTCGCCGCCATCGTCGCCTTCGGCCTTGACATCGACCGTCAGGTCGAGCTCGCCGCTTTTCACGCCTTCGAGGCTGGCGTTTGTCGATGACCTTCTGCGGGTCTTCGCCGCTGCTCTGCTGTCGTCACTGCCGCCGCAGGCGGCGAAGACGGTCGCGAGCGCGACCAGGGCAGCGAACCAGCGCAAGAATTCGGAAACGGGTCAAGAGATGGGACTCCTCAATTTGAGTCGAAGAACAGGGTCGAGCCGGCAGTTCCTGAGACGCCGAGGGCGCTGCGGGATCGGCTGCTCCTGCCGCTGGCGCATGCCGGCCTCGATTTCCTCGATCACCATGCGGACCACCTCGACCCGTGCATAGCGCTTCGACTCCGCCGGCGATCACGTGCCAGGGCGCGCGCGGGCGGTCGGTGCGCTCGAGCATCTCCTCCACGGCCTCTTCGTATTCGGGGCGCTTCTCGCGGTTTCGCCAGTCCTCGTCGGTCAGCTTCCAGGTCTTCAGCGGGATCGTCGGCCCGGGCTTCGAAGCGGCTGCAGCTGCTCCTCGGCGGAGATGTGCAGCCAGAGCTTGACGATGATCGTGCCCTCCTCGGCGAGGCAGCGCTCGAAGCCGTCGATCTCCTCGTAGGCGCGCCCCCACTCCTCCGCGGCTGGCGAAGCCCTCGACCCGCTCGACCAGCACCCGCCCGTACCAGGAGCGGTCGAAGACGGTCATCCCGCCCCAGCCCGGCAGCGCCGGCCAGAAGCGCTGAGGAAGTGGTGGCGCTTCTCGTCCTCGCTCGGGCGCGGCGAACTGGGCGACGCGGACGTGGCGCGGATCCAGCGGCGCCACCAGGCGTTTGATCGCCCCGCCCTTGCCGGAGGCGTCCCAGCCCTCGAAGACGACGCATCAGCGGCGGCCCGAGCGTGCGCGATCGCCGATCAGGCCGCCGAGCGTCAGCCGCAGCTGCGCCAGGCGGCGTCCCGGCTCGCTTCAGCTCGCGCTCCTCCTCCTCGCGGTTGAGGCGAGGGCTCAGGTCGACCTCGTCGAGGCGTCCCATGGCCCGATCCTATGGCGGGCCTAGCTCAGCCGGAATCGCCGCGGGATTCCTCGATCGGCGGCGGGCGGTTCTCGGTGGTCACGTTGGCGAGCGAGGGGGAAGAGCAGGGCGCCGAGGAAGATCAGCGATCACCCCGGCGGCGATCAGCCAGCGGGCCTTGGTCAGGTGGCCGAGGATGCCCGATCACGAAGCCGACCAGCATCAGCGCGATGTAGGGGCCGGGCTGTGCGGGAGCAGCGCGGCGGGCGGGGGCACGAGGTCGAGCACGAGCCGGGATTATCATCGGCGGCCATGGCCGAAAGGATCCGTGGCAGAGGTGAAGGAGTCGCTGGCCGAGGTCGGATACCTCGCCGACGAGCCGGCCGCGCTCGTCTCCTACCTCGCGCAGCAGCTCGGCAAGCCGGTCCTGGTCGAGGGTCCCGCCGGGGTCGGCAAGACCGAGTTGGCGAAGGCGCTCTCCCGCGCGACCGGCCGCGAGCTGGTGCGCCTGCAGTGCTACGAGGGCCTCGACGAGGCGAAGGCGATGTACGAGTGGAACTACCGCAAGCAGCTGCTGCGGATCCAGGCCGGCGGCGAGGCCGGCTGGGAGGACGTCCAGGAGGACATCTTCAGCGAGGAGTTCCTGCTCGACGCGGCCGCTGATGCAGGCGATCTCCAGCCCCGAGCCGGTGGTGCTGCTGATCGACGAGATCGACAAGACCGACCAGGAGTTCGAGGCGATGCTGCTCGAGCTGCTCTCCGACTTCCAGATCACGATCCCCGAGCTGGGCCAGATCGCGGCGACGACGATGCCGATCGTCGTCCTCACCTCGAACGACTCGCGCGAGCTGACCGAGGCGCTGAAGCGCCGCTGCCTCTACCTCTGGCTCGACTACCCGGGGGTCGAGCGCGAGATGGAAATCGTCCGCCTGCACGCGCCGGAGATCTGCGGAGACGCTCGCCCGCACGGCTGGTCGAGGTGATCGAGATGGTCCGCGCGCCTCGACCTGAAGAAGCCGCCGTCGATCGCCGAGTCGATCGACTGGGCGCGGACCCTGCTGCTGATGGGCGCCGAGGACATCGACCGCGAGGCCTTCACCCAGTCGATGTCGATCATCGTCAAGCACCGCACCGACATCGACCTGGTTGCCGAGCGGGTCGGGATGAAACTTGCCGAGCCCGAGCTTGACGGGACCGACGGCTCGCCTACGGGCCGGGCCGCCGGGCCGCCGGGATGGCGGCGAAGCTGCTCGGCTTCTGCGAGGAGCTTCGCGGCGAGGGGGTCGCGGTCGGCACCTCGGAGATCCTCGACGCCTTCGCTGCGCTCGGCGAGGTCGACTGGACCTCGCGCGCCGATTTCCGCGAGGCGCTGGCGGCGACGATCGCCAAGTCCCAGGACGACCGCCGCGTCTTCGAGCTGCTCTTCGACCGCTTCTTCTTCCGCACCGCCGAGGCGGAGGCGGTGCAGCGCGGCGTCACCGAGCACGCCGAGGGCGGCCCGCCCGCCGGCGACGGCGAGCGCTTCGACATGGACGAGCTCTCCGAGGCGATCCGCGAAGCGATCGCCGCCGGCGACGAGGACGCGATGCGGGACCTGGCGCGACTGGCGATCGCCGCCTTCGGCCGCGCCGAGGGCTCGGGCGTGGTCGGGGTCGACGTGCAGCGGATTCGCCGCACCCTCGGCCTCACCGCCGGAAACCAGCCGCCGGCCGAGGACGGCAGCGAGCGGCCGCCGATCGACCGCGACCAGCTGACCGGGTTCGAGCGCCACCTGCGGCGCGAGCTCGAGCGCGACCTGATCGAGCGGACCGAAACCCTGCCCCCCTCCCGGCCACTGGCCGAGCTCGACCGGGCGCTGCCGACCAGCCCGACCCAGGACCTCGCCGCCGTCCACCGCGCCGTCTCGCAGATGAAGCGCCGCCTGGCCACCCTCGGCCACGAGCAACGGGGGCGGAAAAAGGGCCAGCACGTCGACGTGCGGCGGACGATGCGCGCCTCGCTGGAGACCGGCGGCGTGCCGCTGCGGCTCAAATACCGGCCGAAGCGGCCGCGACGGCCGGAGATCTACGTCCTCTGCGACGTCTCGACCTCGGTCACCTCGGCCAGCGTCTTCTTCCTCTCGGTCCTCCACGCGCTGCACGACTCCTTCCGCAAGCTGCGCAGCTTCGTCTTCATCGAGCGGATCTCCGAGGTGACCGACGTCTTCGAGCACGAGCGCGACTTCGCCGTCATCGCCCAGAAGATCTCCAGCGAGGGCGGCGTCGCCGACATCTCCGGCTACACCGACTACGGCCGGGTCTGGCTCGAGTTCCTGACCGAGATCTCCGAAGACCTCGACCCGCGCTCGACCGTGATCGTCCTCGGCGACGCCCGCACCAACGGCCGCGAGCCTCACGCCGAGGTCTTCGCCCAGGTCGCCGAGCGCGCCGGGCGCCTCTTCTGGCTCAACCCCGAGCCGAAGCTCTACTGGAACTACGGCGACTCGGTGATGTCCGCCTACGAGCGCCACTGCGACGGCGCCTTCGAGTGCTGGACGACCAAGCACCTTGAGAACTTCGTCAACGTCGTCGCCGGCGCCGCCCCCGCAGCCGAATGAGGGCGCTCCTCCTGCGCCACGGCGAGTCGGTCCACAACGCCGCCCGCAGCGGCGAGCCGGCCGCCCACTCCGAGGGCGACCGGCTGACCGAGCTGGGCATCGAGCAGGCGCACGCTGCCGGCGCGGGACTGCGCGAGCACGGGGTGACGCGGCTGCTGACGAGTCCGCTGCGGCGCGCCCGCGAAACCGCGGCGGCGGTGGCGGAGCCGCTCGGCCTCGAGCCCGAGGTGCTCGACTACGGCGGCGAGCTGACCTCCGGCGAGAGCTTCGAGCAGGCGATCGAGCGGGTGCGGCGGCTGAAGGCGGAGCTGGAGAGCGGCGCCGACGGCGGGCTGCCGCTGCTCGTCACCCACGGGATCTTCACCCGCTTCTTCCTCCTCGACTCGGTCCTCGGCGAGCGCTTCGAGGCGTCGATGGCGGCCGGGATCTGGAACCTCGGCTCGCACAACTGCGGGCTAAGCACCTTCGCCTACGGCGAGAGCCGCGACCCGGTGGGCAGCCCGATCCCCGGCTGGACCTGCCTCACCTGGATGGAGCGGCCGTGGAGCCGGCCCTGACGATCCGCACCGGGTCGTCTGGCGAGACCTGCCACTGCTCGTTGACGATCGCCCCCTCGGGCGGCGCCACCGGCCCGTCCAGCAGGGGATCGTCGGTCTCCCGCATCCAGGCCTCGAGCCGCTCCCGCAGGAGGGCCAGCACCTCGGCCCGGGCCGGGTCGGGGGCGAGGTTCTGGCCCTCCTGCGGGTCGAGCACCAGGTCGTAGAGCTGCTCCTCGGGGACCGCCTGCTCCCCCCACCCCGCCTCGACCCAGAGGTCCTTGGTGTCGCTGTCGTCACAGTTAGCGAGCACCGGATGCGGGTATTCGTCAAACCTCCTTATGTACTTCCAGCGCTCGGTCCGGATCGCCCGATGGGGCTGGTAGGCAGCGTGGAAGGTCGTCTCCGAGAAGATCTCGTCATGGAGGCTCTCGACCTCCCCCCGCACCAGCGGCATCAGCGAGCTGCCCTGCAGCCAGTCGGGATGCTCGGCGCCGGAGAGGTCGCAGAGGGTCGGGAAGACGTCGAGGTGGCTGACCGGCGCGTCGACCACCTTGCCGCCGGGGAAGCCCGGGCCCCGGACGATCATCATCACCCCGGTGCCGCGGTCGAAGAGGGTCGCCTTGGCGCCGGGGAAGGCGATGCCGTGGTCGGTGGTGCAGATGACGACGGTGTTCTCGACCAGGCCGTAGTCGTGCAGCGCGTGCAGGACGGCGCCGATGCCCTGGTCGAGCGAGCGGGCGCTGGCCTTGAACTCGGCCATGTCGCGCCGCGTCACCCGGGTGTCGGGCAGGTTGGGCGGGGGCTGGGAGTAGAGCGTGTCGCGGACCGAGGTCGGGGCGGCGAATTCGCGGTGGGTCTCGAAGAAGCCGACCGACATGAACCACGGCTCGGCGGGGGCCTCGCGCAGCGTCTTGATCGTCAGCGGAGCGACGAAGGAGGCGTTGTTCTGGCCGACCGGGACGACCTCGTCGTAGCCGATCACGCCCGGGTCGAGAGAGACGTGCTGCTCGCCGATCAGGATCGAGCGGTAGCCGACCTCGCGCAGGGTGTGGACCCAGTGCTGGCGGTAGTCGTTCAGCTTCCAGCCGCGGTGGGCGAGCCCGAACATGCCGTTGTTGTGGCAGTAGAGCCCGGTGAGGAGGCTGGCGCGGCTGCCGGAGCAGGTCGGCGCGGCGCAGAAGGCCTCGCGGAACAGCACCCCCTGGTCGGCCAGCATCTGGATGTTCGGGGTCGGGACCTGGTACCCGTAGGGCTGGACGTAGCGGCCGGTGTCGTGCGAGTGGATGTAGAGGATGTTGGGTCGGCGCACCGCCCTCAAGGTTACCGACCCGACCTTGTTTATCTCTTTGTTGATAAGGATAGTTAGGAATTGCCATGAACAGAAGGCAACCCGATCGCTCATATCTCGTCTGCGCCACCCCCCGCAGCGGCAGCACCCTCGTCTGCCACGCGCTCGAGGAAACCGGCGTCGCCGGCCGCCCCGAGGAGTACTTCGAGGCGCTCCGCCACAGCGGCCGCCCCCGCCGGCCGGAGGAATACTTCCTCGGCGTCGAGGACCACTCGATCCGCGACCACCTCGGCGAGCGCAGCGTCGGCTCGGAGCCGCAGCCCCGCTCCCCCCTCTGGAGCCGAGCGGCCTACGACCGCTACCTCGAGTGGGCCTTCGAGACGGGGACGACCGACAACGGCGTCTTCGGCGCGAAGCTGATGTGGGGCTACTTCGGCGAGTTCGTCAGCCTCCTGCGCAACATCCCCGCTTGCCGCGACGTGCCGCTGGCCGAGCTGATGCCGACGGTATTCCCCGATCTCACCTTCGTCCGCGTCGTCCGCGCCAACAAGGTCCGCCAGGCGGTCTCACTCTGGAAGGCGGTCCAGACCGCGACCTGGCGCGAAGACCAGGCAACCAACAAGGCGGCCTCGATCGAGGACGACGGCTCGCCCCCCTACCGCAGCTTCGTCGAGGCCCACCGGCCGCAGCTGCGCTTCCACTACCGCGCCATCGACCACCTGCTCAAAGGCCTGCTGATCGAAGAGGCCTCCTGGGACGCCTTCTTCGAGCACTCCGGGATCAAGCCGATCCTCGTCCTCTACGAGAACTTCGCCGCCGACTACGAGACCAGCACCCTCAACCTCCTCGAGCGCCTCGACCTCACCTGCGCCGAGGACTTCGAGTTCGAGCCCCGCATGAAGCGCCAGTCCGACCGAATCAACGACGACTGGACCAAGCGCTACAGCGAGTTGCGCCTGGGCAGGGACTTCGACCTGGTGCCAGTGCCGGTCGAGGAGAGCGGGCGGCAGTCGGGCTCATAACCCGAAGGTCGCAGGTTCGAATCCTGCCCCCGCTATAGGACGAAAGGCCCGCAAATGCGGGCCTTTTAGTTTTGTTGTCTTACAGACAACAGGGTGCAGAACCGGCCGTAGGACAAGCTGTGGGGCAAGGTGAGGTCTGAGAGAGGTTGATTGACCTCGCCTCCCGGGGGCCTCCGCTTACGGCTGGACACCTACTGGAAGATCCAGCAGACTCCTGATTGAGAAAACGCCGATGAGCGGTTTTCGTAGGGGTTCCAGTGGAGAAATTTCGGCGGCACTGTCACGGAATCGGAGGCTCACGGCTTATTAGGTTGTGACGCCCAAAACTGAGACGACCGCGAAGACGCAGTGCGAAGGCCTAATCGAGGACCACTTCCCCGAGGGCTTGATCCGGACCCTGGAAGGAAAGTTCCCGACTAGCCGCTTTCAGGATCTCGAGGACGCTGTAGCGGAGGGCTTCGTGAAGTTCTTGGCCAAAGGCGAAGTGCTCGAGACGCCCGCAGGCTACGTAACCGTAGTGGCGGTCCACTACATGCAGCGTCTCTTCGCCAAGGCCACGAGGGAAGTTCTCCCAGAGGTTGATCCTGATGACGACGCCGGCGACAAGTATTGGGCCGACCCGACCGCCGAGAAAGTCAGCGGCATGGCGATCTTCGAATTCGCAAGTCGGATCGTCGAAGGCTGGCAGAGCCTCAACGTGAGGTCAGCGACGCTGATCGTTTTGGAAGCGGTCGAGCTCGAAGAGCCCATGAGCAGTGTGGAGCTCGCAGAGGAGTTGGAAAGCCTCCTCGGCGAGGAAGTCCTGCCTGACACGGCGAGGCAATGGCGGAAGCGGGGCTTGGACCGCCTCCGGAGGGAGCTTTACGAATTGGACGATGTCGAGAAGGAGAGGTGCAGATGAACGAGGATGGGAACAAGCAGGTAACGACCGCCGATATGGAGGAGCTGATCGCCTCGGCGACGACTCTCTCGGAAGATTTCGGAGCTGAGGTGGAATCGGCGGTTCGATTCGCGCAAGAGCAGCCACTCGATGCCGACCGGGCACGCAGCCTGTATACGAAGATTTTGAAGGTCCTGCGAGCCAATAACGGTGATCTCAGCGACGAAGAACGGGCTGGCGTGGCAGAGGAGGTCCGTCGTCAGGTGGAGGACATCGTTAAGTCCGTCGAGCGTCCGGCTGCTGTTGCTGACGAGGACTTCTTCATCGAGCACAACGGTCTAAAGCCGCATCGGGTAGTGCCGACGCCGACCTTCCTTCACGGGCAGGCGGTCGATATGACCGAAGGATACGTCGACATCGAGAAGCTAAAGCTGTGGGGGGGTAACCACCGGATCTCCCTTCAGGTGCAGGAGTTCGAAGAGCATCACGGTCGGGAGCCGGAGGAGGACGAGCTGGTTCCCCTTATGCATGGGTCGATCCTGCTGCCGAGCCTCGAAAAGGACGATCCATTCGAGCTGAAACCATTGGCAGACAGCATCGCCCGCAAGGGTGTCGAGACGCCTCCGATCGTTGACTACGAGGGGGAGCCGAAGGACGGCAACCGGCGGATCGCCGCGTCCCTCCTCGTCCTCTATGGCAAAGGCTATGACTCGACTCAGAAGCGCCGGGCGCGCTACATCCGCGTCTGGCGAGCCGCGGAAGGGACCACGCCGGATCAGTTCGAGGCAATCGTGGTTTCGCGGAATTTCGAACGAGACCACAAGAAACCGTGGCCGGAGTACATAAAAGCCCGGCTCGTGGTCCACGAGTACGAGGTTCGCCAGCGAGCGATCAAAGGTAGGGTCACGCGAGGGGAGCTGAAGAAGATCCGCGAGGAGGTTGCTCGCGACTTTGCGATCAAACCGGCAGAGGTAAGTCGGTACGACGCGATGGTCCGCTGGTCGGAAGACTTCATCGCCTACCACCTAGAAGAGGGACGAGACCCCGCGGCGGTGCGCTACAAGGCCGAGAAGAACTTCCAGTGGTTCTACGAGTTGGACGCAGGGAGGGGCGACGCGAAGCTGACGCGGAAGCTCGACGCAGATGACGAGCTGAAGGCAGTCGTCTATGACCTCATGTTCGATGTCCTCGATAGCGGCACCCAGGTTCGAAGCCTCTACCAGGTCGTCGGCAATGCCGAGACTGCTCAGAAGCTGCTCAAAGCCCACGAGGTTGCGGCGACGGACCCAGAGGCGGCGGCGGAAGAGGTCGATGAAGCGATCACCGAGGCGAAGCGACGCAACGTCAAACGGCGGTCGATTGGTTTCGAGGCCTACCTGAAGACGATGGTCGAGCGCTTGGGTTCGACGCCGCCAGATCAGTGGAAGAAAGTCGACGCCGAGCTCCTGTTGCAGGTACGGCGCGTGATGACCTCGACCCTAGGGGCGATCGAGGGGGAGCAGAAGGTCCGTACCGAGCATGGGGAGGAGATCCCGTCTTGACGGCCCAGGTCTGTCTCAGCCCAGATCAGCGTGAAATCGAGATCGTGGCCGACTCGGCAGAGGACGTTGCCGGCCTGTTGCGTAAGGCCGCACCTGAGATGCGCTTGCGCCCTGCGCGTGGTCGGTTTCGTATCTCGTTCGGCGACGCGGCCCCCCTCCTAGATGTCGAGACTCTGGTGTGGGCTCCCGAGGCCGAGCGTGCGGTATCGAACCGCCAGACCATTCGCGAACTGGGTCCCAGGGTTACTGCTGACGCTGCGGCGATCCGAGCGGCGCAAGTGGCTGAACTGCGGGGTCGACTCGCCAGCTCGAAATTTGCTCGCATCCTGGACGACCATCAGGTCCGAAACGTTGCCCTGATGACGATTGAGGAGGGTTGGGGTGTCTGCATCTTCGATGAGCAGGGGACCGGCAAGACGCCCACCTTGATCGCAGCCTTCGACATCTTGGTGGAGCGAGACGAAGCGGACACTTTGATCGTCGTGTCACCCAAGTCGATGGTCGGCGAGTGGGCAGAGGAGTTCAAGCGTTTCTGCGGCGATCTCTACCGAGTGTCCACGGTCGACGGCTCGCGGCGCCAGCGCGCTGCGGCTCTGACGAGTGGGCCTGATGTCGTCATCCTCAACTACGAGGCGGCGATCTCGATGAGGGAAGACTTGCGCTTGCTCGCGACTCGCTCCCGGGTGATCCTCGCCGTCGATGAGTCTTACAACGTGAAGAACCCCGAAGCCGCCCGGACCGCTGCGGTATCCGAACTACGGGAGTGGTGCGTACGCTGTTTCGCCCTATGTGGGACTCCGGCACCGAATGCACCACGTGATCTCATCAGCCAGGTTGACCTCGTCGATTTCGGTCTGACCTTCGACGGCCTGTCGCTCACCGATGACCCTGAGCAGGACCGTGAGCCGATTCGCGCGGCCCTCCAGCGCCGCAGCCTGTATACGCGAAACCTCAAGGAGGATGTCCTTCCCGACTTACCCGGACGTCGATTCGCCGAAGTACCCATCGAGTTCGCGCCGAAGCAGGGACGCCTCTACGAGCGTGCGCTCGATGGCCTGATCTCCGATCTGGAGGAGGTCGATGACGCCCGTTATCGTGAGCAGCAACTCTCCTTCATTGAGCGCCGCAGCGCGCTGCTGAGACTCTGCTCCAACCCGATCGGCGTTTTTCCCGACTACGCGGAGCTTCCCGGGAAGGTGTTGGCCCTGGACGCCATCCTCAAGCGCCAGGTTGCCGCTGGCGAGAAGGTCTTGGTGTGGTCTTTTTATCGGGCGAGCCTCGACTTCCTGGCTGAGCGCTACTCGGATTTCGGGCTCGCGCGGATTGACGGTTCGGTTCAGGACATCGGCCTGCGACGCGATGCTGTCCGACGGTTCCAGGAGGACGACCAGACGATGGTGTTCCTCGGTAATCCTGCCGCCGCTGGTGCCGGGCTAACGCTCCACCGCTCGGCAACGGCGATCTATGAGTCCTTCTCCAATCAGGCTGCCCACTTCATGCAGAGCCTTGACCGGATCCACAGGCGCGGGCAGGAGAGGGACGTCGAATATCTCGTCCTGCTCTGCGCAGGTTCGCTAGAGGAGGTCGAGTACGAGCAGATCCTGCGTAAGGTCGAGCGCCAGGCCGATGTGCTTGGCGATCCCAAGCCCCACAGACCGACCCGCGAATCACTACTGGGAGAACTCCTTGATGCCCGGGGGCGGATGCTGGGTTAGGAGCGATCAATCGCGGCCCGCCGTGCGGCGACGACCGCGTTTCCGCCTATCGTGTCGGGCGTGCCCGCACGAGACGTTGGAAGACCCCTGCGCGCGATCGACCTTTTCTGTGGCGCTGGCGGACTGTCGGCCGGATTCCGCGCTGCGAATTACGAGATCGGCTATGCGCTCGATCATGATCGGGAGGCGGTCGAGACTTATCGGGCAAATCACGAGGGCGTGGAAGCTGAGTGCATCTCGATTACGGATCGGACCCCGCAGGAAATCGGTGAGCTTGCCGGTGGGGTCGTCGATGTCGTAGTGGGAGGCCCGAGCTGCCAGACGTTCAGTACCGCTGGGAGGAAGAACGGCTGGGTGCGAAAAGGGGATCCTCGCAACGATTTGTGGCGCCAGATGCTCGCTTTGGTCGAGCACTTGAGGCCGTCGGCTTTCTTGCTGGAGAACGTGCCCGGGATGATGTACTGGAAGAAGGGCGAGTTCGGGGCCACCGTCCTCGACGAGTTCGGCAAGCTCGGTTATGCAGTCTCGAAGAAGATTCTTCTCGCTGCCGACTATGGAGTCCCGCAGCGCCGTCGACGCCTCTTCCTGGTCGGGATTCTCGGGGAAGACGAGTTTGAGTTTCCCGAACCGACGCACCTTGGAGGTTGGCGGCGAGATTCTTTGGACCTTTGGGAGCAGAAGCGTAAGGAACGCGGTCTGCTTCGCCATGTCAGGACGTGGGAGGCGATCGGAGATTTACCGCCCGCCCGTGCCGATGGAATCGTCACCGCAGAGCCGGAGACGGGGCGGTTGACGCCGTTCAGTCGTCGTATGAGAGGCGGGAGGAGAACTGGCGAGATAACTAGCCACGCGGCCTTTCCCATATCGACCGACAATCTCGAACTCATCCAGCATGTGCCCCAAGGGGGGACCTGGCGCGACATCCCTCGCCATCTCCTGCCTGATCGCTACCGCGGAATGCGTCGAACGGATAGCACCAACCTCTTCGGGCGCCTTGCCCCCGACTTACCTGCCTACACGATCACGACGCAATTCAACAACGTGACCACCGGCTGTTTCACGCATCCCTACTACGACCGGCCCTTGACTCCTCGGGAGGCCGCCCGGCTCCAGACCTTTGTCGACACCTACGAGTTTCGCGGAAATCCCTCGTCGGTTTGCCGGCAAATCGGAAACGCTGTCCCGCCGCTACTTGCTCACGTTCTCGCGTCGGCGATCGCGGAGGCCGTGCTGGGAAAGGAAGTGGCTGAAGACCTTCATCCACCGCCAGTGCCCATAAAGCCTGCGACGGCTCTGCCTGCTCCTCCCCCTACCGACCGCAAGACGCGGAAGCGCATGACCGGCCAGAAACGCCGGGACACCAAGCCGGAGGTTTTGTTGAGAAAGGCCCTAACCAAACGGGGGTTGCGATACAGGATCGACTACGCCCCTGTGGCAGACATCCGCTCCAAGGCGGATGTCGTCTTCCCCCGTCTTCGCTTAGCGGTCTTCGTACATGGATGTTTCTGGCATGGGTGCCCGGAGCACGCCAGGCCGACTAAGTCGAATACGAAATGGTGGGCTGACAAGATTGCCGCGAATCGCAAGCGCGACCGTGAAACGGCGGAGGCGCTAGAGGCTGCGGGCTGGCTCGTGGAGCGGGTCTGGGAGCACGAGGCTCCAGAGGACGCTGCAGATCGAATCGCGGCTCGAGTGGCGGAACTCAGGTCGATGGCGGACGCTGCCTGATCCTTCTCTGACTTGTTATTTGGAGCGTTGGACAAGAAGTGCCACAGGTTCCCCTTCATCATCTTGAAGACAAAAAGTTGAGTCCGGTGTCAGGGCTAATGTCGCGAAAGTGGGCAAGCACCCAAGAACCTGGATGGTTGATTTCGAGAGCGAGGCGGTCATCGACTTTGAGGACGTGAAGTCGCGCGGAGAGCGCAAAGCGGTCTTCAACGTCGTGCAGAAGCTGAAAGATCTCGGTCCGGATCTGCCGTCGCCCCATATGAAGTCGTTGAAGGGCGAGGCGGATCTGTTCGAGTTACGACCGAAGCAGGGGGCTTGCGAGGCTCGGCCGATCTACGCGCGGTTCGGTGATCGATTCGTAATCCTGGCAGTAGCCGCGAAGAAGAAGGACTTCGATCGGGCGGTCGTGGCTGCGGGTGATCGCCTGAAGCGTCGCAGTTGACCCTGATAATAAATTTATTATCATGAGGCAACGATGAAGAGTTCAGATAGGCCCTTCGATGCCCTTGTGGCAGAGGAGCAGCTTGCCGATCCGAGCTTTCGGGCGGAGTGGCAGAGGCTCGCTCCTGCGCGGGAGTTTGCGGCAACGCTGCTGCGCTATCGCGCCGAGCACGAACTGAGCCAGAGAGCCCTGGCGAAGAAGCTGGGCGTATCGCAGCCTCGCGTCGTCAAGCTCGAGTCCGGAGAGCACAACCCGGAGGTCGACACGATCATCAACGCTGTCAGGCAGTTGGGGATCGAGTTCGTGCTGGACGTAGCGCCGGCGAGCCGCAAGCCGGCACTGGTGACGGCGCGAGCTCAGAAGCGCGGGGCGATCGCCCACGACGATGTTTCCGTGGTGGCAGCTTCTTCCGTCTAGAGCCTAAGCGCTGCGGTCATTTGGTCGCGCCTGCTTCACCCGCTCGGCGGCATTGCCTCCATGGGGGCGGGCGTGGAGCAGTAAGGCCCGTATCTCCGTCGCACGGGTGATCGACAGCTCTGCGTCAGGATTGCCCTCGTGGATCTCGACCTGGGCCTGATCCAACTCGGCGTCGAAGTCGCCGGGCTGGGGATCGGGGTCTTTCCAGGGGCTCTTGGCCATCTCGAGGATCTTATGTTCGCGGTCGCGATCTGCTGGGGCAAGAAATGGGGCAAGGTGCCCCACAGATTCCAGCCGATCTCTACGTAGTTCGGTCTCGCGAATTCGGCTTGAAACCTAGCTCCACGTAGTCCAGCCGAGTCAGCGGATCAATCTCATAACCCGAAGGTCGCAGGTTCGAATCCTGCCCCCGCTATAGGACGGAAACCCGCTTATCAAGCGGGTTTCCGCGTTTTTGGGAGACCTCAAAATCGGCCAAAAAACGCCCTGGGGCAACACGGGGTCTGAGAGAGGTCGATTCCAGCCCTTGCGCAGGGCCTCCGGTCCACCTACGTTCGCCCGCGAGAAACGCGAATAAACGGACCCGGCGGCGCTAGAAACACCCCGGGGCCCGGCACCGAAGAAACGCCTTCGATGCGAGAGAGAAGCTACCTGTCCCCGCTCTGAGCGGGGGCTGCATCGCTGGTTGTTCTTCGGCGCCCCGATCGGGAGGAGGGCGCCATGCCCGGCCTGCGGCGTCAAAGGGCGTGAGTAGGTGATCGGGGGGGCTAATTTGACCTCACGGAAGACCCTCTGCTGCCCCAGTCGAGGGAGGTGATTTCGGATCCCAATTTGCTGTCGACCAGACGCCGCTGGTGGCTCCCGTCGGCCCTCATCAGCCAGATCGCGTAATTGCGCAGGAACGCGATCTGATGGCCGTCCGGCGAGTAGACGGAGGCTTCTGCGTTGCTTGCAAGGTGCCTCGGGCGCCCGCTGGTGGCCGCAATTGACCACATGTCTTCGGCACCGTTGCCGCGGCCACCCCCGCCGGGAACCGAGAAGTAGACGATGCGGCGACCGTCGGGCGACCAGTGGGGCGCACGGTCCCGGCGACCGTCGAGGGTGAGTCGTTGCTGGTTGGAGCCGTCGATGTCCATGAGGAAGACCTGGGCACGACCGTTCACCTTCTCCGCGTAGGCGATCCGGCGGCCGTCTGGTGAGACGTCGACGTCGTTGTCGAAGACGCCGTTCTTGGTGAGGCGACGAAGGCCGCCGCCGTGGGTCGAGATCGACCAGATATCGAATTCGGGCTCATGGTAGCCAATCGGGTGAGCGGCGACGAAGACGATTCTCTTGCCGTCGGGAGTTACGGCGAGGTCGCGCACGCTGAAGGCGCGCTGCCCGGTGATCCGCCGCCCCGGCGCGCGCGGGTGGTCAGGGTGGAGCGACTTCACGTAGATCGAGGTCTCCATGAGGTTCCGATGGAGGGGGTCTTTGAAACCGACGACTCGGATATATGCCAGTCGGCGCGACCCCGGGAAGAGGGAGGGACCGAATCCGGAGCTCACCGCTTCATCGGTTGCGCCCGTGGCCGGATCGACGAATCCGATCTTGGTCGCCGCTTCGTATGCGATCGGTCCGTTCGAGCCAGGGAAGGTCGCCTCGGCCGCTGCGGGGGTGAGGACGGCCATGAGCAAAGCGACCACCGCGACTGCGGCCGCGGGAAGATTCCTTGTTCTCTCTCGGATCTTCTCCATGGTTCGAGCATAGGCCCGGCGCCTGGCTCGGAGCGAGCCAATCTTGGCCGTTTTTTTCCTCTGCGTGGAGCTGTGAGCCGCGCGACTTCGACTTCACCGAAAGCCATATGCCCGCCTCAAGTTGGTAGATGACAGATGCGGAGACGTCCTCATGCTCAGGCGTCGGCAACGACCCAATCCCTGGGGGTTATTAGACCGTCTGCTGGGGCAACAGATGGGGCAACACGCCCCACAGACTCCAGCCGATCTCAGCCGATCTCGATCTCGCGAAAACCGGCTAAACCGTGCCCCACGTAGTCCAGCGGATCCTCTGAGTCGGGCTCATAATCCGGAGGTCGCGGGTTCGAATCCCGCCCCCGCTATGGCCTTATCGGCGACGAGATCGTTGAGGCCCCTGACTTGACTGAAGGCGCTCGAGACGAGCGCCTTCAGTCGTATTTGCTGGGCATTTCGGTCGATCTCGACCCGCAGGCGGAAGGCCTCGTAGACGGCGTGGCGCAGCTTCGGATCGGCCTCGGCCAGCGGCTCGGAGAGGTCGGGCAGCGAGTCGAGGACCGCGCAGGCTTCGTCGATGTCGATCGGCTCCTCCTGCTCGGTTTGGGCGAGCTGCGCGAGGGCGGCCTCGACCTCCTCGCGCTCTGCCTTCAAGACGCGGATTCGCTCGCCGACGACGATGGGGTCGACACCGGCCTCGATGGCGGCGAGCTGGCGCTCGATCCGCTGCTCGACCTCGGACAGCCGCCGCGTGGCCTCCTTGTGCTCACCGCCGCCGCCGTCAGTCGGCAGCGTGTCGGCGAGGGCGGCCTGGTCGCTGCGCAGGTAGGCGAGGCGATCGGGGCCGAAGACCCGCGTCGCGAAGAAGCCGTCGATCAGGGCGAGGACCGACTCCTCGCGCACGTACTGCCATTTGCCGTGGCCGGTCGCCTCGGCCGCCTTGTCGCCGTAGGAGATCCGGTAGCCGCAGGCGTAATAGGTGTTCCCCTTCCGCGTCTTGCCCTGCATCCGCAGCGGGTTGTGACCGGTGGCGCAGTGGACGATCCCGCGCAGCAGGTAGAAGCGGTTCTGCGCCCTGCGGCGGCGGTTGCCGGATTGGCCGGTGCTGCGCGCCCGCATCTCGACCTGGACGCGCTCGAAGTCCTCCTCAGAGACCAGCGCTTCCACGAGCGGACTCGGCCGTGCAGGCTTCGCGCCGCCCGAGCGCCGGTCGCCCCTCGGCGAGGCGGTGGCCGGCAACCGGCGCAGGGGCGGCCGAGCCGGTCCTGTTCGGCGGCGTTCCGGCTACGACTCGGCTCCTCACGAAATTGCCCATCTACTTACCTGTCGTATGAGCCGACCGGATCCGGCACTTTTTCCAATGAGCGGCGTCAGCACGACGCTGCTTTTCGTGGGGAGCGCGCGCCCGCTGCGGCGCGATCTCCGTCCGCCGGCTGAGCCGGGGCGTGCCCGGCGAGGGACAAGAGCGACGGCCGCCGGGTCTTCTACGGCAGCCGCCTGCTGGCCCTGGAACGCGGTTTGCGGAAAGCCCTCCACATAACAACAGGGGGCCGAGGGCCGAAAGTGGCCCCCTAATTTCGTTATCGAGTAGCTCGCGCATCCACTACTACAGAGGCGCGAGCAGCGAAAGTGGTCCCCCTTATGTGACGGCTGTGTGACGAAATTTCGTGTGGCACGCCGATTCGTGTAGAGGCGCTGCCTGGCCGGATTGCTTCGATGCTGACCAGGTTGGTCTTCGGCGGGCCGAGAGCGCGCTTGCGCGTTCGCGTCGGATTCGATCTCAGCGCTGGACTTCCAGGAACAAGCTTCTAGATTCAGCGCATGGATCCAGTGAGCCCCTTCATCGACTTTCTCCTCGAACGAGGCGAGATCGCCGCCGCGGTTGCGCTAGCAGTGGTCGCGGCAGCCGGAATGCTTGGGGTCGTGTTGATCAGGGCGCGAACGCGGCGCCGAAGCGCTGCCTCAATTCAGACCGAGAGGGCAGGGAACGTTCAAACGACCGTAGTCAGCGATGTCCGCACCAAGGGCAACGTAACGGTCTCTCCACGGCAGAGAAATGACTGAGCAGCGCACGCACGTCGAGAACGTCAGGGGCGAGCATGTCGTCATCGCTCCCGTGCAGCACATTGGCGTTACGGGGGATGGGGTTCGTGGTTGGACCGAGGCGCTGTTGCGAGGCCCCCTGGAGAAGGCCGATCAGGTGCGTCGTGCTCAACAAGCAGAGTCCGATGCCGAGAATGGCGAGCATGAGGCTGCGGCGGAGGGCTTCGTAGCAGTGGCCCAAGCGCTGGCCGATCAGAACTTCGAGCCGGCAGCCGCGAGCTACAAGGGACGCGCCGCTGAGGCCTACGCGCAAGCAGGGCTCAAGGGGCAGGCATTCAGACTCTTCATGGACCTCAGCCGCGACGCGCTGGAGGAGGGTGATCTGACGGCAGTCTTTCGTGCCCGGCGCGCGCGGGAGGTCGCTCCCCCGGAGTTTGCTTGGGAAGCTGATGCGCTCAAGGCTCAGGCGAATTGGCCCGAGCAGGAAGAGGGGGACGTGGATGCACTGCGTCGCGCTTGGGAGGAGACTCGTGGCAAGGCTGATGAGGCCCAATGGGCCGCGCCGCTGGTTGAGTTGTTGAGTCTCAACGGTGAGGTGCAGGCTGCACTCGCGGTTGCGAGAGATGTAAGGGAACGGGTACCGGTTGCTTCAGGCCCGCGCCTGCGACTTGAGCTTGATTTCCTCGACCTGCTCGAGACGCCGGAGGGAGAAGAGGAGGGCGAGAGTCTCTGGCGAGAGCTGCTCGACTGGGCGCTTGACCCCCAGTTGCCGCCGGCTGTTACGGCGATGGCTTTGCAGCGACGTGGCGTTGTGCTCGCCCGCCGGGGGAACCTCGACGGCGCGCGTAAATCTTTTCTAGGAGCCACGCAGGTCTGGGCGCGTGAGCCCGCATTCAATGACCAGGCCGCCGAGGCCTTCTTTTCAGCAGGAAGTGCGGCGATGGCTCTAGGCGATCTCTCTGCCGCCTTCAATGACGCCCGGCCACTTGCGCTCAGTCTTCGGGGCACCGATGCTACGGCTACCAGTCGCACGGAGCGCTTGATTCGACGGGGACTCCGTGCGCTGGTCGGTGCCAGCCACCCGGATGCACTGCGCCTGTTCGGTACGGCGTACAACCTCTCACGACGCGCAGGCAATCTCAGCGATTACTTCCAGGCAGCAGAAGGGCTAGGCGATGTGCTCCTGGCGGGTGAGCGGCCAGCAATGGCGCTTGCCGCTTACGTACAAGCTGGCAACAGTAAGAAAGCGGCGGAGGTCGGAAAGATGCTGAGCGTCGACGACGTGCTTGCTGCGGCACCTGTCGACGGCGCGCCCTGGGAGAGAGTCGCGGCCTGGGCAGCTATCGCCGGAGCTGGTCGCTCAATCAGCGACGAGGGCGCGGGAACGATTGCGACTTACGCCCTACGAGAGCTGGAGAGGGAGGCGCCAAGCGGCTTCCCGCCTAATGCCTCTTTTCACGCGGCGGATGCACTCGCCAACGTCGTCTGTGCGATCCCCGAGGAGATGCTGGCGCGTTCGCTTGAGGCGCTGCGAAAGCGACTGCGAAGCCGCGCCGGAGACCCGAAGCGGCTGGTTGAGCCATTCCTTCTCATCTGCCTTGTCGGTCGAGCAGATGAGACTGAGATCGTGCTCGACGCAATGCTCGCCGACGACATCCAAGCGGCAATCCCGATCGGCGTGCTCGACTCCCTACTTGAACAGCGACCCGATCAGCAAGAGCGTCTGCTTGGCGCTGCCAGGGACGGTGATGGTACGGCCCTAGATACCGTGGCCTTCTCGGGCTTGCTTGAGCGCGACGAGCAATTGGTGGAGCACGCCAAGGAGAGAGTGCGAGCAGCAATCGCCAGCCAGCCGCGCGAGGAAGACGAGAGCGATGGCGTCAGGACGGTCAGCTATGGGATCGGAACCAGCCTGGCACCCGTAGGAGTATTGGCTCGTTACTGCGAGGAGCCCGAACAACGTGCCCTGGCCGAAAGCTTGCTTCGGATCCTTTGCGACCCCGATCCACAGTTGCCGATCATGACCCGGGTTTCCGCAGTGGAGGGACTCCACAACCTAGCTGAGGTCGTCCCGCATGATCTTGTCGATGAACTCGCTGACGCGCTGGTGTCACAGGCCTGCAGCACCGACGAACCAGCAGAGTGGGATCGGGTCGGCGTCGACGACCCCCTGGCCCGATTTCGAATCAACATGGCGCCGAAGGACGCACTGCAGACCTCCTCATTGGAAGCGCTTTCACAGCTTGCCAAACACCACCCAGGAGTGCTCAAACGCCTCGCCGACGGGCTGCTCGTCGCGATGCAGTCGGGCTCAGATCGGTTGTTGACGGCCGGGCTCCGAGTGCTGACGACGCACCTCGAACTCGGCCTCCCCGGCCTGGACATCCGCCTGTTTCTCATGCACCCAAACGAATCGGTGCGACTAGCGGCGATCGAAGCGATCTCACAGCGAGATCCGGATGCCGCCCTGCATGCGGCGATGCGACTCGCGAAGGACCCGAGCCCACGGATCCGTACCCGGCTCGTTGGCATCGCAGCCGACGGCGACGGCGGCGACGACCTCCTTCAGACGCTGGCCGAGGATCGCGACAGCTATACGCGAGCGATGGCGAGACAGCGACTCGCCCTTTAGTCATCATCCAGATATGCGCTACCCGCCCCTTCCCGAGCTCGAGGCGCTTGTGCGCCAAAGGGTTTCGCCGACCGGCGGCGCCAGCCGAGCACCTTTAAGCGTCGGGGCAGGTAAGTCGGCCACCAAGAAGAGACGCGCGGAACTCCACCACCGAGCATTGGCGATCATCGAGCAGCGGTATTCCGAGGCCGACTTGACGCTCACGGTCCTAGCGCGGGAGATGTTGATACCGGAACGAACGCTCCAGTTCATTTTTGCCGAAGCGGGTCGCTCATTTCGCGACGAGCTTCATGCAACTCGAATGCGACGTGCAACCGAGCTTGTGTTGCAGATCGCGAGGCCAATTTCGATCGCGCCGAGGGTCGGCTACGGGCATCCGAATCACTTTGCGCGAGCCTTCGAAGCCACTCACGGGGTCAGTCCCAGCATTCTCCGCAGGGCCTTGATCTCCCGCCGTCAGTATGAACTCAGACGACGCGAATCTCCACCCGAGAGCCTCCGGTCGCTTCGGGCGCTGGAAAGGCGCATGGCGCAAGACGGGCATTGTGTTCGGCTAGTACACCGTCAGCTCGCTGGACAAAACTAAGAAACTCGTTGTTCCAGGTACGCGGAGGGGACTTGAGTCAATTTGGTGCAATCGACAGGGGTCACGAGGTCATTCGAGAAGCGCAGAAACCCGACTCGGTGGTGGGCCGAAGACCTGGCACGCGGACGCCGCATACTGCCTCTCTGAGGCGTTCGCAGGATGGCTGCTTTGGCGTGGGCCTCGTTGCTATGCACCGCTCATGACGCTGCAAGCGACATGGCGAAGCGACGGGACGCATGCCACGCTTCGAGACGAAGACGACGGCCTGTGGGCGACCGTGAAGCTCGTTGACGATTGGTACATGCCCGAGTGCCGAGAGCCTGTGCGCGCATGGGTCGTTGAATGGCTCGATAGAAGCCAAGATGAGCCGCGAATAACGCGGACACGCCTCGAAATCGAAGGGCAGCCTGCCCCCGACGAGGACACGATGTCTTGTCTGAGTGAGGCTGGAGCTGCTGTTGCTCGTACGGTCGTGCCCGCCGAGCCCGAGCCGTTCGGACATGCGGAGACCGGAGTCGGGCGTGGCGCCGAGGTTCATAGGCGTATTGAGCTGATCAGTCACGCGATCCAAGAGGCGGAAGGCCGACTGCATGAAGCCGCGCGAATCACGGAGCCCTGGGGGGCGCACCGAGTACTGATCGCTCTTACCGAGGCGGTCGGCTGGGTTCGGGCGCTCGACGACGCCATGAACCATGTTTGGCGTGGCCTTTCTGACGAGCTGCGCGCAGACATAACGGCCCGGATCGATGACGCCCTCGAAGGTACAGGCTGGGATCCGGATTTCGTTGCGTGGGCGAAGGCGGAGAGGCACGAAGCCGGGTACTCCGACTGGACGCTGGGACTTCTGGTTAGAAGTGCTGGGCTTCCCCGGGAGGACTTGCGAGGGATGCGCTGGCTCGCGGGCAAGCTGTTGCACTTTGGCCCCCTGCCCGCGGCGGAGCTGAAGCAGTGGCGCGAGGGAGAGCCTCCTCGGTGGAAGTGGCGCCCGTCGAAGGAGATCTTTCCGGCGAGGGGCGGTGAGCGCAAGTCCCATGACCGCTTGGCGTACGATCGCTACCTGGCTGGCCATGACCTGACTGGGACGTTCAACTTCTTCGACGCCCTGTTGGCAACTGAGTTCCTGGCCTGGGATCTGACCGGGCGACCCGAGCGTGATGATCCGACGACAGCCGCGAAATAGCGACGGTATCGGCTCGCTGAAGCTGCTGTCGGCCCTGGACTTGCCGACCGTCGCCCAGCGAGCTGCCAGCGAGGCCGACAGCGTCGATGAGTTGATCCGTCGGCTGGCCGTCGGCGCGCGTGCCTCGCTCGGCAACCCGAGCCGCCTGCACGGATTGCGTACCGAGGCGATGTTCCGAGCGGTGCTTGTGGCGCTCGGGGGGTTCCAGCTATTGGTTGAAGAGGACGAGGGGCAGGTCTACTACGAGGATGGGCTGGGTCCAGTCAAGCTGCCCGACTACCGGGCTGTCGACGCCGACGGTCGTCAGTTGCTCATCGAGGTCAAGGCAGTTCCGCCCAGCCCACGCCGCCTTCACCACGGCATCCCAGCAGCCGAGGTTGAAGGCCTGCGCCGCTACGGCGAGCTGACCGGTTCGCCCGTCGCCGTAGCCCACTATTGGTCGGCCGCCAACCTGTGGACGCTCGTCGACCTCGAGCTCATGCAGCCGGTCAACGGGCGGTATGAGCTCCACCTCACCAAGGCAATGAAGTTCAACCAGATGGCCCGTTTCGGCGACCGCACCATCGGAACGGTGCCGCCCCTCGAGCTCCGCCTCGAAAGCGAGGAGTTCGGCGAGCGCACCCATCCGAATACTGCCACCGTAGTCATCAGGGACACGGAGCTACGCGCCGCGGGCCGGACGCTTACAGATGGGGTTGAAAAGCAAATCGCTTTCCTGCTGTTCCGCTACGGCCGCTGGGACATCGAGACGCCAGCCGAGATCGACTCCACCGGCCGGATCACCTCCATTTCTTTGCAGGCGGCCCCTCCGGAGGAGATGCGCCAGGTCGTCGAGGAACAAGGCTTTGCCATCGTCGGCGCACTCAGCTCGATGTATTCGGCCATGTTCAACGAGGTAACTCTTGACGACGAGGGCGCGGTACAGCGTCTTGATCATCACTCCGAACCCGGCGAGCTGGGCTCGCTGATTCCAGCCGGCTACTTCGAGCGCTCGGGACGCCGTCTGAAGCTGTGGGTGCTGCACTTGCAGCCGGCAGATGCGGACGACCCAGACGAGGAGTGAACTGGCCGGCGAGGCCGGTACTCAGGGGAGCGGATCGCGCTGGAGGACCGCCTTTGCGGGCATAGCGTCCTTGCGCAGATCGAGCGGATCCAGCCCGCCTTTCTTGGCGAGCCTTTCGAGGAATTGATCCGGATGATTTCCGCCGCCGGTGCGACCGGGCAGGCGCCACACCTGGGGCTTTCGCGGCGTCGTGCGGGCTGCGATGTCCTCGATGTGGGCGAGGACCAGGCCCGTTGAGCGAATCGGATCGTGGCCAGCGGCGACGGGGGCGACGAGCGTCAGATGGGTGTAGCCGAGTACGGCAAGCTCGCGCTCCTGTTCGAGCATGCTCGTGTCGTTGCTGATCATGCCGTCCCAGTCGCGGGAGTGGTGGTGAAGGGCCAGCAGTAGTTCCCAATCGTCGAGGTCGGGCAGGCGCGAGTCGATATCCCCGATCGGCACAAGCTCGACTTCGCGCAGGTACGGTTTGGCCTGCGCGATGATCGGCATCGGGTAGTTGTGGTCGAGTGCGAACAGGGCCACTGTCGCCTGCTCCCGCCGCCTACGCCGCGACCGCTACCGGTTCCAGGTTCCTGGCGAGCTGGGCCTCGAGGTCCAGCGCCTCGTCGATCCCCGTCGAATCGAAGTTCGGATAGAGGCCGTAGAGCTTGGCCTTGCTGATCCCCTTCGCCCGATGGCGGCCAGCGCCTCGGTCTCAAGCCGGGTCCGCACCAGGTGAGGAGCGCCGGCGAGCTTGTTGGCGAGGATCCGCAGTCGCGGCCGGGGTGCGAACAGATCCGGTCCTCGGATTCCGGCCTCCGATTCAAAGGGCTCGATCAGGTCCAAGTTGTGAAGTGGGAGCTGCCCGCTAAGCGGGACGCTGTCCTCTGGTGGGCCAAGGTGAACCTCTCCCTCGCGGCTGACTCGGACCATGTAGCCATGCTGCTCATCCCAAAGGTCAAGGTCGATTCGATCAAGCTCGGCGAGGGCCTCTCGGACGACCGACATCGGGGTAGGCGGAATCTCCTCTCCCTCGGGGGTCGGCTTCGGGTGCCGCAGCCAATAAATGGCGCGTAGGCCCATCAGATCCGTGTAGGACCAGAGCTTGACGCGGGTCGGCGAGACGCTGGGTACGAGCCATTCCTTGCGCGCCCAATGGTGGACCGTAGATTTCGGCACTCCCGAGAGCGCGGCGGCACGATCGGCCGTATATGCCCCACGACGATCATTCATCGGCTCAGTATCGCGTGTCGCGCCGATGCCCGTTGGCGTCGCAGTCAATCCCTTGCATTTCGTGCCGCGCGGACGGTCCGTTGCCTCAGGTCGGGCTGAGCGCTTCCCGAAAGCGAGGGGCTCTGGGCGAGTGAACTGCCGGCGCTAATAGCGGTGTAGTTTATGGTGTAGTTCTCGGTAAGTCCTCCGAGCGCCGAGGGAACGATTATGCCCGTCCTCAACCAATCAGCAGCCGAACGACTCGACCACGACGCGACGACGCTGCCGATCTCCGAGATTGCCGACTACCTTCAGGACCAGCTCGGTCAGCGGATCGCTGCCCACCTGGTCGGCTTGCGCGACGCCAAGCAGGTCGGTCGCTATCGCAAGTCGGATGGCCCCACTCCGAACCGAACGACCGATCTGCGCCTGCGCGAGGGCTACAAGATCGTCCGCATGATCATCGAGAGCTTCGATGAGAAGATGGCCCGCGCCTGGTTGTTCGGCACCAACACCCGCCTTAGCGACGAGGCTCCGATCGATGTCCTGCGTCGGGCTGCGGAGCCGGCGCAGTTCGCCGCTGTCCGCGCTGCCGCTAGGCAGGTCGTTAGCTTCGGGGGCTGAGTCGGGGGTAGCTCGCTTCTACGCAGGCCCGGCGATTGGCGACCCCTCGTCATGGTTCGTCGCGCTCGTCCTTTGCAGACTCTCCGTCGCTGCCCAAGACGCTGCCGAGGAGCCTTGAGATTGCACTCTTCTTCCAGCCGAGCTGCCGGACCTTTGCCTCGACAAGGCGCGCCTGATCGCCCGTCAGGCTAAGTCCGGCAAGCATTTCTTCTCCACTGTCCTTGCTGGCGAGCTCCAGGTTGTCGAGCGCAAGTTCAAATGCCGATTCGGAGTCGAGAGCCGCGAGCGGTTGCAGGAGTCTCTTAGCAGCCAGCGTTTTCGCTTTGCCGCTCAGGACTCTCTGGCGAGCGATCTCCAGCAGGATCCGCCAGCGCTCGAGATCTTCGCCGGGCTTGCGCTCGGCGAGCGCTTTGACCACCCAGGTCCCACTCAGCTCACGGAGTGCAATTGCCTCCCAGTTTGCTGCAGGCGGGGCGCTGGTACTCAGGCTCTGATCGAAGGCGGCTTCCGCGAGCTCCTGATGTTGAGGCTCCGGAAGCTGTTTCGCTGCTGCCTCGAATCCTTGCCGTACTGCCGGTGAGATTTGGGTCCCCCACATTGGCGCGAGCACGGGCCAGAGTCCGTTGTCGTCGAAGAAAGCCAGCCAGGCGAGGAGCGCCCCGTCGGCTGCCCTTCACCGTGCTCGCGTCCAAGTTCTCCGATGGCGGTGGCATCGAGGGGAGGGGAAATTTCCTCGCCTTGCTTTCGTAGTCGACCAGTGGCGCCGAGAAGTGCCTCTGCCTTCGTCGCGTCGAGTGGTGCCTCGGGGTTGAGTTGCCAGGCCTCGCGCAGTGCCTGGAGCGCTGCTGGGGAAGCATCGACGAGCCAGTCATCCAGCAGTTGGCTGACCGCGGAACGCAACTGAGGTAGCTGATCAAGTTCGCCGATGGGCAAACCAGGTATCGCTGAGGCGGCACCAGCGATAAAACGGTCGGCACATTGGGTCGTATCCGCCAACTCATGATCCACAAATTCGTTTGCGGCAGCTGAGATGCGAAGAAACTCTTGCGCCGCCCCCTCGCTATCCATTGGGCTTTGAGTCGCCTCTCCAATTGCCGCGTCGACCCGCGGGAAACTCCTCTCCTCCACCGGGAGTTCCTTGGCAAACGCGGCGAGATGATCCAAGATGCCACTGAAGCTGGCTGGGTCAGCCTCGGGCGCCATCCGTTCGCTACACACCTGTCTAGCCGTGGCGTCGAGCTCCGCAACGGCATCGGTGTCAACGGCGGACGGATCGATCGCGTCAAGCCAGGCTTCGCGGTCGCCCAAGGGAACAGTTCGCATTCTCTGAAGTATGAGCCGGAGAAGCTCAGGATCGCGGACCGGGGCGAGCAGGTTCAGCCGACTTTGTACCTCGGTGTCGGACTGGGGGTTTCCTGCCCGGAGTAGCCAGACCGCCAATCTTGTGACGGCGACCGCGGAGTCTTCCAAGACCTGGAGCGCAGGCAACAACCATGCATTGACGCTCGCGGTGTTTTCAGGCTCCTCTCCCTCTGGAGGATTGTCGGCTTTCTCCTTCGCGGTATCGATCCAGCTTTGCACCGTTGGTTCGGCCAGCTTGAGCAGCTTTGCTTGCTCGGATTCGGGAAGCGTCAGGAGTTCTTTCGTGGCCTCCCGATCAATCTGGCCGATCGCCATCGCCATCGCTACGCCGTAGAGATTGTCTGCGTTGCTGAATTCCGGGAAGCTTGCGACAAGGGCGGCCCGGGCGGAGGGATCTTTTACGACATCGTTTCGCTCTTTCAATTTCGTGACCAGTTGCCGGCGTTGAGGTGGTCGGCAACGCCGGGCGAGGCGGACCATGTCGCCAAGGGCTCCCGCTGGCAGCTCGCCAGGGGATGAGAGGACCGCGCCCGTGATCAATGCAGTCGTCTCGGCGCTTAGCTCACCGACGATGGCGGTGGCGGCGAGCAGAACCGTCACCGCGTTTTTTCGCTCGGGCGCAAGAGCAAAGATTCCAGACCAGCGCGCGAGGGTTGCGACCGCGGCCTCCTGCTCGGGATGGGGGCAGTTTGTCGAGCAGATCGGCGAGGCCTTCGGTCTGGCCGTTGCGCGCCATTGCTGCCAATCGATCTGATGAGGCCGCCTCAAGTCCACTTGCTACGCCGGCTTCGCTGTGCATGAAGACAAGGTCTCGCGTAGGCGCCGGGAGGTTTCTGACACGAGTCAGGTAGGCGACTAGATCCTGCCGCTGGCGGGCGATAATCGCATCGATCCCGCTGTCGCTCTCACTCATCGCTGGGTTCCTCGGGCACGCTGGCGCCGTCACTGTCAGTGGGGTCGTCACCGTCGCCAAGGGACTCCAGCCTGTTCTTCGCTGGTTCCCCGTTTGCTCGCGCACCGTATAGAAGCGGCACGAGAGGTCGCCCTCGGTCGATGAAGTCAACTGCGCGTTCCCAAACCTCGGGAGCCTTGGTTCGTAGGTCGCTTTCGCGATTTCTCTCGGCGACTGCTAGGGCAGCTGCAGGTAGTTCGGGGAAGCGCTCTAGCTCATCTGCAAAAAGGGGAAACTCAGCACCCAGGCAGACAAGCTGCGCAAGGGCGGCGGCGCGACCTGACAGATCTGCCATTTCTTCTGCACTCGCGCGCCGTTCAGCGAGTCGATGGGCAATCACATATGAGTTGAGAAGCACCTTGACACGGCGGGGGCTGGTTACGTGGGTGGGAATTAGAGCCGTGAGGACATCCTGCATCTCATCGCGCTCTCGAAGTTCTTTCCAGAGGCCCCCACGATTCTTCACGAGGTTCTCCGCAAACTCGCCAGTGTCGGTCCAGCGCAAAGGCGGCAGCGCGATCTGGAACTGAAAAATCTTGTCGACATAGGCGCCCGCACTGCTGAAGTAGGGATGAACTTCGTCGGCGGGCGTCTCCTGTCGAGCCTTTCGTCGCAACGCGGCCTCAAGCGCCTGTCGATCAGCGGCAGCGATAAAGATGCAGTTCGGGACATCGAGAAAGACGCGCATCGTCTCAAGGGTCTCGACCACCTCATCGGCCGCGCATCGGTCGAGCTCGTCAATGAAGATCACGAGTCTCTTCGCCTTCTTGGCCATCTTGCCGAAGGCGTCCTCAAACTCATCATCCTCGGAGAGCGGCGTCTGCTTGCGGGTCGCCGTTACTCCTCCGAGTAGACCGCTTACAACAACACCGATCAGAGCCGCGACGAGGGTCGCAACGCCGCTTAGCCTCGTAAACATCGTGACGAAACTCTCGCCGTAAGTTTCCTTGGGAGCCTCTGGGCGAATCCATGCGAGGGCAAGACTCAAGAGGATCATGAGCACGATTGCGACTGCCAGTGCCCCCGTGACGAACTTTGCTACGCGTTTCCAGTCAGAGGCGCCGAGTTCCTGAGTTATTTCTTCTTTAGAGAGAGCATCGATGTCGGCTGGATCCTCGTCGAGTCCAGTGGCAACGGTTCGCAAGAAGCTTCGTCGCAGCGACGTATCGCGATGCTTGAATGCGTCGAAGTAGACATAGCGGTGTCCCTTTTTCTTGTCTTCAAGTCGCGAGCGCAGGAGCTTCGAGATACCGGTCTTACCGCTTCCCCACGGCGCGAAAAGAGCGATGTTCGTCTGAGCGGCGCGGCTGTCTACGAGATGGGCTAGCTCCGCTACCACGTCCTCATGGCGGAAGCGATCGTCGGCTTTCTCTTCGATCGACCGATCATCGATGAACTCATCCAACTGATTGGACATGGCTGAGCGGCAGCCTATATACCGAAGGCGTACCGCACTGTCGCGAACTGGCAAAGTGGGGGAAACCACGGTGGAGGCGGCGCATCCGAAGGTTCCCCCGAGGTCACCTGCTTTCGATCATCGCTCTCCGGGATGGAGGGTCGCGAAGGTCGACCCGGGCAGGTCGGCTTTACCCAGCAGCGAGTAACGAGCTCCGCTCGGTCGCATTTCGGAGCGATAGAGGCCGACGCTTCGCCCCTCGAAGGGACCGCGCAGGCTCGCGGGGATCGGGCGGTCGGGTAGGTCGCGGACCATCTCCGGTCGCCGTGACTTGTGATCCGCGGTGCGCACTCTGGCGACCGTCAAGTGCGGCCAGAATGCCCGCTTCCTGGGTTCGTGAACGATCAGTCCCTGGTTGGTGAAGACGGAGCGCAGGCCGATCTGGAGAACTTCGGCCTCGGGCGATCTGGCCGGAAGGGCGAACACCCGAGGAAGCTCCGGGGTCGGGCCTTTCGCCACCACGTCGCCCAGCTCGATCAAGGGCGCGGGAGCGGAAGCGCACAGCTCCCGAATCGCCTCCAGGTAGCGGATGACCTCCCGCTGGGGACGGTGCCCGAGGAACGTCAGGACCATGTGCAGCCCCTGGTTGTGGCGCAAGGCCGGATCGGTCAGCGCCTCTTGCCGCCAGGCCTCGACCTCGCGGCGCACCACCTCGGGCAGATCGAGGGCGACGAGCAGTCGCACCCTTCCGTGGCCCGGATTGGCACCTCCGTTGCCGCCCGTCATGCGCGAGGGAGGTCGTAGAAGTTGACGGCCGCTCTCGTCGGGAGCACGAAGTCGCCGACCAGGTACAGCAGGCCGCCCGCGATCAGGGTGCGAACCGCGCGCCGGATTCGGTCGCGCTCGGTGAACTCTGCGGAGTCCACGGTCAGCTCGCGGATCAGCTCGTCGAGCGTCAGCGTCTCCGGGTAGATGCCGAGGACTTCGCGAAGCACCTCCGCCTGGTCGCGAGCGTCCAACTCGCCGTTGGTTGGAGGGTGCGCGGCCGCAGCCGGGCACATAGGGTCTCGATCAGCCATAAGGGAGCATGCCTTCCTTGTGGTCAGGCCCTCGGTTGGCGTCTCAAGCGCCTCCGGGGGCCGCTGTGTATGCGGTCGGCGAACAAGTAGCGACGAATCCGCCGAAATCAAGGCGACTTTTCAGAGGGCCTGCCGCCGGCCCTCCCGGCTCGGATCAGTCGGAGCGCCGCAAACCCGCTTGTGGAGCGAAATCCGCGACCCACTCGATCGGCACGGGACGCGCGCCGTTAAGGCCGACACGTTCCCCCGCTATAGGATGGAAACCCGCTTATCAAGCGGGTTTTCGCGTTTTTGGGCTCAAACTGGTGCGCCGCTGTGCTCCTGGGCCGCTTGCGGTCTACGATGGCCGCGATGCCCATTCCGAATGGCGAGAGGCTCTTCATCGGCGACGGCGGCCTGGAGACGACGATGATCTTCCGCGAGGGCTTGGAGCTGCCGGAGTTCGCCTCGTTCACCCTGCTGGAGGAGCCTTCCGGGAGGGATGCGCTCGGGCGTTATTACCGATCGTTCCTCGCGATCGCGGCGGGCACCGGCTCGGCTTCATCCTCGACACGCCGACTTGGCGAGCCAGTCGCGGGTGGGGGGAGAAGCTCGGCTGCTCGGAGGCACGGATCGCCGACGTCAACCGCGAAGCGGTCGAGTTCGCCGCGGCGATCCGCGCCGAGCAGTCGGCGGAGATCCCGGTCGCGCTCTGCGGCGCGATCGGTCCGGAGGGCGACGCCTATCAGCCCGCGAACTTCCTCACGGCGGCCGAAGCCGAGACCTACCACTCCTCGCAGGTCGAGGTCCTCGCCGCCGCCGGAGCCGAGATGGTCGCCGGCTACACCCTCAGCTACGCGGAGGAGGCGACCGGGATGGTCCGCGCCGCCGGCGCCGCGGGGCTGCCCGTCTCGATCGCCTTCACGGTCGAGACCGACGGTCGTCTCCCCAACGGCGAACCCCTGGGCGAGGCGATCGAACGGGTCGACGCCGAGACCGCAGGCGCGGCCGCGTTCTTCATGGTCAACTGCGCCCACCCGACTCACTTCGGCCCGGTGATCGAGCGCGGTGGTTCTTGGTTGGACCGCCTCGGTGGCATCCGCGCCAACGCCTCGCGCCTCAGCCACGCCGAGCTCGACGAAGCCGAGGACCTCGACGACGGCGACCCGGAGGAGCTGGCGACCGAATACCGGGCGCTGGAGCCGCGGCTGCCGGCACTGCGGGTGCTCGGTGGCTGCTGCGGGACCGACAGCCGCCACATCGCGGCGATCTGTGGCTCCCGGGCACGGGCAAAGCCGTAGCCGAGGCGCATGCAAGGCGTTCGCTCCACTGTTGACGCCCTTCCCATTCGCCAGGGCGACATGGCCGCCGCTATAGCCGAATGCCCCGCAATGCGGGGCTTTCGGTCGAGACTTCTCCAGCCGCTTCCCTCGCGCGACCCCTCACGCCCTCGCGGCGGAGAGGAGCGGGTCGATCTGGTTGAGCGTTTCGGTCAGGCCCTGTTCGAAGCCCATCTCGATCGTCTGTTCCATCGACTCGCGATCGGCGAAGACGGTTTGGATCGACATCGTCGCGGTGCCGTCGGCCTCGGCGATCGTCACCGTCATCGCCGTCGGGCCTCCGTCGATCGGCTTGCCCTCGTCGTCGACCTCGTCGTCTTTGATGCGCAGCCGGTGGGGCGGCTCGACCTCTTCTATCCGCCACCGGCCGTGGTGCTTCTCACCGTCCGGGCCGGTCATGAAGTAAGAGGTGCGCGCGCCGACCGTGAGCTCGTGCTCGACGAAGGTCGACGAATGGGTCGGCGGGCTCCACCAGCGCTCCAGCTGGCGAGGATCAGACCACAGCTCCCAAAGCCGCTCGGCATCGGTGTCGAACTCGGCCGTGATCGTCAGGGTCAGGGCGTCGACGTCCTTGACTACGTCGGTGACGGGCATCAGCTGTCTCCTTTGTCGGTTTCGAGGATCTGCTCCATCCGCTCGATCCGGTCACGCCAGTCCGCCTCGAGACGATCGAGTGCGGCGTGGGCGCGGACGAGGGCGTCGGTCTCGGTCCGGACGATCGACTCACGACCGACCCGGTGCTTGCTCACCAGTTCGGCCCGCTCCAGGACGGCGACGTGCTTCTGCATCGCCGTGACGCTGATCGGGTGTTCGCGAGCGAGGGCCGAGACCGAGAGCCGACCCTCATGGGCGCGGCGGAGGATGTCGCGGCGGATCGGATCGGCCAGCGCCTTGAACAACAGGTCGGTGGCCTCCTCCTCATCTTGGGTGAATCTCCTACTTGCAACCATCTGGTTGTAGGTTAGCAGAAGCTCTCGGCGAGACTTCGGCCGTCAGCTGACGAGGGTCGAGGGCAGCAACCGCTTGGCCACGAGACGCGACCGTGTACTTGCGCTACCGGCCGGTGCGGCTAGAGGGCTCCCCAATGCCTGGTGGCGCGCGGAGCGCCGGCTAGCGCGCGACCCAGGCGTCCTTCGAGGACGCGAGGTCGGTGACGACGCTCGGCAGCTCGCCGGAGACGAGGTCGGCGAGGGTGACCTGCTCGAGCACGGTGCGGAGGCTGGCGCGGACGGCTATCCAGACTTCCTGCAGGTGCTCGGAGTGGCCGCGGTACTCGATTGCCTCGGGCGGAGTCGACTGCACGTGGGCGATCGGGCCCTCGACCGCGCGGACGATCTCGGCGACGGTGACCTCGTCGGCCGGCCGGGCCAGCCAGTAGCCGCCCTTCGCCCCGCGCCGGGCGCGGACGATGCCGTGGTGCTTGAGCTCGAGCAGGATGTGCTCGAGAAACTGGAGGGGGATGTCCTGTGCCTCGGCCAGGCGCTCGCCCTTGACCGGGGCTTCCTCGGATTGGGCGGCGGCAAGCTCGGCAGCGGCCCGCACCGCGTAGTCGGCCTTCGCGGAAACTCGCATGTATCTAGTAAATCAGTCGGCGGGCAGCGTTCGCGCGAGGGCGGCCGTCTGATCTGCCTCTTGCTGGAGCTGCTGCTCGCGGCGGCGGTTGAGCCAGTGCGGCGCGTAGAGGATTGCGGCGAGGCCGACGGCGGCGATCGCGGCGGCGATCGGCCAGACCTCGGGGTCGCCCTTCTGCACGGTGACGATCCCGGAACCTATGAGGACCAGGCCAAGCGCCGTGCGGATGAATCCCTGCGGGGCTTTGCCGGAGAGTGCCGCGCCGATCACCACTCCGGGAATGCTGCCGAGCAGGATGTTGGCGGCGAGGACGAAGTCGACGTTGCCGCCGACCCAGTGGGCGATGCCGGCGGCCCAAAGCAGGATCGCGGCGTGGAAGACGTCGGTTCCAACCACCTTTTTCGGCGCCAGCCGATAGACGGCGATCAGCAGGATCGCGATCACCGTGCCGGAGCCGGCCGAGGTGATCCCGATCACGAAGCCGGTGGTGGCGCCGATCACGATCGCCGCGACTTTGTGCCGCCGCTCGACCTCGAAGCGATCGCGCTCGTCGATCAGGTTGCGGAGGATCAGCGCTCGGGCGAGGGTGATGACTCCGACCATCAGCAGGGTTCCGCCGAGAACGGCGTAGACGAGTTCCTCGAGGCGGGCTTCGCCGATCTTCGTCTGCAGCCAGGAGACGAGGATGACGCCGCCGACGGCCGAGGGGACGCTGCCCAGCGCCAGCCACTTGACCAGATCCATGTTGACCGTCTTCAGCTTCAGGTGGCGCCAGCCGCCGACGGTCTTGGTCACCGCCGCGTAGAAGATGTCGGTGCCGATCGCGGTCGTCGGGGAGATCCCGAAGATCAGGATCAGGAGCGGGGTCATCAGCGAGCCTCCGCCCATGCCGGTCATCCCGACGAGTACGCCGATGCCCAATCCGAAGAGGACGATTGCCGGGTCCATGGTTGTTCTGGAGTCCGCACCTACTGATTTCGACTTTCCTGACCTTCTTGGTCAGGAGTGCGGAGTGCGGCAGGATACCAGGATGGAGCCTGAAAGTCAGGGGTCTCAAACCGTGGAACTCCCACCGCCACGTGGCCAATCTCCCGCCGCGGCCGTCGTCCTGAGCGACGTCTGCCACTCCTACGCCGATCTGCGCACGCTGGAGGGCATCGAGCTCGAGGTGCCGGCGCACGGCGTCCTTGGCCTGGTCGGCCCCTCCGGCTGCGGCAAGTCGACGCTGCTGGAGCTGATCTGCGGATTGCGGGAGCCGAGCGAGGGGACGATCGTGATGGGGGGCGAGACCGCACCGAAGCAGCGCCTCGCCCGCTGCGCCTTCATGCCCCAACGCGACCTGCTGCTCCCCTGGTATTCGGCGATCGACAACGCCGCCCTGGCCCTGCGCAACCAGGGCATGAGCCGCCGGGAGGCCCGCGCCGCGGCGGTGGGGCTCTTCGAGCGGTTCGGACTCTCCGGCTTCCAGACCTCGCGGCCGGCAGAGCTCTCGGGCGGGATGCGACAGCGGGTCGCCTTCCTCCGCACCCTGATCGCCGGCAAGCCGGTGCTGGCGCTCGACGAGCCCTTCGCCTCGCTCGACGCAATCACCCGCGCTGAGATGCAGGAGTGGCTCGCCGCCGCCCTGCGCGCCGACCCCCGCACCGTCGTCTTCGTCACCCACGACGTCGAGGAGGCGCTCTACCTCTCCGACCGGGTCGCCGTCCTCTCGGCCCGACCGGCCCGCGTCGTCGCCGAGCTCGCCGCCCCGCAACCGCGCGCCGCCGACCGCGACGCCGCCGTCACCGCCCTCGAGTTCGTCGCCGCCCGCGAGGAAGCCCTCCACGTGCTGCGCCACGGGAGTCGTAGTTCCTAAGTCCGGTTATGGAGGACAAAGGAATCACACGATGGGGAGGTATGTGGCAATGGCTGCTGCCGGCGCTGTTCTTGGCGACGCTGATCGGCCTCTGGCAGTTGGCCAGCTCGACGGGCGCGATTGCCGATGCGCTCAGTCTTGAAGACTTTCTTGTCCCTTCACCTGCGGAAGTCGCAACCGCGCTCTGGGAGAACCGCGACCTGCTCGCTGAAAACGCATGGGTAACGCTGCGGGAGATGCTGCTGGGCCTACTCTTCGCCCTCCTGGTCGGGATCGGCTTCGCTGTGGCAATGCACTTCTCCGGCTTCGTGCTGCGCTCGGCCTACCCGCTGGTGATTGCCTCCCAGACGATCCCGATCGTCGTCATCGCCCCCATCCTGGTGGTCTGGTTCGGCTACGGGATTACGCCCAAGATCGTGATCGTCGCCCTGATCTGCTTCTTCCCGATCACCGTCAACACCCTCGACGGCCTGCGATCGGTTGACCCCGAGGCGGTAAAGCTGATGCGGAGCCTCGATGCCTCCCGCTGGCAGCGTTTTTGGCGTGCAGAAGCACCGGCGGCCCTACCCAGCCTGTTCACGGGGGTCAAGATCGCTGTGGTGGTCGCGCCGATCGGCGCCATCTTCGCCGAGTGGGCCGGGTCCAGCTCAGGCTTGGGGCACCTGATCCAATCCGATACCGCCAATTTCCAGGTTGCCCGTCAGTTCGCCACCGTCTTCGTCCTCGCGGTGCTTGCCCTTGCGCTGATGGGATTGACCACCCTCGCGGAGCGACGCGTCGTCACTTGGCGATAGAACTCACTCGATGACGCGCCACCGGATCTGGGCGATCGCCCTCGTCGTCCTCGCTCTCACCTTCGTCCTGACCGCCTGCGGCGAGAAGTCCGAGGACACGAACGGCGAACGCGAGGGATTCAGCCTCACGCTCGACTTCTACCCCAATGCCGACCACGCCGGGATCTACATGGCGCAGAAGCTCGGCTACTTCGAGGAAGCCGGCCTCGACGTCTCGATCGACACCCCGTCCGACCCCGCCGCGCCGATGAAGCTGGTTGCCGCCGGCCAAACCGACCTGGCGATCTCCTACGAGCCGGAGGTGGCGCTGGCGCGCGAACAGGGCCTGGACGTCGTCGCCGTCGGCGCCCTCGTCAACCGGCCCCTCACCTCGCTGATCTGGCTGAACAAATCCGGGATCAAAGGCGTCGCCGACCTCGAGGGCAAGACGATCGCCACCGCCGGCATCCCTTACCAGGACGCCTTCCTGAAGACGATCCTCGCCCGCGCCAAGCTTTCCCCTGACGACGTCAAAGCCGTCAACGTCGGTTTCGGCCTGCTCCCGGCCCTCGTCGGCGGCTCCGCCCAGGCGATGCTCGGCGGTTTCCTCAACGTCGAGGGGGTCGACCTGCGCGAACGCGGGAAAGCTCCCGTCGTCACCCCCGTCGACAAACTCGGCGTCCCGACCTACGACGAGCTGGTGCTGGTCGCTCGACGGCAGAGCCTGGAAGAAGACCCGGAGAAGTTCCGCCTCTTCCTCGCCGCCCTCGAGCGGGGGACCGAGGCCGCGGTGCGGCAACCCGGAGCAGCGACCGAGGCGATCACCGCAGCCAATCCGGATCTCGACCCGAAACTGACGGCGGCGGAGGTGAAAGCGACCCTGCCGCTGCTGGGCGCACGTGTCAGCGGGCAGCCATACGGCTACATGGACCCTGAGGAGTGGTCGGCCTTCATCGCCTGGATGCGCGACAACGAACTGATCGCATCACTGCCCGAACCAAGCGAACTGCTCGACAACAGTTACCTGCCCTCGGGCGAGATCCCCGAATAGCCGAGCGCGCCTTCGGCGATCAGCCGGCTCACCTCGCGCTCTGGCATCGCCGCGTGGAAGAGATGGCCCTGCGCATAGTCGCACTCGAGGCGGCGCAGCTCGGCGAGCTGGACCTCGCTCTCGACGCCCTCGGCGATCACCTCCAGCGAGAGGGCGCGGGCCATGCCGATGATCGCCTCGACGATCGCCGTCGCCTCCTGCTCGATCCCCAGCGCGTCGACGAATGAGCGGTCGATCTTCAGCGCGTGGAAGGGAAAGCGGTTGAGGTAGGCGAGCGAGGAGTAGCCGGTGCCGAAGTCGTCGAGGACGAGGCGGACGCCGAGCTCGTTCAGCTTCTCCAGCGAGGAGATCGCCGTCGCCGACTCCTCGACGAGGACGCTCTCGGTGATCTCGAGTCGGAGGTGGGCGGGGTCGAGGCCGGTCCTGGCGATGGTCTCCTCGACGGCCTCGGCCAGATCGCGGTGGGCGACCTGGCGGGCGGAGAGGTTGACCGCGACGTCGAGCGGGCGCGAGTCGGGCCGCAGCTGGTGCCACTCCAGCGCCTGGCGGCAGGCCCGCTCCTGCACCCAGCGCCCGATCGGCTCGATCAAACCGCTGTCCTCGGCGATCGAGACGAACTCTGAAGGGTCGAGCATGCCCCGTTGGGGGTGGCGCCAGCGGACCAGCGCCTCGAGCCCGTTGATCTCCCCTGAGCGCAGGTTGACGACCGGCTGGTAATGGAGCGCCAGCTCGTCGCGCTCGAGCGCGTGGCGTAGCTCTCGTTCGACCTCCAGCCGCCGCATCGCTCCGGCGCGCATCTCGGCGTCGAAGAGGACGCAGCGGGCGCGCCCGCCCTCCTTTGCCCGGTACATCGCCGCGTCCGCATCGCGGATCAGCAGCTCGGCGTTGACCGTGCGCTTTTCGGCGGGGCGGGAGACGGCGATTCCCGTGCTGGCGCTGACGAAGTGGTCGACGCCGTCAAGCGAGAACGGCTGGGTGAAAGCGTCGGCGACGCGGTCGGCGATCGCCACCGCCTCGCCTTCGTCGGCGAGCCGGTCGATCAGGATCCCAAACTCGTCGCCGCCGAACCGGGCGACGATGTCGCCGGGGCGCAGGTGCGAGCGCAGGCGCGGTGCGACCGCCCGCAGCAGGGCGTCGCCGGCGTGGTGACCGAGGCTGTCGTTGATCAGCTTGAAGTGGTCGAGGTCGAGGAAGAGGATCCCGACCGGCGATCCCGAGATCGCCGCTTTGTCGAGCGCCTCGCCGAGCGCGTCAACGAAGCTGAGCCGGTTTGGCAGGCCGGTGAGCGAGTCGTGCAGGACGCGGTAGCGCAGCGCCTGGTCGGCGGCGTGGCGCTCGATCGAGTCGGCGAGGACGTTGGCTGCGGCCTGGACGAAGGGGACGTCCTTGGCACTGAAGCGGTGCGGCTCGGTTGCGTGCACGTCGAGCACGCCGAAGGGACGGTTCTTGCCGTCGATGACGACGGCAAGGCTGCTGGCGGCCCCGAAGACGCGCAGGACCGGGGGCATCGTGTGCCGGGTCTCGTGCTCCCAGTCGGGCACGATCGCGTGGGTGCCGGAGTCAAGCGCGGCGCCGGCGTGGGAGTCACGCGAAGCCGAGACCCGGCGGCCGGGGCCGACCACGGCGTCCTCGATCCCGGCGCGAAGGTTCAAGCGGCGCCCGTCGCGGCCCAGCTCCCAGATGCAAGCGCTGTGGACGCCATCGACCTTGCCGATCAGCTCGGTGGCCGCCTCCATCAACTCCTGCGGATCGCTGTTCTGCATCGCCCTCTCGCCGAGTCGGGCGACGACCGCCTGTTGGGAGAGCGCGCGCTGCAGGTCGTTCTCGGTCTCCTTGCGGGCGCTGACGTCGTAGAGGACCCCGTGCCAGACCGGGATCCCGTCCTCGTCGGCTTCGAGGACGGCCTCGTCATGGATCCAGACGACGCTCCCGTCGCGGGTGTGCATCCGGTATTCGACCGGCGCGGTGTCGCGTTTGCCGAGGTGATCGTCGGTCTCCTGCTCCATCGCTCGCGGGCGGTCCTCGGGGTGCAGGAGGCTGGCCCAGAGGCCCGGGTCGCTGACGAACTCCTCCGGGCGGTACCCGAGGATCTCCTCGACCTGGGGGCTGACGTAGTGCCACCGGCCCCGCTCGCCGAGCTCGGCGGTGTAGACGATCACCGGCAACTGCTCGACCAGGCGCTGGAAGTCGTGACCGCCTGAGGCCAGTTGGTCGACGAAGCGTTTTACCTCGTGCTCGGACCAGTTCCTGTCGGCAGGCTCACGCATCCACCCCGCTCATCGGCGACCGCGGTGGTCGCCTTGAGGACTGCCGGGTGCCAACCCTCGCTCAGACGGCGAGCCGCAGCGGCGGCCCGGCGGCGACGAGGCGGTGGAGGCCGGCGAGGGTGAGGGTCCCGACCAGCCCCCGATATGGCTCGAACGGCGCATAGAACTCTTCGACCTCGGGGATCGTCGCCCGGCGCCCGCCCCCTTTGAGGCGCCCGACGAGCTTGATGTAGCCGAGGTCGCCGGCCGGCAGCGAGTCGAGTTCGTTGCGACCGAAGAGCCCGAGGCACTGCACGGTCCACGGCCCGATCTGCGGCATCGCCAAGAGTCTCGAGTCGCCCTCGGCGCGCTCTATCCGGCAGCGCCCGGCGACGACGTCGCGGGCCAGGCGCCGCAGCGCCAGCGCCCGTTTGCCGACCAGTTCCATCTGCTCCAGTTCGGCGGGGGCACGGCCGGCGATCGCGGCAGGGCCCGGAACGTCGCGCAGCGCCTCGCGCCCGGCCCCCAACCGTGCCCCCCAGCGGCCGGCGATGCGGCGCTCGATCGACGCCGCCCGGCTCGCCTCGATCAGCTGCCCGACCACCGCCGCCGCCAACGCCTCCCAGGGCCAGGGCCTGCCCTTGGGGCGGAAGTCGGGCATCCGCCGGATCAACGGCCCGACGAGGGGGTCGCGACCAAAACGGCGGTAGAAGTCGGCGAGGTCGACGTCGACCCAGAGGGCGCAGCGCATCCGCTCGATCGCCTCCTCGAGCTGCTCCCGCCCGGCCGGCGCAGCGCAGGGACGAATCTCGATCGAGGGGCGCGAGACCCGCCCTGGGTCGACCGCTTCGGCGCGGAGGCGAACTCGGTCGCGGGCCGGCTGCCAGGCGCGCACCAGCACCGGGCTGCCGCAAACATGGAGCAGCCGCATCGCGACCCTGCCGCGCACCCGCAGCGTCCGGTCCGCGCTGCCGCGGGGCATCCGCCAGGGCGAAGGCGGCCGCACCTCCAGCTCGACGGGACTATTCCCCGACATATAGGGAGGTTTCAGGCCCATCGGCCCAAGTGCTAGCGACCTAGAAGGTGAACATCGACCAGGAACGACCGGCTGGCGACGACGTTCTGGCGCTCGCGGCGCCGACCGCCGAGGCGCTTCGGCGACTTCGCCCTCGTGGCGGCACCGGCAACGGCCCGCACGGCAGCGACGGTGGCGGCACCGGCAAGGACCCCGCCGGCGGCGGCGATCGCGGCGGCCCTGACCTCCGGGCGCAGGACCGGCAGCGAGGAGCCTGCGGTCGGCTCGTAGCTCGACGGCAACGGGCGGACGGGGTCGGTGGCGTCGGCCGAGCCGGCGTCTTCCTCGGCCACGACCTCGGCGTCTACGTGCAGCTCACTCACCCAGGCGACTCTAGCGCGGCGTGGGGTCGGCTCCGGGGAGGGATCGCTCGTAAAGACGGTACTTCTTGACGACCTTGCCGCCCATCCCTTCCATCGCCCGGTTCATCGGCTTGTTGGTCTCCAGGATCCAGCCCATCTCCCCCCACGTGATCTTGCCCGGCTGGGCGGCGAGCTTGATGTGCTCGAGGTAGAGGCCGGCGGCGACCCCGGTGTGGCGGTAGTCGTGCTTGACCCCGAGGGCGAAGACCCGCAGGCGGTCGATCTTGCGCTTGCCGAGCAGGAACTTTGCCCACCCGAAAGGCAGGAGGCGACCGTTCAGCCCCATCGTCACCCGATTGATGTCCGGCAGGGTCAGCGCGGCGCCGACCACCTCGCCGTCCTTTTCGGCCATGAAGGTCCACTCCTCGTCGAGCACCTGCTTCAGGTTCTTGGCCTGGAACTCGACCTCGGCGTCGGTGATCGGGACGAAACCCCAGTTGTCGCCCCAGGCCTCGTTGTAGACGTCCATGAAGCGGCGCACCTCGGCAGCCATGTCGCGCTTGCGCATGTTGCGGATCGTGATCCCTTCGTCGTGCAGGGCTTTCTCCGCCGCCTCGTGGATCGCGGGGTCGACCCGCTCCCCCTCTTTCAGCTCCCCCATCCGCAACTCCCACATCAGCACGTCCATCGCCTTGCCAAAGCCCTCCGCCTCGATCAGCCGCTGGTAATAGGGCGGGTGCCAGGGCTCGAGGATCATCGGTCGTCGCTCGAAGCCCTCGATCAGGATCCCGATCTCGTCGTTGGTGGTGAAGTCCATCGGCCCGAGCAGCCGCTCGCGGCCCCGCGCGAGCGCCCACTCGCTCGCGGCGCCGAACAGCGCCCGCACCACCTCGGGGTCCTCCGCCGCCTCGAAGAATCCGAACATCGCGTCCTTGCCGCCTTGGAACTCGTCCCAGCGCCGGTCGACGTGGGCGCTGATGCGACCGACCGGCTGGCCATCGCGTTCGGCGAGGAAGTACTCGGCCTCGCCGTGCTCGAACCACGGATTCTTCTTGCGGTCGAGGAACTGCATCCGCTCGAAGACCAGCGGCGGCACCCACTGCGCGCTTTCGCGATGCAGTCGGAACGGGACCTTGACGAAGCGCTTCAACTCGCGGCGGGTGCGAACGGGCCGGATCGAGACACTTGCCATGTGGGCCGCAACCTACACTCTGGGGCGATGAGCGAGACCGCCAAGGCGCCCGTCGACGTCTTCGAGAAGGCCCGCAGCCACGACCGCCTCGAGCAGCTCGAAGCCGCCAAGGAGCACGACCTCCTCCCCTACTTCCGCCTGCTCACCTCGCAGGCCGGCCCGGTCGTCGAGATGGAGGGCCGCGAGACGATCATGCTCGGCTCCAACAACTACCTCGGCCTGACCGGGGACGAGCGGGTCAAGGCTGGAGCCCGGGATGCGCTCGAGACCTACGGAACCGGCGTCACCGGCTCGCGGCTGCTGAACGGAACGACGCCGCTGCACCTGGAACTGGAGCAGGAGCTGGCGGAGTGGATGCGGACCGAGGACGCGATCGTCTACACCACCGGCTACCAGTCGAACGTCGGCTGCATCGGCACGATCCTCGGCCCAGCCGACACGGTGATCTGCGACTCCGGCGACCACGCTTCGATCCTCGACGGCTGCCGCCTCGCCGGCGCCAAGCTCCGCCCCTTCCGCCATAACCGCATGGACAAGCTGGAGAAGATGCTGCAGCGCGCGGCCTCCGACGGCGGCGGCGTCCTCGTCATCGTCGACGGCGTCTTCTCGATGGAGGGCGACGTCTGCAACCTGCCCCAGATAGTTGAACTCTGCCGGGCACACGGTGCCCGCCTGATGGTCGACGAGGCCCATGGCGCCGGCGTTCTCGGCGCCCGTGGTGCCGGCGCCAGCGAGCTGTTCGGGCTCGAGGACGAGGTCGACCTGCGGATGGGGACCTTCTCCAAGAGCCTCGCCTCCTGCGGCGGCTTCATCGCCGGCCCGGCCGACGTGATCGAGTACCTGCGGATTTCATCCCGCTCCTTCATCTTCAGCGCCAGCGCGGTCCCGGCCGCGGTCGGCGCCGCGCTGGCGGCGCTGCGGGTGATCCGCTCCGACGGGCCTCAGCTCTTCGAGCGCTTGCTGGCGAACGCCGAGTACCTGCGCGAGGGCCTGCGCCACCTCGGGCTAGAGGTGGTCGAGCCGGGAACCCTCCCCGACGGCACGGTGGCGACGACGCCGGTGGTGCCCGTGATGGTCGGCGACGACTGGCAGGCGGTGCTGCTCTGGAAGGCGCTGTTCGACGCCGGCGTCTACACCAACGTCGCGATCCATCCGGCGGTCCCCCCCGGTGGCGCTCTGCTGCGGACGAGCTTGATGGCAACCCATGAGCGCGAGCATCTCGACGGGGCGCTGGGGACGATCGCCCGGGTGGTCGAGAGCTTCCCCGAGCTGCCGCGCACTTAATTTTTTGGTCACAAGAATTTGACATCCCCCCGAGGGGTGAGTTTCCGGCTTGTCCGGAAATGGACAAGGCAGGGGATGTGCCGAAATTGTTGCTCTTAGCGAATGGGTCGGACATCACTTCGGTCAACGCGGGTTGACGCCCGGTACCTCGAAGACGTAGCTTGGCTCCCTCGCCGAAACGACCCTGGCGGGGCGTTCGGGAAGAGAGAATCGGTCCGGTAGGACCATGCCCCCGGCAGGGACATGGGATGCCACGGCCGGACACGACATACCCCAGCCCAGTTATCGATTCCTTGAAGGGAGGAGTCCAGTGGAAGCTGCCTCAACGGCACCACCATCGACCATCGCGGCCTCAGCAGAGGCGCCGCAACACATGAGGGCCCTGGAGAGAGCCAACATGGTGCGGCTTGCCCGGGCGGAGCTGAAGCGCGCGATTGCGCGAGGAGACATGGATGCCGCGGAGGTTGTCCGCGACTGCCCGTGGGAGACCGAGAGCATGACCATCGCCGAGCTTTTGACCAGCCAGCGTCGCTGGGGACGGACCCGGGCCCGCAAGTTCCTGGTGCCTCTCTCCCTCAACGAGAACAAGCAGCTGGGGACGCTGACGTCCCGGCAGCGGCGGATTCTCGCCAGCGAGCTTGCAGGGCGGGGCGCGGGGCGCGAAGCACTGACGGTTTAGACGGGCCGCTCTGGCGGGCGGGTCCTGTCACGGGAGAGGGGGAAGCCTGCGCTGGATGCTCGGCATCCCCCTCTCCCGCGCCACCCGCCCGAGATGCGGTACACCCGGACGACCGCACCTGCAGCCGAATTAGCTGCCCAGGCCGCCTATTTTGTAGCTGAGGCCGCCGGAGGCTCGTTGGAAGGCTCGCCGCGCCAGGAAGAAGACGATCAGGAAGGCGACGGCGCCGATCGCCAAGGCTACGGCGAGGATCTGGTCGGCGGCGTAGAAGACGAGGCCGGTGGTGAGGACGAAGGCCGCTCCCGCAAGCATCGTCGTGTGGGAGCGGTAACCGGCGAAGTGCTCGCGGATCGCCACCTCGAGGCCGCCCAGCCCAGCCAGGGCGACGCCGACGCCGATCGCGGTCGGGTTGGCGCTGAAGATGCCGATCGCCAAGGCGATGATGCCGGCGAGGATGACCAGCTCGGCCAGCGGCGCCGAGCCCCACGGCGCGGGCGGCCGTTCGTCGGCCGAGCCGACCCGCTTGGCGGGCCTCGTCTTAGCGCTCAACGGCCGCAAGCCGCCCGGCTAAGGGGCATCCGGAGGAGATCTTGACCCGCCACCAGCCCATCAGCATCCCGATCGGGCCCAGCCGCGGTCGCGAGTGCCAGTGGCCGCAACCGTGGAGGCCGAGGTCCTGACGGGAGACGCGAACCCACTTGTAATCCTGCGGGGCGGCGAGCATCGCCTCGACCAGCTCGCGGTTCTCGGTCTCGACCCGGTTCTGCTCGACCAGCGCTTCGCGGGCCTCGCCGACGCGAGCGGCCAGCCCGTCCCGGACCGTCTCCAGCTGACCAAGATCGAGCACCCGCGGGGGCGCAGCCGGAACCTCGACGCGGTGCGGGACCTCGATGTGGCCGAAGGCCTCGGCGAAGAGCCCGGACAGCTCTGCCTCGAGCCGCGCGATCTGCCGGCGCAGCTGCAGCCGCGCCTGGCGCTCGTCGACCGCGACGCCCAGTCCCGAAAACTCCTCTTGTCGCAGCAGAGCAGGCATCTTGGAAATTGTAGTCACGCCGCCTCCAGGGTCGACGCGGCCAGCCACAAAGCCTCCTCGACGGCGATCTGCGGCACCCCCTTGACCTGGACCGCGGCCACCGTGATCCGCCGGCTTCCGCGCTCTACTGCGCGGCCCTCGGCGCTGGAGCCGAAGAGCAACCCGACTGGTTGGGCCTCGTCGGCGATGATCAGGGTCCCCTTCTCCATCTCGCCGGGCATCCCGGCAAGCGACTCTCCCGGAGCCGAGTCGCGGATGCAGAGCGAACCGCTGAGGCTGTCGGCGTCGAACGCCCGCAGTGCCACTCCGGTCTCGACGATGGCGATGTCAAGCGCGTCCTTCGGCAGCCCGTTGCTGCGAAAACCGCCGTCGTGGAGGCGATCGAGGGTCAGCTGCTCGACGGGGGTGCGGGTGCGGTCGGGATCCAGGCCGATCTGGCGGAAGAAGACCCGGTAGGCCCAGGGGATCGGCCGTTCCCGCAGCCGAATCGCCTGCGAGCCGTAGGTGCGGTCGGAGAGGTCGCGCAGCCGGTGGCGGACCGGCTCGGGGCTCTTCCCCGGCTTCGCGTCGACCTCGACCCAGGCGATCCCGAGGCCGGGGAACTCGGAGGCGATGCGGGGAGCGACCCAGCCTTGCCGCGGTGCCGGCACCCACCCCATTCGCTGGCTGGCGGGGTCGGCTGACATTCAGCTCCCTTCCGCGACGGCAGTGGCCGCCAACAGCCGGTCGACCCGATCGCCGAGCTGAGGGACCGTGAGCTCGCCGACGCTGGCGCTCTGCAAGGTCCCACCGGGGTAGACGTAGGCGAACGTCGGGCAGAGGCCGATGCCGTATAGACCGCCGACGGCACCATCGCGGTCGTAGCCCACCGGCATGGTCCAGCCACGCCGGCCGATCAGTTCGCGGACGGTGTCGCGGTCGTCGCGGATGTCCAGCGAGAGGAATCCCACCCGCCCACGGTAGCGCCGGAAGACCCTCTCGACCAGGTCCTGTTGCGCCACGCAGTCGCTGCCGCCTTTGCTGAACCAGAACGAGATCACCAGGGGCCGGTCGAAGAAGTCGCAGACCCGGATCGATTCCGGCAGCTCGACGCGGCAGGCCGGCGTCCGCTGCGCATCCCCCGGACACGGAAGCGCCGAGGTTTCGCAGTCGTCCTGGGCGACGTTGGCATCGCCTTCCAGTTGCCCGGCTCCCGCCGGGACCGCGAACTCCGGCAGCGGCCAGCGCTCGGGCAGCCGGTCGAGGCCGAGCGTCTCTCCTCCCCCGCCATCACCGAGCGTGTTGACCATGGCGATGACGATGATCGCGAGGAAAAGCAGGCCGACGACGATCGAGTAACGATCCCTCATCGCCGCTCCAGCAAGAGCAGGGTCGCCGGCAGGATCACCAGCACCCCGACCAGGGCGGCGGCGAGGTCGACGACCGTGACCAGCCCGAAGTCCCGCAGCATCTGCACGTCGCTGGCGATCAGCACCGCGAAGCCGGCGACGGCGGTCGCCCCAGAGGCGAGAACCGCGGCCCCGGTGCGCGAGTAGGCACGCGTCAGCGCCTCCTCGACCTCCGCTCCACTGCGGCGCTCCTCGTGAAAGCGCCCACTCAGCAGCACCCCGAACTCGGTTGCGATCGCGATCGTCAGCGCCCCCAGGGCCGCGGACATTGGGTTCAGCGGGATGCCGGTGATCCAAAGGAGCAGGGATGCCCAGCCGGTTGCCAGCACCGTCGGGACGAGAGGCACCAGCGCCCGCCGCCAGGACCGGTAAATCAGGAGCAGCGCCAGCCCCACCAGCACGATCCCCGCCAGCGTCAGCCAGTACCGACTGCTGGAAAGATCGCCGGCCGATTCAGCGGCGATCACCGACAGTCCCGCGAGTTGCACATCCACACCCGCCGGGGGATCGCCGATCGCATCGCGAACCCGATCGACGAGCTTCTGCTGACCCTCCAGCGACTGCGCCCTGATCCCAAACGAGATCAGCGCCTGGTGACCCACTTCTTCCGTCTCAGGATCCAGCGGCGCGACCTGCCGCAGCGCATAGGGCGACAGCGCCGACAGGGTCGCATCGATCCGCGTCGCGGTCGGTTCTTCTTCTCCCTTGACGAGGAAGTCCGAGAGCGCCGGACCGGGACAGATTTCGGCATCGAGGCAACTTGGGCTTTCACCGCCGAACCCGCCGGCCTCGAGGGCCCGCTTCTTGAACCCTGCCATCCACTCGACGGTTTTGGGATCCGTCAGATCGTCAGCTTCAATGCTCACGTCGAGCTCACCGGAAACCCCCGTCGTGTCCTGCAGCTCGTTCAGCCCTTCGACCGCCTTCACGTTCTGAGGCGCCAGCTCCCGGATGTCGCTGACGGTTTCCACCTGGGTGCCCGCCGCCCAGCCCATCACCGCCAGCCCGATCCCAACGGCCAGCACCGCTGCTGGATAAGAGACGGCGAGGGACAGGAGCCGCTCTGGCGGGCGGGTCCCGTCACGGGCTGTTAGGGGACCCCTGCGCAGGATGCTCGGGGTCCCCTGCGCCCGCGCCACCCGCCCGAGGAGCGTCAATGCCCCCAGCCCCACCGTCAGCGCGAGGACGAACGCGATCGCGATGCCGAGGATGAGGATCCAGCCGAATCCGCGAACCATGGGGATCGGGGAAAGTTGGAGCGCGAGAAAGCCCGCTGCCGTTGCCACGCACGCAGCGGCAATGGTCGGTCCGCTACGGGTGGCTCCCTCCACCACGGAGTCGACCTCGGCAGATCGCGCCTGGAATTGGATCGCATAGTCGACCGCGAGACCGATCAGGATCGGCAGCGCCGCGATCGAGGCCATCGTCAGCGACCCGCCGACGAGCGCGAGCAGCCCGAAGGTGATCGCCGCGGCCATCAGGGCAATCGCCAGCGGCAGCAGCGGCCAGCGTGATTTGAAGACGAGGAAGAGGACGAGGGCCATCACCGCAACGGCAAACGCGAAGAGGAGCAGCAGGGCGTCCTTCAGCGCGTCGGCGACGCCAGCGATCACGACGGGGGCGCCGGAGACGACGTAGCTGCCGTTTTCGAGCTCGAAGCACGGCGCCGGCTTGCCTCCGTCCTTGCAGGCCTTCCGCGGCGTCGTTTCCGCGACCGCGGCTTCGATCAGCCCGATCGCCCGCTGCCGCTCGGCTTCGCTCAGGCCGGGCTTCAGCCGGATCACTATCTGAGCGGACTTGGCGTTCGGGAAGAGGTAGGACAGCCGCGCCTTGGGGGTGCCCCGCGGTCGCGCCAGATCGAAGACGACAGTGGCGACGAATTCTTCGTTGGTGATGCTGGGGATGCTGGTGATCCCGTATTTGGTCGCTACCGCGAGCAGGTATTCGCGGAAGCGGTCGGGGGAGACGTTTTCGGCGAGACGGCGCAGCTGATTGTCGATCTGGACCACCGACTCGTTGAGGAAGGTGGCCGGCCCGGTGAGGAACTCAACCGCTTCGAGCTCGGCCAGTTCGGTGCACGCTCCTGGAATTGGCTCGGCGCCCTTCGGCACCTTCCCCGAGAGGCAGCCCTCCAGGCGCAGCAGCCGGAAGAGGTCGTCGCCGAGGATGAGTTCGGGCAGTTCCCCCTTGACGAGGACGACGATCGGTTCTTCGCCGAAGTCCTCGCGGACCTGCTGCGTCGCCTCGGCCGTCGGCGAGCCCGGGTCGACGAGGGTGTCGATGTCGGCGTCGGTCGGCAGCTGCGTCGCCCCGACCGCGGCGATGACCGCGAGGACGGCGCTGGCGACGACGAGCGGCAGCGCGTGTTTCGCCGCCCACGCCGCGACGCGCCCGAGCCAGGCTCCAGCCGTCAAGAATCAGTCCATCGAGAGCGGCCCGCTGACGTCAGCGTTGAGGAACTGGCTGACGAACGGGTTGCTGGAGTCGAACAGCTCCTCTTTCGGGCCGGACTCGACGATCTTGCCGCTCCACAGCACCGCGATGAAGTCGGCGATCCGCCGCGCGGTGCCGAGGTCGTGGCTGATCACCAGGTAGCAGCCGCCGTTCTCGGCGTGGACCTCGCGGATCAGCTCGCAGAGCAGCGCCGTCCGCACCGGGTCGAGGCCGGAGTCGGGCTCGTCGAACATCACGATCGCCGGTTCCAGCACCAGCGCCCGGGCGAAACCGGCGCGCTTGCGCATCCCGCCGGAGAGCTCGTTCGGCATCTTGTAGGTGGCCTCGCTGAGGCCGACCTCCTTCAGCCGGCGGTTGACGATCTCGCCGATCTCCTCCTCCCCTTTGTCGGTGTGCTGCCGCAGCGGGAAGGCAACGTTGTCGTAGATGTTCATCGAGCCGAACAGCGCCCCGTCCTGGAACAGCAGGCCGAACTTTTTCCGCACGTCGAAGAGCTCGTCGTCGGTCATGTTCGGGATCGACTCCCCATGGACGAGCACGTCGCCCGAGTCCGGGTAGAGCAGGCCGACGATGTGCTTGATCAGCACGCTCTTGCCGGTGCCCGAGGGGCCGAGCACCATCGAGACCTGGTCCTCGGGCAGGCCCAGGTTGAGGCCGTTGAGGATGCGGGCGCGGCCGAACTGCTTGACCAGGTCGATGATCTCGATCGCGTCCTCGCCGCCGTGGTCGCGCTTGCGGCCGGTGTGGAATTTGTAGGGATCGTGCTCCCGCGGGTTGACGCCGGGGATGACGAAGTCGCGCCCCATGGTGGCGCCGTCCTCACTGACGTAGGGACCCTCGTCGGTGGCGCTTCGGGGATGACCGGGCGTGCCGCCGTCGGTCACGACCTCGGGCGGCGCTTCTGCGCTCGAGGTCGCCTCGTCCTGCAGCTCCTCTTCTTCGCGGCGGTCCTCCTCGGCCTCGAAGCGGTTCTCTTCCTCGATCGACACCTCAGCCTCCTATTGGCGCGCGTGGGTTGGCACCCCAGAAGATCAGGGTCCCGAGCATTCCGATGATGTGGACTAAGACGATGTTGAGGACCATCGACTTCGCGGTCGCGGTCCCCACCCCGACGGGCCCGCCGGCGGCGGTGTACCCGTAATAGCAGCCGACCAGCACGATCGCGGACGCCATCACCATTCCCTTGATCAAGCTGAAGATCAGGTCAGGAGGGTTCTGGAACATCCAGAAGATCAGCAGATAGCCGCCGGAGGAAACGTCCCCGATCTGCTCGACGACGGCGAGGTAGCTTGCCAGGTACATGATCCCGATCCCGACCAGGTACATGAACGGGAAGGCGATCCAGGCGGCGAGCAGGCGGGTCGCGCAGAGGAAGGTGACGGGCGGCACGCCCATCACCTCGAGCGCGTCGATCTCGTCGGAGATCCGCATCGCCCCGAGCTCGGCGACGATCCCGGTCCCGACCTTGGCCGCCAACATGTAGCCGAAGGCGTAGGGCATGATCTCGCGCAGGTCGCACCAGGCGGAGAAGACGCCAGCGTAGGCGGGGGCGCCCTGGGCGCGGAGCAGGTAGGCGCCCTCGATCCCGCACTGCAGGCCGAGGGTGAAGACCAGCCCCCAGATGATCAGCGCCGAGCCGAGGATCAGGATCCCGGCCTGGCGCAGGCTCTCGCCGAAGAAGCGCAGTACCCGGCCCGAGTAGACGAGCCCGGCGACGCGGGACCCGAAGCGGGCGATCTCCCCCGCCGAATCGAGCCAACCGCGTGGAACTGCGAGCCAGGCGTTCATCGGATCGTCTGCAACTCCGGGTTGGTCGCGAGCAGGGTCTGGGTGAAGACGTAGTTGAAGGCGAAGACGCCCATGAAGGAGATGACCACGGCCTCGTTGACGGCGCGGCCGACTCCGGCGGCGCCGCCGGATGCGGTCATCCCTTTGTAGGAGCAGACGACGGCGATCAGCGCCCCGAACAGGGTGCACTTGATCACCGAGCCCCAGAGGTCGGTGATCGAGGCGTTGGAGAAGAGCGTCGCAAAGAAGCCGCCGAGCGGCTGGTTGTAGAGAACCTCGGTGAGGATGCCGCCGCTGATCCCGAAGACCAGCGCGTAGATGTCGAGCAGGCCGGTGATCAGCATCAGGGCCAGGAAGCGCGGCACGACCAGATTCTTGATCGGGTCGACGCCGAGCACCTGCAGGGCGTCGAGCTCCTCGCGGATCTTCCGGGCTCCCAAATCGGCGGTGATCGCGGTCCCGGCGACGCCTGCGACGACCACCGCGGTCACGAAGGGCGCGAACTCGCGGATCGAGGCGAGGACGAAGAAGCCGCCGAGCCGGTCGAGGGCGCCGAAGAGGGAGAGGAAGTTGGCCGCCTGCAGGCCCGGTGCGCCGAAGCCGAAGGCGACGGTCGAAACCAGCAGCGGGAACCAGCAGAGCTGCAGGGCGAAGAGGAATTGGCCGATGAACTCCTCGCCGTAGGGATAGGGAGGTTTGATCGCAGAGACGATCGTCCGCGCGGTGAGGATCATCATCTCCCCCACCACTTCGAACAGCGACTTGGCGGGCAAGAACGCCCTGTTGACCGCGGATCCGACCATCTGCTCCTCCATCCGGGCTGCTTCGCAAGCGCGCGACGCCCCACCCGGTGCGCAGGAGTCTAGGGGATGCCGATGCCCCAACCGTTAGCCCCTTATTGAGATCCGGCTAACCCCTGGCGCGAGGCGGAAATGCCTGCGAAGGCGGCCAAACCCCGTGCTATGTTCGGGCCGCTTTGCGGGGGACCGGAAGACATTCCCGGCGCATCCGCCTCCAAGCCATCGCGATCGGGTTTGCCGCGCTGGTGGTGGCGGCGTTGCTCGGCGCCTGCGGCGGCGGCGACTCCACCGCCGCGGACGAACCGAGCGGCACTTTCGAGGTCAAGGTGACCAACGCCAGCTTTCCTTCGCTGCAGCGGCTGGGTCAGACCTCGCTGTTGCATCTGGCGGTCCGCAACAGCGGCGACCGCACCATCCCCGGCCTGAACGTGAGCTTCACGATCAAGGGGCAGCAGGGCGAAGACTCCACGCTCCCGTTCGGGTACAGCGATCCCGGCTCGGAAGTCGCCCAGCCCGACCGACCCGTCTGGATACTCGCCGCCACCTACCCGCGACTGCTGGGCTCCTCCGACCCCGGCGGCGCCTCGACCTCGAACGCGAAGACCTTCGCCTTCGGCCCGCTGAAGCCCGGCAAGACGACCAGCGCGGTCTGGAAGCTGAGCGCGGTCCGCGCCGGCAAGTACACGCTGCTCTACGACGTCAACGCCGGGCTCGGCGGAGAGGCAAAGGCGGAGACCAGCGGCGGGGTCACCCCCGGTGGCTCCTTCCTGGTCGAGATCAGCGACCGCCTGCCGGAAACCGAAGTCACCGACAGCGGCGAAATCGTTGAAATCGAGAAAGGCAAGTAGGGCCTCGACGATTGCGGCGCTGCTGGCGGCCCTGCTGGCCCTGGCGCTCCCGGCCTGCGGCTCGGCCAACGACCGCCAGTCGGCCCGGGACGGAGCGGCATCGAGCGCCAAGCGTGGCGTCGGGCTGAAGCAGATCGGCTCCTTCGACACCCCGGTCTACGTCACCGGCGCCCCCGGCTTCCCGAAGCTGCTCTTCGTCGTCGAGCAGGAAGGGCGGATCGCGGTCATCGACGGCGGCCACCGGGCCGGCACCTTCCTCGACCTCCGCGACCTCGTCGACTACGGCGGCGAGCGCGGCCTGCTCTCGGTCGCCTTCCCGCCCGAATACGCCCGCAGCAAGCGCTTTTACGTCTATTACACGGACGCCGCCGGGGCGATCCAGATCGATGAGTTCCAGCGCCGCTCGGCGATCCGGGCGGCGGAGGGGTCGCGCCGCCGGGTGATCACGATCCCGCACCCGGTCAACTCGAACCACAACGGCGGCCAGCTGCAGTTCCTCGACAACCTCCTCTATCTCGGGACGGGAGACGGCGGCTCCGGCGGCGACCCGCCCAACAACGCCCAAAACAGGAACGTGCTGCTGGGGAAGCTGCTGCGGATCGACCCGCGCGCCGCCGGCGGCAAGCCGTACTCGGTGCCCGCCAGCAACCCGTTCGTCGGCAAGCCCGGGCGCGACGAGATCTTCAGCTACGGCCTCCGCAACCCCTTCCGCTTCTCCTTCGACACCACCCACGGCCAGCCGCGGATCGCGATCGGCGACGTCGGCCAGAACGAGTTCGAGGAGCTCGACTACACGACCGTCGGCAGGGCCAGCGGCGCCAACTTCGGCTGGGACGCCCTCGAGGGCTTCAGCAAGTACACCGACGAGAGCAGCGGCACCCCCGATCCCGGCGGCACCGTCAAGCCGATCCTCGCCTACCCACACAGCCGCGGCGGCAGCTGCTCGATCATCGGCGGCTACGTGGTCCGCGACCCCCACCTCGCCAGCCTGCGCGGGCGCTACGTCTACGCCGACCTTTGCGAGGGCCAGCTGCGCTCGCTGGTTCCTCACCTGAAGCGGGCAAGCGGCGACCGCAAACTAGGTCTTCAGGTACCGAGCCCAAGCTCCTTCGGCGAAGACCAGCGGCACCGGCTCTACGTCGCCTCGCTCGAAGGTCCCGTATATCGGCTTGTCCCGCGCTGAAGTGCGGAAGAATTTACATTCTGCGCACATCTTGTTGCATCTTTTTGTCTACACTTGCTTTCATGGCAGTGATGGCACCAAGAGAAAGCTGGACCGACGAGCGCCTCGACGACCTGGCGCAACACATGGACGCAAGGTTCGACGCCCAGCAGAGGCACATTGATGTGAGGTTCAATCAGATGGAAGCGCGGTTCAGCGACATGGACGGGCGCTTCGGCGACCTCAACAGAATGATGCAGATCGGGCTCGGCATCGTCGGCGCCGTCCTGACCGTCATAACCGGGATGCTTGCCGGGCTGATCACCTTGATAGTCACCCAACTCTGATTCGCCGCTAGAGTTGGCTGACCAGCCAAACGGGTGAAAGGGAGCTGTGGTGGAGAGCGGAACGGCGGCACGAAGCACGGAGACGAACGGGGCGTCGACCCCTGTCGCCGACACGATCGAGGTCCTGAATCCGGCGACGGGGACGCCGATCAAGAGCATCCCGGTCGACTCGCCCGAGGCCGTCGCCGCGACCGTGGCCCGGGTCCGGGCCAATCAGTCCGAGTGGGAGGCGATGGGGATCGAGGGCCGCTACCACTGGCTCGGCAAGCTGCGTGACTGGCTGCTCGACAACCAGGAGCGAGTTCTCGACACGATGCAGGCGGAGACCGGCAAGGTCCGCGCCGACGCGAGCAACGAGCCGGCCTACCTCGCCGACCTGATCAACTTCTACGGCGCCCGCGCCGCCAAGTTCATCGGCGAGGAGAGCATCCGCCCCCACACCCCCCTGCTCGCCGGCAAGAAGCTGCGGGTCCAGTACCGGCCGCATCAAGCGGTCGGCATCATCAGCCCCTGGAACTTCCCCCTGATCCTTGCCCTTGGCGATGCGGTCCCGGCGCTACAGGCCGGCGCAGCAGTCGTCATCAAGCCCTCCGAGTTCACCCCGCTCGGGCTGGCCGAAGTGGTCGAGGCCTGGAAGAACGAGATCGGCGGCCCCGACGTCTTCGACTGCGTCCAGGGAGTCGGCGAGACCGGCGGCGCCCTGGTCGACGCGGTCGACTTCATCCAGTTCACCGGCTCGGACCGCACCGGCCGCAAGGTGATGGCCCGCGCGGCGGAGACGCTGACCCCGGTCAGCCTCGAGCTCGGCGGCAAGGACCCGATGATCGTCCTCGCCGACGCCGACCTCGACCGCGCTGCCAACGCCGCGGCCTGGGGCGGAATGATGAACTCGGGTCAGATCTGCATGTCGGTCGAGCGGATCTACGTCGAGGAGCCGGCCTACGACCAGTTCGTCAACAAGCTCGCCGCGGAGGTCGGCCGCCTGCGTCAAGGGGCCGACGACGGGTCGGACCCGAAGGACGTCGGCGCAATGACCTCGCCCAACCAGACGGCGATTGTCGAGGACCACGTCAACGACGCCCTCGCCTCCGGCGCCCGGGCGCTGACCGGCGGCAAGCGGGTCGAGGGGCCCGGCGACTATTTCGAGCCCACGGTCTTGGTCGACGTCGACCACTCGATGAAGGTGATGCGCGACGAGACCTTCGGGCCGGTCGTCGGCGTGATGAAGGTCGGCGACACCGAGGAGGCGATCCGGCTCGCCAACGACAGCCGCTACGGCCTCTCGGGGTCTGTCTTCGGCGAGCGCGAGCGGGCCGAGCAGGTCGCCCGCCGGGTCGAGTGCGGCGCGATCAACATCAACGACGTCCTCGTCAACTACTTCGCCACGGACGTCCCGATGGGTGGTTGGAAGCAATCGGGCATCGGACTGCGCCACGGCGAACCGGGGATCAAGAAGTACTGCCGCAGCGAGTCCCTGGTCATCACTCGCTTCGGCGGCAAGCGTGAGCCGACCTGGTACCCCTACAGCAAGGCCCGCCGCCGCTTCCTCCCCGCGATCTCCCGCTTCTTCGGGCGCGCGCGACTGGCGCCGCAAATTGGGCCTTCGCCGCTGAGCTTTAGCGCCCCGGTAGCCTCTTTAGGTTCATGCCGGACCGTGACTACATAAGGGCAACTCGCGAGCGCGTCGTCGTCTTCGACGGCGGCATGGGCGCGACGCTGGAGATGTTCGACCTCACGCAGGAGGACTACGGCGGGCTCGAGGGCAAATGCCACGAGGCGCTGGTTCTCAACCGCCCAGACGTGATCGAGGGTGTCCATGCGTCGATGATCGAGGCCGGCGCCGAGGTGGTCGAGACCGACAGCTTCCAGGGCTCGCGGCTGAAGCTCGAGGAGTGGGGCCTCGGCGAGCACACGCTCGAGATCAACACCAAGGCGGCGGAAATCGCGCGCAAGGCGGCCGGTGAGCAGTGCTTCGTCGCCGGCTCGATCGGCCCCACCGGGATTCCTCCCGGCCTCCACCGACCCGACCCTCGGGGACATCTCCTTCGGCCGTCTGGCCGAAGTCTTCGCCGAGCAGGCCGAGGGCCTGGTCGCGGGCGGCGCCGACCTGATCATGATCGAGACCGCACAGGACATCCTCGAGGTGAAGGCGGCGATCTTCGGCGCCCGTGAGGCCTTCGCGAAGACCGGCCGGACGCTGCCGATCCAGTGCAGCGTCTCGCTGCTGCCCAACGGCGGCAAGATGCTGCTCGGCACCGACATCCGTTCGGTGCTGACGACGCTGACCGCGCTCGAGGTCGACGTGATCGGCCTCAACTGCTCGACCGGACCGGAGGACATGCGCGACGCGATCCGCTTCCTCGGCGAGAACTGCACCACGCCGGTGCACTGCATCCCCAACGCCGGCCTGCCGCTGCAGGGGCCCGACGGCGAGACGATCTTCCCGGAAAAGCCCGAGCCCCTGGCGGCGACGCTGGGCGAGTTCGTCGAGCGCTACGGCGTCAGCATCGTCGGCGGCTGCTGTGGGACCACGCCGGAGCACATCGCCGCGATCCGCGAGCGGGTCGACGGCGGCACCCCGGGCGAGCGGCCGGCGCCGGGACCGATCGAGGTCTCCTCGATGATGACCTCGACCCCGCTCGTGCAGGAGCCGCGCCCGACCCTGGTCGGCGAGCGGGTCAACTCGCAGGGCTCGAAAAAAGCGAAGGAACTGCTGCTGGCCGACGACTACGACGGTCTCGTCCAGGTCGCCGAAGACCAGGTCGAAGGCGGCGCCCACGTGCTCGACATCTGCGTCGCCCTGACCGAGCGCCAGGACGAGGACGAGCAGATGAGCGCGGTGGTGAAGCGGATCTCGCTGACCCAACCGGCGCCGATCCAGGTCGACTCGACCGAGCCCGAGGTGATCAAGGCCGCGCTGGAGACGATCCCCGGACGGGCGATCGTCAACTCGATCAACCTCGAGGCCGGCCGCGACAAGGCCGACGTGGTGATCCCGCTGGCCAAGGCCCACGGCGCCGCCCTGATCGCGCTGACGATCGACGAGGTCGGGATGGCGAAGACGGCCGACCGCAAGGTCGAGATCGCGCAGCGGATCCGCGACATCGCCTGCGGCGAGCACGGCCTCGACCCCGAGGCGTTGATCTTCGACCTGCTCACCTTCACCCTCACCACCGGCGACGAGGAGTGGCGGCCTTCGGCGGTGGAGACGATCGAGGGCATCCGCCGGGTCAAGGCGGAGATCCCCGGCGTCAAGACCTCGCTCGGCGTCTCCAACGTCTCCTTCGGCGTCTCGCCACGACCGCGGGCGGTGCTCAACTCGGTCTTTCTCCACCACTGCGTCGAGGCCGGCCTCGACCTGGCGATGGTCAACCCGAACCACATCACCCCTTACGGAGAGATCCCGGACGAGGAGCGGGAGCTGACCGACGACCTCGTCTTCAACCGCCGCGACGACGCGCTGGAGCGCTTCATCTCCCACTTCGAGTCCAAGGGCGAGGAGGCCGAGGCCGAGGTGGCGGATCCGACCGCCGGCATGGAGCCCGAGGAGGCCCTGCACTGGCACATCCTGCGCCGCAAGAAGGACGGGGTCGAGGACCAGATCGAGCGCTCGGTCGAGAAGATCGGCGCCGTCCCGACCCTGAACGAGGTGTTGCTGCCGGCGATGAAGGAGGTCGGCGACAAATTCGGCGCCGGCGAACTGATCCTGCCCTTCGTCCTACAGTCCGCCGAAGTGATGAAGCGGGCGGTGGCGCAGCTGGAGAACCACCTCGATCGGATCGACGGCCACACCAAGGGCAAGGTCGTGATCGCAACCGTCTTCGGCGACGTCCACGACATCGGCAAGTCGCTCGTCAACACGATCCTCACCAACAACGGATACACGGTGATCGACCTCGGCAAGCAGGTGCCGGTCGACACGATCATCGAGGCGGCGGTGGAGAACGAGGCCGACGCGATCGGGCTCTCGGCGCTGCTCGTCTCGACCTCGAAGCAGATGCCGACCTGCATCGCCGAGCTGCACCAGCGCGGCCTCGAATTCCCGGTCCTGATCGGCGGCGCCGCGATCAACCGCGACTTCGGCCGCCGCACGCTCTACCCGAAGGGAAAGGCGTCCGACGAGGTCTACGAGCCCGGCGTCTTCTACTGCAAGGACGCCTTCCAGGGACTGGACACGATGGACGCACTGGTCGACGCTGAGGCCCGCGCCGCCCTGGTCGAGCGAATCAAGGGCGAGGCCAAGCAGCTGCGCGAGAAGCCCGTCGTGGTCGACGACGGCCCGCCGGTGACCGACGACAGCGTCCGCTCGAAGACGGCCACCGACGTGGCGATCCCGGTGCCGCCGTTCTGGGGCGTGCGGGAGATGGACGTCGACCTCGACGACGTCTTCCCCTACCTCGACCGCCACGTCCTCTTCAAGCTGCACTGGGGCGGCCGCGGAGTCAAGGGAGAGGCCTGGCGCGAGCTGGTCGAGGGAACCGCCGAGGAGGAGGGCTTCGCGGCCCGCCTGGAGCGGATGTGGCGCGAGCAGGACTACCTCAGCCCGCGGGTGCGACTCGGCTATCTCCCGTGCAACGCCGACGGCAACGAGCTGGTCGTCTTCGACCCCGAGGATCCCGACCGCGAGCTCGAGCGGCTCGTCTTCCCGCGCCAGCCGAAGCACGACCGGATCTGCCTTGCCGACTTCTACCGGCCGCTCGACTCGGGCGAACGCGACGTGGTCGCCCTGCAGGGCGTCACCGTCGGGCCCGAGGTGACCGAGCTGATCGAACAGCTCGAGCGCGAGGGCGAGTTCGCCGAGCAGCTCTACGTGCACGGTCTTGGCGTCCAAAGCGCCGAGGGGCTGGCCGAGTGGCTGCATTCCGAGGTCCGGCGAGGCCTCGGCATTGGACTCGACCAGGGTCGCCGCTATTCCTGGGGCTACCCGGCCTGCCCGGACCAGTCCGAGCACGAGAAAGTGTGGCGACTGCTCGACTTGGAGAAGATTGGAATGACCCTCTCGGGCGGCTACGCGGTGATGCCGGAGCAGTCGACGGTGGCGATCGTCGCCCACCACCCGCAGGCGGTCTACTTCGGGATGAAGTCTGGGTTCATCCCAGCCGAGAAAGCGCCCGACGAGCTGATCGCCGGCACCGCTCGCGGTGGCGAGCTGCCGCCGGAGTCCGAGCCTGACTCCAACGCGGAGGACGGGGACGCCGAAGCGTCCCCTGCCCCCGAGCTCAGCCGCTGAACCTCCCCGGCACCTCCGCCGGATGCAGCGCCGGGCGTTGCCAGTTGCGTCCTTCGTAGGCCTCCTCGAAGCCCGCCCGCCGCAGATTGCGGCAGATGGCCGACCAGGAGGCGAGGTCGCATTCGCCGACCTCGACGAACACCGTGTGGCAGCCGGCTCGATGTGCGTCGAGCAGGCGGCGGTGCAGCAAGGCCGCATTGCAGCCGTGTCCCCGGGCGTGGGCCAGCGTCTGACCCGCTCCGAGCTGCGCCACGCCATCGGTGATCAGCATCGATCCCGTGGCCACAGGCACCTCATCGAGACCCAGCGCAGCGGTATAGCAATGCCAGCCATTGCGCTGTGGCAGCGAGAAGAACAGCGTGCCGGCCACCAGCGGCATCTCCAGCGCTTCCGCAACGATCGTGCTCAGGCCTTCGCCTTCGGCTTCGTCCTGACCCAACCGGTAGATGACGATGTCGGGATCGACCTGGAAGTCGGGCGGCGAGCCGTCGCGGACCATTTTCACCCAACCGGCGCCGCGCTCGTAACCCCTCCCCCCGAGCCAGCCTTCCGCCTCGGGGGCTCCGGGACGCCCCGCCGCCACCGGGATCCGGTAGTCGACTTCGCGCGCCCGCATCCATTCGACCGCTGCGGCGAGATGGCCGCCCGCGATCGCACCGGGCTCCGCTGCCCCCTGGATCTGCTGCAGTAAATGTACCTCGGGCAGGTCGCCGAAAGCGGTCGCCTGCACCGGTCCGAACCTCTCAACTTCAACCCCCGATTCGGAGATTGCTTCCGGCACCACGGACGTCCACATGTCGCGCCGGAAGCGTTGCGCAACTCTCTCCAACACTTCCGAGTCGTATCTCACAGCTCCCTTTCCCCCAGTTCGCGTGAGTTGTTGGCCGATTGCTCGACTCTATGCATATTACTGTGGACCCGTCAAGGAATCTTGTCGTTCTGGCTATGAAGAGGCGAGAAGGCGGGCCAGGCGCCGATTTGGATGGAACGGCGCCGGCCGCACGCCTCCTCGTAGCTGGGAGTGCCGGCCTGGGATTGGTGGCGGCACGCCTCCGGCGCGATACTAGCCAAATACACTGGGGTTTTTTAGTATTTAAGCCGGCTATCGCAGTCGGCGCCGGATCTGCTACCTCGGATGACCTGGACGTGCCCGCGGCTTCGACTCAAGCCGCACCGGGGTGGTCTGACAGCGCCTGCATACGCAGGTCGCTCCAGGTCAAGCCCTCGCGGACCAGGGCGGGCAACCCCAGGGCGACCGCGGTAGCGATCTCGACCGCCTGCAGGATCACGCCGTAGGCAAGGGCATCCGGGGTGCTGATGCCGAACCCGGTGTGCAGGACGCTGATCACCGCCAGCTGGAAGACGCCGATATTCGAAGGCGTGGCCGGCACCACCGCGGTGACGTTGACGGCGAAGAGGACCGCCGCAGCTGCACCGATCCCGGCCTGCCCGTCGAGCCCAAGGGCGTAGAGCAGCGCCCAGCAGGCGGCCAGCTGGATCGCCCAGGCGGTGAGTTGGGCGCCAGCGGCAAGCGGTGCCGTGGCGCGGGTCGCGGAAGACCGCTAGCCCGGCCCGCACCTGGATCAGGGCCCGGTGCACCATGGCCGCCGAGCCGTGCCAAGCGGCCATTGCCGTTGCGCCGCATCAGCAACGGCGCGACGAGGACCACCATCAGGACCAGCAGCGGCACCAGGCTGAAGGCGAAGATCTGCTTGGTCCCGGAGTGGAAGAGCGGCGTCGTCGAGACGATGATCACCCCGAGCAGGACCAGGGCGACCAGGTTCAGCATCGTCTGCGAGACCAGGGTGCCGAGCAGGACCGGGAAGGTTTCCCGCATGCGGCCGCGTGCGCCGGGCCAGGGTCAGAGCGCGCGCCGGCTCGCCGAGCCGGGCCGGCAAGGTCGCCGACATCAGCACCCCGATCATCGTCGCCGAGGTGACGTCGCGGCGGCGGACCGGCCGGTTGGGGAGCGCCGCGCTCGCGATCCAGTACCAGGAGGCGGCACGGAAGAAGAGGGAGCTGGCCATCAGCGCGCAAGCGATCAGCACCCAGGTCAGGTTTGAGCGGACGATGCTTTCGACGACGTTGTCGACGCCGATCTTCTGGGCGGCGAGCAGCGGTCAGTCCGACCCCGAGCAGCGCCGGCGACCGCGAGACCGAGCCGGCGAGCGACGCCGCGGCCGCGCTTGCCTCTGCGCGCGGGCGGCGGGTCGAGCGAGGGCAGGCGCTCGGCCGGGACGCCGGGGGCCGCCGTCGGCGGGCCGCAGCCCGGCCCAGTGCGCGAACGCGCTCGGCGGCGCGCGCCGGCGCGGGACGCCTCGATCGCGCGCTCGTAGACCGCGGTCACCTGGTCGGCGACCCGGGGCCAGGCGTAGCGCTGGGCGCTGCGGCGGGCGGCCTCGCCCATCGCCCGCAGCCGCTCGGGCTCGTGGTGGACCCGCTGCAGCTCCTCGGCCAGGCGCTGCGGATCGCCGGGCGGGACCAGCAGGCCGTCGACCCCGTCGGTGACGACGTCGCTGTAGCCGGCGATCTCGGAGGCGATCACCGGCGTCCCGGCGGCGAAGGCCTCGGTCAGGACCATGCCGAAGCTCTCGCCGGAGAGCGAGGGGGCGCAGAGCACGTCGGCGCTCGTGCAGCTCGTCCCAGAGCGCCTCGCCGGAGACGCGGCCGCGGATGTCGATCCAGCGCAGCAGCTCCGGGTCGGCGACGTAGCGCAGGACGTCCTCGCGATCGGCGCCGATCACGGTCAGGCGGCAGGGAACGTGCTCGACCAGGGCGTTGAAAGCGGTGAGCAGGATCGGCAGGCCCTTGCGCTCCTCGGGCCGGCCGACGAAGAGGATCCGCAGCTCATCGCCCGGCGGTCTTCGGCTCGCTCGGCGCGGCGTCGACGTCGACGCCGTTGGGGATGATCGTGTACTCGCCGCCGAACCAGCGGCGGCCGGTCCAGGCCGCCGCCTCGGAGACGGCGATCCGGGCCGAGAGCCGGTTGAAGACCCGGCGGGCGCCGAGCGCGTTGGCGATGTAGTTGGGGAGCGGCTTGGTCGAGTAGGCGTGGAAGGTGCCGACGACCGGCGTCCTCGGCGCCGAGCGTGGCGTTCCAGCCGACCAGCGGCGCCAGCGGCTCGTGGACGTGGATGACGTCGAACTCGCCCGTGCGCGCACGCTCGCGCCGCGGCGCGAGGACGCCGCCGGCCGGGAAACGGCGCGAAGTTGGAGACCGAGCCGTTGGCGCCGAGCCCGAGCGGTGCGTCCGAGCGGCACAGGTACTCGGGCAGCTCGCGCGATTCCGGCGCCGCTCGGTGCAGGGCACGGCTGACCCGGCCGGGCGGGTCGACGGGAGCGAGCACGCGGACGTCATGGCCCCGACCGAGAAACTCCTCGGCGAGAGCTTCGACGTGCCGGTTCACGCCCCCCTGGTAGGACCAGGAATATGGCGAGACGAGACCAATGCGCACGAGCTATTAAGGGTAGATCATCGCCCGGCCCGCGCCAGGCGACGCGTCGACGCGGCTCAGCCGCTGGGCACGTAGAGCCGGGTCGACGATCAGCCGCCACGAGCGATGCCGACCAGACAGCGCTGCCGATGATGGATCATCGTGCGCTGCGATCGCATGCGATGGCGGGCCGTTCAATCCGGCGTGACTCGCGCAGACCTTCCTCGTGACGCTCATCTCGCGGCAGCCAGGCGAATTGCCAGGCCGCTCTCATCGACTCCGATGGCTCGAACGCTGCGACGTCAGCGCGCGTGCGTCAGTGTAACTTTTTGTCTGCGGCGGTAGTTGCGGCGCTTTCGCGCCCAGGCGAAGCCGGCGAAGACGAGCAGGTAGGCGGTGCCGATCTCCAGCAGCAGGGCGCCTGAGTCGTTGGCCAGGGTGCCGACGACGGTGGCCGCCAGGCCCCCAGCAGTCCGGCGCGCATCGCCGGCGGCCCCGCCACCCAGGCACGGAGCCGATCCCGCCGCACGATCGCGAGCACGGCGAGGGCGGCGACCAGCGGCAGGAAGACGAGCAAGACGGGCCGGGCGAAGCTGTGGGCGGAGAGCTGCAGTCGCCGCTGGGCGACGTCGGAGAGGTCGCCGAGACCGCCGGCGTCGAGCACCGAGCGGGTGAGGTGGGCGTTGGCGCCGGAGAGCGAGGTCGACCAGCGCCAGCAGCGCCAGCGACGGCGAACGGTGCCGCGATCACGAGCAGCAGCGTGCGCCTGCGCCGGGCGGCGATCGCGGCGGCGGCGACCGCGGCGCCGACCGGGAAGACGATCGCGGCGCCGACGTCGGCGCCGAAGCGGCCCGGCGGCGAAGACGAACGGCGGCGAGCAGGCCGACGCCGAGGAAGGCGAAGGCGCAGCCGCGCGCCGGCAAGCCGCGGCAGCGAATCCCGCCAGGGCGGCGCCGGTGCCGGCGACCACGAGCACGACCAGCAGCGCCTCGAGCTCGTTGCCGATGCCGTAGAAGCGCACGCCGAGGCCCGGGTTCGGCCCGAGCAGCGAGAGCGAGGTCAGCGGCGAGCCGACGACGACGTCGATCGCGTAGGCGAGCACGGTCAGCGCCGAGGCGACGGCGAGGGCCCGGTAGCCGCGCGAGCAGGCAGCGTCGCCGCCGCAAGCAGCGGCGCGCCGAGCGCCGACGAGCAGCATTCCGCCGCTCTCGCCCGGCTCGAGCGCCGCCGCCGGCGAGCATCACCAGCGGCAGGTAGACGACGGCGAGGCCGACGCACTCGACCGCCGGTCCGCGCCGCCGCGGCCGCGGCTGAGCGAGGATCGCCCGCCGCGAGCGCGAGGACCCAGAGCGAGCAGGCTGAGCCCGATCACCGGCCCGCGCCGCGCCGAGATCACCGCCATCCGCGCGCCCAGCGACTTCGATCGCGGCCGGGTCGACCGAGCCCTCGCGTGCGGATCGGCTGCCCGGACATCTCGCGAAGGGACGTCGATGCCGAAGTGCTCGGAGGATCGTCGGCGCCACGTCGGTCGAGAGCACGTAGCCGTCGAGTCCGGGTGCTGTCCGAGGTGAGGTCGCCGTCGAAGCCGGGGCCGGCGATGCCGATCGGCAGCGGCGTCGTCCGTGTCGCCGGTCGGCCGCGCGATCGCGATCAGGAGGTCGTCCGGGAAGCGACCGCGGCGAGGCGAACCGCGGCCGAGCGTGATCGCCACTTGAAGGCCGGCCGGCGGTCGGGCGACCCGGCTTTTCGTCGAAGCGCTCAGCGCGCAGGCAGACGTCGCCGGAGCAGTACGAGACTTCGACCTCGGCCCGCCTCGAGCGTCGAGCGACGATCAACCCGGGAACGATGTCCGCCGGAGCCGAGTCGGCTCGCTCGGCACCGCTTCGACCACCAGGCCGGCGCGGCCATCCTTGCGCGGCGGCAGCGGTCGTCGTAGAGCGAGTCGAAGACGCGGTTGCCCTGGCCGATGTCGAGGTAGGTCTGCTGCGGCGGGAACGGTGCCGAGCCCGGCGCTCATCAGGCCCGGCGAGAGCCCAGCGGCCGCGCGAGTCTGCGCGACGTGGTCTGCGGCGGCAGCCAGGCGAAGTCAGCGCTTTCTGCGGCGCGCTTCGGACGGCCGCGGCCGACGCGGAGTAGCGCCAGAAGCAGGGCTAGCGCTATCGTGGCCCCGATGGCCGATCGCACTTTCGCCAAGTTCAGTTTCTTCAAGATCGATCCCGCCTGGCGCCGCCGTGACGCCGAGCTGCGCGCCGCCGACAAGCGGGAGTTCCTCGCCGCCTGCGAGGACTTCGCCGTCGACCGGTCGCTGCGCGCCTACTCAACCATAGGAACGCGGGGCGACGTCGACCTGGTCCTGCTCAGCCAGAGCCCCAACCTCGCCGACATCCACACCTTCCACGTCGTCCTCGGGCAGAGCGGCCTGGCGAAATGGGCGGAGCACGCCGCTACTCCTTCCTCTCGATGACCAAACCCTCGCCCTACTCCGAGGAGCGGCCCGCACCGGAGATCTGCGTCTCGGATCGCAGGTACCTCTTCCTCTACCCGATGGTCAAGCAGCGCCGCTGGTACGGGCTGGCGCCGGAGGAGCGCGGCCGGATCATGAAAAGCCACATCGAGGTCGGCCGCCGCTACCCGGAGATCACGATCAACACGACCTACTCCTACGGGATCGACGACCAGGAGTTCGTCGTCTGCTTCGAGGGCGACGACCCGGGCGATATTCCTCGACCTCGTCAACGAGCTGCGCCCGACCGAGTCGAGCGAGTACACCGAGCTGGAGACGCCGATTTTCTCCTGCGTGGCGATGTCGGTCGCCAAGGCGCTCGACGCCCTCGACGGCACCCCGCGAGCGCTGTCGGCACCAGCGCCCCGGCGCTGCGGCTGAAGCGCCGACATTCCCTATTCTTTCGCGCTCCCTATGAGCAAGATCGGAACCGAAGAGACACCCCCTCCGCGTCGCCATCGTCGGCGCCGGACCTTCCGGCTTCTATGCCGCCGAGCACATCCTCAAAGACGGGGAACTGCACGCCCAGGTCGACCTCTTCGACCGCCTGCCGACCCCGTTCGGGCTGGTCCGCGGCGGCGTCGCGCCCGACCACCCGAAGATCAAGTCGGTGATCCGCGTCTACGAAAAAACCGCGGCCCGCGACGGCTTCCGCTTCTTCGGCAACGTCAAGATCGGCCACGACATCGAGGTCGAGGACCTCGAGCGGCTCTACCACGCGATCGTCTTCACGGTCGGCTGCGAGACCGATCGCCAACTTGGCGATTCCCGGCGAGGACCTGCCCGGCAGCCATGCCGCCACCGCATTCGTCGGCTGGTACAACACCCACCCCGACTACGCCGACCGCGAGTTCGACCTTTCCAGCGAGCGCGCCGTGGTGATCGGCAACGGCAACGTGGCGATGGACGTGGCCCGGATGCTCGCCCTCACCGACCACGAGCTGCGCCAGACCGACACCGCCGACCACGCGATCGAGGCCCTCGACGCAAAACAGATCCGCGAGATCGTCGTCCTCGGCCGCCGCGGTCCGGTCCAAGCCGCCTTCACCAACCCGGAGATCAGGGAGCTCGGGGAGATGGAGGACGCCGAAGTCGTCGTCGACCCGTCCGAGGTCGAGGTCGACCCGGCCAGCCAAACGTTCCTCGAGTCCGACGAGGCCGACAAGACGACCAAGGTCAACGTCGAGACGCTGAAAGAGTTTTCCTCGCGCCAGCCGGAGGGCAAAAAGCAGCGGATCGTCCTCCGCTTCCTCGCCTCTCCGGTCGAGATCAAGGGCGATGGCAAGGTCGAATCGATCGTCGTCGGCCGCAACGAGCTGGTATCCGAAGGTGGCTCCCTGCGCGCCAAGGACACCGGCGAGCGCGAAGAGCTCGAGTGCGGGCTGGTCCTGCGCTCGGTCGGCTACACCGGCGTCCCGATCGAGGGCGTGCCCTTCGACGAGCAGCGCGGCCTGATCCTCAACGAAGGCGGCCGCATCCTCGACTCCCACGACGCCGGCCACAGGGTCGGCCACTACACCGCCGGCTGGATCAAGCGGGGCCCATCGGGCGTGATCGGGACCAACAAGAAAGACGCGCTGGAGACCGTCAGCACCTCCTCGCCGACGTCGAGTCCGGAACGCTGCTCAGCCCCGAGAATCCCGATCCCGTCGCCGTCGAGGACGCTACTGCCGAGCGCGGCATCCGCTTCGTCAGCTTCGAGGACTGGCAGGCGATCAACGCGGCCGAGGTCGGTCGCGGCGAGCCCCACGGTCGTCCGCGGGTCAAGTTCGTTCGGGTCGAGGAGATGCTCGAGACCCTCGGCGAGAGCATCCCCGGGTAGCAGTGGCCGCCGATCTGGCTGAGCTGGCAGGCATGATCGAGGCCGCCCTGCCGGGCGCCGCGTCGAGGTGATCGACGAAACGGGCACCGGCGACCACCTGCGGGCGACGGTCAGCGCCCCCCAGTTCGAGGGCCTCTCGAGGATCGATCAGCACCGGCTGGTGAAGGCCGCGGTCAAGGAGCGCTTCGACGACGGCACGATCCATGCGCTATCGGTGAAGACCAGCGTTTCCGGCTAAGTCACGCCGACTCGCCTTTTCCGAGCGACAAAATGTTACATTTGCGCACCACACGTGCGGCATTGCCGCCTACGCTGGAGCAATGAGATGAGATCGCACCTGGACCGACTCCCGCCTGGATGACTTCAATGGTCGAGCGTCGAGCTCGCGTTTCGAAGTCGAACTGAGCCAACGAATCAGCGACCGGAGCACCAGATCGATGGGCTCCAGCACACGATGGTCCTCGGTTTCATCGCGATGGTGGTCGCCGTGATCACCGGGTTCCTGGGCATCGCAGGGCTGATCGTCACGCAAGCTCTAAGCCGAGGCACGCGATCTCCCTACAATGCGCTCCATGGCCGACCCAGAGCTGAAATCCAAAATCGAAGAGCTGATCGCCGCCAACCCGGTCCTGCTGTTCATGAAAGGGACTCCGGACATGCCGCGCTGCGGCTTCTCGATGCGCGTGGTCCAGGTCTTGGACCAGATCGATGTCGACTACGGCGCGATCGACGTCCTCCCCGCGCTGCAGCCGCTGCGCGAAGTGACGACCGAGATCTCCGACTGGCAGACCTTCCCGCAGCTCTACGTCAACGGCGAGCTGCTCGGAGGCTGCGACATCGTCGAGGAGATGTTCGAGTCCGGCGAGCTGGCCGAGGCCATAGGCGTCGAGCAGCCGGAGAACGTGCAGGTCGCAGAGACCGCAACGCCGGCCCAGTCGCCGCCTTTGCAGATTGAATAAGCGCTCCTCCGTCGCTTAGGCCAAGCAGCTCAAGGACGCAGGGAGCGTGGCGTGCTCTGCACGCGAGCGACTGAGGACGCCGAGATGCGCCGGTCTAAACGACGGAGGCAGCTTGCTCTGCTGCGTCCTCTTTCACCTGGAAAGAGGAGCCGCACCCGCAGGCCGCAACAACGTTCGGGTTGTTGACCTGGAAGCCGGCGCCCTGGAGGCCTTCGACGTAGTCGACCTCCGAGCCGAAGACGAACTGCATGCTGACCTTGTCGACGATGACGGCGACGCCGTCGACCTCGAAGACGTTGTCGTCCTCCTTGGCCTTGTCGAAGGCGAGCGCGTACTGGAAGCCGGAGCAACCACCACCGCGAACGGCGACCCGCAGAGCCTGCTCGGAGCCGTCCGGCTGCGAGCCGAGCAGCTCGCCGATCTTCTCGGCGGCCTTGTCGGTCAGGGCGATTGCGGCTTGGGGCGTATCCGTCACTTCACAAAGTGTAGCTGGCCTTACGGTCGGCAGTGGGTCAGTTTGAAATGGCCCATCCCGCGCTCCGAGGGCGTCGGGGATGAATAGCCTCACGGCATGCACCAGAAGGGTTCAGGGGCGGCAAGCCTCGCGGCTGGTTTGGGAGCCGCGCTGATGGAGCACTACAGCGCCCCCGACTGGGCGTGGATTGCGGTTGCAGTTCTGGCAGCCCTGCTCGCGATCTACTCTGCCTGGTCCTTCATTCGCCCAGCTACCCAGGGAGTCTCCGTGGACGACAATTCGACGCACGACGATCACTCGGCCGAGCAGGGAGACAACTCGACCTACATAGATCTGTCCGTCACCTCGCACAACGCGCAACCCGGTTCGGTGACCGCCCACAGCGTCACGTTCGTCGCTGAGACGCCGCCCGGCGTTTCGCGGCAGGTAATCGAGGAAAACCAAAGGCGGGGCGATGAATACGTCACCTCTCTCCGTCTTGACCTTCAAGGGCGACCGCCGCTACTTGGGATCAAAGTCAAGGCAGATCACCTCCGCATACTCAACATGACGCAGTACGTGCCCCCCGGCGGCGTCGGCTCCTCCATGCTCCAAGTTTCCTCAGAAGAGACCTTTGAAGATGGCCGGGTCGGGAAGGCGATCCTCAACCCGAATCCCGGGTCTTACAGGGCTGAGGTCTACAGCTTGGAGCCGGAGACCAGCTTGGAGATCGAGACGTTCGTGCAGTAAGCGCTCTCCCACCTCAGTCCAACAGCGCCGCGATCTCTTCCAGAGACCAGATGTGATCGGCAACCCCAGCCGCCATCGCCGGCGTGCGCGGGTAGCGCTCCTTCAGCGTCCTATGCGGGCGGGCGAAGTTGTAATGGCAGAAGTGCAGAGAAACAGCATGTGACAGGTTCTCGACTTTCCGGCTGAAGCCGTTGGTCAGCCGCGTGAAGCGCCGCATCCCCATCCGCATCGTCAGGTTCTGCCTCTCCACGTAGCTGGTTGAGATCCGGCTCGGGTCCGGGTCGCCCTTCATAGCCCGGCGCTTGGTCCCGGTGCAGACGGGCGGGCTGTATTTGCCGCCTTGGCTCGTGTCGGCGGCGTAGTTCTTCTGGATCACTGCCCAGTCGACATCGACCCCGAACGCCTGCCGCACCGATGAGTCGTACATGTGGTGGCCGTCCGTCGATAGCTGGATGCGCCCGGCCATCCGGCTCGCCAGGTCTTCGAGGAAGAAGGTCGCGTCGTATTTCGTGCGCTCGCCGACCAGCCAAGAGGGCACCAGCTTGGTATCGGCGCAAACGGCCGTGAAGGTCCACACGTCCCCGTAGCCCGGCGTCCCCTTGAACTGCTCAGGGACGTTCTTCTGCTTGCTGTAGCAAAACGACCAAATCTCATCGGCCTCGATCACCTGGCAGGGCAGCTGCTGGAAGACCCCGTCCTGATACTCGGCGCAGGCTTCGCCGAGATCGGCGAGCAGCTTGACGATCGTGTTCTTCGCCGCGCCAGTCATACGGACCGTGGCGCGGATGCTGTTGCCCTCTACGAGGCAGCCGATGATCTGCGCTCGCTTCTCGGTGCTGAGCCTGTTCATAATGACTATTATGCGTAAGCGATCGGATGGAAAAATCGGCAGGGACCGAGATCGGCAGCCCGAAGTAACCGATTGGCTACAGTCCCGAACCGGGTAGTCGATATAGGCTGCACAAAGCGCCCTCTGGGATTCGAACCCAGGCATTCCCGCTTCGAAGGAGCGGAGCTCTAACCGGCCGTTACACCGGGTGGTCCACTGAGCTAAGGGCGCAGATAGTGGGGTGGCGAGGACGGGTTTACCGTCCCCGCCGCTTGGGTTTGCGGGCCGGGCTTCTGGCTTTCCACAGACTGGAGCCCGGTCCGTGACCTCATATCAAGGACATCGCCTCCTCATTCGCCATCGCGCCCGACTATCGGACCCGATGAAGATCAGGGAAAGAAGGCGGGCAGCATTAAGCGCCTCGCCTGAAGGCAAGAGGGTCCGGGAAGATGGGCGGCGTTCAGCCGAGCAGCGTCTGCAAGCTTCTGAGTTCGGGTCCATAACGCGTTTCCGTCGTCATGCTCGGCGGGTCCAAGCGCCAAGCGGGGGTCTGTGAAATGTGGCCTTGCATTTCCGTAGCCAGCAATTTAGGGCGACGAGATGACGCCAAAATGTGAACGGCCCCCGAGTCTTGGACTCCCGGGGGCCGCTCGGAAAGCGTCAGGCCATCACAGACGCGTTGTGGACACAAGGAATTATACGGCTGTCCCGGCGGCAAAAATGTATATACAAAACTGCCGATTTGCCGCTCTAGAAAGCCAAATTCCCTATCTGACTTGCCGTTCGGGTTCCGCAGTCAAAACGACTCGCGCGGGGCACCTGGTCCCGCCGGTGTAGGACAAAAAAAGGTTGTACTACGGGCCCCTTGTTCTTGACCTCGAAGCCCTTGCAGACCCCGGTCACGTTCCCGCAACCAGCGGCTTTTTGATCGCGATGGCTTCAGTCGCGGGACGCCCAGCGAGCCTGCGCGGCCTTTTTGGCTGCGGCAGATCGCTCCTCGGCGGTCATGCGCGAAGCCCGTACCTTCCCGCCCTTTCGGCCTCCGGACCGCCCCGCCAGCGCTTGCTGGCTCTCCTGCTTCGGCAGCGTTTCGTCAGTCGCCTCGCCGACTATGGCGGCGGCGAGGCGGTTGAGGTCGGCGGGCTTCTTTGACTGCTTCGCCATGATCAGAGGCTACCGCCCGGCTCGGTGACCTCCCAGGTGCCGAAGGTCTTGAAGTTCGAGCGCCACTCCATGCCTTCGATCAACTCGTCAGCCGGGCAGTCGAGCGAGCGGACCAGTTTGACGAGGGTGTCCAGCCGGGGCATCCGCTTCGCGTTCTCCAGAAGGCTGATCTCAGTGCGGTGCAGTTCGGTCATCATCGCCAGTTCTTCCTGAGTGAGGCCGACGCCCCGGCGAGCGCTGGTCAAGTTGTAGGCGAACCGCTCTGCGAGCGTCACGGTAGTTCCAGCCGTTCAAGGAAAGCAACGGGCTTCGTGGGCCGCACAGCCGAGCCGTGGCTTTCCAGTAGTCCGGCGGTGACCAGCTCAATCACTGCCCGCGTGAGCGCCCCGGACGGCCCGATCTCCCGAGCCAGTTCCGGGACGGTGCGCCACTTCGGGTAGGTCTCCAGCGCCAAGGCCATTATCGCCCGCTGGAGAGGGATGCGGTGAGCGGGCCAGTGACGCCGCTTAGAGGTCGTAGGCATCGGCGATCGCCTGAACTAGCTCTCGGGGGTCGGCTTCCAGCGTGACGATCACCCTCACGAAGGTGTCCAGCCGGGGACAACGCCCGCCGCTCTCCAGCCGGGAAACGTCGACTTGGTCCATCGAAAGCTTCTCGGCGAACTGCGCCTGCGTTAGCCCCTCCCGCTGGCGCGCTCTGACCATGAAGCGACCGAACTCCATTCCAGCCACCCTGCGGTACGGCTGAGCCAGAGCGGGCTCAATACCCTTGTGCTGCATCGGAAGGTTCCGCCTTTCGGTGCCATGGCGGGGGGCTGTTCCACCAGCGCCCCCGCCGCTATTTCGTTGGGACGCGGCGAACCTACCGAGAGATCAGCGCTCTGTGGGCGTCATTTCAAACTGACCCACTGCCTTACGGTCCGAGTTGGTCGGCGCGTCTAGAATCGATCTGTGAGCTCGCCTGCCGAGACCGCGGTCGTCTGCGACACGACCGCCTACCTCCCCACCGACCTCGTGGCGGCGCGGGACATCAAGACGATCAGCCTCTACGTCTCGGTCGACGACGTCCAGCAGAAGGAGTCGGAGATCTCCGACTTCGACGAGTTCTACGAGCGGCTGCGGGCTTCCGAGAGCGGCGCGACGACGTCGCAGCCCTCGGTCGGCGACTTCATCGAGGTCTACGAACCACTCCTCGGTGAAGGCCGTGAGGTCGTCTCGATCCACATCTCGGCCGGCATCTCCGGCACCTTCGAGGCTGCCGGACAGGCGCGCGAGCGATTGATCGAGGAAGACAAGGGCGGCGAGCGGCTGCACCTGATGGACTCACGCACGGCCGCCGGCGGGATGGGGCTCTGCGCGCTCGGAGCCGCTTCGGCCGCGGCCTCGGGGGCCGATGCGTCCGGGGCGATCGCCAAGGCCCAGGAGACCCGCAACGACCTGAAGATGTGGTTCGCGATCGACACCCTCGAGTACCTGCGCCGCGGCGGCCGAATCGGCGGCGCCCGCGCCTGGATCGGCAGCGCCTTGAAGATCAAGCCGATCCTCACCCTCGAGGAGGAGATCACCCCGGTCGAGCGCGTCCGCACCCGCGCCCGCTCACTGGAGCGGCTGCGCGGCTACGCACGCCAGCGCCACGATTCCGGTCGCGACGCCTGGGTCGTCCAATACATCCAGGACAAAGAGACCGCCGATGCGCTGGTCGAAGACTGCTACGAGATCTTCGGCGGCGACCCGGCTTTCATCTCCGAGGTCGGCCCCGTCCTCGGCGCCCACGTCGGGCCAGGCCTGCTCGGCGTCGGCAGCGTCCGCACCGATTTGGTCAACTAGTACCGAGTACCGCCGCTGTCGCTGACGAGGTCCAGGAATCGCCAGGCAAGGACGCAGGGAAGACGGGGGCCCACACCGGCCCCGGCTCTTTCCGCTGTTCCTTTTAGTTGAGAGGCAACGAAAAGGAACAGCTCAATTTGGACGCCGAGCTTGGCCTGTTCCTTTTTGGTCTCTGACACCGAAAAGGAACAGCCGGGCGAACGGCGCCGGACAGAACCGGATACTCATGAGAAGCCCGTTAATCGGACGACCGAGGACGCCGTATGGCGGCGCCTGGGGCCGTCAGCCGCGGTTTCGGCGGCGGCGCAGCATTGCGCGTGCGCCGATGAAGAACCCGACCGCGGCGGCGCCGACGATCAGCTGCTGTTTGTGCTCCTCGACCTGGCGGCGCCAGTCGGTCAGCTCGTTGACCCGGCCGCGCAGAGCCTCGACGGAGGTCCCGAGCTGGCGGCGCCTGAGCTCGATGTCGCGGCGGATCTCCGCCGGGGAACGACCGGGGGCACCGTTGCTCACGAGGCCTCCTTTTCGAGCATCTCCTTGGTCAGCTTTGCCTCTTCGATCGCCTGCTCGGGGACCGGTGGCGCGCCTGCCTTCAGTGCTTTCGAGGCGATCCAGCCGGCGAGGGCCGCGAGCAGCAGGAAGATCGCCGCGGTGACGAAGTACCCAGCCCAGATGTTGCCGTCGAAGAGTTCTTCGCCCAGGAGCCAGGCGATCCCGTGCAGGATCATGATCAGTGCCAGGAAGGCGAAGGCGCCGGCCGCGGCGCCGACGGCCGAGCCTTTGAGGATCTTGCTGACTTTCTCGGAGACCTCCGCCTTGGCGAGCTCGATCTCCTCGCGCACCAGCGTCGATGCGTTTTCGGAGACCTCGACGACGAGGTCGGCGACCGAGCGATCGTCCGGGGGCGGCGGCCCCGGCGGCGGGATCGGGGGCGGATTTTGCTGCGGCTCGGGCATCGCTGCTCCTAGTCCGGCGGGTCTTCGTTGTAGATGCGGCGGTAGATCAGCGAGGCGACGCGCGCGGCGGCGATGCTCGCGAGCGCGCCGGTACCGGCCAGGAGGCCGCTCCAGACGAGACGTTTGACCAGATCGTTATCCACTAGCTCGAACCTTTTCCCATGGGGACTCGGCAGTAAACCCTATCCGCGTGGCTCCAGGCCGTCACAGATCGTCGTGACAAGGAGATCCCGCGCCTCGTCGAAGTCTGTGTCGGAGGCGGGGATGGTGCCGAAGATCCAGCCGGAGAGAAGCTGCTCGATCGCGCCGTAGAAGGACATCGAGGCGAACATCGGAGCGACATCGCCACGGAACGCCCCGCTCTCCTGGCCGTCGGCGACGATCTTCGCGATCGACTCATACGCGCGGCGGATTTCCTCGAGGTGGGTTTTGCCGAACGAGTTCGCGGCGCGGGTGACCTCGACGATGATCACCTTCATCAGCTCCGGGTCGTGGCGGTAGGAGTCGAAGATGAACCGCGCCACCGCGCCGAGCTTCTCGCGCGGATCGGCACCGGTCCTGTCCGCCTCCTCGATCGCCGCCAGCAGCAGCGACCAGCGCTCGATGAAGAGTTCGTTCAGGACCTCGTCCTTGGAGCTGAAGTAGTGGTAGACGAGCCCGTAGGCGACCCCGGCCTCGTCGGCGATGTCGGAGACGCGGGTCGCGTGGAAGCCCTGGCGGGCGAAGACGCGGATCGCGGCGTCGAGGATCAGGCGGCGTTTGTCAGCCGGTGGTGCCTGCGCCATCAGCGACTCTCCGTCGGCTCGGGCCAGGCATAGGTATCCGGCTGGCGGTTGGCGAGAGAGGGCAGCGACTCGCGAACGCGGTCCTGCGCGGCGAAGTCGAGCTCGGCGGCGACGAAGCACTCTTCCTCGGGGGCGGTGGCGAGCAGGACGCCCCAGGGGTCGACGATCAGCGAGCGGCCGAAGGAGCTGTGGTGCGGCGGCGCCTCCCCCCACTGGTTCGGGGCCAGGACGAAGAGCTGGTTCTCGATCGCCCGCGCCCGCAGCAGCACCTCCCAGTGGTCGCGGCCGGTGGCGAGGGTGAAGGCCGAGGGGACCCCGATGATCCTCGCCCCGCGCAGGGCGAGGATCCGGAACAGCTCCGGGAAGCGGAGGTCGTAACAGACGGTGAGGCCGAGCGTGAGCTCGCCGATCGCCGCCGTGACGACTTCGCCGCCGGGCCGCTCGAACTCCGACTCCCGGTAGGAGACGCCCCCGGCGTCGACGTCGAACATGTGGATCTTGCGGTAGACGGCGAGGTCTTCTCCCCCAGGCCCGACGAGGACCGAGGTGTTCGAGGCCTTCTCGCCCTCGGACCCGCGCTCGGAGATCGATCCGGCGAGCAGGTGGATGCCGCGCTCGCGCGCCCAGCACCGTGCCGCAGTCAGGCTCGGGCCGTCGAGCGGCTCGGCGCCGGCGACCAGTTCCTCGCCACTGCCGAGCAGGTTCCACTTCTCCGGCAGGGCAACCAGTTCGGCGCCGTCGGCGGCGGCGGCGGCGACCAGGCGCTCGGCCGCAGCCAGGTTCCTGTCCTTGTCCCCGTTGGAGTTGAGCTGTACCGCCGCTACACGCACGCGCGCCCTTCGTTGATTGACCAGTCAATCGGCTACCGCAGTATATGAACGCTCTTGGGGGCGCGTGACCAAGCAGATCAAGGAACTCGCGCTACGCGCTCGCACCCCGCCTTCGGCGGGGGTCGCGTGGCGTGCTCGATCCCCCACGCGAGCGACCGAGGACGCAGATATGCGCCGGTCAGGCGCCTCGAAGCTGGCGGGCAACTATCCGGTCGAAGAGGCGGGTCGGGATCAGCGGCTGGATCCGCGCCTGGACCTTGGCGTCGAGGCCGACGAGGTAGCGCGTCTTCGGCCGGCTCGATTCCAGCGCGTGGGAGATCGCCTTTGCCACCTTCTCCGCCGGGATCCCGCGTTCGGCAGTGTCTTCGATCACCTTGCGGAACTTCTCGATCGCGGCGCCGTAGAGCAGGTTCGTCTGTGGCGATTTCGCTTCGATCTCCGCCGCTTTGTCCTGGCCGCGCCCCCAGATCGGGGTGTCGATCGAGCCCGGCTCGATGATCGCCACCTCGATTCCCCAGGGACGCAGCTCCTGGCGGAAGACGTCGCCGATCGCCTCGGTCGCGAACTTCGAAGCGTGGTAGGGCCCGCCGAACGGAAAGGCGATCCGCCCGCCGATCGAGGCGAGGAAGACGATCCGGCCTTCGGCGCAGCGGATCTGCGGCAGCATCGCCTGGGTCACGGCCACGTAGGCGACGAGGTTGACCTCGAGCTGGTGGCGCAAATCCTCGAGCGGGATCGTCTCCAGCGGCCCCGGAACGGCGACGCCGGCGTTGTTGACGAGGCCGTCTAGGCCGCCGTCGCTCTCCGCCTCAATCCGCGCGGCCGCGGCGGCGATCTGCTTGGGGTCGGTGACGTCGAGGATCACCGGGACGAGCCGCGGCGAGGCCTCCTGCCGCAGGCTCTCGGCGTCAGCCTCCTTGCGGACGCCGGCGAAGACCCGCCAGCCGGCGCCGTCGAGGCGCAGCGCGGTGGCACGGCCGATGCCGGTGGACGCTCCGGTGACCAGGACGGATCGCATCGGAACGAGGCTACAGGGGGAGAATTCGGCGCTCCCGATTCTTGCCACAACAGGGTGGGGCAAGAATCGGACACGCGAAGCAAGCGGGCGTGGGAGCTCGCGGCGAGGCAGCACGGCATCGTCACCCGCCAACAGCTGTTGGCGCTCGGCTTTGGACGGAGATCGATCGAACATCGGGTAGCACGGGGGCGCCTCTTCCCGGTGAGTCTCGGCGTCTACGCGGTGGGCTGGCCGGCGCTCAACCGAAGGCGGCAGTGGATGGCGGCGGTCCTGGCGGGCGGGGACGGCGCGGCCCTGAGCCATCGCAGCGCGGCTGCGCTGTGGGAGATAGGAGCGGAGGGCGAGTGGATCGAGATCAGCGTTCGGCGGCGTTGCGAACTGCGGCGCCCCGGGATCCGGTTCCGTGGCCGGCCCAGCTTGGCGCCCGGTGACATCGTGCTCCGCGATGACATCCCGGCCACCTCGCCGGTGCAGACGCTGGTCGACCTCGCGACCGAACTCGACCACACGGCTCTCGAGCGAGCGGTGAACGACGCCGACAAGCGCGACCTGATCGATCCGGAAGCTCTGCGGGCAGAACTCATGCGCTTTCGCGGTGACCCTGGCGTCCGTGCGCTGCGCCACCTGCTCGACAAGCTCTTCTTCCGGCTCTCGGACTCGGACCTGGAGATCTATTTCCGCCGCATCGTCAGAGCGGCGCAGCTCCCGGTTCCGCTCACCAAACAACGTGTCAACAAATTCGAGGTCGACTTCTTCTGGCCTGACCTCGGGCTGGTGGTGGAGACGGACGGCCTCCGCTATCACCGCACGCCCTCGGCGCAGCTTCGGGACGCCCGGCGCGACCGGGCGCACGTAATGGCGGGGATGACGCCGCTGCGCTTCACGCATTACGAGGTCCGCTACGAACCTGGCCGCGTCCGCGCCGCGCTCGTCAAGACGATCGCGATGCTTCGGAAGCGCATCCGGGTTTGACCACAGCCCGCTGGGGCAAGAATCCGATGCGACGCTTGACCACAGGTAGAACGGCGTAACCTTTGACTTTCGTGAACGACGCGATCAAGGACGATGCCGAGCGCAAGCAGGTCACGGTGCTTTTTGCCGACGTCAGCGGCTCGATGGATCTCGCCGAGCAGGAGGATCCCGAGGAGTGGCGCGAGATCATGCAGCGGTTCTTCTCGCTGCTGGCCGAGACCGTGACCCGCTTCGAGGGGACCGTCGACAAGTTCACCGGCGACGGGATCATGGCGATCTTCGGCGCCCCAGTCGCCCATGAGGACCACGCCAGGCGGGCCTGCTACGCCGCCCTGCAGATGCTCGACGACGTCGCCGGGTACGCGGCCGAGCTTCGCCGCGCCAAGGGGCTCAACTTCTCGACCCGGATCGGGATCAACTCCGGCGAGGTCGTGGCCGGCGCGATCGACGGCGGCGGCGGTTCCTCCTATACCGCGATCGGCCACACCGTCGGCCTCGCGCAGCGGATGGAGGCGCTGGCCGAGCCCGGCAAGGCCTACCTGACCGAGGGCACCGCCGAGCTGGCCCGCGGCTACCTCGACCTCGAGGATCTCGGCGAGTTCGAGATCAAGGGGGCGAGCCGGCCGGTCCAGGTCTTCGAGCTGGCCGGAGTCGGCCAGGCGCGCTCGCGCCTCGACCTCGCCCGCGAGCGGGGCTTCTCGCAGTTCGTCGGGCGCGCGGCCGAGCTAGAGCGACTCGACCGGGCGCTGGAGCGCGCCAGCGGCGGCGAGGCGACCGCGGTCGGGGTCGTCGCCGAACCGGGGATCGGCAAGAGCCGGCTCTACCACGAGTTCGCCCAGCGCTGCCGCGGCGAGGGGCTCGAGGTCTTCGAGGCGCAGGGCCAGGCGCACGGCAGGTCGATCCCGTTCATGCCGATCCTGCAGATGCTGCGCTCCTTCTTCGGGATCGGCGACCAGGACCCCGAGCAGCTGGCGCGGGAGAAGATCGCCGGCCGCTCGCTGCTCCTAGACCCTGGCTTCGCCGAGGACCTGCCGCTGATCTTCGACTTCCTCGGCGTCCCCGACCCCGAGCGGCCGGTGCCGCGGATGAACCCCGAAGGACGGCAGCGCGCGCTGGCCGACTTTCTCTGCCGACTGGTCAGCAACCCCTCGCCGGCGCAAGATCCTGGTCCTGGTCGTCGAGGACCTGCACTGGATCGACGAGGGCAGCCAGGCGATGCTGGACGGCCTGGTCGAGGGGATGGAGGGGACGCCAACACCTCGTCCTCGTCAACTACCGCCCCGAGCACGAGCCGGCCTGGGAGGGCGCAGCCGCTTACGAGACGATCGACCTGCAGCCGCTCGACCGCGCCGACACCGTGCGAGCTGCTCGCGCGACCTGGCCGGCGCAGGACCCCTCCCTGGACGGGATCGACGAGCCGATCCACGAGCGGACCGGCGGCAACCCGTTCTTCATCGAGGAGATCGTCCGCGAGCTGGCCGAGTCCGGCTATCTGGAGGGCGAGCGCGGCGCCATACCGGCTGGCGAAGCCGATCGAGGACGCGGGCGTGCCGGTCACCGTCCAGGCCGTGCTCGCGCGCCCGCATCGACCGCCTCGACCCCGCCGCCAAGCACCTGCTGCAGGTCGCCTCGGTGGTCGGCAAGGAGGTCAGCGCCGAGGCGCTGTGGATGACCGCCGGCCACGACGCCGAGACGATCGAGCGCCGCCTTGGGCGGATTGGTCGACGGCGGCTTCCTCTACGAAGCCGAGATCTACCCGGAGCGGGTGCTCGCCTTCCGCCATCCGCTGACCCGCGAGGTCGCCTACGGGACCCAGCTGGCTGAACAGCGGGCCGCGACCCACGCCGCGGCGGCGCGGGCGCTGGTCGAGCTGGAACCGCCGGAACGCTACGACGAGCTCTCGGCGCTGATCGCCGACCACATGCAGCCAGGGAGGCGAGACGCTGGAAGCCGCGCGCTGGTCGGCCCGCGCCGCGTACTGGGCCGGCCACAGCCGCCCGCGCGACGCCCTGCGCCTCTGGCACGACGTGATGGAGCTGACCGCCGAGCTGGACGCGGAGGACGAGGAGATCGCGGCGCTGGCGATCCACTCGCGGCTGCTCCAGCTCCAGTACGCCTGGCGGGTGGGAATGAGCCGGGAAGAGGAAAGCCGGCTCGCCGCCGAAGCCGAGGAGGTCGCGACGCGGCGGGACGATCTGCACTCGCTGGTCCTGCTCAAGGTCGCGACCGCGGTGCGGCCGGGGATCCACCATCACGGTCCGACGAGTGGATCGAGGCGGTCCGCGAGACGAACGGGCTCGCCGACCGATCCGGCGATCGGCACCTGCGGGTCGCCGTTCGGGGAGCGGGCGCCTACGCCTACCTCTGCGTCGCCGACTTCGCCGGCTTCGAGCGGATCCTCGACGAGATGCTGGAGATCGGCGGCGGCGACGGCTCGGTCGGCGCCGACATCGTCCTCGGCAGCCCGATCGCCTGGGGGCTGATGGGCAAAGGGATGGTGCGCGCGGGAGAAGCTCGAATTCGAGCAGGCCGAGGAGCTACTTCGAGCGGGCGCTGGAGGCGGCCGTGGCGGAGGAAGACGCGGAGACGGCGAGCTGGATCCGCAGCAACCAGGCCAGCCTGGTGATCCGCCGGGACCCGGAGGCGGCGCTGGCGATCGCCCGCCGCAACTGCGAGCTGACCGACCGGCTCGGCGACGTCTTCTCGCGCAGCCTGGCGCTCTCCAACCTCGCCTGGGCGCAGCTGATCGCCGAGGAATACGAGGCGGCGCTGGAGGCGATCGAAGAGGCGGAGCGGACTCTACCGCGAGGCGATGGACAGCGGCGGCGAGATGGAGGGCTGGCGGGCGGCAGCTCCGCGCCCGCGCGCTGGTGCGGCGTCGGCCGGACGACGGAGGCGATCGAGGTGGCCGAGCTGGGCCGCCCGGAATCCGCGCGAGCGCGGCATGCTCTGGAGCCTGCCGGTCGCGCTGCTGCCCTGGCCAGAGCCAGATCGGCGAGCCGGCGCCGGAGGAGGCGACGAGGCCTTCGACGGAGGCGGAGCGAGGTCGCGCGCGAGACGGAGCGCTCACACCTGCTGGTGACATCGAGGCCGAGCGGGAAGCGCTCGAGAGCGCCGGCGAGCGCTAAGGCGGCCGGCGCCGCGGCGCTCGAGCTCGGCGACCATCAGCTTGGTGTGCAGCGCCGCGATCAGGTCCTTGAGCGGCTGGGCGCCGGCTTCGAGCATCTCCACCACGCGCTCGGGCGGGACCTCGCCGGCGAGTCGTTCCATCACCACGTCGACCTCCTGGCGGACCAGCTCTTCGATCGCCGCTCTTGTAGCGCAGGGTGTCGTAGACGGTGAAGCCGATCGCCTCGTCGTAGCCGCCGGCGCGGAAGCGGCTGATCGCCTCGATGATCGTCACGTCGGAGGGCGAGTAGCCGCGACTGTTCGGGGTCAGGACCTCGAGCTCGGCGAGGCGGTCGAGGACCTCCTTGGGGACGCCGTAGCGCTTGCGTACCTCGGCGGCGCTGGTGCGGGAGCGCTCGCCGGCGAGCGCCCGGTCGAGGATCTGGTCGCCGAGGGCGAGCATCGCCTCGGCCCGCTCGGGGTCCTCGTCGAGGACGGTCTTGATCGCCTTCAGTGGCAGGAAGCGCTCCTCCTGCAGGCGCTTGATCAGCTTGATCCGGTCGACGAACTCGGGCGGGTAATAGGCCATGTTGCGGCTGGTCTTGACCGGCTCCGGCAGCAGGCCCTCGCGCAGGTAGTGCTTGATCGTCGGCGCCGGGACGCCGGAGGCCTCGGCCAGCTCGCCCATCCGCAGCAGCTCGGTGCTGTTGGTGCTCACGCGCGGAACTCCTGCTGCGGCTCGGCGGCCGGGCCGGCAGCGGCGCCGGACTCCTTCATCGCCGCGATCTCCTCGGCCGAGTAGCCGACCTCGGCCAGCACCTCGTCGGTGTGCTCGCCGAAGGCCGGCGCCGGGACGGGTCGGGTCGGCCGGGGTGCGGCTCAACTTCACCGGGTGGCCGAGCTGGCGGACCGTGCCCAGCTCGGGCTGGTCCAGCTCGACGACCATCTCGCGCGCCTCGAACAGCTCCGAGTCGAGTGCCTCGTCGAGGTCGAGGACCGGCTCGATGCAGCAGTCGTGCTCGTCGTTGAAGGCGAGCCACTCGTCGCGGCTGCGCGAGCGGAAGACGGTCGGCGATCTCCTCCCAAGCCGCCGAGCCGGGCGCCTCGAACTGCTTCTCGACCAGGTCGGGACGGCCGACTGCCGTTGCAGAAGGCGGCCCAGAACTTCGGCTCCAGAGCGCCGCAGGTGACCCAGCCATCGGCGGCTTCATAGGGCAGGTAGCAGACGAGGCCGCCGGCGAGTTGCTGCTCGCCACGGCGCGGCACCTCTTCGTCGCAGAAGTAGCGGCCGGCGACCATCGCCAGCCAGGAGAGGGCGCCGTCGGCCATCGAGACGTCGACCATCTGCCCCTCGCCGGAGCGCCGGCGCTCGTGCAGCGCCGCCATCACCCCGAAGGCGGCCATCAGGCCGCCGCCGCCGAGGTCGGCGATCTGGCCGGCCGACTGCACCGGCGGGCCGTCCTTGGCGCCGGTCAGGCCGAGCAGCCCGACCAGGCCGAGGTAGTTCATGTCGTGCCCGGCGCGCTGGGCGTAGGGGCCGTCCTGGCCGTAGCCGGTGATCGCGCAGTAGACGACGGCCGGGTTGGCCTCGCGCATCCGCTCGTAGCCGACCCCGAGCCGGTCGAGGACGCCGGGGCGGAAGCCGTCGAGGACGACGTCGTGGGCGGCGACGAGGCGCAGCAGCGCCTCCCGCCCCGGCCTCGCTCTTCAGGTCGAGCCGGACCGAGCGCTTGCCGCGGTTGAGCGAGAGGTAGAGCGAGGAGCGGGTGCCAAGCGCCTGCTGCTCCTCGCTGCCGTAATAGGGCGGGGCCCAGCGGATGTAGTCGCCCATTCCGGTGTCCTCGACCTTCAGCACCTCGGCGCCGAGGTCGGCGAGCAGCAGCGAGCAGAAGCCGCCCGGCAGCAGCCGGGTCAGGTCGAGGACCTTGACGTCGCTGAGGGCGCCACCAGCCGCCGGCTGCTCCGCTTCGCGTCCGCTGCCGGCGGTCATCGCCTAGGCCGAAGCCCGAGCCCCAAGGCCAAGGAGCTCCCGCGCCTCCTCAACGGAGGCCGGGCGGCGGCCGACGTCCTCGGCCATCTGCCGCGCCTTGGCGATCAGGTCGCCGTTGGAGCGGCACATCTCCCCGTTCGGCAGGTAGAGGTTGTCCTCGACCCCGGCGCGGACGTTGCCGCCAAGCACCAGCGCGGAGGCGAGCAGCTTCCACTGGTCGCGGGAGATGCCGATCACCTGCCACTGGTTCGGCCCCTCGGGGCCGCCGGGAATCTGGTCGGACATCAGGGTGACGTTGCGCGGCGTCGGGCGGATGCCGCCGGTCACCCCCATCACCAGCGAGATCTGCAGCGGCGGCTCGAGCAGGCCCATGTCGACCAGCGGGTCGAGGTTGGCGACGTGGCCGGAGTCGAAGCACTCGTGCTCGGGCTTGACCCCGATCTCTTTCATCGCCGTGAGGAACTCGATGATCGTGTCGAAGCTGTTCTCGAAGACGGCCTTGAAGACGAAGTCCTTGCGCCGCTTCGAGTACTTGGCGTAGTTCATCGAGCTCATGTTGAGCGCGGCGACGTCGGGCTTGCAGCGCGCGCAGGTACTCGATCCGCTTCTCGAGCGGGATCCCGATCGCCCCGGTCGAGTAGTTGACGATCACGTCGCCGACCTCGGCCAGGATCGCCTCGGTGATCGCCTGGAAGTCCTCGACCTCGTAGGAGGGCGTGCCGTCGGGTTTGCGGGCGTGGATGTGGATCTGCGAGGCGCCCTCGTCGACCGCGCGCCGCGCCTCGGCCGCGTACTCCTCAGGGGTGTATGGAATCGCCGGGCACTGGTCGCGGTTGGCGATCACGCCGCTGATCGAGCAGCTAATGACTACGGGGTCCTCGAAAGAGCTCATAGCGCCTCCTCAGTTGTTCCTTATGGCGGGATGGCAACGAAAAGGAACAGACGGATTCATACGGGCATCACACCGTGGCGTTTCTTCGGCTTCTCGACCTGCTTGTTTCGCGACATTTGCAGCGCTTTTGCGATCGTCTGCCGGGTCTCGCGCGGGTCGATGATGTCGTCGATCACCGCGTTGCCGGCGGCGATGTAGGGGTCGATCTGCGCTCGGACCGCGTTCAGCATCGCCTCCCGGGTCGCCTCCGGGTCCTCGGAGGCCTCGATCGCCGAGCGGCCGATGATTTCGACCGCGCCCTCGGCGCCCATCACCGAGATCTCGGCCCCCGGCCAGGCAACGATCAGGTCGGGCTCGTACGCCTTGCCGCACATCACGTAGTAGCCGGCGCCGTAGGCCTTGCGGACGACGACGGTCACCTTCGGCACCGTGGCGCGGCTGACCGCGTAGAGCATCTTCGCCCCGTGGCGGATGATCCCGGCGTGCTCGACCTTCGAGCCGACCATGAAGCCGGGGACGTCCTGGAGGAAGACGAGCGGGATGTTGAAGGCGTCGCAGAGGTTGATGAAGCGGGCGGCCTTGTCGGCGGAGTCGTTGTCGAGGATCCCGGCCAGATGCTTGGGCTGGTTGGCGACGATCCCCGCCGGCCGGCCGCCGAAGCGGGCGAAGCAGGTGATCACGTTCTTGGCGAACTTCGGCTTCAGGTCGAACCAGTCGCCGTCGTCGACGATCTCGCGGATCACGTCGTACATGTCGTACGGCTGCCGCGGCGACTCGGGGACGATCTCCATCAGCTTCTCCGAGGCACGCTCGATCGGGTCGGAGACGTCGATCAGGGGCGGACGCTCCTCGCAGTTGCCCGGGAAGTAGGAGAGGTACTTGCGGACCGAGGCGACGCACTCCTCGTCGTCGGCCACCTCGAGGTCCCCCACCCCCGACTTGCGGCAGTGGACCTTGGCGCCGCCGAGGTCCTCCATCGAGATCTCCTCGCCGGTCACGGCTTTGGTCAGGTGCGGACCGGCGAGCGCCATCGCGCCCTGGCCGGAGACCATCGGGACGAAGTCCGAGAGCGCCGGGATGTAGGCGGTGCCGGCGGCGCAGGGGCCCATCATCGCCGCCACCATCGGGATCACCCCAGACATTTCGACCTCCTCGCGGAAGAGGTGGCCGGAGCCGGCGAAGAGCGAGCCGGCCGCCTCCTGGATGCGGGCGCCGGCGCTGTCGAGCAGCCAGACGAACGGCATCCGCTTCTGCAGCGCCATCTCGCGCAGGCGGGTGACCTTGAGCTCGCCGGTCATCCCCATCGAGCCGGCCATCACCGTGAAGTCGTAGGCGGCGATGCAGGTGGCGCGGCCGTCGACGTCTCCCCAGCCGGTGACGACCCCGTCGGCGGGCGCCTCGACCCCGTCCATCGCCCGCTGGGCGAAGTGCGGGCGGCCGTGGATCCCCAGCTCGACGAAGGTCCCCTCGTCGACCAGCAGGTCGATCCGCTCGCGCGCCGTCAGCTTGCCGCGATCGTGCTGTTTGGCGATCTTGGCCTCGCCGCCGCCGAGCCGCGCCTTGGCGCGGCGCTCGTGCAGCTGCGCGGTCAGGTCGGCCAACGGGGCCGTGCCCGGCAGCAGGTTCGGGGATTTCTCCTCGGTCGCCATTGTCTCTACCGGCCTTTCCACTGCGGGTCGCGTTTCTCGAAGAAGGCGGTGACCCCCTCGACGATGTCCTCGGTGGTGAAGGTGAGCGAGAGCTGGCTGCGGAGGAACTCGAGCGCGTCGTCGAGCGCCATGTCCTGCTGGCGGTACATCGCGTCGTGGCCGAGGCGCATCAGCACCGGGCTCTTCGAGGCGAGCTTGGTCGCCCACTCGGAGACGGCCGCGTCGAACTCGGCCGCCGGGACCACCTTGTTGGCAAGCCCGAACTCGACCGCCTGCTCGGCCGAGAGCCGCTCGCCCAGCAGCATCATCTCGTTGACCTTCTTGCGCGGGACGTTGCGGTAGATGATCGACATGATCATGTAGGGGAAGGCGCCGACGTTGATCTCCGGCGTGCCGAAGGTCGCGCCCTCCTTGGCGATCACCAGATCGCAGGAGAGCGCCAGCCCCATCCCGCCGGCGAGCACGTGGCCGTTGGCGGCGCAGAGCGAGGGCTTGCCGAGGCGCGGCATCAGGCGGAAGAACTCGAGGAAGAGGTCGGAGGCGAAGTGTTTGGCGATCAGCGGCACGTCGGCGGCGAAACCGCCGAGGTCGGCCCCGGCGCAGAAGGCTTTGTCACCGGCTCCGGTGAGGACGACGGCGCGCACCTCCTCGGAGGCTTTGGCCCGCTTCATCGCCTCGACCAGCTCGGTCAGCATCTGGCCGGAGAGCATGTTGCGCTTATCCGGGTCGTTGAGCGTCACCGTGGCGACGCCGCCGGCCACCTCGTAGGCGACCTTCTCGCCGTTCCACTGCTGGTCTTCCTGGCTCATCGGCGCGGACCATAGCACTGAACTGAAAGTAGGAAGTGCTACTGTCCACTTCGCATTCGGGGGCCGATGCGGTCCCGCAATTCACCAGGAGGAGAGAGACAGTGGCGACCGCAACCGACGGCTCCAGCGTCATCAAGCCCGACCACGCAGCAGGGCGCAAGCACTTCATCTTCAGCCAGGAGCACGAAGACCTGCGCGAGTCGATGGAGTCGTGGGTGAAAAAGGAGATGTGGCCTCACCGCAACGAATGGGAGGACACCTACTGGCCGAGCGAGAAGATGAAGCGCGCCGGCGACCTCGGCTTCCTCGGCCTCTGCTTCCCGGAGGAGTACGGCGGCCAGGGCGGCGACTACTTCTACTCGCTGGTCCGCGCCGAGTGCATGAGCTACTCGGGCTCCGGCGGCACCAACATGGGCTTCGCGGTCCAGACCGACATGGTCCTCCCCCCGATCCACCTGCTCGGCACCGAGGAGCAGAAGAAGAAGTACCTCGAGCCCGGCCTGAAAGGCGAAAAGATCGGCAGCCTCGGGATCACCGAGCCGGGCGCCGGCTCTGACGTCGCCGGAATCCGCACCACCGCGATCCGCGACGGCGACGAATACGTGATCAACGGCTCCAAGACCTTCATCACCAACGGGCCGCGGGCCGACTTCATCGTCCTCGTCTGCAAGACCGACCCGAGCGAGCGCCACGCCGGCATCACCCTCTTCGTCGTCGACCTGCGCGACGAGAACGGCAAGAAGGTCCCCGGCTTCACCGTCTCCGCCGAGTTGGAGAAGATGGGGATGCACGCCTCCGACACCGGCGAACTCGCCTTCGACGACGTCCGCGTCCCCGCCGACGCCGTGCTCGGCGAGGTCGGCAAGGGCTTCTACCACATCGCCTGGGAGCTCCAGGGCGAGCGGCTGGTGGCAGCCGCCGGCTCGCACGCGGGCTGCGAACGGATGATCGAGAAGACCCTCGAGTACGCCAAGGACCGCGAAGCCTTCGGGCGGCCGATCGGCAAGTTCCAGGCGATCCGCCACAAGTTCGCCGAGATGGCGACCAAGACCGAGGCGGCGAAGCAGTTCACCTACGCGACCGCCTGGCGCTTCGGCAACGGCGAGTACCCAGTGCGGGAGATCACGATGGCGAAGCTCTTCTCCTCGCGGATCGCCTGCGAGGTCGCCGACGAGTGCATCCAGATCCTCGGCGGCTACGGCTACATGAAGGAGTACGAGATCGAGCGCGCCTACCGCGACGTCCGCCTCAACCGCATCGGGGCCGGCACCGACGAGGTGATGCTCGACGTGATCGGCAAGAGCTACGGGCTGTAGGTCAGCGGGTTGCCAGCAGCGTGGCGATAACGCTGACACAGCCGATGATCGTGGATCCCCAGAGCTGGACCGTCAGGGTCTTGAGGTCCCTGATGTCGCCGCGCAGTTCGCGGACGTCGGTGTCTACGCGGTCGAGGCGCTTGTCTAGCCCATCGAATCGCTCGCTCAATCGCTCATCGGTCCACATCTTTCGCCTCATGCCTCCACGCTAGCGAGAAAGTTCATACGAGAAATGCGTTGTCTGCAAATTTATAGCAACAGTTTCGTGTCGTGAACGGCACGGAGCGCGTCCGCGCCTACTACGAGGCACTGAACACGGGTGTCGCCGCGGCTGTCTCGGCCCACTTCACCGACGACGCGGTGCACTACTACACGCGCCTGGGCCCGCACGAGGGGGCGAAGGCGATCGGCGACCTCGCAGCGCTTGGCGTCTCGACGATCGACGCCCAGTGGTACATCGAGAACCTGATCGAGGCGGACGACCAAGTGGCGATCGAGTGGACGATGACCTGGCGCGATCCGCAAAGCGGCGACAAGCGACTGGACCGGGGCACCGAGTGGTTCCGCTTCCGCGACGGCAAGATCGCCGAGGTCCGCGCCTACCACCACGGCGGCAAGAAGAACCCGCAGGGAGACCTGTTGGGCTTCGACCACGCCGGGCGCGGCTACCGGATGCTCGGCGACTGGGAAGCGCCGGCGGGCAAGGAGGGGGGCGCGTCGTGACCGTCGTCAAGGACAGCGGCACCCGCGCCACGCTGCCGCCGTTCTCCGAGGAGCACGAGGAGCTGCGCGAGACCGTCACCCGTTTCGTGCAGAAGGAGATCGCGCCCAACGTCGACGAGTGGGAGGCAGCGCGGGAATTCCCGCGGGAGCTGTTCGGCCGCTGCGCCGAGCTCGGCTTCCTCGGCTTGAAGTTCCCCGAGGAGCTCGGTGGCCAGGGCGGCACCCACCTGCACGACGCGGTCTGGGTCGAGGAGTTGGCCCGCTCCGGCGGCTCCGGCGGTGTCGCCGCCGGGCTCAACGCCCACGCCTCGATCGCGATGCCGCCGATCTTCAACTTCGGCACCGAGGAGCAGAAGCAGCGCTGGCTGGTGCCGGGTATCGCCGGCGAGAAGATCGGCGCCCTCGGGATCACCGAGCCGGGCGCCGGCTCCGACGTCGCCGGCCTCACCACCACCGCCAGGCGCGACGGCGACAACTACGTCGTCAACGGCGCCAAGACCTTCATCACCAACGGCGTCCGCGCCGACTTCCTCGTCTGCGCCTGCAAGACCAGCGAGGAGGGTGGCCACGGCGGGATCTCCTTCCTCGTGCTCGAGAGCGAGATGCCCGGCTACGAGGTCAGCGCCAAGCTGGAGAAGATGGGCTGGCACTCCTCCGACACCGGCGAAATCGCCTTCACCGACGTCGAGGTGCCAGCCGAGAACCTGCTCGGCGAGGAGAACGGCGGCTTCAAGCTGATCATGTTCAACTTCGCCTGGGAGCGGCTGTTGATGGCCATCGGCGCCGTCGGCGCGATGCAGCGCCTTATCGAGATCACCGTCGCCTACGCCTCGGAGCGCGAAGCCTTCGGCCGCCCGATCGGCAAGTTCCAGGCGATCCGCCACCACGTCGCCGAGATGGCGACCAAGGCCGAGGCCTCCAAAGCCCTCACCTACAACGCCCTGCGCCTCTTCCACGAGGGCCACGACTGCATCCAGGAGGTCTCGATGGCGAAGCTGATGACCCAGCGCGCCGTCCTCGAGATCGCCGACCAGGCCCTGCAGATCCACGGCGGCTACGGCTACATGCGCGAGTACGGCATCGAGCGCGCCGTCCGCGACGCCCGCCTCGGCCCGATCGGCGGCGGCACCGACGAGATCATGAAGGAGATCATCGGCAAGACGATGGGGCTGTAGCTCGCCTACTGGGTCTCGGCGACGAACGAGATCCGCCCCAGGACCTCGCCAGCCTCGAAGACGTTCTCCCTGTCCTGGGGCTTGGCGAAGACTTCGTTCAAGAGCGCTGCGGTGGTGTCGGTGAGGGCCAGCGTGCCGCCGGTGACCGACAGCGTTCTGCGCGCCGGATCTGCGGCGGTGGAGCCGGCCGGAAGTCCCAGGGCCGCGACCGCCAGCGGCCCGGCCTTCCCCGCGTACGGGGGCGAGGGCTTGACTTCGACTTCAGGGCGGAACGCGGAGGTATCGAGGTCGAGGACGGGTTCGGCCCAGACCACCTGCCCGCCTCCGAGCTGAGTCAGCTCGAGCGCGCCCTGGAGTTGGAGGAAGCCGGTGCCGAGGTTGGGAGCCAGGTTGCCGCCGAAGATCGGCAGCGTGAAGGGACCGGGGCGTTCGGCCGGGAAGATCGGGTTGACGGCCACGAAGAGACCGGCCAGCTTCGCCGCCATCGTCGGGTCGAGCTCGAGCGTCGCCTTCCCCCGCGCTACCACCGTAACCGTCGCCGGATCGACCCGCGTCACGGACGATCCCAGGATCATCCCCTCCTTGAAGACACCCCGCAGGCGCAGGCGCTTCGAGAGACGGGTGGCGAACTTGGCCGTGAGCCTGATCGAAGACACCGCCACCTCGTCTCCAAAGCCGCGTCGCGCGACAGTGAGCCGCTGCGGTCTGCCCAGCTTCAGCTGGCCGCCTCCGAGCTTCGCCACCAGGGGCGAGCTGCGACGGGTGGTTTTGAGCTGCAGCCCCTTGAGGGAAACCGGGGGGCCGCCACCTTCGAGCAGGACCGTCCCGCCGTGCTCAACCGTGCCCTTCTCCGAGGTCGGGTCGAACCTGCCGCCGGAAACCGGGAACCGCAGGGCGCCGGCCTTGAACCTTGCACCTTCGCGGGTCGCGACCTTCACGCCGTGCTTCTGCAGGAGGTCGCGGAAGCTCCTGTCGAGCTTGAGAACGGTCGTGCCCGAGCCGAGCGGGTCGTAGCTCGCGCGGGCGGCGGGCGTGGCGGCGAGGCCCAACCACACCGCCAGGACCACCAGCAGCATCGCGCCGAGCCTCATTCCTTCACCCCGCAGACCTTGACGACGTCGAGCGAGATCGGCCTCTTCTCGGCGAAGAAGAAACCCGCCTTCGCCAGCAGGAAGCTGCCGACTCGGGACCCCACCGGCGCCGGGCAGCTGGCGTTGAAGTAGCTGCGCTGCCGACCGTGGCCGGTGATTTTCCTCCTCAGCGTCAGCTTGATGCGATCGACGAATCCCCAAGTGCCCAGCGCTCGCGGGAAGTCGGCCGTCAGGCGGGTGGCGAACTGGGCTTCGCGGACCCGCTCGATCCCGAACGTGATCACGAAGGAGGTGTTGAAGGGCTGGGTGGTGAAGATGTGGGCGAAGAGAACCGGGTGCCCGTCGCGTCGTCCGTTGAAGACCAGGAGCCTGCCGCGGGTCCGGTACGGGCGTTGTTCGGGGAGGACGACGGAGGCCCAGAAGCGGCCCGAGCCGACGATCGCATCGCCGCAGTTGGCGAGGGCACGGGTGGTCGTTCCAGGCTGGATCTGCTTGATCCTGCAGGTCGGGATGCCCTGCGGGCGCAGTTGGCCGTGGCGGCTCACCCTGATCACCATTTTCTGCAGCTGGGGTGGCGTCGAGTCGTCGGGGGTGTCGACGTGGCCGGAGATGAACACCGCGACCGGCGCGACCCGATCCCGCGGCAGCTTGAACGGCAGAACCTGGCCCAGAACCGTGATCCGGAGGCCCTCGGTCTGGATCACCGCCGCCGTCGCCGTAGAGGCGACGGCGGCGAGGATCACGCCGAGGAGCAGGAGCTTCGCCCCAAATCCCCCGCCACCGCTCAACGGGCTCGGGCTTTGCCCTTCTTCGCCTTCTTGCCGCCGCACTTGGCCTTGACGACGGGCTTGAATTCGTGGCGCCGGCCGTTCTGGCCCTTGAGGTTGACCAGCGCCCGGTGCTCGCCCTTGCAGATGTTGGTGCTGTTGACGATCAGCCCCTTCTGCCCACCCTGCATCTCCAGCGTGAACTTGGTCACCGGAACGTCGGGCGTCGATTCGAACGTGGTGCGGATGCGGCCGTCGAGCGAGTCGATCCGGCCGACCAGGTTGACGTCGGCCTTGCTGGTGTGCAGCGCCGCCACGATGTCGGGCAGTTCGTTGTCCGAGGAGCGCAGGTAGACCTTGCCCACCGCCGGCTCGTCGAGCAGGGGAGTGATCGCCTTGGCCTTGCCGTAGACGGAGCCCTTCGGGCATTTTTCGCCGTTGCCGCCGCCGGCCTTGAACTGGACCCTGGTGCAGACGGTGCGGATATGGGCCTGTTCGAGGAAGGCCGAGTGCGGCAGCGTCACCTGCGCCCGAGCGACGTTGGCGTCGCCCTTGCGCGGCTTGAAGACCGCCTTCAGGCGCGGCGTGTCGCCCCGCTTGGTCCCGCCCAGCAGCTGCAGCGAGAGCTGCGGCTTGAAGCCGAGCGAGGCGCAGTCGGCGGCCTGGAAGGGGCTCGTCACCGTGACCGGCTGGTCGTCGGCCGCCGAGCCGAAGTCCAGGCCGGACCCCAGGACGGTGCTAGCCGTCGAGGTGCGCTCGCAGCTGGTCGGGTTGAGGATGAATTCGGGGCGATCCACGTAGGCACGGATGTCACGTGCGTGGACGGGGACCCCCTGGATGATGTGGGGGATCGGATCGGAGCCGGTCGGGTCGACGAACACTTCCGCCGTCTCCGGGTTGACCCTGACCGCCAGCCGGAGCACCACGGTGCCGAGGTCGAAGGGGCCGACCCGGGCCGCGGTGATCGAGACCAGCGAGATCGGGGCGCCGTTGAACGGTCCGGCCAGGTAGATCTGCCCGGGCACATAGGTGAGGCTCGCCCCCACCCCGGCCCCGACCAGGGTCCTACCCACGTAGGAGCTCGCCGGGCAGCTGGGGTGTTCGATCTCTTCCAGGCCGCCGTTGGGGCCGGTCCGCGCCTTCGCCGCGGCGATCGCCGCGGCGGAGCAGACGCCGACCCCGGCCAGCTTGCCGATCACTCCCGGCGGGAGCTTGATCGAGAAGTTGGTGAACTCCTGTTCGCCGTCCTTGCGGGCCAGGCGAACGTTGAACGGCGAGTAGTGACCGGCCGCGTTGCTGATCGTGCCGGCGCTCAGTTCGGGGTGAAACGGCGGCACGCCGCCACCCGGGCAGGCGCCGCCGTCGACACCGCGTTCGACCGTGAAGGTGCTGGTTTTGGTCACGATCTCCGCCGGGGTCGGATTGTTCGGATCGGCGGCCGACCAAGGGGTGAAGCGGGCGACGATGTCGTAGTCACCGCAGGCCGGGGGGGTCACCAGCGGGGCCCGGCCGCCCTCCCGGAAGTGCAGCCTGAAGCTGCTGAACGGGATCTGGGGGATGTCGTCGAAGGTGGCGACGATCTGCCCCGTCTTCGGATCCGGCCTGACGACGCCGGCCTGCTTGACGAGGACGCCCCGCTCGGGAGTCTTCGCGACCATGTAGAGGGCGATCAGCGAGTTGAACGGGTTGTCGAAGGGCGCCGCAACATAGAGCGACCCCCGCACTTCCTCGTTCAACAGCGGCGTGGAGATCTGCACGTCGCCGATCTTCGAGGCTTCCGGGCAGCCCGCGCCCGGCGGCGAGTCGAAGCGCTCCCGCGCATAGTCGGCGGGAGAGCAGGCGACGAGGCCTTCGGCCTGGGAGGGATTGATGCTCATCCCCTCCGGCAGCGTCACCTCCACCTTCTTCGCCTGTGCTTCGGCGATTTCCTCGGGTTTGGACATGCCGGAGTTCGGCAGGTCGAGCTGGAAGTTCAGGCCGCTCGGGTTGGAGGCCAGCTTGCTGGTCGGCGAGGCGGCGATCGTCGGGTTGAGGATCCCCACTTTGTTGCAGCCCTGCATGCCCGGGGCGCCGAAGGAGGCCTCGGCCTTGACGGCGCCGGTCGGCACGTTCCAGGGTTCCATCACGACGCCGAAGTCGAGCGGCCCCTGGCAGGAGACCGGCAGGCGCAGGAGGGGTTCTTCGCCGAGGCCCGCGGGGCGCACGCATTTCTCGGGCTGGGTGACCCTGTCGAAGTTTTCCGTGCAGGGAAAGCCTCGCGCCGAGTCGTGGCGCGGGTCGCCCGGGGTTCCCCAGAGGACGACCGTGCTCGAGAGGAACTGGGCAAGCTGGGTGGCGTTCCTGACGGAGGCGATGATGCGGTAGTCGTCGTCGGGATCCACCGCGGTGGTGATGACCACCGGCGTGCCCTTGACGTTGAACCCGAAGCGCGCCGGTTCGCCCTCGGCCGGCGGCAGATTGAAGACCGGAACCGCGATCCGGGCCGGGTTGATCGCGAAGGCTTTCGGTTCGATGATGGTCGTCGAGGCCACCCCGATCGCCGCGTCGGCCGTGCAGTTCTCCGCGGTGCTGGGTTCGAAGAACCGGCTGAGCTGGCAGCGAGGGGTCTTGCTGAGGTTGCCGACCAGGCCGATCGGCAGCGGGAAGGAGAGGTTTCTCGGCAGCGCGGGCTGTTCCACCAGGGTTTCTCTCGGCGTTTTGCCGGTCAGCAGCGCCCCCGAGTTGAGCTGGATCGTCGTCGTCAGCTGGAAGGGATGGCTGCCAGCCCGGGTCTCAGGTTCCCCCCCCTCTTTTTCCGGCTCCATGGAGAAGTATTCGAGCCCGAAGGGGGCTTTGTCGGGACTGACCCTGATCGGCTGATCCACCGATTCGGGGGGAGCATTGCCGCCCGAGACCGAGACCGCGCCGTCCTCGCCGGCCACCGGGGTTTGCCCGAGGCTGACGGAGATTTCGATTTCGATCGATTCGTAGGAGGGAAGGGTGCCGGCGAAGCTGCAGACCACCAGGTCGGTTGCTTTGACGTCGCATTCGACCGGGGTCGGCGGGGTCGGTGGCGCCGGTGGCTGCGGCTGCACCGGGTTACTGCCGAGCTGGTCTTCGAGGCCGGCAAATGCCTGCACCCCGGTCGCGACCGCCCCCTCGGGCAGCTGGTCTTCGATCGTTATCGGCACAGTGCGGCCGTCCACCGGGGCGTCGCCGAGGTTGGTGAGGGTGACGAAGAGGCGACCGCTCGCTTCGCCGAGGATCGTGGTGCTCGCGGTGCCCATCTCGAACACGGTCCCGAAGAGTTCAAATTCGAGCGCCGAGACCTTGATCGGGGGACCCCAGGGGGATTTCACTTCAAAGGGAAGGGCTCCAACCGGCCCACCGCTGACTTCGACTTCCCCGGCGCCGTAGGAGCCTTCGAGCATCGCCTCGAACTCGGCCGCCGTTTCGCTGGCCGCAAAACCGGTCTCGTCTTCGCAGAGTTCATCCGCCGAGGGCCCGCCGAAGGGCGCAAGCGTGCCGGTGCCGAGACAGCCAAGGACCGAGCCGCCGACTTCGACCTTGGCCGCGAAGGCCAGACCAAAGAAGAGTTCGGTGCTCACTTGCTGCAACTCGGTGGGGTCTTTGGGTTTCCAGAGGTTCGTCGGCCGGCTGCCGGTCAGCACCTGCCACCAGGGGGCGGCCGCCGATGCCGAGCCGGCAGGCAGCAGAACGAGGACCGCGACGAAAAAGGCGACGAGGAGAGATGCGAGGCGACGGGACATGCTGGAAGGCTCCTTGCTAGATCCGGATACGGCTGGGGGTGCGTCGGCGAGGCGCCTCATCGAGCCGGCCTCCGGTCCTGGCTGGTTTGCTTCTTATTCGTCTTCTTGCCGCTCTTCTTCTTCGCGACGCAGCGCGTCTTGCCCTTGCGCCGCACCTTGTGCTTGCCCTTGGCGCAGCGCTTCGGCTTGACGTTGCCGGGGCCCCGGAAGGCCTCGCTGGCGGGGGTCGGGTCGACGGGTGGCGAGGGGACCGCCTGACAGGCTTCGCCCTGGCACTCGCTGACCGGATGGAGTATCGCCTCGACGCCGTCCACCCGGGCGTCGTAGGCGTCGAGCTGGTCGTCCACGTCGGTGACCGAGAGCCTCGCCGGGGTGAGGAAGAAGACGTCCTCGCCGCTCTCGCTCGCGTCGAGGAAGCCCGCTTCTTCGTCTCCGGTCCCGGAGGAGAGCAGCGAGACGCAGCCGCCGGCCGAGCGCACGGTGTCGGCGTCGCCCGAGGCCGCGGTGCACTCGCCGACTCCCGTCGGCTCGTACTGGTAGACGTCCCAGCCGCCGTTGGAGTCGGCGGCCACCAGGGCGTCGATCGAGTTGAAGAAGACGCGGCCGTTGTCGAGCACGGCCCGCGGTCTTGATGAGATCGGCCGGCCGTCGTTGGTCGCCATGGTCGGCGCCTGGGGGAGGATCGCGGCCACCGCGCGGGCGACCCAGAGGCGGCGGGGGTCGACCACGGTTCCTGCTCCGGCCTCCCCGTCGGGGGCGGCGCCCGTGGGGTTGCAGGAGACGCAGTCGAGCCGGTCCTCCAGCGCGTCGTAGCGGAAGACCCGCTCGACCGCCTCCTCGCTGAGCGGGTTGAGGTTGTCCTCGCCGGTCAGGCTGCGCTCCGACATGAACGAGAGGTAGCGCCCGCTGGGCGAGATGCCGGTGTTCCGCCAGGCGGCCGCGGCGATTTTAGTGCTGCCCCCCCAGGCGGGAGCGTCCTCGGCCGACAGGGTCGCGACGAACCGGATGCCCCCTTCCTCCTGCCAGAGGTAGAGGTTGGGCTCGCCGGCCACAGCGGTCTCGCCAAACTCGTTGGCAGCGGTGTCCAATGCACCTTTGGCGACGAAGTAGAGCCGGGTGGCATCCTCGCTCAGGCCCGAGACGATTCCCTGCACGTCCGCGCTTTTGCCCGACCCTGCGAGGGGGGCGCTGACGTCGGTCAGGGTTGCGCAGCCGACCGCCGGCGAGACCTCGCATCGGTAGAGATCCCGACCCGATGGGCTGGCGCCTTTGGTCAACTGCTGGGTGTCGGTGAAGAAGACCACGCTGCCATCGGGGTCCGCGCCCTGGAACACGGGGTTCGCGGCGCCGTCGTTGGTCGCATCCGGCAGAGCCACGTCGAGCCGGACGGTCTCTTCGGCCTCGGTGTCTCGCATGTAGAGGGCTTTGAGGTTGCTCCCGGTGGCCTCATAGACGCCCGCTGCCCAGAAGATTCGCGATCCGTCCTCCGAGACTGCGTTTTCGACCGATCCCTGCCCCGAGCCGAGCGTGGCGGGGCCGATCGTTTTCTCTTCTTCTCCACCTTCGGCCGGCACCACGCTGAGCGCTTTCAGCTGCCCGCCGGTCCAATGGTAGAGCGAGCGATTCGGGGCTCCCGCAGCGAGGGGAACGGATGAGCTGAGGACCACGTCGTCCAGCCTCGAGTTGCCCGATTCCAGTTTGATCGGGCTGGCGCCGCTCGGCGGCCCGCCGAATTCGGTGCCTTCCGGCACGTTCGCGAAGCCTTCCTTGCCGGTCACCAGGGGCGTGTATTGGGGGGGTTCTGAGTTCTCGCGCAGGTAGGGGGTGCGTTCGGAGGCCTGCTCTGAGAGCGGCGTGCCGCTGGTCGGTTCGATCACGGCCTCCGACAGATCCGGGGTGAAGAGCTTGTATTCGCTGCTCTGGGAGATCGGTGCGAGCCGCTCGTTTGGCACCGTCAGGTCCCTTGCGGTCCATCCCGATCCGCTGCGGCGCGACAACACGCTCGAGAGCTCGGGGGCTCGATTCCCTTCGGGGTCGGCTTCTATCGACCCGCGGCTCAGATAGGTGATCGCCTCTCCGTCGGGCCTTGCCTGGATCGGCCCTTCGGTGGCGCCGACCAGGGTGCCTCCATGCTTATTCGGGGGCGAGACCATCTCCCAGACGCGCCGGTCGGCCAGGGCGAAGTCACCGCCGCTGCTTTCGGTGGTGAAGGTGTCCTCTTCGTGGTCTTCGTCTTCTCCGAGTTCGTTGGTCGCGACAACCCGGTAGTGGTAGGTCGTGCCGGCCTGCAGCCCGGCGATCGCCTGCGAGACCACCACCCCTTCCTCACCGGCGGCGATCTCGCCCCCTCCGACCGGCACCACGGCGCAGACGCTGGCCGAGCAGTCTTCGAGGCCGTATTCGAACCGATAGCTCGTTTCCAGGCGCTTGGGATTGATCCGCGCGTGCAGCACCGCGGCGCCGGTCCCCACCTCGCTGCTCGAGAGGAATTCGACCACGGGTTTTTTCGGGACCACGGGGTCGAAGATCTCGACCTGACGAGGGGGCGCTTCGAATACAGGTTCGTTCGCGACGAATACCCGGCCGCTGCCGTCGTCGATCCCGAGGCCTTGCGATACGCCAAGTTCGCCTTCTTCGCCGGGGCCTGCGAAGGAGCCTAGAAGAACACCGGCTTCGTCATAGATGGTGATCGACGGGTCGAACACATACTGTGCAACATATACGTTGTCGGTGCTCGGGTCGACACTGACCGTGTAGGACGAGATGGGGCTGAGCGGTTCAGCGGCCGCAGCGTAGGTGGTGGTCCCGTCTACCGGAAACACCGAGGGCGTGTACTTGCGCACAGTGCGATTACTCCAACGGATCACGTACACAGCGCCGTGAGAGTCGACCGCCAGGTTTGCGGGTTCGGTGGTCGTAAATTGGGTCACCTGTTCGCCCGTCGGCGCGAACACCCTCACCAGGTCGGCTTCCGGGTCCCCGCCTACATCTGCCTGCCGCTCGCTGGCATAGATGTAGCCGTTGGCATCAACTGCGACTCCGCTAAGAGTCGTAAACCCACCGATTTCGCTGGTCCCGGCACCGGGGCCGGCCGAGAACAGGGAAGGTTCCCCGGCGGCATCGAAAGCCCTGACTCCGGTGAGGGTCGTTGCGTAGAGAATGTGGCGAATCGAATCGACCGCCAATTGGGTGCGGCCCTCTCCTCCGAGGTTGGTCACGCCTTCGATCCGGCTCCCAGAGATGTAGCTTTCGGCCCCGGAGAAATCTGCTGGCTCTCCATCTGTCGTGAACCGGTACACCGCACTTGCGCTCAAATCGAACACATAGATCAGGTCTGACTGCTGGTCGACCGCAATCCCACCGGGATTGACGAATTCGGTGGCCGCGGTCCCGTCGGGACCAAGGCTGCGGGTGAGTTCGTACTCGGGAGGATCGGCGGCTACCGCCAAAGGAAGCCCGAACGCCATCACCAGTGCCACGGTGCTCAATCCGCACAGGAACGTACCCCTGAACCTGACCCCCATCCAAACTCCCCCTTGCTCTCACGATTCTCCCCGCGCCCCACCGGCACGCGTGTACCGAAGTCGTACCTCGATGCGCCCGGATGCACAACTTGCCTGCACTGGTCCCGGATCTGGGAGCACTCGGACAGCCTTGAGCAT
>CAVRVU010000003.1:0-291354 GCA_963724745.1 uncultured Actinomycetes bacterium
AGTTCGAGGAGTGTTCGTCTCGGACACCGAGAGGGATTCGAACGGGCCGGGTTAACACCCACTTCAATCGGCCACATCTCACGAAACGCTGAAAATCCCAGGACTAGATCGCGGTCGGCTGTAGAAAAGTCTCGCGCGACTCTCTAGCGCGAGTTCGAAGAGTGTTCCGCTCGGGGAGCTTGAGTTGCGTCTACGGAATTCGTGCGAGCGGTTCGTCGTACAGGGTCTTCTCACCTTGGTGCAGGCAGATCAGTACGAATTGCCAGAACGTGTCGCACACCCGCTCTGTTCGTCCAGTCTCGCCAGATCGCATACACCGCGAATTCGTTCGCTCTCGGTTTGGTAATTTCGCCTGGATCCCAGAGGAACATCGCTGCCGTCTGATCGCTGCCGAAAATGACTGCCCGCCGGAACTGTTCAACATCCTCCGCATACTCTTCCCGACGAGCCTTTCCGAAAGTATGTGTTCTTGGCAGCGAGTTCGTAGAAGTCGGTTTGCTTGCCCGTGTATCCCGGAACTGCAAAGTCGTACCAGTCCCCGAGGACACCGGGACCGAATACGCGACAGAACGACCGGTACGAGGCTGGGAGGCGAAGCCCTGATTGCAGCTCGTATTGATCGAGTTGCTTATCATTGGCCGGAACGAGAGGCCTCTGTACAGTCAGAGTCCCGAGAAGCTCTCGCCAGGCGGTTTCGTCCATTCTCGCCTCCTGACCCTCATTACCTCGCCTCCTGACCCTCATTACTTGGCCCACAGTGATTCGGAATGCGGAAACGAAATTCGCCGTCGTAGCCGGGGTCGGTCCACGAACCGTCGGGCTTCCGCTCCTCCCACTTCGGCCACAGCGTCAGATAGAGTTCCTCCGCCCGCGGCCTTCGCGTCGAATGTGAGCAGGTCGGTGAACTCTGGGTTGGCCGCGGACAGTTCCACGTCGGAACTCTTGCGTCGATGATCGTGTCGAAGCCGAAGCGGAAAAAGCTGCCCCGCGAACGCCTCGCCGGGCTGATTTGAGGGTGACCGAGGGACCGACTGAACGACCCGCCGACCCAGTCCGGGATGAACGGCGGCTTCTTCACGCGGGCGGTCGCGTCGGCGAGTTTGACTTTCACCGTCACTGCGAAGACGTCGTCCTTCGACTCTGCGACCGTCGCGGTCCGGCCGGGCGGAACGGGTCGATCTTCACCTTCCCGACGGCGCACCGATCGACCGCGATCGACACCGGGCCGACCGTCGCCCAGTTTCCTGGCCCGGCCTGGACGGCGCTCGGCGGCGGCCCGCCCCACATCGGCGGCGGGAGGCGAAACCGGAACGTCCCGGTTCCTTCGGCTGGAGGAACTTGCCGTCCGGCTGTTGCTGCTGGTATTCGCGGGCACTTCGAGGTCAGGTCGCCGATCGCGCCGGCCGTGGACTCGAACGTCAACACGTCGGTCGCTTCCGGCTTCTCGCCGAGTAGGATCGCGTCCGCGGTGCGCCGTGCCTTCACCGCGTCGAAGCCGAACCCGCCGACCGGCTTGAACTCGCGGCCGTTCTCGTCGAGCAGCTTCGATACCGCCCCTCCGCCGAACATCATGCCGTCGCGCTGGAGGGCGAACTGCTTCACCGGTACCGACGCGTCGAGCAGCTTGAACCGCGTTTTGACCGTGAACACCTCGTCCTTCGATTCGCCGTCCTGACCCATCATCCCGCGCATGCGGATCTTCCCGAGCCTGCCATTCGACCGCGAGACCGACCGGTCCGAGTTGACAGTAGTTCCCCACCCCGGCCTCGGTCGGAGCCGCGGCGGGCTTGCTGCGGTTGCAACCGACCAGAGCAATAAGCAAGAGAAGCGGGACAAGCGGGCGCACTAGGCTCACCGGGAATGAAGAAAGCCCACCCGTCGCGGGTGGGCTTTCGAGTTTACCAGTTCGCTTTCGCTCACTCCAGCAGCAGAGTCGGCTCCCAGCCGACGCGCTTGGAGAGTTGTCCGCCTATCCACCATGCCGCAGCGAATTGACGATCTCATGAATCAGGTTCTTCGCTCCTTCTGAGCGAGTGAATTGCTCGGCAAAGTAATCCACCAGTTCGCGTTTCGCGTTGTCGTCAATCCGCTGCCACTCCTGTCGCCAGTTCTGACCAAGCCACCGTAGGACTGGTTCTTTCAATCAGATCGGGTCAACTCGCCCGCCAACCAATAACTGGCGAGAGGTCCGCCCGCAATCGCAAGAAATGGACGGCAATCATGGACATAGCCTAATCGAAGCAAAAACGCTGTTAACGATGGCCAAACGAGCGGATCGGGGATCACATCTTCCCACTCGCGGGGATTGAAAACACGGGTCTTTGATTTGGGGGTATCCACAACCTTTCAACCTGCAGTTGTCGAGTTCGGCCACGAACGCCGCACGCCGTTCGAGACCAACGCCACTCGTCGAGCGAACCTTGTCGTGCTCCGGCCGAAACTCGTAGACCGTGGGAGCCGGCCCGACCGGTATGAGTTCGACCGGCGGGGGAAGCGGCTTCCCGGCGTTGACGCGGTCATGCTGGAGTTTGAACTCGAACCCCTCGCCGCCGCCGTATTGCGTCGGCGGGCGGGGGCTGATTGCGATAGCGGCGTTTCATGGCTTCACCACACGGAAATAATCGACCGCCCCGAAGACCCAGCCCTCACCCAAATCCTCGGGATCCCAAGGGCGTGTTCTCGTCTCTTCCCCCGGCTCTTCATCCTCATCTTCTCCCGACCTGACCGCCCGGAAGTAGATCGTCGCTGCGTACAACCCGAACCCGTGCAAGGTCAGGTAAGGTAACTTGACCCAGTCCGAGAAGACTACTGCACGGTCGACCGGGAAATGGTACGGATGGCCCGGGTCGTGAAAGGCAGTCGTTCGTTCCCAAAATGTGCCGACGACGACGGTAATGCACCTGAACCAGGATCTCCGTCAATCCCGCCTCCCAAGCCGCAACCCGGAGGTAAAGCCCCGGCGGTTCCCGCCACGTCCACTTCTCGGGGAGTGTCGTCCCAGGTGGCGGGGATCGGTCGTAGGCAACGTGGAGGAGGTTGTATTCCGGATGCACGCCATGTTTGCTCGCCGTTTTGGCAAGGAGCCAGTGCAAGACTCTTATCCGCAGTCGGCTCATGGGCGAAAGCCTCCCTCTCCACATGTACTATACCGCCAACCGCATTTCCCCGGGAACTGATTCCGATCCCGTCTCCAGCCCGAAACAAAACGCGGGCCGAAACATCGGCCCGCGTCGTGGATCGCTTCACGTCACTTCGCCCGTCCGCACTCACTCCAGCAGCAGGCTCGGCTCCCAGCCGACGCGTTCGGCGGAGGCCCGCAGCTTCTCCAGGGCGCGGTTCTGGATCTGGCGGACGCGTTCCTTGCTGATGCGGAGCAGGTGGCCGATCTGGCGGAGGCTGTGCGTGCCGTTGCCGGTCAGGCCGAAGCGGAGGTCGAGCACCTTCCGCTCGCGCGGCCGCAGGTTCTCCATCAGGAAGCCGAGGGCTTCCTGGCGTTCGTTGTTCGTCCTGCAGCGTCGTGCTCTCGTTGTCCGGCATCGCCTCGGTGAGCTTGAAATCGCTGTCGTCGTCGAGGACGGCGTTGAGGCGAGACCGGCGTGCGGGTGGCGGTCTGCAGGTGGGTCAGGTGCTCGAGGCTGCTGCCGGTGCGGCGAGGCGAGTTCCTGCGGGCTGGGCAGGTGCTTGCCGCCGTGGGCCAGGGCTTCGGATTCCTGCTGAAGCAGGCCGAGTTCCTGCAGGTGGTGCGGCGACAGGCTGACCAGGTGGCTCTGGCGGGCGACGGCGATCTGCAGCGTCTGGCGAATCCACCACGTCGCGTAGGTCGCCAGGCGGGTGCCGTGGCTGACGTCGAAGCGGTCGATGGCCTGCATCAGGCCGCAGACGGCTTCCTGCAGCAGGTCGGCGTAGCTCGAGGGCGTGGTGGCGGAAGCGCTTGGCGACGTGGGCGGCGAGGCGGATGTTGGCGCGAGGCGAGCCGGTGCTTGAAGTGGACGTAGCGGTCGTGCAGGCGGCGGACGGCGATGACCTCGCGGCGTCTCGTCGGTCGCAGTGGTCGCGGATGAACTGGGCCATCGGCCAGGGTTCGAGCGGCGGGCGGTGCGGCCGCAGCTCGCGGGAAGTGGCGGATCAGGACGCGGACCAGTTCGCTCTTGCAGTCCCAGAAGCTGGTGAGCAGTTCGCGTTCTTCTTCGGGCGTGAGCAGGTCGGACGAGAAGGTCGTCGGCGTGGTGTCGGCCACCTTGGCCGTCTGCCCGGATCGCTTACGCCTGGCAGTCTTCATGGCGGCCTTTCTCAGGCGAACGCGTCGTTAGGGTTCGTGGAAAGTTACCGGGATTGTACCCGGGTTCTTACAAGCGCGACTGAGCCGAGAGGTTTCCGGGGACGCCGGCCGCCGGCGTGACACATCTGGTCCGCGTGGCTGGCCCGGTGCTTTCCCGCGAACTGCGCGAGTGCGGCAATGGGGAAAAAAAATCCCCGACTCAACTGGGAGTCGAACAATCGTTCGGCGGCTAATCGTCGGAACGCCGGTCGCAGAAGGTCGTAGTCCGAGTGCTCGGTAGCCAGCGCGACGGCAGGACGGGTTTCTGCGGGTGTTCGGACGGTCCGTCGAGCGAGACGATCCCAGTCGAGCCGGCGGGCGGCTCGAGTTCGCTCTATGACCTCGGGGTATCCCCCGTAGCGGCATGATTGTAGGCGGTGCGGCTCCAATCAAGCATCAAGATCGGTAAATCCGTTATTTTTCCGAACCTCTGGATATTACGGTTCCTACGCCTCATCCTACCCGGTCGCTCGTCCCAGTCCAACCCCTCTTCGCCCCGGGAAGGCGGCTCCATGCCGGACCGATAAATTCTTGCCTCTTCCATCCAGGCGTTGAAGCGCGGCAGCCGCACTTCGAGCATCTCGCGGGCCGCAGCGACGGCGCGGTCGGCGTGGTCGGGCTGCTCCAGCGGGAGCCCCGAAGACAGCCATGATCCCGTCGCCCATGTAGGCGACGAGGGTGCCGCCGTGGTCCATGATCGCGTCGCTCATCTCCCCCAGGTAGCGGTTCAGGACCGCGATCACCGAGTCCGGAGAGAGCTGCTCGGAGTAGCTGGTGAAGCCGCGCAGGTCGCTGAAGAGGACCGTCGCCTCCCGCCGTTCCCCGCCGAGCCGCAGGTCGTCGTCGGTGCGGGCGAGGACTTCGCTGACGACGGCAGCCGGGACGAAGCGGGCAAAGGTGTCGTGGACGTGCTGGCGCTCGAATGCGTTGAGGACGTAGTTGACGGCGAGGGCGCCGAGCGCCGAGAGGACCAGGGCCAGCAGCGGGTAGACGACCGGCAGGATCGTGCCGGAGTTGAATGCCAGCTGGGCGGCGAGGGCGTAGAGAAGACCGAGCGCGACCGCGCCGAGCAGCGCCGCCGGCGCCCGCATCCGCAGGGTCGCCGCCGCCGGGGCCGCCGCCAGCAGGAGGATCAGCAGCAGGTCGACGATGGCGTTCGAGGAGGTGAGCGGGAAACCGTGCTCGGCGGTCCAGGCGGCGTTGGCCTGGAGTTCCGGTCCGGACATCAGTTCGTCGGCGGTGGTCGAGGTCGCATGCACGTCCTGCAGCGACGGTGCGGTGGCGCCGACGATCACCGTCTTGCCGCGGAAGGCGGAGGCGGGGACCTTGCCGCGCAGGACCCGCGAGTAGGAGTAGTTGGCGAGCGTCAGCGGCGGGCCGCGATAGTCGATCCAGGCCTCGCCGTCGCCTTCCATCTGGGCGGGGTCGATCTCCTCGCCGGTGTCGGCTTCGGCGATCGCGATCGGGAAGCTGACGAGGCCGTCGAACGAGTAGTGGAGCTTGCGGATCTTGCCGCCGGGTTCGGGGATCACCACCGTGCTGGCGGCCCGGGCGCCGACTTCGTGCAGCACTTCAGGGCCGCCGAGGACCCGGGTTTCGCCGTGGGCGTTGACCTCGGTGGTCGAGAGGACGACACCGCCGGCACGAGCGACCGCTCCGATCAGGGCTTCGTCCTCGAGCGGCACCGTCGGCTCGGTGAACTGGATGTCGATCGCGATCACCTTCGCTCCCGCTTCCCGCAATCGGTCGACCACCCGCCCGTGCAGCGAGCGGGGAAACGGCCACTGGCGGCCGAGTTCGCTGAAGGTGCGGTCGTCGACCGCGACGATCGCGACGTCGTCGGGCTGCTCCTGCGTCCCCCGGATCCCGAAACGGGCGTCGACGGTCTGCAGCTCGAGACTGCGGGTCAGGTGGGTGGCATAGGAAACGATCGCGATCGCCGCCGAGGCGACGGCGACGAGCAGGATCGCCAGTTCGCGTCGCCGCCGCAGCTTGCGGAGGACGGTCACTCGGGGGCCGCCGCGGTGCCCTCGGCGCTCCAGCGCTCGTGGACCACGGCCCGCGCAAGCTGGTGGCTGCGCCGGTGCCCGGTCACCGCGAGCAGGAACTGGTCGCTGCCGAGAGCCAGCAGCCTCGTATCCACCGTCGTCCGCACCGTCGCCGTCCGCGGCACGTCGTGCAGCAGGGCGATCTCCCCGAACGATTCGCCCGGGCCCTCGTTGCGGCGAAAGACCCCGTCTTCGAAGACCTCGACCTGGCCCTCCTCGATGAGGAAGAAGCGGTCGCCGATCTCACCCTGGACGATCACCTCCTCGCCGGCCGGGACCTCGACCGGCTGCAGGTCCTGGCTGAGCCGCTCGACCGTCGCCAGCGGCAGCGGCGCGAAGATCGAGTTGCCGCGCAGCAGCCGGTAGTGCCCCTCGGCGACCGGCGCGCCGACCTCGTATCCCCGCAGCCGCGTCCACCAGATCGCGACGAAGACCGGCAGCAGCGCCCCGAGGGCGATCAGCGCGCCCTGCGGGTGCAGCAGTTCGACCAGGACGACCGCCCCGATCGTGCCCAGCGCCATCGCCCCCTGCCGCCCCGCCTCCAGCGCGCCGATCACCCGGCCGAAGGTCTCGTCGGACCCCAGCCGCTGGGTCAGCGTCTTCGCCGCCACCTCGACGAAGACGAAGCCGATCCCGATCCCGAACCAGCCGAGGTAGGCCGCCGGAGGGTGCGCGACGAAGCCCGGCAGCATCGTCGCCGCCCCGACCAGGAGGCTGCCGCCGGCGATCGCGGCGACGAGGCGGCCACGGTCGAAGAGCATCGCCAGCGCGATCGCGCCGACCATCCCGCCGATGCCCCAGGTCGCGTTGAGGAAGCCGACCGCGCCCTCGTGGAGGTGGAGCAGCTCGAGCGCGACGATCACGACCATCACGTCGGCGAAGCCCTCGTAGAAGAAGAGCAGGACCATCGTCGCCGAGGAGAGGCGCAGCGCCGGGTGGAAGAAGAGCGCCCGCGCACCCCGGCTGACTTCGCGGAAGGCCCCGGCCACGTCCTCGTCGGCGACGTCGTATTCGGGGCGGCGATCGCGGCGGACGCGGAAAACGAGCAGGCAGGCGATCAGGGTGGCGACCGCGGCGACGCCGATCACGAAGGCGGGTGAGGTCGGGCCGAGGAGGAGGCCGGCGGCGAGAGCGGCGAGGAGGAAGCCGGCGTTTTCCATCACGCTGTGGGCGACGTTGCTGGCCGAGAGCTGCTGCGGGGTCTCGACCAGGGTCGGCGTCAGCGCCGCGTGGGCGGGGGCGTAGCCGCAAATCGCGATCGCGAACAGCGCCGGGAAGGCGAAGACGACCGCGGTCGGAGCGTCGAGGGCGGCGGCGGCCGCGGCGCCGAAGAGGACGACCGTCGCCACGGCGACGCTGGCCAGCATCACCGAGCGGCGGGGGAAGCGGTCGATCAGCAGCCCGACCAGCGGTGAGACGAGCGCCGCCGGCAGGAACCGGACCAGGGCGACGATCCCGACGCCCGCCGCCCCGTGCGCATCGAAGCCGTAGACCCCGAGGGCGATCGTGAAGCACCAGGTGGCGAACGAGGTGGCGGCGGTGGCGGCACCCAGCGCTCCCAGGTCGGGGTTCTTGAAATCGACGGCCAGCGCCCGCAGGCTGGTCCCCAAAGCCGTCCAGGTGCGCCCGATCACCCGCCGAACATATCCGCAGCGGTCAGACTGCGGCGGGATGACGCGCTTCGGCCGCGTCGCCCAGCAGCCAGCGCATGCCGTAGCTGCGCATGTCCTCGACCAGCGGCACCAGCGCCTTCCCCTTCGAGGTCAGCGCGTACTCGACCCGGGGCGGCACCTCGGGATAGGTGTGCCGTGCGACGATGCCCTCCTCCTCCAGCGCCCGCAGCCGCAGCGACAGCGTGCGGGGGCTGATGCCCTCAAGCGAGCGCTCGAGCTCGCAGAAGCGGGCACTGCCCTCGGCGAGGTCGCGGATCAGCAGCAACGTCCACTTCCCGCAGACAACTTCAGCGGTCTTGCAAACGGGGCAGGTTGAGTTGCTCGCGGCACTCATGATCGAAGTGAGACGGGCGATCAACCGATCTCACTTCAGCAAGTGTAGCGCCATGGCTTCACTTACTGAAGCCATGGGCAAAACGGCACTGGGATCAGGAATGGCCGGTGACAACCAGGTCGATTTTGAGCACCTTGATCGTGTAGCGGGTTTCGCCCGGTCCATAGAGGAGGGTGATCGATTCGCCCTCCTCAACCTCGATCAGCTCGCAGACCTCATCGCCGCGGGAGAGGCAGGTCCCGCCTTCCAAGATTTTGGTCACTCCGTCGGAAACCACAAACAAGGCCCGCTGGGCTTTGTTCTTTTCCGCCGCCTTACGGGACAGCCCCATAAAGGTGACCACCGGGTTGCTCTTTCCCGGTAGCGGAGTCTGCTCCAGCACCCTGGGCTTGGTGATCGCGCCATCATCTCCTTCCGAATCACTGGGGACCTTGTGAATCCAGGCGTCGATGCCCCAGGTGAAGAAGGTCAGGCGTTCGGTGCTGCTGCCGCCAGGGGTGGGCGCCCCCGCCGGATTCGTCGATGGCGCACTCGGGAGTCCAGTCGTCGAACCAGCATTCGTTCCAGTCGTTCCCGTCGTCGTAGTGGTCGTAGTAGTGGTGCTGGTCGGTTCGTTCAGCTGCGAGCCGTTCAGCTGAGGGGCGTTGAAGCGCTGCTTGAACGGGTTCGTTGGGCTGCGATGATCGAGCCGCTTCTTGTAGTTGCGCAGGCCGGGCGCAGCTTTGACCACGGTCAGGCTCTGTGAAGCCGGGAATGCTCCCGCCGGTGATCGCAGCGGGAGGAGACACCTGTTCCGGTTCCTCCGAGCCGCCGAGGAGGATCGGCGTCGCCACGATTGCGACGAGGATCAGCGCGATCAACGGCAGCAAGTGACGGTCGCGAAGATCGAAGTACAGGTCAGAGAGGAAGGGTGGGACCTTCATCTCCCCACCCTTCCGCTTCGGCATCTTCAGGTTCGGGCCAAGGCGCTTCACGGCGTTCCTCCGGTCGTGGTTGCTACCGGCGCGGTCGCGGGTTCAGGACTGGTCGGGGCGGCGCCGCCGGTGACGCCCTCGCTGGGCGGGACGAGGAAGGTGGTGACGCCGAATTCCGCTTTCAGGACGGGAAAGCCCTTGTTCTCGTCTGCCTTGAGACTGAAGCCGTTGACCGTGATCAGGCGTCCGGTCACCTCGACCTTCGAGTTCCTCGTCTTGACCAACGAATCGAGCCCATCGATGAAATCGGCCAGATGGAAGAAGCTCCCTTCGAAGGTGAGGCTATAGGGCATTACCGCCAAGCCCGCTGGTCCGATCGAAGCGCCGAGGGGTAGCGTCGAGGCGGCAACCTCGGTCGGAGTGGCCGGTGCTTCTCCTTCCGCCGACCCAACGCTGGGTCCTTCGCTTTCAGTTCCTTCGCCGGTCGCGGCGAGCTGGAAGGTCTGAAGGCGAATTCGCGAATCGCCGGCAATGCGGTTCAACTGCACCAACAGGGAAGCGGTGTCGTCTTCGGCAGGCGCCGCCTGCCCCAGCACGACGAGCTGTTGGTACTCGCGTGGGAATGCCTGCTCCGCTTCACGACCTCGCTGCACTTCCTGCTGGTGGAGTGAAAGCGATTCTTCTTGCGTCGCGACCTGGCGGTCGAGCTTGCTGATTTCAGCCCGCTTCGGGCTGAGCAGCAGCATCCAAAAAACGACCGCGAGAGCGACGCCGGCGACCATGGCGACGATGACCCTGTTGCTGGCGCTCATCTCATTCGCCTTCCGAGGATTCGCTTGATTCGGTTTCAGAAGAGGTCGCTTCCGCCCCTTCGTTCGCAGTCGCGAGTTCTTCGCCTTCCCCGCCTGCCGTCGCCGGAAGGGGAGCCGCGTCGAAGGCAACCAGAAGGCTGAATTTGGCGATGAAGTGGCGGGTCCGGCATTCGGCTCCGCCACCTTCTTCGGAGCCGCCGGTGCTCCCCGCACCTTCTTCCTCGCTTGGCAGTTCGGAAAGTTCGACCCCCACCCGGGTAACTCCGTCGATGTCCTTCAGCGCGGTGACTAAGCCGGCCACCGACTCCTGGCCCGGTGGCACAGCCGGCAACGGCAAGAGCAGGACCTGGCACCGATGGGCGCAGGTTCCCGCTGCCACCGCCGCCTTCGCCGGTTGCGCTATCGGAGGAAGCGGAGGCGTTGAGTTCGGTCAGCCAGACGTCCTGCGGAAGGATCAACGAGAGTTCGCGCATCACCCGCTCCCAGTCGAAGCGACTGTTGGCAAGGCTGGTGATCGTCGCCACCCGCTGTTCGTGCAGGGTCTGGAACTGCGTATAGGCGACAAGGCGTTTGGCTTCCCCCACGGCGACGGTGTCTTCGCGCTTCAGCTGTGCGACTTCGACCTTCCGTTCGTAGATCTGGTTGCCGGTGATGACCAGGAGGGCGACGCCGGCGAGTACAGCGACAAGCGCACCGACGACGATGTAGGGGATCGGGCCGGTCCGCATCGGCGGGCGGGCGCCCTGGCGCAGCTCCGGGGGGAAGAAGGTTTACCGGTCGCATCTCAGCTCTCCAGACCGAGACCGAGGGGCAGGACGAGGCGCGCGGCGCGAGCATCGTCGAGGCCGGAGAGAGCCGGCGGCCGCGGGGCCGTGATCGGCAAGCCGACCTGCTCTTCCATTGCGGCACCGAGTCCTGGAATGGCGCTGCCGGCGCCGCAGAGGACGACTCCGGAGACCGGCACCGCACTCTCGAGCGCGCGGTAGTAGTCGAGCGACAGGCGCAGCTCGTCGACGAGGCCGGCGACTCCCCGCTTCAGCGCGCCCCGGGTGGCGCCAACGATCTCGGGGTCGCCTCCGATCGAATCCAGCGGGAGCTTCGAGGCCGACGTGGTGCAGCCACTGCTCGGCGTGTTCGGGGAGGAGGCCACGCTCGGTGGAGAGGCGGGCGACGATCGCCTCCATGCCGGTGCCGGAGACCCTCGTGAAGAGGCAGGAGCGGCCGCGGGCGAAGGCGAGATTGAGGACGTCGCCGACGTTGCAGTAGAGGATCGCGTCTTCGTGCGCGACGGCGCCCTCTTCGCCGGTCTGGACGGCGGGAACCGATAGTGGCGCGAGGGCCCGGATCATCCCGAACGCGGAGAGGTCGAGTCCCACCGGTTCGAGCCCGGCCCGACGCAGCGGTTCGACGAAGGAGCTGATCATGTCCCGCCGCGCGGCGATGACAACGACGTCGACCTGGGGCCCCGTCCCCTCCTGGGCGGGAACACCGCCGACCACCTGGTGCTCGAGCACCGCGTGTTCCAGCGGCATCGGGATCTGCTCCTGGGCCTGGAAGCGGATAGCCGCCTCCATCTCCCTCGGGGTCCTCGATCGCCGGAAGGCGGAGCGTGCGCACGATGACGCGTTGGTTGCCAACCCCGACCCGAACTCGCTTCGGGAGCTTGTGCGAGGAGTAGAGGCCCTCGAGCGCTGCGATCAACCCGTCGGGATTGATCACCTCTCCCTCGTGGAAGACGCCCGGCTGCAGCGGCTGCACCGCGGAGGCAGCGACATGGGTGGATCCGTTCGAGGAGACCTCAGCCACGGCGATGCTGCCGGCCTCGATGTTGAGGCCGGCCAGGCCGCCTGGCTTCTTCCTGCCCAGGCTGAGGGACGGCATCGATATTGGTTTGGTCAACTGCATAGCGGGTTCTGTCCTCAATCGGCAGGAAGCGGCGAAAACTAAAAGGCCGACAGGTACCAATCGACCAGCTGGTCGCCGGCGAGTAGAGCCACCACCCCGCCGAGGGCGAGAAAGGGACCGAAGGGAATCGCGCGCTTACGCGCCGCCCCCCCGTGCCGAGCGATCAGGGCCAGGCCTACAACCGAGCCGACCAGGAGCGCCACCAAGATCGCGGGCGCGACGTTCCGTCCGAGGAAGAGGCCCATAACCGCCGCCAGCTTTACGTCGCCGAGCCCCATCCCCCGCGGGTAGGCAAGCACCACGAGGAAGAGCCCGCCACCGGCGGCGGCTGCGGCGATCGCCCGCTCCGGCAGGCTGGAGGGGTCGCCCACCGCCGCAATCGCCACGCCCGCAACCGCGGCGACGAGGAGGATCTTGTTCGGGATCACCCGTCGGTCGAGGTCGGTGAGGGTGACCGCCAGCAGCGTGGTGACGAAGACGAGGCCGAGGAGGAGCTCCGTAGCGTCCCCCCAAAGGACCGTCACCGTCGCTACGTACAGCGCCCCCAATCCCAGCTCGGTGAGTGGGTAACGGGCGGAGATCCGGTCCCCGCAGCAGCGACTGCGCCCCCGCAGGACCATCCATGAGAAGACGGGGATGTTGTCGTAGGCGGCGATCTGGGCGCCGCAGGTGGTGCAGCGCGAGCGGGGGCCGACAATCGATTCGCCGCGCGGCACTCGATGCCCGACCACGGTCACGAAGCTGCCGATGACGAGCCCTCCGAGGAAGGCGACGATCAACGCCTGCGCCATGCCTCAGCCTCCGTTCAGCGGAGTGCTGGTGTTGACCTCGAGGCGGGTGAGGCGATCCGGGTGGTCATATATGAACGAGAGCCCGTTGGCGGTAGTTTTTGCGGCTTCGATGCTGAGGGCTACCCCCAGCCTGTCCCCGGCGGCGATCGAGTTGGCGTTGAATTTCATCGTCAGACGCTCTTTCGTCCATTCCCCCGGCCATTTTTCCGGCTCCACGAAGTTCCAGAATTCGGCGCCGCCTTCGAGATTTTTCAGCTGCGTGTCGAACGCTTTTTCGCCTTCTTCGTGCCGTTTGAAGAGATAGATGCAGATCTTGCCGGGGGCGGCCGAGGTTCCCAGGGCCCCGGTGTAGAACTGCAGCGTCGCCTGCCCGCTCATCGCGAACGGCAGGGTCATCGGGTCGGTGACCCAGCGGTGGACTTCAGCCTGCGGGTAGGTGCTCCCCGTCGGCACGTAGTTGCAGCCGCCGGCTCCGCTCTCGGCTTTGCGGATCTGCAGCCCCTGGTCGGTATCCGGGTTCGTGTTGAGATAGGGCTCATTCGAGTAGTCGTATTCGGAAGGGTTTTTGGGATCCAGCGGGTCCGGGTCGGGCGGGCTCCCCAGTACGAGCGCATCGGGAGCACCCAAGGTGGTGTCGTTCTGAAGACCGCTGGCGCAGGTTCCTAGCGTGTTGTGGAGCGGGTGACTGCCAGAGATCGGCTGGCGGCCGGTAACTCCCGAGGAGGAACAGGGAGTATCGGTGAGGAAGAACTGCTGCGCGGTGATCACGCCTTCCGGAGTTGGGATGGGGTCGCTTTCGGCGGTGTCGGTCGGGTTGACGAAGTTCGACTGGACTTCGAAGTAGCCGCGTTCGGAAGGCTGGCTTGAAGTCGAGTCCAGCTTGACCGCGACGACGATCTGTTTGTAGTCCTGTTCACCGGGACATTCTTTATCACTGCATTTTTCGTCGTTACGCCAGACGATGTATCGGAAGACCTTGCCGCTGACGTCGCCGTTCGTGAATGGCGTGGGGCCGGGGCTGACGGTGCCGCCGGTGATTTCACCGCCGCCGTAGATGCTGCCCGTGTTGTAGACCAGGTCCTGTTCATTGCCAAGAGGACTCCGGCTCAAGGCGAAGGTGCCTTTGCTGTCGTTGACCCGATAGTCCGGATTCAGTGGGTTGTCGACGTGTGGGGGCGCTTTGGTCAAAGCCAGGTATTTGTCTTCCATGCTGCGCAGGAACTCGAGTTCCTGTTCGGCGAACTCCAGTGCCACCTGGCTTGCCTTGGCACGTTGGGCGTTTCGCGTCGCCGAGGAGAGCAGGGTGAACGTAGTCATGGAAGCGATCGAGAGGATCAGAAGCGCGACGAGCACCTCAACCATCGTGAAGCCGCCCTCTTTGTCGCGGTGGCATCGCATCGGTCAGTACCCCAGGGTCGCGTTGCGGAGGCTGGCGCCGTCGGAGACGGTGAGGGCGCCGGTGCCACTCGGGTTCGGCAGCCGCAGGGTGATTCTCACGTAGGTCGGCTGGGTTTCGTTCGGCTCGTAGCTGAAGACCTGACTGCTGTTGATCCCGCTGAAAATCTGCTGGGGCGTGCCGCCGTTGACCGTAGGTTCGGACTCCCTACGAAAGCAGGCCGTGGTCGAGCATTCGTAGGTGATGCGGCATTTCTTCGCCGGTTCGCTGCTCGCCAGCACTCCGGTGCCACCGCAGGTGGCGTGGCGGACGTAGCCTTCGAAGGAGACCGTGCTGGCGCTCATTTCTTTGACGGCCGCGCCGCTTCTTATTTCCCTGGTCATCCGCTCCAGCACCCAGCGGGCGGTGGTGATGTTCTGGGCCTGCTTGCTGATCTTGGGCTGGCCTTTCACTGCGCTGATCATCAGCAACGCGATCGCGCTCATGACAACGATCCCCATCGCAGATGAGACCAGCACCTCGACTATCGTGAAGCCGCCCTGAGGCTGGACTTGGCGGAGCCGGTTGGATATCGCGTGCAACATCAGGTCACGTATCGGTCCGAGTCGACGATGGTCTTAATGATCTGATCCCAGGCCACCGAACGCGCCGAGGGGCGGGTCAGTTGACCCGCCCCTCGCATCGCAGTCACTGAGGTGTCGGTACCGATTCGATTCCGGAGAGATCAGCCGCCCCAGGTTCCGCCGCCACAGCCACCTTCGCCGGTGCAGGTGAAGGTCGTTTTCCCATTTTCGTCGCGGGCGACTGAAAAGGTATTCATGGTTGCCGACTGGATCGTCAGTTTATATTTCGTCGGCGTAGCTTCGTTTACCGTCAATCCTTCTTTATTCGCTTCAGGGTCAGGCGGGAGCGTCTGCTCGATTCCGCGCAGGACGGCCGCCGTGCAGCCTTGATAGCTGTTGTTTTTATCCGTCGCACAGGTCTCCATTGCGACCTGTGCGGAGTGAGCGGACTCCTTCGCCTTGGCATCCGTGGCCTTGCTCTTCTGGTTGAAGAACGCGGGCAGCGCGATCGCGGCCAGGATTCCGAGGATGAGCATGACGACGAGGAGCTCGATCAGGGTGAAGCCCGCCTCGCTGTCGCCGTTGAGCCGGGCGCCTACTTTGGCCCGGAGATTCTGGAGAAACATTAGTGACCTCCTATGGTCCTAATCGTTTGCGCCAGAGCCCCGTCGCATGAAGCCACGTGGTGTCTGTCGACCCCGGTGGTAGCCCGGCCAACTCCCCGTAGGGAGCCCCGACGGCTTTGCGCCCCCGCCTCACGGCGGGTTTGCCTTTGGCACCGAAGCACTGGCAGATTCATCACAGGCCCTTCATCGGCCGCTGCCCCGATACCTTGATCCCTGAAATTGGGGTTACGTCCGGCGAAAAGTTGGTTCGCTGAACTCGCGTCCTAAATCCGCGACGAAAACCGATGACGATTATTTGATCTTTTCGTAGATGCTGAACATCGGCAGGTACATCGAAATGACGATGAATCCGACCATGCCGCCGACGAAGACGATCATCACCGGCTCGATCAGCGCGGTCAGCGCCTTCACCTTGGCATCCACCTCAGCCTCGTAGAAGTCGGCGATTTTGGAGAGCATCGTTTCCAGTTGCCCCGTCTCCTCCCCGACCGCAACCATGTGACCGACCATCGGCGGGAAAATGGCATTTCCTTCGATCGGTGCCGACAGGGAGCCACCGGTCTTGACGGATCTGTAAACGTCCTCCATCGCATTCTCGACGACCACGTTTCCGGCCGTCTCGCCGGTGAGCTTGATCGCCTGCAGCATCGGCACACCGGATGAGACCGAGCCGGCGAAGGTGCGCGACCAGCGGGCGAGCGCCACTTTCTGGATCACGTCGCCGATCTTGAACGGCAGCCGCAGGATGAACCGATCCCATTGGTTTTTACCGCGCTCGGTCTTCTTCCACCTGAAGAAGAGCCAGAAGGAGAGGACGAGGCCGGGCAACAGTAGGAACCAGTATCCGGTCAGAACTTCTGACAAGCTGACACAAAGCTGCGTCGGTGGCGGAAGCGAAGACGATTCCCCTGGGTGTTCGGCGGCGAGTTCCTCGAAGATGTTGGCGAAGACGGGGATCACGAACATCACGATCGCGACAAGCACTACGACCGCGAAGCCGAAGACCAGCGCCGGATACATCATCGCCGATTTGACCTGACGCCGGAGGGCGTCGGTTTTCTCGACCTGGAAGGCGATCTGATCGAGCGCTTCCTCGAGCCGGCCGGACTGCTCGCCGGAGCGGACCATCGCCCGGAAGAGGCGGTCGAAGACGCGCGGGTGCCGCTCCATCGCCTGCTCCAGCGTGCTCCCCGCTTCGACGTCGGCGCGCATGCCGGCGACGGCCTCCTTGATCTCTTCGTCCTTGGTCTGCTCCTCGAGGGTGCTGAGGGTGCGGAGCATCGGCATCCCGGAAGCGACCAGCGTCGCGAACTGGCGGGAGAAGACGGCCAGCTCGCGCATGTCGACGCTCTTCCAGCGCCGGAAGACGTCCTCGATCTTGATCGGGTTGCTCTTCTCGCTGACGTCGAGGACGATCAGGCCGCGCTGGCGCAGCTGCTCGGAGACCTGTCCTTTAGATTCCGCCTCCAGTTCGCCGGAGGTTGCCGCACCGGCGAGATCCATCGCGCGAAAGGTGAAGGTGCTGCCCGCCACGTCTTACCCGCCCGAGACGTAGGAAGGAGGCTGAGGCGGATCGCCGGCCGTCTGCAGGCCCATGTCGTAGGACCCCTCGGGGATCGTCGGCTGAGCGCCGGCAAGAACCCGTTTGAGCTCCTCAGGCACCGAGGACCGTTGTTCGGCCAGCGAGCGAGTGACCTTCCCCGCTCGGACCAGCCGGGCGAGGTCGGCGTCCATCGTCTGCATCCCGATCGCGCCTGAGGTCTGTACTGCGGCGTAGATCTGATGCGTCTTGCCCTCGCGGATCAGGTTGCGGATCGCCGGGTTCGGCACCAGCACCTCGGTGGCGACGACGCGGCCCATGCCGTCGGCGGTCGGCAGCAGCTGCTGGGTGACGATCCCCTGCAAGGCGATCGAGAGCTGGGTCCGCACCTGCCCTTGCTGCTCGGGAGGAAAGACGTCGATGATCCGGTCGACGGTCTGCGCAGTCGACTGGGTGTGGAGGGTGGCGAAGACCAGGTGGCCGGTCTCGGCCGCGGTCAACGCGGTGCCGATCGTCTCCAGGTCCCGCATCTCGCCGACGAGGATCACGTCGGGGTCCTCTCGCAGGGCGGCGCGCAGGCCGAGGGCAAAGTCCTCGGCGTCGGCGCCGACCTCGCGCTGGTTGACGATCGACTTCTTGTGGTTGTGGAGGAACTCGATCGGGTCCTCAATCGTGAGGATGTGGTCCTGACGCTCGGAGTTGATCACGTCGATCATCGCCGCCAGGGTGGTGCTCTTGCCCGAGCCGGTCGGGCCGGTGACGAGGACGAAGCCGCGCGGTTTCTGGGTCAGCTCGCGCAGCACCTGCGGCACGCCGAGCGAGTCGAGCGCCGGGATCTCCTGCGGGATCAGCCGGAAGGCGGCGCTGACGGCGCCGCGCTGGAAGAAGCAGTTGACGCGGAAACGGGCGACGCCCGGAATCGCGTAGGCGAAATCGAGCTGTTTGTGGTTCTCGAAGCGTTTGCGCTGGTCGTCGTTGAGGATGCCGAAGACGACCTCGCGGGTCTCCTGGGTCCCGAGAACGGGGAAGCCCTCCATCGGGACGATCTTCCCCTTGTCGCGGAGCGCGGGCGGGAAGCCTGCCGTCAGGTGAACATCCGAGGCTCTCGCCTCGACCATGCGCCGCAGCACCTCTGAAAAGTCGAAGGTCATCGCGAGTTAGATCGGCATCCGGCCGGGATTCCTCAAATCGCGGTCAGGCGGTGACACGCAGCACCTCCTCGAGGCTGGTCAGGCCGGACCGCACCTTCTCGATGCCGTCCTCACGCAGAGTGCACATCCCTTCTTCGCGGGCGACGGTGGCGATGTCGGCCTCCGGCAGCTGAGCCACCGCCATCTCCTTGATCCGCTCGCCCATGGCCATCACCGAGTAGAGGCCGACGCGGCCTTTGTAGCCGCTGTTGTTGCAGCGCCCGCACCCCATCGGCTCGTATGCCTCGAGATCAGTGGCGGCTCGGAGGCCGGCCTCCGTCAGCGCCTGGATCGGGATCAACGCGCGGCGCTTGCAGTGGCTGCACAGCTTTCGCGCCAGGCGCTGGGCGACGACGCAGTCGACCGCGGAGGCGATCAGGAAGGACTCGATGCCCATCTTGGTCAGACGCGTGATCGCGCCGGGGGCGTCGTTGGTGTGGAGGGTCGAGAGCATCATGTGCCCGGTCAACGCGGCCTCGATCGCGATCCGCGCCGTCTCGCCGTCGCGAATCTCGCCGACCATGACGATGTCGGGGTCGGCGCGGAGGATCGAGCGCAGGCCGGTGGCGAAGTCGAGGCCCGCCGTGCGGTTGACGTTGATCTGGTTTATCCCGCCCATCTGGTACTCGACCGGGTCCTCGATCGTGATGATCTTCTTCTCGACGTCGTTGAGGGTCTGCAGGGCGGCGTAGAGGGTCGTGCTCTTACCGGAGCCGGTCGGGCCGGTGACGAGCACCGCGCCGTAGGCCTGTTTGAAGGAGTGCTCGAAGCGCTCGCGAGAGGGTCCCTCCATCCCCAAATCGTCGAGCGAGCGCTGGGCGTTGTCTTTGTCGAGGATGCGGATAGTCGCTCCCTCGCCACGCTGGGTAGGGAGCGTCGTGATACGAAGATCGACCCGACGATCTTCGACGACGACGCCGACGCGGCCGTCCTGCGGAACCCGTTTCTCGGCGATGTTGAGGTCGCTCATGATCTTCACCCGCGAGATCACCGCGTTGACCATCCGCTTCGGTACATGGGCAGCCTCACGAAGGACACCGTCGACGCGGAAGCGGACGCGCATTTCGCCTTCGTCCGGCTCGAAGTGGATGTCGGAGGCGCCATCCCCCACCGCTTGACCGAGGATGCTGTAGACGAGTTTGATCACCGGTGCGTCTTCGGCGCCGACCTGCATGTCGGCGACCTCTCCGAGACCCCCCTCCTCGTCCTCCTCTTCGACAGACGCCTCGGTTACCGCGCTCTGCAGCGTGTTCAACCGGCCGATCAGCGCTTCGATGTCCTCGTCGGGGGCGACCGCCACCCGGCAATCGAGACCGGTGGCGATCTGGATGTCGTCGAGCGCAAGGACGTTGGCCGGATCCGACATCGCCACCAGCAACGTCTGCTTGTCGATGAAGCCGACGGGGATCGCGCTGTAGCGGCGAGCCGTGTTGACCGGAATCAGGTTTGCCGCGGCCATGTCCACCTGGAAGGCGGTGAGGTCGACGTGGTCGAGTCCGTAGCGCTCGGCAACGGCGCGGGAGAGCTGATCGGGGGTTATCGCCCCATGCTCTTGCAGCAGGCGCTCGGGCGGACGGCCGGCGGTGCGGGCTTCTTCGATCGCCTGGCGGGCGCGATCGTCGCCGACGTAGCCGAGGTCGACGATGACGTCGGTGACGAAACCGCTGGAGCGGGTCCGCGAACGCGGCGGGGTCAGGCCAGGGGTACCGGACTGCTCCGGCTCCAGCGCCGGTGCGGTCGAGTCACCCGATTCGGGAACCGGCCGCAGGTGGCTCGGAAAGTCCCGGTGGTCCATGTTCACGGGTGGTAGGCGAGCGTCCCGCCGCGATACCGCGCATCCACGACCGCCTGGACGATGCTCTCCGAACTCTGGAACCCGTAGTGGACAGAGGCGGCGTCATATCCCTTGGAAAGGCTCTTCGGGCGGATCACGACGAGCGCCGGGACGCGGTTCAGGTCGACGCCCTGGGCGATCGAGACATAGCGCGCGAGCCGACGAGTGGGGATGACAAAGGTCGCCACCTTGCTGATCGATTCCAGGCGATTCACCGCTCCGGCTACCAAGCGGTCGTCGATACCGCCGTTGCCGACGAAAAGCAACGCCACCGTGTCGCCGGCGTTGAAGGCTGAGACCACGGGCCGCGGGGGCGGAGGCGGTGCGCCCACGCCCGTTCCCGGCGGGGGCAAAGGCACCGGCTCCGAACCGACTTCAAGTTCGGTTTCCACGGCGCTCACCGCAGCCGTAGCGGCGGGCGATTCAGCGGCTTCGCCTTCTTCTTCGGAGCCGCCCATTTTGCCCAACAGGAAGACCGCCGCCAGGACAAGGAGGGCGCCGACGAGGGCGACCTGCGCCATCGGGTTTTCGTTCAGCTTCTGTCTCATGCGTCTGCCTATTACGTGTTCGACAGGACCCGCTCAGAGCTTGAGGACCGGGCGGCCACAGCCGTGGGACCGCTCAGCAGTTGGCGTTGGGAGGAGAGGCGGTGGCACCGGTGCACTCGACGTAGCGCGTGCGCTGGAAGGTGCCGGCGAAGAAGAGTTCCGGTTCTTTGATGTTCGGAGCCGATCTGATGATCGGTCCTCCGTGGATCTTCAGCGTCCTGCCGGCGAGCATGCCGTTCCAGATCGCGTTACCGCCGATGTCGATTTCGCTGTGTGGCGCGTAGAGGATCACCTCGTTGGTGGTGCCGGGCGTTCCGAAGAGGTTGACCGGGCTGTCGCCCAGTACATAGATCCGAGGCACGTCGGCCATGCCCTGGCCTTCGACCAGGGCACTTGATTCGATCACCGCGCCGGCGCCGATGCTCACCTGTGGTTCGCTCGATTTCCGGTTGCAGTTTTTCGGAGTGTCGACGTAGATTTCCACGTGCGCCCCGGCGGGCATGTAGAGCTTGCCCTTGAGATTGAGTTCACAGACCAGGTAAATCGTGCCGCCCATCGTCAGCGTCCGGTTGGAACTGATTTCGATGGCTTGCTTGTCCGTGTTCCATACCGTGCCGATTTTTTTGGTGGTGTCACCCGTGTAGCTGTCCACCTGGCCGGCTTTGGCGCCCGTGCAGATTTGCGGCAACCGGCAGTTGTCGTTGACCGTCCTGTAGTTGTCCGGTGGGACTATGTCCGGAAGGTTTTTGTTGCCTTCCGTCTCTTCACCCTGGGTTTTGCAGGTCGGCGGACCGTTCGGCGTCGGCGCGTCTTTGCCGATGCCGTGCCGGTCGTTGCCGCAGATTTTCGGCGACCCGCTGCCGTAAATATTGCCGTTGGTGCCGATGTCCGTTTCGATCAGCAGCCCTCCCTGCCCCTGTCCACCGTTGAGGTTGATTTCGTCCTGCCCGATCAGTTTCTCGTCGGCGAAGACTTTTTTTTCGCTGAAGGCCTTCAGGGCCACGTTCACGCGCCTGCTGACGGTTCCGGAGGTTCCGACCGAGACCACGTTGATCTGGCCGCTGGTCGTGTAGGCGCTGATCATGTAGCTGTAGGTGGCGTTCCCGACTTTTTCGGGACCCGTGCTCGGGCACCAGCCGCTGTTGGCCGGCTGATATTCGCCGTTCGGCCCGACGCACAGATTTGAAGCATTGGAGGCGTTCAGGTTCGGCAGGAACCGGTTCAACCGCAGCAGGGCGATGTTCGCGCCGGCGTCGGCGGCGGCGATCGCTTCCTTGGAGTCGTGGTCGCGTTTGGTCCCCTGCTGCACATTCACCGTGGAGATCACCGCCACGCTGGCCAGAGCGAAGCTGGCGATCAGGGCCATCAGCGCCGTCGGAACGGCGATGCCGCGCTCGTCGCGGCGCAGGTCCCGCACGAGCAGGATGAGGCGGTCGATCGCAGCCATCGCTATCTGATCGGTCCCGGGCGCCGTCAGCTTGAACTGTGCAGTCAGGGTGCCGCCGGGCTGGACACCCGCCCTAATCAGTTGCGGGTGCGAGTTGCTCGATTCCGCTCGCCCGCTGGCCGCCCGCCGCCAGCATCAGTTTGAAGTCGTGGGGGTTGGAGGCGAACTCGAGGGCGACCGACTCGGCGACCTTGCCCTCCATCACGTAGTGCATCAGGGACTGGTCGAAGGTGCGCATGCCGTAGTACTCGCCCTCGCCGATCACCTCGGTGATCTTGCCGGTCTCCTCCGGGTTCATGATCAGGTCCTGGACCCGGCCGGTGACGACGAGGATCTCGGAGGCGGGGACGCGGCCGTCGCCGGTGACGTCGGGGACGAGGCGCTGGGCGATCGCCCCCCTGAGGGTGGCGGCGAGCATGACGCGGGCCTGGTGCTGGAGGTGGGGCGGGAAGAAGTCGACGATGCGGTTGATCGTCTCGGTCGCGTCCAGAGTGTGGACGGTGGAGAGAACGAGGTGGCCGGTCTCGGCCGCCGATAGTGCGGTGCGGACCGTCTCCTCGTCGCGCATCTCGCCGATCAGGATCACGTCGGGGTCCTGGCGCAGGACGCGGCGCATCGCGCGGGCGAAGCTCTCGGTGTCGGAGCCGACTTCGCGCTGGTTGATGATCGAGTTTTTGTCGGGATGCAGGTACTCGATCGGGTCCTCGAGGGTGACGATGTGATCGGTCCGGTTGCGGTTGATGTGGTCGATCATCGCCGCCAGCGTCGTGCTCTTGCCCGAGCCGGTGGTGCCGGTGACGAGGATGATCCCGCGCTGCTCTTCGGCCAGTTTGGTCACCACCGGCGGCAGACCGAGGTCCTCGACGGATCGGATGTCGAAGGGGATCGCGCGGCAGACGATCGAGATCGAGCCGCGCTGTTTGAAGGCGTTGACGCGGAACCGCGACAGCCCCTTGATCGCATAGGAGAAGTCGGCCTCGCCGCATTCCTCGAACTCGGTCAGCGAGCGCACCTCGGCGATGTCATGGAAGGCCTTTTCGGTGTCCTCGGGGGTCAGCGGCTGATACCCCTCCAAGGGGGCCAGCTCGCCGTGCAGCCGGGCGGTGGGAGGAACGCCGACCTTCACATGCAGGTCCGACCCCTCCCGCTCGATGAGCGTCCGCAGAGCTGAATCGATATCGAACATCTCCCCACCCCTATCGGCTGGAGGCGAGGTTCACTTAACGCTGGCGGTCGAGCGCCAAGAACGCTGGCAGGAGGGGGCAGGTACCCCTCCGGAGGAATGTTCGGCGATATGCAATCTGGTTCTCGCGCGGGCACAGCCCGCGCAGCAGATTCTCCCCGGAGCGCAGCGGAGGGGAGGTCAATTCCGGAGGAGGGGCACCTGCCCCCTCCCCCGAGAAACGTCTTAAGCGACCTCGCGCAGCTTCTGGGCCTCGCCCAGGCTCTGCAGCTTTTTCAGACTCTGGTTCTCGATCTGCCGGATCCGCTCGCGGGTGACGTTGAAGGTGCGGCCGACCTCGTCCAGGGTCCGCGGGTGCTCGCCGCCGAGCCCGTAGCGGAGCTCGAGCACGCGGCGCTCGCGGTAGGAGAGATTCTCGAGCGCTTCTTTCAGCGCCTCTTTGGTCAGCAGGTCCGCGGCCCGGTCGAACGGGCTCTCGGCCTTCTCGTCGGCGATGAACTGGCCGAACTCGGACTCCTCCTCGTCGCCGACCGGCTTCTCGAGGGAGACCGGGGCCTGGGCGGAGCGCTTGATCGAGTCGACCTCCTCGGGATCGATCCCCGTCACCTCGGCGATCTCCTCCGGGGTGGGCTCGCGGCCCAGCTCGGTGACCAGCTTGCGCTCGGCGCGGCCGATCTTGTTCAGCTTCTCGACGACGTGGACCGGGATCCGGATGGTCCGCGCCTTGTCGGCGAGCGCACGGGCGATCGCCTGGCGGATCCACCAGGTCGCGTAGGTGGAGAACTTGAACCCCTTGCGGTAGTCGAACTTCTCCGCCGCGCGGACCAGGCCCAGCGTCCCCTCCTGGATCAGATCGAGGAAGGGCAGGCCCTGGTTCCGATAATTTTTCGCGATCGAGACGACCAGGCGGAGGTTCGACTCGACCATTTTCTGCTTCGCGTCGAGGTCGCCGCGCTCGATCCGTTTCGCCAGTTCGACCTCCTCCGCCGCCGTCAGGAGGCGAACTTTGCCGATGTCCTTGAGGAACAACTGCAAGGAATCGGTGGTCATGTCCGGTTTCAGGTCGAGCGCCTGTTTCTGGCGCCGGCGGCCTTTTTTCCCGGTATCGGCGGGGAGCGCTTCGGCGGCGGCTTTCTGCGCCGGGTCCATGTCCTCGACGAGCTCGATCCCCGACTTCTCGAGGTGGCCGTAGAGATCCTCGACGTCAGACTCGTCGAGATCGACCTCGGAGACCGCCGAGGCGATGTCGCCGAAGGTCAGAACCCCGAGCTGCTGCCCGCGGTTGATCAGGTTTTTGACCTCGTCCAGTTCCTGAAGCTCTGCTACCAGCATCCGTTCTTACTCGTTCCCTTGCGCTCGATGTTTAGTCCTGGCGATGAAATACCGTCGCGAACCGAAAGTCGCGCCGGACCGACAAAAAGCGGACCGTGGAGGTGGTCCGCGAAGTAGCGTCTACATCGTCATTGTGCCCAAGTGGGCGGCGTTCGCAACTCGTCAAACGCCTGTTCGCATGGTACTCGCTTCAGTTTGTGAAGTCAATGTCCAGCTCCAGCCGCCATCCGACCCCCTGGCTCCGTGCCTTTTGGCAGCGGGCCTACACCGAGAACGTCACCGGGCTCTCGGCGATGGTCGCCTACAACCTGATGCTGGCCGTCTTCCCTTTCGCCCTCCTGGTCCTCTTCGTCTTCGGCCAGGTGCTGAAGATCGGCGGCGTCGAGGAGAGCGTCCTCGCCGACCTCCAGCGACTCTTCCCGCAGACCGAGCAGACGACCCTGACCGACGTCCTCAGCCGCATCGAGAGCAACACGGCGACGATCGGAATCGCCGCCTTCGCCGGGTCGCTCTGGATCGGCGCCTCCTTCTGGGGGGCGATGGACACCGCCTTCTGCCGGATCTACCACGTCGAGTGCCGCAGCTGGGTCGAGCAGAAGCGGTTCTCCTTCGCGATGCTGGTCGTGGTCCTCCTCTTCATCGCCGCAAGCATCTTCGTGCCAACCCTGGAGAGCGCCGTCGTCAGCAGCACCGACCGGCTCCCGCTCGGTCTCTCAAGCATCAAGGCGCTGGACACGGTTCTGCTGCTCGGCGCGGCGCTGCTTGTCACCTTCGGCATCTGCTGCGTGATCTTCTGGGCGGTCCCGAAAGGACATATGCCGTGGCGCGCCGTCTGGCCCGGCGCCCTCTTCGTCACCTTGGGAGCGGGTCTCGCCAACTGGCTCTTCCCGATTTATCTCTCCAACGTGTCCAGCCTTTCGCGGTTCGGCTCGACCCTCGGCTTCATCCTCATCGCCCTGCTCTGGTTCTACGTCCTCAGCCTGGCGCTGATGGTCGGCGCGGTGATCAACTCGCTCCGCTTCGAGTATCACGACACCGGCGAACTTCCCTACCTGTCCCAGCCGCCCCGCCCTTGCAAAGGCTGTGACGAGGAGCGGGCAGCTCCCTCGGGTCGGGCTTCCTCCACTAGTTAATAAAAACTAGCGTATCTTGTGCGACTAAGCACGATCGCGATTTAATTGGACCAGCAGTCCAGATCGCCTCGTAGGTGAAACAATCCACATTGATGCAAAAACATCGGAGTTCTGAAGTATCGGGCAGCGGTTTGCACCCGACTACTCCCCAAGACATCGTCAGCCAGTCGCAGCGCCAGCGCATCGTCGATGCGATGATCGAAAGCTGCGCCGAGAAAACCTACGCCGGGACCACGATCACCGACATCGTCAGCCGCGCCCACATCTCGCGCACGACCTTCTACAAGCAGTTCGACGACAAGCACGCCTGCTTCGAAGCGGCAATCGAGTTCTGCATCGGCAAGCTGCAGGAGGTGGCGGCGACAGCGCACTCGGGAGGCGATTGCCCTGGCGATGCCGCCCGCAAGGCTGCGACTGCGGTGGTCGAGGCGCTGGCGGCCCGGCCGGGGCTGGCGCAAATGCTGACCGGCGATGCGATGGCCGTCAACCCGAAGGTGATCGAGCGCTACCGCCGGGCCACGGTCCCAGCGCTGGAGACGCTTTGGAGCCAGAACGGCGACGGCGTGGCCGAAGCACACACCGACCCGCGGCTCGCTTTCGGCCAGGCGCAGGTCCTGATCCTCAACCAGATTGCCACCGGCAAGCCAGAGCGGTTGCCGGAGCTGTTGCCGGAGATCGTCTACCTGACGGTCAGCCCCTACGGAGGCCACGAGGAGGCGCTGCGGCAGTCGCGCCTTGCCGGGGAAATCAAGACCAGCGATGCCGCATCGCGGTGACGGATAACCCCCAGGATCTGCGCCGATGGCGGCTGCCGCGCGGGCGGCACGGCCTCCCCCGCGAGCTGGTCGAGCGCTCCCAGCGCGAGCGGCTCCTGGTCGCTGTTGTCAGGGTCACCGTCGCCAAGGGCTACGAGTCGACCACGGTCGCCGACATCCTCGGTGAGGCCGGCGTCGGCCGCGAGAGCTTCTACGAACTATTCGACGACAAACTCGCCTGCATGCTCGCCGCCCACAAGATTCTGATCGACAACCTCGAGGAACAGGTCAGCGTCCTGTACGACGAAACCGAACGTCCCTGGCCAGAGCGGGTCCGCAATGTCCTCGCCGCGACCCTGGACTGGTTTGCCGCCGACCCGGAGGCGGCTCGCTTCCTTCTGGTCGAGCTGAGCACCGTGGGCCCGGCCTTCCGCTCCACCTTCCAGACTGAATACGCCCGCTTCACCAAGCTGCTCGAGGACGGCTTGCGCGAAGACGGTCCCGCGCCGGAGATGTCGCAGGCGACCGGTCTCGCGGTCGGGGCGATCCTCGCCCGGATCTACGAGGAGGTCGTCCTCAGCCGCACCGAGGAACTGCCCCGCCTGCTTCCCGATCTGACCTACGAACTCCTCGTCCCGTTCGTCGGCGAAGAGGTGGCCCGGGAAGAGCAGCGACGGGCGGCGGCGGGCTAACCCCGCTCGGCCAGGGCGGCCGCTAACGCCTCTCGCAGCGGCGTCCGCTCGACGCTGGCGAAAGCCTCCATCGCGGAGGCATCGGTGACCACGGTCTCGGTCGCAAGTCCCTCGATCAGCGGCTTGGCGACGCCGGAGTCGACGGGGGTGACGAGGCCGATCCAGAGCGAGGAGAGGAACGGGGTCAGGAGTGGCACCGTGATCCTCAGCGGCGGCCGGCGGCCGAGCGCTCGGGCGAGCTCGTCGATCATCCCCCCGTAGGTGGTGACGTCTGGCCCGCCGATTTCGATCTCCCGCTCGACCGGGAGCTCGAGGTCGGCGGCAGCGGCGAGGAAGGCGACGGCGTCGGCGACGGCGACCGGCTGGGTGCGGGTGGCGACCCAGCGCGGGGTGACCATCACCGGCAGCCGCCGGACGAGGTAGAACGCGGTGCGGAAGGACTCGCTGCCGGCGCCGAGAACAGCGGCGGCGCGGAAGTAGACGACCGGGACCACCCCCCGCCGCAGCGTTTCGGCAGTCTGGTGGCGGCTGTCGAGGTGCTTGGACCCCTCCCCCAGCCCGCCGAGAAACACGATCCGCCTCACTCCTGCCGCCGCCGCGGCGGCGGCGAAGTTCTCCGCCCCTTGATGGTCGCGCTCGGCGAAGTCGCCGTCGGAGCCGCGGCCCATCGAGTGGACCAGGTAGTAGACGACCTCGGTTCCCTCCAAGGCCGGACCCAGCGTCGCGGCCTCGAGCACGTCGGCGCGCACGACCTCGCAGCCGGCGTCTTTCAGGTCCTGCGCGCGGTCGGGGTCGCGCGCCAGGGCACGGACCCCTTGCCCTTCCTCGCACAGCCGCTTGCACAGCAGCCCGCCGATGTATCCCGTTGCGCCAGCGACTGCAATCACAGCGCTCTCCTACCCGGAGAGCGAATAATCAGCCGTATCGCTCGCCGATGATCTCTCGCAGCTTCGAGCGATCATGGCGCGCGTGGACCCGGCGGACCGTGCCGGAGCGGGAGCGCATCACCAGCGACTCGGTGGTGGCGCCGGGGCCGCGGTAGCGGACGCCCTGGAGGACGTCTCCGTCGGTAACCCCGGTGGCGGAGAAGAAGACGTCGTCGCCGGAGCAGAGGTCGTTGGCGTCGAGGACGCGGTCGAGGTCGTAGCCGGCGTCGACAGCTTCCGAGCGCTCCTCGTCGTTGCGCGGCCAGAGGCGGCCGATCAGCTGGCCGCCCATCGACTTCAGCGCGGCGGCGGAGATCACGCCCTCCGGCGTGCCGCCGATCCCCCACAGCAGGTCGACCGGGGAGCGTTCGCTCACCGCCAAGAGCGCGGCGGAGACGTCGCCGTCGGTGATCAGCCGGATGCGGGCGCCGGCCTCGCGGACTTCGCGCATCGCCTCCTCGTGGCGCGGGCGATCGAGCATGACGACGATCACGTCGCCAACCGACTCGCCCTTGCGGTCAGCGATCAGCTTCAGCGTCTCGGGGAGGGGGCGGTCGAGGTCGAGCAGGTCGGCGATCTCTTCCCCGCCCGCCATCTTTTCCATGTAGACGCAGGGGCCGGGGTCGAACATCGAGCCCCGCTCGGCGAGGGCGATGACGGCGATCGCGCTCGGCATCCCCAGCGCGCAGAGCCGGGTCCCCTCCAGCGGATCGACGGCGATGTCGACCGTCGGCGGGCTGCCGTCGCCGATCCGCTCCCCGTTGTAGAGCATCGGGGCCTCGTCCTTCTCCCCCTCGCCGATCACGACGCTGCCGTCCATCGCGACCGAGTCGAGGACATGGCGCATCGCGTCGACCGCGGCCTGGTCGGCGGCAATCTTGTCGCCGCGGCCGACCCAGCGAGCCGAGGCCAGGGCGGCGGCCTCGGTGACGCGGACGAGCTCGAGCGCGAGGTTGCGGTCGGGCTTGGCCGCCGATCCGGCGCTCCCCGCCTCCTGAGAAGTGGACCCCATGTGCGCGGCAGGCTAACGGAACGGCACTCGCGGACGCATGCACGAATCGCCGCCCAGGCCTCAAGTGGCTCTCGGCGCAAGCCGATGAGGCCAAATCATGGGAGCGCCGGATCTGGAGCGGCTCGGCCGGGAGCTGAGTTCACGTACCGACGAGGTGGTCGCGCGGATGATGCGCAGCTCGGCGGAGTCGAGCAAGACCCTGGCGAAGGTCGTCGAAGAGAGCTTCGAGGACGTCGGCACGGTCTCCACCGTCGCCGTCGCCCGCTGGATGGGCGGCGAGGGAGAGGCGGTCGCCCGCGAGGTCGGCCAAGAGTCCTGGCGGATATTCGCCCAGCTCGCCTCGCAGCGGGAGGCGGCGCTGAACGAGGTGACGAAACGCTGCCTGCGCTGGCGCGACGCCACGCTCGAAGTGCTGGACGAGAGCGCCGCCGATCTGGATCTCCCTGAGGAAACGCTGACAGCCGCCCGCGCGATGGTGCAACGCAGCCTCGACGTGACCCTGGTGCGGATGTGCCAGTCCTTCGAGGACGAGCGCCAGAGGGCGCAGGACGAACTGATGAGCCGCGAGAAGGAACTGGTCTTCCTCGCCACCCACGACGCCCTCACCGGGTTGCCGAACCGGACCCTGATCCTCGACCGGATCGAGCAGACCCTGACCCGGACGCGGCTCAAGCAGGAACCGGTGGCCGCACTTTTCGTCGACCTCGACAACTTCAAGGCGATCAACGACTCGCTCGGCCACGCCTGCGGCGACGAACTGCTCTGCGCCGTGGCCGAACGGCTGGAGGGCGTAATCCGCGAGACCGACGCGCTGGGCCGGCTCGGGGGCGACGAGTTCGTCGTCGTCGCCGACGGTCTCTCGCTGGCGGCCGGCCCGGAGCTGATCGCCGAGCGCCTGCTGGAAGCCTTCTCCGAGCCGTTCGCGCTCGGCAGCGAAGGCGAATCCCTGGTCCACGTGAAGGCGAGCATCGGCATCGCCACCGGCGATCGCTCGACCGCCGAAGAACTCCTGCGCGACGCCGACATCGCCATGTACCGGTGCAAGTGGAGCGGCAAGAGTCGCTACCTCGTCTTCGAGTCGGGGATGGAGGACGAGGTCCAGTCGCGACTGGAAACCGAGATGGACCTGCAGAGCGCCCTTGACGACGGTGAGTTCTTCCTCGTCTACCAGCCGACCTTCGACCTGCAGACGATGACCCCGACGGGGGTCGAGGCGCTGATCCGCTGGCGCCGGCCCGGCCGCGGCGTGGTCGAGCCGGATGAGTTCATTCCCCTGCTGGAGGACTCGAGGCTGATCATCGATGTCGGCGCCTGGGTTCTCAAGGAGGCCTGCTTTCAGGCTGCCGGATGGCAGCAGGAGGGGCGGCCGCTGGAGCTCTCGGTCAACGTTTCGGCGCTGCAGCTCGACACCGACGATCTGATCGACGATGTCAAGGACGCCCTCGAGCTGAGCGGGCTCAGACCGGAGGCGCTGACGATCGAGATCACCGAGACGGCCCTGATGACCGACGCCGAGGAAACGGCGCGGCGGCTGGCTGAGTTGAAGCAGCTCGGAATCAGGATCGCCGTCGACGACTTCGGGACCGGCTACTCCTCCCTCTCCCATCTGCGCCAGTTCCCGGTCGACGTGTTGAAGATCGACCGCTCGTTCGTCTCTCAACTGGCCGATGGAGGCGAGGGGGAGATCCTCCTCCACACCCTGCTCCAGCTCGGCAAAGCGCTGGAGATCGAGACCACTGCGGAGGGGATCGAGCGCCCGCAGGACCTCTCGATGATCCGCGACAAAGAGTGCGACAACGGCCAGGGCTTCCTCTTCACTCGGCCGCTCAGCGCCCAGGACGCCGAGTCGTTCTTCAACCAGTGGTCACCGCGGCGTCGCTTCGAGCTTCGCGACGAACGCCCGGGCGACGATAGGGTCCCGATGGATGGACCGCTGGGGCCTGACGCTTCCTCTCCCTGGACTGACCCTCGCTGACCACGAGGTGCTGGTCAAGCGCGCCGAGGCGGCGGGCTACACCGACCTCTGGACGGGAGAGACCGCCGGGCCCGACGGCTTCACGCCGCTGGCGCTGGGCGCCGCCTGGACCGAGCGGGCGCGGCTGGGGACCGGGATCGTCGGCGTCTTCCAGCGCGGGCCGGCGCTGCTGGCCCAGCAGGCGGCGGCGCTCGCCGACGCTTCGGAGGGGCGCTTCGTCCTCGGGCTGGGCTCCTCCTCGGACCGGATCGTCGAAGGCTGGAACGGGATTCCCTTCGAGAAGCCGCTCAGCAAGGTGCGGGAGACGCTCGACTTCCTCGAGCCGGCGCTGGCCGGCGAGCGGACTGAAACCGGCTTCAAGCTCGAACAGAAGCCGGCGTACCGGGTGCCGGTCGTGCTGGCGGCGCTGCGCGGCAAGATGCTGGAGCTGGCGGTCGAGCGCGCCGACGGCGCCTTCACCAACTTCCTGCCGCTGAGCGGGCTGGCGAAGGTGACGGCGCAGCTCCGGGATGCGCCGCAGGGCTTCGAGTTGCTCTGCCGCTTCTTCTGCATCCCGGGCGAGCGCGAGCAGGTTGAGCCGCTGGCCCGCTTCATGTTCTCCTCCTACATCACCGTCCCGGTCTACGCCAACTTCTACCGCTGGCTCGGCTACGGCGAGCAGATCGAGCCGATGGTCGCGGCCTGGGAAGCCGGCGACCGGCAGGCAGCTGCCGCGGCGGCACCGTGGGAGCTGATCGAGGACATGTTCATCTTCGGTACCCCGGAGCAGATGAGGGAGCGCCTCGACGCCTTCGTCGCCGGCGGCATAACCCTGCCGATCCTCACTCCGATCGTCACTCCGGACAAACTGGCCAAGGCGATCGACTCTCTGGCTCCGAACTAGAAACAACAGCTATCGCGCGAACCTCTTGCGGTGTGGAGGGAGTCGGCACCCCTCCGCAGGAATGTTCGGCGAAAATGCAATCTGTCTTTTGCGCGCGAAGCGCGCTCCAGGTTCTCCCCGAAGCGAAGCGAAGGGGAGGTCAATTCCGGAGGAGGGGTGCCGACTCCCTCTACCGAGAAGCTAAGCGTCCCTCGCCTCCTCGATCAACGAGTTGTAGGCATCGGGCCTGCGGGTCTTGAGGAAAGGAAACAGCTCCAGCCAATCCCTTCTCTGATCCAGGTCCAAGTCAGCCACCATCACCGCTGGTTCGTCGCGGGGCGCCTGGGCGAGGATTCGGCCGTAGGGGTCGGAGATGAAGGAGGAGCCGTAGAAGGTGAGGGGCGGCTCGGTGCCGATGCGGTTGACCGCGACCATGAAGGTGCCGTTGGAGATGCCGTTGGCGACGATCACCTGTTGCCAGAGCGGTTGGGTGTCGAACTCGGGATGGTCGGGCTCGGAGCCGATCGCGGTCGGGAAGACGAGGACGTCGGCGCCCTCGAGACCGTAGGCACGGGCGACCTCCGGAAACCACTGGTCCCAGCAGGTAGGCAGGCCGAGGTTGACCTCGCCGAGGCCGACGAGGGGGAAGGCGTCGGCGCCGTTCGGGCCCGGGCGGAAGTAGCGGTCCTCGTGGTAGCCGGCGGTGACCGGGATGTGGAGCTTGCGGGTGCGGGCGACGAGCTCGCCTGCGGGCGAGACGACGATCGCGGTGTTGAAGCCGAGGCCGTCGCCCTGCTCGGCGCGCTCGTAGAGGGAGGCGTGGACGTGGACGCCGTTCGCCGCGGCCGCGCGGACGGCGAACTCGAAGGTGCGCCCGCCCGGCAGCTCCTCGGGCTCGACGCCGGCGGCCTCGGGCCCGGCCGGGTCGACGGCGAAGTACCGGCTCAGGGTCAGCTCCTGCAGGCAGACCAGCTGCGCGCCCTCGTCGGCCGCGATCTGGATGGCCTGCTCCAGGGCGGCCTCGTGCTCGGCGGGATCGGGGTGCCAGCGGTGCTGGACGGCGGCGATCCGGAACGGCGCCCGGTCTGAAGGGCGCGTCCTCGCCGGCGAGGAGGGCGGTTGCTCGGCACGGATCAGGCGGATCTCGTCCACTGGTTCAAGATAGAGACAGGTGAGCGCGACGCACAAATCGACGGCGGCGGCCGACGGGTTCCGGATGCCGGGCGAGTTCGAGCCGCACAGCGGCTGCTGGATGGCCTGGCCGGAGCGGACCGACAACTGGCGCCTGGGTGCGAAGCCAGCGCAGGAGGCCTTCGCCGCGGTGGCGACCGCGATCGCGGCGTCGGAGCCGGTGACGATGGCGGTCTCCGACGCGCAGTTCGAGAACTGCCGGGCGGCGCTGCCGCCGGAGGTGCGGGTGGTCGAGGTCTCGACCGACGACGCCTGGATGCGCGACATCGGCCCGACCTTCGTCGTCGACGGCGCCGGCGGGCGGCGCGGCGTCGACTGGCGCTTCAACGCCTGGGGCGGGACGAACGGCGGCCTCTACTTCCCCTGGGACCGCGACGACCGGGTCGCGGCGAAGGTGCTGGAGGTCGAGGGCGACGACCGCTACCGGGCGCCGATCGTCCTCGAGGGCGGCGCGATCCACGTCGACGGCGAGGGCACGGTGCTGACCACCGAAGAGTGCCTGCTCAACCCGAACCGCAATCCGGAGCTCTCGAAGGAGCAGATCGAGCGGGTCCTGCTCGACTACCTCGGCGCCGAGAAGGTGGTCTGGCTCGGCGCCGGCGTCTTCGAAGACGAGACCGACGGCCACGTCGACAACCTCGCCTGCTTCGCCCGGCCGGGCGTGGTCCTGCTGACCTGGACCGACGACGAGGACGATCCCCAGCACGCGATCTCGCGCGACGCGCGCGAGCGGCTGGAAGCGGCGACCGACGCTCAGGGCCGCCCGTTCGAGGTGGTGCTCCTCCCTGCCCCGGGCCCGCTGCAGACCTCAGCCGAGGAGGCCGAGGGCGTCGATGCCGGCGAGGGCTCCCAGCCGCGTCGCGCCGGGGACCGCCTCGCCGCCTCCTACGTCAACTTCTACCTCGGCAACTCGCGGATCGTCTACCCGCTGCTCGACCCGCGCCACGACGAGGAGGCCGCGGCGATCCTCCGTCGCGTCTTCCCCGACCGCGAGGTCGTCGGCGTGCCGGCCCGGGAGATCCTGCTCGGCGGCGGCAACATCCACTGCATCACCCAGCAGGTGCCGCGAGGCTGAGGGCGTAGTCGCCCGCCGCGTCGGTGAACCAGCCGCGCAGCTCGAGCCCCGCGCCGTCGTAGGCGGCGGCGATCCGCTCCCGCGTGAACTTGGTCGAGATCTCGGTCCGCATCTCCTCGTCCTCGCCGAATTGGATTTCGAGATCGAGATCGTGGAGACGGACGTCCTGGTCGGCGAGCGAGCGCAGCCGGATGTCCATCCGCTCGGCCTCGGAGTCGTAGCGGGCGACGTGCTCGAAGGCATCGAGGTCGAAGTCGGCGCCGAGCTGGTTGTTGAGGACCGCCAGCACGTTCTTGTTGAACTCGGCCGTCACCCCGGCGGCGTCGTCGTAGGCGGCCTCGAGCCTGTCCCTGTCCTTGATCAGGTCGGTCCCCAGCAGCAGGTGGTCGCCAGCTCCCAGCAGGGCCCGGATCCGCTCGAGGAAGGCGTGGCGCTGGCGCGGGTAGAGATTGCCGATCGTGCCGCCGAGGAAGGCGATCATCCGCGTCCCGGACCCGTGCGGGACTCGCTCCAGGTGCTGCTCGAAGTCGCAGACGAGGCCGTGCACGTTCAGTCCCGGGTACTCCTCGACCAGTTCGGCGGCGGTGCGCTGGGTGATCTCCTCGGAGATGTCGACGGGGACGTAGGTGTCGAGGCTGCCGCAGTCGCGCATCGCACTCAGCAGATGGCGGGTCTTCGCCGCCGAGCCGGAGCCCAGCTCGACCAGGGTCTCGGGGCACCCGGCGGCGACGTGGATCTCGGCGGAGCGGATTGTGAGGATCTCCCGCTCGGCCCGCGTCGGGTAGTACTCGTCCAGCTCGGTGATCTGCTCGAACAGCTGCGACCCGCGCTCGTCGTAGAAGTATTTCGGGGCGACCTCCTTCGGGTAGGCGCAGAGGCCCGAGCGGACGTCGCGCGCCATCCTCGCGGCGGCGTCGGCGTCGAGGTGGACGTCGATCGCGATCATGCGTCCCTCGCGCAGCGGATGCCGGAGAAGATCTGCCGGCGCTGCGGCAGGTCCCAGTTGCGGAAGGTCGAGCGGGAGACGCGCGGGTGGGTGGCCCAGGAGCTGCCGCGCAGCACCTTGTATTCGTCACCGAAGAAGGGCTCGGAGTACTCGCGGTAGGGGAAGGCCTCGAAGCCGGGGTAGGCGAGGAAGTCCGAGGAGGTCCATTCCCAGCCGTGGCCGATCCCGTCGAGATGCGGGCGCGCCGCCTCCCACTCGAACTCGGTCGGCAGTCGCTTGCCAGCCCAGCGGGCGAAGGCGTCGGCCGCCTCCCAGGAGACGTGGATCACGGGATGCGCGGGGTCGATCGGGTCGCGGCGACCACGGGCGGTGTCAACCCAACCCTCGCCCCCACGTTGCCAGTGGAGCGGTGGCTCGGCGCCGGTTTCCTCCATGTAGGCGATGTACGCGCCGTTCGTGACCGGGGTTCGATCGATCTCGAAAGCGTCGAGGGCGACGGTGTGGCGCGGGCGCTCGTTGTCGTAGGCGAAGCCCCTGTCGGGGGCGCCGACGACGTGCTCACCCGCCTCGATCGCGACCACCTCGACCCGACGGGCTGCAGCTGTCCCCGGTATGCGGGACCCACTGCGTTGGGAGGCGACCGCCTCCGGCAGCTCGTAGCCCTCGACGAGTTGCAGCAGCTGCAGCATCGTCTCGTTGTGCTGCAGCTCGTGAGCGAGCAGCAGCTCGTAGACGAACCCGTCGCGCAGCAGCGGGTCCTCGGCGTCCGGCCCGACCTCCACGCCGTCCAGTACGTCGAGTGCGCGCTCGCGGACGTCCGCCATGTAGGCGCGCAGCCCGGCGTCGCGCAGGATCGGCAGCTCTCCGCGGACCCTGCGCGGGTTCTCGATCGCGTCGTAGAAACGGCCGAGCTCGCCGTTCAGCGGCTCGCGGCCGCCGATCGTCTGCACCAGCCACAGCTCCTCGAAGTTGGCGATGTGCCCGAGGTCCCAGGCCAGCGGGCTGAGGATCGGCGAGTAGACCGCGTTCAGCTGCTCGTCGTCGAGGGACTCCACCAGGGCCAGCGTCCGTCCTCGGGCCTCGGAAAGAGCTTCCGCGATCGCCGCCTTCGACACTGAGGACACTTCGGCCGGGATAGGAAGACCCTAGCGACAATTGAGTACCCGCCTGTGAACTAGTCGGTTCCCTCCGCCTCGGGATCGGTCCACACGTGCTTCAACCAGGGGGGCGAGATGGCGAATTCGGCCGCGCTGGCGGCGGCGATCGGCTCGAGCGGGACAAGGTGTACGCGGCGGCCGGGGGTGTAGCGGTTGGCGTTCGCGAAACCGATCGCGTTGCCGGCGTGGCTCCCCCCGGAGACGAGCAGGAGGTGGGTCTCCGGGCCCCAGCCGTCGTGCGGGACGATGCCCGCGTCGGAAGCCCAATTGTTGTCGGTGAGGAGGTAGTTGTAGCCGTGGTGGGAGGAGGCCCTCTGGTCGACGCTGCCGTCGGGCCCGAGGCGGAACTGCACGCTCTCCCAGTCGTCGAGGTGGTAGCCCTTGGCACCGGCCACGGGCATGCCGCGGAGCGTCGCCGAGTCGGCATAGTAGAGCCAGTATTGGAGGTAGAGGTTGCCGGCCCGCTCGCCGGAGCAGTCGGCGCCGGCGGCTTCGGTTTGCTCCGCCTCCCCCTCGCGGCAGTCGACCGTGTGGACGAAGGCGGTGACGGGGAGGTCGGCGTCCGTCTTGTGCACCAGGCCCTGCCCGACCGCGTCGCTGCACTCGCTGACGCGGCAGCGACGGAAGTCGACCGGCAGCGCCCGCGAGCCGTCCTCGAAGGCAAGTATCGGCATGTGACGGCGCACCAACCTCCCAACTTCGTCGCCGTAGGCGGCGATCAGCGTCGGCTCGTCGCCGCACCCGTCCGCCAGTGCCGCCGCGCAGAGGATCCGGTCCGCTACCGCCCGCGCCAGCGGCGCCCCCGGGACCCGCACTCCTGCGGCGACCGGCGCCAGGAGCACGAGCGAGACCAGGGTCACCAGCCCGACCCACTCGACCGTCCCCTGACCACGCTCCGAGACCATGCCCCGACACTAGGCGGGGCCGACTCACATGTGTGTGTACTTCGTGCCGGTTGCCGCGCCGGGCTGGGCCAACTTCGAGACTTCCCTAGGAATACAAGCGAGTACGTAGTCGGCGTGGCAAAGTTGAGCGCATGAAGCGTGTTCTTGTCCTAGCGGCAATCGCCGTCCTCGCCATCCCCGTCGCGGCTGCGGGGCGGGACTCGGGTGACGTCAGGGAAGAGCTGAGCAGGCCGATAGTCACTGCTCGCGGGGTCGGAGCGGTTCACCTCGGCGACACCGTCCGGTCTTTGCGCCGCCGGCACCTGATCAAGGAACTGGGACCTGGGTGCGAACTCGAGCCCGGACAGCGAGTAGCGCGGCTGAGCCGGCTCAACGGCTACGCCATCTTCGGCCCATCCAGCAGCCGGGTGCGGTCGATCAGCGTCCGCGGTGGAGCGCGAACCGCCAAGGGGGTGACGATCGGGTCCTCCCCCGGCCTCGCCCTGCATGCCTATCCGGAAGCCGAATACAGCCCGCCGGGCTCCAACCCGCCGTTCGACATCGGGCTGATCTGGGTCAACAATCGCGACACCCCGCGGATGACCTTCATCGTCGACCCGGAAAGCCACCGCATCTCCGAAATAGACGTTCCCGAGCCAAGCTTCTGCGAGTAGCCGCTCCGCGAAGCCCCGGTCGCCGCCGGGCCTAGAGTTCCGCCTGCATGGGGGGACGTCTACGACTTCGCTGGTTGATCGGCTTGACGCTGCTCGCCCTGCTCGTCCCCGCCGCAGCGCACAGCGACGAGGCAAGGGTGATCGGCCACTCGGCCCGCGGCAGGCCGATCGTCGTCTTCAGGAGCGGCCCGGCGAAGGCGCCCTTGAAGGTTCTCGTGGTCGGCGCGATCCACGGCGACGAGACGGCGGGGATGCGGATCGCCCGGCGCCTGATCGCCGCTCCCTCGCTCGACCGCGTCGAGCTCCTGGTCGTGCCGACGATCAACCCCGACGGCATCGCGGCCCACACCAGAGGCACCGCTCACGGCGTCGACCTCAACCGCAACTTCCCCTTTCAGTGGCGCCCTTTGGGCGGCGACGAATACTCCGGCCCCAGCCCCCTCTCCGAGCCCGAGTCCCAAGCCGCCCATCGCCTCATTCTCCGCGAGAAGCCCGACCTAACCATCTGGTTCCACCAACCCTTCGGCTTCATCGACCGCCCCAACGGCAACCCCTTCGCCGCCCACCGCTTCTCCGACCTGATCGGCCTCCCCCTAGTCCGCCTCCCCGGCCCCTACCCAGGCAGCGCCTCCCGCTGGCAAAACCAAACCTTCCCCACGAGCACGGCCTTCGTCGCCGAGCTGCCAAAGCCCGTAAGCAGCTCACTCGTCAAGCGAAGCGCCGCAGCCGTACGCGAGCTTGCGTCTGAGCTAGCGAGTCCAGCGCTACTCCGGCGGGTGGCACGGTGGGGGGACCTCCCCTGAGGAAGCTTTAGCTACCGGAAGGGGAGGTGGGTCCCCTGCCGTGACAGGACCCGCCGGCCAACCCGGCCGGTCCCTCAGCAGTTCTACAAATTCCCGATCTCAGCTGCGATTTCGCTGGCCGCCGCTTTGGCGTCAGCAAACAGCATCGACGTATTCGGTTCGTAGAAGAGATCGTTGTCGATGCCGGCGAAGCCAGGACTCAACGAACGCTTGATCACGATCACCTCTTGAGCCTCGGAGACCTCGATGATCGGCATCCCGGCGATCGGCGAATCGGGGTCGTTTTTCGCCGCCGGGTTGGTGACGTCGTTGGCGCCGACGACGACTGCGACGTCGGTGCGCGACATCTCCGGGTTGATCTCCTCCATCTCCTTCAGGTTCTCGTAGGCGACGTCGGCCTCGGCGAGGAGGACGTTCATGTGGCCGGGCATACGGCCGGCGACCGGGTGGATCGCGTAGTTGACCGTGACGCCGCGCGCTTCGAGCTCGTCGGCGACCTCCTTGATCGCGTGCTGGGCCTGGGCGACGGCGAGGCCATAACCAGGGACGATCACCACGGTGTCGGCGTAGGCGAGCTTGATCGCCGCGTCCTGGGCGCCGATCGAGACGTGCGGCTTTTCCTCGCCGCTGCCCCCACCGCCTGCGGACGGCGCGCCGCCGAAGCCCGAGAAGAGGATGTTGGCGACCGAGCGGTTCATCGCCGTCGCCATCTCCATGGTGAGGATCGTTCCCGAGGAGCCGACCAGGGTGCCGGCGACGATCAGCGCGACGTTGTCGAGGGCGAAGCCGGCTGCCGCGGCGGAGAGGCCGGTGAAGGCGTTGAGGAGCGAGATCACCACCGGCATGTCGGCGCCGCCGATCGGCAGGACGACGAGGTTGCCGAGGATCGCGGCGAGGACCAGGAGGAGGATGAAGAGGCCCTGCGAGGGCGACTCGTGGTCGACGGCGAGGACGACGCAGATGGTGACGATCGCGATCAGCAGGACGGCGTTGATCACCTGCTGCCCCGGCGCCGCGATCGGCCGGGTCGGGATCAGGTCCTGGAGCTTGGCGAAGGCGATGTTCGAGCCCCAGAAGGAGACCGAGCCGACGACGCCGGCGAAGATGATCGGGATCAGCTCGTCGAGGGGAAGCCCCAGGCTCCCGTGGCGGATCTCAGACCAGGCGATCAGGGCGACCGCGCCGCCGCCGACGCCGTTGTAGAGGGCGACCATCTGCGGCATCTCGGTCATCTGCACGCGGATCGAGGCGATCACGCCGACGGCGGTGCCGATCCCGAGGCCCAGCGCGATCAGGCCCCAGTTGCCCATTCCGTCGAGCAGCAGGGTGGTGACCACGGCGATCGCCATGCCGCCGGCGGCGATCAGGTTGCCGCGCTTGGCGGTGGTCGGGTGGGTCCCCTGTTTGATCCCGACGATGAACAGCGAGAAGGCGACGATGTAGAAGGCGGTGGCTCCGTCGCCGCCCGGCTCCAGCACTGCGAAGGGACTCACGATCCGCCTCCGTCAGCGCCGCCTGCCCCCGGACGCGAAGCGGAGGAGGCAGGCTTGCTCTGGGGTTTCGGCTTCCTCGCGAACATGCCGAGCATCCGGTCGGTGACCATGAAGCCGCCGACGATGTTGATCGCGCCGAAGGCGACGGCGATCGTCCCGATCAGGTACTCCAGCCCGTCGTCGGCGTAGCCGAGGACGATCAGGCCGCCGAGCATGACGATGCCGTGGATCGCGTTGGTCTGCGACATCAGCGGCGTGTGCAGGGTGGTCGGCACCTTCGAGATCACCTCGAAGCCGACGAAGACGGCGAGGACGAAGATCGTGATCTCGGTCATCAGGCTCATGGCTACTTCGCTGCCCTCTCGTTCTTGATCTCGCCGCCCTGCGTGATGCAGGCGGCGGCGATGATGTCGTCCTCGAAGTCGACCTTGACCTCACCCTCCTCGGTGACGAGCAGGCCGAGCAGGTTCTCGAGGTTCTTGGCGTAGAGCTGGGAGGCCGGCGCCGGCATCTCCGAAGCGAGGTTGCGCGGGCCCATCACCTTGACGCCGCCCTCGACCACGGTCTGGCCGGGTTGGGTCAGCTCGCAGTTGCCGCCGGTCTCGGCGGCGAGGTCGACGATCACCGATCCCGGGGCCATGTTGCGGACGGCCTCGGCGGTGACCAGCAGCGGTGCCGGGCGGCCCGGGATCGCGGCAGTGGTGACGATGATGTCCTGTTTCGCCGCGTTGGCCGTGAGGGCGTCGCGCACCTGCGCGTTCTCCTCGTCGGTCAGGGGACGGGCGTAGCCGCCCTCGCCCTCGGCGTCGGGGATGAAGTCCAGTTCCAGCGGCCGACCGCCGAGCGAGGCGATCTGCTCCCAGGCGGCGCGGCGGATGTCGAAGCCGGTGACGATCGCGCCGAGGCGCTTGGCGGTGGCGACCGCCTGCAGCCCGGCGACGCCGGCGCCGAGGACGAGGACCTTGGCCGGCGGCACGGTGCCGGCGGCGGTGGTCATCATCCCGAAGAAGCGGCCCGACTCGCGGGCGCCGATCAGGGTCGCGGCGTAGCCGGCGGCGGCGGCCTGCGAGGAGAGCGCGTCCATCGCCTGGGCGCGCGTCGTCCGCGGGATCGCCTCCATCGCGAAGGCGGTGACGCCGGCGGCGGCAAGGGCTTTGTTGGTATCGGCCGCAACCCACGGGTTGAGGTGGGAGATCAGCAGCTGGTTGCCCTTGAGGCGCCCGATCGCGTCGACGCTCGGAACCGCGACGTGGAGGACGATGTCGGCGCCCCAGGCGGCGTCGGCAACGCCAACCTCGGCGCCGGCCTCCCTGTAGGCCTCGTCGGTGTGCCCGGCGGCCTCGCCGGCGCCCGACTCGACGACGACGTCGACCTTCTCGTTCTTCTTCAACGATTTGACGATGTCGGGGATCAGCGCGACGCGGCGCTCCCCATCAGCGGTCTCTTTCGGCACTCCGATCTTCATGGCGCGGCGCGGGAGGATATGCGATCAGGCCAGGAGCGCGTCCCGACCCCCGCCGTTCAGGCAGAGGTCCCCACCAGAGCGGCGAGACGCTCAAGCGTGTGCAACTGCTCGGAGCGCTCGACGTGGACGGGGGACACGATCAGGCGGTCGATCCCGGCGCCGCGGAAGCGCTCGATGCGCTCGGCGACCTCGGCCTCGGTGCCGACCAGCGAGGTTGCCTCGACGATCTCGTCGGGCATCGCCTCGAAGGCGCCGCCGCGGTCGCCGTCCTGGAAGCGCTGCTGCACCTCGTCGGCGACGTCGCCGAAGCCGAAGCGGTGGGCGAGGTCGACGTAGAAGTTGGTTTTGCGGCTGCCCATGCCGCCGAAGTAGAGGACGAGGCCGGCCTTGACGACGCTCTTCGCCGCCTCGAGGTCGCCGTCGATCGCGACCTGCAGCGAGGGGCTGACCTCGAGGTCGGAGCGCTGGCGGCCGCCCTTGGCGAAGCCCGCCTCGAGGTGCTCGCCCCAGGTCTCTTCGAAGGCGTCGACGCTGAAGAAGATCGGGATCCAGCCGTCGCAGATCTCGGCCGCCATCTCGACCGATTTGCGGCCGATCGCGCCGACGAAGACCGGGATCTCGTTGCGCAGCGGGTGGAAGTTGAGCTTCAGCGGCTTGCCCTCGCCCCCGGGCAGCGGCAGCGTGTAGTGCTCGCCCTGGTGGTTGACCGGGCCCTCGCGGGCGATGATCTCCCGCACCACTTCGATGTACTCGCGGGTGCGGCCCCAGGGCTTCGCGTACGGCACCCCGTACCAGCCCTCGGAGACCTGCGGGCCGGACGGCCCGAAGCCGAAGAGGAAGCGGCCGCCGGAGAGTTTGTCGATCGTCGCCCCGGCCATCGCCGCTGCCGCGGGCGGCCGCGCCGGCACCTGCAGGATCGCCGCGCCGAGGTTGATCTTCTCGGTCTTGGCCGCCAGCCAGGCGAGGACGCTGACAACGTCAGAGCCGTAGGACTCCGCCGCCCAGACCGACTCGAAGCCGAGCCCCTCGGCGGCGCGCACGACTTCGGCCGCCTCCTCACCAGCCGGGCCGATTCCCCAGTACCCCAGGTTGAGTCCAAGCTTGAGGCTCATCGCCTCAGCACCCTATTGAATAGGGGCCGAATGGGTAACGGCCGTCCCAGCATGGAGCAAGGGCTTTCCAGCAAGGAGGCGGCGGCACGGCTGCGCAAGCTGGGTCCACCGTCGGAGACCTCGTCGCGCTCGTTGGCGAGCATCGTCGCCGGCAACGTCTTCACGCTCTTCAACGCGATCATCGGCGCCTTCTTCCTGCTCGACGTGGGGCTCGGGCTCTACGCCGACGCGATCTTCGGCCTGATCGCCGTCGTCAACTCCAGCATCGGGATCTATCAGGAGAAGAAGGCGAAGGAAACGCTGGACGAGATCGCCGTCCTCGTCGCCCCCCACGCTCGTGTCATCCGGGACGGCGAGGTGACCGAGCTGCTGGCGACCGAGGTGGTCCCCGGCGACGTGATCGAGGTCGGGCCCGGCGACCAGCTGGTCGCCGACGGTGAGGCGATCGCCTCCCGCGGGATGACGATGGACGAGTCGCTGCTGACCGGCGAGGCCGACGGGATCCAGAAGGGCGAGGGCGACCGCGTGCTCTCGGGCTCGTTCTGCGTCTCGGGCTCCGGCCGCTACCTCGTCGACGCGGTCCGCGAGGAGAGCTACGCGGGGCGCCTCGCCGGTGAGGCGAAGACCTTCCGCCACCCGCCCTCGCCGCTGCAGGAGGAGGTCAACCGGGTGATCATCGCCTCCACCTATGTGATGCTGCCGCTGGCGGCCGCCCTCTTCCTCAGCTTCAAGGTCCGCAACGTCGGGCTCGAGGAGGCGGCGCAGACGGCGACCGCCGGGCTCGTGACCCTGATCCCGGAGGGCCTGGTGCTGCTGATGAGCGTCACCTTCGCGGTCGCCGCGATGCGGCTGGCGAAGCGCAACACGCTCGTCCAGCAGATGAGCGCGACCGAGAGCCTCGCCTCGGTCGACACGATCTGCGTCGACAAGACCGGCACCCTGACCGCCGGCGAGCTGCGCCTGGCCGGGGTCGAGTACGCCGACGGCGTCGATCCCAAGTCCGGGGCTGCGGCGCTGGGGAATTTCGCCGCCAGCGCCGGCGACCGCAACCAGACGCTGGAGACGATTGCCGCGAAGTTCCCGGGCAAGGCGGGGACGGTGCGCAGCGAGGTTCCCTTCTCCTCGGAGTGGAAGTGGAGCGGCGTCTCGCTCGACGGCGCCGGCGGCGCGACCTACGTCCTCGGCGCCCCGGACATCCTCGCCGAGTCGGGTGCCCTGAACCTGCCGCCGGGCCTCGCCGCAAAGCTCGAGCAGGAGACCGCCGCCGGCCGCCGCGTCGTCGCCTTCGGCCAGACCGACGGGGCGCTGCCCGACGATCCCGCCGCCGGCGGGGCGCCGCCGATGCAGCCGCTGGCGCTGGTCGTGCTGGAGGAGACGCTGCGGCCCGACGCGGCGGAAACGATTGCCTACATGCGCGACGAGGAAGTCGACCTGAAGCTGATCTCCGGCGACGCGGCGGCGACCGTTACCGCCGTCGCCTACGCGGTCGGCGTGCCGCGCGACGCCGGCGTCGTCGAGGGTCCCGACCTGCCCGACGACGAGGAGGGCCTGGCGAAGGCGGCGGAGGCGAACACGATCTTCTGCCGGATCAAGCCCGAGCAGAAGAAAGCCCTGGTCGGGGCGCTGGTCGCCGCCGGCCGCTACGTGGCGATGATCGGCGACGGGGTCAACGACGTGCCGGCGCTGAAGCGGGCGCGGATGGCGGTGGCGATGGGCTCGGGCGCGCAGGTGACCAAGGGGGTCGCCGACGTCGTCCTGCTCAAAGACCAGTTCGCGCGGCTGCCGGAGGCGGTCGGCGAGGGGCGCCGGATCGCCCGCAACATCCACCGTCTCGGCCGTCTCTACCTGACCAAGACCGTCTACGCGGCGACCCTGATCCTGCTGGTCGCGGTACCCGGCTTCGCCTTCCCCTTCCTGCCGCGCCACCTGACCCTGGCGGCGTTCCTGACGATCGGCATCCCCTCCTTCGTACTGGCGCTGCTGCCCTCCGACGGGCCGCTCTACCGCGGCCGCCTGCTGAGGGCGCTGGCGGCCTTCGCGGTCCCGGCGGGGCTGGCGACGGCGCTCGGCTCGATCCTCTCCTTCCTCCTCGTCGACACCGTCGCGGGGGCGAGCCTCGAGGCGGGCCGTACCGCGGCGACGACGACCCTGATCGTGCTCGGGCTCGCCTTCATCCTCCTGCTCGAGCGCGGGCCGGGCCGCGAGCACATCGCGATCCAGAGCAACATGCTGGCGATGGTCGCCGCGCTCGGGGCCGCCTTCGCCGGGATCCTGGCGATCCCGTTCCTGCGCGACTTCTTCGACATGGTCCTGCTGAGCGCACCGGAATGGTTCCTGGCCCTCTTCTCGGCCGCAGCCGGCCTGACGATCGCCAGCCTGCTGTGGAAACTGCCCCAGATAGAACGTTTGGAAGTGCCTGAAGATGCCTGATCAAGCAGTCAAGGACGCAGGGAGCGCCGCCTGCTCTCTGCACGCAAGCGACCGAGGACGCCGAAATGCGCCGGTCAGGGAGCCACAGGCGGCAGGACGAACTGGCTGACGATCAGATTCGCCGCGAGGCGCGGCTCTTGCCCTCGCGGCGGCGTTCGATCCGGACCTCGATCACGACGGTGCTCCTGCCGACGTGGAGGGGCTCGGCGCGGGCGACGATCTCGTCGCCGAGGATGCCGGCGGCGAAGACGTTCAGCTTCAGCTCGATCGTCGTGAAGTCTTGGCCGGGCGGGATGCTGCGGAAGGTCGTCCAGGCGGCGACGGTGTCGCCGAGCGCGGTCCAGACGCCGCCGTGGACGAAGCCGCCGGGGTGCAGGTGGCGGCTGCTCGACAACGATCCTGCCGCGCGCGTGGGTCGTCCTCGACCTCGAGCGGGTCGATCCCAAGATCGCCCGGAAAACTGCCGGGAAGAAAGTCCCGCACAGTCTCCGGCGTGATCATCGAGCTCGGGTGCGGCTGATCGTTCATCGCCAGTGGTGAGTTGTGGGCGCGATAGCGCCCACAACTCACCAAACGCTGCTTAGTCTCATCCGCTCGACAAGCATCGCCTTGCCCTGGCCGCCGGCGACGCACATGGTCTCCAGGCCGACCTGCTTGTCGTCGGTCTCGAGCACGTTCAGCAGGGTGCCCATGATCCGGGCGCCGGTCATCCCGAAGGGGTGACCGAGGGCGATCGCGCCGCCGTGCGTGTTGAGCTTGTCTATCGTCGATCCCGCATTCGTCCATGATCGGGATCACCTGGGCGGCGAAGGCCTCGTTCAGCTCGACCGCGTCGACGTCGCCGATCGTCATCCCGGCGCGGTCGAGGACCTTCTTGATCGCGCCGATCGGGGCGACGCCCATCAGCTCCGGCTCGTTGCCGTGGGTGGCGGCGGTGATGATCCGGGCGCGCGGGGTGAGACCGAGCTCCTTGGCCTTGGTGTCGCTCATCAGCAGCACCGCGGCGGCGCCGTCGTTGAGCGGGCAGGAGTTGCCGGCGGTGACGCCGCCGCCGCCGAAGGCCTCCGGCAGTTCGGAGAGCTTCTCCAGGGTCGAGGAGGCGCGGGGGCCGTCGTCCTTGCTGACCTCGGTGCCGTCGCGCGAGCTTGACCGGGACGATCTCGCGGTCGAAGAAGCCGTCCTCCTGGGAGCGGACCGCCAGTTCCTGCGAGCGCTGGGCGAACTTGTCCATGTCGGCGCGGCTGACCTCGTACTTTTCGGCGACGTTGACCGCGGTCAGGCCCATGTCGATGTAGGCGTTCGGCTGGCCGTTCTCGCCGATCAGGTTGGGGTTGCGGTCGTCGGCCCCGGCGGGCTCGGTGCGCTCGTTGAACCTGCTGACCCACTCGACTCCTACCGCCAGGTAGGCGTCGCCCTCGCCGGCCTTGATCGCGTTGCCGGCGTGGCGGATCGCGTCGAGGCTGGAGGAGCAGTAGCGCGAGACGGTGACCCCGTTGACCTCCTGCGGCAGCTTCTCGCTGAGCAGGGAGATGATCCGGCCGATGTTGAAGGCCTCGAGGCCCTGCGGCATGCCGACGCCGCAGAAGACGTCTTCGATCAGGGCGGGGTCGACCTCGGGGTTGCGCTCGAGCAGCTGGTCGACCACGTAGGCGCCCGTCTCCTCGGGCCGCAACTGGGCCAGCGAGCCCTTGAAGGCACGGCCGATCGGCGTGCGGATGGTGTCGACGATGACTGCTTCGGGCATTCCTTATCTCCTTCGAGGCTGGCAAGGGCTTGCGACTGCGGCAGCAGGGTAGTTGACGGGCGTCATGGGCGTTTCGTGCGGATTCGCACAAAGAATGGCGGGAGCGTCTTGAACCTGCGTTACATTCGCCTCAATCCACCTCGCGCTGGACTGCGAGTTTTGCCGCTCGGCGGCAAAGAAAGGAGGGCCCCTTCATGCCTGAGGGTTACTGCGTCAAAGAGCGTAAGAAGGTCGAGATCAAAGACGCGAAACAGGTGACGATGAAGAACGGTCGCCCGGCGATCCAGGGTGTCTGCCCGGACTGCGGGACGAAGATCTTCAAGATCGGAAAACTCGAATAGGGCCCTCCCCGAGGGGAATTTGAACCCGGCAGTGCCGGGGAGCGTACTGCCGGGTCGGATGATCCAGTTGGGAACTTCGACCCGGGGTGCACTCAGCCGCGAACGCGACGTCCGCGAGGCCTATGCCGCCCATTCCGGCGAGTTGTACGGCTTCGCGGTGCGTTCGCTCGGCGACGACGGCCTCGCCGAAGAGGCCGTCCAGGAGACCTTCGTCCGCGCCTGGCGAGCCGGCGACCGCTTCGACCCGAAGATCGGCTCGCTGCGGACCTGGCTCTTCGCGATCCTCCGCAACGTGGTCATCGACCTCGGGCGGGCGCGCTCGGTGCGGCCGGGCGTCGCCGAGGGCGGGATCGAGCCGTCGGTCGAACCGCTCGACGAGGCGCTGCTCGCCTGGCAGGTCGAGGAGGCGATGCGGCGGCTCGGCACGACCACCGGCAGGTCCTGGTCGAGACCTACTACCGGGGCCGGCCGTACGCCGAGGTGGCGGAGGAGCTCGGGGTGCCCGAGGGGACCGTGAAGAGCCGCGTCTACTACGGGCTGCGGGCGCTGCGGGTCGTGCTCGAGGAGATGGGCTATGAAGACTAGGAACGAGTGCCGCGAATGGCGCGAGCTGCTGGGCGCCTACGCGCTCGGGCACCTCGACGGCGACGAGCGGGCAGCCCTCGAGGCGCACCTCGAGGGCTGCCTCGGCTGCCGCGAGGAGCTCGCCGCGCTGGCGCCGCTGGCGCGGATGCTCCCCCACGCCGACCCGGCGCGGTTCGAGCTGGCGCCGCAGCCGCCGCCCGAGCTGGGGCGGCGGATCGCAGCGACGATCGAGGGCGAGAAGCAGCGAGCTCAGCAGCGACGGCGACGGCGCGCTCTTGGCGGCCTCGCTTTCGGCGGAGCCGCGGCGGCCGCGCTGGCGGCGGTCCTGCTCCTCTTCGTCTTCGGCGGGAGCAGCGAGGACGCCAGCCAGCCCGTGAGGTTCACCGACCTTCCCAGCGGCATCAGCATCGACGCGACCCTGGAGCCCCATGCCTTCGGCACCGAGATCCACATGTACGTCAGCGGGTGCCCTCGGGGACGCTCTGCCGCGTCTGGCTGCGGGGCGCGGACGGCACCTCTTATCCGGCCGGGACCTTCCGCTATCGCTGGGGCGACGACTCCGACGCGGTGCTCAGCTCCGGCCTTGACATCTCGCGGACGCAGGCGGTCAGTAGTCGACGCCGGGATAGCGCACCTTCGTCGCACCGGTGGGATCACCGGCGGCGGCGGCGATCGAAAGAGAGGAATCGACGTGAGCAGGTCTATCTATGGGCTTTGCCTGCTGGCGTGGTGGCGGTGCTCAGTCGCCGGATGCGGGGAGCGGCGATAGCACCGTGCAGGCGGGGTGCATACGGCGGCAAGCGGGGAGACAGCGAAACGAGCTCGGAAAGCAGCAGCGCCGGAGAACGACCGGCGGCGAAGTCCATACAGCGTCATCGGAGCAACGTCGGTGCGGTTCGCCAAGGTCGGCGACCTGGGGAAGATTCTGATCGATCCGCGGGCATCACGCGTCTACGACTTCCACAAAGACAAGGGCGGACGTCTTCCTGCTACGGCGCCTGCGAAGGACTGGCCGCCGCTGGTCACGCGAAGGCGAACCGAGGGCCGGCAAGGCGCCTCGACGCAAGCAAGCTCGGCACCGCGAAGCGCAAAGACGGGACCATCCAGGTCACCTACGCCGGACACCCGCTCTACACCTTCATCGAAGACAAGAGCCCGGCGAAGCCAACGGCAACGACGTCACCGCTTTCGGCGCCGAGTGGTACGCCTTGCAGGCGAACGGTCAAGAGCCCGAGGACTGAGACCGCATCGCCGCTCCGAACTTTGGGTCCCCACGGGGCACCAAAGTTCGGAGCAGGCGCTCAGTCCTCGGCGGCGCCGCTGAGCTTGGCCCGCTTGCGGTAAGAGATCGAGGGCGGAACGAGCTCGCGGATCTCGGCGAGGAGGCGAGCGGAGAGTGCGCCGGGTCCTCGTCGGGCCGGGGCTGGCCGCCCACCGGGTCGAAAAAACGAATGCGGATGCGAGGCCGACGGGGGAAGCCCGTGAGGTCGCTGGTGCCCTCGATCGCAACCAGGGTGACGTGCGCCTCGGGCACCTCGAGGGCGAGGCGGCCGACGCCGCTGCGCGCCCGCAGGACCTTGCCGCGGGAGCGGGTGCCCTCGGGGAAGACGCCGATGCAGGCGCCCGCTCGCAGCGTCTCGATCGCCTTCGCCAGCGCGTCCTTGTCGCCCTTGCCGCGCTGCGATCGGGATCTGCCCCATGCCGTTGAGGACGGTGCCAAGCCCCGCACGTCCCAGAGCTCTGATTTGGCGAGAGCGCGGATCTGCCGCTGCTTGATAGCAGCGATGCCGACCATCACCGGGTCCCAGTGGCTGTCGTGGTTGCCGAGGATCAGCAGCGGCCCCTGCTCGGGTATGACTCGAGGCCCTCAACCTGCATCCGCCCCCACCGGCGACCGGCCGGTTGACGGCCATCGCCAAGGCGTAGGTGCGGGTCCGCTCGCGCATCGAGGGTGGAGTTTTATGCGTTTGCGGCGCGGAGTGGCGATGCGGTGCCGTCGCTGGCGCGCTGGAGAATGTCGCGGAGCGCCTTTTGATCGCTTCTCGGAGAGGTCCCTGACCCAGGCGGGCGGCTTCGCCACCTCCTGACTGAGTCGGCGGAGCAGTTTTTCCCCGGGGACGCTGAGTGCGACCAACTTGATCCGGCGGTCGACCTCGGGGGGGAAGCGGACAGCGAGGTTCTTCTCTTCGAGCCTGTCGACGATGCCGGTGACGTTCGAGGTGTCGCAGTGGAGCAGCTGGGCGAGTTCGCTCATCGTCCGCGGCTGCTCGAGAGCCCGCAGGGCGCCGAAGGTAGCCGGTCGCAAACCGAAGTCGCGAGCGATGGCAAGGAACGGCGGCGGGTAGACGAGGCCGACCAACAGGCCCCAGGCCTCGCGGCCGAGACTCGAGCTCGCCGGATTCTTCCCCCGCTTCTTCGCCTCGCCTGACGCCATAGAAATTATTGTACCTCAATATTTGATAATCTCAAATATCGAGCGTTGCAAGCGATTGGAAGGGACGATGGGCAGCGATCAGCGTGGTGGCATCGAGGTCGAAGGCCTGTCAAGGGAGTTCAAGAACGGTCCCCGGGCGGTGGACGGGATCGACCTCGAGGTCGCGCAGGGCGAGATCTACGGCTTCCTCGGCCCCAACGGCGCCGGCAAGTCGACGACGGTGCTGATGCTGACCACCCTCCTCCCGCCGACCGCCGGCACCGCCCGGGTCGCCGGCTTCGACGTCGTCTCCGAAGGGCCGCGGGTGCGAGCAGCGATCGGCGCCGCCCTGCAGGAGGCCGCCCTCGACCCACTGCTGACCGGCCGCGAGCACATGCGGCTGCAGACCGCGCTCCACGGCATCGCCAAGGCGCGAGCGCGAAGTACGCGGCGGCGAACTGCTGGAGCGGGTTGGGCTCGCCTAGGCGGCCGACCGCAAGGTCGGCGGCTACTCGGGCGGGATGAAACGCCGGCTCGACCTCGCGCTCGCCCTCGCCCACCGGCCGCGCATCCTCTTCCTCGACGAGCCGACCACCGGCCTCGACATCCAGAGCCGCACCGCGCTCTGGGAGGAGGTCGCGCGGCTGGCGGCGGAGGACGGCGTCACCGTCTTCCTCACCACCCAGTACCTGGAGGAGGCGGACGCGCTCGCCAACCGGGTCGGGATCATCGACCACGGCAAGATCGTCGCCGAGGGCACGCCGGCGGCGCTGAAGGCCGAGATCGGCCGCCCGACGGTCGAAGCGGTTCCGCGCGAGCCCGGCCGACCACGAGCGCATGGTCGCCGTGCTCGGCCGCTTCGGCGAGCCGCCGGCTCTTCGCCGAAAGGCGCCGCGGTGCGCCTGGAGGGCGGCGAGTCGCAGCTCGCCGAGGTGGTGCGGGCGCTCGACTCCGAGCAGATCGCGATCGAGAACCTGCAGCTGCACGCCCCTTCGCTCGACGACGTCTTCCTGACCAAGACCGGGCGCTCGCTCGAGGGTGCCGAGGAGGCGGTGGAGGAGGCCGAGGAGGCGGCGGCCGAGGCGGGGAGCCCGGCGTGAGCGAACGCGGCCTGCGCACCCAGGTCGGGCAGCTCGCGCGCCGCTCGGTGCTGCGGACGCTGCGCCAGCCAGCCCAGATCGTCCCCGCGCTGATCTTCCCGCTGTTCCTCCTCGCGGTGAACTCGGGCGGGCTCAAAGACGCGACCAACCTGCCCGGCTTCCCGACGGACTCCTACCTGACCTTCGTGCTCGCGGTCCCGTTCATGCAGGGCGCGCTGTTCTCGGTGATGAACGCCGGCACCGACCTCGCCCGCGACATCGAGACCGGCTTCCTCAACCGGCTCGCGCTCACCCCGCTGCGCGGCGCCGCCCTGCTCAGCGGCCTGCTCGCCGGCGCCGTCGCTGCTCGGCGTCGTGCAGGCGGTCGTCTACCTCACGCGTCGGGCTGATCGCCGGCGCCGACCTCGCCGCGGGCGCCGCCGGCGTCCTGGTGCTCGTCGTGCTCTCGGTCTCGGTCACCGTCGCCTTCGGCACGATCGGCCTCTTCGCGGCCCTGCGCACCGGCACCGGCGAGGCGGTGCAGGGCCTCTTCCCCGTCTTCTTCGTCTTCCTCTTCCTCTCCTCGATGGCGTTGCCGCTCGAACTGATCCAGACCGACTGGTTCCGCGCGATCGCCACGCGTCAACCCGGTCTCCTACCTGCTGCAGGCGTTCCGCTCGCTGCTGATCGAAGGCTGGGACATGGGCGAGCTGGCGCTCGGCTTCGGCATCGCCGCGGCGATCTGCGCGATCGGGATGTACGCCGCCAGCGCCGCCCTGAAGACGAGGCTGGTGCGGACGTGAGCGAGCGCAACCGCGACCCCCGGCATGCGGCACGATCGCCCTGCGCGGTCGCCTGGCGCAGCATCCACAACTTCCTCACCAACCCGGCCTTCCTGGTCCCGGCGCTGCGTGTTCCCGCTCTTCTTCTTCGTCTCCTTCGCCGGCGGGCTCTCGGCGATCGCCGAACGTGCCCGGCTTCGACTTCCCCAGCGGCTACACCGCCTTCCAGTTCGTCTTCGTCCTGCTGCAGTCGGCGGCCTTCGGCGGCGTCTTCACCGGCTTCGGCGATCGCTCGCGACTTCGAGACCGGCTTCGGCCGCCGCTACCTGCTCGCCGCCGCGCAACCGCAGCGGAATCATCGCCGGCTACGCGCTGGCGGCCCTGGTCCGGGCCTTCGTCACCTGGACGGTGCTGACCGCCGTCGCGCTGATCGCGGGAATGGACATCGACGGCAGCGGCGGTCGAAATCTTCGGCCTCTACGTGCTCGCGGTCCTGGTCAACATCGCGGCGACGATGTGGGCGGCCGGCGTGGCGATGCGGGTGCGCTCGATCCAGGGCGGCCCGCTGATGCAGTTCCCGGTCTTCCTGATCCTCTTCCTCGCCCCCGTCTACGTCCCGCTCGAGCCTGCTCAGCGGCTGGATCCACACGGTCGCCTCGGTCAACCCGGTAACGGCCCTGCTGGAGGCAGGCCGCGGCTTCATCTCCGGCGACCCGACCTCGTCGCCCTGGCCTTCGCAATCGGCCTGGCCCTCCGGTCCTCTTCGCCCTCTGGGCCCACGGCGGCCTCCGCCGCGCCGAAGCCGCGGGCTGAAACCGACCATCCCGGCCGGTCGGGAGGGGGTGGGGGTGTCCTCGTACGGACACTCCCAAAAGCGAGCGAAGCGAGCGCGTCCGGTAGAGGACACCCCCACCCCCTCCCCGCTCCACCCCCGAAGCTGTCCGCACCGAATCGAGATACCTAAGTCGAGGACACGCCAACAGAGCCAGGAAAGCGACCTGCCTGTTCTTGGCTCTCCACGGGAAATACCGGCATTTCCTGGCGCGTCAGATCCGACGATCTAAAGTGTCGTTTGTGTCGCAAAGACCGCTGGAGCTGATACTCGCCCGCAACCTGATGTCGGCGCTCTCGACGCCGGCCTTCCTGGTCGACGAGGGCGGCCTGCTCGTCTTCTACAACGAGGCCGCCGGGATGCTGCTCGGCAAACGCTTCGAGGAGCTCGGCACAGTCGGCCCGCAGGAGTGGGGCTCGCTCTTCGGCCCGTTCGACGAGAGCCGGCGAGCCGATCCCCTACGACGAGCTGCCGCTGGTCATCGCGGTCCGCAGCGGCCGCCCCGCCCACGCCGACGCTGACGATCCGCTCCACCGACGGCGCCGAGCACGACGGTCGAGGTCTCGGCCTTCCCGATCCTCACCGCGCACGGCTCGCAGGGCGCGATCGCCGTCTTCTGGCCGCTCGCTCGCAACGGCAACGGGGCGGGCTCGGCGTGAAGGTCAAGCTCTGGGGCACGCGCGGCTCGATCCCGGCTCCCCGGGCCCGGAGACGATCCGCTACGGCGGCAACACCTCCTGCGTCGGCGTCACCCTCTCCGACGGCTCGCTGCTGGCGCTCGACGCCGGCACCGGCATCCGCAGCCTCGGCCTCGCCCTGCCCGACGAGCCGGCCCGCCTCCACATCCTCCTCACCCACCTCCACCTCGACCACATCCAGGGGCTCGTCTTCTTCGCCCCCGCGTTCCGCGCCGCAGACCGAGATCGTGATCTGGGGACCGGCCTCGCCGGAGGCCTCGCTGCGCGACCGCATCGCCCGCTACATCTCGGCGCCCGCTCTCCCCGGTCGAGGTCCGCGAGCTGCCCTGCGACGTCTCCTTCCGCCACTGCCCGGAGACCGAGTGGGAGATCGGCTCGGCGCGGATCCGCGCCGCCTCGGTCGCCCACCGCGGGCCGACGCTCGGCTACCGGATCGACGACGGCGACTCGCTCGCTCGCCTACATCCCCGACCACGAGCCGGCCCTCGGCGCCGACCTCGACCAGCTCGAGGAGGACTGGATCTCCGGCTTCGAGCTCGCCCGCGACGCCTCGCTGCTGATCCACGACGGCCAGTACACCGACGCCGAGTACCCCGACCACGTCGGCTGGGGCCACTCGGCGACCTCGCACGCGCTCGCCTTCGCGCGGCGCACCGGGGCCAAGCGCACCGTCCTCTTCCACCACGACCCGCTTCACTCCGACGAGTTCCTCGACGCGCTCGGCGAGCAAGCGCGGGAGCGCTGGACGGAGCTCGGCGGCGACGGGGCGGCGATCGAGCTGGCGCTCGAGCGCGCCGAGTACGAGCTGCCCGCGCGCGCGCCGAGCGCCGCGGCCGCCGCCTGAGCGCTACGGCCGCGCAAGCTGCACGAATCGATCGTCTAGGCTGGCGCAGATGTCCACGGCTGCGAGATCGAGTGCAGCCGCGCGAGCGCTCACCGCTCGTCGCGCGGCGCTCTGGAGAAGGCGCGCGCAGGCCCACGCAGGCCAGATCCGCAACGGCAGCGGCGGAATGCCCTACATCGAGCACCCGGTCGCCGTCGCGGCGCTGCTCGCCGAGCACGGCTTACGGCGACGAGGTCCTGGCGGCGGCGCTCCTGCACGACGTGGTCGAGGAATCGGAAACGAGCCTGGACGAGCGTGCGGGAGGAGTTCGGCGAGCGAGGTCGCCGGGCTGGTCGGGGCGCTGACCGACGACGAATCGATCGAGCCCTACCGCGAGCGCAAGGCGGAGCACCGCGAACGGGTGCGGGCCGCCGCCACGGGGCGCACGCGATCTACGGCGCCGACAAGCTGACCAACGTCGCCGCCCTCCGCCAGGCCTACGAAGCCGAAGGCCATGCGGTGCGGGAGGAGTTCAGGGTCCCGATCGAGCTGAAGACGGAGGTCTGGGAAGCCGACCTCGAGCTGCTGCGCGAGAAGGCGCCGCTGCTGCCCTTCCTCGACGAGCTCGACGACGAGCTCAGTCTCTTTCGGGCTCGCCTAGAGGCTCCTGCGCCGCCGAGAGCCTGAGCCGCCGCTGCAACGGCAGCGCGAACCAGAAGAAGCCGAAGGACGAGCGCCGCCAGGGCGCTGACCACATAGGTCGCGGTGGCGCCGAAGAGGACGTTGGTGATCAGCATGATCGCCCCGGTCATTGCCAGGGCGAGGAAGATCAGCCCGACGATCGAGAAGCGGTTGGCGTAGAAGACGAGCCGGCGCTTCTGCTGGTAGCGGAAGGTGACGCGGTGGTAGGCCGAGGGTGAGATCAGCATCACCGCTGCGAGCGCGGTCAGATCAGGGTCGCGAAGTAGACGTCCTTCTGGAAGCTCGGTGATCTTTTCGAAGTTCTGCTGGAACGGGACCGCGAGGAGGAAGGCGAAGAGGACCTGGACGCCGGGCAGGGCGACTCGCAGCTCCTGCAGCAGCTCTGCGAGGTTGCGGTCGAGGCGTTCCTCCTCGGTCTCTTCCCGGCCGGAGTCGCGTTCGCGTTGATCCTTCTCGGAAGAGGACCCGTTCTCCATTGCAGCACCATATGGCAATCGAGACCGCAGTCCTTCTCTTCAACCGGGACCTCCGGGTCCACGACCACCCCGCGCTGGCGGCGGCGACGAAGGCCGAGCGGATCGTGCCCCTGTTCGTCTTCGACGAGGCCCTGCTGCGGTCGCGTTTCGCGGCGCCCAACCGGGTCGCCTTCATGCTCGAGGCGCTGCGCGATCTCGACGAGCGGCTGCGGCAGGCGGGCGGGCGGCTCTTCATCCGCCACGGGGATCCGGTGCGGGAGGCGCTCGCCGTGGCTCGGGAGTGCGGGGCGAGCGAGCTCCACGTCAGCGCCGACTGGAGCGCCTACGCGCGGCAGCGCGAGGTGCGGCTGGAAAAGGCGTGCGCGGAGGAGCGGATCGAGTTCAGCGCCCACCCCGGGGTGACGGTCGTGCCCCCGGGCGCGGTGACACCGGCCGGCGGCAATCACTTCAAGGTCTTCACCCCCTTCCACCGCGCCTGGAGCGAGCTGCCGTGGCGCGAGGGGCTCGGCGCCGCGCGCAAGCTCGCGGTGCCGACGCGGCTGCGGCGGGGCGGCTGCCCTCGCTCGACTCGCTGACGAGGGGCAAGCCGTCGCCGGGCCGCATGCCCGGCGGCGAGGGCGAGGGTCGCAAGCTGATGCGCGCCTTCCTGCGGGACGGCTCGGCGGATACGAAGGGAGCCACGACGACCTGCCCGGCGACGGCACCTCGCGGCTCAGCGCCTACATGCGCTGGGGCTGCGTCTCGCCGCTGGAGCTGGCTCGCGAGGCGAGCGAGCGGCGCGGTGGCGCAGCCTTCGTCCGCCAGCTCTGCTGGCGCGACTTCCACCACCAGGTGCTGGCGGCGACCCCGTCCCTCCCCCGTCGCGATTACCGACCGCGCGGCGACCGTTGGTCGCGGTCGGAGCGAGCGCTGGAGGCCTGGCGGGAGGGCCGCACCGGCTATCCGCTCGTCGACGCGGCGATGCGCCAGCTGGCTGCAGAGGGCTTCATGCACAACCGGGCTCGGATGACCGTCGCCTCCTTCCTCTGACAAGGACCTATACGTCGACTGGCGGGCCGGCGCCTGGCACTTCTGGGACCTGCTTACCGACGGCGAGATCGCCAACAACGCCGGCAACTGGCAGTGGATGGCGGGGACCGGGAACGACACCCGTCCCAACCGCGTCCTCAACCCCGTGCGCCAGGCAAAGCGCTTCGACCCCGACGGCGTCTACGTGCGGCGCTACCTGCCCGAGCTGGAGTCGGTGCGGGGCAGGGCGATCCTCGAACCGTGGCGGATGGAAGGCTTCGAGCGCCTCGAATACCCGAAGCCGATCGTCGACCACGACGAGGCCGCGGCCGCGTTCAAGGCGCACCGCGAGAACTAGGTGTGGTTGAGCTTTGGGGCGCTATGGGAGGCCAAAGCTCAACCACACCCTGTTTTGGGGCGCATAGGATCGCGCGATGGGACGGCTCGCCGTCATCCTCGGCAGTAACGCGCTCGGGCCGGGCGGAGAGGAGATCGCAGCGGCGGCGGCCGCGCAGGGGGCGGCGATCGTCCAGCGCCACCGGGCCGCCGACGGGACCTTCGTCCTGCCCCACGCGATCGACCACGAGGCGGCCCTGCGGCCGCTGCTCGAGCAGGGCTGCGACCGGGTGCTGGCGATCGGGTCGGTCGGCTCGCTGCGGCCGGAGGGGCTCGGCGTCGGCAGCCTCGTCTGCCCCGACGACTTCATCGCCCTCAACCTCGGCGACTCGATCTTCGGCGACGCCCGCGCCCACTCGGCGCCCGGCTTCTCCCGGCACTGGCGCGAGCAGGTGGTCGCCGCCTGGAGCGAGGGCGGCCAGGCACCGCGCGACGGCGGCGTCTACTGGCAGGCGCGCGGGCCGCGCTTCGAGACGCCGGCCGAGATCCGGCTGATGGCGGCGCACGCCGACGTGGTCGGGATGACGATCGCCACCGAGTGCGTCGTCGCCGGCGAACTCGGCCTCGACTACGCCGCCCTCTGCGTCGTCGACAACCTCGCCAACGGCCTTGGCGAGGGAACGGTCAGCACCGAGGCGATGGAGGCCGATCGTCTCGTCAACGCCGAGCGCCTGCGCGAGGGCCTTGCGGCGGTCCTGCCGCGCCTGGGAGCGGTCGGCCGATGAGATTCGTCTGTTCCTCTTTGGTCCCATGCACGGATAAGGAACAGACGAATGGTGGGCGGGCGTGAGGTTGACGGTTGAGAACGCGCTGCTGGACGGGGCGGCGTCGGAGTGCGCTGCGCGGATGGCTTGATCGCGGCGATCGGGGCCGACGTCGTCGCCCAACCCGGGGACGAGGCGATCGACGCCGGTGGCGCCCACCTGGTGCCGCCGCTGGTCAACGGCCACACCCACGCGGCGATGACGCTGTTCCGCGGCTCCGGCGGGGATCTGCCGCTGATGCCTTGGCTGGAAGGGAAGATCTGGCCGGTCGAGGCGAAGCTCTCCGCCGAGGACGTCTACTGGGGGGCCCGGCTCGCCTGCGCCGAGATGACTGCGCGGCGGCACGACTCGCTTCTGGGACATGTACTGGCACCCGGAGGCGACGGCGCGGGCGGTGAGCGACGCCGGGATCCGGGCGACGATCGGCGCCCCGCTCTTCGACCTGCACGGCAGCCCCGAGCAGCTGCGCGAGATGGCGCATCGCGGCCTCGAGGCGCTCGCCGGCTGCGGCCCGGAGATCGCCCCCGCTCTCGCCCCGCACGCGATCTACACCGTCAGCGAGGAGTCGCTGGGCTGGATCGCCGAGCTCAGCGCCGAGCGCGAGCTGCCGGTCCAGATCCACCTCTCCGAGACCGAGGGAGAGGTCCAGGACTGCCTCGCCGCCCACGGGGTTCGTCCCGCCTTCTACCTCGACCGCCTCGGGCTGCTGAGCGAGCGCACCGTCCTCGCCCACGGCGTATGGCTCGACCCCGAAGAGCTGGCGCTGGTCGCCGAGCGCGGCGCCACCGTCGTCACCAATCCCGTCGCCAACATGAAGCTCGCGGTCGGCGGGGTCTTCCCCTACCCGGCGGCACGGGCGGCGGGGGTCGCGGTCGGCCTCGGCACCGACGGCGCCGGCTCCAACGACTCGCTCGACCTGCTCGCCGACCTGAAGACCTTCGCCCTCGCCCAGAAGCACGCCGCCGCCGACCCGACCGCGATCGACGCGGCCGAAGCCTGGGCCGTCGCCACCGGCGCCGCCGCGCCCCGCCTCAGCGCGACCAGGCTCGAGCCGGGCGCGCCGGCGGACTTCCTCCTGCTCGACCCGCGCTCACCGGAGCTGGCGATCGGCGAGCTCGCCGCCGACCTCGTCTACGCCGCCAGCGGCGACGTCGTCGACACCACCGTCGTCGCCGGCCGGGTGCTGATGCGAGGCGGCGAGGTTCCCGGGCTGGAGGAAGTGGTGGTTAACGCAGCCGAGCGAGCGGGGAGACTGGGCCTATGAACGAGCGCGCGGCCTCGTCTGTCCGCTACGAGGAGGCCACCAAACGCTACGGCGACGCGTCGGCCCCGGCGGTCGACCGGCTGACGCTCGAGGTCCCGGCCGGCGAGATCTGCGTCCTCGTCGGCCCCTCCGGCTGCGGCAAGACGACGGCGATGCGGATGGTCAACCGCACGGTCGAGATGACCGAAGGCGACATCCTGATCGGCGACCACTCTGTCCGCGACCGCGAGCCGGCCCAGCTGCGACGGGAGATCGGCTACGTGATCCAGCAGATCGGTCTCTTCCCCCACCGCACGATCACCGAGAACATCGGCGCCGTCCCCCAGCTGATGGGCTGGAAGAAGGAGCGGATCCGCCAGCGCTCCAGTGAGCTGCTGGAGCTGATCGGCCTCGATCCCGAGCTCGGCGACCGCTATCCCGCCCAGCTCTCCGGCGGCCAGCAGCAGCGCGTCGGCGTCGCCCGGGCGCTAGCCGCGGACCCGCTGGTGATGCTGATGGACGAGCCCTTCGGGGCGATCGACCCGATCAACCGCGAGCGCCTCCAGAACGAGTTCCTGCGGCTGCAGGCGGAGATTCAAAAGACGGTCCTCTTCGTCACCCACGACATCGACGAGGCGATCAAGATGGGCGACCGGATCGCGGTGATGCGCGAGGGCGGCCGGGTCGAGCAGTACGCGACCCCGGCCGAGCTGCTGATGGCGCCCGCCAACGAGTTCGTCGAGGACTTCGTCGGCGCCGACCGGGCGCTGAAGCGGCTGGCGCTGATGCGGGTCCGCGACATCGACCTCTGGGAGGCGCCGCTGGCCTTCGTCGGCCAGGCGACCGGCGAGGTGCGGGCGAAGCTGGCCTCGCCCGACGTCGAAGTCCCCTTCCCGCTGCTGGTCGACGACGAGCGCTGTCCGCTCGGCTGGCTCAGCGAGCGCGACCTCACCGCAGACGTCGTCCCCGCCCGGCCCGACTCGCCGCTGGGGCCGGTGCTGGAGCTCGACGACGTGATGCGCGACGCCCTCGCCGACCTGCTCCAGGGGGAGACGCAGTACGCGCCGGTCGTCGACCACTCGGGCCGGATCGCCGGCGTCCTCTCGGTCGAGATCATCTCCGAGTTCCTCGCCTCGCCCGACGCCAAGAGCGACGAGCACCCGGCGGTGGAGCGGCCCCATGGCTAGCCCGTTCCTGCTGGCGGCAGCCGGTCAGGTCGGCGAAGACTTCTTCAAGGAACGCACCAGCGACACGCTGCCCTGCCAGGCAAAGCCGAACGAGCCTTTCTGCTTCGACTGGGCCAAGGAAAACATCGACCGCTTCGGCACGCCCACCGTGCAGCACCTGGAACTCGTCGTAATCTCGGTCCTGATCGGGTTCGTCGTCGCCTTCGCGCTGGCGCTCTTCGCCCACCGCAGGTCCTGGCTCCAACCTCCGCTTCTCGCCGCGACCGGTGTCCTCTACACGATCCCCAGCATCGCCTTCTTCTTCCTCCTGCTGCCGGTCACCGGGATCGGCAAGGACACGGCGATCATCGCCCTTGCGGCGTACACGCTGCAGATCATCTACCGCAACACGATGCTGGGCCTCGACAACGTCCCGACCTCGGCCAAGGAGGCCGCGCGCGGGATGGGCTACACCGACCGGCAGATCCTCTGGCGAGTGGAGCTGCCCTTGGCGGTGCCGGAGATCGTCGCCGGCCTCCGGGTCGCAATCGTCAGCACGATCGCGATCGCGACGCTGGCGGTCTTCATCGGCGGCGGCGGGCTCGGCACCCAGATCTATGGCGGCGGCAACCTCACCTTCCCGACCAGCGTCTTCATCGCTCTGGCAATCGTGCTCCTGATGGCGATGGTGTTCCACATCGCCCTGCTGGTGGCGCAGCGTTTCCTCACCCCCTGGCGAAGGGCGCGAGCGGTATGACGCCGACCCTGCTTCCACTCGGCTCCTTCGGCGGCGCGATCGAATTCATCTTCAGCGAACAGACCTCCACCGTCACCGGCGGCAAGAAGGTCGGCGGGTTCGAACAGGCGCTCGAATTGGCCCTCAAGCAGCTCGAGGTGACTGCCCTGGCGCTGGCTTTGGCGCTGGTCCTGGCCCTTCCACTCGGCCTCTACCTCGGCCACAGGGGGAAGGGAGAGGTGGTGCTGGTCGGCCTTGCGAATGCCGGCCGCGCGCTGCCCGAGCTGGCGTTGATAGCGCTGGTGGCCGCCCTGATCGGCATCGGTCTGGTGCCCGTCACCCTCGCGCTCGCGGTGCTCGGCATCCCACCGATCATCTCCAACGCCTACGTCGGCGTCCGCCAGGTCGATCCGGCTGCCGTGGAGGCCGCCCGGGGCATGGGGATGAGCGAGCTCGCGATCATCCGCAAAGTCGAGCTCCCGCTTGCGATCTCCACTGTGATGGGCGGCATCCGCGGTGCCACGATCGCCATCCTCGCGACCGCGACGATCGCCCCGCTGGCCGGAGTCGAAACCCTCGGCGACTTCATCATCAACGCTTCGATCTATGGCGACGACGGCCGACTCGCCGGAGCCATGCTCGTCGCTTTCCTAGCTCTCTCCTTGGAGGGCCTCCTGGCCCTTTTGCAGCGCGGCCTGACTTCCGACGGGCTGAAGGTAAAGACTGCGTGAACAAGGCTCACCCAACCACCCCCCAATCCACCCCAATTAGGAGGCAACAAGTGAGGACCGACCAGACGAGAATGCGGGTGCTGCTTGCGGCGCTGGCGGCGCTGGCGCTGACCCTGGGCATCGCCGCCTGCGGCAGCAGTGACGACGGCACCACTTCCGGCTCGACCGAAAGCGGCAGCGGCGCAGGGACGATCCAGTCCAACCCCGACAACGGCAAGGTCAACCTGACGATTGGCTCGAAGAACTTCCCCGAACAGGAAATCCTCGGCGAAATCTACGCTCAGGCCCTCAGCGCCGCCGGCTACAAGGTGAAGAGCGCGCTCAACCTCGGCTCCGAAACCGTGGCCCTGAAAGCGGTCAAGTCCGGGCAGATCTCCGGCTACCCGGAGTATGCCTCGACGGCCCTCACCTCGTTCTTCGGCCTCGAACCCGAAGAAGTGCCCGCCGACGCCACCGAAGCGTGGGAAAAGGCGAACGAAGAATTCGAAGCCGAAGGCCTGGAGGCTTTTGAACCGACGCCGTTCGCCAGCGCCAACGCGGTCGGCACGACCAAGGAGACCGCCGACAAGTACGAACTGGAAACCGTCTCCGACCTCGAAGGCGTCTCCGAAAAACTGTCTCTCTACGGCTCGCCCGAGTGCCGCCAGCGGATCGACTGCCTGGCCGGGCTGGAAAGCCTGTATGGCCTGAAGTTCAAGTCGTTCACGCCGGTCGACATCGGCCTCCGCTACACGGTGCTGGAAAAGGGTCAGGCCGACCTCTCGATCCTCTTCACCACCGATCCGCAACTCTCGGCCGAGAGCGACAAGTTCGTCATCCTCGAAGACGACAAGGAAGTCTTCCCGGCCGGCAACATCATCTTCGTGACCGAGAAATCGGTCGCCGAAGAAGCGGGCCCGGACTACGAAGAGACGATCCTCAAGGTTCAGGAAGGGCTTGACCTGAAGGTGATGCAGGAGCTTGACGCTCGGGTCGAACTCGAAAAGGAAACGCCGAAGCAGGCTGCGACGGCGTACCTCGAATCAGCTGGTTACATCGGCAGCTAGGACTGAGGTTCCGGGGGAGGGAGTCGGCACCCCTCCTCCGGGATTCGCAGCGCCGTCGGTAGGGAGGGTGCCGGTATCCCTCTCCGGAATTGACCTCCCCTTCGCTTCGCTACGGGGAGAACCTGGGGCGCGCGCTCCGCGCGCGCAAGAACCAGATTGCATTTCGCCGAACATTCCTGCGAGGGACACCGGCACCCTCCCCAACAGCTTTCAGCAGACGCCGATCCTCAAAACCGCATAAGACGTCGATATGCGAGGTCTCTCGCGGTCTCGGCGAACAGCGAACTAAAGATCCTGTCGCCAGGAGGGATGGATGTCCCTCCCTACCGAACAAGGTCTAAGCCACAGCGTGCTCGCCAGTCGACGCCTCACGGCAACCCTTGATGTGGTTGAAGCTGGCATGGGCTGCCCAGGCAGCGGCCAGACCTGAGACGCCGGCGAGCAGGAGCGCGATGCGAGGGTCGTAGGACTGGGCCAGCCAGCCGGTAAGGGGAGCTCCAATCGGGGTCGAGCCCAGAAAGACGACGGAGTAGAGCGCCATTACCCGGCCGCGCATCTCCGGGGCGACCGCCAGCTGCAGAGTGGAGTTGATCGTTGCTGCGAAGGTGACTGCGGCGGCTCCGAGGACGGCCAGCATCACTATCTCCAGCGCCAGGCTCGGCATCGCCGCCGCAAGCAGGGCCGAGACGCCGAAGGCGAGGGCGCCGCCGGCTATTAGGCGCGGGCCGGTGCGGCCTCGGTGGCCGTTGACGAGGGCGCCGGCGATCGAGCCGACCGCCATCGCCGAGACGAGGCTGGCGTAGGTCATCGCGCCGGACTCGAAGCTGAACCTGGCGAGCAGCGGCAGCACCACCTGGAAGTTGAAGCCGAGCGTCCCGACCAGTCCCATCAGCGCCAGCGGCACCATCAGCTCCGGCGTGGCGCGGACGTAGCGCAGGCCGGCGCGGATCGCACCCGGCTCGCGCTCGGCGACCGGCCCCGCGTGCAGGCGTCCTGGGTCCATCCCCCAGAGGGCGAGGATCATCGCCACGAAGGTGAGCGCGTTGAGGGCGAAGCAGGGGACGACGCCGACGGTCGCGATCAGCACCCCGGCCAGCGCCGGGCCGACGATCCGCGCCGCCTGGACGATGACGCTGTTGAGGCTGACCGCGTTGACGACCCGGTCGGGCCCGACCATCTCGTAGACGAAGCTCTGCCGGGTCGGGTTGTCGATCGCGTTCAGCGAGCCGAAGGCGAAGACGGCGAGGTAGACCATCCAGGGCGTCACCACGCCGGTGGCGGTGACGGCGAAGAGGCCGACCGCGGGGATCGTCATCAGCGCCTGGGTGGTGATCAGCAGCCGCCGCTTCGGAATCCGGTCGGCGAGCAGGCCGCCCCAGGCGCCGATCAGCAGCATCGGCAGGAACTGCAGCGCGGTGGTTAGCCCGACAGCGACGCCGCTGTCGGTGAGGGTGAGGATGACCCAGATCGCGGCCACGGTCTGCATCCAGGTCCCGGAGAGGGAGATCAGCTGGCCGGCGAAGTAGCGGCGGTAGTTGGCGACCTCCAGCGAGTTGAACGAGTGGCGGAGGGCGGCGCTCACCCTCGGTCGCCCTCCCGCATCCGCTCGAGGATCTCGGCCGCCCGCGCGAGCGTCTCGACCTCCTCGGTCGAGAGATCTCGCATGCGCTTGGCCAGGTAGGCGTTCTTGCGGCTGCGCAGGCGCCGCAGCCGCTCGCGGCCGGCGCCGTTGACGCTGATCAGGGCGCTGCGCCCGTCCTGCGGGTCGCGGGCGCGGTCGACCAGCCCCTCCCGCTCCAGGCAGACAAGCGTGCGGGTGATCGTCGGCCGCTTGACCCGCTCGATCTCGGCGATCTCACTCGGGGTCAACGGCCCGTGGCGCTCGATCGTCGCCAGCGCCGCGACTGAGGTGGGGGTCAGGCCGGAAGTCTCCGCCGCTGCCTCTTGGCGCAGGCGCCGGGCGGTGCGGACGATCGCCATGCGCAGGTGCGCGGCGCGCTCGCTGAGAGGGATGTCCGTAGCTTGGGTCGACATTGATTAGCTCTGATAATTAGTTTAGCAAACTATTTTTCCTCCCCTTCTTCCCGCTCGCGTTCGGCGGCGACCATCTCGATCGCCTCCAGCATCTTCTGGTGGTAGGCGACGCCGGCCTGGAGGGTGCGGACCGAACGGCCGAATCCCTCGCCGACGCGGGCCAGCTGGAGGTAGGCGCGCAGCTCCCCCAGCTTTTCCCGATGCCAGCCGACGCGCGCGTCATGCAGGCCATCGGGGTCCGCGCCCGCGAACACTTTGAGGATCGCTTCGTCGCGCAGCTGCGGCGGGGCGGCGATCGGGTCTCCCGCCCAGTCGGCCAAGGCTTCGCGGCCAAGGTCGGTGAGCGAATAGACACGGCGGCGGCGTCCCCCTTCCTCCTGGCGGGCTGAGAGGTAACCGGCCTCGGCGAGGCGGACCGGCTCCTCGTAGGCGGTGGTGTGGGGAACCGGCCAAAAGTTCTGGATCGAGCTCTCCATCGCCTGCTTGATGGCGTAGGAGGTCATCTCGCCGAACTCGTCGAGCATCGCGAGGAGCGCGTAGGAGGTGCCGGTGAGCTTGATCGGCTTGCTTTCCATGATTCGAAGCGTATAGTACGGGTCGAACGGTAAAGGCAAGACGCAGGAGGCCCAGATGCCCACCGACTCCCCCTACGACGCGGTCGTCGTCGGCGCCAGCCTCGCCGGCTGCGCCGCCGCCATCCAGCTCGGGCGCGCCGGCAACCGCGTCGCCCTGATCGAGAAGCAGCCGGACCCGAAGGCCTACAAGCGCACCTGCTCGCACTTCATCCAGGCCTCCGGCGTCCCGGCGATCGAACGACTGGGACTGCTCGAGCCGATCGTAGCCGCCGGCGGCCAGCGGCCGCGGGTGCACGCCTGGACCAGGTGGGGCTGGGTCGAGGCACCGCCCGAGCAGGCCTCACGGGGGATCAACCTGCGCCGCGAGGTGCTCGACCCCATGGTCCGCTCCACCGCCGCCGCGACTCCCGGCGTCGAGCCGATGCTTGGCTGGAGCGCCGAGCGGCTGCTGCGCGAGAACGGGTCGTTCGCCGGGGTCGCCGTCCGCAACCCCGACGGCGAGGAGCGCGAGCTGCGCGCCCGGCTGACGATCGGCGCCGACGGCCGTGACTCGCGCATCGCCGAGCTCAGCGAGGTCCCGGTCAAGACCTCGCCCAACGCCAGGTTCGCCTACGGCGCCTACTTCGAAGGGGCCGCGCCGGCGCACGCGCCTGACGCGTCGGTCTGGTTCCTCGACCCGCAATGGGGGGCCGCCTTCCCCACCGACACCGACCTCACCTTCTACGCCGCGATGCCGACCAAGGAGCGCCTCCCCGAGTTCAAGCAGGACCCCGAGGGCGCCCTCGTCAAGTTCCTCGCCGACATCCCCGAGGCGCCGCCGATCCGCGAGGGTCGCAGGGTCGGCCCGGTGCTGGGCAAGGTCGACATGACCAACCGGATGCGGCGGCCCACCGCGCCCGGCCTGGCCCTGATCGGCGACGCGGCTCTCGCCGCCGACCCGCTCTTCGGGGTCGGCTGTGGCTGGGCCTTCCAGTCGGCGGGGTGGCTCTCCGATGCGATCCTCCCCGCCCTCGCCGGCGAGGAACCGCTGGACAGAGGTCTCGACCGTTACCGCCGCCGCCATGCGAAGCAGCTGCGGGGACACACCTTCTTCATGCACGATTATTCGAAGGGGCGCCGCTTTCGCCCGGGGGAACGGATGATGTTCGCCGCCGCCGCCCGCGACGGCAAGGCGGCGGCGATCGTCGACGCCTACGCCACGCGCCAAGTCGGCCCGGCGCGGATGTTCCCCCGGATGGTGCCGCGGGCGATCGCGGTAAACGCCCGCCACGCGTTGGCACGATGAGCGCGACGATCGAGCGCTCCAGCCCGCTGCTCGGCGGCACCAGGACCAGGCTCGTGCAGGCGGGGCCGGTCGATGCCACCGAGGCGGTCGTCTTCGTCCACGGCAACCCCGGCTCGGCCGACGACTGGGAGCGGCCGGTCGGCGCCGCGGGCGCCGCCGGACACCGGGCGCTCGCCTTCGACCTGCCCGACTTCGGCGAAACGATCGCCCCCGACGGCTTCGAGCACACCCCCTTCGGCTACGCCGAGTTCATCGGCGAGGCGCTCGGCGAGCTGGGGGTCGAGCGCGCGCGCCTGGTCCTGCACGACTTCGGCGGCCCGATCGGGCTGATCTGGGCGATGGCCCATCCCGACGCCCTCGCCGGCATCGTCCTGATCGACACCGGCGTGCTCCCCGGCTACACGTGGCACACGCTGGCGCGGGTCTGGCGGACGCCGGTCCTCGGCGAGCTCTTCCAGGCGATCACCAACCGCAGCGGTTACCGCTTCGCGCTCAACCGCAACGAGCCGCGCGGGCTGCCACGCGAGTTCGTCGAAACGATGTACGACCACTACGACCGGCGCACGCGGCGAGCGGTGCTGAAGCTCTACCGGGCGACGCCGGACCCCGGTGGCATGTCCGAAAACCTGATCGGGCTGCTCGCCCCGCGCGACGTCCCGGCGCTGGTCATCTGGGGAGAAGACGACGCCTACCTGCCCTCCTCCTACGCCCACAAGCAGGAGCTGGCCTTCCCCTCGGCCGACGTCCACGTGCTCCCCGCCAGCGGCCACTGGCCCTTCGCCGACGCGCCAGAGACCGTCGAACGGCTGCTCGTCGAGTTCCTCCAGCGCGACGCGGCGAGCCAGGCCGAGATGGCCAACTAACTGCCTAACCAAAGCCCAACCCCGACAGACATCCTGCCTCTTACGCTTTTCGAAATGGCGGCAAGGGCCGATTTTGACGTTGCGATCGTCGGCGCCAGCCTCTCCGGCTGCACCGCGGCGATCATGCTCAGCCGAGCGGGCGCCCGAGTCGCTCTGATCGAGAAGCGCCCCGACCATGCGGCTTACAAGCGGCTCTGCTCCCATTTCATCCAGGCCTCCGCGGTCCCGACCCTCGAACGGCTGGGTTTGCTGGAGCCGATCCTCGCCGCCGGGGGACAGCGTGCCCGCGGGCTGCTCTGGACCGGTTGGGGATGGATCGAGCCGACCGAGGAACCGACGGCCTACGGCGTCAACCTGAGACGCGAGGTGCTCGACCCCCTGATACGGACCGCGGCGGCCCAGGCGCCGGGTGTCGAGTTGATGCTCGGCCAGACCGCGGTGCGCCTATTGCGAGACGAAAGCGGATTCGCCGGAGTCGCCGTCCGCGATCCCCGAGGCAAGGAACTGGAGATTCCGGCCCGACTCACGATCGGAGCGGACGGACGCGATTCGCCGATTGCGGCGAGGGCTGAAGTCAAGGAACGGACCCGGCCCCACGGCCGGTTTGCCTATGCCGCCTACTTCGAAGGCCCGTTGCCGAGCTTCGCACCCGACGCGGGGCTGTGGATGATGGATCCCCAGGTCGCCGCCGCCTTTCCAACCGACGACGGCCTCGTCCTCTACGTCGCAATGCCCACCAAGGACCACCTGCCGAAGTTCAAGGAGGACATCGAGGGGGCGTTGGTCGAGTGGGTGGGCGGCATCCCCGAGGCACCCCCGATCCGCGAATCGCGCCGGGTGGGACCGATCATCGGCAAGCTGGACATGACGAACCGGATCCGCGGACCGGTGGCCCCGGGGCTTGCCTTGGCCGGTGACGCCGCGCTCGCGGCGGACCCGCTATTCGGGGTCGGCTGCGGCTGGGCCCTGCAATCCGGGGAGTGGTTGGCCGACAGCGTCTCCCCTGCCCTGCGCGGGATCGAGTCCCTCGAGAACGGGTTGCGCCGCTACCGCAAGCGCCACCGCCGTCAGCTGGGGATGCATGCCCGCCTCATCCACGGCTATTCCACCGGCCGAAAGTTCGACCCCGTCGAACGGCTGATGATCTCCACCGCCGTTCGCGATCCCAAGACGGCCGCGCTCTTCGAGGCGATTGGCACCCGGCGGAAGACCCCGCCACAGATGCTCCTCCCGATGGCCCGGCGAATCGCCGCCGCCAACGCCCGCCGGCTCGTCAGCCCCCGGGCCGGCTAGCTACTAGGAGGGTTTCGCCAAACCCTCCTAGGCCGCGAAGCGCGCTTCCGAGCGCGCCTTGGCCTTCGCGGCCTCGACCTCGCGGTTCTTCGGCGGCGCCGTGGTGACGAGTCGGTCGAGCAGCTGACGACTGGCCGCGACCACCCCCTCGACCGCCTCGTCGAAGGCCTCGGCGTTGGCCTGCGAGGGCTTGGTCGAGCCGCTGATCTTGCGCACGTACTGCAGTGCCGAGGCCTGGATCTCCTCGTCGGTCGCGGGTGGATCGAAGTTGTGGAGGGTTCTGATGTTTCTGCACATGGGCCGATGATAGGTCCGCTTCGGCATTGCGCAATCGGGTACCGCAAAACAGCATGTTTCGAGAAGAAGCGGCCGGGCCGATTTGTCATCCTCCGCCGGGCATGGAGACCGCCGAATGACCGACGCCGCCGAGGCCCGCGACAAGCGCTGGATCGCGCTGATCCTGCTCTGCTCGGCCCAGTTCGTGGTCGTGCTCGACGCCTCGATCGTCAACGTCGCCCTGCCGACGATCGGCAACGCGCTCGACTTCAGCGAGAGCAGCCTGCCGTGGGTCGTCAACGCCTACGTCCTCACCTTCGGCGGCTTTCTCCTGCTCGGCGGACGGCTGGCTGACCTGCTCGGCCGCCGCCGTGTCTTCATGTTCGGCCTGGTGCTCTTCGCCCTCGCCTCGCTGGCCGGCGGCCTGGCGAACACCTCCGGGCAACTGGTCGCCGCCCGCGCCGTTCAGGGCCTCGGCGCCGCGATCCTCTCCCCCGCCGCCCTCTCGATCGTCGCCACCACCTTCCGCGACGGCGCCGAGCGCAACAAAGCGCTGGGGATCTGGGGCGCGGTGGCCGGCTCCGGCGGTGCCGCCGGCGTCCTCCTCGGCGGAGTCCTGACCGAATACCTCGGCTGGGAGTGGGTGCTGTGGGTGAACGTCCCGATCGGGATCGCCGCCGCCGCGCTGGCGCCCCGCCTGATCGCCGAATCCCACGCCGAGCAGGAGGTGCGCCACTTCGACGTCGCCGGCGCGACGACGATCACCCTCGGCCTCTCCGCCCTGGTCTTCGCCCTGCTCGACGCCGAAGACGCCGGCTGGGGGTCGGCGCAGACGATCGGTGTCCTCGCCGCCGCCGCGATCATGCTGATCGCCTTCGTCGCGATCGAGCGGCGCTCGCGCGCGCCGCTGGTCCCCTTCTCGATATTCCGCCTGCGGACGCTGACCGGCGCCAACGTAGTGGGGATCCTGGTCGGCGCCTCGCTCTTCTCGATGTTCTTCTTCATCTCGCTCTACATGCAGCAGGTGCTCGGCTACAGCGCGATCGAGGCCGGCCTCTCCTACCTGCCGCTGGCGGTCTCGATCATCCTCTCGGCCGGGATCGCCTCCAGCCTGGTGACCAAGGTCGGCTTCAAGCCGATCCTCGCCGCAGGCATGATCCTGATCGCGGCGGGACTTCTCTGGTTCAGCCAGATCTCCGCCGACGGCACCTTCCTCGCCGACATCCTCGGCCCCTCGCTGCTCGCCGCCGTCGGCCTCGGCTTCGCCTTCGTCCCGGTAACGATCGCCGCCGTCTCCGGCGTCGAGGACCGCGAGCAGGGACTTGCCAGCGGCCTGATCAACACCTCCCAGCAGGTCGGCGGCGCCCTCGGCCTCGCCATCCTCGCCGCGATCGCCAACTCCGAGATCGGCACCTCCACCGACCCCGCCATCCTCACCGACGGCTTCGCCTCCGCCTTCCTGGTCGGCGCCGGCTTCGCGGTCCTCGGCCTGATCGCCACCCTCCTCCTGATCCGCACGTCGGACAGCAGGGCGCACGTCGAGTTGGGGGCGGAGCCGGCGACCGAATCCAGCACCTAAGAGCCAGAAGTCACACCAAATGACACGGAAGTGTCATTTCTTTGAGCCAATTCAGTAACGCCTATCGAAGTGGCGAAATTCGTCCCCAGGATCGGCCGCCGGAGGGTGTTGGAGGCAGGTGCCTCCAGACGACTGACATTCGCTCTATCCGGTTCGCCGCCGAGCCGGTTCGAGTCCGGCGCCCTCCGCAGACATACCGCGGCAAGCGGGTTCGAGGCTGGGACGAGCCGTGCTAACTTGAGGGGACGGGTGTCAGTCGTCTGCGGGGTGGTTCCCCGCTTCACCAGACTCGACCCGCCTTGCGGCGGGTCTTGTCGTTTCCGGACCCACGAACGGTGGGGGCAGCCGTCGCAGCGGCTAGGGTGATCAGGTCTTGTCCTTTCGCCTTCCGAAGACGCTGAGCCTCGCCGCACTGCTTCTGGCCGCCCTCGCGATCTTCGCCTTCGGCGACTACAGCAGCGCCGCGCCGGGAGCGGCGGTTGCCGCGGTCTCCTCCTCGGCCTGCGGGCCGCTTCAGTACGGCCGCAAAGGCGATCCCGAGGCGCTGGTCGTCTCCGACCTGCCGCTGCAGGGCGACTCGAAGCAGCGCTCGGCGCAGATGAACGACGCGATTCAGCTCGTCCTCGAAGGCGCCAACTGGCAGGCGGACGGGGTCAAAGTGGCCTTCCAGGCCTGCGACGACTCCAGCGCGACGACCGGCCTCTGGACCGAGGCCCAGTGCCAGGCCAACGCCGAGGCCTACGCCGCCAACCCCAGCGTCCTTGCCGTGATCGGCACCTACAACTCCGGTTGCGCCGAGGCGATGATCCCGATCCTGAGCCAGGCCCCAGGCGGCGGCGTGGCGATGGTCTCCCCCGGCAACACCCTGATCTGCCTCACCCAGTCGAGCCCGAGCTGCGGCAAGGGCGAGCCCAAGAGCCTCTACCCCGGCCGGCGGAACTACGCCCGGGTCGTCCCGAACGACGCCTACCAGGGCGCCGGCCTCGCCAGCTTCGCCAAGAAGCAGGGCGTCGAGAAGGCCTACGTCCTCTACGCCGGCAAAGACCCGACCAGCCTCGGCCAGGCGAAGACCTTCCGCGGCGGCGCCCGCAAGCTCGGCATCCACGTCGTCGGCTTCAAGGCCTGGAACGCCAAAGCATCCAGCTACCGGGGTCTGATGCGGATGGTCGCCGACGCCGCTCCCGATGCGGTCCTGCTAGCCGGCCTGACCGAGTCCAACGGCGCCCGCCTGATCAAGGACAAGGTCGCGGTGCTCGGCCCCAACAGCGGCGTCAAGCTGCTCGCCCCGGACGGCTTCGCCCAGCAGTCGACGATCGACCTGGCGGGCAAGGCATCGAAGGGGATGTTCGCGAGTGTCCCCGGCCAGGTGCCGCAGAACCTCACCGGCGCCGGCAAGAAGCTGGTCGGCGAACTGGAAGAGAAGCTCGGCGGCGGGCCGATCGAACTGTACGCGCCGTACGCGGGTCAAGCCGCGAGCGTCGTCCTCGACGCGATCGGCAAGGGCCGCGACCGCACCGGCACGATCGACGCCGTGCGCTCGACCTCGGTCCACAACGGCATCACCGGCAGCTTCGAGATCCTCCCCAGCGGCGATCCCAGCGTCGGCCCGATCACCGTCTCGGTCGCGAGGAAGACCTTCGTGCCGTTCCAGGTACTCGAGCCGGGACCGGCGCTGGTCAAGGCCGCCCGCCACGGCTGAACCGCCGCCGTCCTCGATCTCGTCATCTTTGACCCTTTGCGAGTCGAATGACACAGAAGTGTCATTTCTTTGAGCCAATTCAGTAACACCTATTGACGGGGCAATTTTCCCTTCTAGGATCGGCCGCAGGAGGGCGAAGGAGGCAGGTGTCTTCACACAGTTGAGATCTGTTGTGTCCGGCATAACCACCCGATCCGGTTCGAGTCCGCCGCTCTCCGCAGACATAGACCGTCGCGAGTGGGATCGAGTCGGAACACGGCAGCCCGTGCTAATTTGGAGCACAGGTCTCAGCTGTGTGCGGGGTGGTTCCCCGCTTCACCAGACTGGACCCGCTCCGGCGGGTCTTGTCGTTTCTAGGGCCAGGACACCCCTCCTCGCCGTCGAATCAGACGCGGTGGACCCCAACGTTGACGAGAAGCCCGTCCATTTCGAGCCGGGGATGGATGCTCGCAGCACGCGGGTTGCCGAACGGCTGAAAACGCCGATGCTGATCGCGGCGGCGTTGACGCTGCCGACCGTGGCGATCACCGAGTCCCAGCCGGGCGGTCTCCTGCAGAGCGTCGCCGTCGGCCTCAACTGGGTGACCTGGACCGCCTTCCTGGTCGAGTTCGTGGTGATGCTCTCGGTCGTCCCCGACCGGCGGAAGTGGTTGGGGCACCATCCGCTCGACCTCGTCATCGTCTTCTTCACGCCGCCGGTTCTGCCCGCCGGCCTGCAGAGCCTCCGCGTCCTCCGCCTCCTGCGTTTGCTGCGCCTGTTGCGGCTCGCTCAGCTCTCGCGTGAGGTCTTCTCGCTCGAGGGGGTCCGCTACGCGGCGCTCCTGGCACTCCTCTCCATCGTCGGCGGCGCCGCCCTCTTCGACGCCTTCGAGCAGCGGCAGGATCTCAACTTCTGGGACGACATCTACTGGGCGATCACGACGATGACCACGCTCGGCTCGAACATCGAGCCGACCACCACCGGCGGCGAGATCGTCTCGGTCTTCGTCCTCCTGATCGGGATCGGGTTCGTCGCCCTCCTCACCGGCTCCTTCGCCCAGCGCTTCCTCGCCCCCGAAATCGCCGAGATCGAGGAGGATCTGGAGGAGGAGAAGCTCAGCGCCGAGGCGTTGGCGCTGCGCGAACTGAAAAGCGTCCAGGGGCAGCTGCAGGCGCTCGAGCTCGCGATCGAGCAGATGGCAAACCGCACGTAGTTGTCCCCGCATACCGGGGACAAGTGCGTTCAGTCGCCCTTGGCCTGCTCCTCGGCGATCTTCGCCTCCAGCTCCTGCATCACGTCGGGGTCGCGCAGCGTGGTGACATCGCCCAGGGCGCGGCCCTCGGCGATGTCGCGCAGCAGGCGGCGCATGATCTTGCCGGAGCGGGTCTTCGGCAGGTCGTCGGCCCAGACGATCCGCTTCGGGCGGGCGAATTTGCCGATCCGCTCGGCGACCGTGGCGCGGATGCTCGTCGACCAGCTCCTCGCTCTGCTCGATCTCGCCGCGCAGGGTGACGAAGGCGCAGATCGCCTGGCCGGTCTCCTCGTCGGACTGGCCGATCACCGCCGCCTCGGCGACTTCGGCGTGGGCGACGATCGCCGACTCGACCTCGGCGGTCGAGAGCCGGTGGCCGGAGACGTTGACGACGTCGTCGATCCGCCCGATCACCCAGAAGTAGCCGTCGGCGTCGCGGCGCGCGGCGTCGCCGACCAGATAGCGCTCGCGGCCGAAGCGCTAGAAGTACGTCTCGACGAAGCGCTCGTCCTCTTTGTAGAGGGTGCGCAGCATCGAGGGCCAGGGTCGCGTCGAGGACCAGCAGGCCTTGCCCTTCGGAGACCGGCTCGCCCTTCGACTCGTCGACGACCTCCGCCTCGACACCCGGGAACGGCGTCGTCGCCGAGCCCGGCTTGGTCGCGGTGATCCCGGGCAGCGGCGTGATCATGATCGCGCCGGTCTCCGTCTGCCACCAGGTGTCGACGATCGGGCAGCGCCCGCCGCCGATCACCTCGTGGTACCAGAGCCAGGCCTTGGGGTTGATCGGCTCGCCGACCGAACCCAGCAGCCGCAGCGAGGCGAGGTCGTGCTCAGCGGGGATATCGGCGCCCCACTTGATGAAGGTGCGGATCGCGGTCGGCGCCGCGTAGAGGATCGTCGCCCCGTAACGCTCGACCAGCTCCCACCAGATCCCCTTGTGCGGGTAGTCGGGCGCCCCCTCCCACATCACGCGTGGTGCGCCGTTGGAGAGCGGGCCGTAGACGATGTAGGAGTGGCCGGTGACCCAGCCGACGTCGGCGGCGCACCAGTAGACGTCGGACTCGGGCTTCAGGTCGAAGACGTAGCGGTGGGTCGCGGTGACGCCGGTCATGTAGCCGCCGGTCGTGTGCAGGATCCCCTTCGGCTTCGCGGTCGAGCCCGAGGTGTAGAGGATGTAGAGCGGGTGCTCGGCGTCGAGCGGCTCGGGCGGGCACTCGGGGTCGGCCGCCGCCGATCAGCTCGTCGTAGAAGACGTCGCGGCCCTCGCTCATCGGGCACTCGATCCCCGTGTGGCGGACGACGACGATCGTCTCCAGCGTCGTCCAGGTCGCCCATGTGCTCGTCGACCGCCGCCTTGATCGGCGCCGTCTTGCCCTTGCGGCGGGCGCCGTCGACGGTGACCAGCGCCTTCGCCTCGGAGAACTCCATCCGCTCGCGCACCGCCTCGGCCGAGAAGCCGCCGAAGACGACGTTGTGCGGGGCGCCGATCCGGGCGCAGGCGAGCATCGCGACGACGACCTCGGGGATCATCGGCAGGTAGATGCCGACCACGTCGCCCTTCTCGATGCCGCAGGTCCTTGCAGCGCGTTGGCGAAGCGCTGGACGTCGGCGAGCAGCTCGGCGTAGGTGACGTCGCGCTCCTCGCCCTCCTCGCCGCGCCAGTGGTAGGCGACGCGGTCGCCGTGCCCGGCCTCGACGTGGCGGTCGAGGCAGTTCGCCGAGGCGTTCAGCCGGCCGTCGGCGAACCAGTTGTAGAAGGGCGGATTGGAGTCGTCGAGCCCTGGCTCGGCTCGACGTCCCAGTCGAGCAGCTCGTTCGCCTGCGCCAGCCACCATGCCTCCGGGTCGGCAGCCGCCTCCTCGTAGACGGTCGGGTTCGACACAGCGCGCTCGCTCCGGAAGTCCTCAGACGGCTCGAACTGCTCGACCTCGAGCAGCGCCTCAGCTCCTCCTCGAGACTCTCATCGGGCGCCAAGACCTACCCGAGGCGCCGACGACGCTGAACTCAGAAGACCAGCGGGGTGACGCGCGATGAAGCCTTCGGTCGAGATCGACCGGGTCGGTGCCAGCGGGGGCCGGGGCCGCCACGGTGTCGAAGGCGAGGCCGGCGATGATCATCCAGGCGTGGCCGGAGTTGGCGTAGACGGTGATCCACGGCCGGCGCCGGGTTCGCCCCAGGTCTCGAGGCCGGTCGAGTCGAGCGGGCTTTCCAGCAGACCGCCGCCGTGCAGCGCGTAGCTGACCGCGCCCGAGCAGTCGTAGCCGGACGATTCGAAGGAGCCGTGGCCGCCGCCCCAGATGTAGGGCGTGGTGGCGATCGCGTTGGCGGCTTCGATCGCGTCCTGGACCGCCTGCGGGGCCGCAGGCCGGCGCGCTGGCCTGGCTTTCGGTGATGCATTCGGCGCTTCTGGCCGGGGTTCAGCGGCGCGGGCAGCTGGCGCCGGTCGCGTCGCCGCCTGTCGGAGGCGATCTGTTCGGAGATCGCCGAGAGGTTGTCGCTCGAGCGCGCTTCGCGCGACTGAGCGCGTCCAGCGCTTCCTGGCGCGCGGCCTGTGCGGCCTTCAGTTCGGCGAAGCGCGCGGCCGCGTCGGCGCGGGCGGCGGCGACTTCGCGCTCCTTGGCGGCGATCGCGTCGCGCGCCGTCTTCGATCTTCGCCCGCTGCGCGTCGAGCCGTTCGACCGCGGCGCGGACTTGGTCGCGCAGTCCCTTGACCCGGCTCGACGACCGCGTCGTCGTAGTCCTGGATCTGGCGCAGGTATTCGGTCTGGGCGGCCATCTCCGACCAGTCGCTCGGATTCGAGGATCGCGTTGAGCACGTCCGGCGAGCCCGACTCGTAGATCGCGACCAGCCGCTCGCGGAGGACGTCGAGCGCGCGGTTCAGTTGCGGCCCGCACCCGCTCGAGGTGCGCTTCTTCGGCTTCCAGCGCCTCGGTCGCGCGGTCCAGTTCGGCCTGCTTTCTCGGCGAGTTCGGCCTCGACCGCTTCCTGTTCCTGGCGCAGGGCCGAGACTTCGCCGAACATCGAGTCGATCGCCCGGTTCTGTTCGGCGATCGTCTCGGCCAGGTCGCTGCTGCTCGGCCCGAACGCGTTCGAGCTTGTCGCTGCGTCGCTTCGCATTTTTCCTGGGGATCTCGCCGGCGCCGTTTCCGTCCAGGCGACGGCAAGCGCGCAGGAAGCGACCAGAAGCAGCGCGGCAAAAACCAGGGCACGGCGGCGAACCGTGCTCGTAGAGGAGCTGAACAGCACGGTGGCGCAGGCTAGCGAAGCCGCTTAAACGCTCCGGAAGTGGTCTGATAACCCGCAACTTCCCTTGCAATTTGCGACTTTTGCAGGAGTCCGGAGGCCGCTGTCGAGCCTCCGGACCCCTGGACTGGACTAGGCGAGCAGCTTGGCCTTCGCCTGGTCGAACTCCGCCTGGCTGAGGTGCGCCCTTTGTCCTTCAGCTCGTGAGAGCTTGTGCAGCTCGTCGGCGGAAGAGCCGGTGTGGGCCTGCTCCCGCACGTATTCGTCGAAATGCTTTTTCGCGTCGGCCTGCGCTTTGATCGTGCGGTCCCGCATGCCGCTGCCGCGGGCGATCAGGTAGATCAGCGAGGTCAGGAACGGGATGAACACCAGGAACAGGCCCAGGCGGCCTTCCCCCAGCCGGAGATCTCGTGATCGCGGAAGAGGTCGGTGAGGATCGTGATCAGGATCCAGATCCAGATCACGAAGAAGAAGATCTCGAGAGCGACGAGGAGGAGTTCCCCAAAGCTGACGTCTGGCGAGTGGAAGGGACAAAGTGCTTCCTTTCGATGGACTGCGTGGCTGGGACTAGTTGGTTCGGATTCTCATTGCAAAAAGAACAATTGCGACCGAGGTCGCCAGATTGAGGCTGGAGACGCCCGCGCGCATCGGGATCGAGACGCGCGCATCGGCGCGCTCGAAGACGTTGCTGCTGAGTCCGTGGCGCTCGGTGCCGAAAGCGAGGATCGCCCGCTCGGGTAACCGCTCGGGCGACGAACTCCTCCCCCTCCGGGTCGATCGCCAACAGCGGCCGGTCGCTCTCGCGGCAGCGCGCTCGACCTGCGCCACCGGGCAGGGCGAACTGCAGCCCGGCGGCGCCGCGCACCGCGTCGGGGTGCCAGGGATCGTTCTCGCCGGTGCGATCAGTGCCGCCGCGCGCCGGCCGCCGCCGCGACCCGGACGCAGGCGCCGATGTTGCCCATGTTGCGCGGCTGCTCGAGCAGGACCACCGGGGCCGGGCGCCGGGTCGGCCAGCGCGCGCCCGAGGTCGACCCGCGGGCGGCGGGCGATCGCGACGACGCCGGTGTGCGGCACCAGCGGCACCAGCTTTGCCAGGGTCGCCTGCGTCGACCATCTCGACGCCGCGCCGGAGATCGCGCCCGCCAGGTCGGGCGCCAGATCCGCCGCCAGGCGACTCCAGCGCGGCGGGTCGACAGCCACCGCCTCGACCAGCTCGGCGCCGAACCGCAGCGCGTGCTTGAGCGCGTGAAAGCCCTCGACGACGGTCAGGTCGGGGTCGCGGCGGGCGGAGCGGAAGCGACCGTGCGTTCATGCTCTGTCGCGGCCCATCCGCCATCATGACTGGCTCAGCAGCCAACTGCGCTGACCAGCTGGTCGCGGCCGACTCGCCTTGGCCTCGTACAGCGCCTCGTCGGCGCGGCCGAGCAGGTCGTCGATGCTCTCGTCGCAGTCCCAGAGCGCAGCCCCGGCCGAGCAGGTCTGCTCCCTCGGTGTCGTCCGCCGCAGCCGCTCGACGATCTCCGCTGCCTGCTCGGGCTCGGTGTCGGGCAGGACGACGAGGAACTCCTCGCCGCCGAAGCGAACGATCGTGTCTTCCCCGCGCAGCGCCGGTCCCAGGCCACGGCGCAGTCGCGCAGTACCTCGTCGCCGGCGAGGTGGCCGTGGGTGTCGTTGTAGGTCTTGAAGTGGTCGATGTCGAGGATCGCGACGCAGAGCGGTGATACCGGCGCGGCGCGCGCGGGCCATCTCCCGCGGCAGCTGTTCCTCCAGCGCCCGCCGGTTGGGCAGCCCGGTGAGCGAGTCGTGGCGGGCCAGGTCCTGGACCTCGGTCGAGCAGCTCCTCGCGTTCGGCCTCGAACTGCTTCAGCGTCGGTGACGTCGGTCGAGCGGGCGTAGATCAACGACTCGTCCGCGGGAGAGCTGCGAGCTCGAGCGCAGCCAGTGCCAGGTGCCGTCTTTGGCCTGATACGCGATTCTCGAGGTCTCCGAGGGTCTCGACTCCTCGAACAGCTTCGCCTCCTCGGTTCGCGTGCGCTCTCGGTCGTCGGGGTGGGCGCGTTCGAGAAGGGGGTCGCGCGCAACTCGTCGGCCGGTAGCCGAGGAAATCGGTCCAGGCACCGTTCAGCCTCGAGAAGTGCCCGTCCATATGTCGAGCGGTGGAGAGCATGTCGCTGGGAAAGGTCGAAGAAGTGGCGGGCGCGGTCGTCGGCGCGGGTCGCGGCGGGCGACGATGCCGGTAATCAGCAGCATCACGACCGTAAGGAGATGCGGTAAAGAGCCCAGCGGGTGACCGGCGAGTAGCCGGCGGTGTTTTCGACCAGCAGCGAGACGGCGCGTAGGCCAGGAGCAGCCAGGCGAGATGGGCAGCGGCGACCCGGCGGGGGAAAAGTAGGACGAGGTGACCAGGGTCGCCCAGACGAAGATCGTCCCGTACTGGCCGACGGCGATGCCGGACTCGTAGATCAGCAGGCGGTGACGGCCGCGACGCCGGCGAGCAGCAGGTGGGCAGCGCGACGCTGGGCATCCGGGAGGCGAGGAGCCAGACGCGCGCGCCGACAACCCCCATCGCCACGGCGGTGGAGATGAGGGCGACGTGATCGCCGCCGCTCGGGTGAGGCAGGACGAGTGAGAGGGCAACAAGGGCGGCGCCGGCGACCAGCAGGGCGGCGGCGGCTCGGGCGCGCGTTCGTCCGAGGCCGGTCGGATGCTTACCCGATTTTCGGGAGTCGCCATGCCTGAGGCATCGACAAACGCCCGCGTTTCCTTTAGTGACGCACCACCTGGAATTGGCCCATCAGACCGTGGTCCTCGTGATCCAGCATGTGGCAGTGGAGGATGAATTTTCCGGTGTAGTCGGAGAAGTGACCGGCAAGGAGAATTTTTTCGTTGGGGTAGACGAAGAACGTCTCCTTCAGGCAGTCTTCGTAGTTGGCGGGGCGGCTTGCCGTTTCGCTCCAGCAGGTACCAGTCGGTGTGGTGCAGGTGCATCACGTGGGCGACGTTGGTCTGGTTGTGGATTTCCCAGGTCTCGGTCGTGTTCAGCTTCGGGAAGGCCTCGGCGTGGGCCGGGTTGAAGGTGCGGCCGTTGAGCAGCCAGGTGGTCTTGAAGACGCCGCCGATCGTGATCATCCAGCGGTGGTCGGGCTCGCGCTTGGCTGGCGCGCCCATCCGGCAGCGGCCGCAGGTGCCGCGGGACGTGGGTGCGATCGAGGGCCCGCTCGCTGCCCACCCGGAACTGCATCAGGGCGCCGCCGTAGGTGTGGGCGCCGTCGGGGTTGCGTCCCGGCGTGTCGCTTGCTGCTGCGCAGCTCGACGCTCTCCCCGCCGGCGCCCGCGAAGTCGACGATCACCTCGACTCGCTCGGCCGGCCCGAGGAGGATTTCGCGGCGACGGATCGGCTTCGGCATCAGGCCGCTCTCGGTCGCGATCTGCAGCATCGGGGCGCCGTTGGAGAGCTGCAGGTTGTAGCTGCGGAAGGAAGAGACGTTGAGCAGCCGTAGCCGGTAGCGGCAGGGATGAACCGGATGGTGCGGCATGTAGGCGCCGTTGACGAGGACGGTCTCGCCGAGGATCCCGTCGTCTGGCGGGCGCCGGTTGGTGAACGGATCGGTCAGCTGGTTGTGGCGGTCGAAGCTGCGGTCGCAGATCATCAGCGGCAGGTCGCGATCGCCGCGCCGGGAGCGGGAGCGCCTGCTCGAACTCGTCGTCGACGATCCACATCCCGGCGAGGCCCTTCCAGGTGTGCGACGCGGTGCGGTCGAGGCGGTGGTCGTGGTACCACTGGAAGGAGGCGCGTTCGGGCCGACCGTCCTCGACCAGGTCGTAGACGTAGGTTTTGCCGCCGCCCGGCTCGAGCAGGAGGTCGTTGCCGGACTGGCGGGGGGAGAGCCCGCGGGGGATGCGGCAGAAGTAGGAGACCGGCTGGCGCTCGGTCAGGCCGCCGGGCTGACCGTCGAATTGGGTGCGGTTGTGGCCGCCGTGGAGATGGATCGAGAGCTCGCCCACCTTCTCCGGCAGCTCGTGGTGGAAGGTGACACGGGTCCGCTCGCCGGCGCGACGGCGGATCGTCGGGCCGGGGAAGCTGCCGCCGAAGGTCCAGAGCCTGGTCTTGCGGCCGGGGAGGATCTGCTGTTCGGCCTTGCGGATCGGGATCCGGATGTGGTCGTCGCGCAGGACCGGCGGGATCGGCAGCCGGGTGCGGAAGGGAGCGGCGGCCAGCGCCGGCGACGGCTCCGCGGTCAGTGGCAGGAGGCCGCCGCTCCTACCCCGCAGGGGCAGGAGCGCGGCCAGGGCGCCGCCGCCTAGAGCGCCGAGGAAAGCTCGGCGCCCGAAGCGGCGGCGCGGTGCTGAGGGCTTCCCAGACGTGCCGTTAGCTGGTCGGCGTGGGAAGCGGGACTACCGGGGCCTCGACGGTCACCTGGCCCTGCATTTCAGGATGCACGGCGCACATGAAGTAGAGGACCGTGCCGGCTTCAGCGGTGACTTCCTGGCTGATGTGGGTGCCCTTCTTCTTTTCCCCGGTGAACCAGGAGTCGCCCTTCTTGCCGCTGTTGTCGCCCATCGTGCTCCAACCGGCGGGGCCGGCTTTCACCAGCGGAACCGAGATCTTCTCCGTTTTCGGGTTGAACCCGTGCCACTTGGCGATCGAGAAGCAGATCTTCTTCGGCGTGAAGCAGCTGTTCTGGGCCTTCCGCGTCTTCGGCAGTGAGCCTTTGGTGACCAGCGAGAAGGTGTGCGGGCCGACCTGTTTCGGGTTGGTGGCGTTGAAGATCTCCAGCTGGTCGCCGGCGACGACCGTTTCCGGGCCGGAGAACTTCAGCTTGCCTTTGGCCAGTTCCATCTTGATCTCCGCGGTTTTGCCGGTCGGCGTCACCGCGGCGCCGGCGAGCCCGGTGCCTCCGACGGCGAAGGCGAGAGTGGCGGCCGAAACCGCGAGAGCCGCTGCCCGCAACCGGGCGCGACCTGAAAGCTTGCTGTGCAAAGCGTCCCTTTCTTCGAGTACTTGGGCGATCGGGGCGAAGCCCCATGGACGAAGGCACGGTATTACGCCGCTCGGGCGAGTTCAACGGGCAAAGGCTATCTCTACCTGCTTTTGGGGGGATTTCACCCCCGGTAACCTAGAGCCCTCCGGGTGCCCAGTTTCCTTCACACCTGCTATCGCATCGGCGACATCGATCGCTCCGTCGACTTCTACGAAAAGCTCGGCTTCACGGAGGTGCGACGGATGCCGATCGGCGAGGAGGCGATCAACGTCTTCATGGCGATGCCCGGAGAGGACCCCCGCCTCGAGCTGACCTACAACCACGGCGTCACCGAGTACGACCACGGCACCGGCTACAACCACATCGCCCTCGGGGTCGAGGATCTCGACGGCACCCTCGAGCGCCTCGCCGGCCTCGGCATCGAGCCCGAAAGGCCGCCCTACCGACCCGGCGGCCGCACCGAGGGCCACCGCATCTGCTTCGTCCGGGACCCCGACGGCTACCGGATCGAGCTGATCGGGGGCTGAATGTCGCCAGCGCCGGGGGTGGTTTCCGAATCGGACCTTCGGCGACCCGGCGATAATGCCTCCGTGGAGCTATTCGCGGTTTCGACGGGAGTCGCCCTCGCATACGGAATCGGCCTCTGTCTCGTGCTGGTCGTCGGGCCGATGACCATCACGGCGCTCAAGGGTCAATGGGCCCTATTCGTTGCCGGCTGGCTCACGCTGGGCATGGTTTGGTGGATCGCCGCCCTGAGGCTGGCGCGGCCCCGATCCTGGTGGTCTCGCCATTTCTATGGGCCGGACAAGGTCGCCCGCGCGGAATCCCGTTACGGCGCGCCCGCCAGCGACTAGGCGCCGATCAACTCGCGGGAAGAACCTCTCCGAGATTTGGTGCCCTATAGGGACCCAAACTTCGGAGTCGCTGGGTTAGCCGGGGCTGATGCCGCCGCCGGCGGGCGGTGCTGGCGCCGGTTCGGGTTCGGGGGTCGGGGTCGGTTCGGGCTCCGGTTCCGGCGCGTTTTCTTCGCCGCCGCCTTCGTCGCCGCCCTTGTCTTTGCCCTTGCCTTCGTCTTCGCTTTCTTCTTCTTCGCCTTCGTAGCTTTCTTCTTCTTCGTAGCTGTTGTAGCCCGAATCGGAAGTGTGTTCGCTGTCCAGGCCTTCGAGGTCAGGGGCTGAGCCGGCCTCGAATTCGGGGCAGTCGCCTTCGACTGCTTCCGACATGTAGTTGGCCCAGATCGGGCCGGCGGTGGGACCGCCGAAGCCGGTGTATTCGCGCGAGGTCGGGTGACCGACCCAGACCGCGGTCGAGAAGAGCGGCGTGTAGCCGACGAACCAGGCGTCGGAGAGTTCCTCCGAGGTGCCGGTCTTGCCCGCAGCGCTGGAGCAACCCGTCGAGGTGTAGCCGGCGCCGGTGCCCTGGGTGATCACACCCTCGAGGATCCGGGTCACTTCGTAGGCCTGGCCCTCGGTGAGGACGCGCTTCGCCCGAGTCTTTCTCGAAATCGTCGACCTTGCCGTCGGGGAACTCGACTTTGCTCACCGCGGTCGGGATCGTGGTGGACGCCGCCGCTGGCCAGGGTCGCGTAGGCATCGGCCATTTCCAGCGGGGTGACGCCGATCGCGAGGCCGCCGATGCCCTCGGCCGGGACCGACTGCAGCGGCGATTCGATCCCCATTTCCTTCGCCGTCTCGGTCACGGCTTCAGGCCCGACGTCCAGGTCGAGCTGGGCGAAAACGACGTTGACCGAATGCCAGGTCGCGCTTTCCAGATCGTAGGTCCCACCCCCCTCTCCCTCGGAGTTGTTGACCGTCCAGGTGCCGCCGCCTGGTATCTCCAGGGTCATCGGCGAGCTGCCGCTCGTAGTAGGTGGAGCCGGGGTCGATTCCCTCCTTGACCGCGGTGGTGAGGACGAAGGTCTTGAACGACGATCCCGGCTGCCGGTGGGCCTGCCAGGCGTAGTTGAACTGGTTTTCGTCCGCGTAGCCTTCGGTCGAAGCGAGGGCGACGATCGCGCCGGTCTTGGGATCGACCGAGGCGAGACCGGCCGCCGGGCCGCCTTCGGGATAGCAGACGTAGCAGTAGTTTTCGACCGCGTATTCGGCCTTTTCCTGCAGGTCGGGGTCGATCGTCGTGTACGCCTTGAGCCCGCCTTTGCGGACGGTGTTGATCCCGTACTCCTCGATCAGTTCGTTCTGGACGAGGTCGAAGAGGAACGGGTCCTTGATCACCTGGTACTTGTCGCCGGGGTTGAGGCCGAGGCCGCGGGTCTTCGCCTCGCGGTATTCGTCACCGGTGATGTAGCCCTGTTCGTTCATCACCAGAAGCACCTCGTTGCGTCGCTTCAGCGCCGCTTTCGGGTCGAGGAAGGGGTTGTATTCCGAAGGCGCCTGCGGCAGGCCGGCCAGCAGCGCCGCCTCGGTCAGGTCGAGGTCCTTGGCCGGCTTCGAGAAGTACGTCTGCGAGGCCGCCTCGGCGCCGACCGCGGTCTGGCCTTCGACCGTGCCGTACGGGGCGCTGTTGAGGTACTGGGTGAGGATCCAGTCCTTGTCGTGGGCTTCCTCGAGCTCGACCGCCAGCGAGGCTTCGATCAGCTTTCGCTTCAGCGTGTTTTCCGGGTTGTGGATGTAGAGGTTGCGGACCAGCTGCTGGGTGATCGTCGAGGCGCCCTGCACCGCGGCACCGGCCTGCAGGTCCTTCCAGGCGGCGCGGGCGATGCCTTCGTAGTCGAGGGCGCCGTGCTCGTAGAAGTTCTTGTCCTCGATCGCGATGGTCGCGTCGCGCAGAACCTGCGGCTGGGATTTTTCCGGCAGCGGCTGGCGCACGTTTTCGGAGCGGATGAAGCCGATCAGGCTGCCGTCGGCGGCGTAGATCGCCGAGGATCGACCCTTCTGGACCGGCTTCAGGGTGTCGAGCGCCGGCGCCGAGTTGTAGATGTTGATCGCCCAGGCAGCCGCGATGCCACCGGCTACCAGCACGAGCGCAGCCAGGACCCCCAGCGGGATCGCGACCTTGTGCCAGATGGGATGGTGCGGCTTCCTTCGCCGCCTGCGGACCCGCGTCGCCATTCGAAGCGGATTGTAGGGAGAGGCGCGCCTCGGCCCCCCGGCTGACGGCGGTCCCGCAATCCCGCTTGCCGTCCCGATAGGCTCGCCGCGCTGGCTCTGTCAAGGGGATGAGGGAGGAAAAGTGAAACTGGTAATCGGGATCGTTCGCCCCGAGCAGGCGAACCAGGTTCTCGAGGCGCTCTACCGGGCCGAGGTCCGGGGCTTCTCGATGAGTCGCGTGCAAGGGCACGGCGGCGAGATGGACCGGGTCGAGACCTACCGCGGGACCACCGTGCAGATGGGCCTCTCGGAGAAGGTCCGGTTCGAGGTCGCGGTCTCCGACGGCTTCGTCGAGAAAACCGTGGAAGCGCTCTGCGAAGGCGGCCGCACCGGCGAAGTCGGCGACGGCAAGATCTTCGTCGTGCCGCTCGACCACGCGGTGCGGATCCGCACCGGGGACAGCGACGAGGGCGCCGTGACGCCGGTGGGCAAATGAGCGGCGGGATCGACACCGGCGATACCGCCTGGATGCTGGTCGCCACCGCGCTGGTGCTGCTGATGACGCCCGCCCTGGGGCTCTTCTACGCCGGGCTGGTGCGCTCGAAGAACACCCTCAACACGTTCATGATGTGCATCGCCGCGATCGCGATCGCGACGGTGACCTGGGCGGCTGTCGGCTACTCGCTCGCCTTCGACGGCGAAGGCGACCTGATCGGCGGCCTCGGCCAGGCCTTCATGCAGGGCGTCGACTTCTCCCCGCGGGGAGAAGGGACGATCCCCGAGATCGTCTTCTTCGCCTTCCAGGCGACCTTCTGCATCATCACCGTGGCGCTGATCTCAGGCGCGGTCGTCGAGCGGATGCGGTTCGGCGCGTTCATGGTCTTCTCGGCGCTTTGGTCGGTGCTGGTCTACGCCGTCCTCGCCCACTGGGCCTTCGGCGGCGGCTGGCTTTTCGAGCGCGGCACGCTCGACTTCGCCGGCGGCGTCCCGGTCGAGATGGCCTCCGGGTTCTCGGCGTTGGCGGCTGCGCTGGTCGTCGGCGCGCGGAAGGACTACGGCCGTCAGGCGCTCCTCCCGCACAACGCGATGTACGTGCTCCTGGGCGCCGGACTGCTGTGGTTCGGCTGGTTCGGGTTCAACGGCGGCAGCGGCTTCAACACCGGCGAAGCGAGTGTTCTCGCCTTCACCAACACGTTGCTCTGCCCGGCCACGACGCTGGTCGTCTGGTTCGCGCTCGACGTGATCCGCGGGCGCAAGGTGACCGCGATCGGCGCCGCCACCGCGATCATCGTCGGCTGCGTGCTGATCACCCCCGCGGGCGGCTTCATCAGCCCCGGCTGGGCGATGCTGCTCGGCGCCCTGGGGGCGATCCCGAGCTGGGGGATCATCGCCTAGCGGACGCGGACGCGGGTCGACGAGACCCTCGACGTCCTCGCCGCCCACGGCACCGCGGGCTTCTTCGGAATCCTCTTCATCGGCTTCTTCGCGCAGAAGAGCTGGAACGGGATCTCCGACGGGCTCTTCTACGGCAACGCGGCGCAACTCGGCGACCAGGCGCTGGCGGCGCTGGCGGCGCCGGTCTACGCCTTTGTCGCCACCTTCGTCCTGCTGAAGGTGATCGGAGCGGTGATGCCGCTGCGGGCGACGGACAGGGAAGAGGCAATGGGGATGGACGTCAACCAGCACGGCGAGGAGGCCTACGTCACTGGCGAGGGGGCGATTTTGCTGTTGCCCGACGATCACGAGAAGATCGCGGTCCCGGTCGCCGACGCGGGCTGAGCCGGGCTTGACGATTGGCGAGTTGACCCCCCTATAGCGAGGTTAACTCGCCAATCGCAGAGTTACGCCGGGACGAGGAACCGCTTCTTGGCCGGGGTCGGGTCTTTGCTCCCGGCCGCGTCGGTGGCCCAGACTTTGAAGACGTGGCGGCCGGGCTCGAGGCCGGCGTATTTCTTGGGCGAGGTGCAAGGCGCGCTTTGCGCTTGTCCAGCTTGCAGGCGAAGACCGAGCCGGCCTCGCTGGAGCGGAAGGAGAACTTCACCTTGCCCTGGGCGAGCTTGGAGCCGGGGCCTTTGGCGATCGTCGTCTGCGGCGGCTCGGTATCGGCCGGCGCCGTGCCCCCGCCCGACGGTGGAGGTGAAGACGGGAGCGGGGACGGTGGCGGGGTGACGAGCGAATCGACCGCGACGCCGCAGACCTGATTGCCGCCGGTGACGATGAAGCTCTGGTTGACGCCGGTCCCGTCGGTGTTGGCGCGCCCGATCGTGTTCGTTTCGGCATTGGCCCAGAAGAGATGCGAGGAGGTGTCCAGGGTGACCCCACAGGGACTGGCGGCGCCGGCGATGAAGCTCGGGTCGACGCTTTTGCCGGTCGCCACGTCGGCACGGCCGATCCTCGTCCCGCCGCCGAAGAACCCGATGTCCGACCAGAAGATGCCGGCCGAGTTGACCGCGACCCCACAGGGGAATGCAGCCCCGATTTTCACGTATTCGGGCTGGACGAAGCCGCCGTCGAGACTGGAGCGGCCGATCCTCGCTTCGGTCGAGGTGAGGTCCACCCAGTAGACGTGACCGCTGTCGAGCGCCACCCCGCAGGGCTCGACCGCCTCGGTGATGAAATTTTTGTTGACTCCGGTCCCGTTCAGGTTGGCGCGGCCGATCGGACCCGGAAGGGTCGGCCAGTAGATCGAAGTGGCGTTGACGGCGACCCCGCTCGGTTCGGTCACTCCGGTGATGAAGTTGTTGTCGATCCCGCTGCCGTCGTTCTCGGCGCGGGCGATCGCCGGTCGCTGCGGTTCCGCCCAGTAGATATAGGCACCCGCGGGCGCGGCGAGGGCCAGGGTCAGCAGAACTCCTGCCAGGAGTCCCAGGGCCCGACCGAAAGGCGATTCCGATCCATCGGGCCGCAGCATACGCGGGCGCCGGGAAACCGACTACCGCCCAGGCGGGCTGTCGGGCGCTATGCGCGGAGCCGGTAGCCCTTGCTGAAGAGGCGCAGGTTGACGAGGAACAGCGCCGCGGTTGCTGCGGTCAGGGCCAGGAGCGAGAGGCCGATGCTGACTTCGGTGTAGCCGACGAAGCCGTAGCGGACGAGGTTGATCATGTAGTAGATCGGGTTGAAGTGGGTCAGGGTCTCGAAGGGCTGGGGCAGCAGCGCCGCCGAGTAGAAGACGCCGCCGAGGAAGATCAGCGGGGTGAGGACGAAGGTCTGGGCGAAGGCGACGTCGTCGAACTGCTCGGCGCGGACGCCGATCAGGACGCCGAGTTGGGTGAAGAAGAAGCCGACCAGGAAGAGCGACGGGATCAGGACCAGGACGTGGTCGACCGGCAGGTCGACCAGCAGCGCCGAGGCGATGAAGGTCAGCACCGCGACGATCAGCCCGCGCATGAAGCCGCCGAGCGAGAAGGCGAGCAGCAGCTCGGCCGGCGAGGCGGGCGAGGAGAGCTGGTCCTGGATCGCGCCCTGGAACTTCTGCTGGAGGATCGAGGAGGAGTTGTTGGAGAAGGCGTTGGTCGAGAAGGCCATCATGATCAGGCCGGGGATGACGAAGACGACGTAGTCGATCCCGTGCAGCTTGTCGATGCGCGAGCCGAGCGCGGCGCCGAAGACCGAGATGTAGAGGAAGGTTTCCAGCAGCGGCGCGCCGAGCGTCTGCTTCTTGATCTTCATGAAGCGGTTGACCTCGCGGCGCCAGAGGGTCGCGAAGCGGATCTGCGCAGCGCTCACGAGGCGACCTCGGGCTCGAGCTCGATGTGCGAGCGGGAGAGCTCTTTGCGGCCGACCAGTGCCAGGTAGGCGTCCTCGAGGTTCGGCACCTGGAAGCGCGCGGCGAGCTCGTCGCTGGTCCCCTCGGCGACGATCTGCCCCTCGTCGATGAAGGCGATCCGGTCGCAGAGCTGCTCGGCCTCCTCCAGGTAGTGCGTGGTGAGCAGGATCGTCGTCCCCTCCTGGTTGATTTTCTGGACGTAGTGCCAGAGCTCGAGGCGGAGCTCGACGTCGACGCCGGCGGTCGGCTCGTCGAGGATCAGCAGCCGCGGCCGGTGCATCAGCGCGCGGGCGAGGATCAGCCGCCGTTTCATCCCGCCGGAGAGGGTGCGGGTGCGTTCGTCGCGCTTCTCGGTCAGGGAGAAGGTCTCGAGCAGCTCCTTGGTCCGCTCGCGGCGCTCGCGGCGCGGCATCCCGAAGTAGCCGGCGTGGTAGTCGAGCGTCTCCTCGACGGTCAGGAACCAGTCGATGTTCGGCTCCTGCGGGGCGAGGCCGACCGCCTGGCGCGCCTCGGCGTAGTTGTCGATCGCGTCGTGGCCGAAGACCGCGATCGAGCCGCCGGTCGGCTGCGCGAGGCCGGTCGTGCAGTGGATCAGCGTCGACTTGCCGGCGCCGTTGGGGCCGAGCAGGCCGAACAACTCGCCTTCCTCGACCTCGAGCGAGACGCCGCGCAGCGCCTCCACCCCGGTCGGGTAGCGCTTCTCGAGGTCGGTGATGTCGAGTGCCTTCATGCGGCAGACGACTCTAGCCACCCGCGGCGTTCGTCCTTTCCCGGGCATATGTCCGGAAAGGGACGAACGCCGATTTGATCAACCGGCGACGGCAGCAAGGCGGCGGTTGAGCGCCCTCATGATCAGCTCGTAGACGGGCGGGAGCCAGTGGCGGGCGAGCGTGGTGAAGAAGTTCGGCGGCCCGCCGCCGGTGGCACGCCCGAGCACCCATACGATTGCCGCGTTGACCGGCCCGATTGCCGCCGGTCCCCGGGCGAGATGCGCGGCTGCTGGCCTCCCTCCATCGCCGACACCGTAAGGGGTGTGGTTGAGCTTCGTCGCAGATAGCACGCCAAAGCTCAACCACACCCTGGGTCGTAGGCTCTCCGCAATGGCACCCGCGCCGCTGCTTGCCGTCGATGCTCCTTCGATGCTCTTCCGCGCCTTCTACGCCCTGCCGAACAAGATCGTCGGGCCGGACGGGCGGCCGGTGAACGCGCTGCTGGGGACGGCGAACCTGATCCTGCGCGAGGTCGAAGTGCACCGGCCGCGGGCGGTCGTCCTCTGCTTCGGCCCCGACGCCGCCGCCTACCGGACCGAGCTCTACCCCGCCTACCACGCCGAGCGCGAGGAGGCGATGCCCGACGAGCTGCCGCACCAGTTCGCCGACGCGCGCGAGTTCTTCGAGGCCTTCGGCTGGACGGTGGCGGTCGCCGACGACCTCGAGGCCGACGACCTGCTCGGCAGCTACGCGAAGCTCGAGGCCGAGGCCGGCGGCCGGGCTCTGCTCCTGACCGGCGACCGCGACATGTACCAATGCGCGGGAGAGAACGTGACGGTGCTCTACGTGCGCACCGGCGGTGGCAAAGGCGCCGAAGAGGTCGGGCCGGAGGAGGTGCGCGAGCGCTATGGGATCGGCCCAGAGCTGGTGCCGGACTTCATCGCCCTGCGCGGCGATCCCTCGGACGGGCTGCCGGGCGCCAAGGGCGTCGGCCCGAAGACCGCGGCGGAGCTGTTGCGCGCGCACGGCTCGCTGGAGGCGATTCTCGACAACGCGATCCGCGAGCGGCGGCCGGCGCTGCGCGGCGCGCTGATCGAGGGCAAGGAGGACCTGCTCGTCTTCAAGGACATCGCGACGCTGCGCGACGCCAAGGTTAAGCGGCCGAAGGACCGGGCGACCGATTGGGCCGGAGCGGCAGAGGCGGCGCGGGAGCGGGGAATGAAAAGGCTCGCGGAGCGGTTGGAGAGCCAGGTCCAGTAGGGGGTTCTCTCAACTTTTTCGTGATCGCCTAGAGCCGTCCGAGGTGCGTGGCCGCGAAAAAGTACAAGCCGTTCACCCCCTACTGGACCTGGCTCATTCGGAGCGCGGCTATCAGGCTCCAGGCGCTGACTATCGCCCAGACGCCCTCGAGTAGGACGAAGCCCCACTGGGAAGCGGCTACCGCGAGAACGGCGAGGATGATCGAGCCGATGAGGTTGAGCGTTAGGTAGAGGCGCGAGTCGGGGCGCATGCGGTCGAACTGGACCGCAGCGAAGGCGGCGAGGATCAGGAGCGCACCGACGATCTGGATCACCTGGTCCACTCGCCGAGCCTATTGGGCATGTCGTTTTTGTCTCCCTATAGGGGACAAAAGCGCCACAGCCGAGTACCTTCGCCCGGTGGACACCGCCTCCCTCCCGCTCTTCGACCATGGTCAGTTGCGCAAGCGGTGGCGCTATGTGGGCGTCTTCGCCGAGGAGGTGATGCTCTGCGCGGCGCGGGCTGAGGTGGGGCCGTTGACGCAGTCGTTCTGGGTGCTGCTGGACCGGGAGAGCGGGCAGCAGTGGAACCACACCGCGCTGGTTCCCGGCAGCAGGGAGGTGACGCTGGACGGGCCGCGACTGGAGATCGACGGGCCGGGACTGCGCGCCAGCCTCCATCTGGGTGAGGTACCGCCGATCGAGACGACCTGCCCGAGCGGCCGCTCCCTGGCCTGGACCCGGAAGCGGGTCGGGATGACGGTCGAGGGGACGGTCGAGGTGCCGGGGCGGCGCTGGGAGGTCGCCGGCCGCGGTGTCGACGACGAGTCCGCCGGCCACCACAAGCGCGAGACCAGCTGGCGCTGGTCGGCCGGGGTCGGCACCGCCGTAGACGGCCGTCCTGTCGCCTGGAACCTGGTCGAGGGGATCAACGACCCGGCGACCGGCAGCGAGCGGGCGATCTGGATCGACGACGAACCCACCGAGCCGCCGCCCACTCGCTTCGATGGCGACGAGATCGCCCTCGACGGTGGCGAGTCCCTCCGCTTCACCGGCGAGTCCGAACACACCCACGACGACAACTACCTCTTGATCCGCTCCCGCTACCGCCACCGCTTCGGCAGCTTCAGCGGCGCCCTCGGCGGCGTTGAGCTCGCCACGGGACTCGGCGTGATGGAGGAGCACGATGCCCGCTGGTAACGGCGGCGGCAAGCTAACCGCATCCGACTCTCGCCCCACCCCGCTGTGTCAAAAATCGGCTGCGCCGCTCAGACCCGGTACTCGGGGTTGGGGAAGTCGAAGTTGCAGCCGGCTTCCCACTCCTTCGGCTGGTTGCCGTGGGCGGGGATGCCGCCGGCGTCCTTGAGGATGCGGGCCATGTGCATCAGGTTCCAGGCGGCGAAGGTGGTGTTGCGGTTGGTGAAGTCGTTGTCGGGACCGCCGGAGCCCTCGTCGAGATAGGACGGGCCGGGGCCGGCCTCGCCGATCCAACCGGAGTCGGCCTGGGGCGGGATCGTGTAGCCGAGGTGCTGGAGCGAGTAGAGGACGTTCATCGCGCAGTGCTTGATCCCGTCCTCGTTGCCGGTGACGATGCAGCCGCCGACCCGCCCGTAGTAGGACCACTGGCCTTCGTCGTTCAGCAGGTGCGAGTTGCCGTACAGGCGCTCGATCACGTGGGTCGCGACCGAGGACTTCTCCCCCAGCCAGATCGGCATCCCGAGGACGAGGATGTCGGCCGCCATCACCCGCTCGTAGATCGCCGGCCACTCGTCGCGCTCCCAGCCATGCTCGGTCATGTCGGGCCAGACGCCGATCGCGATCTCGTGGTCGATCGCGCGGATGCTGTCGACCTCGACGCCCTGCTTGCGCATGATCTCCATCGAGATGTCCATCAGACCCTGGGTGTTCGAGGTCTCGGGGCTGCGCTTCAGGGTGCAGTTGACGAACAGCGCCTTCAGGTCGGAGTAGTCGGTCACGTCTCTCTCCCTTTCGTTCGGGTGGCGGGCCGTGACGCGATCCTCTCACGCGCCCCCTTACGAGAATGTGAACTGGCGCGCCGCTACCAGGTGTCGACGAAACGGTGGGCACCCGGCGGGCGGGCGTCGCCGGCGGCGGTCAGGGTGGCGGCGATCAGGCCGCGGGTCTCGGCCGGGTCGATCACGTCGTCGAGCTCGAACAGCGCCGCCGCGTTCAGCGCCCTGGCGTTCTCTTCGGCCTGGGCGGTGAGGTCGCGCACCCGCTGCTCGCGCTCGGCCTCGTCGGCGATCGCCTCCAGCTCCCTGCGCAGCGCCAGCCGCACCGCCCCCTCCAGCCCCATCGGCCCGAGGTGGGCGCTCGGCCAGGCGACCGTCAGCAGCGGCTCGTGCAGGCTGCCGCCGACCATCGCCTGGGCGCCGAGACCGTAGCCGCGCCGCAGCACGACGGCGATCAGCGGCACCCGCAGCGCCGCCCCGGCGACCAGCAGCCGCGAGGCGTGGCGGACCAGCCCGGTCGCCTCGGCCTCGGCCCCGACCATGTAGCCGGGGGTGTCGACAAGCGAGACGACCGGCAGGCCGAAGGCGTCGCAGAGCTGCAGCAGGCGGGCCGCCTTGTCGGACGCGTCGCTGGTCAGCGCGCCGGCGGTGTGGCGGGTGTCGTTGGCGATCAGGCCGAGCGGGCGGCCCTCGATCCGCGCCAGCGCGGTCACCATCTCCGGCGCGAAGCGCTCGCGCAGGAAGGTGACGCTGCCCTCGTCGCAGAGGGTCTCGACGATCGGCCGCGGGTCGTAGGCGCGGCGCTTGCGCTCGGGGATGGCGTCGCGCAGGCGCGCCTGGTCGGGTTCGGCGCCGGGCGCGGTCGCCCCCTGGAAGTAGGCGAGCAGCTTCTTCGTCGCCGCGGTCGCCTCGGCCTCGTCGGCGACGGCTAGGTCGACGACTCCGTTCGGCACCTGCATCTCGATCGGCCCGACCGCGTCGGGGTGAATCTCGCCGAGGCCGCCGCCGGCGATCATCGCCGGCCCGGCCATCCCCAACGAGCTCTGATCGGTGGCGACGATCAGGTCGGCGCAGCCGGCCAGCACGGCGTTGCCGGCGAAGCAGCGGCCATGGACGATCGCGATCCGCGGCACCAGCCCGGAGAGCTTCGCCCAGAGGGCGAAGGCGCGGGTGTCGAGGGCGGAGACGACCGGGTAGTCGGTGTCGCCGGGCCGCCCTCCCCCGCCCTCGGCGTAGAAGACGACGGGGAGGCGCATGCGCTCGATCAGCTCGAAGAGGCGGTCCTTCTTGCGGTGGCCGAGGGCGCCCTGGGTGCCGGCGAGGACGGTGTAGTCGTAGGAGAGGACCGCGCAGGCGGCGCGCTCGGGGTCGAAGAGGTCGCCGTTGACCCGGGCGGTGCCGCCGATCAGGCCGTCGGCGGGGGTGCGGACGATCAGGTCGTCGATCTCGCGGCGGCCGCGCTGGGCGGCGATCGCGAAGCGGCCGTACTCGACGAACGAGCCTGGGTCGACGAGGTCGGCGAGGTTCTCGCGGGCGGTGCGCCCACCGGCGGCGTGGCGCTTGGAGACCGCGTCGGGCCGCGCCGCGTCCTCGGTCAGCGCTCGCCGCGCGAGCAGCTCCGCCAGGTCGTCTCGCTCCTCGCCCACGCCGTGATCTTCCCAGGTCGACGGGCCTATAACCCTCTATATAGGTGTGTTTTAGGCCCGTCGGCGGATCAGCCGCGGATTGCCTTGCCGACGATGTGCTTCAGCCGGGTCCTGTCCCGTTTGCCGAGGTTGTCCGGCCGCCCTTTCGACTTCTTAAGCAGGTTCCAGAACTCGGTCTGCTCGCGCTGGGTCAGGTTCTGCTCGATCCGGTCCCTCCCTTTCTTCAGGAGCCAGAGGGAGACCACCCAGACTTTCGCCCACGGCACCCGCTTCCAAATGTGGGGTGCGGCTTTTCGCGCCAACCAGAAAGGCATCGCGGCAGTCTCGCCTATTCGACGACTTCGACGGTGCCGTGCATCGTCGGGTGGATTTCGCAGAAATAGGTGTAGGTGCCCGCTTCCTTGAAGGTTTCCGAGCCGATCTTGCCTTTCTCGATCGTGCCGGTGTCGAAGCTGCCGTCGTCGGCGGTCGCGGTGTGCGGGGCGGTGTCCTGGTTCTGCCAGATCACCTTGCCGCCGACCTGGACCACGACCGGATCGGGCTGGTAGGTGAATTCGACGATGTCGACTTTTTCCGACTTCGCCGCCTCGCCACTGGGAGCCGGTTCGCTCTCGGTCGATTCCGTTTCCTCGCCGCTCGTTTCTTCGCTCGCCGGCGGGGCCGTTTCGGCTTCCGATGAGGTGGAATCGGAGCCGCCGCCACCGCATGCGGCAAGGCCGAGGGAGAGTGCGACCAGGGCAGCGATGAACAGCGGCTTCAATTCCATGAATTTCCGTTTACCCATCGAGGCGCCAATTCAGTCATTGATTGCGAATACGCTGCGCCCGTGGTCACCGGATCACGAGGACGATGGCTCGCGGTCGCGGTCTGGCTGCTGATCGGCGCCGCCGGGCTGATCGCCCACGCCCACATCGACGACGTCACCGCCGCCGGGCAGAGCAGTTTCCTGCCGGCCGACTCGGAATCCACGCAGCGCGCTCGACGCCCTCCAGCAGGCCTCCTCCGGCCGCGAAGACGTCCCGGTCGTGATCGTCTTCGAACGGCGTGGCGGGCTCGAACCCGGTGACCTGAAGGCGATCGGCCGGATCGGCGACGGCCTCGGCAAGCTCGGTCTCAGCGGCGCGACGCCGATCGTCGACCCCTTCTCCGGCGAATACCGCAACCAGCTGACCCAGGTGGCGCGGATCGCCAACGGGATCGGCCCGGTCTCGCGCGACGGCGAAGCGGCGCTGCTGGTCCTGGCGCTCGACGCCGAGGACCGCGGCGCCGTCGTCGAAGGCGTCGAGCAGATCCGCCGCTACCTCCGGGCACACGAGCAGCCGGGGATGCACGCCTACGTCACCGGGCCGGGCGGGATCGCCGCCGACCTCGAGGCGATCGCCGCCGACGCCGGCCGCACTCTGCTCTTCGCCACTCTCAGCCTCGTCCTGCTGCTGCTGCTCGTCGTCTACCGGGCGCCGATGTTGGCGCTGCTGCCGCTGCTGGTCGTCGGCCTCGCCTACCTGGTCGCGATCGGGGTCGCCTACCTGTTGATCGAGGCCGGCTGGATCACCGTCAACAGCGAGGGGACGATGCTCCTCCTGGTCCTGGTTTTCGGTGCGGGAACGGATTACTCACTGCTGCTGGTGCATCGTTATCGCGAAGAGCTGGGGCGTGTAGGGGGTCCGGGGGGTCCCCTCCGTCACAAAGATGGGGAGGTTCCTCCGGGGACCCCCCGGACCCCCCTCGAGGCCGCCGTCAGAGAGACCCGCCCTGCGATCCTGGCCAGCGGCGGGACCGTGATCGCCGCGATGTTGGTTTTGCTGGTCGCGGACCTGGAGTCCACTCATTGGCTCGGACCAGTCTTGGCAATCGGTATCGCAGTGATGCTGCTCGCCTCCTTCACCTTGCTTCCGGCGTTGCTGTCGATCCTCGGCGACCGAGCTTTTTGGCCTGCCAACCCCGCCGATGTCGCGGATCAGGGGGTCCCCGGAGGAACCTCCCAATTCGTGACGGAGGGGACCCCCCTGATCCGCCCCCCACCAACTGGGAGCGAGTTGCGGCCCTGGTGCGCCGGCGCTCGGGGACGATCATCATCGGCGTCCTGGCCTTGCTGGTCGGTCCTCGCTCTCGGCAACCTGACGAGCCACGACACGCTCGGGTTCGGCCAGGGAGTGACGCGGCCGACCAACTCCAGCCGCGGCACCGAAGTGCTGGAACGGCACTTCCCCGCCGGGCTCGGCGCGCCGCTGACCGCGGTGGTGAGCGCCGCGGCGGCGCCGAAGGTGGCGCGGGAGATGGAACGCCTCGACCCGGTGCAGCTGGTGCTCCCCGCTCCGGCTCCCGGCGACGCGGCGGAGGCGGTGATCCTCCTCGTCCTCCGCGACGACCCCTACGGCCGCGACGCCGAAGGCGCGGTGGAAGGAGATCCGCGAACGGCTGCACGCCGTCGCCCCGAGCGGGCTGCTCGGCGGCATCCCGGTCGAGAACTCGACGTCGAGCAAGCCAACTCGCGGGACACCAAGCTGGTCGTGCCGCTGGTGCTGCTCGTCGTCGGCCTGATCCTGATCATGGTCCTGCGCGCGCTGGTCGCCCCCGCCTACCTGATCGCGACCGTGGTCGCCTCCTTCGCCGCGACCCTCGGGCTCGCACCTTCGCCTTCACCGAGGTCTTCGGCAGACCGAAGGCCTCGCCTTCAACCTCGAGCTGATGTCGTTCATCTTCCTCGTCGCCCTCGGGGTCGACTACAACATCTTCCTGATGGCCCGGGCCCGCGAGGAGGCCGCCGTACGCGGCACCCGCGAGGGGACCCTCGCCGCCCTCGTCGGCACCGGCGGCGTCGTCACCGGGGCCGGCCTGATCCTCGCCGGAACCTTCGCCACCCTGACCCTGCTGCCGCTCGAGGAGCTGGTCCAGATCGGCGCCACGGTCGCCGATCGGCGTCCTCCTCGACACCTTCCTCGTCCGCGCCCTGCTGATCCCGGCGATCACCTACCGGCTCGGCGAGCGCACCTGGTGGCCCGGCCGGGTGGACCGACCCGGCCGCGAGCCCGTCGGCCCGAGCTCAGTAGCCGGGGCTGACGCTTCATCTTCTTGCGCTCGTGAGGGGTGAGCGCCGCCCTTCTTCTCCAGCGTCTCGCAGGCCTTCGTTGATGTCGTCGGCGAGGCGGTCGACCTGGGCGCGGCTCAGCGTCTCCTTGACCAGCGCCCGCAGCACCTTCACGTCTTCGGCGTCGGGCGGCATCGTGTAGGCGGGGAGCATCCAGCCGCGCTCGGCCGAGAGCTGCCAGGAGACGTCGAACTCGTCGTAGTTCGTGCTCGCCGGCGAGCTTGAAGGCGACCAGCGGCAGCTGCTCCTCGTCCGTCGCCGATCAGCTCGAAGTTGCCGTTCGCCTCGAGCTTCTCGGCCAGCGCTTTCGCGTTCTGCTCCATCGCCTCCATCACGTGGGTGTAGCCCTCGCGCCCGAGGCGGACGAAGTTGTAGTACTGGGCGAGCACCATCGAGGCGCCGGTGGAGAAGTTGAGGGTGAAGGTCGCGTCGGTCTTGCCGAGGTAGTTCTCGTAGAAGACGAGGTCCTCGGCAAGGTCGGCCTTCTCGCGGAAGACGAGCCAGCCGATGCCCGGGTAGACGAGCCCGAACTTGTGGCCGGAGACGTTGATCGAGCGCACCTGCTCGAGCCGGAAGTCCCACTCCGAGTGCGGGTAGAGGAAGGGCCAGACGAAGCCGCCGCTGGCGGCGTCGATGTGGAGCGGCACGTCGAGCCCCTTGTCGCTCCTTGAGTCGACCAGCAGCTCGTTGATGCCGACGATGTCGTCGGCGTGGCCGGTGAAGGTGGTGCCGAGCACGGCGGCGACGCCGATCGTGTTCTCGTCGACGTGGGGCTCGACGTCCTCGGGCCCGATCACGTACTTGTCCTCCTGCAGGCGGACGATCCGCGGTTCGACGTCGAAGTAGCGGCAGAACTTTTCCCAGACCACGTGGACGTCGCCGCCGAAGACGAGGTTCGGCTTGTCGACCGGCTTCCCCGCCGCTTCGCGCCGCTCCTTCCACTTCCACTTCAGCGAGAGCGCGCCGAGCATGATCGCCTCCGAGGAGCCCTGGGTGCGGCAGCCGGTCGTCTCGCCGGGGGCGTGGTAGAGGTCGGCGAGCATGCGGATGCAGCGCTGCTCGATCTCGGCCGAGATCGGGTACTCGGCGTGGTCGATGAAGTTGCGGTAGAGGTTCTCGGCGATCAGCCGCTGCGCCTCGGGCTCCATCCAGGTGGTGACGAAGGTGGCGAGGTTGCGCCAGGGGTCCCCCTCCAGCACGAGTTCCTCGTCGACCAGGCGCATCGCGTCGAGCGCCGACATGCCGCTCGCCGGGAAAGGGCCGTCCGGGGCGTCTTCGGTGAGGAAGCGGGCGCCGTAGAGCATCGCGGCTCCTCGGGGGTATGGGGCTCGGTTCATCGTCGTGCACTCCTTCTCGGGGGTCGGCGCGGGCCTAACCGAGCCTGCGTGGCTCCGTGTGCGCATAGGGTGAAGGCGTGGAGGTGAAGCTCACCCACATCGGTGGCCCACGTGCTGATCGAGTTCGCCGGCTGGCGGCTGCTGACCGACCCGACCTTCGACCCGGCCGGCGGCAGGTATCGCTTCGGCTGGGGCACGGCTCGAACAAACTCGCGGAGCCGCCATCGCCGTCGAGGAGCTGGGACCGATCGACGCGGTGCTGCTGAGCCACGACCACCACGAGGACAACCTCGATGCCGCCGGGCGGGCGCTGCTGCCCAGCGCCGGGACGGTGCTGACGACCGAGGCGGGCGCCGACGGCTCGGCGGCAACGCCCGCGGCCTCGCGCCCTGGGCGACCACCGAGCTGCGCGGCCGAGGGCAAACCGCCGATCGAGGTCACCGCCACGCCCTGCCGCCACGGCCCGCCGCTCGAGCAAGCCGCTGGTCGGCGAGGTCGTCGGCTTCGCGCTGCGCTGGGAGGGACAGGAGCACGGCGCGCTCTGGATCTCCGGGGACACCGTCCTCTACGACGGCGTGCGCGAAGTCGCCGACCGCGTCGAGGTCGGCACCGCGGTGGTTCATCTCGGCGGCGTCACGCTTCCCGGTCACCGGCCCGCTGCGCTACACGATGACCGCGGAGGAGGCGGTCGAGCTCTGCCGGCTGCTGAAGCCGCAGACGCGATCCCGATCCACTACGAGGGCTGGCGCCACTTTCGCCAGGGCCGCGAAAGGTCGAGGCCGAGTTCGCGAAGGCGCCGGCCGAAGTCCGCGAACGGGTCCGCTGGCTGCCGCTCGGTGCCGCCGCCGGGATCGGCGTTTGAGCGCACCCCCGGAGCACGTGGCCGCCGGATACGCCAGCCGGTATGTTGACCGAGCAGTTCAAATTTCTTTCCCAACGAGAGGAGACGGTCGATGGACGAGACGACCGAGATGGGCCCGATCGATTACATCCTGGTCGAGTGGCCGGGTCGGCAACCGAACGGTGAGGTCGCGCCCCACCTGGTCGACCTCGTCGAGCGCGGCCTGATCCGGATCATCGACTTAGCGCTGATCGCCAAGGACGAGGACGGCTCGGTGGCGGGCATCGAGCTGGAGGACCTCGGCGACGGGGCACTGGAGCTCTCGGTCTTCGAGGGCGCCTCCTCCGGCCTGATCTCCGACGAGGACCTCGGCGAGGCCGGAGCCGCGCTGGAGCCGGGCACCTCCGCCGCGCTGCTGATCTTCGAGAACACCTGGGCCGCGCCCTTCGCCACCGCCGTCCGCCGCTCCGGCGGTCAGCTCGTCGCCAGCGGCCGCATCCCCGTCCAGGCCATCGAGGCCGCGCTCGACGCGGCCGAGTCAAACGCTTAGAGAGGAAGACCCATGCCAGGACTACTTCGAGGCGTCGCCCGCACCGCGGTCATCGCCGGCACCGCCACCTCGGTCAGCAACCGAGTCTCAAAACGCCAGGGCGAGCGTTGGTCCCAGCAGGAAGAACAGCAGCAGGCCGCCGCGCCGCCGCCCGCTCCAGCAGCTCCGGCCGCCGCAAGCTCGCCGATCGAGCAGCTGAAGGAACTCGGTGAGCTGAAAGCGCAGGGCATCCTCACCGAGGAGGAGTTCGCAGCGCAGAAGGCGAAGCTGCTCGGCTCCTAGCCGGGGTCAGTAACTGAGCGAGTAGAAGATGTGAGCGACGTCGGGTGCCTCGACCACCCGCGTCTGCTCCAACTTCACGCTCGACGGGATCCCGTCGAGCAGGCGGACGCCGTCGCCGAGGATGATCGGCACCTGGTTGAGCAGGATCTCGTCGAGCAGGTCGGCGCGAATCAGCGCCTGGATCGTCTCGCCGCCGCCGCCGACCGAGACGTCCTCGTCGCCGGCCGCCTCGCGGGCCAGCTCGACGGCGCGCTCGGGACCCTCGGTGACGAAGTGGAAAGTGGTGTCGCCGAGGGTCAGCGGCTCGCGCTCGTGATGGGTGAGGACGAAGACCGGCACGCCGAACGGCGGCTCGTCTCCCCACCATCCCTCCCACAGCGGCTCGGTCCAGGGGCCGCGCACCGGGCCGAACATGTTGCGCCCGATGATCACCGCGCCGGTGCCGCCAAAAGCCTCTTCCATGATCGGCGTCGAGGCGTTGACCTCGCCGCCCTCCCTGCCGTGCGGCTGACGCCAGGCGGCGAGCTTGACGACCCACTCGTGCAGCGCCTCGCCGCCTTCGCCGAGGGGGTTCTCCTCGCTCTGGTTGGGACCGGCGAGATAGCCGTCGGCGGAGATCGAGATCTGGCATTTGACCTTGGCCACGGGCTCACCGTACCCGCTGAGCGTGACCTGAAGCACTTGACGTGGAAACCATCGCCGCTATCCTGTCTGAGGACTAACTACAGAAAGTGGACTTGGTTATGACTTATCGGCTGATACCGCTCGACGAGGCAATCGTCTTCCCGACCGTGACCGCGACCCTGCCGATCGACGTCGGTGAGGAGGAGCGCGTCTTCCTGATGCCGCGCCGCGATGAGGAGTTCGGCCGCGTCGGCGTCGTCGCCGAGGTGATCGAGACCGGCCTCTCGCGCCGCGGCCGTCCCGTCGCCACCGTCGTCGGCCTGCACCGCGGCCTGATCGCCGGCGGCGCCCAGCCCGCCGAGGGCGACTCGCTGCGGGTCGAGGTCCAGGAGATCCGTGACGGCCATCCCGACGACGAGCACACGCGCGAGCTGTCGACCGAATACCGCGCCGTGGTCGAGGAGATCCTCGAGCACCGCGGCGACGACGGCCGCATCGCCGCCTTCCTGCGCTCGATCGACGAGCCGGGCGCGCTGGCCGACACCTCCGGCCTCTCCCCCGACATCTCCAACGAGAACAAGCTGCGCCTGCTGGAGGCGATCGACGTCACCGCCCGCCTCGAGCTGGCGGTCGAGCTGCAGCGCGAGCGGCTGACCGAGCTGCAGGTGCGGAGCAAGATCCGCGACGACGTCGAGTCCGGCGCCCAGAAACAGCAGCGCGACTACTTCCTCCGCAAACAGATGGACTCGATCCGCAAGGAGCTGGGCGAGGACGAGGCCGACCTGATCGGCGAGTACGGGCGCAAGATCGCCGAGACGGGGATGCCGGAGGCGGTCGCCGAGCAGGCCGAGAAGGAGCTGCGGCGGCTCGAGCGCCAGGGCGAGCAGTCGCCCGAGAGCTCGATGATCCGCAGCTACCTCGACTGGCTGATCGCGGTGCCCTGGAGCAAGCGCTCCGAGGAGCGGCTCGACCCGGCCCACACCCGCGAGGTGCTCGACGCCGACCACGCCGGCCTGGAGGACGTGAAGAGGCGGATCACCGAGTTCATCGCCGTGCGCAAGCTGCGCTCCGAGCGCGAGATCGAGGATGACAGCCGGGCCAACGGCGCGATCCTCACCCTGGTCGGGCCCCCCGGCACCGGCAAGACCTCGATCGGCGAGTCGATCGCGGGCGCCCTCGGGCGCGATTTCGTCCGCATCAGCCTCGGCGGGATCCGCGACGAGGCCGAGATCCGCGGCCATCGCCGCACCTACATCGGCGCGATGCCGGGACGGATCGTCCGCGCCCTGCGCGACGCCGAGACGATGAACCCGGTGATCCTCCTCGACGAGGTCGACAAGGTCGGCGCCGATTGGCGCGGCGACCCCTCCGCGGCCCTGCTCGAGGTGCTCGATCCGGCCCAGAACGACACCTTCCGCGACCACTACCTCGATGTCGAGGTCGACCTCTCCGAGGTCGTCTTCATCGCCACCGCCAACCTGGTGGACACGATCCCGGCGCCGCTGCTGGACCGGATGGAGATCATCGCCTTCGACGGCTACACGACCGAGGAGAAGCTGGCGATCGCCCGCGGTTACCTGCTGCCGCGGCAGTTGAAGCGAAACGGGCTGCGACCCGAGGAGGTCGAGGTCCCCGACGAGATCCTGCGTGCGGTGATCTCCGAGTACACCCGCGAGGCGGGCGTGCGGCGGCTGGAGCGCGAGATCGGCAAGCTGATCCGCTCGGCGGCGACGAGGATCGCGTCGGGAGAGGCCGAGGGCACGGTCGCCCTCGACGGCGACGCCCTGCGCGAGGCGCTGGGCCGGCAGAAGTTCTTCCAGGAGTCGGTCGAGCGGACCGCGATCCCGGGTGTGTCCACCGGCCTGGCCGTGACCGGCGCCGGCGGCGACATCCTCTTCATCGAGGCGACCGCGATGGACGGGGATAAAGGACTGGTGCTGACCGGCCAGCTCGGCGACGTGATGAAGGAGTCGGCGCGGATCGCGCTCTCCTACGTCCGCGCCCACCGCGAGGAGCTGGGGATCGAGCCGGACGCGTTCCAGCGCGAGTTCCACCTCCACGTGCCCGCCGGGGCGATCCCCAAGGACGGCCCCAGCGCCGGCACGGCGATGACCACGGCGCTGGTCAGCCTGCTGAGCGGGCGGCCGGTGAAGCACACGGTCGGGATGACCGGCGAGGTCACCCTGCAGGGCCGGGTGCTGCCGATCGGCGGCCTCAAGCAGAAGGTGCTGGCCGCCCACGCCGCCGGGCTGACCGAGGTGATCCTGCCCGAGCGCAACCGCGGCGACCTCGACGAGGTCCCCGAGGAGGTGCGCGAGCAGATGGCCTTCCACCCGGTGATGAGCATCGGCGAGGTGCTGGCGCTGGCTCTGGAGCCGGCGGAGAAGGGACACGAGGCAGCGGTGGCGTAGGAGCGGACATGTCCCCCCGCTGCCGCAACTGCTCCCCGGTCCCGACCGAGCTCCGCGCCACTGCGGGACTGCTCGAGCGCCGCTGGACGATGGCGACGATCTACGCCTGCTCCAGCGGCGCCGCCCGCTTCAACGAGTTCCGCCAGTCCCTCCCCGGCGTCTCCCCGACGACCCTCTCCGAGCGGCTCGAGCAACTCGAGGCGGCGGGGATCGTCGAGCGCCACCTCGTCCCCGGCCGCCCGCCGCACACCGAGTACACCCTGACCCCGCGTGGCGAGCGCGTGGCTCGAGCCGTCGCCGGCCTCTTACAGCACTGACCCTCCGCCGAAACCGCAAAAACCCTCCCTGAAGGAGGATTTTTGCGGTTTCGCGCTCAGGGCAGGCGCGGGGGGAGATCCTCTGCGGGCGGCGCCGGGCGCTGGTGCTGGATCTCCACCAGGCGGAAATAGAGGACGGAGGCGATCAGGGCGGCGACCGGCGCCGCTACCGTCTGGGCGAGAACGGTGAAGACGACGTCGACGATCTCTCCGTCGACGATCTCGGTCGCTATCGCGGTCAGGCCGAGGGTGGCGACGAGCGCGATCAGGAAACCGACCATCACCGCTCCCAGCACCGGCCAGCCGCTGCCCCGCACCAGCTGGCGCGAGCGACCGAGGGAGTCGAAGACCCGGCGGCGCTCGATGACGATCACCGGCGCGACCACGGCCCACACCGTCAGCAGGTAGATGCCGGGCACAACGAGGAGGATCAGTCCGCCGCCGATCCCGAGCGCCGAGACGAAGCTGGCGCCGAGGAGAGGCCAGAACACCGGCAGAACCGAACGAACCATGTCGCCGACCGAGGAGTCATGCCGACCGTCCCGGACGTCCTTGACCAGGCCGACCACCATCCCCTGGTAGAGAACGCCGACCGTCAGGCTGACGACACTCCCGATCCAGAACAGAGCGAGTGCATCCCTCGTCAGCGCTTCGACGATCCCGGCGATCAGGAACAGCCAGAAGGCGACCGGCAGCAGCACCCCCGCCTGGTCCCGGTAGATCGCGAACGTCTTGCGGAGCGTCTCGCCGACGCTGAGCTTGGACCCCATTGCACCGCATTCTTACCGCTGCTCCCGTCCGGTCGCGGAGACGCCGGCCGGGTAGATTCACCCCGATGCTCTACTTCAGCCATCCGGCCTGCTTGGAGCACGATCCGGGGATCGGTCTGCCGGGACATCCGGAGCGGCCCGAGCGCCTGCGAGCCATCGAAGTGGCCCTCGACGAGCGCGACTGGCTCGGCTGGGAGCGGCGCGAGGCGCCCGCCGCTGACGCCGAGGAGCTAATGCTCGTCCATCCGCGCGAGCACGTCGAGCGGATCCGCGACCTCTGCCGCTCCGGCGGCGGCGCGATCGACGCCGACACCATCGCCGGCGAGGCCTCCTGGGAGGCGGCGCTGCGCTCGGCCGGGGCGGCCTGCGAGATGACCCGTTCGCTGCTCCGCGGCGAGGCAAAGGTCGGCTTCGCCGCCGGCCGCCCGCCCGGCCACCACGCCGAACCCGAGCGGGCGATGGGCTTCTGCCTCTTCGACAACGTTGCCGTCGCCGCCACGCTGGCGATCGCCGACCTCGGCATCGAGCGGGTCTTCATCCTCGACTGGGACGTCCACCACGGCAACGGCACCGCCGAGATCTTCCGCCGCCGCGCCGACGTCCTCTTCGCCAGCATCCACCAGGGAGGGATTTTTCCCGGCACCGGCGCCCGCGAGGACACCGGCTCCGGACCAGGCGAGGGTTTCACGATCAACCGGCCCGTCCCGGCGGGCAGCGACGAGGGGGTCTGGCTTCCCCTGCTCGAGGACGAGCTGCTCCCGGCGGCCGCCGCGTTCGAACCGCAACTGGTGCTTATCTCGGCCGGGTTCGACGCCCATCGCGACGACCCGCTGGCGGAGTGTCAGATGGAGACCGCCTCCTTCGCCCGCATGGCCGGCCTCGTCCGCGCCGCCGCGAAGGACTGGGGCGCACCTGTCGGCGCCGTGCTCGAGGGCGGCTACGACCTCGACGCCCTCGCCGACTCGGTGGTGGCGACGATGGCGGCGCTCGGCGAGAAGGACCGGCCATGAGCGGCCTGGAGCGGGTCGAGATCGAGCCCGCCCCGCTGGAGCGGTTCCGCCCCCTGGTCGGCGACCGCTACGCGGAGATCGAAAGCGCCGCGGCCGCGGCCCGCGAGACCTTCGCGGACCGGCGGATCTGGCACGTCAACTCGACCTCGCAGGGCGGCGGGGTGGCCGAGATGCTGCGAGCCCTGTTGCCCTACGCGAGTGGCGCCGGGGTCGACGTGCGCTGGGTCGTCCTCGGCGAGAGCGACGGCTTCTTCGAGCTGACCAAGCGCATCCACAACCGCCTGCACGGCGACGAGGGCGACGGTAGGAAGCTCGACCGCGAGGCGCGCGAGTCCTACGCCGACGCGTCGGCCCGTTCCGCCGAGCAGCTGAGCGCTCTGGTCGAACCCGGCGACGTGATCTACCTCCACGACCCGCAAACGGCGGGGCTGGTGCCGGCGATGAAGGAGGCGGGGCTGGCGGTGGTCTGGCGCTGCCACATCGGCGTCGACGAGCCAAACGAGGTCGCCCGCGAGGCCTGGGACTTCCTCCGCCGCTGCGTCGAGCCCGCCGACGCCTACGTCTTCTCCCGCCGCGCCTACCTCTGGGAGGGACTGGACGAGGGCAAGGCCTGGGTCATGCCGCCGGTGATCGACCCGTTCTCGCCAAAGAACGAGGACCTGGACGACGGCCGGATCGCGGCCATCCTGGCCGAGGTCGAGGAGAGGGCGACGATCCTCCAGGAGGAACCGGTGCCCGCCGAGGCCAGGGCCGTGACCCAGGTCTCGCGCTGGGACCGCCTCAAGGACCCGGAGGGGCTGCTGGAGATCCTCGCCCGCCACCTCGACGACCCCTCGCTCCACCTCTGCCTCGTCGGTCCGGAGACGGAGGGGGTCCACGACGATCCGGAGGGGGCGCAGGTGTACGAGCGGGTGGTCGCCCGCTGGCACGAGTTGGACGACGAGCGCCGCCAGCGCGCGCACCTGATCAGCCTGCCGATGAGCGACCTGAAGCGCAACGCCTCGATGGTCAACGCGCTGCAGCGCCGCAGCGACCTGATCGTCCAGAAGAGCCTTGCCGAGGGCTTCGGGTTGACCGTGGCGGAGGCGATGTGGAAGGCCAAGCCGGTGATCGCCAGTCGCGTTGGCGGAATCCAGGACCAGTTGGTGGACGGGAAGACGGGGCTCCTGATCGACGACCCCCGCGATCTGCCTTCTTTCGGCCGGGCGATCGAAGACCTCGCCGGCGATGCCGACAGAGCCGCGGCGATGGGCGCCGCCGGCCGCGAGCACGTTCGCGACAGCTACCTGGCGATCGACCGCCTGCGCGAATACGTCGAGCTGCTCAGCGCCCTGATCTCCGACTAATCGCGTCGCGGACGCCGCGCCGTCTAGGGAGTGGGCTGCGGGACCGTGCTTCGCTGGACGACGTCGCCGGCGCCGTTGAAGCGCCGCCAGGTCATCGCCAGGGTGCCGCCGGGCCCCCAGGCGAGCACGGGGTCGCCGGCGGTTCGGCCCCCGACGGAGAGGTTCTGGGTGCTGGCGAGGGTGCCGTTGGCGAGCAGGTCGCGCCGCTGGACGATGAAGTTCGAGCCGTCGAAACGGCTCCAGAGGACGGTTGCCACGCCACCGGGAGAGATCGCGACCTGCGGATCGGCCGCGTCGCGCCCGGCGGCCGAGTAGTCGACGATGACCGTGCTTGGGGTGCCGGCCGAATCGATGCGGCGCGACTGGACAACGAAGCTGCTGCCGTCGAAGCGATCCCAGACGACGGTCGCCCTGCCGTCCGAAGCGACGGCGACCCGCGGCTCGGCGGCGTTCCGTCCCGTCGCCGAGAGGTTGTTCACGCCTCCGATGGCCGAGCCCGCGGCGGTGAGACGCCGCTCCTGGATGATCCAGTTGGCGCCGTTGAACCTGCTCCAGGCGACGGTCAAGACGCCCCCGGGCCCGATCGCGAGCTGCGGCTGCAGCGCGCTCTCGCCGCTGGAGGAAAGGATCAGGGTCGCGGCCTTCGGAGCCCCTCCCACCGCGATCTGTCGCCCCTGGACGATTCCGTCATAGCCGTCGTAGCGGCTCCAGATCACCGTCGCGACGCCGTCCCCGCCCACCGCCACCTGCGGTTCGACGGCATCCTGCCCGGTTGCGGAGAGAATGTGAGCGGAACTCTCCACCGCCCCGGTGGGAGTTATCTGGCGCTCCTGGACGTAGTAGTGGGCGCCGTCGAACCGCTTCCAGGCCACGGTCGCGGTGCCGTCGGGGGCGACGGCCACCTGCGGCGCCGCCGCGTCCTGCCCGCTCCCCGAGAGGGTCCTGGTGCTTTCCTCCGGCGTCCCGGCAGCGGTGATCCGGCGCGCCTGGACGACGAAGTTGGTGCCATCAGAGCGCATCCAGGTGACGATCGCCATTCCCCCACTGGTGACGGCGACCTGCGGGGCAAGCGCATCCTGGCCCGAGGCGGAGAGTTGGCGGATCGTGCCGAGCGTGCCGTTGGCGGCGATCCGCCGGGTGAAGACCGTGAAGGTACCGCTGCCGCTTCGGGCGCTCCAGACGACCGTCGAGGCGCCGTCACGGGCTACCCCGACGTCGGGCCCGCTGGCCATTTCAGCCGCGGGTGAGAGGTCGGCGGCCTGAACCGCTTCGCCCCCGGTGGCGGCCGGGGGCATCACCTTCGTCAGCGCCGGCAGGGAGAGCGGCCGGGGGACGAAGAGGCCGCTCTGGATCGCCTTGCGGAACTGCTGCTGCGCCGGCGCCGAGCTCTCGATCGGCCAGTCCTCCCGCGATCCGTTCTTCAGGAGGTTCCAGTTGAACCAGAGGTAGGCCTTGATCTCGGGGTGGTGCGGCAGGTAGGTGGTCAGCATTTCCCGGATCCAGTCGGTCTTGTTGCCGCCGTACTCGGTGGAGGCGTCCTCGACGATGATCAGCGGCTTCGTCGGCGCCACCGCCTTGATGATCTTCAGGGTCGGCGTGATCGTCTGCTCGGGGGTGATCCACTTGTCCGGCTGGGCGGGCATCCGGCCCCAGTTGTAGGAATCGAGCCCGGCCCAGTCGACATACGCATCGCCGGGGTAGTACTTGGTCGGATTGGATTCCGGGTCGAACCAGATGCTGTTGGGGACCCAGGTCCAGGTGACGTTGGTCGCTCCCTGGCCGACGACGAGGTCGTGGAAGCGGCGCCAGGCGCTGACGAAGTAGGGGCTTCGACCCCAGGCAAACCAGGCTCCGTTCATCTCCCACCAAGGGGCGAAGAGGAACGGGTACCCCCACGCCTTGGCTTCCTGCGCCCATTTTCTGATCGCGGCGTCCTGGCTGCCGTTGGAGACGTTGGCAAGGGTCATTTCCTTGCCCAGTCCCATCGTCACCAGGGGGATCGCGCCGCGAGCGCGCGTCGCTTCCACCTCCCATTTGTCGAAGACGGTCCACGACTGCCCCTGGTTGACGATCGCGACCTTCTTGCCGGCGTGGCGCTCGAAGGTGTCCCAGGCCTGCATGTTGTTGGGCGCGTTGCCGGTCTGGCCGTAGGTTTCGCCGCTGATCGTGCCGCCGAAGTACATCGACCCGCCGGCGCCGGCGGGCGCGAACAGCAACAACGGCAGCGCACACAAGCACGCGGCGATTGCCTTGGCTAGAGCCCCCCGGACCATGCTCCCCGTCTACCCGCGAGGTGCCTTCCTCAGTCGCAGACTGAGGTCGTGGCTGTTCGCCAGCCCGCCACTGGGGACGAAGGTGACGGTCAGATTCAGCCGCACGCCGGCCCCCTGACTCAAGGCCCGCTGCGCTCTGCGCCTGGCGATGACCGGCAAGACCACCCTGCCGGCGCCCTCGGCCCGACGCTGCCGGGGGGCGGCGCCGTCGACGGCGACCACCCCGGGCCCGGGGACCGCGATGACGAGCTTGGCGGTCCCCCGCGTGCGGTTGAGGCGAACGGCGGTGATCCGGAACGAGTTGTCGGGCAGGACGGCGGTCGCGGCCGGCGGGGTGCCGACGTCGTCGTCACCTGGTGGCGGGTCGGAACTGGGATCCGTCGTCGGAGGAGGTGGTGGGGGCGGGGGCGGGACGCTGTTCGCCTGGACGACCGCGCCGTGACCGGCAGAGCGCCGCCAGACCGTCGCCAGGGTCCCGTCATCGCCCCGGGCGAGGCTCGGGTCGCCGGCGCTGCGGCCCGCCGTCGAGAGCGTGACGGTGGCGGCAAGGGCACCGCCGGCGTCGAGGTCGCGCCGCTGCACGATCCAGTTGCTGCCGTCGAAGCGGCTCCAGAGCGCGGTCGCGCCGCCGCCGGGGCCGGCTGCGACCTGCGGGTCGGCGGCGTCGCGGCCGCCGGCCGAGAGCTGGACCGGCCCCGCGAGCAGGTTGCCTCCGGCGTCGAGCCGTCGCGCCTGGACGACGAAGTTGGCACCGTCGTAGCGGTCCCAGACCGCCGTCGCGACGCCGGTCGCGCCGACCGCGAGCTCTGGCTCAGCAGCACTCCGGGTGGCGGCCGAGAAGTTGAAGACGCCTCCCACGGCGGCACTGTCGGCGCCTAACCGCCCGCCCTGGATGATCCAGTTGGAGCCGTCGAACCGGTTCCAGATCGCAGTCGCCACACCGCCCGGGCCGACCTCCACCTGCGGCTGGATCGCGCTCTCGCCTACCGCCGAGAGGCTGGCCGTGGTCGCGGCCAGGCTCCCGTCGGGTTCGACCCGCCGCGCCTGGACGATCGAGTCGAAGCCGTCGAAGCGACTCCAGACCACGGTCGCGGTGCCGTCCTCGGCGACGGCGACCGCCGGTTCGACCGCGTCCTGGCCGGATTCCGAGAGCCGTTGCGCCGCTCCATCGGAGGTCCCGTCGACGGCTACGCGTCGCACCTGGACGAGGTAGTGGAAGCCGTCGAAGCGCTTCCAGACGACGGTCGCCTCGCCGTCGGGTGCGACGTCCACCTGCGGCTCGATCGCGTTCTGGGCGGAGCCGGAGAGCGTCCGCGTCGCATCTTCGGGGGTCCCGTCGACGGCGATCCGCCGCTCCTGGATGCGGAAGTTGGAGCCGTCCCAACGGGTCCAGGCGACGACCGCAGTCCCGTCGGGAGCCACCGCAACCTGCGGCGTCAGCGCGTCGCCCCCGGCGGCCGACAACTGCCGGGTCGGCCCGCGCGTCCCGTCGGCCTCGATCCGCCGCGCAAAGACGGCGAACTCCGTGCCGCCGCGAGCGCTCCAGACGACGGTGGCGGTTCCGTCAATGCCGACGTCGACGTCCGGCCCGGCCGCCATTTCCGCCGCCGGCACCAGGTCCGCGGGCTGCGGAGAATCATTGCTCCCCCCAGGGGGCGGCGGGACCTTGGTCAGCGAGGGCAGCGAAACCGGCCCGGGGACGAAGAGGCAGCTCTGGATCCCCTTGCGGAACTGCTGCTGCGCCGGCGCCGAGCTCTCGATCGGCCAGTCGGCGCGTTTTTCGCCCTTTTTGAAGTTCCAGTTGAACCAGAGGAAGGCGCCGATCTCCGGATGGTGCGGCAGGTAGGCGGTGAACATCTCCCGGATCCAGTCGGTCTTGTTGCCGCCGTACTCACTGGAGGCGGTCTCGACGATCGCCAGCGGCTTCGTCGGCGCCACTTCCCTGATGATTTTCAGCGTCGGCGTGATCGTCTGCTCGGGGTTGATCCATTTGTCGGGCTGGGCGGGGTTCCGACCCCAGTTGTAGGTGTCGAGGCCGGTCCAGTCGACGTAGGCGTCGCCGGGGTAGTAAGGCGAGGGATCGGATGCCGGGTCGTACCAGATGCTGTTGGCGACCCAGGTCCAGGTGACGTTGGTCGCCCCCTGGCCGGCGACGAGGTCGTGGAAGCGGCGCCAGGCGGCGATGAAATCGGGGCTGCGCCCCCAGGCGTACCAGCCGCCGTTCATCTCCCACCACGGCGCGAAGAGGAACGGGTGGCCGAAGGCTTTCGCTTCCTGCGCCCATTTCTTGATCGCCGCGTCCTGTTTGCCGGCGGCGACGTCGCCGAGGGTGATGCCTTCGCCGAGGCCCATCGTCACCAGCGGGATCGCGCCGCGGGCGGCGGTCGCGTCGGCCTCTTCCTTGTCGAAGGTCGCCCATTTCTGCCCCTGGTTGAGGATCGCGACCTTCCTGCCGGCGTGGCGCTCGAACAGGTCCCAGGCTTCGAGGCTGACCGGGGCATTGCCGGTCTTGCCGTACGTTTCGGCGCTGATCGTCGCGCCGAAGTACATCGCCGCGCTTGCCGGCGCAGCGGCCAGCACCGACGCGAGCGCGCACAAGCACACAATTGCCGACTTGGCAAGACCCCCCTGGACCATTGTTCGATGCTGGCGAACGTTGGACGGTTAGTCAAGTACTACTCGTGCCCGTTGCCTTATCGGCGCCTTTGCCTTTTTCGGCGCCTTTGCCAGGGTTGTCGATCAACCCTGGGGGAGAGGCGCCTTCAGCCGGCGTCTGCGGCTTCTGCACCTGGGGCGGGCCCTCCGGCGCCGCCCCACGTGGAGGGTTTTCCGGCGACCCCTTTGGCGGCGATCCGGAGGCATTCGAGTTCGCCGGGTGACTGGGCTTCGCAGGATGCCGCTTCTTCGCGCCTTCCTTCTTCGTCGCGACGGGATCCTTGGTGGACCCGTTCCCCTTTGGCTCCCCGTTTTCATCCTTCGGGGCGTTTTCCTTCTGACCGCTGTGCTCGGCTCCCTGAGATTGGTTGCCGGCCGCGGTTTCCTGCCCTCCAGCCGCGGCCTCGGGGTGTTCCTTCTCCTGACCGAGGCCGCTCGGATGCTCTCCCGCGGGAATCTGGGCTTCGGCGCCGCTCGGGATCGGATTGGACGGGGCCGGCTTCAGCGCGCGACCCGTCTCCGTGGCCTCGGGGGCGACCGCGTCGACAGCGCTCTCTTCCGGCTTTCCATCGACCTGCTTCGCGCCGGCCCTGAAGGGACCCCCGGGGACCGACGAGGGCGCGACGATCCTCCCCGCCTGCCCGCTCGGCAACGCCGGCGACGCCTTGCCGGCGTTATCTCCACCTAGGCTCGGCAGCCCGACATCGACTACACCGCTGCGATCGGCGGCGGTCACCCCGAGCGCCGCCACGACCGCGACCGTCGCTGCCCCTTTGGCGGCCGCCGAGGCGCCGATCGTCTTCGCCGCACCGCCGCCAAGCGCCGTGGCTAGACCACCACCAGTGGCGGCCTGCGAGCCGCCGCCCAGCAGGCCTTGCAGCATTCCCGCCGCAACCACTCCGGGCAGCGGAGCGAGGGCGGCGAGGTCGTGCTGGCGGCTTTCGACTTCGTCTCCGAAAGCGCGGCAGCTGGCGCATGAGCGCAGGTGGGCGCGCACGTCGCGGCGACGGGTAACCCGGCCGTCGCCGTCGGAGAGCGCCCTGGTTACCGCCTCGCAGCCCATCTCACGCCCCGCCTCCATCTGCCGCAGGCTTTGCCGCGCCTCGTAGAGGGTCTGCCTGGCAACCGCTCCGCTGGTCTCGAGCGCGGCGGAGATCTCCCTGAAGTTCAAGCCCGAGAGCTCGCGCATCACCAGCACCTCGCGCTGGCGCTGGGGCAGCTCCTGCAGGTCGATGAGTAGACGCCGCAACCGTTCCCGCGTTGCCACGCCCTCGGCCAGTCCATGACCGAGGGCAATCTGCTCGACGTCCAGCTCGCCTGTCTCCCTGCGTCTTCGCAGCAGGTCGATCGCCTCGTTGTGGGCGATTCGGTAGAGCCAGGGCTTGAGGTCGATTTCGCGTTCCTCCCCCGGCAACGCCCGCAACACTTTGATCATCGTGTTCTGCAGCGCGTCCTGGGCGTCCTCCGGATTGCCGAGAATCGCCAGGCAGAAGCGGTAGAGGCTCTGGTGGTAGCGGCGGAAGATCGTTGCGAAGGCCCGCTCGTCGCCGCCCACGGCGCGCCGGGTGAGTCGCTCGTCGGAGAGCAGCCGGTTGAACCCCGCTTGGGCTGCTGCTTCGGTCATTAGACGATCTTCCCATTGCGGGCCATCCGATCAAGGGTAGAGGCGTGCCAACTTCTCCATGAACGGATCCTCCTGCCCAGTTGTCAGCGCCTTGTTGGGAAGGCCCTGACAGTTTGGAGACGCGGCCGTTTGTTAAAGGAGTCAATCCAATCGCGGGGAGTGCTCGCCGCGCAGACGGGAGGATCACATGGTTGGAGCGCTGATCGGGCTGCTCATCATCGTCGCGATCGTGCTGGTGCTGCTCAAGGTTGCCGTGGCCGGGGGGGTCTTGGGCCTGATCGCGCTGATCCTCCTGATCCTCCTCCTCCTCGGCCGGATCTGAACGCAATTGCCTCAAGCTGGGTAGGGACGGAGCAATGAAGCTTCTGCTGGGACCCCTGCTGCGCTACGTCTCCGACACCGAGGCGACGGTCTGGGTCGAGACGAGCGAGGCCTGCGAGGTCGAGATCCTCGGCCGCAGCGAGCACACCTTCCGCGTCGAGGGGCACCACTACGCCCTCGTCTGCATCGACGGGCTCGAGCCGGCCTCGCGCTACGAGTACGAGGTCACGCTCGACGGCGAGACCCATTGGCCCGAGCCGGGCTCCGACCTGCCGCCGAGCGCGATCCGCACGATCGACGCCGACCGCGACCTCGACATCTGCTTCGGCTCCTGCCGCGTCGCCGTCCCCCACGAGGCGCCCTTCACGGAACCGAAAGACGAGACCGAGATCGGCCATGAGGTCGACGCCCTCTGGGTGCTGGCGAAGCAGATGTGCGAGGGCGAGCGCGACGACTGGCCCGAGCAGCTGTTCCTGCTCGGCGACCAGGTCTACGTCGACGAGGGCTCGCCGAAGACGCGCAGGAAGATCAAGGAACGGCGCGGCACCGAGACGCCCCCGTTCGACGAGGTGACCGACTTCGAGGAGTACACCTGGCTCTACCGCGAGAGCTGGGAGGAGCCGCTGATCCGCTGGCTCTTCTCCTGCGTCTCGGTCTCGATGCTGTGGGACGACCACGACATGAGCGACGACTGGAACATCTCCCGCGACTGGCTGCTGGAGATGCAGCAGAAGTCCTGGTGGCACCGGCGCGTGGTCGGCTGCGTCGCCAGCTACTGGGTCTACCAGCACATCGGCAACCTCTCCCCCCGCGAGCTAGGCGAAAACGAGGTCTACCAGCGGATGCGCGGCAACCAGAAGGGCGAGGAAGAGCTGTTCGCCTGGGCGCACCGGATCCAGGCGATGGGCGACGGGACGCGCTGGAGCTTCTACCGCGACTTCGGTCGCACCCGGGCGGTTTTCATCGACGCCCGCGCGGCTCGGGTGCTCGAGGACGGGCGGCGGGCGATCGTCGACGACGAGGAGTGGGACTGGATCGTCGAGCACACCGACGGCGACTTCGACCACCTGCTGATCTGCACCACGATCCCCTGGCTCCTCTCCCCCGCCTTCGAGCGGCTCGAGGCCTGGAACGAGCAGGTCTGCAACGGCGCTTGGGGGCAGCCGGCGGCCTGGCTGAGCGAGAAGCTGCGGCGCGAAGTCGACTTCGACCACTGGCCCGCCTTCGGCGAGTCCTTCGCCAAACTGCGCGACCTCCTGCACGAGGTGGCGACCGGCAAGCACGGCAAGGCGCCGGCCTCGGTCGTCGTCCTCTCCGGCGACGTCCATCACGCCTACCTCAGCGAGGTCGCTTTCCCGAAGTCGGCCGACGGGGCGGCCGCCGCGCGCGCCCCGGTCTACCAGGCGGTCTGCTCCCCCTACCGCAACCCGCTCGACGAAAAAGAGCGGCGGGTGGTGCGTAACGGCTTCCGCAAGCCGATGACCGTCGTCGCGCGGCTGCTGGCGAAGGCTGCCGGGGCGCCGGACCCGGGGATTCGCTGGCGCACCCTCAACGGCCCCCATTTCGACAACCAGGTCGCGACCCTCGAAATCGACGGCCGCTCTGCCCTGATGCGCCTCGACAAGACCGTGCCCGGCGAAGACGGCAAGGACGCGCTCGAAGAAAGCTTCTCCCGCCGCCTCGCCTGAGCCGGAGCGCCTGGACCTGTTTCAGCGCCACGGGCTTGTGGACTGGGCTCAGGAAGAGGTCGCCGGCAGCTTCGCTTCCCGACGCCGCTCCCACCAGGTCCAGGCTGCCATCACCGCGCCCGCGTAGGCCCAGCCGAGGGCGACGTCGAAGAAGTAGTGCTCGCCGGTCGCCATCAGGGTTAGGCCCATCAGCAGCGGATAGAGCAGGAGCAGCGGTCGCAGCCAGCGCCGGCGCACCCGGCTCCAGAGGAAGAGCGCGACCAGGGTGACGAAAGCGCAGTGCAGCGAGGGGACCGCGGCGACGAGGTTGCTGCTCGCCTGGCCCTTGGAGAAGAGCGAGGCGGTGCCGACGCTGACCGCTTCCCAGCCCTTGCCGGTGGTGCGGTGGACTTCGTCGATCAGGCCCATTTCCCCGGCCATCCAGGGCGGTGCCGCGGGGAAGAGGATGTAGGTGGCGAGCCCGGCCAGCGCCAGGGTTACCAACCGCCGGGTGAAGCGATGGAAAGCGCCGCGGTCGCGCGCCCAGAGGTAGCCGGCCAAGGCGAAGGGAACGATGAAGTAGGAGGTGTAGACGAAGGTGAAGAGGACGTCCCACCAGTGGACGACGCCGGGATCGTAGAGCCGGTCCTGCAGCCACTCGGTCGGGGTTTCGCCGCCGAAGACGATGCTGTCGAAGTCGATCATCGTGTCGACGTGGACGCCGATCCCGAAGGAGTCGGCCGCCCCCCGGGTGAGGTCGTAGATCCAGAGGACCGCGACGATCGGCAGCCAGTCGAGGACCAGCTGGAGGATTTCCCGCGGCGGCCGCCCGATCGAGGCGCAGGCGAGGGCGCCGCAGGTCCAGAGGATGACCAGCTCGCGCTGGACCGGGATCCCGTAGGTGGCGGTCCAGAGAATCAGCGCGAGGGCGTAGAGGCCGAACGCATAGGGGCGGAGGACCGCCCAGGAGGCGAAGCGAAATTCAGGCGCCTGCTCGACCCTCGCCTCGGCTGGTTCACCAGATGACATCGGGTCAATCTAAAGGCACGGGACCCAATTGGGGTCCCGTGCCTGATTTGCAAACGCCTCTCGCAGAGGATGCACCAACTATGTGCAGTTGATCGTTCCTTCTTGCGCAGCGGTCTCAGTCAGTGTGGTCACAAGCGACGCTGTCTGGTGTGAGGCAGCGACTGCCTTGAGGTCGTAGATGGTGCCGCTTGTTGTGATCTGGGTCCATTTCTGGTGCCCGGCTTGGCTCTCGGTGAAATCGATGTCGACTTTTTTGGTTTTCGTGCCGCAGGGCTGCTCGACTGTGCCGATGACGCCGTTGCCTCGCACGTTCAAGGTGGCCCCGAGGCAGACAAACGAGGTGAAAAACCCATCGCCTGCTGTGGGATTGTTGTCGACGCCCAGCGGTGTGACCAGGATGCCTGCCTCTTTGGCCCCGCCTCCTCCGGCTTTCGGCTCCAGCAGGATGTTGTGGAACGGCAGGGGCCCGGCCGCGATTGTGCCTGTCGGTTGACCCACGGTGGTGCAGTGGGACCCGAACGTACCGGTGCAGCCGTGGAACGTGATGCTGATTTTTCCTGTTGTGCTGCTGCCGGCGTCATAGCTGCCGGTGCCTAGGGAGGAGGTGCAGCTCGTGACGGCGCCGCTTGTGGTTTTGAGCGTTACCGCGCCTCCTGCGATCGTGAAGTCCGAGGGCGGTTCCATGTGCCAGGTTCCCGCCGACGCCAGGGCCGGCAGGGCAAACATCGCCGCGCTGACCGCCGCGAGAGCGAGCAGCATTGTCTTCTTGTTCATGCTTGCCTTTCGTTCTCTCCCGCCGGGAGATGCTTCTGCGCCGGGAGGTTTCGTAGGCCGAGAGAGATCCTTGAACGAAGATCCGCCGGCCTGGTGCGGCAGTAGCAGTAGCTAAGGAGGGGTGTTCAGTCAAGGAAGACTGAGCAGAAACCGAGCTGTAATGAACAGTCGGCCCTGATCTCCCTGCGCGATGCCCAGCCTCGAAAGCCCGCACTCGCAAAGCTGTACGCGGTGGAAAGGCCGAGTCAGAGGGTCTCCTCGACTGGCGAGGGCGCTCCTATGTATGCCCGTACAAGGAGTACGGAGCAGGTTAGCCCGGCGGCGGGATCGGGCTGTTCTGGATCGCCGCGTACACGTTCTGCTTGAACCCGCGCCGCAGTTCTCGACCGAAGGCGCCGGCGGCCGCCGAGGAGTCGAGCGGCCAATTGACGCCGCCGTCGAGCTTGTTGAACCAGATCAAAGCCCGAACCTTGTCGAAACGGTGGCGCAGAGCGGCGAACATGCCGTGGATCCAGTACGCCTTGGCTTCGGGGGTGCCGGTCGAGGCGACCTCCCCGATCATCATCGGCTTGTGAGGGGCGATCCGTTCGGTGATGCGGTGGTAGGTGGGACCGAGGAGTTCGCGGAAACTGCGCCATGGCTGCGGCTGCGTGGCTTCCGGGCCCCAGTTGTACGTGTCGAGGCAGGTCCAATCGACGTAGCGGCTACCGGGATAGAACGGTCGCAGTCGCAGCGACCTGGTGCCACTGGCATAGGGGCACCAGACCCAGGTCGCGTTGGTCGCGCCGACGTCGCCGAAGATCCTGTGAACTCGGCGCCAGGCGGCCCTGAATTCGGCCGCGGTATTGCCGTTGACGCCGGCGCCCCAGGGAAACCAGGGGCCGTTCATCTCCCAGTTGAAGCGGAGGAAGAAGGGGTGACCCCAGTCGGCGGCGGCGCTGGCGAATTCTTGGATGTAGGCGTCGTAGCGACCCGAGTTGAGATCGGCAAGCTGGAAGTCCTCCGGGTTGCCGCCGGACGCGCCGGAGTTCCAACCGAAGACCGGGATCGCCCCGTAGGCGCGGATCTTCTCCATCTCCGTGGTCGGGAAGGTGTAGTAGCTGCAATCGCCGTCTTCGCAGCGGGCGAACGGAGCCGAGAACTCGAGCAGCGAGAGACCGCTGCCAACGTGGGTTTCGAGGCTGCTGGCCGCCGCCATGTCCCAGGGCGCTTCCCTGCCGGTCAGCTGCGACCCGATCCAGGCGCCCCAGTAAAGCGGGCGCGACTTCGCCGCGGCCGCGCCGGGCATCGCCAGCAGAACCAGCACTCCGAATATGTAGATAGCCGCACGCCTCACCCTTAAGGCCGACTACTTTGGCAGCCGCGGGGGCACCGAGGCGGCGGGGGGAGGACGAAATTCGACCAGTCGGGCGTTCGGGAAGAGCCGCCTATTCGGCGGGCTTCAGGCTGGTCAGGTCCTGGCCGTAGATCGGGCTGACGACGAGTTCGTCGAGGTCGATCGCATCGGAGACGAAGGTCCCGAGGGTGAGCGTCCCGAACGGCGCCCAGGGCGCCTGCTTCATCACTGCCCGGTCGAGGTCGGCGTATTCGCGTTCCTGCTGCGGGCCGAGCTGCTGCCTTGCCAGCTGCTTGATCTGGGCGTCGATCGCCGGGTTCGCGAAGCGGGCCCAGTTGGTGTTTCCGTTGGCGACGACGCTTTCGCCCGAGAGCTGCGGCTGGAAGTAGTCGTTCGGATGCGGGTAGTCGAGCAGCCAGTTGGCGAAGCCGGTGTCGAGGTCGGGAGTGCTTTCGTTGCCGATGACGGTGAAGTAGTTGGCGGGGTCGACGATTTTCAGGCTGGCGTCGAAGCCGAGCTTGGTGAGGACCTGCTGGTAGTACTCGCCCGCTTCGTCAGTCGGCGCCAGGTTGAAGGTCCAGACCGTGACCTTGCGATCGGCCGGGTCGGCATGTTCGATCAGCTGCTTCGCCCGCTCGAGGTCGTGCGGATAGAGCTCGAAGCGGCGATAGCCCGGCATCTGCGATGGCAGGACCTGCTGGGTCGGCTGCACCGTCCCGGCGAAGATCCGTTCCAGCGCTTCCGGGTCGATCGCGTAGTTGACCGCGCGCCGCACCCGCACGTCGTCGAAGGGCGCCTGTTGGGTGTTCATCCAGAAGTAATAGACGCTGATCGTCGGTACCTCGCGGAACTGCGTCCCCTCGAAGCGCTGCTTCACCTCCGCGTAGCGCTGGACCGGAGGCGGGTTCCTCATAAAGTCGACCTTGCCGCGTTCGACTTCGTCGACCTGCGTGTTCTGGTTGCTCTGGATTCGGAAGACGATCTTGTTGGCGTGACCGTCGGAGAAGTCCGGCATCGCCGGGCCGTTGGCGCTCTCCCAAGACGGATTGCGCTCGAATTCCCAACCGCGGCCGGGGCGAACCTCGGTGATGACATAGGGACCGGTCGCCGGGGGCGGATTGCGGGTCTGGTCCTCGATCGGCGTCTCCGGCGGCAGCGGCGCTCCGAACGGCAGCGCCAGGACATATGAGAAGGTGCCGCTCGGCTGCGTCAGGTGGATGACGATCGTGCCACTGCCGTCGTCGGTTTCGATCCCGTCGATCCCGCCCTGCTTCGACTTCACGAAGCGTTCGGCGCCGGCGATCCCCGCGTAGAACGAAGCGCCGGCAGAATTGAGCCGGAGGAGGCGTTCGACCGCGAAACGGAAGTCCGAGGCGCGCACCGGCGTCCCGTCGGAGTACTCGAGGCCGGGCCGCAGGCGCAGCGTGTAGCGGCGGCCGCCTTCGTCGATCCTCGGCATGCTCTGCGCCAGGCCCGGGATCAATCTGGTCCCGGCTTTGCCGTCGGCGGACGGATAGGTCAGCAGCGGGATATAGCTGTTGTGGAGGGCGGTGGCCGCTTCGAGACTGAACGCCAACGCTGGATCGAGGTAGTCGGGAAAGGAGGCGTCGGTGCCTTCGATCGTCTCACCGTCGTTCGGGTCGCCGCCGGATCCGCAGCCGGCCAGAGCAAGGCAGGCGACGAGGGTGACCGCGATGCAGCTGAGCGCCGATTTCGATTTGACCACGAGGTCCACAATTAGACGCTATGTCACGCGCGGCTCTTTGGGGTCGTTGCGCCATCGACTGCACGAACAACCGCGGTCAATTCCTCCCCAAGACGCGACCAGGAGAAGCGCTCGACGGCATCCGCCCGCGCCCGCTCGCCCCGCTGCCGTCGTCCGGCGTCGTCGTCGACCGCAGCGGTGATCGCCCGCGCCAGAGCGTCGACGTCGTCGGGCTCCACCAGCCAACCCGTCTCCGGATCGGCGACGATCGTCGCCGGGCCGCCGCGCTCGACGGCGATCACCGGCAGGCCGCAGGCCATCGCCTCGACCAGAACCTGGCCGAACGCCTCCCAGACCGAGGCGTGGACGAGAAGGTCGCCGGCGCTCAGGGACGGGGGCAGCTCGCCGTGGCGGTGCCAGCCGGCGAGGAAGACGTTGCGGGCCCCGGTCCGCTCGATCGTCTCGAGCGGGTGCTCTCCCTCCCACTCGCCAGGGTGGCCGCCGATCAGGACCAGCGCCACCGGCCCCTCGAACCCGTCCTGCGCGCGGTCGAAGGCTTCGATCAGCAAAGGCAGGCGCTTGACCTCGGTGAAGCGGCCGACGTGAGCAGGACCACCCGTCCAGGGCCGTCAGGTCGCGCTCCATATAAGCGACGGTTCCCGGCGGCTCGCCGGGTCGCCAGCCGCTGCGGCTCCTCGACGAGGCTGGCGTCGCCAGTGTGCGCGGCGGTCGATCGGCGCCGGGAGAGAAGATCGGGTCGAAGCCGTTGGGGATGCAGGCGAAGCGGTCCTGGCCGAGGTCGAGCAGCGCGGCGGCGCGGTCGAGGCCGCTGCGGTCGTTGACGACGATGCGACTGCAGGTCGCCGCCCACTCGCAGATCCGCTCCCCCACTCCTCGGCGTGGAGCCCAGCCTGCCGGCGCACCGGCGGCGATCCGTTCCAGCATCAGCAGCTCGGTGCCGTGCACGTGGCCAACGACGGGGACCCCCGGCAGAATCCGCGCGGCCGCCTCGTTGAGGGGCGTCAGGTGATGGAGGTAGAGGACGTCGACTCGCGGCGCGGCCGCTCCGGCCATCGCCTCCGACCAGGCCTCGACCTGCCGCTCGAAGGCCTCGTCGTCGAGGCTGGCGAGAACGCGATCCGGCGCGCCCGGCCGGTCCTCGTAGGAGCCGTGCATCGGCGCGGTCCGCCGCGCCGGAAGCGATCGAGTCCTCGTCCGCGCGCAGGTCGCAGTAGCCGGAATAGAAGCTCGCCGCTCGAGCCTCACCGCCGAGGTCCGAGCGCGACCCGGCGAGCACGGTGACCTCGAAGCCCGTTCGCCCCCAGCTCGCGTGCGATCGAACGGCAGGAGTGGGCGGAGCCGCCGCGAGGGTAGAAGTAGATCCCGATCAGCACCCTCTTCGAGTCGAAGCATCCACAACCACCGAGGCTAGCGGTGCGGACTCCTTCAGGACGGTCGGCGCGGTGGAGCGAAGTGCAGTGCGGTTGCGACCTCGCGGCCGCCGACGAGCTCGATCCCGTGCTCCTCGCGCGGCGTGTTGACAAGCTCGCTGCCGACGACCAGCGAAGCCGAGCCGCCGCCGTCGAGGTTGATCGCCGCCTCGCTGCCGAGCTCGGCCATTGCCGTCGCCAGCTCGGTCATCGTCAGCCCAGCCTCGTCATCGGCGCGGCCGTCGCAGACGGCGGCGACCAGCTCGCCGCCGGCGAGCCCGATAGCGGCCCGCGGGTAACGGCCGACGGTGATGTCGGAGTCGAATTGGCGTGAGCCGGCGGAGAAGCCCTCGGCGTCGACGCCGTCGCAGACCAGTGGAGCGCCGTCGGCGACCAGCATCGGACCGGCCTGCAAGAGGTCGCCGTTGGGAACGTCGCCAAGCTCCAACCGCGGCGCCAGCCGCACCTCGCCGTCGGCGGCGTGGACGCAGGCGCGCTGCTCGTGCCAGGGCGCATCGAAAGGCTCGGTCGGGAACAGAGCGGCCCCCGATCCAGAGGTCGCCCAGCGCCGGGCCGCCGGGTCGCATGTAGAAGCCGCCGACGATCGCGTGCTCGGCGCCGCTCCCCTCGCACCACTGTCGCACCGTCGAACAGGGCTGCAGCGCCACCACCCGCAGCTCGAAGTCCGCCTGGTCGAAGCGGGCGACGTGCAGGGTCGTGAGGTCGCCGTCCTCGAGCTGAAGCTGGTGCCGCTCGAGCATCGGCAGCTAGCCCGGGAGAAGCAGCACGACCGGGATCTCCCGGTTCCCCGCGTTGCGGCGGTAGAGCTCGTACCCGGAGAACATGGCGACGAACAGCGGCCAGAGCCTTTCTCGCTCCTCGCCGGTCGCGATCCTGGCGCGCACGGCGCGCACCTCGGAGCCGATCTGGACCGTCGTCTCGGGGTTCGCCATCAGGTTGTGGAACCAGGCTGGGTTCGTCGGCTGGCCGGCCTTCGAGGCGACCACGGCTATCGCATCGCCGTCCTCCCGGTACATCACCGGAGAGGTCCGGTTGATCCCACTCTTCGCGCCGCGGTGGTCGACCAGGGCGATCCGCGCCTCGGGCCAGCCGGGGACACGGCCGCCGATCCTCCCGCCCGACCATCGGTAGATGGCGACGTGGATCCTGGTCGAGCGCCTACCGAGATAGATGCCACGCTTGCTCCCGAAGTCCGAGATCCCAGAGGACAGTTTCCCGAGCGCCGACAAGGCCCTACTTCTACCAGCGTGGCCGGCGTACGGCGTCCGCGACTAGGATCGACCCATGCACGGAGGCGATGCGGCCAGACAGGCATATGACGTCCTCGCCCCCACCTACGACGAGTTCGTGCGCGGCTACATGTACGAGCGCTGGACCGCCAGGCTGCTCGACGAGGCACTCACCCACGGCCTGCGCGGCGACCGGCTCCTCGACGTCGGCTGCGGCACCGGGCTGAGCCTGGTCTCGATGGTCGAGCGCGACTGGCGGGTGACCGGCTGCGACATCTCCCCGGCGATGCTCGAGCTGGCCCGCGGCAAGGTGGGCGAGCGGGCCGAGCTGGTGGTCGCCGACATGCGCGAGCTGCCCGTCCTCGGCGAGTTCGACCTGGTCTGGGCCGTCAACAACCCCTTCAACTACCTGCTCGGCACCGAGGAACTCGAGGCGACCCTGGGCGGGATGCGCCGCAACCTGGCGCCCGGCGGGATCGTCCTCTTCGACCTCGCCACCCTGGCCACCTTCCGCAGCCTCTTCAGCGACGAGCACGTGGTGGAGACAGAGGGACGGTCCCTGCTCTGGCAGGGGCGCGCGGCCGCCGCCGAGGTCCAACCGGGGTCGGTCGCCGAGGCTAGCTACGAGGCGAGCAACGAGCCGACCAGCGCCCACGTCCACCGCCAGCGCCACTTCGCCGAGGCCGAAGTGATCGCCTCGATCGAGGCGGCGGGCCTGCGCTGCCTCGGCGCCTACGGGGAGCTGGAGAGCGACCTCCACCAGCCCCTCGACGAAGAGCGCCACAACATGGCCGTCTACGTCTGCGTCGCGGACCAAAGTCCCGCCTGATGGTCCCGCTCTCGATCCTCGACCTCGCCGCCGTCGGCCGCGAGGAGACGATCGCCGCGAGCTTCGCCGGCAGCGTCGAGTTGGCGCGGGCGGCCGAGCGGGGCGGCTACCGGCGGGTCTGGTACGCCGAGCACCACAACATCTCCTCGATCGCCTCCTCGGCGACCGCGGTGCTGATCGCCCACGTGGCCGCCCACACCGAGACGATCCGGCTCGGCGCCGGCGGGGTGATGCTGCCCAACCACTCGCCGCTGGTGATCGCCGAGCAGTACGGGACGCTGGAGACGCTGCACCCGGGGCGGATCGACCTCGGCCTGGGACGGGCACCGGGCACCGACCAGCGGACCTGGATGGCGCTGCGGCGCGACCCGGCCGCCAGCGACCGCTTCCCCCAGGACGTGGTCGAGCTGCAGCGCTTCCTCGCCGACGAGGACCCGCTGCCGGGACTGCGGGCGATCCCCGGCCAGGGGACCAAGGTGCCTCTCTACATTCTCGGCTCCTCCCTCTTCGGCGCCGAACTGGCCGCCCAGCTGGGGCTCCCCTACGCCTTCGCCTCCCATTTCGCGCCGCGCCACCTGCACGAGGCGCTCGCAACCTACCGCCGCGAGTTCAAGCCCTCCGAGCAGCTGTCGGAGCCCTACGCGATCGCCGGCGTCGGCGTGATCGCCGCCGAGAGCGAGGAGAGCGCCGAGGCCCAGCACGAGGCCGCGCGCCAGATTCGCGCCCGCGCCCTCTTCGGCCGCAGTCGCAAGCTCAGCGAGGACGACGTCACCGCCCTGCTGGAGTCACCGCAGGCCGCCGTGGTCGACGAAATGCTCGCCTACACCGCCGTCGGCGGCGCCGAGGAGGTCACCGCCTACCTGAAGCGCTTCGCCGCCGACACCGGCGCCGACGAGCTGATCACCGCCCACTACTCCGACTCGGTCCCGAACCGGCTGCGCTCAGTGGAGCTGGTGGCGCCGGGTTCGGCCGACTAGCACCGGATCCGTCCAGCCCCGCGCCCGGGGCCGGGCTGCCAGCCGGTCCCGACGAAAACGGTTCTCCTCCGCGCGAGGACCTCGTCCTCACAGCTGCCATCGGCATTGATCTGGACGACCGAGTTGGCCCATTCGAAGTGGCCGGCGCGAAAGCGGTCGAAGGCGATTCGCTCTCCGGACGGGTCCCAGCTCGCGAAGGCCTCTTCCCTGTGGGGGGTGTTGGTGAGGCGGCGCAGGGAGCGGCTCGCGAGGTCGAGGACGAAGAGGTCGGCGGCTCGCCAGCTCAGCCCCTCTTCGCGGACGACCTGCTTCTTCCCGACTTCGCGCAGGAAGGCGACCCGCGAGGCATCGGGCGAGTAGACCGGCGCGAAGCCGTTGCCGATGAGGCGGGTCACGCCGCCGGTGTCGAGGTGGAGCGCCACCAGTTCGCGCCTGCCCTTGCGTTTTCTGTCGCTGCGCGTCGCCAGCAGCGTCGTCCCGTCGGGCGTGAAGGAGGAGCCGACGTATTCGAGGCCGCGGCGCGACGGCGTCAGCTGCCGCTGCGTACCGGTGGCGAGGTCGATGGTCCAGGTCGTGGCGCCGCCTTCTTGGTAGCGGGTGAAGGCGAGGGTGTTGCCGTCGGGCGCGAAGACCGGCCGGTCGGCACCGGAGATGTTGAGCTCATGGGCGCCGCTGCCGTCGACCGCCGCCACGAAGATCGAGCTGATCCCGGGGTAGGCGATCTCGGAGCCGTCGGGCCGCCACGACAGCTGCCCCCTGGCTTCGACCGGGCCCTCCCATTCCTGTCCGCCGGCGATCCGCATCGGCGCCCTGCCGTGGGGGTCGACGGTGAGCAGCGTGACCCGCCGCGGCTGCCGCGTTTCCTTGATCACCGCGAGGCGCGGGCCTGCCGGCTCGGCAGCGCTCGCGGCGCCCGCGGTCAGGAGCAGCGCAAGTGCCAGCGGCACCAGCGCCCGGTAGGCCGTTCGGCGGCTGCCGAGCATCGCTAGCACTCGATCCGCCCCGCCCCGCGACCGGGCCCGGGCTGCCAGACGGGTGAGAAGAAGTAGGTCCTCCGCGCAGAGACCACCGTGGTCTGGCAGCTGCCGTCGGCGTTGACCTGCATCAGCGGGGTGCGGTAGCCGAAGATCGCTTCCTCTGACCTGGTGGCCGGGAGCCGGACATAGGCGAGACGCTCGCCGGACGGATCCCAGCTGGGCGAGAGCTCGAGACGTTCGGGAGTGTGAGTGAGGCGGCGAACGTCAGAGCCATCGGCGCCGACGACGTAGAGATCGGTGTCTTCTCCCCCGCCCTTGCGATATTCCCTAACGCGGGCGGATCAGGGCGATCTGGGAACCGTCGGGCGAGTAGACCGGGGAGAAGCCATCGTCGAGGATCCGCCTCGATCCGCTGCCATCGAGCTTCAGCTCCACCGGCTCGGATTCGTTGAGAAGTTCGCCTTCGTGCGTCGCCAGCAAAGTCGAGCCGTCTGGTGAGAACGAGGAGGCGGTGTAACTGAGCCCATCCCGCCAGGGAGTTATCCGGCGTTGCGCAGCGGTCGCGAGATCCACGGTCCAGATGCTGGAGCCGTGGAAGCCCTCGTCCATCCGTTTCCCGCCGACGGTGGTCGGCGTCTCACGGTCGATCGTGCGAGTGAACGCGACCGTGTGCCCGTCCGGGGAGTAGACCGGCCCGGTGGCGCCATTCGTCCCAGGGATCGAGCGAAGCCCGCCCCCGTCGGCGCCCACGGTGAAGATTCGCCGGATCGGCTCATGGTCGTCTCCACCGCGGAAACCGATCATCCCGCTGAACGCGACCGTTTCTCCGTCGGCCGACCAGGAGACGGGCGAAAAGACGTCCAGCAACGGTCGCGAGCGTGCGCCGCCCCCGGCCAGGCGCAGCGGCCTGCCTCCGTGCGGATCGACGTTCAGCAGCTCCAGCCGGTCCGCCTTCCCGAGCGAGGCCTTGATGACGACAAGCCGAGGACCGGCCGGCGCCGCGGCCAACGCCACGTTCGTCGCGAGCAGCATCGCCAAAGCCCCCGCTGCAAGTGCCCGCCGGATCACGCGGGCCATTCTGACGATCCGCGGACCCTTGCGTACCTAACGCGGGCCGTCGGTGTGGACGAAGAGCACCGGACCCTCCAGCCGGCCCTCGGCGCGCGTCGCGAGCAGACCGGCCATCGCCTTCGCGGTGTACACGGGGTCGAGCGAGAGCCGCTCAGCGGCGGCGAGGTCGGTGGCCCGCGCGGCGGCCTCGGTGGCGTGGCCATATCCGGCGCCGATCTGCTCGCGGGTCAGGTCGAGCATGTCGGGCCCGAGCCGAAGACCGGGGAGTCTTGCTCCCCGGCGCTCCAGCAACGCGGCGCCGCGCCGAGCGAGCCGGGCGAGCACCCGCTCGTCGAGGCGAAGCTGGTCGTTGACCACGACCCCGGCGACGCGGGTGCGCAGGCCGGCGATCTGGAAGCCGAGCGCCAGGCCGGCGGCGGTACCGCCGGTGCCGACCGCGACGACGACGCACGCCGGCTCCGGCAGCGCTCCGTCCTCGACCTGGGCGGCGATCTCCAGGGCCGCCTCGACATAGCCGAGCGCCCCCACCGGCGAGGAGCCGCCGGCCGGCAGCAGATACGGCGGCCGGCCGCCGCGGGCGTTGCGGGCGAGCAGCCAGGGCAGCAGCGCCGCGGTCCGCGCCTTGGTGTGGGTCCGGTAGATCCGCGCGCCGGAGGCCTCGAGCCGGGCCAGCTGGGCTTCGACGTGGGCGTCGACCGGCTGGTCGACCAGCGCCAAGGCCGTCTCCAGCCCGTGATCGCGCCCATAGAGCGCCGTCGCGAGCCCCCAGTTGGTGCCAAGGCCGCCGAAGGTGAGGATCGAACGCCGTCCCCGCCGGCGGGCATCGGGGATCAGCCACTCCAGCTTTCGCACCTTGTTGCCGCCCCAGCCACCGGAGCCGAAGGGCCCGTCTTCCTTGACCCAGACCCCAAGCCCGTCGAGCTCCCGCACGGGCGTCGGCCGCGCGGAGAGATCGAGGTGCGGCAGCGTCTTGGCAAGGGCCGGGAAAAGCTGATGCAGATAGGGGGTCACGGTAAGAGCAGAGAGTAAGGTTCTTGGCCATGCAGAAAGGTGAGGATTCCCCCTCCCAGCTGATCGATGCGAGGATCGAGGAGCTGGGCGACTGGCGCGGCGAGACTCTCGCCCGGGTCCGGGAGCTGATCAAGCAGGCCGACCCCGAGGTGGTCGAGGAGTGGAAATGGCGCGGGGTGCCGACCTGGTACCACGACGGCATCGTCTGCACCGGCGAGACCTACAAGGACAAGGTGAAGATGACCTTCGCCAAGGGCGCCTCGCTGGAGGACCCCTCCGGCCTCTTCAACTCGAGCCTCGAGGGCAACACGCGGCGCGCGATCGACGTCCACGAGGGCGAAGAGATCGACGGGAAGGCGCTGCGGGCGCTGATCCGCGCCGCTGTCGATCTGAACACGTCCAAGTAGCGGCAGCCGACCGAAATCCGCCGCCACCGCGTCAGATGACGCCCGCCTCGGCGGCCGGCGCCGCATAGGCGGCGGCAAGCGTCGCGACCGTCTCGCGAGCGTTGAGCCCACTGGGGTTGGGAACCACCCAGAGCGCCGCGCCGGACCAGTGGATCGCACCATCGAGCGACTCCGGCTGTCGCCCCAGGACCGCACCCCGCTCGCCGAACGCGTCGCGGTAGGCGGAGATCCCGGCGATCGCGACTACCGCGGGGCGGCGATCGGCGACGAACCGCAAGAGCCGCTCGCCGCCCTCGCGCAGCTCCTCGCGGGAGAGCTCGGAGGCGCGCGCTGTTGCCCGCCGTACGAGGTTGGTGATCCCGACGCCCCGGGCCACCAGATGGGCGCGATCGGCATCGGTCATCCCGGCGACCCGATCGACCTCGTGGTCGGTGATGCCGGCCGCGGCCAGCGCCGGATAGAAGCGGTTGGTGGGATGCGCGAAGTGGGTTCCGACCGCGGCCGTCCACAGGCCCGGATTGATGCCGACGAACAGCAGCCTGAGGCCGGGCCCGACGAGATCGTCGACCTCATGGCCTCGGAATGCCTCCAACTCCGCACGCGTGAAACGCATGTCCGCGATCCTGCCCCAAGCGTCGATTTCGCGCGTCGCCGTTCGTCGTCTGGGTAGAGGGACTCAAAGGCAGTTCCCGTAATCGAAGGAGAACCATGGGAAAGCTGATCGCGACCACGCAGGCCACCATCGACGGCGTCATCGACCCGGTCGGAGAGTGGGTCCAGCCGGACGGAGACCACGGCGAGTACTCGTTCCAACGGCAGGCGAGCTCGAGCGGGATGGTGCTGGGCCGCAAGACCTTCGAGGGGCTGGCGGGGTATTGGCCGAGTCAGTCCGGCAGGTGGGCGGACATGGTCAACGCGATGCCGAAGTACGTCGGGTCCACCACCCTGTCCGGTGATCTTCCCTGGAACGGGACCCTGCTCGAGCGAAACCTCGAGGACTCGATCCCGAAGCTGAAGGGCGAGGTCGACGGTGACCTGTTCATGCACGGCAGCGGCGAGTTCGCATACGCCCTCGCCGAGAAGAGCCTGGTCGACGAGTACGAGGTCTACCTGAACCCGCTCGTCTGGGGCGAGGGAAACGTCCATGTGCTCGGTGATAGAGGAACGATCAGGATGGAGCTCGCCGACACGAAGCGGTTCGACTCCGGAGTGGTCCTCCTCACCTACCTGCCCACCCCTTGAGCGCATCGGCAATCCGAAGGCGCGCTGGTCGCGGGATTCTCGGTATCGACCCTCGGATCGGGTCATCGCCGAACTCTAGATGGGCGGTTCCCAGGGGTGCCGTAGGATCGCGCCGTGGCATTCACTCTGAGGAACCTCAAGGAGGATCTGGAGGACGTCGGGTCCAATTTCGACGGCGCGCCGGACCTGGAGTTCCGCTTGGCGACCAAGGCGCTCGAGCTCGAGAAGTCCGGTTTGGGCTACCAGCGCGTTCCGCCCGGCTATCGCTTCCCCTACGGCCACACGCACAAGAAGCAGGAGGAGGTGTACGTCGTCCTGCGAGGGAGCGGGAGGATGAAGCTCGGCGACGAGATCGTCGAGCTCAAGGAATGGGACGCGGTGCGCGTCTCGCCCGGCACCTGGCGAGGCTACGAGGCAGGGCCGGAGGGCCTCGAGATCTTCGTCATCGGCGCGCCCAACCTCGGCGAGAACCCGCGCGAAGACGTGGAGGGTAAACGGGACTGGTGGGCTGACTAGCGCGGGGACGTTCTCGCCGTTTTGATGACTGCGGTGAGCCCACCACCGGTTGTTCCTCCGATCACCACGAAAGCCCGCTTTAACGGTGAGCATTGATTACTTGATATTTCAATGGAGTGGGTCATAGAGTAGAGGAGTAATCAATAATCGATCCTGGAGGGCAGTATGGCTGAGTCAAGACCGAAGACGAAAGCGTCCAGCACCACTGCGGCCGAGGCCACGGAGGGTCCTCAGCTGCGGGAGCTGCTGAAACCTCGGAACACCGTCGAGATCGAGGTGAAGACGCATTTCGAGCTCGACGATGCACGGATCTTCGACCTGAACGGCAAGGGCATCACGCTCACCGTTGTCACCGAGAACTAGGGGCCGATGAACGCGGCCGCCCTCCTCGCCGAGGCCGAGCGCGGCGTTCGCCCGACTGCCGAGCCGGACGCACGACAGGGCGCGCTGCTGCGTCGCCTCTTCGACGTCCAGGTGCTTGAAAGCCTCGTCTATCTGACGCAGCGCGCCGCCACCGGACTCGGTCAGCCGGTCGATGCCCAGCTCGAGCGACTCGAGCGGGCACGCGACGCGCGCACCACCGGCGGGAAGCCGCTTCGGGGCGTTGCGACCACCCTGCATACCGAGCTGGCTGCGGCGCTTCGGGAGGAAGACGGAGAGCGGGTCCAGGCCCTGGTCCGCTACCTGGGTGAGGTCGAGCTGCTGACCGAGGAGATCCGGGTCGGCGCCCCGGGTTCGATGGACCGCGACGAGGAGGCGCTCCTCTATGCCACCTTCGGGCGGGAGAACGAGCGCGAGTACAAGCAGCGATTCGATGCCATGCCCCCGCGGGAGGGCAGCCAGGACCGATCGGTGGAGGCCGTTGCCAGGACCCTGCGGGTGCTGGCGGATGAGGACCCGGAAGGTGCGGGGGAGATCGACGCGATGGTCAGCGATCTGGTGATCATGCAGTCGCAGTCGATCAACGCCGGCACCTCGGCCCGGGCCTTCGGGTACATCCTCTTGCGCGAGCTCGGCCCAGAGCGGGAGTGGACGACGTACCTCGACTGCATCGTGCACGAGGCGAGCCACCTCTACCTGTACACGCTGTTCCTGGTCGACCCGATCCTGGACGAGACCGGCACGCGCACGCTTAGATCTCCGATCCGCCCCGGTGGCAGACCGCCCAGCGCAGTTCTGCACGCGGCGTTCGTGCTGGCGCGCACCGCCCGGATCGTCCGCATCCTTCGCGCTCGCGATCCGTTCCGGGACGACATCGCCCGGATGTCGACCTCGTACAACGCGGCGGAAAACGCAGACAGCTTCGAGGCCAAGTTCCTCGAGGCTTGGGAGACCCTGCGCGAGGTTTCGTTCACGCCCTTCGGCGAAGAGCTCCTCGCCGACTGCCGACGGATCGCGGTCGGCGACGGATGAAGGCACTCCCGGAGCCGATCCGGGTTCTGCATGCCGGCGCGCTCGAGGTCCCGGGGCAGGACCCGATCTACGCCGAGCTCGCTCAGCAGGGCGCTTGCCAGGTCGTTGCCATCGATCCCTGTGAGAATCCCGACCGACGCGCCCAGGGAGTGCGGGAAGGACGCTATGCCCGCTATCTCGACAAGACGCTCGGGGATGGCACGGATCGCCTGTTCCGCCTCTGCCGGATGCGCTCGCGCTCGTCTCTCTATGAGCCAAATCGACCGCTCGCCTCGCTGTTCGACGGCTTCCACGAGGGCAGCGAGGTCCAGGAGCGACGGTCCGTGGCCACCGCGCGTCTCGACGACCTGGTCGACGAGCAGTTCGATCTCGTCGTCCTCGATCTCCAAGGGGGCGAGCTCGCGGCCATCGAGGGCGGTGCGGCGACGGTGGGCGACGCGTTGGTGGTCCACACCGAGGTCGAGATTCTCGAACAGTACGTCGACCAGCCGCTCTGGCCGGATGTCGATCGGGCCTTGCGCAGGCTTGGGTTCGTAATGCACACCGTCCACAGCTACGGAAGCAGGCCGTTCCGCCCGTTTGGTGTCGACGATCGACGCCTCGGTGGGCTTAGGCAGTGGCTCTGGGCAGATGTCGTCTACGTCCGGCATCCCCTCGAGCTGGACAAGCTACCGGCGGACCGTCTGGTCAAGCTCGGCGTCCTGCTCCATTCGCTCTACGGATCCCACGACTTCGCTCATTACGCACTCGCCGTCGCCGACCCTGAGCTCGCTGCCGAATACGCGCAGGGCCTCAGCCCCGCGTGAAGTAGCCGCGAGTCGCGCTGAGCGCTGGAAGCCAAGGCCGGCGTCGCATCAACCTCGTCAGGCGAGGTCATCCGAGCAGGCGTTGCTTCTCGCGGTCGAACTCCTCGGCGTCGAGTGCGCCGGCATCCCGCAGGGCCACGAGTCGCTCGAGCTCGCCGACTCGTGCCGACTCCGGGCTCGCGACGGCGGCCGGCGAGGGCGCGGCGGTGTTGGACGAGCGGCGGGCGAGGCGCTCAGACCAGCGCTCGCGCAGCGTGTCCCAGGTCTCCTGCGGAAACTCGCGGAGGGTCTGGCCGCGGAGAGCCTCGATCCCGGCGATGAAGAGGCCGAGCAGCACCAGCAACGGCAGCGGCCGGCGGAAGCCTTCGGTCGGTCCCCACCAGAGCAGGAGCAGGACGACAAGCGCAGCGGCGCCGTAGGCGGCGGGCCGCTCGCGCAGGAGCGGCGCCAGCGAGCGGCGAGCGCGTTCGGCGACCCCGAGCGGGCCAGCCAGCACGGCGCCTCCGAAGATCACGAGGCCGTAGGCGAACATCGCGATCCCGCCGTTGCGCAGCAGCGAGGTGGCGATGTCCCAGACCGCGCCGACCGCCGGTTCGACCGACTCCGAGCTGGACAGGCTTCCGACCAGAGCATCCCCCGCGACCGAGCGGATGATGAGGACGAGCAGCCCGATCAGCATCCAGGAGATCCCCCAGGCGCGGACCGCCTCGCGGCGCCAACCGCGGGCCAGGTAGACGGCCAGGGCGTAGAGGGCCAGGGTGATCAGCGGCAGGATCAGGGAGAGGCCCTTGAGGGCGTTGACCGCATCCTGGGCGGTCGAGAGCTGGTCGGATTCGAGCAGCTGGATTTCTGCCGCCTCGGGCGGAACTTTGTCGGCGACGTCGACGCCCAGCTGCGTGCCGAGGCGGTCGACGATCGTTCCCAGGTCGAGCGTCACCGCCCCGCCGTTGGTGGAGAGCGTGTCGCCACCGCCTTCGATCACTTCGAGGAAGAGCGCGTGGGCGTTGCGGTTCGCTTCCGACCAGAGCGCCTGCACCCGCGGCCTCTTCAGCGCCTCGGAGGCGACGTCGCCGGCGAGCTGTCGCAGGCCCGCCGCCGCCGGTCCCGCCAGCGGCTTTGCCGGGGTCGGCAGGGCGCCCTCGAGTTCCGCCTGGACGTCGACGTTTTCGTAGAGCGCTTCCACCATGTAGGCGGAGAGGGCCGCGTTGACGTCCTCGTTTTCGAGCAGCTTGGTGCTGGTGGAGGTCCAGGTCTCGGTCTCCAGGGCCTGGCGCTTGACCCAGATCGAGAGAACCGAGACGAGGCCGAGCAGCGTCGCGAGGACGAGGATCGCCACGACCAGCTTTCGATGAGAGCGAGATTCGGCCACCGCAGACAGGACGCTCTCAATCCTTCCCGGAGCCCGCCAGCCTGCGCGCATGCCTGTCGAGGGGGAGGCAGGCGCCCCCGCGGCTAGGCTTGCCTCCGATGACCCTGCGAATCGCCCTGGCCGAGGACAGCTACATCGTCCGCGAGGGGCTCGAGCAGCTGCTCGCCGGCGACGGGGAGATCGAGCTGCTCGCGAGCTGCGCCGACATGCCCTCGCTGCTGGCGGCGGTCGAGGCGGACCCGCCCGACGTCGTCCTCACCGACATCCGCATGCCGCCCGACGGCGACGACGCCGGCATTCAGATCGCCGCGCGGCTGCGCGAGACCCATCCCGAGATCGGCGTCGTCGTCCTCAGCCAGTACTCGGAGCCGGGCTTCGTCCTGCGCCTGCTCGACTCCGGCTCGGAGGGTCGCGCCTACCTGCTGAAGGAGCGGGTTGCCGAGCGGGCGGAGCTGACCCGGGCGATCCGCGCCGTCGCGGCGGGAGGATCGGTGATCGACCCGAAGATCGTCGAGGTGCTGGTCCAGGCACGCGCTCGCGCCGAGAGCTCACCGCTGGCGGAGATGACCCCGCGTGAGCTGGACGTCCTCGCCGCCGTCGCCGAAGGCAGGAGCAACGCCGCGATCGCCGAGGAGCTGGTACTGACCAAGCGGGCGATCGAGAAGCACATCAACGCGATCTTCCTCAAGCTCGGGCTCACCTACTCCGAGGACGCCGAGCAGATTTCCAAGCGGGTCACGGCAGCCCTGATCTTCCTCGGCGAGTCCGACCAGCCGGGTTAGGCGTCCACACCCCCGCGGGTAGGGGTGCGTGCAGGATGGAGAACGGGACGGCTAGCTGCCAGCCTCGATCGATGGTGAAGACGGTGAGCGTGCTGGCGGTCGACGACCACCCCCGCTTCCTCGAAGCCGCGCGCGCAGTCGTCGAGGCGGCGCCCGGCTTCGACTGGGCGGGCGGCGTCTCGACCGGGCGCGAGGCGCTTGCAGCGGCCAGTCGCGAGGAGCCCGACATGGTCCTGGTCGACGTAAACATGCCGGGAATGGACGGGTTCGAGCTGGCGCGTGAGATGCGCCGCTCCCACCCCGGGACCCTGGTCGCGCTGATCTCCGCCCAGCACCCCGACGAGCTGCCCCGGGCTGCCGGCGATTCCATCGTCGGCGAGGTCTTGCCGAAGGAGAACCTGCGGCCATCCTGGCTCGCCGAGATGTGGCGCGCCCACCGCGGCGAGGCGCCGTAGTAGAAGTAGTCTGCCCCTTAGAAGGGGTCCCTTGAGCAACCGCAAAATCACCGCGCTGGCTGCGCTCAGCATCGCTCTCTGCGCGATCGCCGCCGCGGTGGCACTGGCCAACACGGGGAACGCGCAGCGCGGCGCCTACGCGACGATCGCCGCGCTCAATCTTGCCGCACTGCTCGGAGTCGGCCTCTACGCCTGGCGACGCGGTGGTGAGGGCCGCTTCGGGCCGCTTCTCTTCGCGACCGGCATCTGCTGGTTTCTCGCCTCCTTCTCCAATTCCGACGTCGAACTCCTCTACAGCGTCGGACGGGTCGCCGGCTGGGTCTTCGAGGTGGCGCTCGTCTACGCCCTGGTCTCCTACCCGACCGGGCGCCTGGAAAGCAGGGGCGCGAGGCTCGTCGTCGCCAGTTGGGCGCTGCTTCTGGTGGTGCTCTACCTGCCGACGGCTCCTCTGGTCGACCAGTACCCGCTGCCGACGCCCTTCACGAACTGCACGACCGAATGCCCGGCCAACTCCTTCTTCTTCGGCTCCGAACCCGGCTTCGTCGACACCGTCGATCAAGCCGCTGCGCGAGATTCTGACCACCGCGCTCTACGTCGCCGTCCTTGTCCTGCTGTCGGTCCGTCTGCGAAACGCGAGTCGCAACCTGCGGCGCACGCCTGGCGCCGGTGCTCACCGCCGCCGTCCTGCGCTTCGTCGCGGCCAGCGTCTACGTCGCCCTGCGCCGCGCGGAGGTCGGCGCCGACGTCCTGGACGTGGCCTCGCTGGTGGCGCTGCTGGCGATCCCCGCCGACGGCGCTCGGCTTCCTCTTCGGCCTGCTGCAGTGGCGGGTCTACTCCGGCTCCGCGCTCGCCAGTCTCACCACCGGCATCGCCGAGACGAGGAACCCGGCGGAGCTGCGAGCGCTGCTCGCCGGCTCGCTCGACCGGAACCCGCGGTGGGGCTATACCTCGCACCAGGCGAAGAGGGCGGTACAGGGACGCGCTGGCTCGACTCACGCGGGGAACGCCAGTCCCGCCCCGCACCCGGTCGGGCGACGAGTGCCTGACCGAAGCCGAGGCAGAGTCCGGACTGCGCATCGCGATCGTCTGCGAGCGGGGGTTTCGCGACTACCCCGACTTCCTCCAGGCGGTCTGCCTCCTGCGTCCTCGCGGGGCTCGAGCGCCAGCGCCTCGACGCCGCGCTCGCGGCGTCGCTGGAGGACGTGGCCGCTTCGCGCAAACGGCTCGCCAGCGCCGCCGACGGCGCTCGCCGCAAGATCGAGCGCGACCTCCACGACGGCGCCCAGCAGCAGCTCGTCGCGCTGCGGGTCAAGCTCGGGCTCGCCCGCGAGGCGCTGGAGCGCAACGCCGACGATGCCGCCGGGATGCGTCGACGACCTCGGCCCGGAGGTCGACGAGATCATCGAAGAGGTGCGCTCGCTGGCGCACGGCATCTACCCGCCGCTGCTCGCCTCCGACGGCCTCGGCGAAGCGCTGCGCGCGGCCGGCCGGCGCTCCCCGCTGCCGGTCGCGATCAGCGCCGACGGGGTCGGCCGGCTTCGCCTCCGAGATCGAGAGCGCGGTGTACTTCTGCTGCCTGGAGGCGATGCAGAACGCGGCCAAGCACGCGACCGGCGCGAGCCGCGTCAGGATCGAGCTGCGGCTCGACGGCGACCTTTACTTCGAGATCGGCGACGACGGCTGCGGCTTCCCCTCTGACGCCGTCGAGGGCGCCGGGATCACCGGGATGCGGGACCGCCTGGCGGCGGTGGGCGGCGAGTTGCGGATCGAGGACGAAAGCGGCGCCGGAACCCGAATCCTCGGCCGCGTCTCCCTCAACTAGAGGGCGCCGGCGCGTGCCGGGCCCCGTGGTGTTTTGCGCCCTCGGGAGTGGTGCCCACGCCCTTGGTGAGAGCCCCGGCGTACGGGAGGCTGCCGTCATGGCCAAGACCAAGAAGAAGGCACCGCCGGTCGAGCATCCCGACGTGGCGGAGCGCGTCGCGCTGGGGCGAGCCGCCCGCGCCAAGGTGCCGCGAGCCGCCCACGCCGACTGGAGCCCGCCCGCCGATCGACCCAGCCCGGTCGAGCTGCTGGAGCAACAGTCCGCCTCCCGCGTCCCCGAGCTGGTGCCGATCCGCTACGGGCGCATGCTCGTCTCGGCCTTCACCTTCTACCGCGGGGCGGCCTATCTGATGGCCTCGGACCTGGCCGGCCTGCCGCGGAGCGACCTCCATACCCAGCTCTGCGGCGATGCCCACCTCTCGAACTTCGGTGGCTACGCGGCGCCCGACCGGACGCTCGTCTTCGACATCAACGACTTCGACGAGACCCTGCCCGGACCGTTCGAGTGGGACGTCAAACGCCTGGTCACCAGCTTTGCCGTTGCCGGGCGCGATCGCGGGTTCACCGCTGCGAAGCGTGCGGCGATCAACGCCACGGCGGCGCGCGCCTACCGCGAGGCGATGCACCGCTACGCGACCCTGGCCGATCTCGATCTCTGGTACTCGCGCATCTCGGTAGACGAGCTGGTCGAGCAGTTCGCCACCGCGGCATCGCCGAAGCAGATGAAACGCGTCGAGAAGAACATCGCCAAGGCGCGCTCGAAGGACAGCCTCCGCGCCTTCGCCAAGCTGACCGAGATCGTCGACGGCAAGCCGCGGATCCGCAGCGACCCGCCGGTGGTCGTCCCCACCCGCGACCTGTTCGATCCCGAGGAGCACGCGGCGGTCGACGAGGCGATCCACTCCATGCTGCGGACCTATCGCGGCACCCTGGCAGACGACCGCCGGCGGTTGCTGGAGCGCTTCCGCTACGTCGACTCCGCCCGCAAGGTGGTCGGCGTCGGCAGCGTCGGCACCCGCGCCTGGATCGGGCTGTTGATCGGCCGCAAGGGACCGGGCGACCCGCTCTTCCTCCAGTTCAAGGAGGCCGAGGCATCGGTGCTCGAGCCCTTCCTCGGCCCCAGCGAGTTCGACAACCACGGCCAGCGCGTCGTCGAGGGACAGCGCCTCACCCAGGCGGCCAGCGACATCATGCTCGGCTGGGTGCGCAGCGACGGCCCTGACGGCAGGAAGCGCGACTACTACGTCCGCCAGCTGTGGGACGCGAAGGGGTCGGCGCTGGTCGAGCTGATGAACCCGAAGGCGCTCGCCGAATACGCCAGGGTGTGCGGCCAGGCGCTGGCGCGCGCTCATGCACGGGCCGGGGACGCCGTCTCGATCGCGAGCTACCTCGGCAGCAGCGACCGCTTCGACCGCGCGGTGGCCACGTTCGCCGAGGCCTATGCCGACCAGAACGAGCGCGACTACGCGGTCATGCGCGAAGCGGTCGACGCCGGGACGATCACCGCGCAGGCCGGCATCTGACGCGGAGTCAGACCTTTCTCCCCGGGTGACCGGGGGCTGGCACCACCCCAAGTGACGTGCGTATGCCCTAGCGGGCCGGGATTCCCGGTGGGACCCTCGGCCTGCAGTCGCCATCCATGCCCCAGTCAACACACGGAGGAGATTCGAAATGGAAGTAAGAGGAGAGGGTCGGGCGATGTTCGCCGCGATCCTGCTGTTGATCGCCGGCACCTTGAACGTGATCTACGGGATCGCCGCGATCAGCGACGCCCATTTCTTCACCGAAGCCGGCAACCACTACGTCTTCTCGAGCCTCAACACCTGGGGCTGGATCATCGTGTTGCTCGGGGTGCTCGAGCTGACCGGCGGCTTCTCGCTGCTCAGCGGCAACACCTACGGCCGGGTGATCGGCATCGTCGCCGCCAGCCTCGGCGCGATCGGGTCGCTGCTCTCGGTCTCCGGCGCCTATCCGTTCTGGTCGCTCGGCATCTTCGCCCTCTGCGTGATCGTCATCCACGGCCTCGTCGTTTACGGCGAGCCGGTCGAGCGCGCCTGACGCAAGCACCCCCGACCAGAAAGTCGAACCAAACATGAGCGAGAAACCGGTTTTCATCTACGCAGCCACCTACTCCAATCCCGCCGATGCCGAGGCCGACTACGTCGGCCTGCTCGAACTGCACGCGGCCAAGCTGGTCGGCACCTACGACGTCGCCTTTGTCACCAAGGACGACGACGGCAAGGTGCACGTCAGGAAGCACGAGAAGCCGACGCAGCATGGCGCCTGGGGCGGCATCGCCGTGGGCGCTGCAATCGGCGTCCTGGCCGCACCGGCGGTCGTCCCCGCGGCATTGGTCGGCGGTGTGATCGGCGGCCTTGGCGGGCACTTCAGGAAAGGCATCGCAAGAGACGACGCCAAGGAGCTCGGCGACCTGATCGACGCCGGCGAGGCAACCCTGCTCGTGATCGGGGAGTCCCGCCTCGAAGAGCAGCTCGACAAGGCGCTGACCCGCGCCGAAAAGACGATCGAGAAGGAAATCGAGGTCGACCGCGAGGAGTTCAAGCGGGAACTCGAGCGGGCTGAGAAGGAGAACGCCGACGCGAGCTAGCGGCCAGGTCCGGCTGTGACCGACATTCGGCCGCAGCCGGACCTGTACTGCGGCAACGCATACCCAAGGAGGCCGATGTGCTCCCGCTGGTCCTTGCATTCCACAAGCTCGCGCGTGCGATGACCGCCGTCTGGCGCGACCCCGAGACCAAGGCGCTGCCGGTCGTCGCCGGCGCCCTGGTCGTCTCCGGAACGCTCTTCTACTGGCGCGTCGAAGACTGGACGATCATCGAGTCCCTTTACTTCTCGGTCGTGACCCTGACCACCGTGGGCTTTGGAGATTTCGCTCCGACCTCAGACGGCGGCCAGATCTTCACGATCTTCTACATCCTCACCGGCATCGGCGTCTTCGTCGCGCTGCTGGCCTCGGTCGCCCAGCAGTACATCGCCCAGAAATCCGAAACCCCGTCTCCCCGCAAACGGCTCAGCGCCCGGCGACAGCGTCGCGAGGGCGAATAGTTGGCGCCGCCAAGGCCTTGGCGGCGCGGGCGATCGAGCGCGCGTCGAAGCGCATTAGGCGCATCTGGCCGGAGAGCTCGGTGCGGTAGCCCGTGAAGAAGAGACCGGGAGCAGAGGGGTGTTGGCGCCCGGTGACCAGCGGCGTCCCTTTGTCGTCGAGCACCCCGAGATGGCCGACCAGAGGCTCCAAGCCCCGGCGGTAACCGGTCGCCGCGATCACGGCGTCAGGCTGAACCCGCGAACCGTCGGCGAGCAGCACATCGTCACTGTCGAAGCCCTCGACGGCGGCGACGATCTCGACCCGCCCCGCCTTGACCGAGTCGACGAATCCGTCATCGAAGAGCGGCGACTGGTGCCGCTCGGCCAGGGCCGTCGCCGTGCCCACCCGAGGGCGCGGCAGCCCGTAGCGCGAGAGGCTCCCGACCATCATCCGTTCGACCAGGGCGCTCAACCTGTCGGCGACGCCCAGCGGCATGTGGTGGAGGGCCGTGCCGGGGATCTGAATCGGGACGCCGAGCCATTTGCGCCGGACGATGTGCGGAGGGGTTCGGCACGCCACCCTGACGCGGGCCGCGCCGCCGGTGGCGATCAGGTGGGCCACCTCCGAGCCGCTCACCCCCGGGCCGACGACAAGCACGTCCCTGCCCCGGTAGGACTCCGGGTCGTGGTAGGCGGAGGTGTGAATCACCTCGCCGCCGAAGCCCTCCAGCCCCGGCCAGTCGGGCGTGTAGGGGTCGTGGTCGAAGCCGATCGCAATCACAACCGCGTCGGCTTCGATGGTGTCGCCGTTCGTCTCGACGCGCCAGGCGCCGTCGGAGCGGTCTACCCGACGGACCTCGGTGTCGAAGCGGACCTCCAACCTGTGATGGGTCGAGTAATCCTCTAGGTACCGGATCCAATCGTCGCGGGACGGAAACTCTCCGTAGCGGCGTACCGACGCGCGGTACCCGGGCATCGTCGACATCCAGCCGGGCGTGTTGAGTCGCAGCGCCGGATAGCGTGATCGCCAGCTCGCCCCGACTCGGTCGGAACGCTCCAGGATCACGGCATCGAGACCGGCGCGGCGCAGGCTTGCCGCGGCGCCCAGGCCGGCCGCCCCGGCTCCGCAGACCACCACATCTCCCATGCGACGATCCTAGTGCGCGACCCCGGAGGACAGGTGGTGATCGTGAGGCCCTCTAGCCGCAGCGGCGGTAATGCAAGTACACGGTCGCACCGAAGGTGCGGGTCTCGACCAGCTCGAGGTCGACGTGCACGTCCGGCGGGAAGTACGGCGTGCCGCCGCCGACCACGATCGGGACGACGAACAGCTCGAACTCGTCGATCAGCCCGCGCCGCATGCATTCCGCCGCAAGGCCGGCGCCGCCGACGGCGATATTCCTGGCCCCGAGCGCGGCGATCTCCTCCTCGAGCGTTCCCGTGGCAAGGCGGTTGCTGCCCTCGACGCTGGTCAGCGTGGTCGAGAACACGATCTTCTCGAGCGGACGCCAGATCTCGGCGAACTCCGCCATCACGGGGTCGGAGAACTCCTCGGTGTCCCACACGAGCATCGTCTCGTAGAGCCGCCGGCCGAGCAGTTGAGCGTCGATCGCGGCGACCCGCTCGTTGTGGAACCGGTGCAGCTCCTCGCTGGGCGCGCCCCAGTCGAAGCTTCCGTCGGGTCCGGCGATGTAGCCGTCGGCCGACAGGCTCATGGAATAGAAGATCACGAGGACACAGTGAACCGCGTCGAGCCGACGGCCTTCTAGGCTTAGCGGACGGTCGGGACGTAGACGAGTTGCTGCACGCGCCCGTCGAACAGCCGTGAGTCGACGAGCTCCAAGTCGATATCGGGCAGACCGGCCAGGGTCGGATCCTCTCCCGACGCTCCGGTGATGACGGGAAACACCATCACCTCGAGCCGATCCACCAGACCGGCGGCGAGGAGTGCGCGGTTCATCGCGATACTGCCGTGGCAGCGCAGGGGGACGGGCGACTCCGCCTTGAGGCGCGGGACGGCATCGAGCGCGTCCTCGGCGATCAGCGTCGAGTTCTTCCAAGCCAGCGGCTTCTCCAGCGTCCGCGAGATCACGATCTTCCGCGCCTCGTTCAACGGCGAATGGCTCGGATCGTCCTCTGCCGGGGCGTAACGCTGGAACAAGCGGTAGGTGTTCGCCCCGAACACAAGCGTCTGGTCCTCGTCGCCATAGGTCTGGGCCCGCTGCTCACGCAACTCGGGACCATCCTTGCCCCAGTAAGCCTCCGGCCCCGAACCGAAGCCGTCAAGGGTCTAAACCAGTCGACCGTGTACGTCGCCATCGCCGGCTTTTACCCAGATCGCCTCCCGGGTAGTCCAAAGCCCCCCCATGACCCGGACCGGCGTTCGGCTCGACGTGCTCGGACGCCGGTCCACCCTGGAGGCAGCGGAGCTGGCGGCCCGGGCGGCACGGGCCCGGGTCCGTTGCACACCCGCTCAAGCCTGCGTCAGCTCTCCGAGTTCGTGACTTTTCGGCGAGCCCTCCGGCGACTCGTGGGCCAACAGCGAGCACGTGATCCGCCGCATCTTCCCGCGGTGCTTGCGTTCGCTGATCCGGCCTTCGGCCCGCGCGCCGATCGCCATCCCCCGCTCCAACGTTTCTTTGTAGAGCGCCCGCATCTCCTCCCACCCGTTGCCGTCGAGTTGGTAGGTGACGACCGAGACGTGGCGGTCCTTCATCCGGTCGAAGATGCCGGCGACGACCGAGTCGCGGATCGCGCCGATGATGACCCGGATCGCGGTCAGGCTGATGCCGTTGCGTACGGGGTGGCTGAGTTCCCCCCACAGGTCATCGTGCAGGTACTTCTGCGCGACCCCGCGGTAGAAGTGCTCGGTGGCGCCCCGGGCGCTCCCTCCGGTCCTGGTCTCGACAAGCTCGATGCAGTCGTACTCGAGTAGCTGTTTGACGTGGTAGCTGACGTTCGCTACCTCCTCGTCCAGCTCGCGGGCGATTTCGCTGGGGCTCGCTACTCGGGCGTTGAAGATGGTCAGGCATTCAGCGCGCAGCGGATGCGCCAAGGCGCGGCTTAGTCGCTGGTCGGCTTTCGTAACGGCGCTTGGCCCGAAGCGGATCGGCATTTGGGGGGGCTCCTCTTCGTGTCGTTGGGGTTTTCTTCATTGGTACGGAGGCCGATAGCGCTCAACATTAATTGACTCAGCAGGGCTTTACCGAAAAACGGCTCCATCCCTAAAAGTGACTCCATTAGTGGAATCTGCTCCAGTAAAGTTGCCCGGGGCTTAGCGGTGGCCACAAGGGCGCCGCCGCGCGACCGTGCGAGGAGGTGAGCGCCGTGTCGATGAGCAAGGTTCGGATGATCCCGAAGGTGCAGATCACCAAGGTTGGCTAGACCCTCAGGTGCACTAGCTGGCCCCGGTCAGTAGGTGGGAATGGGCATTGCAGGGCTCGGCCCCGATTCCGTTCCGCCGGGCAAGAACAGCATCCCCGGGTCGTTGAGCGTCGGCTCCAGCAAATGGCAATCTCCGTCCGTGAGCTGAGCCGACGCTCCGGGGGCCCGTGCCGACAGCAGGGCGCTACGGTCACCCCATGAGCGCATCCATCCTGATTGGGGGCCCGTCGTGTCAGTAGTTGTCACCGGCGCCTCCGGCATGCTCGGCAGCGCCATCCTCACCCGCTGCGGAGGCTCCTCGCAGACCTCCGGCTGGCAGCTGAGTGGAAAGTCGTCCGAAGCACTGCGTCAGGTAGACGTTGCCGATGCCGGTGCCGTCGATGCCGCCTTCGACGAACTCGCCCCCACCCTGTGCGTGCACTGCGCGGCGATCGCCGACGTCAACCGCTGCGAGGCCGAGCCCGAGCTAGCCGAGGCAGTCAACGTCCGCGGCACCGCGAACGTAGCTGCCGCCGCCGCGCGTCACAGCGCCAAGTTTGTCCTCATCTCAAGCGACTACGTGTTCGACGGCCGTGCAGAGGCGCCCTATGCCGAGGACTCCGTGCCGAACCCGTTGCAGGTCTACGGCGCCACCAAGCGCGCCGCCGAGCTCATCGCCCTTGAGCTCGATAACGGCTTGGTGGTGCGATTGCCGCTCCTCTACCGCGCCGACTCCGGTGACCACGGCTGGTTCCGGCAGACCTGGTCGCACCTGCTGGCGGGCGAGCAGGTGCACGCGGACGCGCTTCAGATACGCCAGCCGGCGCTGGTCGACGACGTCGCCGAGCTGATCGTCACCCTCGTGGGATTGCCCGAGACGGGCATCGTCCACATAGCGCCGTGGCAGTGCGAGACCCGCTACGGCTGGGCACACCTGATCGCGGCGGCGATCCAGGCTCCCCCTGACCTCGTGCTCGCGACCCAGTTCCAGTCCCATGTGCCGCGACCGCAGAAGGCGTCGCTTGCCACCGAACGGCTCAAGGCTCTGGGTCTGGACCCCCCGCGCTCAGTGAGTACGGTGATCGAGGGGCTACTGCCAACCATCTGAGGTCGCCCGCAGGCTCTTCGCTCAGAGGTAGCGCTCGCCGAGCTTCCCGCCAAGAGCGCGCGCCATCACCATGATCGTAATGGCCGGGTTCGCCGCGCCCATCCGCGGGAAGGAGCCGGGGCCGACCAGGAACACGTTCGGTAGCTCCTCCAGCTCGAAGTCGAGCGTGGTTGCAAGGTCCCCTTCGCCCCCGACAGGATGAGTGCAGGCCTCGTGCTCGAAGGCACCGTAGGGGAAGTCGTAGAAGGCCATGCAACCCGGCTTTGGCTGGTCCAACAGGGTCTGCAGGGCGTTGTCGTGGGCCTGCCACTGGGCTTTGCTGCGGCCGGGCTCGGTTTCGCCCCGCGGCGGCGGCACCGCGAAACCGCCCCAGCTGCCGGTCACGTCGTCGACGTCTCCCTGGGCGATCTGCCGCACAACATCGGCCAGCTCGTCGCGCACGTCGCCGAGCCGTCGGCGATCCCGCAGCGAGATCCTGGTGTCGATGTAGGTGTCCGACGTGCGGCCGTCATCGATCATCACCGAAAGGCGGCTGAAGTCCTCGGGTCCAGACCCTTGCTCGGCGACCACAGCAACCTTGACCAGGCGGTCGCCGTTCTCAAGCGACCTCATCTCCTGCACAAACACGTTCGCGCCCATCTCGGCCCGCGGAAGGTACCCCGTCCAGAGCCCAGCGTGGCGGAGCTTCGCCAGCTCGGTGCCAGCGGGCAAGCGGGTCAGGACGCCCATTGAGAAGTGATCGGTGATCGGAGTTTCCAAATCGCGACCCAAGGTCCGGGCGACAATCTGGGCATTGCCGATCGCCGAGGCGGAGAGGACGCAGGCGTCGAAGCCGTCGCGCGTACTCGGTTTGCCGTCCTTGTCGAAGGTGTCAAGCGCCCATTTGCCGCCAGATTTGCGCAGCCGCTCGATCCCGCCGCAGCTAACCGTCAGCCGCCCTTCCTCCTGTAGCTTCAGTGCTGCGGTCAGTGGCGAGTAGGCGCGGAGGCGATGCTTCTCGGCGTCCAGCAGAGCCGCTTGGGGAACGTGCTTGAGCCCAATCCGTCCCGCCTCCGGAGAGAACTCGCACTCAGCCAGCTCCGGGAACTCCGTCGCCAGCCCGGCGACGAACGCAGCATAGCCGCGCTCCTTCTCGGCAAAGGTCTCGACCCACTCCCGAGGCCAGCTCTTGAGCGCCTCTTCCTCAATCCCCAGCAAGACGCCGTGGTAGCAGAGAGAACGGCCTCCGAGCCGCTCGGCGAGCCCGCCGCCGATGCCCCAGCCGTCACTGCGCCAGCGTTGGGTCTTCTCGTCGCCCGGATAGGTTTTGGGATCCCAGTGGATGTGGTCCCGACGCTTCGCGCCGCCGCGCTCGACCACCTCAATTTCCACCCCCGAGCGCGCAGCAAGGGTGATCGCCGTCTCCAGGCCAGCCATGCCGCCGCCCACTATCGCCAGCCGAAAGCTCACCCTAGTGAGACCCTCCGCCCGTCCCTCTCGTTCCCTAGAGACCCTTCCACCGCCACTGGCTGAGTCTACTCAGAGTCGATTAATTCGGGGTCGGTTTGGTCATGGCGGTGAGCCGGACGGGATTCCCACGGAGACCTCGCTCAAGGACGTTTTAGGCTGCCTATCCACGACGAGTTGAGTAGTGCCCCCCTTAGCACCGATCGGACGCCGGGCGCCGGGATCAGCATGGCGCCGCTTGCCGCGATCGAGGCCGCCCGGGAGGTCTCGGCCCTGCTCACAACGCAGTCGGCCGCTCCCAATCAGCGAACCGGGCGATCGTCGGCGACGACGACGACCCGGCCTGGAAGCTCTTCACCGTCGCCTCCGACGGCGGCGGGCGCCGGCCGATCGCCGGCACCGAAGGGGCCTCGATACCGGTCTTCTCGCCGGACGGACGCACGCTCGCCTTCACCCGCGCGTTCGACGAGAGCTCGCCGATCACGGTCGGCGGGAAGCTTTGGAAGGACGGCTTCGAGGGCTCGACGATCTGGACCGTCGACCTCCTCACCGGCGCCCAGCGTCGGCTGACGCCGTGGGAGAACGAGCTCAAATGGGCGGCTTACTCCTTCTCGCCGGACGGGACGACCCTGTTGGCGACCGTCGACGGCCCCCTCACCCTGGAAGCACAGCCGGTGGCGCTGGCGCTCGACGGCAGCGGCCTGCGGCGGCTGGCCGACGATGGCGAATCCCCGGTCTACTCGTCGGACGGCTCGAAGATCGCCCTGCTGCGACGCAGCGACGACTTCGGCGGCGAAGGGGAAGAAGACCTCGACCTCTACGTCCTCAACGCCGACGGGACCGGGATGCGCCGTCTCACCCACACGCCCGGCCTGCCCGAGTTGTTCCCGAGCTGGGACCCGTCCGGGGAGCGCCTCGCTTACGTCCGGCTGCCGGGCAAGCGCGGGGATGGCGCGGCGTTCGGGTATCGCAGCACGCTGATGCAGATCAACGCCGACGGGAGCTGCGCGACCAAAGTGCGCTCCTCGCAGTTGACCTACTACTTCGCCCCCGCCTGGCAGCCCGGCCCCGGCCGCGGGGCGGGCAGGATCGAGTGCTGACGGTGGCTCGCCTGCTTCGCACGGTCCGCCGCGGCCTGGTGATCGGGGGGCTGGCGCTGCTGCTGACGGGCGGCGCCGCGAGCGCCGCGGCGCCAGATGGCCCGCGGCTGGCGTTGATCAAACAGACCTGGAAACCACCGACCACAACGCTGTTTACGGTCGGCCCGCGCGGCAACGAGCCCGTCCGCCTGGCCGCCGCCGAGGAGCTCGTCAACCACTTCGGGCCGCTCTCCTGGAGCGCCGACGGGACCGAGGTCGGCTTCAGCGAGATACGCGAGTTCTGGCTGGCGAAGGCGGACGGCGGCGGGGCACGACGGATCAATGCCGAGGGCGCTGAAGGGCCGGTGTTCGCGCCCGTCGGCGACACGGTCGCCTTCACCCGCGAAGAGCTCCCAGACAGGGCGACGATCTGGACGATCGACCTCACGACTTGGGAACAGCGCCGGCTGGCGCCGGAGCGGGCCGGGCTGGCCTATGCCGCCAGCTCGTTCTCGCCCGACGGCGCGACCCTGCTCGCGACCCGAGTCGACGACCGGCTGAGCGGCGTCGCTGAACCGGTCGCGATCGACCTCGCGACCGGCGCCGTCACCCGCCTGCTCCGCGACGGCCTGCAGCCGGTCTACTCGCCCGACGGCTCGCGGATCGCGCTGCTGCGAAAGGTCGGCAAGCGCCAGCTCAACGACCTCTTCGTCCTCAACCCGGGGACCGGCGCGCTGCGCCGCCTCACCCGCACCACGCCCGGCTACGAGCTATTCCCGAGCTGGGACCCCTCGGGCGAGCGAATCGCCTTCGCCCGCTTCCGCGGCCGCCACTTCGAATGGGCCAACTCGATCGTCCAGGTCAACGCCAACGGCAGCTGCGAGACCGAGATCCTCCCCACGAAGCGGAGGGTCACCTACTACGGACTCGCCTGGCAGCCCGGCCCGGGCCGCGGGACGGGGCCGATCGACTGTTAGGGGCCCGCGCGTCGAGCGCGCGCGGTAACGGTGCCTCCTCGCGGTACCATCGACGTTCCTCGGGCCCGAGCTCAGGTTCTCGCCCACCTCACTCTCGGCCCAACGCAGTTTCCCCCGACACCGGAAAGCCGGGAAGAATTGACCGTCGGGTTCCTACAAGGACGGTCCTATTATGAGCCCGACCCAGGGACCCGCTGGACTACGTGGGGCACGGTTTTAAGCGGTTTTCGCGAGATCGAGCTACGTGGAGATCGGCTGGGATCTGTGGGGCATGTTGCCCCATTTGTTGCCCCAAGGGTTCTTCCGAAAGCCGGCCTTCGACCTACTCAGCGCCATAGGCGAAGGCATCCGGTCTGCGGCGCCCGCCCCTAGGCAGCGCCCTACCGCGGCGCTGCCTAGGTGTGATGTCCCTCGCCGGCGCCCACGGGGGTGACGGCGGGGGCCGCCCCGGGATGGCCCAGATGCGCGGTAGCTTGGCCGGATGGCGCGACAGCGGATCGAGACTGGATCATCCTTCGAATTCGACAGCTTCTGGCGGATAGGGGACGGTTCAGATGGCGCAGAAGACGCTCAGGGTCGCCTCACGTATGACCCGGCGAGGGGGATCGAGCTCGCCGTCGTCGACCTCCGAACGGGGCTTCCCAACGTCTTTGAGTCCCCTGAGGAGATCCCCGTCCTCCACGGCCACGATTTACAAGGGAAGCCATGCACCATCCTCGATGCGATCGCGACGCAGATCGAGGGAAACCTGTTCGGTGGCCACATCCGCGAGGTGCTCACCTCCAATCGGCTCGTTTATGGTGCCCAACTCAACTCGATGGACGATCTGGAAGTCGGGGACGCCCTTGTCGACCTCTGGGGACTGACCGAGTGGGTCAACGGAATCTGGGACAGTCGGGGGCCGGCCGAGCCCAAGGGCAATCGGCGTTTCTCGCGATTGACGATGCGCCTCGCTGCGCTCTGGCCTTTCCGACATAGAGCCGACGCTCCGGTCGAACTTCCCGAAGGTGAAGTGCTCAACGTGCCGCTCGACGGCGCCCGCCTGATCCTGCAGCGTGGCCTTGCGAACCGGGAAGGCCGCCGGGTCCAACAAAAGAGGGAGGCGCACGTCACCGCCCATTTCGTGCTCGAGCAGACCACCACCTACCAGGACTTCACCGAACGGTTCGTCCGGCCTCTTCAGGACCTCATGGTCCTAACCAGAAGGAGCCAGTCTGAGGTGGACGCGATCACCGTCCTCGTGCCCAGCGAGCAAGAGAAGTGGTGGGACGGCCAATCGCTCCGTGTTCCGAAGGATGTCGCAGTCATCGAGCGGACCCGCACCGACCGTCCATCCCCGCCAGAGCAGAACCGGCCCCAGATCCCGATGCCATTGCGGGCCTGGGGCGAGTCTGCCCCGGCTTTCCTTGCCGCTTGGTTCAGGCTCCGCTGCGAGCTCGGTGGTCCCGCCAACCTGCTCTTCGCAACCCTGAACAAGAAAGACGCGAGTCTGGAGGACGATGTCCTGAACCTTCTCTCCGTCGCCGAGGGGTATCACCGCCTCAGGTTCGATGAGCCGCCCTTCTCGGACGAGGATCACGACGAGGTCCTGGCCTTGATTCGCAACATCGATGACAAGATCCGACGCAATCACTATCTCGTGCGTCTCCGGTACGCGAACGAACAGAGCCAGAAGCAGAGAGTAAAAGCACTTTTCGAACGCGCGGAGAAGGTCCTCCCGGAGGCGGGGAGTTGGCGCCGAAGGCAACTTCAGCCGCTCATCGACACGAGGAACTTCCTCACCCACTGGGGCGAGCCCACCGGGGATGTGCTGGAGGACTGGGACCTCTGGTTCGCGCTAAACCGGGTGCGAGTCGTCCTTGAGGTCAACCTCTACCTCGATCTCGGGATCGACTATCAAACGATCTCTCGCGCGGTGAATGTCGCCTATCACGGACGGGAGTTCATGGATTCCGCGTGATGAGGACCCTCACGAGTTCCGTAAGTGAGTACGGCGATCCGGAGCTCAGGATTCGAGCATGCGGCTTGCCAACGCTGCGATCAGGAACGCGATGATCGTGAGCCCGAGCAAGCTTTGCCCACTCACGATCAAGCGGGACGCTTGGCCGGTTGGGGAGATGTTTCCTGTTCCAGCGGTAGTGGCCGCAGGCCAACAACCGCACCAGCACCTCTCCCGCGCCCGGCTCACCTCCTGGACGACGAGCGGCTCACCAAACCGCTCCAACCACAGCCGCGCGCATCTTCATCGAACGACTTGTAGTGAGGCCACCCGGCGACCCCCGATAAGGCTCTGTTAGGTTCGTGCCGCTTAGGACGGGGATTCACGCATTGATCAGAGGGCCTCGGGCCACATTGAGAAGCCTGCGAACGGCGCTACTGGTGGCGGCCTTCGTCTTCACCTTCGGGCCGATGCTCGGCGCGCCCGCACTTGCCCAGGGACAGGCGCACCTGCTCCTGAGCTCCAGCGGGCTGCCGAAGAACCTCGAGGCGAGCATCGCGATCGCCGGGGAGGCGGTGAGCCGGAGGGTCCGCTTCTCGGGCACGGGCGGCGTCGACCTGGCGCCGGGTAACTACTCGGTCCTCGTAAAGGCGGTCACCGCCAGGCACTCGGGACGCGGCGTGCGGCGGGGCGCGGTCGCCTACCCGGAGAGGAAGCGGATCCGGGTGACGGTCAGGAACGGCGCCACCACCAAGCTCGAGATCCGCTACCGCGCCGTCGTCAACCCCGGCGTCAGGCCCCTCCCTGCCCGGGTGCTGCGAATCGTCGGCGATCCCGCAGACCCATCGGCGATCGTCCTGCCCGCCGACACCGAGGTCCCGCCGGCCGGGACGATCTACACCACGGCGCCGGGCTCCCGGCTCCCCCGTGGCCTGATCTCGAAGGTAACGGCCGCGAAGAAGACCGGCGCCGGGACCCTCGTCTCCCTGAGGGCGGTGCCCCCGAGCGAGGCCGTGCCCAGCCTCGAGTTCGACGGCAAGCTGGAGCTCGAACCGGCGCCGGGGCCCGGCCAGGCCAGCGCGTCGAAAGACAGCTGCTCGCCCCCGAAACTGCTCAAGTTCGGCGCGCGCCTGAACAGCTTCGAGCTCAGGGAGGCCTCGATCGGCGCCTGGCCACCGCAGATGCGGCTGGCCCTCGCGATCAGGACGACCGAGTCCCTGGGGGTGGCGGCGGTCGCCGCGGGCATCAACTGCGATTGGACCCTCACGGAACTGGGGCCCTATCAGGGGGCGATCCCGGTCGGACCGGTGGTGATCCCCGTCTACGCGACCGTCCCCGTCCGCGCCGGCGCCCACATAAACGGCCGCTTCGACGTCGGCACGCTGAACGTCGCCAGCACCACGGTCGCCAGCGTCGCTGCCGGATTCGAGGAAAACAGGGCCTCCCTCTCCCAGCAGGGCAGCAACGTCTGGACCTCGGGGGTCCTCTCCCTCTCCGGCAGCGCCAAGCTGTACGCGTCGGTCGGCGTCCAGGCGGGGATCGGGGTCGCCAAAGGAGGGAACGTCCACGTCAGCGCCGGCTTCGGCCCCGAGTTCGACTGGAGCTCCGGGCATCCCTGCGACGTCTACCTCGATCTGGGCACGCTCAGCGCCGGCGTCACCGTGTTCGGCAAGAACCTCAACACCCCGGGTTTCACCCCGATCAAACCCAAGCTGTGGAGCGGCTGTGGGCAGGGCGGCGGTTCAGGGTCCGGCGGCAGCGGGGGAGGCGGCGGTGACTACGGGGGCGGAAGCGGCGGTGGGACCTTCACGACCGTCTACCACACCAGCGCTGAGGGTCCGTACACCGGTCCGGCGCCGGAACCGAACAAGCCGGAGTCGCCGCGCCTCAGCGTCGGCTACGACTACGGGTGCGCGATCGCGGTCTCGCAGGCGGTCCGCTGCTTCGGTGGCACTCTGGACTTCTACAACACGGACTCGGTTCCCGGTGACTTCCAGCAGGTGAGCGTCGGCGGTGTGTTCTCCTGCGGCGTGAGGACGGACTCGGCGCTCGCGTGCTGGGGCTGGGTCCGCCCGGGCGAGCCGACGGCTGAGACGGGACCGCCTCCGAGCGGGACCTTCAGGTCGGTCAGCGTCGGCTTGATCCACGTCTGCGCCGTCGACACCCAGTACGTCCTCGCCTGCTGGGGGAAAGAAGACAACGGAGCGGTGATCCCCGACCCCGGCAGGTACACGCAGGTCAGCGCGGGGTGGGAATACACCTGCGGCCTCCACACCGACGGGACGCTCGACTGCTGGGGGGAGGAACCCTCGTTCGGCGGAAACGTGACCACCGCTCCGGCCGGCACCTACCGAGAGGTCAGCGTCGGCGAGGACGAAGCGTGCGCCTTGACCTATTTCAACGACGTCACCTGCTGGAGCATCTACACCGACGAAATCAAGACGCACGCCGGGCCCTTCACCGAGGTCGACGTGGGTAACGGCTGGGCCTGCGCGCGGCAGGCGGACGGCACGCCGACCTGCTTCGTCCCGGTCAGCAGCTACAACCCCTACTTCACGTTCCCCCCGCGCCCCGGCAGCTATTCGGACCTCAGCCTCGGCCGCCCCGGGGCCTGCGGCCGCTACGACGACGGCTCGGTCAGCTGCTGGACCGGGGCCTACGCCGGCCAGGTGACCCCGGCACCCGGGACCTTCACCAAGCTGATGGCCGCCAATTACTACACGTGCGGACTGAGGACGGACCAGAGCGTTTCCTGCTGGGGAAACACCGACGGGGAAGCGCCAAGCCAGCTCTCCGGGTCGTTCCTGCAGATATCCGGCAGCGGGCGGCTCGACTCCTATACGCACCTCTGCGGAATCCGAACCGACCACACGCTGACCTGCCACGACGGGAGCATGCCGCTGGCAGGGTCGTTCGCGGAGATCGCGGTGACCGAATTCGACGGCTGCGCGATCGCGGCGGGCTCCGGCGCGGTGAGTTGCTGGCCGACCGGTACCTTTCCCGTTCCAACCCCACCCGTGGGAGCCTTCACCCAGATCAGCGGCAACGGTTTCTGGTCGCGGTACTGCGCCTTGCGCACGGACCACTCCATCGCCTGCTGGCAGAACCCCGAAAGCCCGGCCCCGTTGACCCCTCCGCCAGGGGGTCAGTTCACGAAGGTCGCCGTCGGCGCCTACCAGACCGATTGCGGAATCCGCACCGACGGGACCCTGGGCTGCTGGAAGCCCGCGTCATACCTGGGACCCGTCTCTCCGCCCGCCGGCACCTTCGTTGACGTTGCGGTCGCGGGCCAAGCGGCATGCGCGATCCGCACCTCCGGCTCGATCGCCTGCTGGGGCCGCAACGACTACGGCGAGGCCATTCCGCCGGGCGGCACCTTCACCCAGATCGTCGCCGGCGCAACCCACATGTGCGCCCTGCGCTCCAACGGCACCGTCGCCTGCTGGGGCCACGGCGACGTGCTCCCCGCGGGTTGAGGCTCCTTAGCGAGAGAGCTCGGACCTCACCTGCCCAGCGGTTCCCCGCGGCCGATCTTGCGCCCTCGCTCGCTGGCTCGGCCGAGCCATGCCTAAGCGCCGATCGGCTCGGCCGGACGAGGATGCCATCGCTGAAGACCAGCCCCTCGTCGTCCAGCTCGCGAAGGGCGCGGGCGAGGGCCACGCCGCCGGTGAGGCTCCTGGGATTGGCGAGCACCCTGCCGGCAAGCGCCGGAAGCGTCAGTACGTCGGGGTCCTCCTGAAGGACCACGGCGAGCACGGCCCGCTGCATGTGGAGTTCGGCCCTCACCTTCGAACCGTCCGGCGTAGAGCGACGGCCGGGTGCTCGACGTAGAAGTCTCCATCGACATAGCGACCCGGACGCCACTCCATCCCCGCCAGCAGAACGCAGGGCGAGGCATCCGCGCCGGCAGCGAGCATGACGATCGTGTCGAGCCGAGCCAGCCGCTCTCCCTTCTCCAGCCTGCTGATCGCGTCGCGGCTCAGCCCGACGAGATTCGCGAGGTCTTCCTGGGATAGATCGGCCCGACGCCGACAGCGCCAGAGGTTGCGACCAAATCGCTCCTGCAGCGTCGGCATCGGGTTCAGTTCCGGCGGGGTCCGTGACATTCCCGCTACTCCTCAGGCGGGGCGGGCGTCGCGCTCGGCCAGCTCGTCCAGCACCGTCTGAACCGCAGCCTTCCGGGCGGCTCGCACTGGCTCGATCTGAGCGGCTAGCTCGGACCCTTCCCCCTTGAGGGCGCGGCAGAGCTCCTCCAGCATCCGGAGTCCAGGGTCGCTGCACTTCCCCTCCTCGATCTGCCCGATGAAGTCGGCGGTGGTCGGCGAGCGATCCGCAAGCTGCTGCCGAGTCAGCCCCCGCTCCTCGCGAAGCGACCTCGGCGCCCGGCCCGTGCGCCGGACCAAGTCCGCGTCCGGTTTCGCGCTGGGAGCAACCTTTGGGGCGTCGTCGCGCAGGAGTTCAAAGACGGCGCGATGATTCGGGTCCTCCAAGCGCTGTCTGAGCCGGTCCTTGAACCGCTCCTCGCTCTCGTAGCCGACGGGGGAAATCCGGAAGCCGGCCGGGAGGTGGAAGTCCCGAACTTCATAGCCCGAACTTGCCGACGCCGGGGACTCGTAGTGGTGATGGCGGGCGGGGTCCCACCACATCCACTCGACCAGGTCGCAGTTCTTGGCTTCCAGACCCGCGACCAGCTTGAGGATCGTGTCGAGATAGGGCAGCCGATGGCCGTGCTCGATCCTGCTGAGAGTCATTCGGCTCATGCCGATTCGCTCGGCAAGTTGCCCCTGTGACAGGCCGGCCTCGCGGCGGAACCAGACCACGTTCGCGCCGAACCGCTCGCCCAGGGTCCACTCTTTCATCACCCATTTGTCTTCCAGGCCGAGGCTGCTCACTCCGATCCCTCCTTCGGCGGGTCGAGCCTCCAGGCCATGCCCTTGAGCAACTCGCAGGGCTGCACTTCCAACGCCCCGGCGAGCTTGACGATCGTGTCGAGACGCGGCAGTCGCTTTCCTCCCTCGATGAGGCCGACATGGACCCGGTTGAGTCCAGCGGGTTCGGCAGTGCCTTGCTGACTCAGCCCTGCGCGTACGCGAAACGTGCCCAAGTTCAGGCTAAGAAGGCGGCTGACCTCCGCCGCCTGCGGGGTTTTCCGATTCGGCATCGCTCAGCCCCCCATCCCCATCCCCATGCCAAGCGCCTCCCGGATGAGCGGCGACCTCTTGACCCGCGCGGTCGGCAGGTAGAAATGCTGGAGAGCGCCGCGGACCTGCTGATCGCCAGCGATCTCGATGGCGCCGAGCTTGTCGAGCTCGCGGACGTGATAGCTGATCACCGACAGCGACTCGTTTTCAAGATCAGACAGCTCTTTGGGGCTCAGCATCTCCGTTGACTCCAAAAAGCGCCGCAGCAGGCTTCGGCGAATCGGATGCCTGACGGCGTCGAGGAGTTCTTGCTTTTGATCGCGCTTGGCCATCAGACCGCGCCCCCGGTCAACTCGGAGTGCCGGACGGCGGCCCGAGTCGGGTGGACCATCGTCCTCGCCGGGGCGGTGAAGCAGGCCGATCCCCGCCAGCTCCCGAACCCCGCGCTGAATCGCGTCGAACTCGGAGAAGTTCCGCGTCCCCCCGCCGGTCATTTCGCGGACCAGCTCGTCCATCGTCAGCGTCGCGGGATGAAGCTCCAGAACCTGGCGAAGGATCGCCGCCTGCTCGCGGTCGTCTTCCTCGTTGGTCGTTATGAACGCGGGACTGTCTTTCCCGCCCTTAGGGTTGTCCTGCATGGGAACTACGCCTCCTGTGCCACGCCCCCGGCTGTTTGCGCAGCGCGGGGGCGCTTTTGCCGTTATCGGCGGCGAACGTAGGTGGACCGAGAGCCCTATTTCAAGGCTGGAATCGACCTCACTTTGACCTCACCTTGCCCCAGGGCTTGCCCCACGGCGTTTTTTTGACGTTTTTGAGGCTCCCCAAAAACGTCGAAAACCCGCTCTGTAAGCGGGCTTTCGTCCTATAGCGGGGGCAGGATTCGAACCTGCGACCTTCGGGTTATGAGCCCGAACCTTAAGATCGGCTGGACTACGTGGAGCGCGGTCTAGAGCGGTTTTCGCGAGGTCGAGATACGTGGAGATCGGCTGGAATCTGTAGGGCATGTTGCCCCATTTGTTGCCCCAGCATCAGGCTGGCACCTCAGATCCCACACTTAACTCAACAAGTGCTTCTGCTCCTTTTGGTCGCGGCTCAGGCGACACCCACGCCATCTCGCTCAAGTTAGCCGGCACATGCCATTGCTCCGGATGGATGCGAATAAGGTGGCCCAGTTGTTCGGCGACCTCTGAGATATGCGCCATCGCCTGCAAGGGATCGGCGGTCGCGAAGGGCTCACCGAACCAGGCAATCAGCTCTCCCCCGCTTCCGCGCCAGGTGGCTGCTGGCAACATCGGCGCTTGGCTGCTTGCCGCGAGAAGGCTCACCGCGAGCGGCGCAACCGCTGGTTTGTCGAGGATTCGCGATGGCGAGGTCGGACCGGGTGGCCGGCGATCGAGCATCACCAAAACAGCGCGGCGGCGGCGAAGGTCGCGATCGAGCTTTTCAAGGCTCGTAGTGCCTGCCTCGCGAAGCAGAACTCCGCAGCGGCTGCGAATCAGGGAGAAGAGAGCCTGCCGCCAGCGCGGTCGCAGGGGCTGAGCGACCACAACCGGCGTGATCGCCTGCCGGTCCGCCAGCCAACCGCCCCCTGCATCGAAGTCGCCGAGGTGCACCGAGAGAAGGATGATTCCCTTGCCCTGCTCCGCAGCCGTCTTTAGGTGCTCCTCACCCTGAGGCACGATCCCGTCGTAAACGCGCTTCCTGCCACGCCGCGAAGCGAGGCGCGCCAACTGCACGTAGTAGGACCAGACGAAGGCGGCGTTCGATTGAACGAAGGCGCTCTGGTCGACCGGCAGCACAAGACCCGCCTCAGCGGCGAGGAGCCCGGTCGCCGCGAACTTGCGGTTTGGCGCCAGGGTGGCGAGGCGGCTGAGCACATGCTCACGCAGCGACATCGAGTGCCCTGTTTGGCGACCTCAGAAGAGGTGGGACCGGCCCCCGCCTGCGCTGCAACGCCCCGCGGTAGACATCGAGGATCGCCTCTACGACCAGATCGGAGTCGTACCTAGCGAGCAGGCGCCGCTGGCGCTCTCCAAGCCTCCGCCGTGTGCCGACGTTGTCGAGCAGCTGCCCCAACTTATGGGCAAAGGCCGACGTATTGCCGGGATCGACGAGGCCGCCGGCTTCTCCAAGGAGCTCCCGGTAGCCGGGGTTGCTCCCTGCTACCACCGCATCGGCCCCAGCGGCCAGGGCCTCAAGAATGACGAGGCCGAAGCTCTCGCCGAAGAGCGAGGGGAAGCAGGCGATCTTCGCCCGCGAGAGTAAGGCGAGCTTTCGCTGGTCGTCAATGGCGCCGAGAAACGCGATTCGATCGGAGAGACCAGCATCATCGACGCGGCACTGCATCTTCCGGCGCAAGGGGCCGTCGCCGACGATCGCCACTCGGATCGGCCGCTCGTGCCGCTCGTCAAGCCAAGCGATCGCGTCAATTAGCTGTCTCACGCCCTTGCGTGGAACCAGGCGCCCGACGAAGACGATGTCGGCAGGGTCATCCCAGAAGCCAGCGAGCCCTTGCGGGATGGCCGCGAGGTCAAGCATGTTCGGAACGATCCGGCTCGCCTCCATCCCTGAGCAGGTGGCGGCGAACTCGGCGGCGACCTGGCTGACGCTAACGATCTCATCGAAACGCGGCGCCGAGCGCAGCTTCAGCATCCGCAACAGCCGCGCTCCCGTCCGGGGCAACACTCGGTCCGAAGCGACGTGGTAGGTGCCCACCACCGCACAACGGCAATCGGCCCGGGTCACCAGGCGGCCTGCCATCAACGGCGAGTACGGAACCTGGACGTGGAGGACATCGTAGCGACCGGCCTCGAGTGCATCGCGAAGTTCTCTTCCTCGGCTCCACACCGGCATCGTGAGAGCGTTGCCGTTGAAGCGGACCCTAACGTTACGGGCGAGGGAGTGGACTACGGCACCGTCGACCTCAGCCGCCGCGCAGTCACCGACCAGATACTCGACCCAATGGCCCTGCCGCGCCAGCGCCTTGCCGAGAGTGGTCACGTAGAGCGGGATGCCCCCGAAGCAGTCGATGGTGTCGTCATAGACGATCCCGACCCTCAGGCTGCCGTCGCTCACGCGGTTTCCGGCGCTCCAGCGGCGGAGGCCTCCTCGGCCATCGGCAGCCACGCCAAATCACATGCACAGTGCTCGGTGAAGCGCTGACATCCCTCCCGGCAAGGCCTCACCGCTCGCCGCCCTCGCAGAAGCTTCGAAATTTCCATGACATCCACCGTCCGGTCGTGGGTGCGCCGTGCGTCCGGACCGTCCCGAAGGACGCGGTCGCCCTGCTGCACTTGCAGCAATTTCACACCCTCTAGCGCTACATCGACGACGAAGTACTCGCGCAGGTCTTCGGGTCTGTGGACGCTGAACTCCTCGGCGATCTCGATTACGTCCCCCACCTGGACCGGCGGGTTAATCGCAATCGCCAGCAGCGGCGCCGCCCGCGTCAGGTAGTAGCCGGCGATAATCGTCGCTACTCCCGCGATGACCCCAGCGACGACCTCGTCAAGCGGCCGGACCCAGCTATTGGCTGCAAGGGCGACTAGCGCCGTAATGCCAGCTATCGCTCCGAGCGTCGCGAGGGCTCTGTGCAACAGCCAGACTCGCGTCACCCCGCGCCACGTTCCCTCTAGCGAAGTCGCGCAGATCGTCCCGCGTCCGCCGCGGAGATTTGGGAGCACGTAGAACCAGTCAGTCAGCGTCGAGATGAAGACGAGGTAGGACATGACCGTCGCGATCATGAGCATCGCCAGCACCACGGCGCGGTGACTGCTCTCGGTTACGTCGATGAATCCCGCGCCTGGGAATAGGACAACGATGAACATGGGGACGACGAGGAGCAGGAGGCCTACGCCGATCCTGGCGTGGGCCCCCGTCTCAACTGCTCCCGGGCCCTGTTTGTCCGTTGCCCGCCTGCGTGCAGCGCGCCCCATTAGATACGGAACAAGAACCAAGAGCGCAGCCCCCGCTAGCAGTCCAAGCGCCTCCCAGGTCCAGCCAAAAGCAAGGATGGTCGCCACCGCTAGTCCGACGAAGAAACCCTGAAAGATGGCGGCAGTTGGACTCACAGCAGAGCACGACCCTAAGCTCGCCAGAGGACAGAACTCCCTCAAATATTTAGTCCAGGACTCCCTGGTCTGCGACTCCAACTCTGACGACTAGGAAGCGCCCCCGGGAAGCGCCAAATTCTCGATGCTCTTGGGCGAACGTGCTCGGCGCCTTCGACTTGGCGGAGGCGCGGAACGTCTTCATGGGCGCGACTTGAAGGATGTCCTGGACGATGCGCGGCCAGCCATTGCTGCCGTCTGGGGTCGCGTCAACTCCGAGGTCGAGCCGCACCGTCCGCGCTAGCTCTCCAGCCAGATCGCAGGCTTCGCCGAACCAGATCTTCCGCCCACTCAATTCCAATGGCAGGGCTTCAAAAGAAGTGGAGCTTGGAGGCACAATGCCGAACTGGGCCGCGTCGCAGGGACCTGGATTCGGGGTGCGGGGAAACGGGCCCGGCAAGCCCGCCATCGCCGAAGAGACCCAATGGATCGGCGGCCACTCAGCAAAGAGCGCGGCCTGCCGGCTGGGGCCACTATCGGGACGCGCTCGCAGCTTCGGCTTGCCGACCTTCATCTGCAGGAGAAGCGCCTGCCTCTGCGTCGGCCCTTCGTGCGATTCCCTGTCGTACCTCTCGCCTACGAGCATCAGGTCCCCGATCTCGATCGTCGGCGTACTCCCATAACGCCATTGCGGTCGAACCTGGAATGGGGAGCCATGAACCAGAGCCGTCTCCACTTTCACCGAGAGCGACAGACCAGAGCCGACGATGCGTCGCCCAACGGCATCCTTGAGATTCGCGGCCACAAGCGCATGGAGGTTCTCAATAAAGTCGACCTCACTCGGCCCGGTCTTCCTCGGCCTAGCCGTCGCCCGAGCGTCGACGAGGAGCCGCACGAAGACTTCGCGGAGTGGACCCTGCAGGGCTGCGTCGAGCGGCACCATAAGACGACGAGCTAAGTGTGGCCCAACAACCGGCGGCAGACGTGGACCCGACCCGTCGCATCCTCTCCGCAGTACCCTGACCATGGAGGTCGCGTGAGGGGCGGGGAGTACCAATCTGGGAGGGAAGCGCTGTGACCGTCGGGGTCCCACATGGACGGTCCGATTATGAGCCCCGAACCAGGGGTCCCGCTGGGCTACGTGGGGCACGGTTTCAAGCGGTTCTCGCGAAATTGTTCGTCGCAAGGGCGCGAACGGTCCTGCCAGCTTGTATAGATCGCGGTAACCGTGCAACCCCAGCAGAATCCGATTCCCGCCGTAATCGTCTCGGCAACCCACAGCGGCGCCGGCAAGACGACGGCTACCGCCTCGATCATCCGAGGCCTGCGTCGCTCAGGCCTGCGCGTACAGCCTTTCAAGCTGGGTCCCGACTTCATCGACCCCGCTTATCTGGCCGAGGCGGCCGGGCTTCACGGCTCTCGGCGCGATGTCGCGGGAGTGGACTGAGTTCCGGCCCAGCCCGTAGGCGAAGACGTTGCCGCCAACCGCGAGGAAGAGGGCCAGCAGCGCGACGGCCATCGCTGGTGAAGGGCGTCCTAGCTTGATCTTCATAGCTCCTCCTTTACCCGCCGACGTATTCCTCAAGACCCCGGCTGAACCTGCGGCAGCATCGCCTCCGCAGCCTGCCAGATCGTACGCGGGTTTCGAGGCTCATCCTGACTGTTCCGCGACACTGGATTCGTGAAGCGACGGGAGAAACAGTGCCCGAAGTGCAGGCGCCGGCAGTCAATCGGTGCGTTCATGCTCGCCCCAGGAGAACCCCCCTCTCTGTTCTGCCAGAGCTGCAGGAAGACCGAGAAGACCTGCCGACGCTGCGGCGAGAGCAAGTCGATCATCGAGTTCTCAAGCTCCGAAGGGGACCGAATCGGCTTTTGCAAGCTCTGCTACGCGAATGCGAGGGCTTCGATCTACGAGAACGGTCGCGCTCGCGCCGACGCAATCTGGCGCAAGCGACATGGCACCAAAAGACCAGCCGGCACGAGCCACTACGACCAAGACCCGGCCGAGGTCCTGCGGGCGCCAAAGCGCCGCCGGGCGGAACGACTCAGGCAAGCGGAGCGAGCGCCGATCGACCGAGAGGCGATCTTCGAGCGGGATGGATGGCTCTGCGGGATTTGCGGCGAGCCAGTCGAGGCAGACGAGGCAACCCTGGACCACATCGTCCCGATTTCCCTCGGCGGAGCAGATGAGCCGTCGAATGTCCGCCTGGCGCATTCTCTGTGCAACAGCCGGCGCGGCGACGGCGTTCGGCACCCGGGACCGCGTAGGTCTTAACCCTGTAACGCCGGTCAGACGTTTGGCGGGGCGGGTTGGTCCACGGGGCGCCGACGGCTCCGCTCGGTGTAGGCGTCCCGTTGGGCGCAGGCGAGTTGGTCCGCGCGCTCGTTCAACTCGACCCCGGTGTGACCGGCGACCTTCACCCATTCCACGTCGCGACGATCAACCTCGGTGGACAGCTCCTCCCACAGGTCGCGGTTCTTCACTGGCTTCCTGTTCGCCTTCCGCCAGCCGTTGCCTTGCCAGTGCTCAAGCCAGCCCTGGCAGTTCTTCATCACGTAGGTGGAGTCGATGTGGATGCACATGCGCGCGGGCGTGGGCAAGGCGCGCAATCCGGTGATGACCGCCATCAGCTCCATCCGGTTGTTCGTGGTTTCGAAGTCGCCGTCGGAGAGCTCCCACTGCTCGGCGATGCTGCCATCGGAACGGCGGGCGACCAGTACTGCCGCGTACCCACCGGCGCCGCTGGTCTTGTGGGCGCAGGCGCCATCGGTCCAGATGTCGTATGTGAGGTCGCTGGGTGAAGCCACGATGCCCGCAGTCTGCCTAACGACATCGACGGCGGGCCTTGACCAAGTTCTTGCCTAACGCGAGCGCGGTCGCTTCGTCCTTCCCCTGCCGTCCATCATCGTTGTCCCTGATGGAGAGTCGCGAAGGTCGCCCCCGGCAGATCGGCCTTGCCCAGCAACTCGTAACGCGCGCCGGTCCCTCGCATTTCAGACCTGTAGAGACCGACGCTTTGCCCCTCGAAGGATTCCCGCAGGCTTGCCGGCAGTCGAGGGTCGGGCATCTTCTGAATGAGCTCTGGCCGGCGGGACTCGCCCTTCTCAGTCCGCACCCTGGCGACGGTCACGTGCGGCCAGAAGGCTCGCCGCTCTGGTTCGTGGAAGACCAGCCCCCGATTGGCGAAGAACGAGCGCAGGCCGATGTGGAGAACTTCGGCCTCCGGTGATTCGGCCGGCAGCGCGAGCAAGCGCGGGCGTCCACCCTGAGGCCCTTTAGGCACCGCATCGCCCAACCGGATCAACGGCGCCGGGGCAGCTGCACACAGCCCCCGAATCGTTTCCAAGTAGTAGGGAACGTCCCGAGCAGGACGATGGCCGAGGAACAAGAGGACTATTCCCAATCCGGCGTTGTGACGCAGAGCCGGATCAGTCAGCACATCTCGCCGCCATGCCTCGACCTCATCCCGCACCGAGTCGGGCAGGTCGAGTGCGACGAACAGCCGCACCTTGCCGCGACCTGGATTGGCCCCTCCGTTGCGGCCCGTCATTTGCGGCGGGGAGAGTCGAGGTTGCCGGACACCTTTTCGCAGGTCTGATGGCCGATCCGAAAGCGCCGGTTGGTCTCGGCATCCCTTCGCCTCGACTCAGCCTCGTCGCCATGCTCGATCAGGACCTGGGCCGCTTCGTCCCGCAGACGCCAGAGGAGCTTTCGCAGCTCGTGGGCCGGCATGGTCAGCACGTAGGTCTCACGCGCCTCGTACTCGCTCCAGCCGATGTCCTCCAAGAGCCGGAAGTCTTCGGCGAACTCCTTTCCCATTCGCTCGACGGCGGCGAAGTTCTTGGTCCGCTCCAGCGCCACCCAGAAGTCCTCGATGCTGCCGAGGTGGTTGCGGACCAGCTCGTACAGGCCGTCGCGCTCCTCGCGGTCGATCGTGACCTCGCTTTGGCCGGCCATCAGGACGCGACCTGCTCGGCGTCGGTGTAGACGAGGACGGCTTCGCAGGCTCGCATCGTCGCGACAAGGCCCTCGACGGGGGCGACCGAGTCGCGCTCCCTGATCGCGTCGTCGTACCCGCCCTTGGTTTCCTCGCGGATGCGCTTCATCAGCGCCGAAAGCTCGGGGTGCGGCATCGTCAACTCGACCTGGCCACTGCTTCCGTCCTCATGCCAGCCGATGTCCTCCAGCAGCCGGAAATCATCGGCGAACTCTCTCGCCAGCTTTTCGGCGCCAGGAACGTCGTCCTGGCGCTCCAACAGGGTGAAGACATCGCTCAGACCAACCAGGTGAGTGCGAACCGCCTGGTAGATCGCCTCCCGCTGGTCGCGGGTGAGCTTGATTGCTGATCGGGCCATGTGCCCCCCTTTTCGGTAGGGGCACCGGAGAACTGCCGCACGCGGCGTCAATCGAAGCTGAGACGGGTACCGTCTCTCCCGCATCGAAGGTTGGTTCTTCGGTGCCGGGCCCCGGGGCGTTCTAAGCGCCGCCGGGGCCGTTTATTCGCGTTTGTCGCGGGCGAACGTAGGTGGACCTGGAGCCCTGCGCAAGGGCTGGAATCGACCTCTCCCGAAGCTCATGTTGCCCCAGGCGTTGCCCCATGGCCGTTTTTTGCAACCTTTTGTCTGCGCTACTAGACAAACAAAAACCCCGCATTTGCGGGGCTTTCGTGAAATAGCGGGGGCAGGATTCGAACCTGCGACCTTCGGGTTATGAGCCCGACGAGCTACCTGGCTGCTCCACCCCGCGGCGGATGTCGATGGTAGCAATGTGGCCGTGCAACTGGGCGCCCTGTTGCGGCTGAGGGGGTGATTGCGCAGAGGTCGTCGGGACGTCGCCTGGCTCTAGAGTGGCCGGGTGACTGAAGGGGGCAAACGGGTCGCGGTGATCGACATCGGGACGAACTCGACGCGGCTGCTGGCGGCCGACGTGGAGGGGGGACGGATCTCACCCCTGGATCGGCGCAGCACGGTGACGCGGCTGGGCCGGGGGGTCGACCTCTCCGGCCATTTGGCGAGCGAGGCGATCGAGGACGTCTGCACCGCGATCGGCGAGTACATGGGCCTGCTCGAGAAGCTGGGCGCCGAGACGATCGACGCGATCGCGACCAGCGCGGTGCGCGACGCCGGCAACGGCGGCGCTTTCATCGCCGAGCTGCGGGAGCGCTTTGCGCTCTCGGCCCGCGTCCTCGACGGCGAGGAGGAGGCGCGCCTCACCTACCTTGGCGCAACCTCGGCCTCGCCGCCCCGCGAGCCAACGCTGGTGATCGACATCGGCGGCGGCTCGACCGAGCTGATCGTCGGCACCGGCACCGACATCTCCTTCCACGACTCGCTGCAGGCCGGCGTCGTCCGCCACAGCGAGCGCTGCATCTCCAGCGACCCTCCGACCGCCAGCGAGCTGGAAGCGCTGGCCACCGACGTTCGCGGCCTGATCGAAGAGTCGGTCGGCGTCGGGGTCGAAGCGCGCCAGGGGATCGCCGTCGCCGGCACCCCGACGTCGCTGGCCGCGGTCGAACTGGGGCTCGAGCCATACGACCCCTCTCGCGTCCACAACCACATCCTCGAACTGCCATCGGTCCAACGGATGCTCTCCCAGCTCGCCTCGGTTCCCTTGGCCGAGCGGATCGAGATCCCCGGCCTACACCCCGACCGCGCCCCGACGATCGTCGCCGGTGTCGTGATCCTGGTCGAGGCGATGCGTGCCTTCGACCTCGAGAAGGTCACGGTCTCCGAGCACGACATCCTCTACGGCACTGCCCTGGCCGCCGCTCAAAACCCCTCAACGTACTAACTGGACAGTCTGTCTTGTCCAGGGCGGACAGAATGGTCAGCCTTCCTGCGGAAGAACTAGTAGTCGGTACGTAAGCCTAATCGCTTTTTGGTAATCCCGCCCACGACCGGTGGAAGTGAAGGACGCGCGGGTACATACTGGAGGGACCGGGGACGAGGTGGGGTTTACTCCACCTTGCGACCGGTATATAGGGCTTAGGCGATTGCCGCATCATTGGCGCCTCCCGCCGTCTGGGCCCACCAAATAAAGGTCCCTGAAGACGTACCCCTGCCCGTCCTGAGGGGCCGCTTGGATCGGCCGCCAGTGATGGCGGCCGATCTCTTTCCGGGTCAGTCCCTAAGCCAGGTTCGACTTGCGCGGGTAGGCGATCTCGGGATCGGTGAGGACGTTGATCAGCGTCGGTCGGCCGGAGGCGAAGGCGCGCTCGAGCGCCGGCTTCAGCTCGCCCGGCTCGCGGACGAGGATCCCGTCGCAGCCGAGCGATTCGACCAGCTCGTGGTAGCGCGTCTCCGGCCGCAGCTCGGCGGCCACCGAGTAGCCGTAGAGGAACTTCATCGGGTGATGCTCAAGCCCCCAGATGCCGTTGTTGCCCATTACGCCCACCACGCCCAAACCGTGACGCGACATCGTGTCGAACTCCATGCCGGCGAAGCCGAAGGCGCCGTCGCCGAGCAGCAGACAGACCTGGCGGTCGGGATGGGCCACCTTGGCGCCAATTGCCTGCCCCGGCCCGGCCCCAAGACACCCGAACGGACCGGGGTCCATCCAACACCCGGGCTCGAAGGTTTCGATCAACCGTCCCGCATAGGAGACGAAGTCGCCGCCGTCGCCGATGACGATCGCGTCGCGGTCGAGAACTTCGTTCAGCTCTTTGTAGACGCGCACCGGGTGCAGCGGCGAGCGCTCGTCGTCGAGCTCGGCCTGCTCCGCGGCCCGCTTCTCGCCCTCGACGTTCCGCAGCTGTTCGAGCCAGGGCTGGGTCCTCTGCCCCTCCCCCGCCGCCTCGCGCAGCGCCGCCAGCGTCGCGTGGACGTCGCCGACCAGGTCGACCGCGGGCGCCCGGTTGGCGACCAGCTCGTTCGGCGCGACGTCGAGGCGGATGATCTTCGTCTCCTCACCGAAGCTGCCGCCGAAGCCAAGGCGGAAGTCCATCGGCACGCCGACGACAAGGGCGACGTCGGCGCCCTGCAGCGCCGTCCCCCGGGCGCGGCTGAAGGCAAGCTCGTGGTCGGCGGGCAGGCAGCCGCGGCCGAGGCCGTTGAGGAAGACCGGGATGCCCAGCGCCTCCGCCAGCGCCCGCAGCTCTTTCTCGCCGTGGCCCCAGTAGAGGCCGGTGCCCGCCATAACCGCCGGCCGCTCGGCCGCGGCCAACAGCGCAGCCGCCTCCTCGACGCCGGCTGCCGGCTGCGCCGGACTCTCCTGCGGAAGCCCGGGGATCTCGGCCTCCGCCTCGGTGAAGACGACGTCGAGCGGATAGTCGACGAAGGTCGGGCCACTCGGCGCCGCGGCGGCGCGGTCGAGCGCAGCGGCGGTCACCGCGGCGATCTGCGCCGCGTCCTTGACCGTCTCCGCCGACTTGACCAGCGGCGAGACGAAGGGCAGGTGGTCGATCTCCTGCAGCGAGCCCGAGCCCCAGCGCATCTCCGGGGCGCGGCCGCCGAGGACGCAGATCGGCGAGTTGTTCGCCTGCGCGCCGGCGATCGCGCTCATCCCGTTGGTCACACCCGGCCCGGCGGTCAGCGCCGCGACCCCCACCCGGCGGGTCGCCTTCGCGATCCCCTCGGCGGCGAAGGCGGCGGTCTGCTCGTGGCGGACGTCGACGAGGGAGACTCCCTCCTCCTTGCAGCCATCGTAGATCGAGAATAGGTGCCCGCCCGAGAGCGTGAAGAGGTCCTCCACCCCGCGCGACTTCAAAGCCTTCGCAGCCAGCCTGCCGCCGTGCTCCGCCATCGTCGCAGCCTATTGGTTGTCCCCGGTATACCGGGGACACTTACGTTCACACTCGCAGCGTGCCTCGGGTTACCATCGCCTGGCCCGGGTGGCGAAACTGGCAAAAGCAGCGGCCTTAAAAGCCGCCGCCCCCTTGGGGGCTTGCGGGTTCGAGTCCCGCCCCGGGCATTCTCCTCGAGAACCGCATAAGGCGCTTCCCCTGCATTTTCCGGGTTTCGGCGAAGCCTAAAGCGGCAATAAAAACTTCGTAGGGGCGCAACTTCACCCCTGTTACCGTGTCCTTGTCCTTGGAACCGTCCTTCCACGCAGGGAGATCTCCTTGGAGGCATCAGCCCTAACTCACGCCAGTCGCCGCGGGCTTCTCGCCCGCCGTTCGCCGCTGCTGAAGCTGCAGGGCGACGAGAAGCTGATCGCGATGGCGCGCAGCGGCAACCCCGGCGCCTTCGAGACGATCGTCGACCGCTACCAGGGCCGCCTGCTCGGCTTCTGTCGTCAGATGCTGAGCTCCACCGAGGATGCGGAAGACGTCCTGCAGGAGGTCTTCGTCAACGCTTACAAGGCGATGCTGGCCGACGAGCGTGAGATCAACCTCCGCCCCTGGCTCTACCGGATCGCCCGCAACCGCTGCCTCAACTACCTGCGCAAGCCGAAGGCCGACGCGCAGGAATCGATGGACATGGTCCCCGAAGTCGACGCCGCCTCGACCGCGGAGATGGTCCACAACCGCGAGGAGTTCCGCCAAATCCTCAGCGACGTCAACAAACTTCCCGAGACCCAGCGCAGCGCCCTGCTGCTGCGCGAGATGGACGCCCTCAGCTACGAGGAAATCGCCGCCGCGATGGACACCACCGTGCCGTCGGTCAAGTCGCTGCTGGTGCGGGCGCGGATCTCCCTGACCGAGGCCAGCCAGGCCCGCCTGCTGACCTGTGGCGAGGTCCGAATCGAGCTCTCCGAAGCGGCCGAGGGCCTGCGCAAGGCCTCGGCGCCGGTTCGCCGCCACGTGCGCGAGTGCGAGGAGTGCGCCGACTTCCGCAACCAGCTGCGCTCCAACGAGAAGGCGCTGGCGGCGCTCTTCCCGGTCGGGCCGCTGATCGCCTTCAAGGGCTTCATCCTCTCCAAGCTCGGACTTGGTGGCGCCAGTGGCGCCGGAGCGGGCGCGGGTGGCGCCGGCGTGGCCGGAGCCGGTGCCGGCGCTGGCGCGGTCGGTGGAGTCGGCGCCGCGGCGGCGATCGGCGGCGGTTCGGCCGCCGGCGGTCTCGGCGCGATCGGCGGCGCGATCGGAACCAAGGCCGTCGCCGGCGTCGTCACCGCCGCCGTCCTCACCGCCGGCGCGGTCGAGGTGAAGCAGAACACGAACCAGACGCCGGTCGGTCCGGCCAACTCCCAGGCGAACGTCAGGGAACACCTTCCGACCGCCTACCTCTCGGGCGCTCAGACCACTCCGGTAGTCCACCCCGAGCCCGCCTCGACCGGCCCGGTCGAAGCGGTGGCAGCCCCACCCGTCCCCGCCCCGACCGAAGAAGCGCCGGCCGAACCCGCACCTGAGCCCGTCGCCAGCGACACCGACGAAGCCGCGGGCGAGTCGGCGGCCGGCGAAGAGGGCACGTCCGGCGACCCCGAGACGGAAGGGATCGGCAGCGCCGAAGCCTCTGAAGAAGTCGCCGGCGCCCACGGCGGCGACGGCACCGTGGTCGTCACCGTCAGCCCACCGCCGCCCCCGCCGAGCGAATCTTCACCGCCGCCGAGCGAAGCGAGCAGCCCGTCGCCGAGCAGCTCCCAGCCGCCTCCCGCCGTGGAAGTCGTGCTGCCGCCGCCTCCGCCGGCGCCCGAAGGCGAAACGGCATCGGCCGGCGACTGAACCGCCCAACCCGCCTTACCCGAGGCCGATCACTTTGAGCCGGCGCATCAAGCAGGTGCCGGCGAACTGGCGCGTTTCCTCCAGCGAGTAGCCGAACAGCTCGAAATCGTCGCCTGCGTCCTCAGCCCAGGGCGGCTGCAGGACGCCGTCGGCGACCGGTAGCGCTTCCTCCAGCGTGCGCTGGATCGCCTGCTTGTAGCGGTCGTCCTCGCGCGCCTTCTCGCGCAGGAAGACCGAGCCGAAGGCGACGTGCCGGTGCTCGTCGCGGGCGACGTTGGAGAAGCCCTCGACGAAGGCCGGCAGCGTTCCTTCGCGTTCGTTGAAGTCCATGATGAAGTGCTGCCCGGTGAGGGCCAGCATTCCCTCGACCACCATGTGGTAGAGCGTCACCGCCTCGACCAGCGCCTCGGTGTCCTCCGGTTCGGCGGAGAGGCGGTCGGTCCGCTGCTTCAGCATCCCGTCGAAGAGGCGGCCGAAGTCGTCGTTCAGGTGGTTTGACGTCTCGGCGAGCATCTCGCTCAGCTGGTCCGATTCCAGTACCCCGACCTCGCGGTAGAAGCGCTCGAAGAAGCGCACGTGGCGGGCCTCGTCGGCGATCTGCGTGCAGAGGAAGACTTTCTGGTCCTCGCTCGGCGCCGCCCGCATGATCGGCCCCAGCTCCTCGGCCACCTTCTGCTCGCCGATGAAGAACGAGGAGAGCCCGTACATCCGCTGGAAGCGCTCCTCCTCGCTGATCCGCTCGTGCCAGTCCTCGCGGTCGCGGCTGAAGTCGAGCTCCTGCGTCTGCCACTGCTGCCGCTCCCAGAGGTCGTAGAGCTCGGCGTAGCTGAGCAGCTTGATCTCCGAGGTGCGGTCGGCCGCCTCGTTCAGCGCCGGGTCCGCCGTCGCCTGGAAGTCAGAGCGCTCGGTACGCGACTGCGTTGCCAGTCGGCCGAGCCTCATACAGCACCCTGGCCGGCCGGCCAGTTTTGCCGAGACCGCAAAAACTCCTCTTGAAGAGGGTTTTTTGCGGTCTCGGCGTGAGCTCAGACTGTGTGGGTCTGGCCCGGCTCGAGAACCACTACCTGCGAGGAGGTCTGGGACTCGACCTCGGCCTTGAAGGCGGCGGTGTCGGTCTCGATCGCCGGGAAGGTGTTGAAGTGGATCGGGATCACCGTCCCGGCGCCGATGAGCTCGCAGGCGACCACCCCGTCGTGGCGGTCCATCGTGTAGTGGCCGCCGATCGGAAGCAGGGCGACGTCGACCGGGTTGCGTTCGGCGATCAGCTTCATGTCGCTGAACAGGCAGGTGTCGCCGGCGTGGTAGACGGTCATCCCGCCGATGTTGATCAGCAGGCCCGTCGCGGTCCCGATCGCGGTCCCGTGCTCGGCGCTGAACGGCGCCTCTTCGTGCCCGGGCAGGGTGTTGGTGTGCCAGGCGGGGACGAGCTTGATCCAGCCCCAGTCGAAGGCGACGGTGCCGCCGAGGTTGGGGTCGCTGACGGCCTCGATCCCGCGGGCCTTCAGCCATTCGGCCAGCTCGACGATCGCGACGCAGTGGGCGCCGGTGCGCTTGGCGACCGGGACCGCGTCGGCGATGTGGTCGGCGTGGCCGTGGGTGATCGCGATGTGGGTCGGCTCGACCTCCTCGGCGGTGGCCACCGCGGCCGGGTTGTTCGGCTTCAGGAACGGATCGACGAGGACGGTCGTCTCCCCGTCGCTCAGCTCGAAGCAGGAATGGCCGTGGAACTTGATCTCCATTCAGCTCTCTCCTCCGGATCCGCGGTTTCGGTCTCGTTGGTCGTGGCCAGCTCTTCCTTCAGTGCCCAGCCGACGGCGACGCCAACCATCATCCCCATCCGCGCCTCCTCGGCGAGCAGGGCGCGGACGGCGGCGAGCCGCTCGTCGGGGTCGGGAGCGGTCGCGGCCTTGAGCGTCTCGGTCTCGTGCGGCTCGCCGAACCAGCCGCCCTCGGCCAGCGCCGCCGCCAGGACCTTCTGCAGCTGGGGCGCCGCCGTGGCGACGATCCGCTCGGCCTCGGAGAAACGCTCCGGGTCGAGCAGCCGCTCGATCGCGGCTCCGAACTCGCTCTCGTCTGGCACGGCTCAGAGCCTAGCCCGACCCGCGTGGCAAGGCAGTGACGAATTCCTACTCGGAGCGCTGGAAGGCCGTGGCAGCCAAACCGGCAGAGCGCCCCGACGGCGCCGCCGGCGAGGCCGGCGACCAAGTCGGCGGTGGGCGCGAAGAGCGGCAGGAGCGATCAGGACGACCGCGCAGACGGCGACGCCGATCACGTCGTACTCCTCGTCGATCGCGCCGTGCGCTTCGGCGCGGCGGATCGCGAACCAGGCGGCGAGGGCGCCGAGCGCCATCCCGTTGCCGCCGGCGATGACGGTGATGTCGTCCCGGGCATCGGCGACGCCGCCGCAGCGAGCATCCCCAGCGAGCCGCAGGCGAGCAGCAGGACCGCGGTCGGCAGCGTCCCCAGCCGCCGCTCGACCCCGGTCGAGAAGATCGCCAGCGCCAGCGAGACGACGAAGAGGAAGCCGACGTCGACGTAGGCGAAGGGGGCGGTGAGGTAGCGCCACCAGTCTTCCTCGAAGGGGACGACGAGGCCGCCGAAACTGCCGAGCGCGTACCCGGTCGCCTTCTGGAGGAGCAGCAGGATCGCCGAGCCGAGGATCACCGCGCATCGTCGCGTAGGGACGCTCGTCAGACGATCGCGAAGCTGGGGCTCCGCCGGCCGCGGTACCCGGCGACGGCGCCTGCGTGGCCGCTGGGCCTCGAGCCCGTCCCCGCGCCGCTCCAGCTTCGGTGCCCGCTTGCGCAGCCGGGCCCCGCAGTAGGGGCACTCGGTTACGTAGGGACTGACCTCGGAGCCGCAGTTCTTGCAGATGACGCTGAGCTCAGTCTCGCTCATCTATCGAGAATACCCCCCGCGCTGCCCGAGCCTCGCGAGGGCTTCCGGTGGCATACTGCCGGGACACCCGTCTTCGAGGAGGAAATCACGTGGAGCTGAAGAGTCTGACCGAGCAGAAATCGCTGCTTGCGACGCCTGCCGCCCGGGAAACGGGCCCGCCTGCACCGGCTGCTGTTCGAGTTCGGCCCGGGCAACGGAACCCTGATGCTGCTGCCGATCGACCAGGGGATCGAGCACGGCCCGCGTGACTTCTTCCCCAACCCCGCCTCCAAGGACCCCGACTACCAGTTCCGGCTCGCCGCCGAGGCCGGGTACTCGGCGCTCGCCTGCCAGATCGGGATGGCCGAGAAGTACTACCCCGACTACGCCGGCCGGGTGCCGCTGATCCTCAAGGTCAACGGCAAGACCGACATCCCCTCCTCCGCCAAGGCGCTTCTCGACCTGCAACGCCAGCGTCGAGGACGGCGTGCGGCTCGGCGCCGACGCGATCGGCTACACGCTCTACGTCGGCTCGCCGCGCCAGGACGAGGACCTCGCCCAGCTGCGCCGCGTCCGCGAGGAATGCGACCGCTTCGGGATGCCGCTGGTCGTCTGGTCCTACCCGCGCGGCGAAGCGGTCGAGGCCAAGGGCGGCCAGAACTCCTTCTACGCGATCGACTACGCGGCGCGGATGGCGATGGAGATGGGCGCCGACGTCGTCAAGCTCAACATGCCGAAGATCGACTCCGCCAAGGACAAGGACGCCCCGGCGCCCTACAACGAGATGGAGGTCGACCAGGCCGAGGCGATCCGCCAGTGCGTCGAGTCGGCCGGCCGCGCGCTGGTCGTCCTCTCCGGCGGCTCCAAGACCGACGACGAGACCGTCCTGACTCAACACCCGCGAGGTGATGGAGGCCGGCGGCTCCGGCGTCATCTTCGGCCGCAACGTCTGGCAGCGCGAGTGGAACGAGGCGCTGGCGATCATCGAGCCAGATCAAGGAGACGCTGCTCGCCAACGTGCGCCGCACCCCCTAGCGTCGATCGAGCTGGCGGCACGTCGGATCGGGGCGAGCGCGCTCCGCCTCACCTCACTCTGCGACCGGGCGTGCTGGTGCTCGACGCTCAGATCGTGAGATCGGAGTCGGCAGCGCGGTGCTGCTGGTGCTGGTCGCGCTGGTCGCTGCTGCGTCCGTGGGAGCGAGCTGCGGCGGCGACGAGCGGGCCCGGCGAGCTGCCGACGGCCTACGTGACCCGGGCGTCGACGGCGACACGATCGAAGTCGAGCTCGGCGGCGGCGACGAGGACGTCCGCTACATCGGCGTCGACACGCCGGAGACGGTCAAGCCGGACACGCCGGTGCAGTGCTTCGGCGCCGCAGGCCTCGCGACTTCAACCACCGGCTGGTCGAGGGGCGGCGGGTGCGGCTCGTCTTCGGCGTCGAGCGGCGCGACATCTACGGCCGGCTGCTCGCCTACGTCTACCTCGGCGAGCGCTTCGTCAACGCCGAGCTGGTCCGGCGGGGCCTGGCGCGGACGCTGACGATCCCGCCCAACGACCGCTTCGCGGCGCTGTTCGAGCGGCTCGAGAGGCGGGCTGCGCGGGCCGGGCGGGGCCTCTGGGGCGCCTGCTGATCTGTGAGCGAATCGTGAGTCCTGCAAGATCCTTTGCTACGGTGCCCGCGGCCCCTCGGGGCCCTCGACTATGAGAATGCGACAGAGCATCTCCCAGTTCGAGACGGCCTTCGAGCAGGAGACCTCACTTGGAGCGCCGCCGGCGCGAGCAGCTGCGCCGCCGCGCGGCGAACCGCTCCCGGGCGCGGCGGATCACCCGCACCGAGCAGGAGGGCAAGGTTCGCTTCAGCGTCCTCGCCGTCTGCCTGACGGTGACCGTCGTCGTCGTCGTCGTCGCGATGTTCGAGGCGCTCGCCTTCCTGATGTCCTAGACCGCCCGCCTCCGCGAACGAATGCCCTCCTTCAATAGACTCGCGCGCCGATGGCTCGACGCTCACTGAAGCCGCAGCTCAACCAGATCCGCGCCTGGGTCCACCAGGGGCGGACCGATGCCTGGATCGCCCACCAGCTCGAAATCAGCGCCACCGAGCTGCGCGAGTTCCGCAAGCAGTACGACCTCTCGCCCGACGACGAGAACGCCGGCTCGAGCGAAATCGACCTCCGCGACGAGATCGAAGCCGAGATCGAGGCGGCGACCGAGCCGAGGAGGCCGAAGAGGCCGAGGCGACGAGCGAGGCCGACGAGGACGACGAGGAGCGACGAGGAGCGAGGCGAGGACGCCGAGGGCGGCGCCGGCGCCGCCCGCCGCCGGCGCCGTCGCGCGGCCGCCGCGGCGGCCGCGGCCGCCGCAAAGAGCTCGAGGCGACCTTCGACCACGGCGAGACCGACGGCTACGGCCTCTGGCTCGACGCCGCGGTCAAGGACAACCCCGTCTACGCCGAGCACTGGGCCGGCAAGCGCGACGTCACCGTCCGCATCGAGGCCGACCAGATCGTCATCCGCCGCGCCGGCGCGCGCCGCGACGGCGAGGACTCCGACGTCGCGACGAGTGCGACGACGTCGCGACTCCGACTCAGACCGAGTGCGCTCAGACCGGCAGCTGGCGGCCGCCGGCGAAGTCGGTGGCGCCCCGCAGGTAGAGCCAGAAGGCGGCGTCGGCGAGCGCTTGCGCGTCGCCGTCGATCGCCGGGGCGACGTCGATCGCGACCTGCTGGGCACCAGTCGGTGCCCGCGGCCGTAGAGCTCGGCCAGTTCCGCGGCGCTGAAGGTCGGCCCGATCCGCCGCCGCAGCTCTTCGCGCAGCGCCTCGACGACGCGGTCGGCGAGGCGGCGCTGGCGCGGGTCCTCGATCGCCTGCAGCGCCCGCCATCCCTCCTCCCACTGGAAGAGCGCGTTCTCGAGCGGATAGCTCACCGGCGCGAGGTTACCCAGCTACCTGGACCGGCATCAGCTCGCCGGCGTCTGCGGGATTTCGCGCAGCGGCGCGTTGGCGGGGCCGCAGGCGGCCGGGTCGAAGCGTCCCGACGACCCTCCAGACGGTGACGGGTCCGCTGCGCAGGACCGGGCCCACCGCGTCCTCGCCGCGCAGCCAGCGCGCCTCCGGGCGAGGCGATCGGGTCGCCGGGATGGAGGAAGTTGAGGAACGGGCGAGGTGACCAGGTAGTCGAGGTCGGCGGCGTTGACAGCGGCGCGGAAGGCGGCGCAGGTGGGGATCGCGTTGAAGGCGCCGTGCGGGCCGTCCTCACCGAGGTAGCGGACGCGGTTGGCTGAGGTCGGTCCCGTAGAAGCCGTAGCCGGCGAAGCCGGCGGTGGTGCCGGCGAGGCCGATGCGGGAGTCCTCGACGTCGCGGGCCCAGCGGTAGGCACTGTCGAGGTGCATGCCGGGGATCCGTTCCTCGCGCAGTCCCCTCGTTGGCGAAGCGGTTCTCCAGGTAGTGGCGCTGGAGCGGGTAGCCGATCGCGACCACGGCGAGCGCCAGGGCGCCGCGGCGCCGAGCAGCAGCACGGCTCCCGCGCCCCGCGAGCGCAGGAACAGGAGCAGCGCCGGCAGGAGGACGACGAGGACGACGAGGAGCGAACGCGAAGACGCGGGCGTGGTCGTGGAGGGCGTCGTCGGGACGGTCGGTGACGAGAAAGACGAGCACCAGAGCGCCGATCAGGCCCCACTGGCGGCGCTCGCTCGTCGAGCCAGCGGGCAGCGGCAGCAGGACGATCCCCGCGAGCAGGGCCGGGATCACGTAGCGGATGTTGATCCCGAAGCCGACCGGTTCGCCCTCCGCCCCGGCGGCGCTGAGCGGGGTGAAGAGGTAGGCGAGGAGCGCCGAAGAGGGCGACGGCGCCGACCCAGCGCACGATCCGGTCGCGGCCGCGCAGGAGCGGCGAGGAGGGCCGCGGCGAGGGCGCCGAAGACGACCAGCGGCCAGAGCACGCCGAAGGCCTCGTGCAGCGCCGGGCCGAAGTAGTGCGCGCCAGACGCCGGTGTCGGTCGCGTAGTGGACGATGTTGAAGTCGGGCCGGCCCTCCTGCAGCCGCTCGGGATGCGGCAGCGAGATCGGCCCGAGGTGTGCGACCTCGGGGATCGGGTTGCCGGCGACGACGAGGTTCCGCAGGTACCAGAACGCCCCACCCGCCAGCGCCGCCAGGAACCACCAGGCCGCCGCCACCCAGCGCCGCCCCGCGGCGCCTCAAGCACGACGACGGCCACGTGAGCGCCGCCGCCATCGCCAAGCCCGTCACCCGAGTCCCAGCCGCCAACCCCGCCGCGAGCCCCGCGGCGGCGATCGCCCAGCGATCCCACCCAACAGGGCGTGGTTCGAGCTTTGTCCTCTATAGGAGGCCTAAGCTCGACCACACCCTTTGATGCGGCGGCGCGGTGGGACCACGCCTCGACCAGGATCGCGATCGCGGCCAGGAGGAGAGCCGCCGCCATCAGATCGTTCTTGGCCGCCCCCGGATCCCGCACGACCAGCGTGTGGCACTCGAGCAGGATTGCGGCAGCGATCGCCGTCACGGCTCCACGCCCATACGGCCGCCCCACGCAGTAAGCAGCCAAGAACGCCACGGCCAACCAGCCAAGGTTCAGGAACAACGACAGCGTGTCCCGGCCCGTCAGCAAGATCCCAACGCCGTGGAGCAGCTCCGAATTCTGCGGGTAAAACCAATTCGCGAACACCGTGTCCACGTGGTGCATCCCGACCACGCTGTGCGTCTGCGCCATGTCGACAGCGAATGGCAGGTGGTACCAGAGCGAGTCGAAGTTGAATACACCTCGGTCCAGCGCGTGCTTCGTCGTAACCGCGTAACTGAACACCGTGGCCGCGATCACCAGGACCATCAGTCCCAGAGCCCAAACCGATTCTCCAGCGGGTGACGCCGTAGGGGGGACCACCCCTGAGGAAGCTTTAGCTACCGGAAGGGGCGGTGGGTCCCCTGCGGCGGCAAGACCCGCTGGCCAAATCGCCACCGTCCCTGCAACGAGAAGAGCCGCCGCGATCAGTGCCCCCGCGTAGAACAGTCCGAAGGTCCCGAGAACCTCGGAGAGCCAGATGACGATGGCGACCCCGACAATCGACTCGACCAACCGCGCCGACGCCCCCTCCCACGCCGGCAGCAGCCTTTGCCGCAGCCGATACGCGCTGAACCCGATCGGGACAACGACCAACGCCAGCTGGACGACCCCCCAAAGGTAGCCGCCAAGATCAACCATCGGTCTCCCCCAGGCGCCGGGTCAGCCGCCGAGATTGCCGCGAATGACCACCGGCGTCTCGCCTTCGGCGACCATGCCCTGGGCGCGCGCCTCGCGGTCGACGACGAGCGGATCGTCGGCGGACTGGATGCGGTCGTGGAGGCGCCGGTTCTCCTTCAGCAGCTCGTGCAGCTCGGCTTTGGCGGCAGTCGTCCCGGTGTAAGTCTTGAAGAAGTCGACCGAGGGACCCAGATAGGAGTAGAGCACCGCGACGAGGACGAGGGTGAGGGCGACGCGACCGACGCGGTCCCACTTGATTCGGCTGGCGCCGCGACGCGCGGCGGGGCGACGTTTGCGGGCGGCGGGGCGACGGCGGGTAGTCGTTCGAGAGCGTCCGGCCTGCGCACGCGTTGCCATACCCGGTGCTACGCGGCCGGGTACCGCTTTCCTGCATCTAGGACCGGCGTTGGACGAAAGCGTTCAGCCCCGGGAACTGCGCGGCGTCGCCCAGCTCCTCCTCGATCCGCAACAGCCGGTTGTACTTGGCGACCCGGTCCGAACGCGAGGGCGCGCCGGTCTTGATCTGGCCGGCGCCGGTGGCGACGGCGAGGTCGGCGATCGTCGTGTCCTCGGTCTCGCCGGAGCGATGCGAGATCACCGCCGTGTAGCCAGCCTCACGGGCCATTCGGATCGCCTCTAGCGTCTCGCTCAAGGTCCCGATCTGGTTGACCTTGACGAGGATCGAGTTGCCGACGCCGAGCTCGATGCCGCGTCGCAGCCGCTCGGGGTTGGTGACGAAGAGGTCGTCGCCGACCAGCTGCACCCGCTCGCCGACGCGCTCGGTCAGGAGCTTCCAGCCGTCCCAGTCCTCCTCGTCCATGCCGTCCTCGATCGAGACGATCGGGTAGCGCTCGCAGGCATCCTGCCAGTAGGCGGCCATTTCCTCAGATGAAAGAGTGCGTCCCTCGTGCTCGAGGTTGTAGGAGCCGCCTTCGAAGACCTCGCTGGTGGCGGGGTCGAGGGCAATGAAGACGTCCTTGCCGGGCTCATAGCCGGCGGCCTCTACTCCGGCCAGAACCGCCTGCAGAGCCGCCTCGTTGGAATCGAGGTTGGGGGCGAAGCCGCCCTCGTCGCCACCCGCGGTCGAGAGGCCCTGCGAGGAGAGCGACTTCTTCAACGCGTGAAAGACCTCGGCCCCGACCTGCAGGCACTCGGAGAAGGTCTCGGCGCCCGCCGGGACGACCATGAACTCCTGGAAGTCGACCGAGTTATCGGCGTGGGCTCCACCGTTGAGGACGTTCATCATCGGCACCGGCAGCACGTTCGGCTCGCCGCCGCCGTAGAGCTCGGCCAGGTAGCGGTAGAGCGGCTGCTCGGAGTCCGATGCGGCGGCCTTGGCGGCGGCCAGGGAAACGCCCAGCAGCGCGTTGGCGCCGAGCCGCCCCTTGTTCGGGGTCCCGTCGAGCTCGATCATCGTCTGGTCGAGGGCGCCCTGCTCGGCCGCCCGCGCCCCGGTCAGCGCCGCGGCGATCTCGCCGTTGACGTGCGCGACCGCGCGGCCGACGCCCTTCCCGGCCCAGGCGTTGCCGCCGTCGCGCAGCTCTACCGCCTCGAACTCCCCCGTCGAGGCACCGGAAGGAACAGCCGCCAGACCGCGGGCGCCCGACTCCAGAACGACCTCCACCTCGACGGTGGGGTTGCCGCGCGAGTCGAGAATCTGGCGCGCGTGGATCGAAGCGATCATGCTCACGGGCGCGCCAGTCTACTCGTCCCGCCAGCGGCGGTACGCGGTGACCTCGGCCGGCTTATTCGGCCGGCGGGGCGGCCGTGGGCGGTGCTCCCGCCGGGACTTCTTCGCCTGCTTCAGCCGAGGCTTCCGGCAGCGGCCGCTGCGGGAACGGTTCGCCGTCCGGTTTGGTCACCGTGACCGTGCCGGGCAGGGCCGGTTTGATCGGCGTAACCGGCGAGGGGCATTCTTTCGCCGGGGTTTTGGGATCGGCTTCGTAGCAGGCTGGCGAGGCGTTGGCCGGGTGGCCGCTCCCCTTGTAGTTGCCGCATTTTTCCATCAGGACGTCGTCGGCACAGGTGGTACGCGCCTGCCACTTGCTGCCAAATCCGGCGATGAAGTCGGAGAGCGCTTCCTGCTGCCCTTGCTGACCGAGGGTCGATTCGATCTGCGATTTCACTTCAGGCAGAGTCTGCACTTTTTCCGGCGTCAGTTTTACGACTTCGACCAGGATCCAGTTTTTTTCATATTTGACCGGGCCGACGATTTCGCCACTAGGGCTGTCGAAGATCGCTGCTTTCAGGGGACCCTGGAGGAATTGTTCGGTGATTCCTTCTTGGAGACCGCCTTTGGCTTTGCTGGTCGGGTCACTCGAGTACTTGCCGGCCACCTTTTTCCAGTTGGCGGGCGAGCTGTCTTTCTCGAGCGCCGCCTTCGCCGCTTCGACTTCGCCCTTGTCTTCGTTGAGAATGAGGCGAACGTCGCGGCTTTCTTTGGTCGTGAACTGGCTCGCTTTTTCGGCTTCGTAGTAGGCCTCGATCGCGTCGCTGGAGGGCGGCGGGGCCTGCTGGCTGATCTTTTCCTGAATCTGTTTGGTGAAGATCTGAAGTTCTACGAGTTCGTTCACTTCCTGCTGGCTGAATTGGGATTCCTTGAGGAATTCCGCGTAGGCGTCTTTGGTCGGGAAGTTCTGTTTTTTGATCGTCGCGAGTTCGTCTTCGACCTGTTTTTCGGTCACCGAGATCCCGAGCTCTTCGGCCTCGCCGCGAATCCAGACGCCTTCGATCAGTTCCGTCATCGCTTTGTCTTGCAGTTCTTCGTATTTGTCCGTGCCGGGCTTCGGCGGTTTTTTCGCTTTTTCTTCGCCAGAGGTGGCAAGGCGGGCGATCGACCGCTGGAGCTTCTCTTCGCTGACGTTGGCGTATTCGCCGGGGACGGAGGAGACGTGGACGACGTCGCCGGAAGGGACGCTCGGGGAGCCGATGCCCTCGGTGACGGCGAGGATGACGAAGAGGCACGACGAACAGGGCGCCGAAAAGGATCAGCGCCAAGCGCTGCCGACCCGCCGCCCGGTCGTTTCCTCGACTCGACCTGCCTCTCTGACCTGCTTTCGCTCCCACGAGCCCGGCAGCATAGTCAAATCTCCCGCCTTAAGCAGGCTTTAGGCGGCGGCTGGCTCCGCCGCCCGCCGCGCCTCGCGCAATCCTTCGGCCATCGCGAGCACCGCGGCGAGTCGCTCCTCCGGGTCGCCGGCGGCCCGAAGCGCGGCAGTCTGCTCACGCCATTCGTAGACCGCTCCCTCGACCTTCTCGGCCAGGAGGCCGGCCGCCTCGGAGTCGAGCGCGACTCCGGTGACGCTGATTCGGCCGCCGCGGAACTCGATGCTGCGGGCCCCTGCCAGGCCAAGTTCGATCCGCGCCTTCTGCAGCTTCAACAGGTTCTCGGCCTGCGGCGGCAGCGGCCCGAAGCGGTCGCTCAGCTCGTCGCGGATCGCCCGCAGCTGACCCGGCTCGCGGGCGGCGACGATGCGGCGGTGGATGTCGATCTTCGCCGCCTCGAAGGGGACGAAGCTCGCCGGCAGGTAGGCGTCGACGGGAACGTCGAGGCGGACCGGCTCCGGCGTCTCCTCGCGCTCCTCCTCTCCCCGGCCTCGGCAGCCTCGGCGACCGCCTCGTCGATCATCTGGCAGTAGAGCTCGAACCCCACCGCGGCGACGTGCCCCGACTGCTCGTCGCCGAGCAGGTTGCCGGCGCCGCGGATGTCGAGGTCGCGCATCGCGATGCGGAAGCCGGAGCCGAGCTCGGTGTGGTCGGCGAGGGTCGAGAGCCGTGCCGCCGCCTCCTCGGTCAGAGCCTCGGCCGAGGGGTAGAGCAGGTAGGCGAAGGCGCGCTCGCGAGAGCGGCCGACGCGGCCGCGGATCTGGTAGGCCTGCGAGAGGCCGAGCTGGTCGGCGCGCTCGACGATCAGCGTGTTCGCGGTCGGGATGTCGAGGCCGGACTCGATGATCGTCGTCGTCACCAGGACGTCGGCCTCGCCGCGCAGGAAGGTCGAGCATCGTTTCCTCCAGCTTGTGCTCGTCCATCTGCCCGTGGGCTTCGAGGCAGCGCGCCCCCGGCACCAGCGCCGCGCAGCCGCTCGGTCGACCTCGGGCAGCGAGTCGATCCGGTTGTGGAGGACGAAGGCCTGGCCCTTGCGCTCGATCTCCCGCTGCGACCGCCTTGCGGACCAGGTCCTCGTCGTAGGGGCCGACGTAGGTGCGGACCGGCCGCCGCCCCTCAGGCGGCGTCTCGATCACAGAGATGTCGCGCAGGCCGGCGAGGCTCATCTGCAGGGTGCGCGGGATCGGCGTAGCCGAGAGCGAGAGCACGTCGACCTTAAGTTTCAGCTGCCGCAGCAGCTCCTTCTGCTTGACCCCGAAGCGCTGCTCCTCGTCGACCACTACGAGGCCGAGCTCCTTGGCGCGGACGTCGCGCGAGAGCAGCCGGTGGGTGCCGATCAGGACGTCGACCTTGCCCGCCTCGAAGTCTTTGAGGATCGCTTTGACCTCGGCCGGCGGGCGCAGGCGGGAGACCCCCTCGACCCGGAACGGAAGGTCGGCGAGGCGCTCGCGGAAGGTGCCGTAGTGCTGCTGGGCGAGGATCGTGGTCGGCACCAGGACCATCACCTGGGCGCCGTCGGAGGCGGCCTTGACCGCGGCGCGCAGCGCCACCTCGGTCTTGCCGAAGCCGACGTCGCCGCAGACCAGCCGGTCCATCGGCCGCTCCGATTCCATGTCGCCCTTGACCGCCTCGATCGCTTCCAGCTGGTCGGCGGTCTCGCGGTAGGGGAAGGCGGTCTCCATCGCGATCTGCCATTCGCCGTCGGGTGGGAAGGCGTGGCCCTTGCGGGCGCGGCGCTCGGCGTAGAGGTTGAGCAGCTCGCCGGCCAGGGCGCCGGCCGCTTTTCGCGCCCGCGCCTTGAGGTTCTGCCAGCGTTTGCCGCCCAGCGCCGAGAGGGTCGGTTCGCCGCCGGCGCCGACGTATCGGCTCAGCTTCGCCAGCTGGTCGGTGGGGACGTAGACGCGGTCCTCGCCCTTGTATTCGAGGTAGAGGTAGTCGCGGGTGACGCCGCCGACCTCGCGGGTCTCGAAGCCGGCGAAGCGGGCGACGCCGTGGTCCTCGTGGACGACGTAGTCGCCGACCCGCAGTTCGCCGAAGGCGAGCCGGCCGCGGCCGCCTGCAGGCGCCGGCTCCTCGCTGCGGCGGCGGTGGACGAGGCGGCGGAAGGGATAGACCGCGAGTTTCAGCTCCGGGCTGACGAAGCCCTCGCGCAGGCGCGCCTCGGCGAAGGCGAGGCCCGGGTCCGGGGAGACGCGGCCGCCTTCGAGCAGGCGGGCGTCGAGGCGGTCGAGTCCGTAGCGGGCGCGCTCGGCCTCGCCGCGGCTCTCGAAGGCGACGACCGTGCGGTAGCCGGAGCGGACCAGTTTCTCCAGCTCTCCCTCGGCCTCCTTGACGCTGCGCGCCGGGGACTCGGCGCGGGCGGCGCGGAAGGCGTCCTCGTCGTCCTCGTCGGCTGCCGTCAGCGGACAGGGCCGCACGCGCCTGCAACGGCTCGGCGACGTCGACGTAGAGGTGCTGGGCGTCGTCGGCGTGCATCGCCGTGGTCACGTCCTCCCAGTGGTCGCTGCAGCGCCGGCTCGATCTCCTCGGCGCGCGGCGAGGACCACCGCGGCGGCGCCGGGGACCAGCTCCAGCGGTGCCTGGAAGTGCTCCAGCGGCAGCGCTTCGGCCAGGTTGGAGGGACTCGTTGCCCTCCTCCTCGGCGGCCATCGCCGCCAGCTCGGCGAGCTTCGCGGTGCTCGGCGTCGAGCTCGGCCGCCGGCGCCAGCTCGACCCGCTCGGCGTCGCCGAGCGAGCGCTGGGTGAAGGTCGAGAACCAGCGCATCGACTCGACCTCGTCGCCGAAGAGCTCGATCCGCACCGCCCGCTCCTCGGTCGCCGGGTAGACGTCGAGGATGCCGCCGCGGACCGCGAACTGGCCGCGCTCCTCGACCTGCTCGACCCGTTCGTAGCCGGCGGCGACCAGGTCGGCGGCAACCGCGCCCGGCTCGATCTCCTCCCCCAGGGCGATCGCGAACCCGGCCGGTCGCAGCGAGGCGTCGGGGACCGCCTCGGCCAGCGCCGTGGCCGAGGCGACGACCACCGCGTCGGGCTCGGAGCCGAGCGCGTCGAGGGCGTCGATCCGCAGGCCGACGAGGTGCGGCGGCGGCGTCACATGCGAGGCGTAGCCGGTGCCCCGCGAGGGGTACAGCCGCACCCGTCGCGGCGCCAGGTAGGAGCGCAGGTCGGCGGCGAGGTCACGGGCCGAGCGATCGTCCGGGGCGACCATCAGTGCCGGCCGCTCGGCGAGGCCGCGATCGTCCTCCAGGAGCGCCGCCAGCAGCAGCGGCCGCAGCATCGCCGAGGCCCGCACCGAGGCCGCCTCCCCACCCTCGCTCGCCGCCCGCACGCGGGCGGCGAGCGCGTGCACGCGCTCGTTCTCGGCGGCAATGTCGATCAGCGGTCTAAGGCTCATGGCAGGGAAAACGCCCGGGTCGCGATGTCCGGGCAGAACGACCGATTCTACGGCTCGCTATCGCCGGCGAGCCGGCGCCACTTCGCCCCCTTGCCGACGCCCTCGGCGGCGATGCATCCCTCGTCGCGGAGGGCGCGGAGGGCGAGGCGAATCGTCGGATCGCTCACCCCGGGGACCGCACGGCGAACGTCCCTGAGCCGGAACTCACCCGGCGCCCCGTCGAGGACCCAGTGGCGGATGCGCTCCTGCTTGGTTCCGCCTTCCACCCTCCGACCCGCGGCCACTCGGTCTTCGAAATCGCCGTAGGACTGAGCAAGGATCCTGATCAGGTACTCGGTCCAGGGCCAGATCGAGTGGGTTCCCTCGTGCCAGTTGCGCTGGGAATGTTCGAGCGCCAGGTAATAGGCATTCTTGGTCTCGTAGATCCGTTGCTCGATGCTGACATAGCGGGCTACGCGGTACTCGAGTCGCAGCAGTTCGTGGGTCGTCGCCAGTCGGGCCATGCGCCCGTTGCCATCGGGAACAGGGTGGATGGCCAACAGATCGAGGACGAAAGCCGAGAGGGCGATCAGGGGGTGGACGGCGCCCTGCTCGAGCGTGTACGCGTAGCTCGAGCAGAGGCCCGATAGCAGTCCCTCGGTCTCCTGCCAGGGAGGTGGCCGGAAGATGATCCGCGTCGTGCCGTCCGGTTCGCGGTCGGCGATCCGGTTGTCCTCTTGCTTCAGCCGCCCCCCGTCGAGATCGGTATGGGCCAGCATCTTGCGGTGGAACTCGAGCAGACGCGGGATGGTCAAGACCTCGAGGGCTTCCTCCCGCATCAGCCCCTCCAGCGCATCCGCGTATCCGGCGAACTCCTTCTCGCTGCGGTTGCGAAAACGCGGCCGGCTGTCCCCGGCCAAGGCCTCGGCTCGATCGTGGTCCACTTCCACCCCCTCGATCGCGTTCGACGCCGTGATCGACTCGACCTTCGTCTGCCGAGCAAGGCGGCGCAGAAGCTCGGGAACCTGATCTTCATTGAGCTGCTGTCGACCGCTGCCCCGATCCACGCTCCTCAGCAGGACGCCAAGCGAAGGGGGCATGCCCGAGAAGGTCCGATTGGGGTCTTGGAAGCTCTTCATTGGGGTAATTCTACCCCAATTGGGGTAAAATAGGGCTTTATTAGCTGATATCGGCAGCTTTTATCCGGTAATTACCCCAATTGGAGCGGATTTACCCCGTTAGCTCAGTCAGACGAAGGCAGACCCGGGCCGGTGCGCTGCCACTCCACCTGGCCGCGGCCCTCGGCGGCGGAGCGGCCGACGACGTCGTCCCACTCGTGCAGCATCCGCTTCAGCTGGGCGACGGCCTCGCGGCGGGTGGACGGCGACCTCGGCGGCGAGATCGAGGGTCGCCTGCTCGGTACCGGCGGCCGGCGCGACCCGGTTGACGAGGCCGAGCCGCAGCGCCTCGTCGGCGCCGACCGTCCGCGAGCTGAGCAGCAGGTACTTGGCGGCGGCGAGACCGCAGAGGGTGACGAGGCGGGCCGGGCCGACTGGGACGCCGAGGGCGGCGCCGGGGAAGCGCATCCGCAGGTTGGCGCCGCCGACCCGCATGTCGCAGGCGACGGCGATCTCGGCACCGCCGCCGACGACGTCGCCGTGGCAGGCGGCGATCGTCGGCTTCGGGAAGTCGACGACCTCGTCATAGAGGTCGGCGAAGAGCTGCATTCGCCGCACCTTGCCCTCGTCGTCGAGCTGCTCTCGCACGTCGGCACCGGCCGAGAGGCCGAGGTGGTCGGCGGAGCTGATCGCCAGCACCCGCACCGCCTCGTCGCCGCGGGCGACGGCGAGGTGCTCGAGCAGCTCCAGCAGCATCTGGGTGTTGATCGCGTTGCGGGCCTGCGGTCGCTCGAGGCGGATGACCGCAACCCCCAGCTCGTTCACGGAGTAGCTCGTGACCGCGTCCCCGGAGGTGGTGGTGACGTCGTCTGCGCTCATGATTCGGACGCTATTCGTTCGACCAGGCGCTCGGTCTCCTCGGCCGCAGCGCTCACCAGCCCCTCGACCTCGCTCTTCGACTCGCTGAAGCGCCCCAGCACGTAGCCCGAGACGATCTCCGGATCGGTCGAGTCGGGCCGCCCCACCCCCACCCGCACCCGCCAGAACTCGGCGTCGCCGAAGCCGCGTTTGAGGCTCTTGAGGCCGTTGTGGCCGGCGAGGCCGCCGCCCAGCCGGGGCTGGATCTCGCCGAAGGGGAGGTCGATCTCGTCGTGGACGACGACGACGCGGTCGAGCGGCAGCTTCAGCGAGCCGCGCGCCGGCCCGGCCGAGGTGCCGGATTCGTTCATGAAGGTGCGCGGCTGCAGCAGCGCCACCCGCGGCCCGCCGGGGCCGATCCGCCCTTCGGAGATGACGCCGTTGAACTTCTGCTTCGGCTTTGGCAGGTCCCAGCGCTGAGCCAGCTCGCTGGCCACCGCGAAGCCGACGTTGTGGCGGGTGCGCTCGTACTCCGGCCCGGGGTTGCCGAGACCGACGATCGAGGATGCGGTCGCCCTGCTCGCCGCCTTCGCGGCGGCGGAACAGCGACAGGGGACTACTCGCCCTCGGAGTCGCCCGAGTCGCCGCCGTCGCCCTCGGCGGCCTCGCCCTCTGCCTCGCCCTCGCCGACCAGCTCGGTCTCCTCCTCGACCTCGGGCTCGACCTCTTCGACGCGCGGCGGCGAGAGGGTGACGATGGTGATCTCCTCGGGGTCGTCGGCGACGAATTTGACGCCTTCGGGCGGAGTGACGGTCGAGAGCTGCAGGGTGTCGTTGATCTCCATCGCGGAGACGTCGACGACGATGTTGTCCGGAATCTGGGTCGGCAGCGCTTCGATCGTGATCTCGCGGGTGACGTGCTCGAGCACGCCGCCGCCTTTGACGCCTGGTGCGACCTCGACGCCCTCCAGCTCGAGCACGACCTCGGCCTGGATCGCCTCGTCAAGCTTGACCTGCATCAGATCCAGGTGCTGGATGCTGCCGCGGACCGGGTGGTGCTGTTCGTCCTTGATCACGACCGGAACGGCTTTGCTGCCCTCGATCTCGAGATCGAAGAGAGCGGCGCCCTCGCTGAGGACGTTGCGGACGTCGCGTTCGACCACCTGGAAGGGCTTGGCCTCCGAGCCACCCGAGTAGACGACGCCGGGGACGACGCCGTCGCGGCGCATGCGGCGCGAGGCGCGCGAGCCGAAGTCGGCGCGGGGTGCGGCTTTGAGAGTGGAACGGGAGCTCGCCATCGGACGGGAGAGGATAGAGAAAGCCGCCGCGAGGCGGCCCTGTGGCAACCTTGCCTCTCCGATGACCGACGATTCGAAGATCCCCAAGGGCCGAGTTCGCCGCTCCGCCAAGCTCGGCTCGATCGTCGGTGTGCAGGGCGCTCGCTACGCCGGCACCAAAGCGGCCAACGTCGGCCGCTCCGAGGAACAGGGCAAAGAGGCGCTCGAGCAGCGCCACCTGGAGACGGCGATGAAAATGGTCGGCGCGCTCGGCCAGATGAAGGGCGCGGCGATGAAGCTCGGGCAGTTCGCCTCCTTCATCGACACCGAGTTCATCCCCGACGAGTACCGCGAGATCTACCAGGAGCAGCTGGCGAAACTGCGCACCGACGCGCCGGCGATGCCCTGGGAGAAGGTCGAGAAGGTGCTCGACGAGGAGTACGACGGCGAACCGGTATCCGAGCTCTTCGCCGAGTTCGAGCATGAGGCCTTCGCCGCCGCCTCGATCGGCCAGGTCCACCGCGCCGAGCTGCTCGACGGCCGCCAGGTCGCGGTCAAGATCCAGTACCCGGGGATCGCCGAGGCGCTCGATGCCGACCTCCGCAACGCCGGCACCCTGGTCCGCCTCGCCCGCGCCCTGGCGCCGGGACTCGACGCGAAGGCGATCGCCGAGGAGATCCGCGAGCGGGTGATGGAGGAGCTGGACTACGAGTACGAGGCGCAGAACCAGCGCTCCTTCGCCCGCGCCTACCGCGGCCACCCGTTCATCTACGTGCCGGAAGTCGTCACCCGGCTCTCACGTCGGCGAGTCCTGGTCACCGAGTTCGTCAGTGGCCGCGGCTTCGAGGAGATCAAGGAGCTGCCTCACGAGGAGCGCAGCCGCTTCGGCGAGATCGTCTTCCGCGGCAGCATCGGCGCGATGTTCAACGTCCAGCACTTCAACGCCGACCCCCATCCCGGCAACTACATCCTGATGGACGACGACCGCGTCGCCTTCCTCGACTTCGGGATGACGAAGAAGCTCGACCGCGAGCAGATCCTGCTCGAGCAGCGGGCCTTCGACGCCGCCTCGCGCGACGATCCCGAAGCCTTCCGCCAGGCGCTGCACGACCTCGGCTTCATCAAGAAGCCCTCGAAGCTCGACGCCGAGCGGCTGCTGGAGCACATGGGAGCGGTCGGCGGCTGGTACATCGAGGACCGCGAGATCGAGATCACCCCGCGGCGGGTGATGAAGATCATCGAATCGACCCACGACCCGCGCTCGGAGTTCTACGACCTGATGCGTCGCGAGTCGCTCCCGGCGGAGGAGCTGATGGGCAGGCGGATGGAAATCGGCGTCGTCGCCGTGCTCGGCCAGCTGCGGGCCAAGCGCAACTGGCACCGGATCTTCCGCGAGTGGGTCTACTCCGACTCGCCGGAGACCGAGCTCGGCAGGGAGGAATGGGAGTACTTCGAGGAAAGAGGGCTGAAGCGAGCCCCCGGTCTCGCCGAAACGCTCTGAGCCGGGCGAATCCCTAAGGAGGAGAGATGTCGAGGATCAAACGCGGTTGGGGCCTGACCAAGAAAAGCTGGGGCCTGCTCAAAGAACACCCGTCCTTGATCCGCTTCCCGCTCTACGGCGGCGTGGCGACGACGCTGCTGGCGATTTTCACCCTCGGTCCTGGCTTGTACCTCTGGGAGGAAGACCAATTCGCCGGCGCGATCCCGATCATTGCCATCGGCGTCTACGTCCTCAGCTTCGTCGGCTTCTATTTCAGCGTCGGCCTCGCCGCCTGCGCCGACATGATCTTCCGCGGTCAGGAAGCGACCGTCTCCGATGGGCTTGCCGTCTCGCGCAGCCGCATCGCCCAGATCAGCGGCTGGGCCGCCGTCTCGGCGGCGATCAGCCTGGTCATGGGCGTGCTCGAAAACCAGGGCGGGGCGCTCGGCACCCTCGCCGCCCGCCTGGTCGGGATGGCCTGGACGCTGGTCACCTTCCTGGCGGTGCCGGTGATCGCGATCGAGGGCACCGGCCCGTTCGAGACGATCAAGCGCTCCGGGGCGCTGTTCCGCGAGCGCTGGGGCCAGCAGATCACCGGCAACATCGCGATCGGCGCGGCGGTCTTCCTGCTCGGCGTGCTGCCGGCCGGGATCCTGATCGCCGCCGGGATCGTCGTCTGGTCCTCGGCCGCCTTCCTCGGCGCGCTGCTGGTCGTGATCGGCGCCCTGGTGCTGGCGATCGCGCTGCTGATCTCACGCGCGCTGAACGGCATCTTCGGCGTGGCCCTCTATCGCTACGCCCTCGACGGCGAGGTGGTCGGCGGCTTCAGCCAGGAGGACATGGAGTCGGCGGTGAGGATCAAAAAGGGCCGCGGCAAGTCCAGCCCGCCGGGAGCCACCCCCGGCACCATTTAGCTGTTCCTTTTCGTTGCTATAGACGGATAAGGAACAGACGAGGGAGACGTCAGAGCCGGGCGAAAAGGCGGGGGTCGTTTGAGACGAGGCCGTGGACGCCGGCGGCGGCGAGCTTCTCCATGCGTGGGAAGTCGTCGACCGTCCAGGCGATGAGCTCCACTCCGGCGAGGTCGCAGATCCTTGCCAGGCGCGGCGTGACGAGCGGGTGGTAGACCCACATCGCCTCGACCCCGAACTGCGGCAGCTTCTGCGCCGCCAGGCCGGGCAGGCGGTGGCGCATCGCCACCATCGCCGCCAGCATCGGGGCCCGCGCCCAGCGCTTGCGGCTCCAGTCCTTGGTCACTTTGGGATAGGTCCAGCCGCGGCGCAGCGCCGGTTCCAATTCGAGGACACGGCGCAGGGTATGCATCTCCATCGTCGAGATCATCGAGCGCTCGACCAGGTCGCGCTCGCGCAGCGCCTCGACCAGCTCCTCCTCCCTGCCGGGCAGCTTGACGTCGAGGTCGATCTCGACCCGGTCGAGCGGCGGCTCGAGGAAGGCGTCGAGCGCCTCGGTCAGCGCCAGCGGCGTGCGCCGCTCGGCGTCCTCCCAGTCGTGGGCGATGACCAGAGGCGCCCGCTGCGCCAGCGGCAGGTGGGAGTCCGGCAGCCAGAGCACGTCCATCTCGATCGTGTCGACCCCGGCCTCGACCGCGGCGCAAAAGCTCTCGACCGTGTTGCCGGGCGCGATCAGGTCAGCCCCCTTGTGGCCGACCAGCCGCAGCTTGCGCCCCTCTGACGGCTGCCCGCTCAGAACAGCTGGTTCTCGCCGGCGAAGATCTCGCTCACCGAGTCGTCGGTGAAGATGCGGCGGATCGAGTCGGCAAAGGTGCTGGCGGTCGAGAGCACGGTGATGTTGTCCGGGGCGCCGGGGCGGAGCGGCAGGGTGTCGGTGACGACGATCTGCTCGATCGCCGAATCAGCGAGGCGCTCGTAGGCGGGGCCGGAGAACACACCGTGGGTGGCGCAGGCGATCACCCTGGCCGCGCCCTCGTCGAGCACGGTCTGGGCGGCGGCGCAGAGGGTGCCGGCGGTTGCGATCATGTCGTCGACCAGGACTGCCGTCTTGCCCTTGACGTCGCCGACCACGTAGCCGATCTCGGCGACCGCCTGGGCCGGGCGCTCCTTCTCCATCACCGCCCACTGGGTGCCGATCCGGCGGGCGAAGTTGCGCGCGGTCTTCACCCGGCCGGCGTCGGGCGAGACGATCACCAGCTCGTCCTTCAGTTCCTGGTCGATGAACCACTGGGTCAGCATCGGCATCGCGGTCATGTGGTCGACCGGGACGTGGAAGAAGCCCTGTACCTGGCCGGCGTGGAGGTCCATGGTGAGGACGCGGTCGACGCCGACGCCCTCGAGGCACTTGGCGACGATGCGGGCGGAGATCGGCTCGCGCGGGGCGGACTTCTTGTCCTGGCGCGCGTACCCGTACCAGGGGAGGACGGCGATGATCCGGTGGGCGGAGGCGCCCTGGGCCGCGTCGATCATCGTCAGCAGCTCCATCAGCGCGTCGTTGGGGGTCATCCCTTCCGCTTCGTTGGCGCAAGTCGACTGCACGAGGAAGACGTCGGCGCCGCGGATCGACTCCTCGTAGCGGCAGTAGACCTCGCCGTCGGCGAAGGTCTTCAGCGTCACCTGGCCGAGGTCGAGGCCGAGCTTGCCGGCGACCTTGGCTGACAGGTCCATCGAGCAGCGGCCGCCGAAGACCATCATCTTCTTCGTGTAATCGTGGTCGATGCCGGTGCCCACCTGCGGGCGCTCCTCGATCATGCTCACGGGGTTTTGTCCTCTCGCATCTCGGCCGCCTTGCGAGCGGCGTATCCGTCGATGTTCCGTTGCGCGTTCTCACTGACGGCGAGGGCCCCCTCGGGCACGTCGTCCTTGATCACTGCGCCAGCGCCAGTGTAGGCGGCGTCGCCGACTTCTACCGGTGCGATCAGCATCGTGTCAACGCCGATGCGGACGTCGCGGCCGATCACGGTTCGGTTCTTGCGAAATCCGTCGTAGTTTGCGGTGATCGTGCCGGCGCCGAGGTTGCTGCCGGGGCCGATGTCGGCGTCGCCGACGTAGGCCAGGTGCGGGACCTTGGTGCCCTCGCCGACCTGGGAGTTCTTGATCTCGACGAAGGTGCCGGCCTTGGCGCCGTCCTCGAGCACCGCGCCGGGGCGCAGGTAGGCGAAGGGGCCGACCGAACAGCCCTCGCGCACGTCGCACTCGACCAGGTAGGAGTGGAGGATCTTGGAGCCGACGCCGACGGAGCAGTCGACAAGGGTGCTGAGCGGACCGACGACGGCACCCTCGGCGACCCGGGTGGCGCCGCGCAGGGTGGAGCCGGGCTCGATCCGGGCGTCGGCATCGATCTCGACCCCGGCGTCGATCCAGGTCGAGGCGGGGTCGACGACGGTGACGCCGGCCAGCATGTGGGCCTCGAGCAGGCGGCGGCGTCCCTCGGCCTCGACCGCGGCGAGGTCGACGCGGTTGTTGATCCCCATCGTCACCGCGAAGTCGTCGGCGCGGTGGGCGGCAACCGTGCGGCCGGCCTCGCGCATGGCAGGGAAGACGTCGGGCAGGTAGTACTCGCCCTGGGCGTTGTCGTTGGAGAGGCCGCGCAGGGCCTCGGCGAGGGGCGCGGCGCCGAAGGCGTAGGTGCCGGCGTTGATCTCGCGGATCTCCAGCTGCCACTGCTCGGCGTCGCCGGCGGCTTTCGCCTCGACGACCCGCTCGACCCAGCCGTCGTCGTCGCGGACGACGCGGCCGTAAGAACCGGGATCGTCGAGCTCGATCGTCAGCATCGTCGCCGCCGCCTGGGAGGACTCGTGCGCCTCGAGCAAGGCGGCGATCGTCTCGGTCGAGATCAGCGGCACGTCCCCGGAGAGGATCAGCACCGTCTCGGCGCCGCTCTCCTCGATCAGCGGCAGCGCGGCGCGGATCGCGCCCCCGGTCCCGTCGGAGACCGGCTGCTCGACCGTCTCGACGCCTTCAGGCAGGCCGGCGGAGAGGTCGCGGCCGGGCGAGACGATCGCGGCGACCCGACCGGCGCCGGCCTCGCGGGCAGCGACGATCGACCAGGCGACCATCGGCCGACCGCAGACGGGGTGCAGCATCTTCGGCGTCGTCGAGCGCATCCGAGTGCCCTCGCCGGCCGCCATCACAAGCACCAGAGGCGAACTCACCGCCGAATCGTATTGCTGGAAGGAAAAAGCTGTGGGACCAAGGCTGTTGGCGGGCGGGTCCTGTCACGGCAGGGGACCCACCTCCCCTTCCGGTAGCTAAAGCTTCCTCAGGGGAGGTCCCCCCTACCGTGCCACCCGCCCGAGGACCGCCTCAGCTAACGAAAAACAGCTCCTTGACTCCGGCCTCTCGGGTGGGTGGCGACGATGCGGGACCGCCGCCCCGGGCGGCGGGGTCGTATCGGAGACAGGACCCGCCCGCCAGAGACCTCGGTCAAAAGCCGTTCAGGCGCGCTTGGCTAGTTCTTTGCCCAGCAGTGCAACGGAAGTCAGGGTCCAGCCGGCGAAGATCAGGTCGATGCCTACCAGGAGGCCGATCGCCCAGTCGGCGCTGCTGGGGAACTTGGCGAGGATCAGGATGCCGATCAGGAGGCCGGCGATGCCGCTGAGGCCGAGCAGGCCGGCGTTCGGCTCGCCGCGGGCGATGAAGGCGATCGCGGTCCGGGTCAGGCCCATGAAGAGGAAGTAGATCCCCAGGACCAGGGTCAGGGTCAGGGTGCCGTTGTGCGGTTCGACGATCAGCCAGAGGCCGACGATCACGGTCAGGATCGCCCAGGCGAGCCGCAGCAGCACCGTCCCGATCGAGTGCGCCGAGAACGCCGCGGCGACCAGGACGATGCCGACGAACAGGAGCAGCCAGCCGATGAAGATCGCCGTCCCAACCGAGGCGACGGCGGGCACCAGGATCGCGATGCAGCCGAGCACGATCGCGGCGACGCCGACGAACATCAGCGCCTTCCAGCTGCGGCTCAGCCCCTCGCGGACCTCAGGATCAAGCGACGCTCCTCCGATCTCCATGCCGAAGACAATAAGTCGCTCGGCGGACGCCAAGCCCTCCTACACCTTGCGGTAGCGGGCGTCGACGATCGAGTAGAGCCCGAACCCGATCAGCCCGGCGGCGACGAGGCCCAGCAGGGCGGGACCGTAGGAGGCATGCGCGAGTTCGCGCAGCGCGCCGTCGAGGCCGATCGCCTCCTTCGGGTTGTAGTCGACCGCTGCCTTGATCAACCCGTAGCCGATCAGCGCGAAGATCACCGCCCGGGCGACGATCCCGAAGACGCCGAGCGCGGTGTAGGCCTTTTCGACCCCCTCGCTCATTTCTCCCGTCTTGGCGTCCTCGAGGAACTTCCTCGACAGACCCTTGTACCCCTGGTAGACGGCGACGCCGATCAGGATTGCGCCGGCGATCCCGACGAGCACGGTGCCGCCGGTCCAGGCGAGGACGCCGCCGGTCGTCTGCTTCGGCGACCCCGATCCGCCGGCGGACGAGGTCAGGATCTCGATCGCCGTGATGCAAAGGAGCCCGTAGGCGATGCCGCTGTCCAGCGCCGAGATGCGCTCGAAGCCGCTGTCGCGCTGTTCGGCGCCGTGGCCGACGGCCGCGCGGATCAGCCTCCAGAGCGCGTATCCCCCCAGCCCGATCGCGACCAGGACGAGCAGCAGCTCGCCGAACGACTGGTGGGCGATCGTCTGCAGCGCGCCTTCCTGGTTGGTCGCCTTGCCGCCGTCGCCGAGGGCGAGCTTCAGCGCCAGCACGCCGATGATCCCGTAGACCACCCCGCGGGCGACGAGGCCCGCCCGCGCCAGCCAGCCGAGCGTCTTCGCGTGGGCGAGTTCCTCTCCCCCCGTTTCGCCTTGTCGCCGAGGTCCTGCGCTCCCATTCCCACGTCGGTCTTCATCTCGCTCCGTTCCCTTTTTGGGCCGCGTTCGGAACGCACACGGTGATCGCGCCGGGTTCGACGTCGACCTTGAATGACTTGACCTTCTTGCGGTCGCCGCCGTCGAGCTCGTAGCGGACCTTGCGATCGAGCTTGACCCGCACCTTGCGTCCCTGGGTGACCCGCACGAAGGGGGACTTCTGCGCGTCGCCGACGGCGGTGCGGGCGGCGGCGCGCACCAGCTTCACCGGCCCCTCGGAGGTGAGCACGCCGATGTCGAGCTTGCCGTCGTCCGGCTGAGCGTCGGCGAATACCTCGATGCCACCGAACAGTTCGCCGAGGTTGCCGACCAGGATGCAGCTGGCGGGACCCTTGTACCAGCGGGTGCCGTCGATCTTGATCTTCGCCTCGAAGCCCGGGGCGTTCAGCTTCGCGGCGCCGCCGAGCACGTAGGCCGCCCGGCCGAGCCGGTCCTTGAGGTCGTCGGCGCCCTTGATCATCGCCGCGTCGAATCCCGCCCCGGCCATCACCCCGAAGCGCTCGCCGTTGAAGCGGCCGACGTCCAGCCGGCGGCGGTCGCCGTGCAGCGCGACCTGTACCGCCTGCGCGATGTCGCGCTCGATGCCGAGGTTGGTGGCGAACAGGTTCGAGGTCCCCGCCGGGGCGATCGCCAGCGGGACCTGGGTGTCCTCGAGCGCGTTGACGCAGCGCCGCGCCATCCCGTCCCCGCCCCAGGCGAGGATCAGCTCGGCCCCGTCCTCCAGCGCCTGCTCGACCGCGGCCGGTGCCCGCTTGCTCTTCGGCACCTCCGTCCACAGCGGCTCGGGGACGCCCGCCTCTTTGAGCGTGCGCCGCAGCTCCGGGAGCCCGCCCGCGAACGTCTTGCCGGCATGCGCGACGACCGCGAGCTTCATGAGCGCGAGCGCCTTTCCGCGGTGGCGCCGGCGGCGCGGCAGGCGAACAGCAACACCAGGATCGCCCCGATGCCGACCAGGATGCCGCCGGCGACGTCGAGCGGATGGTGCATCCCCTCGTACATGCGGGAGAGGGCGACGAAGGTGGTGAGGAGGATCGCGGCGGTCCAGGCCAGCGCCTTCTTCAGGCTGCTGGTGAAGCGGGTGGTGAGCAGCAGCACCAGGCCGGAATAGACCGCGACCGAGGCGGCGGTGTGGCCCGAGGGGTAGCTGGCGTCGACCGGCAGGTCTTCCAGGCGCTGGACCGACGGCCGGTCGCGCGGCACCGCGAGCGAGGTGACGCGGTAGGTGGCCGACTCGACGGCCAGGACGAAGACCGCGAACGCCGCGATCAGCCAGCGGCGCAGGAAGGCGCAGACGAGGGCGATGAGGCCGACGATGATCGGCAGGACCGGGGCGCCGCCGACCTGCGAGCCGACTTCGGCGATCGTGGTGAGGGTGCCGGTGCGGTTGTCGGCGAGCGTGTCGTTGAAGCTCTCGTCGGTGCCTTCCAGCCCGAGGCCGCCGTTGGGAAGCAGCACGTGCACGACGAGCAGCGCGAGGAGAATCGACACGGCCGCCAACAACAGGAATCCCGTCACCAACGCGAGGAAGAAGACGAGGGCGGGATGGCGGGAGTCGAACCTGGCGGCGAAGCGGTCGGCCAGCCCGCCTGGACGGGCCTCGAAGATCGCGACGGAGCGACGGTCGCTGGACCGCTCTCCTGCGGGCGCGGAAGCCGCGCGTGATCTCTCCTCGACCGTCACGCCGGTGTCTATCCCCCAGTCGCGCGCATACTATGCATCGGTTTCTCGACCCAATCCGGGTGTTCACTGGCCTTTGCGGGGTAATTCCTCCTTCTGATGCCGTTTCTTCTCCTCTTGGTTATCGCTGTCCTGGCCGGTCTCGGGGCCGCCTTGCTGACGCGCCGCTATCCGGGCAGTTCGACCGCGCCAGCCGTCGTCGAGGTGGCGCGCGAGGCCGGACAGCACGCCGCCGGCGCGGCGGGACAACGCGCGGCGCGGGCGGCACGACTCGACCCGGAGAAGGCAACGGGGCTGGCACTGACGCTGGCGCTCGTGGCGATCGTCGCGGGGGGCGTGGTGCTCGCCCTGCTGGCGGTCGTCGTGCGCAGCAGCGACGCGCTCGCCGGCCTCGACAGCAGCGTTGCGGAGTGGGGCCACCGCCACGCCAGCGCTTGGTCGCACGACGCCCTAACCCTTGTCACCTACCTCGGGGAGACGGTTACCGTGGTCGTCGTCGCGGTGGTGGTCGCGGCCGTCGAGATCGCCCGCACCCGCAACCGCTGGGTGGTTTCGTTCCTGCTGGCGGTGATCCTCGGCGACAAGCTCCTGACCGAGGCGATCAAGCAGCTCGTCGACCGCGCCCGCCCGACGATCGAGGCCGTCGCCGCGACCCTCGGCCCCTCCTTCCCCAGCGGCCACACCTCGACCGCCGCCGCGTCATGGGCAGCCTTCGCCCTCGTCGCCGGCCGCTGGTGGGGACGCGGGTCTTGGCCGGCACTAGCCGGCGCCGCCGTCGGGATCGCGGTGGCTGTAGCGCTCAGCCGCGTCTTCCTCGACGTGCACTGGCTGACCGACGTGCTCGGCGGGCTCGCCCTCGGCTGGGCCTGGTTCGCCGCCTGCGCGATCGCCTTCGGCGGCCGCCTCCTCAGCTTCGGCGCCACCGCTCAGGCGGCGGGCCGCGGCGCGGCAGAGGCCACGCCAGACGACCCCGTCGCTGCCGCCTCTCGCTCCCGCTCGTAGAACTTCACCCACTTGCGGACGGCGTTGTCGGAGACGCCGTATTTGCGGCCGACGGCGCACCAACTCGTCGCCTCGATCTCGGCGAGGAGCTGCTCGTATGGCGGCCGGCTCACCCGCCGGATCGCGGGCTTTGGTTTGCCGCGCAAGCGCACCCGATCCCAACGGCATCCGCAAGCGTGTGAGCAGTAGCGATGGTCCCGATATTGAGCCTGGAACCTTTCCCCGCATCGCTTACAGTTGCGTATCTCGGGCTCGCGCCGGTTTTTGCTACCACAGTGAGAGTCGAGCGTCGCAGCGCAGTTGGGACAGACGATCCGCAGGTTCTCCAAGCGGTTGTCGTCAGGGACACCGTTGATGTGATCGAGAATCAGCGACATCGTCCGGCCTCGCCAGTTTTCGTCCTGGCCGCACATCTCACAGCGGCGCTCCTTCAGCCCCTCCAGGTAGAGACGCTGCTTCAGCTTGTTCCGGGAGTAGGTCGAGCGTTGCACCAATACCTCGGCCAGAGGCATGGCCGGCGTCGACGGTGCCCTCCTCGCAGAAGCACCAGCATCGAAATGGTCCGTCGGGATCTCCCACCTCTCCACCCATTCTTTGAAGAGCCGATGGTTACCGCCCGCAGGACGCATACCCAGCCTGCGCAACGCCTCGCTGACAGACAACGAACTGGCGACGGCCTCTCGGGCTTCTCCTTCGGTGTAGCGGGGCATGGGCGTAACCTATCGTCTGCTGCAGACAGAAGAATTCCCCACGCGCTCGCGGTAGTCTCCAGACGGACATTCCGGGGTGGTGTAGACGGCTTAGCACGCCTGGTTTTGGTCCAGGAAGGAGGGGTTCGAATCCTCTCCCCGGAATGCTTACCGTTCGACCTACTCCTCCGTCACCCGTGCCACCTTGCCGCCTTTCGCCCCGGGCTCCATCGCCGGGCCACGCGGGGAGGCGATGCCGAGGACGCGCATTGCCTTCAGGCCCAAGCCGAGCTTCTCGCGGCCTTCGGTCGCGCTGACGTCGTGGCCGCAGAGGTCGCGGACGCGCTCGAGGCGGTAGCGGATCGTGTGGCGGTGGGTGAAGAGCTGTTTGGCGGTGGCGGCGACGTTGCCGTCGTTGTCGAGATAGGCCTCGACGGTGGTGACGAGCTCGGTCTCGTACTGGTCGTCGTAGGCGACCAGCGGCTCGATCGTCTCCGCGTAGAAGCGTTCGAGCTCTGCCGGGTCCTCGCTCATCGCCGGCAGCAGCAGGCGATAGGCGCCGGTGTCCTCGAAGGCGAGCAGGGAGTGCCCTTCGGCCTCGCCGACGTTGACCGCCAGGTGGGCCTCGCTGCCAGCCCGGTAGAGGTCGACGGGGTCGGCGCAGCGGCGACTGCGGCCCGTGGTCATATGGAAGCCGGAGAGGCTGTCGTCGAGCTCGCGCGCCAGCCCGGCGGCCGCCCGCGCCAGGCGCTCGTCGTCCTCGGCGGGGACGATCGCGGCGATCTCGGCCGCCGCCTCGCCACCGTCGCTGGCGGCCAGCGCGCCGGGAGCCAGGGCGCGCAGAGCGCGTTGGGCCAGGACCAGCGCCCGCTCCCGCCACTCGCCCGTCTGGGCCGCCCGCGGCGCCACCCGCAGGACGACCACGCCGGCGCCGCGATCGAGGTCGGCGCCGAGCTCGGAGGCCTGGGCGACGATGTCGCGGCGGTCGGTCACCTCGCGCCGCAGCACGGCGCGGACGAAGGCCCCGGCCGCCTCCTCGCTCTCCCACTCGGGCGAGCGCGAGCGCTCCAGCTCGAGGGCCAGCAAGGTCGTCACCATCCGCGCGATCACAGGGTCCGGCGCCGCCTTGGCCCGGTAGCGCAGCTCGCCCACCGCGGTGTCGGCGACCCGCAGCTCGACCGTCGTCACCCCCTCACCGCCCGAGAGCAGCTTCTGCTCCTGGTCGGAGGAGGCGCCTGCGACCGCCAACACCGCGCTGGAGCGGTCGATCAGGGCAACGCTGGCGTCGAGCAGCCGCGCCGCCGCCCGCGCCACCGCGGGTAACCCGGCGCCCGACTCGACCGCCTCGGAAAGCGCGTCGAGCAAGGTTGCGCGCTCGGTGTTTGCAGGGCTTTCGACACCCTTCTTGGATTGTGCCTGCATCACAGCATTATCTCCACCGTCGGGAGCTAGGGCGGTCTGGGGCGAAACTGGGTGCGTGGCTGGCGGCGCCGGGCCAAGCAGGGCAAGAACGCAGGGAGGCCGAATAGCAGCGCTATTCGGCCGACTGAGGACGCCGCCATGCGCCGGTCCGCCGCTGCCAGACGCGTGCCCAGGCCGCGCCAGCCCGCCCTAGGTCCCGTTGAGCAGATCGACGATGTCGGGGTAATACAGAACGAAGACGAGGCCGATCACGACGCCGCCGACGACCAGCGCCGCGAGGACGAAGATCGAGAGGAAGCCGGCGGCCGCCTTCTCCCAGAGCCGCCCGTAGGCGCTAAGCGCCGGGGTCAGGATCAGGGTCACGAAGACGGCCAGGCAGATCACCCCAGCAGCCCCGTAGAGCAGGTACTGGTGGCCGAGGTCGGTCAGCGCGTAGAGAGTCACTGCTCTGGATTTTGGCGCACTTGCGAGACGACCAGCCCGACGGCCGCGCTGAACGAGAAGGCCGCGGCCCCGAGCGCCCAGCCAGCGCTGACGTCGCTGAGGTAGTGGACCTCGAGGTAGACGCGGGAGAGGCCAATCAGCGCGGTGAGCACAAAGCCGGCGACGACCACCGCGGTGGCCCGCGCCATCCCCGGGCGCAGCCGCAGCACGATCGTGATTGCCAGCCAGAGGTAAAAGACCGAATGGGCGGCGTGGCTACTTGGAAAGGAAGAGCCCGCGCTGGAGGTGAGCGGCTCGGGCGGGCGGGGGCGGTCGACCACGCCCTCGAGCACGTCGATCCCGGTTTGGGTGATCGCCATGCCGCCGACCAGGACCCAGAACTCGACCCAGCGCCGGCGCCAGGCGAGCAGGGCGGCGCAGATCGCCGCAGCCAGGCCGACGGCGATCGCGGACCCGAACCAACCCACCACCTTGGCGATGCTGGTCAGCGCCCCGGTCTGGATATGGCCGACGAGTTCGAACGCGGTTTCGTCGCCTGGCGTCGGGCCGGGGTCGCCGCCGATGATCACCGCGTAGGCGACCAGGACGAAGAGCGCCACCGCCAGGGTCGCCATCAGCGAGGTGAATTCGAGGCCGAAGGTGCCGCCCGGCGTGACCCGGTCCCAGAGGAAGCGGAACTGGGGGCGGCGGGAGAGCGCGACGATCCAGGCCGTCGCCCGGTGCTCCTCCATCCAGCGCACCACCGCTTCGCGGTTCTCCTCCTCCCGCAGCTTTCGGACGACGAAGACGGTGCCGGCGACAACGACGACCAGGGTCGCCAGCGCGGCGGCGCCTTTCGCGGCGTAGTGGCCAGCGGTCTCGATGCTGCGCGAGAAGAAGTAGCCGACGAGGATGTGCAGCGAGGCCCAGAGGCCGGTGCCGAGGATGCTGTAGGGGACGAAGGCGCGGTACCCCATCCCCGAGCTGCCGGCGATGAAGGGGGCGAAGGCGCGGACGAGGCTGATCCAGCGGCCGATGAAGATCGTCTTGCCGCCGTGGCGGCCGAAGTAGTCCTCGACTTTCTCGAAGCGCTCGTGGCTGATCCCGACCCGCGGGCCGTGCTTGATCACGAACTCGCGGCCGAGCCGCCGGCCGAGGAAGAAGCTGGTCGTGTCGCCGAGCCAGGCCGAGAACCAGGCGATTGCGATCAGCACGTAGATGTCGATCGCGCCCTGGCCGGCGACGGCGCCGCCGAGCAGCATCACCGTCTCCCCCGGGACGACGAGGCCGACGAAGGCGCCGGTCTCGGCGAAGGCGAAGACGGCGACCAGCAGGTAAGTCCAGGCTCCGAGCGTGTTGGAGACGTCCTCCAGCAGGCTCTGCAGATCGAGGTGCCCGAGCTGGCGGCTGATGAAGAAGTAGACGCTGCCGATCGTCAGCGCCGCGGCGGCGATTTTCAGGCGTTTGCGGTTGCTCCCGCCCTCGGATTCGCCCGGCAGCCTCATGGCGCCAGTCTCGCGTCTCCGGCGGCACAGACGATCGCTTCGTCGCTGTCGAGACGGGCGGCGGCCGCCTGCGCCGCGCCGAGGTCGGGGAAGAGGCCGACGGCGGTCGGACCCGAGCCGCTGAGGATCGCCCGCGGCGCTCCGGACTCGCGCAGCGCCGCCAGCGCCTCGCCGATGTTCGGCCGCAGCGAGAGTGCCGCCGGCTCGAGGTCGTTGACGAGCAGGCCGGGATAGTCGAGCGGCGAGGCGCCGGCGCCGGCGACCTCACGCAGACGCGTCGCCAACTCGTCGAGCTCCTCCGTGCTGCGGCCGAGCCCCAGCCGATCGGCCTCGGCGAAGACCGCGGCGGTGCTGAGACCGCCGCCGCCCGGGAGCAGGACCGCGGCGTGCTCGGCCGGCGCCGGCAGCAGCTCGACCAGCTCGCCGGCGCCGCGCACCAGGGCCAGCGCCGGGCGCAGCTGCGACGGCACGTCGGCACCGAGCTTCAGTGCCAGTGCGGGCAGGTCGGCGACCTCGCCGGCCGCCAGGCGCAGGACCGCGGCGGCGTCGCCGCTGCCGCCGCCGAGACCCGCGGCCACCGGCACCCGCTTCTCGATCTCGATCCGCAGCGGCTCGTGCTCCCAGCCGCGCTCGCGCAACCCGGCGAGCGCCCTCGCCGCGAGGTTCTCCCCTTCGACGCCGGGACAGACCACCTCGTCGCGCTCGGCCGGCGTCACCTTGATCAGGTCCGCCAGCGCCAGCGGCTCGAACAGCGAACAGAGCACGTGCAGCCCGTCCTCGCGGGCGCGTCCCAGATAGAGGCAGAGGTTGAGCTTGGCCGGTGCGTGGAGCAGCATGGAGTTGGCCTCGAAACATACGTGCACGACTGGCGGGCGCCGGACCGAGCGGGCTAGGACGACAGGGAGGCCCAATGGCAGCGCCATTTGGCCGACCGAGGACACCGCCCCGCGAAGCGTCCGCCGCCGCCAGGCGTGTGCGGAGGTTTCGAGGCCAACTCCTAGCCGCGCAGCTTCGCGGAGAGGGCGGCGAATTGCTCCGGCGCCAGCGCCTCGGCGCGGGCGTCCTCCGCCAGCCCAAGCTCGGCCAGCGCCGCGCGCGCCGGCCCCAGGCTGCCCGGCGCGGCGTGCTCCAGCGAGCGCGCCAGAGACTTGCGTCGGTGGGCGAAGGCGGCGCGGATCAGCTTCCGGGTCTCCGCGTCGGCGCCGGAGCCGGTGCGGCGCAGGCGCAGGATCGCCGAGTCGACCCGCGGCCGCGGCCTGAACACCGCCGGGTCGACCGCCCGCACCAGCTCGACCTCGCAGGCGAGCTGGGCGACCGCGCTCGGCGAGCCGTAGGTGCGGCTTCCCGGACCGGCGCGCAGCCGGTCGGCGATCTCGCGCTGGACCATCACCGTCCAGCGCCGCAGCGAGGGCAGCTGCTCGATCGTCCGCAGGATCAGCGGCGTCGCCACCGAGTAGGGCAGGTTGGCGACCATCGCGCTCGGCGCCGGGGCGAGCGTCGTGAGGTCGAGCTTCATCGCATCCCCCCAGTGCAGCTCGACGTTCGGCAGCGCCGCGACCGGCTCCAGCGCCAGCTCCAGCCCGCGGTCGATCTCGACCGTGTGAAGGTGCGCCGCCACGGCAGCCAGCCGCCCGCTCAGCACCCCTTCCCCCGCTCCGACCTCGAGCACCACGTCCCCCGGCCCGAGCTCGGCGTCGCGGACGATCGCGTCGAGCAGATTGGGATCGGCGAGGAAGTTCTGGCCGAGCCGGACCATCTCACTACCAGCCGAACAGCGCCGCGGCATTCGCCTCGACCGTGCGCTCCAGCTCCTCGTAGGAGACGCCGCGAACCGCGGCGATCTCGCGGGCGGTCTCGACCACGTAGGCGGGCTGGTTGCGCTTGCCGCGCAGCGGCTGCGGCGCGAGGTAAGGCGCGTCGGTCTCGACCAGGATCCTGTCCTCCGGGACCTTCGCCGCCGCGAACAGCAGCTCCTTGGCGCTCGGGTAGGTGGCGTTGCCGGCGAAGGAGCAGTACCAGCCGCGCTCGGCAGCGTCGCCGACGCGGTGCGGGGCCGAGAAGCAGTGGAGGATCACCCGCGCCTCGCCGGCCCGCGCGTCGAGCGTGGCGAAGATCTCGTCGGTGGCGGCGGTCTCCCCCTCGGGGTCGCGGGCGTGGATCACGATTGGCAGGCCGAGCTCCCGGGCGATCTCGATCTGCGCCGCGAAGGCGCGCCGCTGGTCCTCCGCCGCCGCGGTGTCGCGGTAGAAGTCGAGCCCGGTCTCGCCGATCGCCCGCACCTTCCCGTGGGCGCCGAAGCGCCGCGATTTCCTCCGCCGCCTCGTCGTCGAAGCCCGTTGCGTCGTTGGGGTGCCGCCCGACCGAGGCGAAGACCGCCTCGTGCCGCTCGGCGCTCGCCACCGCAACTGGGTTCGACTCCGCTCCCATCCCGATCGTCAGCATCCGCGAAACACCCGCCTCGAGCGCCGCCGCGACCAGCTCGTCCTCCCCGCCGTCGCAGAGAAACAGGTGGGTGTGGGAGTCGATCATCGGACGGGTCAGCCTATCCTTCGCCCGATGCCGGACCCCGCCGACTACTACCGCGAGATCTACGCCCGGGGCCTCGGCGGCGAGACGCCCGCGATCCCGGTCGCCGTCGCCGAGCTCGAGCAGCGGGCGAGGGAGGCGATGGACCCCAAAGCCGCCAACTACGTCTGGGCCGGCGCCGGGACCGAGGACACGATCGATGCCAACCTGGAGGCCTTCCGGCGCCGCCGGATCGTGCCGCGGATGCTGCGCGACGTCGCCGCGCGCGACCTCTCGACCACGGTCCTCGGCACCACGATGCCGGCGCCGCTGCTGCTGGCCCCGATCGGGGTCCAGAAGGTCGTCCACGACGAAGGCGAGCTGGCGACGGCCCGCGCCGCCGCCGCGGTCGGGGTGCCGATGATCGCCTCCACCGCCGCCCACTTCTCGCTCGAGGAGATCGCCGCGGGGGGCGGCGACGCACCGCGCTGGTTCCAGCTCTACTGGCCCGACGATCCGGCCCTGGCGCGGAGCATGGTCGAGCGCGCCGAGCGGGCCGGCTACGGCGCGATCGTCCTCACCGTCGACACCTTCATCCCCGGCTGGAAGCCGCGCGACCTGCAGCAGGCCTGGCTGCCGTTCCTCAACGGGATGGGCGTCGCCAACTACTTCCAGGACCCGGTCTTCCGCGGTGCGCTCGAGAAGCCGCCGGAGGAGGACGTCGGCGCCGCGACCGGCCACTTCCTCGGCATCCAGGCCAACCCCGCGCTCAACTGGGACGACCTCTCCCAGCTGCGCGAGATGACCTCGCTGCCGATCGTGATCAAGGGGATCCAGCACCCCGACGACGCCCGCGAGGCGGCGCGGCGCGGCATCGACGGGATCGTCGTCTCCAACCACGGCGGCCGCCAGGTCGACGGGGCGATCGCCTCGCTCGACGCCCTGCCGGCGATCGCCGCCGCGACCGGCGACCAAGATCTCGCGATCTTGTTCGACAGCGGGATTCGGGGAGGGGCCGACGTCCTCAAGGCGCTGGCCCTCGGCGCCGACGCCGTCTGCCTAGGCCGCCCCTATATATGGGGCCTGGCGCTAGACGGCCAGGCCGGGGTCGAATCGGTGCTGAAAATGGTCCTCGCCGAGCTCGACCTGACGATGGCGCTCTGCGGCCTGACCCGGCTGGACGAGATCGGACCCGAACTGCTGACCTAGCGGTGTTCCTTATGTCCGCATAGCGAGCAAAAGGCGCACCGCGTTCAGAGGTCGCGGCGCGAGAAGACGAAGGCGGCGAGGGTGAGGACGCCGACCAGGTAGGCGAAGGACCAGAGGATCAGCCCGGGCCCGGCGGCTTCCGAGCCGCCGAACGGCCCCAGCTGCAGGACCACCCCGGTGAGCCCGGAGGTGCCGGAGATCAGCGCGTGCAGGCTGGCCGCGTAGAGGCCCTCGAACGGGAGCGCCCAGCTCGCCACCCGGCCGATCGAGTGCAGCGACTCCGAGTTGATCGCGTTTCCGATCTGCGCCATCAACCCGGCCGTGAGCCCGGCGCCGAAGACCATGAAGACGACGATGCCCTGCGCGGTCACCGAGAGGACCGCGGAGGCGAGCAGCGAGAGCGCGGCGATGATCGCGACGCCGAGCGCCAGCCCGAGCGCCGGACCGAGCAGGTGGTCCGGCGACCAGTTGCCGGTCGCCTCGGTGATCGCGCAGGCGGCGAGGTAGACGGCGACCACGTAGGCGGCCGAAAGCGAGGCAGCGCCGCCGAAGCGGGCGAGCAGCATCGTCGTGCGGCCGATCGGGCGGACGACGATCGGCTGCAGCAGACCCGACTCGGCGTCGCCGCGGACCACGCCGAGGGTGAGGAAGACCGCCAGCACCGCGCCGAGGAAGAGCGTGGCGAACATCGCCAGGCCGAAGATCGTCGCCCCGGTGAAGGCGTGGGCGTCGAGGACTCCCGGCACCCCGTTGGCGAATTCGTCGACGTCCCTGAAGGCGAAGTGGGCGCCGAGGCCGAAGAGCGCGAGGAAGCCGGCGGTCAGCACCAGCACGGCACCGAAGACCCGCCGGCGAAGGCCCTCCTGGATCGAGAGACCGACCACCGCCGCCGCCGAGCGCAGCTGCCCGCCGCTCATCCCGTCTCCCCGCCGACTGCCTCGAGGTAGACGTCTTCGAGCGAGCTGTGGCGGACCTCAACCCGGTAGACCCGCTCGCCGGCGGCGACCAGCTCGGCGACGATCCGCGGCGCCTCCTCGCGCGTCGCGCCCTCGAAGAGTCGTTCACACCGGCGCCGGTCTCGACCTCGACCGCACCGGGGCCCGCCAGCCCCGCCGGAGTCCCGGCCTTGACCAGCCGGCCGCCGGAGATGATCGCGACGCGGTCGCAGACGAGCTCGACCTCGCTCAACAGGTGGGAGTTGAGCAGCACGGCGACCTCGCGCCGCCGCAGCTCCTCGAGCAGCTCGCGGACGATCCGCCGCCCGACCGGGTCGAGGGCGCTGGTCGGCTCGTCGAGAAGCAGCAGCCGCGGTGAGCCGATCAGCGCCTGGGCGACGCCGAGCCGCTGCTGCATCCCCTTCGACATAGCCTCGATCCGCTTGCCCGCGGCGGCGTCGAGGTCGACCAGACCGAGCAGCTCGCGCCGCTCCGCCTCGCCACCGGCGGAGCCGGCCAGGCGCTGGTGGAAGCGCAGGAGCTCCTCAGCCGTGCACCAGCCCGGGAAGCGGAAGAGCTCCGCCAGGTAGCCGAGCGCGGCGCGCGCCCGCGGCGACCCGGCCGGCTGCCCCAGCACCTCGACCCGGCCACCGCTGGGCCGGACCAGGCCGCAGGCGATCTTCGTCAGCGTCGACTTGCCGGCGCCGTTGGGGCCGAGCAGTCCGACCAGCTCGTCCCGCCTCCACCTCGAGATCGACGCCGGCAAGCGCCTGCTGGCTTCCGTAGCGCTTGGTCAGTTCTTGGACGGCGAGAACCGGCGCGGCCATCAGGCCGGGGCGTCGATCTTCGGGAAGAGCGGCGGCACCCGCTCGACCTTCTGGCCGCCCACGCGGGAGCCGAGCTCGGCCAGCTCGCGCCCCTCTTCGCCGAGCGCCACGAGCAGCGTCTCGCTCGCCCCCGGCAGGTACGGGACGAGCAGTAGCGTCACCACTCGCAGCCCCTCGACCAGGTTGTAGAGGACTTCGTCGAGGCGCTCGGGGTCGGCCTCGTCCTTGGCCAGGACCCAGGGCTGGGTCTCCTCGACGTAGCGATTGAGGCGCCGCACCAGGACCCAGACGACGTCCAGCGCCTGGCTCAGCTCGGCCCGGTCGAGCAGGTCGCTGAAGCGTCCCACCACGCCTTCGAAGTCCTCGGCCACGGTCGCGTCGACCTGCCCGAGCGGCACGGTGCCGTCGCGGTAGCGCTCGACCATCGCCAGCACCCGGCTGGCGAGGTTGCCGTAGTCGTTGGCGAGCTCGGTCTCGTAGCGCTGCTCGAAGCCGGCGGTGGAGATTGCACCGTCCTGGCCGAAGCTGACCTCGCGGAAGAGGTAGAAGCGCAGCGCGTCGGCGCCGAAGCGCTCGATCACCGCGAACGGGTCGAGCACGTTGCCGAGGCTCTTCGACATCTTTTTCTCGCCCATCAGCAGGTAGCCGTGGATCACCATCCGCCGCGGCGGCTCGATCTCGGCGGCCAGACACAGGGCGGGCCAGATCACCGCGTGGAACTTGAGGATGTCCTTCGCCATCACGTGCAGGTCGGCGGGCCAGTAGCGGTCGGTCAGGTCCTCCCCCTTCCGAGCGAATTTCAGCGCGGTGACGTAGTTGAGCAGGGCGTCGAACCAGACGTACATCCGCTGCTCGGGGTCCCAGGGCAGCGGCAATCCCCATTTCAGGCTGGGACGCGAGAGCGAGACGTCTTCCAGCCCGCCCTTGATGAAGGACAGCGCCTCGTTGCGGCGGAAATCCGGCACGACGAAGTCCGGCCGCTCCTCATATAGGCCTTCGAGCTGCGCCTGGAAGGCGGAGAGTTTGAAGAAGTAGTTCTCCTCGCGTTCCTTCTGCAGCGGGATCTCGTGGATCGGGCACGTGTTGCCGGGCCCCAGCTCGCGCTCGGTTTTGAAGTCCGCGCAGCGGGGGCAGTACCAGCCTTCGTAGACCCCCTTGGTCACCCAGCCGTTGTCGTAGACCCGCTGCATGATCTCCGCGACCCGCTCGGTGTGGCGCGGGTCACTGGTGCGAATGAAGAAGTCATTGGTAGCCCCGATCGTCGGCATCAGGCCCTCGAACTTGGCGGCGTTGGTGTCGGCCAGCTCCTGCGGCTTCACCCCCGCCTTTTTGGCGGCGTTCTCCACCGGCTCCCCATGCTCGTCGGTGCCGGTGAGAAAGAAGACATCGTCGCCCCGTTGCCGATGGTGCCGCGCCAGGATGTCGGCAGCCATCGTCGAGTAAGCGTGCCCCAGGTGGGGCTCGGCGTTGACGTAGTAGATCGGCGTGGTGACGTAGAAACTTTTCGGGCTCATTCCGAGTGCGGACGCTAACGGTTCCGTGCGGCTGGTCATCCCGCCGATCTGCGAGCCTGCCGCGGTGACGCTCCTGGCGGCGAAGATCCTCCTCGCCCCGCTCTGTGTGGTCGCCGTCTCCCTCGCGGGTCGTCGGTGGGGAGTGGCCGTCGCCGGCGTGCTCGGCGGACTGCCCGTCGTCGCCGGCCCGATCCTGCTGGTCGAGACCCTGCTTCACGGCCGCGGCTTCGGGGCGGATGCCGCCGGCGGCACCCTGCTCGGGCTCGCCGCCCTGACCGCCTTCGTCGTGGTCTACGGCCGTTGCGCGATGACGACCGGGCCGCTTGGGAGCGTGCTCGGTGGCTGGGCGGCGTTCCTTGTCGGCGTCGCCCTTCTGAGCCCGATCCAGCCACCGCCGGGGCTGTCGCTGATCCTGGTCGGCGCCGGCTTCGCCCTCGGCCTGAAGCTCCTGCCCCCCGCGCCCTCGTCTTCGCCGACGCCGGCGGCGCCGCCCTGGTGGGACCTCCCCGCCCGCGCCCTCGCCGCGCTCGGTCTCGTGCTCGCTCTGACCGCCGCCTCCGGGGCGCTCGGCCCCCACCTCAGCGGTCTGCTGGCCCCGTTCCCGATCATCACCAGCGTCCTCGCCGTCTTCACCCACGCCCACGGCGGCGTCGTCCAGGTCGACCTTCTCCTGCGCAACTTCCTCGTCGGCTTCTACGGCTTCGCCGCCTTCTGCTTCGTCCTCGCGATCTCCCTGCCGACGCTGACGACCGCCGGCGCCTTCGGCCTCGCCACCGCAGTGGCACTGGCCGTCCAGGCGACGATCTTCTACTTGCGCGCCTCGCGCCCGGTCAGCGCTTTGTAGAGGTCGTTCGCGCGCGTCCCGGTGAGAGCTGCGACGACCGAGGCCGCCGCCCGGGGCCGCGCCCCGGACTGGACCAGGTGCCGCAGGGCGTCGACGGCGAAGCCGACGTCTTTGTCGTGCTCTCCGGAGGCGGCGGGGCCGATGACGAGGACGATCTCGCCTTTGGTGTCGCTGCGGAAGCGGCGGGCGAGCTCGGCGAGGGTGCCGCGGGCTACCTCCTCGTGCATCTTCGTCAGCTCGCGGCAGACGGCCGCCTCGCGGTCGGGGGCAAGCGAGGCGAGGGCCGCCAGGGACTCGCCGACCCGTCGCGGCGACTCGAAGGCGATCACGGTCTCGGCCGAGCGCAGCACGCGCTCCATCTCCCCCGCCCGCCGCGGCAGGAAGCCCTCGAAGCGCCAGCGGTCGGTCGGCAGGCCGGAGGCGACGAGCGCGACCGGGATCACCGAGGGGCCGGGCAGCACGGTGACCTCGAGGGCGCGGTCGATGCAGCGCCGGATCAGCTTGAAGCCGGGGTCGGAGATCGCCGGCATCCCCGCGTCGGAGACGAGGGCGACGAGGTCGCCGCGTTCGATCCGCTGCGAGAGCTCGACCGCGCGGGCGCTTTCGTTGCCCTCGTGGAAGGAGATCAGCCGCGGCGCCGGGCGGATCCCCAGCTTGTCGAGCAGGGAGCCGGTGCGCCGGGTGTCCTCACAGGCGATGAAGTCGGCGCCGACCAGCGCCTCGCGCACCCGCGGGGTGAGGTCGTCGAGGTTGCCGATCGGCGTTGGGCAGACGAAGAGGCAGCCGGGCATCAGGCGCTTACCGCGACGAGCTCGTTGCGGGCCATCGCGGCGGCGCCGATCATCCCGGCGTCGTTGCCGAGGGTCGCCTCGAGGATCGGCGTCTTGTTCATCGGGTTCAGCGCTCGCTGGCGCAGCTCGCGCCGGGCCGGATCGAGCAGCAGGTCGCCGGCGGCGATCACGCCGCCGCCGACGACGATCGCGTTCGGCTGGAAGGTGTTGGCGAGGCTGGCGCAGGCGACGCCGAGCCGGCTGCCGATCAGGTCGAAGACGCCGATCGCGACTTCGTCGCCGGCGAGCGCGGTCTCGGTGACGGCGTGGCCGTCGACCTCAACCCCCTCGGCGAGCAGCTTCCCCAGGGCCGAGTCGGGCGAGCTTTCGGCCGCGGCGCGCCCCTCCCGCCCGAGCGCCGTGCCGGAGGCGAGCGCCTCGACGCAACCGTGGTTGGGGCAGTTGCCCTGGCAGGGCGGCCCGTCGGCCTGGATCACGATGTGGCCGAGCTCGGCGCCGGCGCCGGTCGAGCCGCGGTAGACCTCGCCGCCGAGGATCAGCCCGCCGCCGATCCCGGTGCCGACGGTCAGCATCACCATGTGCGGCATCCCCTGCGCCGCCCCGTAGAGGTACTCGGCGTAGGCGGCGACGGTGGCGTCGTTGTCGACGAAGACCGGCAGCCCAACCCGCTCGCTGACGATGTCGCGAATCGCCAGGTCGGCGAGCGGCAGGTTGACCGCGGAGACGGCGATGCCCTTGTCGTGGTCGATCGTCGCCGGAATCCCGAGCCCGACGGCGACGACATCCGGCCGCGCGTCCCGCGCCTCCTGGACCTCGCGGACCAGCAGCTCGACCAGCTCGTCCTCGGTCTGGCCGGTCGACGCCTCGCGCTGCTCGTAGTGCGGCTCGATGCCCGAGGAAAGAACCCCGATCAGCATCTTCGTGCCGCCGAGATCAACCCCGATCGTCTCGGGTCCGCTCACGAGGAGCGGGAGGCTGGAGGGCGAATGACCGGCTGCACCGCCATGATTTCTAGCCTTTCATGACCCCCGACGACGAGCAGCGGCCGCCCGAGCCGCCCGAATACAACGTCTACCGCTCCCGCCGAGGGCTGTTTTCGCGCTTAAAAGGCGCGGATTTGTCCTCCCTGCGCGATCGTGCAAGGTTGCCTTCACGCAAGCCGCGCGGCGAGAAGAAGCCACGGCGGCCGGGGGCGCCACGAGCGCCGTTCAACGTCCGCCGCGTGCTGAAATGGATTGGGATCGCGGCGCTGGCCTGGATCCTGATCAGCCTCGTCGCCTTCGGGATCTCGGCCCAGATCCAGTCCTTCAAGCTCTCCGGCGAAGCGCGGGACGCCCTGCACGGGAACCCGTTCCTGTTGTTCAAGCCGCAGACGATCCTCGTCCTCGGCACCGACGCGCGTCCGCCGGGCAGCAGCGACGACAACACCTCCGAGGAGTGCTTCGAACAGCAGTCGAACGGCGAGAAGCCGCACTCCCCCTGCTACGAAGGCGAATTCCGCGCCGACACGCTGATGCTGATCCGGGCCGGCGGCGGCACCTTCCGCAAACTCTCGATCCCGCGCGACTCCTACGCCGAGATCCCCGGCAACGCGCCGACGAAGATCAACGCCGCCTTCGCCTACGGCGGCGCCGCGCTGCAGATCAAGGCGGTCGAGCAGTTCCTCGGGATCGAGATCGACCACGTCGCGATCGTCGACTTCACCGGCTTCGAAGACCTGATCGACGCCGTCGGCGGGGTCAAGATCGACGTCCCGGTCAAGCTCTGCGCCGACATCTCCGGCGGCGCCGGCGGCGGCCAGGGCGGGGTCAGCCTGCGTCTGCACAAGGGCGAGAACACCCTCGACGGCGAAAAGGCCCTCGCCTACTCGCGGATCCGCCACGTCAGCGAATGCCCCGGCCCCGGCAAGAGCGTCTACTCGCTCGGCGGCTACGACGACCTCGACCGCGAGCACGCCCAGCAGGAAGTGATCAACGGGATCAAGGACCGCCTCACCGACCCGCTGCGCCTCCCCTACAACTTCATCCACGGCCCGATCATCGGCTGGGACGCGCCGAAGGCGTTCGTCAGCGACATGGGCTTCTTCACGATGCCGCAGCTGATCATCTCGGCGGGGATCGGCGGCAGCGCCCCGGCCGAAGTCCTCTGCGAGAAGGAACGGGAACAGTGCGGCGAAGGCCCGGAAGGCTCGATCGAAGTCCCCGAGTCGGTCCGCCAGAAGTCAGTCGACAGGTTCCTCCACGGCTAGCGACCCAGCGACTGGCGAGTTGTGGCCCCCATAGGGGCCCAAATTCGCCAATCGTCAGTCGGCAGAACGTTTCGTCCCGACCAGAGCCGAGACGATCAGGGCGGTGAAGCCGGCGGCGAGGGAGCCGGCGGTGTTTTTCAGGTCGGCGGTCGAGGAGGACCCGGTGGCGAGGACTTCGACCGCAATCCACTCGCCGAAGCCGAGCAGGAAGAGGACGACCAGCGCGTAGACCCGGGCCGCCAGCGTGTACCAGCGCGCCATCGTCCGGTTGTCGAGCCGGCGCCCGGCCAGCTCCAGTTGCAGCGGCGACTCGGGGGGCCGGTTGCGGCCGGCGCGGGTGAAGTAGCGCTGCTCGATCGCCAGCGCCAACAGCAGCACCGGCAGGATCTGGGAGACGGCTTCGAAGTACTCCTTCTTCGCGTGCCCGTCGACCAGCAGCGCGGTCACCGCGTAGGCAAGCACCGGCGCCGCGATCGCGGCGACCCCGAAGGCGAAGCGCCAGACCAGGCCGACCCGGACCTCGCTCGACATCGACGCTCAGTCGGCGGTCGAGGCGGCCGGCTTCGAGTCCGACTTCGAATCGCTCTTCTTCGAGTCCGACTTCGAATCGGACGAGCCCGAGCCCGAGCCCGACTCGCCACCGCCCTCGGAGCCGCCGTTGCCGCCGCCCCGCTTCGTCCCGTAGTCGGTGTTGTGGAAGCCCGAGCCCTTGAAGTGGATCGCCGGGGCGCTCAGCACCCGCGCGGCGGGGGCGCCGCATTCCTGGCACTCGTGCAGCGGCTCGTCGGTCATCTTCTGGATCACATCGAAGAGGTGGCCGTTCTCGCATTTGTACTCGTAGATAGGCATGAGGCTGCGGGATTATCGCAGCCGGTACCGTTCTCGCCATGGCGACCGAGCAGGGAACGCGACCGACCGAGGTGACGATGGAGGAGATCGTCGCGCTGTGCAAACGGCGCGGCTTCGTCTTCCCCTCCTCGGAGATCTACGGCGGCCTTGGCTCGACCTACGACTACGGCCACTACGGCGTCCTGCTGAAGAGCAACGTCAAGGCCGAGTGGTGGAAGGCGATGCTGCAGGAGCGCGACGACATCGTCGCCCTGGACTCGGCGATCCTCCAGCACCCGAAAGTCTGGGAGGCCTCGGGCCACCTCGCCGGCTTCACCGACCCGCTCGTCCAGTGCCTCGGCAAGTGCAAGAAGCGCTGGCGCGAGGACCATCTGCGCGAGGCGGTCGAGGCCGAGGGCGGCGACCCGAACACCGAGCTGGTCTGTCCCCAGTGCGGCGGCGAGCTCTCCGAGCCGCGCCAGTTCAACCTGATGTTCGAAACCCACGTCGGCCCGGTCGCCGAGGAGGGCTCGACCGTCTACCTGCGGCCGGAGACGGCGCAGGGCATCTTCATCAACTTCAAGAACGTGCTCGGCTTCGCCCGCAAGAAGCCGCCGTTCGGGATCGCCCAGGTCGGCAAGTCCTTCCGCAACGAGATCACCCCCGGCAACTTCATCTTCCGCACCCGCGAGTTCGAGCAGATGGAGATGGAGTTCTTCGTGCCGCCGGCCGAAGCGCGGAAGTGGCACCAGCACTGGATGGACGAGCGCGAGCGCTGGTACACCGAGCTCGGCATCCGCCCCGACCACCTGCGGGTCCGCGCCCACGGCGAGGACGAGCTCTCCCACTACTCCTCGGCGACCAGCGACATCGAGTACCTCTTCCCGATCGGCTGGTCGGAGCTGGAGGGGATCGCCGACCGCGGCGACTTCGACCTAACCCAGCACGCCAAGTTCTCCGGCGAGAAGCTCGAGTACTTCGACCAGCAGACCAAAGAGCGCTACGTCCCCCACGTGATCGAGCCGGCAGCCGGCGCCGACCGCGCCACCCTCGCCTTCCTCGTCGACTCATACGAGATCGAGGAAGTGGAGGGCCGCCAGCGCACCGTCCTGCGCCTGCACCCGCGCCTCGCCCCGGTCAAGGTCGCCGTCCTCCCCCTCGTCTCGAAGGAGGGCATGCCGGAGAAGGCCCGCGAGATCTTCGCCGACCTCCGCAAGCGCCTCCCCGCCGAGTTCGACGAGGGCGGCTCGATCGGCAAGCGCTACCGCCGCCAGGACGAGATCGGCACCCCCTGGGGCATCACCGTCGACCACCAGACGATGGACGACGACACCGTCACCCTCCGCGACCGCGACTCCCTCGAGCAGGTCCGCGTCCCGATCGAGGGCCTCGGCGACGAGCTGGTCGGGCGGCTGGAAGCACCCTGGCGCAGCCCGAAGCTGGACTGAACGTAAGTCGTCCTACGGCTTCTCCGGATCCTGCTCGAGAGCTACGAGCTTGAACACGTACTCGAAAAACGGCGCCGGGTCGCCGTTGAACGGATGCCAAGGGATGATCGCCTGGCGAAGGCCTCCGACCCTCATCCCTTCGATGGCTTCTTCCCACGCGTCCTCGTAGACGTCGTAGGAAGTGGAGCCGAGCAGGAGGATCGTCGGGAACGACGGCGGCCATGCGGCGAGCGAAGGCCTGCTGGCTCCGTACCTGGCGCCAGCGTAGTAGACGCTCACTTCGTCGCCGCTCTCAGCAGCGGGTCCAGATCCCATCCTGAGGTCCCGAATCAGGAGCTGCTTGGGCGCCGGCCGATCGGGAGGATCAAAACGCGGCAACTCGTTGCCCTTACCGCCGTGGATAGCCGAAAGGAAACCTTCCTGCTCGTAATCTGCGACGACGACCTTCTTTTCGATTCTGTCGTCGAAAGGTTCGACCTCAGACCTAGTATTTTCCCCAGATCCTCTGGCAGCGGCGGAGCTTGAGTCCTGCTGCGTGGATCTTGCGGTGGTGTCTTGCGGCTTGCCGCTCGTCAGTTCATCGTCTCCCCCACAGGCGGGGACGACCAGAGCCAAGCAGAGGGCGCCTGCTACCAGAGAAGGTTTCATTGCGAGATTCAAGGGGTCCCTGACCCCGGTTCCAGGGTCACCAGTTTGATCACGTAGTCGAGCGTCGGCGACCCGGCGAGGAGGCGCGCGGGGACGATCATCTCCCGGCTGCCCCCGACTCTCATTCCCTCGATGCCTCGTTCCCAGGCGTCTTCGTAGAGGCCGAATCCAAGCTGAAAGGTCACTGGCGAGGACGCCGGCGGCCAACCTTCATATCTGGATCGGCCGGTCTTGTAGATGGCACCGGCGTAGTAGACACCCACCTCGTCTCCGCGACGGGCGGCACGACCAGTTCCCACAACCAGGTCTCTCGTGCGAAGCACCTTGGGGGATAGCCGGTCAGGAGGATCGAATTTCGGCCTGTGATCCCCGTTCCCGCCTGTAATGGCAGAAAAAGGACCTTCCTGCTCAAATGAGAAATTCTCTCGTTCGTCAGACTGGCTGGCTGACTCGTCTGCATGGGACCGTCTCTCCCGAGCCTTCCTCGAAGCCGACTGGATCCGCACCAAGTCGATCACGTAGTCGACCGCTCCGGTCCCATGGAGGAGACGTGAGGGAACAATCGCCTCGCGCCGCTCGCCGACCTGCATTCCTTCAATGGCTTCTTCCCATCCGACGCCTTGACCCGCATGGCCAAGCTCGAAAACCTGGGGCGCTGCCGGCGGCCAGCGACCGTCGTACTGCTCCTCTCCGGTCTCGTGGTCGAAGCCGACGTAGTAGACGGTCACCCGGTCTCCCCGCCGAGCAAGGGGGCCCGAGCCCGGCTTGAGCACCTTGACTGCGACCTCCTTCGGCGGAGGACGATGCGTGGGGACGACCTTCGGCCTCGAATCCCCCCCACCGCCCCTCACCGTCGCGAACCGCAGGGCGACGTCTTCGGAACCGGTATTCGAGTCGCCTCCCCCGCAGCCACCAAAAGTCAGCGACAGAAGGAAAATGATGCCGATAGTCAACTTCATTAGATGAATTTTATAGCGGTATTGCCGAAAGTCCATTGGATCGGCCCTCCGCAGATGCCGGGATAGGCTGGCCCGACGGAGACCAGCCTCTGCCGCGACCGGCTACGGCAGGAGGATCTGGCAACGACATCGCCCCGGTACGCCCAAACTAGGAAACGGAGAGTCATGGCTTACGAAATGAAGATTCGCGGCACCGAGCAGGAGGTGAAGGTGCGCAATCCCTGGGCCGTGGCCCTGCTGCCGATCGTCACCCTCGGGATCTACCACCTGGTCTGGTGGTACAAGATCAACAAGGAGCTGAAAGCCTACGGCGAGGCCAAGGGCTATGACCTCGGCCAGAACCCGACCAACTCCGTGCTGGCGCTGTTCCCCGGCGGGCTCATCGTCATCCCGGCGCTGGTCACCTACTGGCGCGGCACCAAGCGCGTCCAGGGCGCCTCGAAAATCACCGGCCGCGAGCCGGTCAGCGGCTGGATCGCGCTGATCCTCTACCTGCTCCTCGCCCCCGGCTTCTGGGCCTACCTGCAGGTCTCGCTCAACAACATCTGGGAGCAGGAGGCCGAGCCGCTACCGGGGCAGGACGCGCCGCCTGCGGTTGCCGACGCGATGCCGCCGCGCCTCGACAACCAGACCCAGGAGGGCGCCGACCGAGCTCCTTAGGCGTTCAGGTACTCAAGGACCCGCTGCGCGTCTTCGCCGAGCGCAGCGGCGTCCTTCTCTCGCACCTTGCCGAGATGCTCGATCGTCACCTTGCCGCCGGCCAGCCCCCAGCGCGCCACCGCTCGCCCATCGACCAGGGCGAAGGGCCGGAAGATCCCGTTGATCGTGACCAGCAGCTTGTGCGGGCCGAGGACTTCCTCGCGCGAGGTCCAGCCAAGCAGCAGTGGGTCATAGGCTCCGAGCAGTCGCGGCGGCGGCAGGGGGGCGGGGTCCGCGCGACCCTTGAGATCGACCAGCCCATCCTGGCGCTGTTCCAGCTCGGAGGCGATCGCCTCGAGTCCGGCCCGCGCGTCGCGCAACGGTAGCCCGGCCCAGCGAGCCAAGTCGCGATCGTCGGCGGGGCCGTGCCCAACCAGATAGCGACGGGCGAGCTCCGCCACCGCCTGGGTCCGGTCGACCGGTTTCGGCTCACCGAGCCAGTCGCGGACCAGGGCGTAAGCGTGCTGCTTGCCGACCATCGGACCACGGACGAGGATCCCCCGGGCGGAGGCGAGGAACATCAGGTGGATAAACGCCTGTCCCTCGGTCCGCACCCCGGCCTCCGTCAGCCTCAACCGCAGATCCCCTCCCCCAATGGCCCCTCCTCGGCGAGGGTCTTGTCAATCGTCCCCATCGCCCGCTCCGCAGCGTGCTCCGAGACCCCCTCCTGCTGCAAGCGGCGCCTGCAGCTGGCGAAGTGGGTGGGGGTCGTGAGCGCGTGCAGCCACGGGTAGTCCTCGCTGCGCACCAAGTGGAGGGTCCCCCGGTTGAGCCAGGTGATCAGCAGTGAGCGATCCTCGGTCAGTGCCCGGTCGACGTCGGCTGCCGTCACGCCCTCAGTGCGAGCTCTGACCGCCAGCCGCGCTCCCCGCGGGTCCTGCCCTTGCACCGCCAGCAAACGCCCCGCCACCGCCTCAGGCGAGCGCAGCGGCTCGCCTGACAGGCCTTGGGCGGTCAGTCGTTCGGCAATCGGGGCGCGCGGCACAGGGCGATGCTGCCGCGCCGAGCGTCTATTCGACCGCTTCGAGGTCGACGACGAAGATCAGCGTTTCGTTCGGCGGGATCGCCGGCGGCGAGCCGGCGGGGCCGTACCCCAATTCCGGCGGGATGATCAGTTCGCGGCGACCGCCGACCTTCATCCCTTCGACTCCCTGATCCCATCCCTGGATCACTTCGCCGGCGCCGAGATTGAACGTGAAGGGTTCGCCGCGATCCCAGGAGGCGTCGAACTCCTTGCCGGTCTTGTAGTTGACGCCGACGTATTGAACCGTCACCGCGTCTCCCGCTTTCGCGGTCGCCCCCGTCCCCTCTTCCAGGTCGTCGGTGACAAGTTCCCTCGGCGGCGCGCCGTTCGCAGGCGCAACCGCCGGCTTCGTCTTTTGCTTCGGCGCTTCGGCCTGCTGGGAACTCGCCGTGTCTTCGCCGGCGGACGAAGAGGTGGTCGAGGAATCGTCGCCACCGCAACCGGCCAGGAGCAACGCCACGCAGGCGCCGATGATCAGGAGAAGTCTGCGCATCGGCGGCATCCTAGTGCCAAACCGCAGCGCATGCCCGTCTGACCGTCATCTCCGGCGCTTCGGCAGCTCCCCGGCCTCCGCAGCGTCGATTTTCAGACGCACTCCGCGTTCGTAGATCGCCTCCACCTCAGGTGCATCGACGAAGCGGTGGCCGCCGGGCCCTCGACTGGTGTCGAAGATGATCCCGTCGAACATGTTGGCCTCCGGAGCGGCCAGAACGCGGACGACGCGCCCGAGTTCTTTCCCATCGCTGGAGAAGACCGAGATCCCTTTTTTGGCCACGAGGTAAGAGACGGGGTGGCCGAGGTCCTCCATCGGGGCGAGCCTAGCGAACGGCGAGCCGCGCTCTAGACTGGCGCCGGGAGCAACCTGATCCCGGGAGGAATGTGATGGGCCTGAATCTCGCATCGATCGTCACCGAGAGCGCCGAGCGGACGCCGGACGCGGTCGCCGTGCGCCTCGGCCCGCTCGAGCTGACCTACGCTGAGCTCGACGACCGCAGCGCCCGTCTGAGGGCGCTGCTGCGCGAGAAAGGGCTCCAGCCGGGCGACCGGGTCGGGGTGATGCTGCCGAACGTGCTCGAGTTCCCGATCTCCTATTACGGCGTGCTCCGCGCCGGCGGCGTGGTCGTGCCGATGAACGTGCTGTTGAAGCGGCGCGAGATCGCCTTCTACCTCGAGGACTCGAGCACCAAGCTGCTGCTCGCCTGGCACGGCTTCGGGGAGGAGGCGCGGGCGGGCGCCGGCGAGGCGGGCGCCGAGCTGATCGAGGTCGAGCCCGAATCCTTCGCCGAGCTGCTTGCCGACCGTGACCCGGACACCGAGGTCGCCGCAACCGCAGATGGCGACACGGCGGTGATCCTCTACACCTCCGGAACCACCGGCAAGCCGAAGGGCGCCGAGCTGACGCACCTCAACCTCACCCGCAACGCGCAGATCGCCTCCGAAACCACCTGCGAAGTCCAAGCGGGCAACGTCGTCCTCGGCTCGCTGCCGCTCTTCCACTCCTTCGGCCAGACGGTGAGCATGAACGCCTCGCTGCGGGTCGGCGCGACCCTCACCCTGCTGCCCAAATTCGACCCCGGCGAGGCGCTGACGATCATGGGGCGGGACGGTGTCACCCACTTCTACGGCGTGCCGACGATGTACGGGGCGCTCCTCCACCACCCCGGGCGCGAGGAGCACGACACCTCGGCGCTGCGGATCTGCATCACCGGCGGCGCGGCGATGCCGGTCGAGGTGCTGCGCGGCTTCGAGGAGGCCTTCGACTGCGAACTGCTCGAGGGCTACGGACTCTCGGAGACCTCGCCGGTGGCGAGCAGCAACCATCCCGGCCGGCCGCGCAAGCCGGGCTCGATCGGCACGCCGCTGCGCGAGGTCGAGATGAAGGTCGTCGACGAGAACGACCAGGAGGTGCCGCGGGGCGAGGTCGGCGAGATCGTGATCCGCGGCCACAACGTGATGAAGGGCTACTGGCAGCGGCCGGACGCGACCGAGGAGGCGATGCGCGGCGGCTGGTTCCACAGCGGCGACATGGCCCGGATCGACGAGGACGGATACTTCTTCATCGTCGACCGCAAGAAGGACCTGATCATCCGCGGCGGCTACAACGTCTACCCGCGCGAGGTCGAGGAGATCCTCTACGAGCACCCGAAGATCCGCGAAGCCGCCGTCCTCGGCGTCCCCCACGACGAGTGGGGCGAGGAGATCGGCGCCGCCGTCGTCCTCCACGAGGGCGAGGAGCTGACGCCCGAGGAGGTCAGCGAGTACGTCAAGGAGCGAATCGCCGCCTACAAGTACCCGCGCATCGTCTGGTTCCTGGACGACCTGCCGAAGGGCCCGACCGGGAAGATCCTCAAGCGCGAGATCGACGCGCCAGCCCCGGCCGAGCCCGGGAGCGCCTGAGCCCGTCGCCTGATCCTGGCCAGCCAGCCAGGATCGCGGTAGTCTCCTCGGTGCCCTTCTATGCACCAAAAGGAGACACGATGAGCGTCGCTTCCCAGCGCCTGATGGACAACATCACCTACACGGACCTGTACCAGCGCTGGGAGCAGGGCAACTGGAGCGCCTACGACCTCGACTTCTCCCAGGACCGCGCCGGCTGGGAGGCGCTGAGCGACATCCAGCGGCGCTCGGCGATGTGGATCTACTCGATGTTCTATTACGGCGAGGACCGGGTCGCCGACACCCTCGCCCCCTACGTCACCGCCGCCCCGACCGAGGAGATGTCCTACTTCCTCGCGACGCAGCAGGTCGACGAGGTCCGCCACTCGGTCTTCTTCCACCGCTTCTTCAAGGAGGTGATCGGGGTCGGCGGCGACTCGATCCAGCAGACCCTCTCCTCCACCCTGCCGCAGCTGAACTGGGGGTACCGCGGGATCTTCGACCGCCTCGACGTGATGGCCGAGGAACTGCGCAAGGACCGCTCGGTGGCGAAGTTCTGCCAGGCGATCACCCTCTACCACCTGATCGTCGAGGGCAGCCTCGCCCAGCCGGGCCAGCACTTCATCGAGGACTTCTTCGCCTCCGAGGAGACGATGCCGGGGTTCACCGCCGGGATGGAGAACGTCTCCCGCGACGAGCAGCGCCACATCGGCTTCGGCGTCAAGGTCCTCTCCGATCTGCTCAACGAGCCGACGCCGGGCTGGCAGGAAAACCGCGAGGCGGTGACCGAGCTGCTGCGCGAAGTCCTGCCCTACGGACCGGCCGTCTTCTCGCCGCCGAACATGGACCGCTCCTACACCGAGTGCTACGGCTTCTCGCTCGAGGACATCTACGCCTTCGGGATGAAACTGATCCGCCAGCGCTGGCGGACGATCGGCTTCCCGACCGAGGAGTTCCCCCCGGCGTCTTCCCCTTCCCGCCCGACGACGACGAGAAGGGCCTCGCGGAGCGCCAGGTGAAGATGATGATGGCCGGCGTGATCGGCTCCCCGGAAGGACCGCCGCCGAGCAAGGATCCCGAGATCCAGCGCCTCTACTTCGACCTGATCAGCCGCGTCGCCGACCCCGCCGCCGCCAACGGCTCGCCCTTCGTCGTGCAGTGGCGCTTCACCGACGCCGAACCGTGGCACCTGGTCCTCGACAACGGCTCGACCCGCACCGAGCCGGGCGAATCGCCCAGCGCCAACGTCACGATCGAGACCAGCTGGGCCGACTGGATCGCCGCCGGCAAACCCGACGCCAATCAGATGAAGATGGTGCTGGAACGCCGCCTGCGCCCGCGCGGCAAGGTCAAAGACCTGGCGCGCTTCCGCAAGGTCTTCAACTAGGGCGCACGCCGTTCCATAGCAACCTTGCTATACATAGCAGGATTGCTATGTCAGGTCCTGACGATCGAGAGCTGTTCGGCCTGATCGCCGAGCGCGTCGCGGAGCGGCGAAAAGCGTGGGGGATCTCCCAGCGCGAACTCGCCGAGCTCTGCGGGACGACCCAGTCGGCGATCGCGCGGGTGGAGCGAGGCAGGAGGCCGCCGCGCATCGACACCCTTTCGCGTATCGCCGCCGCCCTCGATTGCGAGCTTGCCATCGAGCTCCGGCCCAGGACGAATCCGCCTCAGGGAGGCAGAAAAGGAGAATCGGATGAGCGAGAGCAAGGGCAGATTCCGGCCGGCGGGCGGGCGCGTGGGCGACGGAGAGATCGAGACCTCCACCGCTGAGAAGGTCCTCGCTCTCGTCCTCGCGATCTTCATCGCGATCGGCGCCATCTGGGCCTACGTCAAGCTCGACGAGGTCGCCAAGCCCGACACGCCCTCCTACCTGCCCAATCAGGCACTGGTCGACCGCGGGGAACTGGCGGCGATCACGCAACACCGGGAAGCGATCCACGACGTCGCAGCTGCTCGGCGAGACCGCAGGGCGGCGACGCGCCAGCTCGAGCTCCGCCGTGAGGCCTACCGCACGGCGCTCGACGCCGGCGAGCCGTCGGCCGAGCTGCAGATCGAATACGAGGATGCGCAGGCCACGTTCGCCGCGGCCTCGCGGGAACTGCAGGCCGCGAGCGCCGCCGAGGCCCGCACCGTGGCGGCAGCGGGTGAGGCCGAAGCGCACGCGGACAAACTGAGGGAAGACGCCGCCTCCGACCGGGACGACGAAGAGACCAAGCACGACCGGATCGTCTTCCTCCTGCGTCTGACCCTTCTGATCGCGATGCTGGCGATCTCCTACCGCCTGCTGCTCCGCCTGCGATCGCGGAACTCGCGCTACCTACCCGCCGCGCTGGCCCTGATCGGGGCGACCGCCGTCCTCGCCCTGGCGATGGCGGGGGACTACACCGACAGCTACCTCGAGTTCGACGAGGTGGGACCGCTGGCGATCTCGATCGCCGGAATTGCCCTGACGCTGATCGCCTTCGTCGCGCTGCAGCGCTTCCTCGCCAAACGCGTCCCGGCGCGGCGGGTCCGCCGAGGCGAGTGTTCCTTCTGTGGCTTCCCGCTGCGCGGCACGCCTCGCTGCGAGGGATGCGGGCGGGCTGCCATCGCCGCTTGCTCGAGCTGCGGGCAGGACCGACGGGTCGGCACGGCCCGCTGTGGCCACTGCGGCAACGCGTAACGGGCTGCGCGGAGCGACGCGCTTTAGGAGATCGGCGGCCGGGCGTCGGCCCAGGGGCGCTCGGCCTCGAGCTGGGCGGCGAGCGAGAGCAGCGTCGCCTCGTCGCCGGGGCGGCCGATGACCTGGATCGAGAGCGGCATCCCCTCGGGTGAGAAGCCGGCGGGCACCGCCATCGCCGGGTTGCCGAGGTGGTTCCAGGGGACGCAGTAGGGATAGAAGCGGCCCATCTCGAGAGCGGTCCGCAGGGCGCCCTTGCCCTCCCAGCGCCGGATCGGCAGCTCCGCGCCGCCCATCACCGGCATCAGCAGGACGTCGTGGTCGGCGAATATCGCGTTGATACGGGCCGCGTCGGCGGCGCGGGCCTCGCCGCGAGCCTTCTCGCAGAGGCTGCGGGGCAGGAACCCGCCGAGGCGGCCGAAGCCACGGGTTCGGCTTTCGAGCCGCTCCGGGTGCGGCACTTCCTTGACGGTGTCCGCGACCCCGGCGAGGTAACTGACGGTGATGTTGTTGCCGATGTTGCCCCAATCGGGATCGCGTTGAGTGACCTCGTGCCCGAGGCCGCTCAGGAGTGCGACGGCGTCGGCGACGGGGCCCTTGGCATCGTCGTCGACGGTCGGCGGCAGGGCCGCGCGGGGCGCCAGGGTCGACCAGGCGATCTTCAGCTTGCCGGGCGGCGTCTTCACGGCCTCGACGAAGGGGCGGGCGGGCGGCGGCGGCGCCTCGGGCTCGCGTGAGCCGCCGGAGACGACGTCGAGCCAGAGCGCGGTATCGAGTACCGAGCGGCTGAGGCAGCCTTCGGCCGTCATCCCGCCCCAGCTTTCGAGGTAGGGGGCGAGTGAGACCCGGCCGCGGCTCGGTTTGAGGCCGAAGAGGCCGCAGAAGGCGGCGGGCATGCGGATCGAGCCGGCGCCGTCGCCGGCGGAGGCGATCGGCACCAGGCCCGCGGCCACCGCCGAGGCCGATCCGCCACTAGATCCGCCGGGCGTGCACTGCGGGTTCCAGGGGTTGCGGGTGACGCCGTAGGTGGCCGACTCGGTGAAGCCGCAGATCGCCAGCTCCGGCAGCAGCGTCAGGCCGACGACGATCGCCCCGGCCTCACGCAGCCGCCGCACGATCTCGCAGTCGGCCTTCGCCGGCTCGGTGAAGGCGTCGGTGCCTCTGGTCTTGACCTCGCCGGCAACGTCGATCTCGTCCTTGATCGCGATCGGCACCCCCAGCAGCGGCCGCTCCTCCCCCGCCTTGATCCGCGCCTCGGCCTGCTCGGCTTCCAACAATGCCTTCTCGGCAAAGACCTTCCGAAACGAGTTCAGCTCAGGATCGAGTCGAGCGATCCGGTCCAGGCAGAGCTGCACCAGCTCCTTGGGAGAAACCTCCCCCGCCCGAACCATCTCCGCCTGCCGAGCAGCCCCAGCAAATGCAATCTCATCCCCGTTCACGCGGCCATCCTAAGCCGACGGGCCTAAAACCCCCATATATGTCGGGTTTTAGGCCCGTCGACCTCAGGCCTTGGCCGGCTCGGGCTCCGACTCGCCGCCCTCGAAGCTGAAGTCCGGAACCAGCTTGTCGAGCCAGCTGGGGAACCACCAGTTCCAGTCGCCCATCAGCTTCATCGCCGCCGGGACGAGGATCAGGCGGACGAGGGTGGCGTCGAGGGCGATCGCGACCGCGCAGCCGACGCCGAGCTCCTTGATCGAGGGAACCCCGGTGAGGACGAAGACGGCGAAGACCGAGGTCATGATCAGCGCCGCCGAGGAGATCGTCCGGGCGCTGGAGGAGAGGCCCTCGGCGACCGCGCGTTCGTTGTCGCCGTGGACCATGTAGCGCTCGCGGATCCGCGACATGAGGAAGACCTCGTAGTCCATCGAGAGGCCGAAGACGATCGCGAAGATCAGCGGGATGTTGATCGTGTCCAGCGCCCCCTGGCTTTCGAAGCCAAGGAGGCCGTCGAGCCATCCCCACTGGAAGATCGCGACGAGGACCCCGAAGGCCGCACCGATCGAGAGCAGGTTCATCAGCACCGCCTTCAGCGGCAGGATCAGCGAGCGCAGCATCACCATCAGGACGAGGAAGGAGAGCGAGAGGACGAAGAGGATGATCTTCCACATCGAGCCGCTGACCTGCTCGCGAACGTCGTCGCCGCGGGCGGTCTCGCCGCCGACGTTGACTTCGGCCTGCTGCGCCAGGGCCGAGGCCGGGACGACATCGTCGCGCAGGCGGTTGACCAGCGCCACCGCCGCGTCGGACTCGCTGGGCGCGCTCGGGGTCGCCTGGATCAGGACGCTGTCGCGGGCGTAGGCTGCTTGCCGACCGCGGAGACGCCGGTGGTGCCTTCGAGGTTGCGGACGAAGCCGGCGACGGCCGCTTTGCCCTCGGCGCCTGGGGCGCCGTCGAAGCTGGCGACGACCTGGACCGGGTCGGTGCCGCCACTCAGCTGGTCGGAGGCGAGTTCGTTGCCGACCCGGACATCGCTGTCCTTGGGGAACTGCGCGATGGCTTCAGTCCCGGTCTCGAGTGAGAGCAGCGGACTGGCCAGGAAGAGCAGCACCGCGGAGACACCGATGACCGCGGTCCACGGCCGCGCCATCACCCGCTCGGTCCAGGCGCGCCAGAAGCGGTTTTTCTCGGTCGCGTGCTGGGCGGCGGTCTTGCGCCGGTAGAAGCGGCGGCCGAAGAAGTGCTCGACCTTGCCGACGATCCCGCCCGGCAGGACCCGCTCGCCGAGCATCGCGATCAGCGCCGGCAGCAGGGTCGTCGCGGTGAGAATCGAGACCGCGACGACGGTCATCGCGCCCAGCGCCATCGAGCGCAGCGCCTGGTTGTCGACCATCCACAGCCCGGCGAGGGAGATGATCACCGCCAGGCCGGAGAAGGTGACGGCGAGGCCCGAGGTCGAGAGCGAGAGGGCCCGCGCTTCGGCCGGCTCGTGCCCCGCTTCGCGCTCCTCGCGATAACGGGCGAGGATGAAGAGCGAGTAGTCGACGGCGACGCCGATCCCGATCATCGAGGCCATGTTGGTGACGAAGACCGAGGTCTCCAGCTGCAGCGAGAAGAAGTAGATCAGGGCGCCGGTGACCAGCACGCTGACGAAGCCAAGCGCCAGCGGCAGCGCCGCCGCAGCAAGCGAGCCGAAGACGACGAGGAGGATGATCGCGACGATCGGGAACCCGGTCCCCTCGGCCTTGGCGAGGTCTTCCTTGGAGATTTCCTGCATCCCCGCCCAGATCGTCGGCTGCCCGACCAGGTAGGGAGTGACGCCGGCGTCGGCACTGCCCGGGTCGAGGTCTTCGCGCAGGGTGGCGGCGGGGTCGATCAGCTCATCCGAGGAGAGGTCGCTGCGCAGGGGCACCATGACCACGTCGGTCTCCTGCAACTCCCGACGGGCCTGCGCCGCCGTGGCCGGCGGCAGGGTGACGTCGTCGAGGGTCGCAACCTCCTCGCGCAGGCGCGTGACTGCCGCACTTCGCTCCGCCACGCTCGCACCCGGATCCGCCTGCAGCACCACCGCGATGCCGTCGGCCTGCGAGCCGAACTCGTCCTGCAGCGATTCGCTCACCTTCATCGACTGGCTGCCGGGGACGTCGAACCCGCCGCCGGTCAGGTGATCGGTCTGTTTCGAGGCGAAGGGGAGAGCGAGGAGGACGATCAGGACCCAGGCCCCGACCACCAACTTCCGGCGGCGTCCCAGGAAACCCGCCAGTGACCTCATTGCGTCTCTCATGCCTAAATCTCCCTCGTCGCCGGGTTGTCGTCGGAGGAAGCCTCTCGCGGGGGCCGGACCCGGGTCTGTGAGCCCGGTCACTCCGTGCGGGCCGTCACTCGCGATGCGTAATCTGGGCCGATGATCGTCGACTGCGCGGCCTATGAGCGGGGAAGGCGACGGGAGGGGGAGCTGTCGATGGAGCGCGCCGGCGAGGCAGCCGGCAAGGAGGGGGCCTTTGTCTGGCTTGGCGTCGTCGAGCCGAGCGAGGAGGAGTTCAAAGCGGTGGCGGCCGAGTTCGGGCTGCATGAGCTGGCGGTGGAGGACGCGGTGCGCGCCCACCAGCGGCCGAAGGTCGAGGCCTACGGCGACACGATCCACGTCGTCGTCAAGACCGCTCGCTACGTCGACCCCGAGGAGGTGATCGAAGTCGGTGAGGTCTCCTGCTTCGTCGCCCCCGACTTCGTGATAACCGTGCGCCATGGCAACGCCGACCTCGGCCCCGTCCGCTCCCGGCTGGAGCAGCGCCCCGACCTGCTCGAGAAAGGGCCCGGCGCGGTCCTCTACGCGATCCTCGACCACGTCGTCGACCGCTACATCGAAGCCGCACAGGGCTTCGACCAGGACGTGCGCGAAGTCGAGCTGCAGGTCTTCGGCGAAGGCCAAAACCCGACCGAGCGGATCTACAAGCTGGAGCGTGAGGTGCTCGAGTTCCAGGCAGCGACGGCACCGCTGGGCGAAGCGCTGGAAGAACTCTGCAGCCGCAACTTCGCCGTCATCCCGGAGAATCTGCACGAGTACTTCCGCGACGTCGAAGACCACCTGCGCCGGGTCTCTACCCGGATCGAGAACTTCCGCCAGCTGCTCGACAGCGCCCTGGAAGCAAACCTGACCCAGGTCTCGATGCGCCAGAACGAAGACATGCGGAAAATCTCCTCCTGGGTCGCGATCGCCGCGGTGCCGACGATGATCGCCGGCATCTACGGAATGAACTTCGCGCACATGCCGGAGCTGCAGTGGAGGTTCGGCTACCCGGCCGTGGTGGCGGCCATCCTCACCGTCTGCCTCTACCTCTACTGGCGCTTCAAGCGCGCCGGCTGGCTGTAGCTACTCGGCGCCGAGCAGGTAACGCGCCGAAGCGACGCCGACCGAGAAGGCGCCCTGCGTATCCCGCGAGGGATCGGAAAGCGCCTGCAGGGCAAAGCCGTCGCCGAGCGCGAAGAGGTAGGAGACGACGTCCTCGGCTGAGAAGCGCAGGCTCACCACCCCCTCCTCGTCCTTGCTGCGCAGCACCTCGGCGACGTGCGAGCGGGTGCGCTCGAAAAGCTGACCGACCTCGCGCTGGATCTCGGGGTTGCGGCGCCCGGCGCTGAACAGCTCGTAGAGGAGGAGGAAGAACCCTGGTTCGTTCTCGATCACCTCGGTGAGGCTGCTGACGAGGGCGTCGATGACGTCGTCGCCGGTCTTCGCCGGCGCCAGCCGCGCGTCGAGGCGTTCGACCCGCAGCTCGGTGTCGCGGCGCACGACCTCGACCAGCAGCCGCTCCTTGGTCCCGAAGTAATAGTGGAGGAGGCCACGGCTGACGCCCGCCTCACGGGCGACGTGCTCGAAGGTGGAGCCGGCGGCACCGCGCCGGGCCACGGAATCACGCATCGCGTCGACGATCCGCTGCGCCTTGTCGCCGCTCAACTCCCGCTCTTTGGTCGCAGCCTCCATCCAGTCCTTAGCCTAGGCCGCGCCTAGGACCCGTTGATGGAGGTGGTGCTCGTGTACTCGAACTCTTCTTCGGCGCCGAAGAGAGCGTCGAGGACAGCCTTGCGCGCACCCTCGCTGACCGCCAGGGCGATAACCGCACCGATGATCGCGATCAGCAGCAATCTGCCGATGCCGCCCTTGCGCTTCGGCTTCGCGCGCAGGCTCTCGGAAGCTTCCTGCAGGCTCTCGGCGGCCTTGCGCAGTTCCTTCTGGACCTTCTTGTCGCTGGTCACCGCCTTGACGGTTCCCTTGCCGTTTCCGGTCGCCCGCCCATAGGCGCTCCTGGCGCTTTCGAAAGCGTCCTTGAGGCTGTCACGCAGATCTTCGTCCTCGATCAAGCGCTGCACGTAAGGGTTCTCACGGGCGGTCTCGTAAATGTCACCGGCGCGCGCGGTGGTCGTCTTGCTCATGCCTTCTCCTCGCTGGATTCCGTGGCCACCACCAGAATAACCCTCTACCCAGGCTGAGGGTGACCAAGCAGGCCAAGGACGCAGTGAGCGCCGTGTGCTCTGCACACAAGCGAGCGAGGACGCCGGGATGCCCCGGTCAGCTTCAGCCTGGGCCCACGCCGTCGAGGAGGACGCCGTTATTGCGAAACCCGGTGTGGGCTTGGCGCAGCTCGCGCAGCCGCAGCGGTGCCAGCTCGGGCCCTGGCAGCCGGTAGCGACGGATGAACAGCTGCCCCGCGCTTTCAGCCCCGGCTTCGCGGAAGCCGGGTCCGAGCAGGCGACGCGGGGGCGGCGGCGCCTCCCCCACCGAGACGAAGGCGACTTCGCGGACCAGCCAGTCGTAGCCTTCCGACGCTTTCAGCTGGATCGCCCCGGTCGAGAGGTAGAAGCGCAGGGGCGCCTCGCCCAGCACCCAGGTGACCGTCGCCCGCGGCCCGTCCGGTTCGCCGAGATGGTCGGCCGCCGCCCGCCAGTCCGGGCGCTGCAGCTCCGGCGAGGTGCTGGCCCAGACGCTGAAGCCGAGTGAGTAGACGACGAGGACGGCGGCGATCGCGGTGCCGAGGCGACGGACCCGCGCCGTCGTCAGCGCCTCGGCGACGGCGACGAGCAGTGGCACCAGCGCCGGCAGCAGGTTGCGGGCGAGGACGAAGTCCTTGCCGGCGGAGAGGATCGCCAGCAGCAGCGGGATGCCGACCGCGGCCGCGGCAACAGCGATGGGGACGAAGACAGCGCGGCGCTCGGAGCGAGTGCCGCGCGCCAGCAGGAGGACGAAAGCGGCTCCGACCAACGCCAGCGGGAGGAGCGCCGGCTGCCACTGCTCGGTGCGGCCGATGATGTCCCCGGTCTCGCCGACCATGAAGGTGATCCCGACTTCCGCGAGCCGGTGGCCGAGGCTGAATTTGCCGATCCATTCGGCGTGGCCGTAGGACATCTGGTGGATCGCCAGCGGCGCCAGCAGGACCACGGCGACGCCGACGATCCAGAGGCCGGAGAGGATCGCGCGACCGCGCCGCCGCGCCAGCAGGACGACCTCGGCGATGAGCGGAAAGACGGCGAAGTAGTGGGTGGCGAGGGCAAGTGCCGAGAACACGCCCCACCAGGTGAAGTCCCGTCGCCTCCCCCCTTGCATCGCCCGCACGCAGTAGAGCAGCGAGAGAGCGCAGAAGAAGCCGAGCAGCGCGTAGGCCCTCGCCTCCTGCGAGTACCAGAGCAGCATCGGGTTGACCGCGACCAGGGCGGCGGCGATCACACCTGCGCGCTCGCCGCGCAGTTCGCGCCCGACCAGGTGGGCGACGGGGATCGTCGCGACGCCGGCGATCGCCGAGAGTGAGCGCAGGCCCCACTCGCCGTTGCCCGCGACCTGGGTCCAGAGCCAGGCGAGCGCGTAGTAGAGAGGCGGCGCCGACTCGGAGAAGCCGACCGCGTCCATCGCGTGGCCGAAGCCGACCCGCAGCACCCGGCTGGCGGTGACGATCTCGTCGTGGTGGTAGGCCTGGACGCCGAGCGTGGCGAAACGCAGGACCGCGCCGAGCAGGGTCAGCCCGGCGACGATCCAGAAGACGCGGGAGCGGTTCCGCACGGGCTAGCGAGGGGGAGGGCGGCGTCGAGGGCCTGGGAGACCTCGTCGACGAAGGCGAACTCGAGCGTGCCGAGCTCCTGCGCGGGGATCTCGGCGACGTCCCCCTCGTTGCGGCCCGGCACGATCACCTTCTTGATCCCCGCCCGCTGCGCCGCCAGCGACTTCTCCTTGAGGCCGCCGATCGGCAGCACCTGGCCGGTCAGGGTCACCTCGCCGGTCATCGCCACGTCGTTGCGGACCGGCCGGCCGCTGACCAGCGAGGAGAGGGCGACGGTCATCGCCACCCCGGCCGAGGGACCGTCCTTGGGAACCGCCCCGGCCGGGACGTGGACGTGGACGTCGTGATCGGCGAACCAGTCGCCCTCGACCTTCGGCGCGATCTCGCCGCAGTGCCCGCGCACGTAGGAGAGCGCCGCCTGCGCCGACTCCTTCATCACCTCGCCGAGCTGGCCGGTGATCGTCAGCTTGCCCGAGCCCGGCATCGCGGTCGCCTCGATGAAGAGGACGTCGCCGCCGGCCGGGGTCCAGGCGAGGCCGGTGGCGACGCCGGGATCCTTGGTCCGCCGCCGCTGCTCGACGAAGACCCGCCGGCGTCCGAGCAGCTCACGCGCTTTCTTGCCCGAGATCTTCACCTTGCCCTTGGACTTGCCCTCGGCGACCTGGCGGGCGACTTTGCGGCAGACGGTGCCGATCTGGCGCTCGAGGTTGCGGACCCCGGCCTCGCGGGTGTACTCCTCGACGATCGCGGTCAGCGCCGCGTCGGCGAACTCGATCTGCGACGGCTTCAGCCCGTTCGCCTCGATCTGGCGGCCGACCAGGTAGTTGCGGGCGATGTGGCGCTTCTCCTCCAGCGTGTAGCCGGCCAGCTCGATCGTCTCCATCCGGTCGAGCAGCGGCCCCGGGATCGTGTCGAGGACGTTGGCGGTGGCGATGAAGACGACGTCGGAGAGGTCGAACTCGAGGTCGAGGTAGTGGTCGCGGAAGCTGTCGTTCTGGGCCGGGTCGAGCACCTCGAGCATCGCCGAGGCCGGGTCGCCGCGGAAGTCGGCGCCCATCTTGTCGATCTCGTCGATCATGAAGACGGGGTTGCGCGAACCGGCGTCGCGCAGGGCGCGGATGATCGTCCCCGGCATGGCGCCGATGTAGGTGCGGCGGTGGCCGCGGATCTCGGCCTCGTCGCGCACGCCGCCGACCGAGATCCGCTCGAACTCGCGGCCGAGCGCGCGGGCGATCGATTTGCCGAGGCTGGTCTTGCCGACCCCGGGCGGGCCGACGAAGCAGAGGATCGGGCCGGGCGAGTCCGGGTTCAGCTTGCGCACCGCCAGGTACTCGAGGATCCGGTCCTTGATCTTCTCGAGGTCGTAGTGGTCGGCGTCGAGGACCCTACGGGCGTGGCGGAGGTCGAGGTTGTCCTCGGTCTCCTTCGCCCAGGGAAGCTCGGTCAGCCACTCGAGGTAGGTGCGGATGACGCCGTGCTCGGCTGCGGCGGGCGGCAGCTTCTCCAGCCGCGAGAGCTCGCGCTCGGCCGCTTTCAGCGCGTGCTCGGGAAGCTCGGCGGCGTCGATTTTCTCGCGCAGCTCGTTCGCTTCGGCCAGCTGATCGTCCTCTTCGCCGAGCTCGTCCTGGATTGCTTTCAGCTGCTGGCGGAGGAAGAACTCGCGCTGTCCTTTGTCGATCTCCGACTGCACCTGGGTCTGGATCTGGGTCCCGAGCTGGACCACCTCGAGCTCGCGGGCGAGGATCCGCGAGAGGTGGCGCAGACGCTTGGCGACGTCCACCTCTTCGAGCAGCTTCTGCTTCTCCTCGGTCCCGATCCGCAGGGCCCCGGCGATCAGGTGGGCGAGCGCCGCCGGGTCGTCGATATTGGCAACCGCCAGCTGCAGCTCCTCGGGTAGGTACGGGATCTGCTCGATGATTTCCGAGAAGGTGCGCTGGACGTTGCGGCTCAGTGCCTCCAGCTCCGGGGTGGCTTCGATCACGTCGGACAGCTCGCTGATCCGGGCGACCATGTAGGGCTGCTCGGCGACGAAGCTGCCCAGCTTCACCCGCTGCATCCCCTGGACGAGGATCCGCAGGGTGCCATCCGGGACCTTGACCATGCGGGCGACGGCGCCGACGACGCCGACGTCGTAGAGGTCCCCCGGCCCCGGCACCTCGTTCTCCGGGTCGCGGGCGGTGACCATCGCCAGCATCCGGTTGGCGCCGAGGACGTCGTCGATCAGCTGGATCGAGCGGTCCTGGACGACGGCGAGGGGCGCCAGTGTCTCGGGGAAGGTGACGGTGTCGCGCAGCGGCAGGATCGGCAGCGCCTCCGGCAACGGCTGGTCGACGCGGATCGCGTCGTCCGCGTCGAGCGGCGCGTCGACCACTTCGAGGACCGGTGCCCCCTCCATCACCTACGGCCTATCGGAACCCGGCGGGAAGTCTCGTTGTGGTCGCGCAGTGGCAGCTCGATCCGCAGGATGCCCTCTTCGTAGGTGGCGCTGGCGCGCTCGGCGTCGACCTCGACCTGTAGCTCGACGACCCGGCGGAAGTGACCCGAGGGGATCTCGATCTGCTGGTATACACGGCCCTCGCTCTCCTGCACATGCCGCTCGCCGACGATCGCCAGGTGGCGGCCGCTGACCTCGATCCCGACCTCCGGGAGCTCGACCCCGGCGAGGTCGACCTTGACGATCGCCCGCTGCGGTTCGCCGCAGTAGTAGACGTCGACGTTCGGCGAGAAGCCGCTGGCGCGGCGGCTCACGTACCTGGTCCGGCTCCAATCGACGAAGACGTCACGCTCGGGCATCGAGGAAAACATAGTGCGCTCTGGCAGGCGGGTCCTGTCTCGGGGTGAGGGGGCACCTGCGCTGGATGCTCGATACCCCCTCACCCCGAGCCACCCGCCCGAGGAGCGCCAATGGCGAGACGCGATGCCCTTGGGAGGGCGCGAGCAGCAGCTAAGCAGGACGCGAGGCCCAGCGCGGGGCGCGCATGAGCAGAACGGGTTGCCGCGGGGGGACGAGGCCCTCTGGTCGATTGGGGCGGAAGGTGGTGCAGGCCTCGTTCAGCTCCAGGGCGCAAAGGAGGTTCTTGCGGAAATAGCAGTCTTCGCAGGTCGGAGGCTTTGGCTTGCGCGGCACGGCCGGCATGTTTGCACCGTCGCCGGGTAGGCGCGAGGACCGTTTCCGCAAATCGCCACATCTTCGAAACAGCTTCGTCACAGCTTCCCTGCGTCTTCCGGGAACGCGGCCCTCGGCGCTAGTATCGAGGCTGATGGAGGGTCATTCCCGCAGCGAGAAGCTGTCCGCTTCTCCCCCGCTTTTCAAGAGCGATTTCCTAAACTTCTTCTCCCGTGTCCACCCCGCGGTGCCGGCGATCATCTTCGTTCCGGTGGTGGTGGCGATGGAGTGGATCGGGGTCGATCGCGGCTACGCCGCCTGGCAGCTGGCGCTGCTGACCCTGGCCGGGATCGGGGTCTGGACCCTGACCGAGTACTGGCTGCACCGCCTCGTGTTCCACTGGGAGCCGGACAATGCCGTCGGCCGGCGCATGCACTTCATCATCCACGGCATCCACCACGACCATCCGAACGACAAAATGCGACTGGTGATGCCGCCCTCGGTCTCGATCCCGCTGGCGGCGCTCTTCTTCCTCGGCTTCTGGGCGATCCTCGGCAACGCCGCCTTCCCGCTCTTCGCCGGTTTCCTCCTCGGCTACCTCTTCTACGACTACACGCATTACTACGTGCATCACTTCGTCCCCAGGACCGAGTTCGGCAAGCGGTTGCGCGAACACCACATGCGCCATCACTTCCAAGACCACAGCTACGGCTACGGCGTCTCCTCGCCGATCTGGGATCACGTCTTTCGGACGTATCCAAGGAAGCGCAGCAAGTACCGGCCGTAGTCGCAGGAGGGGCGGACACCCCCCCTCGGGAGCACCTCCACCGAGTGAAGCAAACTTGGTTGTTGGACTCTGAGGCCCCGCTCGCAGTGTCAAACGGGCGTCGTATTAGACACACCACCCTCGAATGTCCACCAACTGAGCTGCCGATTAGCCGACTATCTGAAATATCCCTATTGATCTGCCCCATCCGGGTGTCACAGTGTGTGTGACTCTGGCAGACTCTCCTGCGGGTAACTCTTACTTTGGATGGAAAGGATCTAGATGCCCCCCAGCACGAACCATTTGGACGTAGCTCGCGATGCGTTGGAGAAAACCATTCGCGAGCTCGAGAATCAGATCAAGCAAGCCGAGCAGGCCCTTGCTGCACTCGGTGGTAAAGCAAGTCGCCGCGGCCCCGGTCGTCCGCGCGGCAGCGCCAGTAAAAAACCAGCCAAAACCGCCAAAGCTGGCACCACCACCCGCCGTCGCCGTAAACGTCGTGGCGGCACCCGCGCCGACCAGGCAGTGCAACTGATCGAGAGCCAGCCCGGGATCAGCGCCTCCGACGTCGCCAAGCAGATGAAAATCAAGCCGAACTATCTGTACCGCGTGCTCGGCGATCTCGAGAAAGAGGGCCGGGTGAAAAAGGACGGTCGGCAGTATCACCCGACTGGTGGCTGATCGGAACTAACCGTTATCAAAAAAGAGGCCGGCATCGCCGGCCTCTTTTTTGCCCTATCGCTTCCTGGTCAGAGCAACCCGAGCTGATTGACCGAGTCGCGCTCCTCCTGCAGCTCCATCACGCTGCGATCGATGCGCTCGCGTGAGAAATCAGGTACGTCGAGGCCTTGGACGATGCTCCACTCTCCACCGCCGCAGGTGCACGGCATCCCGCAGACGATCCCCTCGCCGATGCCGTAGGAACCATCGGCCGGCACCGCCATCGAGACCCAATCGCCGTCAGGAGTGCCGAGCACCCAGTCGTGGACGTGATCGATTGCCGCGTTGGCGGCCGAAGCGGCGCTGGAGGCGCCACGGGCGTCGATGATCTCGGCGCCGCGTTTGGCCACCCGCGGAATGAACTCGTCGGCGATCCACGTCTCGTCGTCAACGGCGTCCCAGGCGCTGCCGCCCTCCACCTTGGCATTGACGAGATCGGGGTATTGGGTCGGCGAATGGTTACCCCAGGCGATCATGTTGCTGACCGCGGACACCGGCTTGCCAAGCTTGTTGGCCAGCTGTGAGATCGCCCGGTTGTGGTCCAGCCGCATCATCGCGGTGAACCGCTCGCGGGGTACGTCGGGGGCGTTCGACATCGCGATCAGGCAGTTGGTGTTGGCCGGGTTTCCGACCACCAGCACCTTCACGTCGTCGGCGGCGCCGGCGTTGATCGCTTCACCCTGCGGCTTGAAGATGCCGCCGTTGGCCTCGAGCAGGTCGGAGCGCTCCATGCCTGGGCCGCGCGGCCGCGCACCCACCAGAAGCCCGACGTTGCAGCCGTCGAAGGCCTGCTTGGGGTCGTCGCTGATGTCGATCCTGTGCAGCAGTGGGAAGGCGCAGTCGTCGAGCTCCATCGCGGTGCCCTCGGCGGCTTTCACCGCTTGCGGGATCTCGAGCAGGCTCAGTTCGACCGGCGTGTCCGGGCCGAGCATCTGGCCGCTGGCGATGCGGAACAAGAGCGCGTAGCCGATCTGTCCGGCGGCGCCCGTGACGGTGACCTTGACGGGGGTGGTGCTCACTTAGTCCTCTCCTCGAGTTGGGGTTGGAAGGTTGGAAGCTGGTTACGCCATCGCGCGCTGGAGGTTCTCGTCGATCGAGGCGAGGAACTCCTGCGTGGTCTGGTACTCCTGGCCGCCGCCCACCAGCAGGGCCAGGTCTTTCGTCATCTTCCCGCTTTCGACGGTCTCGACACAGACGCGCTCCAGCGTCTCGGCGAACTGCGAGACCGCGGGGGTGTCGTCCATGCGGCCACGGGCGGCGAGCCCGCGGGTCCAGGCGAAGATCGAGGCGATCGGATTGGTGGAAGTCGGCTTGCCCTGCTGGTGCTGGCGGTAGTGACGGGTGACGGTGCCGTGCGCGGCCTCGGCCTCGACCGTCTTCCCGTCGGCGCTCATCAACACGCTCGTCATCAGGCCGAGGGAGCCGAAGCCCTGGGCGACGGTGTCGGACTGGACATCGCCGTCGTAGTTTTTGCAGGCCCACACGTAACCGCCCTCCCACTTCATCGCGGCGGCGACCATGTCGTCGATCAAGCGGTGTTCGTAGGTGATGCCGGCGGCCTCGAACTCCTGCTTGAACTCGGCCTCGTAGACCTCGGCGAAGAGGTCCTTGAAGCGGCCGTCGTAGCGCTTGAGGATCGTGTTCTTGGTCGACATGTAGACCGGGAAGCCGCGGTCGAGGCCGTAGCGCATCGAGGCGCGGGCGAACTCGCGGATCGACTCGTCGAGGTTGTACATCGCCATCGCGATACCGCCGCCGGGGAAGTCGTAGACGTCGAGCTCGACCGGCTCGGAACCATCCTTCGGCGTGTAGGTGAGGGTCAGCGTCCCCTCCCCCGGCACGACCAGGTCGGTGGCGCGGTACTGGTCGCCGAAAGCGTGGCGGCCGATCACGATCGGCTTCGTCCAGCCGGGCACCAGGCGGGGGATGTTCGAGATCACGATCGGCTCGCGGAAGATGACCCCGCCGAGGATGTTGCGGATCGTCCCGTTCGGCGAGCGGTACATCTCCTTCAGGCCGAACTCCTCGACCCGCGCCTCGTCGGGGGTGATCGTCGCGCACTTGACGCCGACCCCGTGTCGCTTGATCGCTTCGGCGGCTTCGACCGTGATCCTGTCTTCGCTCGCGTCGCGGCTCTCGATCCCGAGGTCGTAGTACTCGAGCTCGACGTCGAGGTAGGGCAGGATCAGCTGCTCTTTGATGAACGACCAGATGATCCGGGTCATCTCGTCACCGTCGAGCTCGACGACCGGCTTTAAGACCTTGATCTTGGTCACGGGCGGCGATGCTATCTAGGACTCCTCGTCGCCGGGCTGCGACAATCCAGGCCTATGGCAACGGTAGAACGTTCAACTTCCGGTAATCACGAGGTCTTCAACCAGCCTCCCCCGTTCGTCGATTACAACGTCTTCGAGAATGACACGGTGCTGGGTGAGGCGGTTCGGCGCGAGGGCGCCGAGTGGGACCTGGAGCGAATCACCGCGGTCGGCGAGTACGCCGGCAGCGGAGCGGCGCAGGAGCTGGGGCGCCTGGCCAACGAGAACGGCCCGAAGCTGCGCACCCACGACCGCTTCGGGAACCGGATCGACCTGCCCGAGTTCCACCCCGCCTGGCACGAGCTGATGGCCGTCGGGGTCGGCTTCGAGCTTCATTCCTCGCCGTGGAAGGACCCGCGGCCGGGCGCCCACGTCGCCCGCGGCGCCGCCTTCATGTGCATGTCGCAGGCCGAGGCCGGGATCGGCTGCCCGATCTCGATGACCTACTCGGTGATCCCGGCGCTGCGGACGCAGCCCGAGCTCGCCGCCGAGTGGGAGCCGCGCTTCCTCTCCGCCGCCTACGACCCGGCCAACGCCCCGGCCGACGGCAAGGCCGGCGCGCTGGCCGGGATGGGGATGACCGAGAAGCAGGGCGGGACCGACGTCCGCGCCAACACCACCGTCGCCCGGCCGGTCAACGGCGGCGGCCCCGGCGCCGAGTACGAGCTGACCGGCCACAAGTGGTTCATGTCGGCGCCCCAGTGCGACGCCTTCCTCGTCCTCGCCCAGGCCGACGGCGGCATCTCCTGCTTCCTCTTCCCGCGCTGGACCCCCGACGGAGAGCGCAACCGCTTCCGCCTGCAGCGCCTGAAGGACAAGCTCGGCAACCGCTCCAACGCCTCCAGCGAGGTCGAGTTCGACGCCGCCTCGGCCTGGCTGGTCGGCGAGGAGGGCGCTGGGGTGCGGACGATCATCGAGATGGTCAACCACACCCGGCTCGACTGCGTAATGGGCGGCGCCACCGGGATGCGGGCCGGGGTCGCCCAGGCGATCCACCACGCGACCCACCGCTCGGTCTTCGGCCGCGAGCTGGTCGAGCAGCCGCTGATGCGGAACGTCCTCGCCGACCTGGCTATCGAGTCCGAGGCGGCGACGATCTCGGCCCTGCGCCTGGCGCGCGCCTATGACGAAGCGATTGCCGGCGACGAGGAAGCCCAGCAGCTGAAGCGGATCGCCAATGCAGTCCTCAAGTACTGGATCTGCAAGCGCGCGGTGATGCACGCCGGCGAGTCGCTCGAGTGCCTCGGCGGCAACGGCTACGTCGAGGAGTCGGGGCTCCCCCGCCTCTTCCGCGAGAGCCCGCTCAACTCGATCTGGGAGGGATCCGGCAACGTCCAGTGCCTCGACGTCCTGCGGGCGATGGTGAAGAGCCCGGCCGCACTCGAGGCGTTCTTCGCCGAGGTCGAGGAGGGCGCGGTCGCCGAGCCGCGACTGGCGGCCTACGCCACCCAGCTGCGCGACGAGGTACCCGGCGACCTGGAGACGATCGAGTCCCGCGCCCGCCGTGTCGTCGAGCGGATGGCCCTAGCTCTCCAAGCCTCGCTGCTGGTCCGCTACGGCGACGAAGCCGTGGCCGACGCCTTCTGCGCCTCCCGCCTCTCCGGCGACTGGGGTCAGGCCTTCGGCACGCTCCCGTCCGACATCGATTTCGGCCGCATCATCGAGCGCCACCGCGCAAGCGTCTAGCGGCCGCTCTCCGCGCCGACCCAGGTCCCGGACCCGAGCTGCCTCCGGCGCTGGTCCAGGAGTCGAGCGACGCGCTCCATCACCTGCCGCGGTTCCCGTTCGAGGCGGCGACCGGTCACGCGGGTCAACTCGATGCCGGCGAGCTTCAGCTCCTCGTCGCGGAGGCGATCCTCCTCGAAGGGTTCGTGAGCGCCGTGGGTCGCATAGACGTCCAGTTCAACCGCAAACCGCAGCTCCGGCCAGTAGACGTCGAGCTCGTAGCCAACCGCGTCGAAATTGGTGGTGAGGGGAGGAAACCCCTTCTGCTGGGCGAGCGCGACGAATTCCCGCTCGAGCTCCGAGCGGGTGAGACGAGGTGGCTCGTAAATATCCATCGCGCGCTCGAGTGGAGCTCTGCCGCGGTGACCGCGGTTGCGAGCGACGGCCGAGCGAAAGTCACCGAGGTCGAAGACCCGGAGCTCCTCCGAACGGCGGATGAGGCGTCGCAGGTTCCGAAATCGGAGTACGCCCGCAAGGTCAAGCGCGGTCCGGGCGACGGAGGTGACCGGAATCCCCCGATCCAGAGCGCGGTCGGCGACGAGCAGAGTGCGCGAGTGGTGAATGCGCACGGCGTCCCGCCGCTTGCGCGGGGTCGGCGTCGTCACGTGGACGGGAACCGGCCGGGTGGAGATGAGCCCGAGCAGCCACCCAGCCGAGTAGTGGCTCAGCAGAGAGTTCGGTCCCGAGGCCAGCACCGCGGCCAGGCAATGTCCAGACAGGGAGAGGTTCGTGTGCCCGATGGCATACACACCCCGATAGAGGCGGTGGAACCGTCCAGCCTCCCCCGACCGCCAAACCATTTGAGGGGAGTAGCCGAGACGTCGAAGTTGTCGAATAGAGACGACACCATGCTGTCGCCGAGCGAGAGCAGCCAGGCGTTGCCCGTGCGGCAGAGCTTCTTCTCCCATAGCGAGAACAAGCTCTGCCGCGGCCTGAATCTCCCCCCTCGGGGAGCAGTCGTGTGCGGACTATGCGGAGGTTCGAGCCGGGGTGGCGTCGCGTAGCGCTCTTCCGACCTGCTCGATGGTGATCACGCCTGAGAGACGGCCTTCGGCGTCGACCGCCATCAGCGCGCCGAGCCGGCGCAGGTTCTGGTTGGCGAGGAGCGAGTCGAGCGGGGTGTCGTCGCGGACGAAGAGGCCGATGTCGTGGTCGACGTATTCGGCGACGTGGGAGTTGGCGCGGGATATCTCCGGGACCTCGTCGGCGCGGTCGCGCTGGATCAGGCCGAGGAAGCGGTGGGCGGCGTCGACTACCGGGAACCAGGGCCAGCGGTAGCGGAGGAAATATTCGTCTAGCGCCTGCTCGACGGTGAGGTCGCCGAGGATCGTGACCGGCTCGCGGTCCATCACGTCGGCGACGCGGACGTCGCCGATGCGGTCGGTCAGCGCCGTCTGCATCGCGGCCCCCCGGGCGGAGCCGTTGATCACCAACCCGACCAGCGCCAGCCAGATACCGGTGAACGCGTAGCCGGCGAAGGCAAGGGCGATCCCGCCGCCGATGAACAGATAGCCGAAGACGCGGCCGAGGTTGGCGGCGAAGCGCGTCGCCGAATTGCGGTTTCCCGAGCGGTACCAGGCGAGTGCTTTGGCGACCCGGCCTCCGTCCATCGGATATGCCGGCAGCAGGTTGAAGACGAGGACGAGGATGTTGATCGTCACCAACCAGGCGACCAACGCCATCAGGCCGGATACGTCGGACCCCGTCTCGAGCAAGACCGCATCCTCGAACCCGCCCCAGCCGGCAGCGGCGACGCCGACTAGCCCCGAGGACGATCGCGATCGCCGGCGGTTACCGCCGGCCCGGCCAGCGCCACCTTCAGCTCCGTCCCCGGCGTGTCGGCTTCGCGGTCCATCCTCGCCATTCCGCCGAAAATCCAGAGCTGGATGCTGGTGATGCCGATCCCGTTGCGCATCGCGACGATCGCGTGGCCGAACTCGTGGAGCAGGATCGACCCGAAGAAGCCGACGGCAGCGAGCAGCGCCAGCAGGAACGGCGTGGTCCCGGATTCGCCGAGGATGTCTTCGAAATTGCCGGTCATCCAGAAGATGACCAGGAACAAAACGATGAACCACGACCAGTCGACCGTGACTTTGATCCCGCGGAAATGGAAGAGGGTGATCGAGCCGACCGCCGAACATGGGGCCATGGTAAGCGGCTAGCGTCTTGGCCCGATGCAATCTGATGTGCAACGGCTGCGGGAGCGGCTCGAGGAACTGGAGCGGATCGAGCGCCCGTCCGCCTCCGACGGCGAGCGCCGGGCGGCCGAGTGGTTGGTCGCCCAGTTCGGCGAGTTGGGTGCGGAGGCGCGGATCGAGGCCGAGGATGCGCACGGCACCTACTGGTGGCCGCTGGGGATCGGCGCGGCGCTGGGAGCGCTTGGCGCCGCGGCGGCGCTGCGCGGCCGGCGCTTCCTCGGGACGCTGCTGGCGACGGTCGGCGCCGCCGGGACGGCCGACGACTTCCCGCCGGGCCAGCGTCGCCTGCGCCGGGTCCTCCCCCGGCGCACCACCTACAACGTCGTCTGCGAGCTCGGTGACCCCGACGCCGAGCGGACCGTCGTCGTCAGCGCCCACCACGACGCGGCCCATTCCGGACTCGTCTTCCACCCGTCCCTGCCCGAGCTCGCCGACCGGCTGGGCATGCTCGAGCGCACCGACACCAGCCCGCCGCTGATGGCGCCGGTCGTCGGCGGCCCTGTGCTGGCGGCGCTCGGCGCACTGACCGGCCGCCGCCCGCTGGCAAAGCTCGGCCTCTTCCTCGGCCTCGGCTCGGTCGCGGCGATGGCCGACATCGGCGCGCGCAAATCGGTCCCCGCCGCCAACGACAACGGCACCGCCGTCGTCGCCCTGCTGGATCTGGCCCGGCGCTTCGGAGCCGACCCGCCGCAGGGGATCCGGGTGATCCTCCTCTCCGCCGGCTCGGAGGAGTCCTTCAGCGAGGGGATGAAAGCCTTCGGCGAACGTCATTTCGGCGAGCTGCCGCGTGAGTCCACCTTCTTCCTCTGCCTGGAGACGCTCGGTGCCACCCACCTGCTGGCGCTGCAGGGCGAGGGCTTCCTGAAGATGCGCGACTACCCGCCCCGGGCCCTCGCCTTCATCGAGCGCGTCGCCGGCGAACAGGGCGTCTGGCTCTACCCCAACCTGCGCACCTACAACGGCACCGACGCCCTCGAGCCACGCGTCGCCGGCTACGAGACCGTCGCCCTCTGCAGCTGCACCGACCAAAAGCAACCGGGCCGCTACCACTGGCCCAACGACACGGCCGAAAACGTCAACTTCGACACCGTCAAAAGAGCAATAGACCTCTCCGACACGGCCGTGCGCCGTCTCGGCGAACGCTGGCTTTAACTCGTAATTGGGCCCTCTGAGCGGCCCGAGTGGGAAGGCAGGGGGTGCCCGTCGCCAGACACTCAACATCGAGCCATAGGCGAGATGTGTCTGGAGATGGGCACCCCCTGCCTTCCCCCACAAACGTGACGAATTGCAAAGTGACCAATCCCGACTACGCAATCGGAATTTCCCGCTATAGCATCCGCGCCCGTGCCATCCCATGACGTTCTCGTAATCGGAGCCGGGCTAGCCGGCCAGCGGGCTGCTCTCGCCGCCGCCGAGGAAGGCGTGTCGGTCGGGATCATCAGCAAGGTCCATCCGGTCCGCTCCCATTCCAACGCCGCCCAGGGCGGCATCAACGCGGCGCTGAACCCCGGCGACTCCTGGGAGTCCCACGCCTTCGACACGATCAAGGGCTCCGACTACCTCGGCGACCAGGACGCGGTCGAAATCATGACCCGCGAGGCGCCGGAGGAAATCCTCCACCTCGAGCACCTCGGCGTCACCTTCCACCGCAACGAGGAAGGGAAACTCGGCACCCGCGCCTTCGGCGGCGCCTCCGCCGCCCGCACCTACTACGTCGCCGACATCACCGGCCAGGCGATCATGCACGTGCTCTACGAGCAGCTGATGAAGTACTCCGAGCAGATCGCCCGCTACGAGGAGTGGTTCAGCAGCTCGCTGGCGATCGACGAGAACGGCGAGTGCTGCGGGGTCGTCACCCGCAACGTCGCCGACGGCTCGATGGAGCTCTTCCAGGCGAAGTCGGTGATCCTCTGCACCGGCGGCAACGGCCAGGTCTGGCAGCCGACCACCAACGCCCTGATCTGCACCGGCGACGGCATCGCGATGGCCTACCGCGCCGGCGCCAAGCTGATGGACATGGAGATGATCCAGTACCACCCGACGACGCTGGCGGGCAAGGGCTTCCTGATCACCGAGGGCGCCCGCGGCGAGGGTGCCCATCTCCTCAACGCCAAGGGCGAACGCTTCATGGAGAAGTACGCGCCGAACAAGATGGAGCTCGCCTCGCGCGACGTCGTCTCCCGCGCCGAGCAGACCGAGATCAACGAGGGCCGCGGCTTCCCCGACGGGACCGTCGCCCTCGACATCACGGTGGTGCCGAAAAAGCGCGTCCACGAGGCGCTGCGCGAGATCGTCCTCGTCGGCCGCGACTTCGCCGGCGTCGACATCACCCGCGAACCGATCCACATCAAGCCGGGCAACCACTACACGATGGGCGGGGTCAAGACCGACGTCGACGGCCGCACCGACATCCCCGGCCTCTACAGCGCCGGCGAGACCGCCTGCGTCTCGGTCCACGGCGGCAACCGGCTCGGCGCCAACTCCCTGCTCGACACGCTGATCTTCGGCAAGCGCTCCGGCCGCGACGCCGCCGCCCGCGCCAAGCGGATCGACACCGCCCACCCTTCGAAGAAGGTGCTGGAGGACGAGGAGGCGATGATCGCCGACGTCGTCTCCCGCGAGAAGGGCTCCGGCCGCCGCATCTCCGAGATCAAGCGCGAGCTGGGCGAGACGATGGACGGCAAGGTCGCCGTCTTCCGCGACGAGGCCGGGATCACCGCAGCGCTGGAGATCGTCAAGCGACTCAAGGAGGAGGCGAAGACCGCCTACATCGACGACCACGGCAGCGTCTTCAACCAGGACCTGCTTGGGGCGATCGAGCTCGGGTACATGCTCGACAACGCCGAGTGCACCTGCGTCGCCGCCCTGGAGCGCAAAGAGAGCCGCGGTGCCCAGTACCGGACCGACTACCCGGAGCGAAACGACGAGGAGTGGCTCAAACACATCGACCTCGAGATGACCGACGACGGTCCTGAGATTTCTTACTCCGAGGTCACCATCACCCAGTGGGAACCGCAAGAGAGGACCTACTAATGGCCGAGTACACGATCAAAGTCCGCCGTTTCCAGCCCGAGAGCGGCGAGGGGCCCTACTGGGAGGAGTTCAACGTCGACCTCGAGCCCTCGCTCGCGGTCCTCGACGGGCTGCTGCAGGCGAAGGACAACGAGGACGGCTCGCTGGCGGTGCGCTGCTCCTGCCGCGCGGCGATCTGCGGCTCCTGCGGGATGAAGATCAACGGCCAGTCGGGGCTCGGCTGCAAGACCCAGATCGGCGAGGCCCAGGAGCTTGCGAACAAGAAGGCCAGCGTCGCCGGCGAGTCGGTCGAGAACGCTCCGATCGTGATCGAGCCGATGGGCAACATGCCGGTCGTCAAGGACCTGATCACCGACATGGAGTCGACCCACTGGACCAAGATCCGCCGCGTCACCCCGTGGCTGCTGCCGCACGGCGAGGCGCCCGAGCGCGAGTACATCGTCGAGCCGGAGTCGATGCTGGACATCACCCAGTCGATGGCCTGCATCCAGTGCGGCGCCTGCGTCTCCTCCTGCCTCTCGATGGAAGCCGATCCGGACTTCATCGGCCCGGCGGCGCTGGCCAAGGCCTACCGCTTCGTCGGCGACCCACGCGACGGCGAGACCCACGAGCGCCTCCACGACCTGGCCGAGGACCCGCACGGGATCTACGACTGCACCCACTGCTTCAGCTGCATCGACGCCTGCCCCAAGGACGTGGCGCCGATGGACCAGATCATGCGCCTGCGCCGCAAAGCCGGCGAAGAGGGGATCGAAGACCCCAACGCCGGCCACGCCCACGAGATGGCCTTCGTCAAGATCATCGAGAAGAAGGGCACCCTCGACGAGGCGATGCTGGTTCAGGAGTCCTACGCGCCAGGAATAAAAGGCAAGCTGAAACCGAGCAAACGCGGGATCAAGGAAACGATCAAATCGCTGCCGACGATCCTGCGGCCGCTGCGCAAACGGAAGGTCAAGCTGCGCCAGGCGATCCCCGGCACCCACCACAAGCTCCCCGGCGACGCGATGGCCGACGTCCAGGCGGTCTACGCCCACGCCGAGGAGCACAACGAGGAATTCAACCTGTACATCAAGGGCGACGAGGGCGAGCTGGCCGAGATCGAGGCCGAGGAGGCCCGCGAGGAGACCGCCGCCGCCACGCCGAGCGAGGAGGCCTCGAATGGCTGATCAGATCAAAGTCGCCTACTGGCCCGGCTGCGTCTCGCGCGGCTTCACGCCCGAGCTGCACGGCTCGATGGCGATCGTCGCCGCGAAGCTCGGCATCGAGCTGGTCGAACTCGACCGCGCCAACTGCTGCGGCGCCGGCGTCATCGCCGAGCACAACCAGGAGCTGGCCGACACGCTGAACGCCCGCACCTTCGCCCTCGCCCAGCAGACCGGGCTCTCGATGATGAACATCTGCTCGACCTGCCAGGGCGCGCAGTCAGAGTGTCAACAAAGACTGGATGCGGATTCCGCATATCGCGCCCACGTCAACGAGGCGCTCTCCGGCCAGGGACTGGCTTACGAGAAGTCCGAGGACGGCTCCTGGAACAACAAAAACTTCCTCTGGCTGCTGGTCGAGGATTACGGCCTCGACCGTCTCCGCGAGCAGGTCGTCCGCCCGCTCAACGGACTGCGGGTCGGACCCTTCTACGGCTGCTACATCGTGCGCCCGAAGGAGCGCCTCGGCTACGGCGAGTTCCCCGACCGCGACATCTACCTGGAGAAGGTGATCGTGGCCCTTGGCGGCGAGGTCGTCGAGTACGACGGGGCGCGCAAATGCTGCGGCTTCCCGGTGGTGACGATGAACCGCGAGACCTCGCTGCGCCAGTCCGGCACCCACGTCGGCGACGCGATCGACGCCGGCGCCGACTGCCTCGTCACCCCCTGCCCGCTCTGCCACCTCAACCTCGACATGCAGCAGCCCGAGGCAGCCAAGGTCGTCAACCGCGACCTCGGTCTCGCCGTCCTCCACCTGCCGCAGCTGGTCGCCCTCGCCCTCGGCGCCGAGCCGAAGGAGCTGGGGATGAACAAGCACGTCGCCTCGACCGGCTGGGTCGAGGACCGCCTCACGGCTGGCGCCGCGGCCTAGCCGAACGCGAGTGGTCGTTTGAGCACCTATACGGTGCCGAAGTGACCACTCGATGCAGCTAGCCCTCCCCCTCGCCGCCGCCGACACCGCCTCGGTCCTTACGGACCTCTTCCTCGTGCTGGTCGCGGCGAAGCTCGGGGACGAGGTCTTCAAGCGGATCCGGCAGCCGGCGATCGTCGGCGAGATCCTGGGCGGCGTCCTGGTCGGGCCCTCGGTGCTGGGCTGGGTCGAAGTGGGCGAGGTGCTGCGGGTCTTCTCGGAGCTGGGGGTCGTCTTCCTCCTCTTCTGGGTCGGGCTGGAGACGCGGCTCTCGGAGATGCGCGCGGTCGGAAAGGTCGCGCTCACGGTCGGCAGCGCCGGCGTCGTCGTCCCCTTCCTCGCCGGGATCGGATTCGGCCTGGCGCTGGGCGAGAGCAGCGAGACCAGCGTCTTCCTTGGAGCGGCGCTGGCGGCAACCAGTGCCGGCATCACCTCGGCGACCTTCCTCGACCTCGGGATCGCTCGGACCCGCGCCGCCCGCACCGTGCTCGGCGCCGCCGTGGTCGACGACATCCTCGCCCTGCTCCTGCTCTCGGTCGCGGTCGGGATGGCCGCCGACGGCGGCGTCGACGCCGGCAAGATAGCCCTGGCCCTGGGAGTGGCGGTCGCCTTCGTCGCCTTCGTCGCGCTCGGTGGCACGCAGCTATTGCAGCGGCGGCCACAGCTGCTGGAGGCGCCGCGCTTCGCCGAATCGCCGCTGCTGCCGGCGGTGATCCTCTGCCTCGGGCTAGCGGCCTTCGCCGCCAACATCGGCCTGGCGGCCCTGATCGGCGCCTTCCTCGCCGGGATGATCGTCGCCGAGACCAAGGACCAGAGCTCGATCGAGGAAGAAGTGCGGCCGCTCTACGCCTTCTTCCCGCCCTTCTTCTTCGCCTTCATCGGGATCGAGCTCGACCTCGGGGCGCTCTTCAACGGCCACGCCCTTTGGCTGCTGGCGGCGATCACCGCGATCGCCGCGGCGACGAAGCTCATACCCGCCTACCTCGCGGCACGCCCCCTGAACCGCAACGAAGCGATGATCGTCGGCGTCGGCATGGTTCCCCGCGGCGAGGTGGGAATCGTCGTCGCCTCGATCGGCGCCGCCGAGGGAGTAGTTGACGCCGAGCTGTTCGCGGTAGTAGTCGGGATGGCGGTGCTGACGACGCTCGTGGCGCCGTTCGGGCTCAGACGCCTCAGCCGCGGCTGAGCAGCCCCCGCTCGACGAGCAGCTCGGCCAGCTGAACCGCGTTCGTCGCAGCGCCCTTGCGGAGGTTGTCGGAAACGACCCACATGTCAAGGGCGCGCTCGTTGCCCGCGTCGCGGCGGATGCGGCCGACGAAGACGTCGTCCTTGCCGGCGGCGTCGATCGCCATCGGGTAGCGGCCGGCGGCGGGGTCGTCGACGACGGTCACTCCGGGCGCCGCGGCGAGCAGCTCGCGGGCCTGATCGGGGTCGAGCGGCTCGCGGGTTTCGACGTTTACCGCCTCGGAGTGGCCGGTCTCGACCGGGACCCGGATGCAGGTGGCGCTGACCTTGATCCCGGCGTCGCCGAGGATCTTGCGGGTCTCGTTGATCAGCTTGCGCTCCTCGTCGGTGTGGTCGTCACCGTCGGCGAAGCTGCCCGCCTGGGCGAGCGCGTTGAAGGCGACCTGGTGCGGGTAGATCTCCGGCGCGGGGACGTCGTAGCCGCCGACGACGGCGCGCGCCTGAGAGCGCAGCTCGTCGATCGCCCCCTTGCCGGTGCCGGAGACGGCCTGGTAGGTGGAGACCACGAGGCGCTCGATCCCGGCGGCGTCGTAGAGCGGTTTCAGGGCGACGACCATCTGCATCGTCGAGCAGTTCGGGTTGGCGATGATCCCCTTGTGGCCCGTGAGGGCGTCGGGGTTGACCTCGGAGACGACCAGCGGCACGTCGTCTTTCATCCGCCAGTAGGAGGTGTTGTCGACCACGGTCGCGCCGGCCTCGACCAGCTTCGGGGTCCACTCGGCGCTGACCGAGCCACCGGCCGAGGAGAGGACGAGGTCGAGACCCTGGATCGACTCGTCGCTCACCGCCTGCACGGTCAGCAGCTTGGACCCGAACTCGATCGTCTTGCCGGCCGAGCGCTCGGAGGCCAGCGGCCGCAGCTCGGCGACCGGGAAGTCGCGTTGGGCCAGCAGCTCGATGATCGTCGTGCCGACGAGCCCCGTCGCGCCCAGCACTCCCACTTTGTATCCGGCCTCGTCCATCGAGATTCGATTATGACGGTGAACCCGATCGATTCGCCCCGAGGATAGGGTTGCTCCAATGAGCATCCTTCGGCGAAATTTGGAGCTCAAGGCCCGGGACGCCGACCCAGAGCGGTCGCTGGCGACCTGCGAAGCACTCAAGGCGGAGGACGGGGGGATCTTGCTCCAAGAAGACACCTACTTCAACGTCCCGGACGGGCGTTTGAAGCTGCGGAGAGAACGTGACGTCCCTGCCCAGTTGATCGCCTACGAGCGTCCCGACCTTACCGGGCAAAGTGAGAGTCGCTACCGAATCGTCGAGATCGGAGAGCCCTCCGAATTGAAAGCGGCGCTTGCCGACGTTCTCGGCATCACGACCGTGGTGAAGAAAACGAGGCACCTATTTCTCTTCGATGGGGTGCGAATTCACCTCGATCGGGTGGACGGTCTGGGGAGCTTCATCGAGTTCGAGGGGGTTGCGGCAGCGGAGGGCGACCGGGGGCGCCTCGAGGTGCTGCTCAATGATCTCCGTCGTCGCTTCGACGTCGAAGACGACGTCCTCCTAGCGGAGAGCTACTGCGATCTGGCCCTGGCCGCGGCGGCCAGCTGAGTGGGGTTGCGGCAGCCGGCTCAGCCGGCGACCGTGGGACGGTGATCGGGGCCGGTCGGGTCCTCGGGCTGGACCGCGTCCTCGCCCAGCTCGAAGGCCCTGTGGAGGACGTTGACGGCGTCGGCGACGCGGTCGGCGGCGATGACGCACGAGATCTTGATCGGCGAAGTGGAGATCATCTCGATGTTGATCTTCTCCTCGCCGAGGACCTGGAAGACTTTGGCGGCGACGCCCGGGTGCGAGCGCATGCCGGCGCCGACGATCGAGACCTTGCCGATCTGCTCGTCGGTGAGAACCTCGAGCGAGACGTCGCCGAGGGCGGCGATCGTGTCCTTCGCGGTCGCCAGGTCGGAGCGGTCGACGGTGAAGGAGAGGTCGGCGAGCTGGTCGTCGCCCACCGGCTCGTTCTGGATGATCACGTCGACGTTGACGTTGGCCTCAGCCAGGGCGCCGAAGATGCGGCCGGCGACGCCGGGCTCGTCGCGCAGGCCCGAGAGGGTGACCCGGGCCTCGGAGTCGGAATGCGTGACGGCGGTTACGAAAGGGTTCTCCATGGTCTCTTCCTCTGAGACGACGAGGGTACCGGGACCGTCCTCGAAGCTGCTGCGGCAGTGGATGCGGACGCCGTGGTTGCGCGCGTACTCGACCGAGCGCAGCTGCAGGACCCGGGCGCCGGAGGCGGCCATCTCCAGCATCTCCTCGAAGGAGACGACCGGCAGCTTGCGCGCGTCGGCGACGATCCGCGGGTCGGCGCTGTAGACGCCGGAGACGTCGGTGTAGATCTCGCAGACGCTGGCGCGCAGCGCGGCGGCGAGGGCGACGGCGGTCGTGTCGGAGCCGCCGCGACCGAGGGTGGTGACGTCGCGGCTGTCGGTGGAGACGCCCTGGAAGCCGGCGACGAGGACGATCCGGTCCTGCTGCAGCGCCTCGGAGATGCGGTCGGCGCGGACGTCGATGATCCGCGCCTTGGTGTGGGAGGAGTCGGTGACGATCCCCGCCTGCGAGCCGGTCAGCGAGATCGCCTCGTGGCCCATGTCGTGGATCGCCATCGCCGCCAGCGCGCAGGAGATCCGCTCGCCGGTCGATAGCAGCATGTCCATCTCGCGGGCGACCGGACGCTCGGAGATCTCGTGCGCCTGCTCGACCAGTTCGTCGGTCGTCTTGCCGCGGGCCGAGAGCACGGCGACGACGCGGTTGCCGGCCTCGCGGGCGGCGACGATCCGCGCCGCTGCGCGCTTGATCTGCTCGGCGCCGGCGACCGAGGTGCCGCCGAACTTCATCACGACGATGTCAGAGCCATCCCCACTCATCGAGTGCTGAGGATAGTCGGGAGCCGATTCCTACTCGGCCGAGCCTCCGAGGTTCCCGAGCATCGCCTGTTCGGCCATCCGGATCAGGCCCAGCCCGCTGTGCGGCCGCATGTCGCTGCTCCGTACCCGCACGTGCGACCCATGCGGGCCAACCACCTCGACGATCGTGCAGACGTCGCCGATTTCGCAGTCGTCGCCGTAGTCGTTCTCGATCGCCTCCATCTGTTCGGCCACGACCCGGCCGACCTTGCTCTGGTCAAGCGACATCTGGCGCCCCTTCCTCTCGTTGGTCGTCAAGCACTCAATTCCGCCACGCTTCCGCCCGGCGCTTCTGCGCCGCCTTCCGTTCCTTGCGGCTGCCAAACAGGGCCATCATCGATTCGGCAAGGCTTGCCGCGTCCGTGTTCTTGACTTTGTCAATCCGCTGCCGTGCTTCCTCGTAGCAGGCGCCATCCTCGCGGTCGCCGACAACGCAGACGGTCGCCACTTCCTCCCGCTTGTCCACGCGGAAGACGATGCGCCAATCGCGATTGCCGACGGTGATCTTCCGCCAGCCCACCATGTCGCGGCCGAGCGGCTCTCCAGCCTCCGAGCCTTTCTGCTCGATCTCCAGGAGCTTGGCGAAGAACGCCTTCAATCGCCCGCTCTCGGCGTGCTTGGCCAAATCGGCGATTACGTCGTCAATCAGCTCCACACGGACCGGCATCGCACTAGTCTCCTGCCAGTTCCTCGCGAGTGAAGCCGAAACGATCGAGGACGTCATCGAGAGAGTGCCGGCGCTCGTCAGCAGTCAGCAGGCGAGTCAACGCCAAAGAGACGTCGAGTAGGCGCTCCTCGAGCTCCTCGGCCCGCTGCAGGGCGTCGATGCCGACGACTGCCGCGACAGGTTTGCCGTTGCGAATCACAACCCGCTGCTGGCCCTGCTCCGCTGCTTTGACAAGGCCGGAGATTCCAATCTTGTTGGCCTCGCTGACTGAGATCAAGTCTTGGGTATCGACTTTGGGCATCGATTAATCCTGGGTAGAATCCTAAGAAGAAGCTGACCCAGAGTAGCAGCTGCCGGGCGTATCGCCGCACGAGGAACCGAAGAATGACCATGATCACGCCTGAAGATATATCGATCAGATATATAATCTGGGCAGATGGAGCAACTCAGCGCCACCGCCTACGTGATTCTCGGATTCGTCCGCAACGAACCGCGGTCGGGGTACGAGATCAAAGCCGTGGTCGACAACTCGACCCGATTCTTCTGGGCGGCCAGCTACGGGCAGATCTACCCGGAGCTGAAACGGCTCTCGGAGGCGGGGCTGGTCACAGGCTCGGACTCCCCAACGGGCGGCCGCAAGCGGACGGTCTACGAGATCACCGCCGACGGCGAGGAGGAGCTGCGGGCCTGGCTGCGCCAGGAGCCGGAGACCTTCGAGATGCGCGACGAAGGGCTCTTGAAGCTGTTTTTCGCCGATGCCCTCCCCCGTGAGGAGGCGCTGGCGATCCTGCGCTCGATGCGAGCGAAGCGGCTCGCCGTCAACAAGCAGCTGCAGGAGCTGAAGCAGATGAAAGGCGAGCTCGACGATCCCTTCCCGATGATCGTGCTGCAGGGAGGGCTCGAGTTCACCGAGTGGTTCGCGGATTGGTGCGAGCGGATGGAAGCGCGGCTTCTCGATTCCGCTCTCGACGAAAGGAGCAGTTGATGTTCGATTCCCTGGCACGCCTCGCGAACGGCAGGGCCAAGCGGGTGGGCCTGCTGGCGCTCGTCTTCTTCCTCCTCGCGGGGGCGATCGGCGGCTCGGTCGCCGACCGGCTCGACCCCTACGGCGCCGACGACCCGGACACCGAGACGGTGCAGGCCAGGGAACGGCTCCAGGACGCCGGTCTGCGGGTCCCGGCGGTGATCGCGGTGGTCCAGGACGCCCCGGTCGCCAGGCCCGCGACCAAGCAGCGGGTCGTCGCCCTGGAGAAGCAGGTCCGCGGACGACCGGACGTTGCCTCCGTCAGCGGCTACTACGACACCCGCTCCGAGGCCTTCGTCGCCAAGGACGGGCAGTCGACCTACTTCGCCGTGGCGCTGAAGACCACCGAGGACAAGCAGTGGCAGGAAGCCGGCGCCGACATCGCCGACGAGCTCTCCGCCGAGCCCGGCGTCGTCGTCGGCGGCGCCGCCGTCGCCCAGGAGCAGGTCAACAAGCAGGTCGAGGAAGACCTGAAAAAGGCCGAGATGCTGGCCTTCCCGCTGCTCTTCCTGCTCTCGCTGCTCTTCTTCCGCAGCCTCGTCGCCTCGGTCCTGCCGCTGATGATCGGCGGCCTGGCGATCGTCGGCACCTTCCTGATCCTCCGCCTCGCCAGCGAATTCGGCTCGATCTCGATCTTCGCCCTCAACCTGACGACCGCGCTCGGGCTGGGGCTGGCGATCGACTACAGCCTCTTCATCGTCTCCCGCTACCGCGAGGAGATCGCCAAGAGCGGCCCGGGCCTGGAGGCGATGCGACGGGTGATGGCCACGGCCGGGCGCACGGTCTTCTTCTCCTCGCTGACGGTCTCGGCGGCGCTCGCCTCGCTGCTGGTCTTCCCGCAGCGGTTCCTCTACTCGATGGGCCTCGGCGGGGCGCTGGTGGCGCTGTTCGCGGCCCTGATCTCTCTGACCGTGCTGCCGGCGGTGCTGACCCTGCTGGGTACGAGGGTCAACGCCGGCGCGCCGAAGTTCCTCCAGCGCCGGGCCGACGCCGACGCCCGGCCCGACGAGCACGGCTTCTGGTACCGGCTCTCCCGCTTCGTGATGCGGCGCCCGCTCCCGGTCGCGACCTTCAGCGCGCTCTTCCTGATCATCCTCGGCCTGCCCTTCCTGCAGATCAAGTTCGACACCGTCGACCCGACCGTCCTGCCGGAGTCGGCCAGCGCCCGCCAGGCCTACGACACGGTCAGCACCGAGTTCCCGCCCTACCACGAGACCCCGATCTGGGTCGACGTCGAAGGCGGCGGCCCGAAGGCGACCGCGCAGGTCGCCGCCGCGGTGCGCGGAGTCGAGGGCGTCGCCGAGGTGCAGCCGCCGCAGCGACTGCGGTCGGGCGTCACCGCCCTGCAGGTCGTCTCGGCGAACCCGTTCCGCTCCGAGGCGAGCCAGACCACGGTCAAGGCGATCCGCGATCTACCGCCTCCCCCGGGACGACCGTCCAGGTCAGCGGCGCCACCGCCGACTTCGTCGACTTCCAGTCGAGCCTGGCCGCGCACCTGCCGATCGCGCTGGCGATCGTGATCGTGTCGACGCTGGTGGTCCTCTTCCTGATGACCGGCTCGGTGATCCTGCCGATCAAGTCGCTGATCATGAACTTCCTCAACCTCAGCGCCGTCTTCGGGCTGCTGGTGCTGATCTTCCAGGACGGGCGATTGGAAGGGTTCCTCGACTACACGAGCCCGGGGGCGATCGAGCAGACGATGCCGATCCTGCTCTTCGCCGTCGCCTTCGGCCTCTCCACCGACTACGCGGTGTTCCTGCTCTCGCGGATCAAGGAGGCGCGCGACAACGGGGCCTCGGACTCGGAGTCCGTGGCGATCGGGCTGGAGCGGACGGGGCGAATCGTCACCGCCGCGGCGGTCCTCTTCGCCGTCGCGATGGGCGCCTTCGCCACCTCGCAGATCATCTTCATCAAGGAGAACGGGGTAGGCACGGCCCTGGCAGTCCTGATCGACGCCAGCATCATCCGAGCCCTCCTCGTCCCCTCGCTGATGGAGCTGCTGGGCAAATGGAACTGGTGGGCGCCGGCACCGCTGCGGCGGTTGCATGAGCGCTGGGGGATCAGCGAGGCTGAGCCGCAGGCAACGGGTTCGTGAGGAGGGCGTCGGTGGGGGGTCGCTGGGTACTCAGCATGGAGCCGGGCCAAAGCCGCTTGAGGCGTCAGCTATCCCCTGCCACCCGGCGGAGGTGCTCCCAGCGACCCCCCACCGACGCCCTCTAAGCAAACGCCTGAACGGCACGGCGACGCAAGTCTGAATTCAGCATCCCCGTGACTTCGCTGGGGACGTTGCCGGCCGTGGGGACGGCGGCGCCGATCAGGCCGTCGGCGCGGAAGCCGTAGAGCGGGGCGACGAACCCGAGCTCGCGGATCTTGCGGACCAACTGGACGGCGCCCTGGGTGTCGGCGCCGGGGCCGCAGAGGACGATCGCGGTTGGGTCCAGCGCGTCGAGGGCCCGGCCGAGCCGCTCGTCGCCGAGCTCGTTGGAGAGAACGAGGACGCGGAAGCCGGTGCGGCGCAGGGCGAGGTCGAGGGCCTGGGTGTGGACCTCCTCGGCGTCCTGGCCGTGGCTGGAATCGAGCAGCAGGATCCCGGCCGGCCGCGAGGCGGCGGAGGCAAGGCGGCGGGCGCCGTGCAGCCAGCCGGTCGCCCAGCGGGCGGCGAACTCGAGCTCGGCCTCGCGCTCGGGGTCGGCGGCGAGCTTGTCGATCGCCGGCAGGAGCAGCTCCTCGACCGTGCGCTCGAGCGAGCGCAGGGCGAGGCTTTCCTCGATCGCGCGATCGGCAGCAGGCTCGTCGAAGATCTCGAAGGCGGCGAAGAGGCTGCCGTCGTTGGCTGGCGCCGCCTGGCGCTGGCGCGCCAGCTCGATCGCCGAGGAGATGTTGCCGGTCTCGGTCAGCGCGTCGCGCAGCGCCTGCAGCTCGACCAGCTCGTAGTTACGGTGGTTGCCGACGGTCCGCTTCGGGGTCGGGTAGCCGTAGCGGCGCTCCCAGCTCCGCAGGGTGTTGGGGCTAACGCCCAAGACTTCGGCGGCGGCGTTGGTTCGGATTCCTGGCATTAGATAAGAAGGTGGAACAGGTGGACTGCGCGTCTTTTCGACGTCAGGCGAAGATTCTCCCACCCGTTTCCCGGGTTTACACCAGTTATCGGCAGATTTCGCGGAAACTGTTAGCGATCTTGCAAGGCGCCAACGCCGACCGGCTGGCCCACGGCCCGCGCCCGCCACATCGCCGCATCGGCCTTGTGCAGAAGTTCTTCGGCGTCGGCGCCGTGGTCGGGACAGGCGACGATGCCGGCCGAGATCGCAGATCCGCAGCCCCCCCGCCCGCTCGAGGTCGTCGAGTTGGCCGAGCAGCCGCTCGCACATCTGCACCCCTTCCACCGTGCCGATGTTCGGGGCGAGGACGCAGAGCGCCTCCTCTTCGAGCCGGAAGGCTTCGTCGACGATCCGGATGCTGTCGCGCAGCGCCGCGCCGACGATCGCGAGGACGGTCTCCTGGCCGCCGGCGACGTCGCCAGGCCGGGTCCCCGGTCCGGACGCGTCGAAGACGGCGAGCCCGAACGGGTGGCCGTAGCGGCGATTGGTCTCCATCAGCTGTTCGAGCCGGCGGCGCATGTGCCCGGGCTGGTAGAGGCTGGGCAGTTCCTCGAGGTGCTCTTCGACCGGTGCTGGAGCGGGAGCCGTCGCCATCGCGCCGTTCGCGACCGCTGGCGCCGGCGCGGGGGTCGCCTGCGCGATCTCCACCGCCGCCGCGGTCACGGAGCCGAACTCGCCCGCGAGCCGCTGCGCCGCTCGGACGAAATCCCCTCCACCGGTGCCGATCTCATCGTGCAAACTGCCGAGAAGATCGGCGTGTAGCTCCGACACCTTGAGGGCGAGGCGGCTGGCCGGCGAGGCATCTTCCCGGCGCCGCTTGAGGTCCGACTGGTCAGGCACGGAGTGACCATCGCGCAAGCGGCGGACGCCGGTTGCGAAAAAAGCCGCTATTTGCGATCCGACGCTCGTCCAGGACGGATGTCCGGTCCCGCTTATTCCAGGCTTCTCCTGCCGGCGAGCGCCTTGCCGAGCGTCACCTCGTCGGCGTGCTCGAGGTCGGCGCCGACCGGCAGGCCGCTCGCCAGCCGGGTCACCTTCACCTGGCCGCGCAGCATGTCGGCGATGTGGAGGGCGGTCGCCTCGCCGGTGGTGGTCGGGATTGGTGGCGAGCACGACCTCGCCGATCCCGCCGCGCTCGACCCGGCCGCAGCAGCTCGGCGATCTTCAGGTCTTCGGCGTCGACGCCGTCGATCGGCGAGAGCGCTCCGCCGAGCACGTGGTAGAGCCCGCGGTATTCGTGGGTGCGCTCGATCGGGATCACGTCGGCCGGCTCCTCGACCACGCAGATCGTCGCCCGGTCGCGGTTCGTGGTCGGCGCAGATCCGGCAGAGCGGGCCCTCGGCGAGGTTGAAGCACTCCTCGCAGAGGCCGACCTTCTCCTTCACTTCCCGGATCGCGTCGCCGAGGGCGAAGGCCTCTTCGTCGGGGGCGCGCAGGAGGTGGAAGGCAAGCCGCTGCGCGGTCCGCTGGCCGATCCCCGGCAGCCGCGAGAGCTCGGCGACCAGGCGCGCGAGCGGTGCCGGGCCCTCGCTCAACCGAGCAGGCCCCCCATGCCGCCGAGGTCGCCGCCGGTGATGCCGCCCATCTTCGAGCTGGCCAGCTCCTGGGCGGCGCGCAGCCCCTCGTTGACGGCGGCCTGCACCATCTCTGGAGCAGCTCCGCCTCCTCGGGGTCGATCGCCTCGGGGTCGATCACGATCTCGCGCAGGGTCAGGTCGCCGCCCATCTTCACCTTGACCATGCCGCCGCCGGCGCTTGCCTCGACGACCTCGTCTTTCAGTTTCTCCTGCGCCTCCATCATGTCGGCCTGCATCTGCTGCGCCTGTTTCATCAGGGCGTTGACGTCAAAGCCTCCGGGACCGCCTCCTCGTGCCACCTAACTGACCTCCTCCGCGTCGAACTCGCTCTTCAGCCGCTCCACCAGCTCATCCTCGTCGATCTCGTCGCTGCCCGGGGCCGGCGTGTCCTGCGGCGCCTCCCCGTCGAGCAGCACATAAGTCGGGTCGCAGGCCCCGACCGGTCACCGCCGCGAACGCAGCCGCCACCGTGTCCCGCCGCTCCGGGCGTCGGCCTTCTTTTGTTGAAAGGTCATGTCTGGCGGGAAGCCGACCTCGAGCCCCTCGTCGCCGTAACTGACCGGGCGGGCGCCCTCCAAGGTTGCGGCGAGGGCGGGGGCCGTCTCGGCGAGCTTGTCGAGGACTGAGGGCCAGACTCGCTGGATCTCCTCCAGGCTCGAGGGCGTCCTGGCCGACGGGTCCTGTCTCCGATCGGGGGCTCCCCCACCGGGGGAGTCCTCCCGATCGTCGCCACCCGCCGGAGGATCCGAAACTGCGGACGGCGAACCCTGGGCATCTGCATCAAACGGGCTGCTTCGGCTTCTCCCTCTGGCGAAGCAGCTTCAGCTTCTTCCTCGGAGGCGCTTCGGCCTCGTCCTCTTCGGCTGGAGCTGGATCGTCTTGGCTAGGCACTGCTGCGTGGGTGGCGTCGAGGACGGACCCCCGCCTGCTGCGCGGTGCCGCTGGTCCCTGCGGCGACAGGACCCGCGGCCCGTCGCCTCCGTCTAGCTGCCTGCTCGAGCCGCTCGATCCGGCGGAGCAACCCCTCGGTCGAGGGGTCGAGATCGGGTCGCGCGGCTTTCAGCAGGGCGATCTCCACCGCCATGCGCGCGTCGTCCCCCTCGCGCACCGCGGTCAGCGCCGCCGCCAGCTCGTCGATCGTGCGGACCAGGGTGGCGGCGCCGATCGGGGCGGCCTGGGCCTGCATCCGCGTCGGTGTCGGTCGCGGTGACGACGAAGGTGGTCGGCACCTCGCCGGTCGTCTGGGTGACCAGCAGGTGGCGCAGGTGGGCGAGCAGGTCGCGGGCGAACTGCGAAGGGTCGCGGCCGGAGCGCGCCATCTTCTCGACCCCGATCAGGACGGCCTTCGGGTCCTCGGCGACGACCGCGTCGACCGCCTCGAAGAGGAGCTCGGCGTCGGCGGCGCCGAGCATCTCCAGCACGCTCGTCGAGCCCGACCTGGTTGCCGCCGAAGGCGACCAGCTGGTCGAGCGTGCCGAGCGCGTCGCGGAAGCTGCCCTGGGCGGAGCGGGCGATCATCGCCGTCGCTCCCGTCGTCGACCTCGATCGACTCGGCGGCGGCGACGCGGTTGAGGACCTCGGAGATCTGCTCCAGCGAGGGCCGCTGGAAGTCGAAGCGCTGGCAGCGGTCGGCGATCGTCGCCATCACCTTGTGGGACTCGGTCGTGGCGAGGACGAAGACGGTGTTCGGCGGCGGCTCCTCGAGCGTCTTCAGGAAGGCGTTCCACGCCTCCTTGGTCAGCATGTGGGCCTCGTCGAGGATGTAGACCTTCCAGTGGCCGCCGGCGGCGCGTAGGCGACCCGCTCGCGCAGGTCGCGGACGTCGTCGACCGAGCGGTTGGAGGCGGCGTCCATCTCGATCACGTCGATCGAGGTGCCGGCGGCGATCGTCACGCAGGACTCGCATTCGCCGCACGGCGTCGACGGTCGGGCCGCCGCGCTCGCAGTTCAGCGAGCGGGCGAGGATCTTCGCCATCGAGGTCTTGCCGGTCCCGCGCGAGCCGACGAAGAGGTAGGCGTGGTGGACCTTGCCCTGCTCGACCGCGTTGCGCAGGGTGCGGACGACGTGCTGCTGGCCGACGACCTCGTCGAAGGAGCCGGGGCGGTGGCGGCGGTAGAGGGAGGTCGATTCGGTGCTCATCGGGGCTCAGGCCAGTGTATCCACGCCCGCCCGCCCGGCTGCTACCCTCGTCGCGGCCGCACCGGTACCTTGCGCCGGTGCCATCCGAGGGTCTCGCAACTGGCTCGTCGCCCGCCGCCTGGGTCGCCGCGGTGACGGCGGTGCTGCTGCTCGTCTTCCCGGTCGGCTTCCCCAACTACGACACGATCTACGCGCTCGTCTGGGGGCGGGAACTGGCGCACGGGATGAGCCCCGACTACGGCGCCGCGCTGCCGCCGACGCCGCACCCGCTGGCCGACCTGCTCGGCCTGGTGACGACGCCGCTCGGGCGACGGCGCGATCACGGTGACGATGATCGTCGCCTACCTCTCGCTCGGCCTGATCGGCTACCTCGTCTACCGGCTCGGCGCGCTCTGGTTCGACCGCTGGATCGGCGCCGTCGCGGCGGCGATCGTCCTCACCCGCGCGCCCTTCCTCTCCAACGGCCTGCGCGCCTACGTCGACCTCCCCTACATCGCCCTCTGCCTCGGCGCGCTCGCTGATCGAGGCCAAGCGCCCGCGCGCCGGCTGGCCGGTGCTCGCCCTGCTCGTCCCCGCCGGCCTGCTCCGCCCCGAGGCCTGGCTCTTCGCCGGCGTCTACTGGCTCTACCTGGCCTTCGAACCCTCCGGACCGATGGGCCGGAGACTACGCCTATACGGCAGAGAAATGCGGCCCGTCGGCGATCGCTGGAGTGGGCGCGCTGGCTGGCGCGGCGCTGGCCTGGCTCGCCTGGCGGCGCCGGTGCTCTGGGTCCTCTTCGACTGGATCACCACCGGCGACCCGCTCTACTCGCTGACCGGCACCCAGGAAACGGTCGAGACCCTGGAACGCCAGACCGGCCCGGTCGACCTCGTCCTCTACGGACCCCGGCGGCTCGGCGAAGTCCTGCAGTGGCCGGGGATGGTCGGCGCCTTCGGCGGCGTCGTCCTCGGCTTCGCCTTCCTGCGCCGCCGCTCGATGCTCGGCGTCGCCGCCGCTGCTCTCGCCCTCGGCGCCTTCGCCCTGCTCGCCTGCGGCGGCCTCGCGATCATCGCCCGCTACACGATGCTCGCCGCCGCGATCCTGGCGATCTTCGTCGCGCTCGGCCTGCTCGGCTGGCGCCTGCTCGAGCCCGGCCACCCCTGGCGCCGACGCTGGCAGGTCTTCGCCGGCGTCGTCGCGCTGATGTTCGTCGTCTGGCTGCCGAACCAGTGGGACCTCGACTCCCGCGTCGACACCGACCTCACCAACCAGGCGCGGATCGAGGGTGACCTCACCGACCTGGTCGACGCCGGCGCCTTCGAGCCGCTCTGCGGGCCGATCGCGGTCCCGAACCACCGCGCCGTGCCCCGCCTCGCCTTCGGCCTCGACGTCAAGCCGACCGCAGATCGTCAGCTCCAGCGAGGAAGGGGTCCCCGCCCGTGGCTACTTCGTCGCCCCCGCCAACGCAGTTCGTCATCCACAACTTCATCCTCGACCCCAACGACCCGACCGACCTCTCGACTTCCCGGTCCCGGCCGGCTTCACCGAGGTCGCCCGCAACGAGTCCTGGAACGTCTACCGCCGCTGCTGAGCTAGCCGCCTCGACCCGCGCTCGACCGCGGCGTGCGTCTCGGCGGCCAGGTCCGGGTCGGCGAGCTCGACCCGTCGGCGGCAGCTCGACGTGGAGGTCGTCGGAGGGGTCGATCCGGACCCGCAGCCCGCGGGCAGCGCGAATCGAGCACGTGGCCGCCGCGCTCGACGGTCGGCGCTGATGAAGTGGAGGTGGTAGCCGGCGACCTCGATCCCCTCGACGTAGGTCGGGAAGCGGAAGCCGAGCATCGTTCCCGCGATGTCGGCGAGCTCGAAGACGTGCTGGTCGGCGACGACCTCGGTCAGTGGCCGGTAGGGCGGCTCCTGCCGCGGGACCGAGCGGGCGCGGACGAGCTCGAAGCGACCGTCGAGGCGGATCGCGCAGGAGGAACGCCCCGGCCGGTAGGCAGCGGTCGATCGCCGCCAGCAGCTCCTCGTGGCCGAGCTCCCGCTCGCCGAGGGTCTCCTCGACGATCGGCTCGAAGCGGGTGACGACCGCGAAAGGCGTTTTCGCCTCAGGCGGGATGCGATGGACCGCGCCCTCGACGTCGGCGCGGAAGAACTCGCCGTCGAGCGCGATCATCTCGCCGTCGAGGCGGTTGAGGGTGCCGAGCCCAAGGTCGCCGCGCTCGGCCAGCTCGGCGAAGGTGAGGTCGCCGTCGAAGGCGCCGTCGAGCAGGGCGCCGATCGTCGAGGCCTGGAAGAGGACATGGTGCTCGCGCTCGCGGTGCAGATCGGCGTGACGCATCGTCTCCACGTGCAGCGACCGGATCCAGCGCTCGTCGAGCATCGGCGCCAGTCTGCCAACTGCGCGGGTAGGCTGCCGCCGGTGTTTTCGGGTGACTTCAAGCGCTCATCGCGTTTCGGGCTGATCGGCGTCTTCGTCGTCGCCGCCGCTGGCGGCGGTTATCGGGCTGACGATGGGCGAGGGAGAATCGAACCCGAAGCTGGCGACGGGGTTGATCTTCGGCGTGATCGGAATCTTCGTCGTCGTCCTCCTCCTGCTCCAGCGGGCCGACCTCGAGCACGTGGCGGGAGGCGACGGCGCGACGCGGAGCCGGGCGGCGGCCGAAGGCGGGGGGCCGGTGGAGAACCCAACCTTGGCCGCAGAAGCGGACCTCTGGGCAGCGCTGGCGATCGCCCCGATCGACGCCGACGCGGTCAGGGCCCAAGCGGAGGTGTGGGATGTCGGCCGCCGCAGCATCAGGCTCGGCGCGGCGATCTTCGGCTTGATCTTCCTCACCGGCCCCCCGGTGTACCTGCTCGAATCCTTCGTCCCGCTGCTGATCGGCGTACCGCTGATCGTGATCACCGCCCTCTACGGCTCCTTCCGCGCGATCGGCCCGGGCGGCGAGCTGCAGCAGGGGTACGAGCGGATGGACCGGGCGATGAAGCCGCTCGGCCTGCAGGTGACGGCGCGGCCGCAGGGTGGCTTCGAGCCACGCGGGCCGACGATGCCGGGCTTCGACTACCGTCTGCGGGGTGACCACCGAGCTGAGCGGCGAACGCCACGGCCGCCGCGTGACGATCAGCTTCGGCGGCCATGAAGGCGCCGGCCACAGCGAGGTGGCGGTCGCCGTCCCCTGCCACGAGTTCGAAGCGAAGTCGAAGCGGATCGCGGTGCGCAGCGGCCCAGACGGGATCGTCGATCTCCCGCCAAAAGGCGGGCCAGGGCGAGTGGCTCTGCGACCTCTGGCTCGCCGAGCGCCTCGCCTCCGACTGACCTCAGAGAACAAAAGGTCCAGTCGTGAAACCATCAGGTCGATGGCGGCAATCGAGCTTCAGCGGCGTAGTCAAGACGCTTCGGCCCGATCACCGCGGTCGACGGCCTCGACCTCGAGGTGCCGGAGGGCATCTGCCTCGGCCTGCTCGGCCCCAACGGCGCCGGCAAGTCGACGACGATGCGGCTGCTGACCGGGCAGGCGATCGCCGACGCCGGCGAGCTGCGCGTGCTCGGCCACGAGCTGCCGGGCGAGTCGAAGGCGGCCCGGGCCGAAATGGGCGTCGTCCCCCAGCTCGACAACCTCGACGTCGACGTCACGGTCGAGGACAACCTCGCCGTCTACGCCCGGCTGTACCGGGTCAAGGACGTCGGCGCCGCCGTCGACCGCTGCCTCGACCTCGCCCGCCTGCAGCGAGCGCCGGCGCGACGCGGTCGACAAGCTCTCCGGCGGGATGCGCCGGCGCCTGCTGCTCGCCCGCGGGCTCGTCCACGAACCGCGGCTGGTCCTGCTCGACGAGCCGACGGTCGGCCTCGACCCGCAGATCCGCACCGAGCTCTGGACGCTGATCGGCGACCTCAAATCGCGCGGCACGACGATCCTGATGTCGACCCACTACATCGAGGAGGCCGAGCGACTGGCCGACGAGGTCGCGGTGATGCACCAGGGGCAGGATCATCAGCCGCGGCCGGCCCGCCGAGCTGATCGCCGAGCACGCCGGCCGCCAGACCGCCGAGGTCTACGCGCCGCCGCAGCGCCTGCCGAGCTGCGCGCGAGCGCCGAAGCGGCGGGGCTGAGGGTGCGCCCGGCCGGGCCGGCGATCGCGATCGTCGGCTCCGAGCGGGCCGAGCAACGGCGCCGTGCCCGAGGACGCGGTGGTGCGCGCCGCCACGCTCGAGGACGTCTTCGTGCTGCTGACCGGCGAGGAGGCGGAGTGAGCGCTCCGCTGTGCCTTTTTGGCGCATACCAACGAAAAGGAACAGGCGAATGAGCGTGGCGACGCCCGAGCCGCGCCGGATGCGGCGGCTGGAACCGGCCGCGATCGCCGGGGTGATGAGCCGCGAGGTGGCCAACTTCCGCACCTACTGGAAGGGCACGACCTTCTCCAGCGTGCTCGAACCGATCGTCTACCTGCTCGCCTTCGGTCTCGGCCTCAGCGCGACCCTGGTCGACGAAGTCAACGGCGTCCCCTACATCCAGTTCGTCGGCACCGGGATGGTGGCGACGGCGGTGATCTTCTCCAGCGCCCTGCCGGCGATGTTCGGCACCTTCGTCAAGCACCGCTTCCAGAACACCTACGAAGCGATCCTGGCGGCGCCGGTCGACGTCGAAGAGCTGGTCAGCGCGGAGATGCTCTGGATCGCCACTGCGCTCGGCGGTCTACGGCTGCGTGCCGCTGCTCGTCACCTTCTTCTTCGGGCTCGACCCCGGCCGGGGATGCTGCTGGTGCCGCTCTTCTGCTTCGTCACCGCGCTCGGCTTCGCCGGCTTCGGGGTGGCGATGGCGGCGACCGTCGCCAAGATCGACCAGTTCAACTACGTCACCGCGCTCTTCGTCACGCCGCTCTTCCTCGTCGCCGGCACCTTCTTCCCGATCGACGGGCTGCCCGAGGGCGTCCAGATCGTGGCCCAGTTCAACCCCCTGCACCAGCTGGTCGAACTGGTCCGCGGCGGCGCCTTCGGCTTCGAGGCGGTGGACCTCGCCCGCTTCGCCTTCCTCGTCGCCTTCGCCGTCGCTCACCTGGCGCATCGCGATCAGCCGCATGCGCAGCGCCTGATCGACTGACGGCGCGGCGTTCGTCCTTGGGACCGGATATACCGGCCAAAAGACGAACGCGCTGAAGATATGGACCGTGCACCCGCCTTCGAAGCGAGGTCACCGGGCGTGTCCGTCGTTTTTGGCTCGGGCCGGGCTCGCCTGCGGCACCCGCGGCATCCGCTTAAGGCTGCTTCCTTCCGGACCTGACCTGATTCGCGTGCCCACGTCGCGCAGGACCCGGCCGTCAACGCCGCCGCGACGCACTGACCCCGACGGCCAGCCCCTCGGAACGGGATTCGGCCCCGCTAGAGCGGATTGCGGGTTACAGGGCACCGCTGATTCCCCGCCTAGCACGGTCCGCCGCTGATCCTACCCTGCCGGCCATAGGATGACGCCCTTGCTCGCCCTGCCGACCGCCGCGATCCAAGTCGACACCGGCTCCTTCTTCGCGATCGTCGTGGTCGCGGCGATCGCCGCGATCACCGTCGCCATCGGTGCCCAAGCGCTTCGCGCCGCCGGTGGTCGTGCTCGAGCTGATGCTGGGGATCCTGATCGGCCCGCAAGTCCTCGGCCTCGCCCACAGCCGACGACTTCATCGAATTCTTCTCCAACCTCGGCCTGGGCATGCTCTTCTTCTTCGCCGGCTACGAGATCGACTTCGAGCGGATCAAGGGCAGGCCGATGGAGCTCGGCGCCTCCGGCTGGCTGCTCTCGGTGGCGCTCGCCTACGGCATCGGCGGCGCTCCTCGCCGCCGCCGGGGTGGTCGTCTCCTTCCTCTACACCGGCTCGGCGATGGCGACGACGGCGATCGGGACGCTGATCCCGATCCTGCGCGACAACGGCGAGCTGAAGACCCGCTTCGGCACCTACCTGCTGGCGGCCGGCGGCGCCGGCGAGTTCGGCCCGATCCTGCTGGTCACCCTCGTCCTCTCGACCGACCAACCCGCTGCACGAGGCGGCGATCCTGCTCGCCTTCGTCGCCCTCGCCCTCGCCCTCGCGCTGGTCTCGGTGCGCTACGCCTGGCGCGGCTGGCCGGCGCTGGAACGGACCTTCGAGGCGAGCAGCCAGCTGGCGGTGCGGGTCACCGTGGTGCTCGTCTTCGGCCTCGTCCTGCTCGCCGGCAAGCTCGGCCTCGACGTCCTGCTCGGCGGCTTCGTCGCCGGGATGATCACCCGCCTGGCCCTGCAGGGCCACGAGCTGCAGGTCTTCGAGTCGAAGCTGACCGCGGTCGGTTTCGGCTTCTTCGTCCCCTTCTTCTTCGTCACCAGCGGCATCGAGTTCGACCTCGCCGCGCTCGGCTCGGCCGAAGCGATCGCCAAGCTGGTGATGTTCTTCGGCCTCTTCCTGGTCGTCCGCGGCGCCCCGGCGATGCTGCTCTACCGCGGCGTGCTCGCGGCCCGCGACCGGGCCGCCCTCGCCTTCTACTCGGCGACCGAGCTGCCCCTCGTCGTCGCGATCACGACGATCGCGATCGACGCCGGCAAGATGGGGGCCTCGACCGCCGCCGGCCTGGTCGGCGCGGCGATGCTCTCGACCCTGGTCTTCCCCTTCGTCGGCCTGGCCCTGCGCAAGGACGCTGAGGTGGACGGAGGCCGAGGAGGGGCCCCCGGCGTCCTCCGGAGAAATCGCCCCCGCCGTCGTATGATTCCCATCTTCCCGGGCGCGTAGCTCAGTGGGAGAGCGCTCGCTTCACACGCGAGAGGTCGCTGGTTCGAAACCAGCCGTGCCCATCACGATCCCCTTGGTAGAGCCAAGAATCGGTGGGTGGTTCTAAACCAGTCGCGGATTTGGCTCTATAGCTCGAAAGACAGCCAGGCTCGGAAACCCGAGGAGCCGGCACGATGGCGAGCATAAATCGAGACGATTTTGAAATTTGGCGGGACGTTTTGCCCGCTGAAGGCACTTCCTCTGTATGGAGGTACATGTACGGCAGCAACTTTCGTTCCTCGATCCCGCGCCAGCCAGGTTCCTCGATCAATCCGAGGAGCTACGAATGGGACTCTCGAACGAGCAGCTGATCCACGAGGCAATCGAATGCAACCACGCCGGCGTCGGAGCCACGACGCTTGAGCGCTACCGCGACCACCTCGTCCATTTCGCGCAGTACCTGGCCAGCGTCCACGCCTCCGACTTCTATGCGGCGAACAAGAAGCAGGTGCGGCTCTTCATGGGCCACCTGGAGAAGCAGGGCGGACCGAACCCGGATGGCGCCCGGCTTCGCTGTGAGTGGTGCAAGGCGCGGAACTACCCCGACGGCCGCGAGGGGGCGGGCTGGTCGGCCTCTTACCGCAAGAGCTACCTGTCCGCGCTGCGTTTCCTCTATCGCCACTTCCAGGCCGACGACGAACTTCCCGACATCGACCCCACCGTTCTGGAGTCTTCGCCTCGGGTAATCGTCAAGCGGGGCTACACGCCGAGCAAGGAGGAGGTCAAGCGCCTCTTGGAGACGGATGGCCCTCCGCGCGCCGTCCTTCTCGTCCACTGGCTCTTCTACGCCCCTTCGCGTCGGAAGACCTATGCCGATGCCCGCTGGCGCGACATCGACCTCGACGCAGCCGAGTGGGAAGTCGTCGGCAAGAGCGGGAAGGTGGACATCTTTCCCCTCTCGCCGCCGCTCCTCCGGGCGTTTCGCGTCTATCGCCGCTGGCAGCTCTCACAGGCCGAACACCGCCCGGCGATGCGGGACGCTCTCAGCGAACCCGACACCGCCTACGTACTCATGACCGCAAACGGCAGGAAGACCAGTCCCACGACTGTCACCAAGATCGCCACCTGGCACGGTATCCGCGCTGGGGTCGGCCTGAAGAAAGCAACGCCCGGGATCGACGCCGTCAACGGCATGACCTCCCGAGTCACCCCGCACTGCTTTCGCCGCGCATGGGCCACCATCGCCCTCAACGACGAGAGGAACCCCACGCCGATCGACGTTGTCTCCGAGGTGCTCCGACACAAGGAGATCGCCACCACCCGCCGCCACTACGCACCCACGAAGTCAGACAGGGCACGAGCGGCGCTGGTCGGGATGAAGTTGTCCTAATTCGTACAGGGAGGAGAGGACTGGGGGAGGGGAGAGCAAACTGGATTTCGCTTGCCGCAGCGGAGCAGTATCCGGTTATTTCCGGTGGTTCGGGTGGAGGACTGGCACGTCAATGGCGCATCACCCGATCGTCGACAGGTCAGCAGGACCCCCCGCCGCTATCGCTTAACGTTTCTCCGAAGGAATCGTAGGTAATGAGCCTGTGAAGGCAGGAGTTTCCTGCGTAGCCATGCACCCAGAACTTCAGTTGGTCGGTGCCCAACGCTTCAGCGTCCTTCAGAGACAGTTGATGGAGGCGAACGAAGTTACCTCGTCGAGCGTGACCGATCCTGACATAGACCTGGCTGACTTCCGCCGAGAACAAACCCAGCCACACAGTTCGCTGCTTCTGACCCCGTCCCCTGTCGATGGATTCGATCACCGGCGCGGATGCTGACACTGCACCGCATTCTTCAAGCACACTTTGTGCCCACAATCCCCCCGAAGACGGCCCCGCAAGGGCAACCTCGCGACAGACCTTTCCTCGGGCATGTCCGGGTTGGGCAGCCGGTCGCAGCCAAGCTGCCCACACGGAGCGGCCGATCTTCCCTTCGTCGAGCACCACCTTTTGAGGAGATTTGGCAGAAGCGTAGGAACCTGCCAACAACACGGTGGTCCCTACCACGACCAGCAAAAGCGCCCATCTCCTGCTAGCAGTCATTGAGTCTCCTGCCATTCAGCCGTCTTGGGGAGAGCTGGTGCTTAAGAGCAATCGATGCAAGTGGTTTCATGGCGGCCAATGTACTTGTTCTTCGAGGCCCAGATGTAGAGGGCCAGTCCGACCGGCCCCCAGTGACCCCACGGACCATCCCAGCTATAGCTTCGGCCCCAGTTCCACTCGCCGTACGGGGTGATGTGCTTGCCGTAAGGAGCATATGCGGGCTCACCATCTTTGGTTTTTCCGTACCATTCGCACCTGGTTTCCGTGATGAAGTACTTCCATTCGGCCGCCGCATCGCCGTAGTGGCTTTTGTCGAGCATCTTGTCGCATTCTATATGGTCTTTCTGACCTCCAGCGTGCTTCGAGAATTTCCCTGGTACGCGGAAGAACGAGCCCCTGATTGCATAGCTAAAGGCTACTCCGTGAGGACCAGAATTGTTATTGAAAGGATTTCCGCAGTGCTCAACCGTGGCCGACAGCAATTGGCGTGGTAGTACATTTTCCATGTAGTGGCAGCCAATGAAGCGGAAGCGGCGGTGTTCGACGAGCGATCGCTCCGCAACGCTCCAGCCGCTGGCGTCGACTTCTGCTTCGGCTGGGGTGGCGGGTTCGGGTGGCGAGAAGACCCACTCGTTAACGACGTAGCCGTTGTAAGCGACTCCCGTTTCTTCTCCTTCTGGCACCTGTTCGGTGGGAGGCGGACCTTCCGCGACAATCTGCTGGAAGCCCCCCTCATAGCCGACGCCGGCGACGACAGGATACACGACGCCCGAGACATCGTGATGGACAGTGAGAGTGATGACGTTGCCTTCGCTTAGCGCCAGGGTCGTCTGAACTTCTCTCCCGTCGGCATCGTGAGCAGCCGTAGCGGTGATCAACATTGCCAAGGTGCCATCGTCCCAGAATACCCCAACATGGCGTTCATCTATCTGCTGCAGGGTTTCGCCTTCCCCTAGATGCAGCACTTCCCACGAAAAGGTTTTGGTAGACGAGGGGGTGCGAATGTCCTGAAATGCCATCAGACCGTCGTAGGCGGGTCGCAGCACGGTATCGACACCGGACGCCGAGTTAGTTATCACCACCGCAGATCCGTCAGTCAGCTGCGAGTTGCCGGCATTGCTGCTGAGCGAGACAGGCTGTACCTCGATCGCTTCCTCCTGTACGACACCTTCTTGGTCTTCTGCTGCGGTTTCAATAGCAAAACCGTCTTCTGGGTCGAGACTGACGACCGAGGGAGCCGCAGTGCCTTCACTGACGAATCCTTCCCCTTCTGCGGTCAGTTTCGGATTCGATCCCGCTTCTCCCACTGCTTCGGTGACCAATCCATTGACTGGGCTGGCCTCGACGGTCTCAGGCGCAGTTACCTCGACAGCCTCCAGGGTATCCGTGGCCTCAGTTGCTGAGATATGACCTTCGGGGTCAACATTAATGTCCCACGATCGTCTGCGAACGTTGCCCGCACCGTCTTTAGCGATGAATTCCGCCGGGTGGGAGCCGCCGTCATATTTGGCCATGTCAAGCATTTCAGCGAGGGCGAAGAATTTGGCGCATCCGCCCGCTGCGCAGGTCTGGGTCACCGAGTTGACCGCCACCCCGTCGATCTTCAATTCGACGGAGGTGACGCCATAACCCGGATCGGTGGCGTAGGCGCTGTATTCGACTTTTTTCTGTTCGAGCCAACCGCTGGGAGCGCTGTAGAAGGCGCCCGTATAGGCGACTTCGGGGGCGGTCGTGTCGCGGGCGATGTTGATCGTCAGCGTTTTCGTGCTCACGCGCCCGGCCGCGTCGGTTGCTTTGACTTCGACCGCATGGGGGCCGACCGCTTTGGTCGCTGAGTCGAGAGTCCATTCGCGGGTGATCGAGCAGCCCCCGGCCGGGCAACCCGGCGAAGTGGAGTCGACGGTGGTGCCGTCAACTTTAATCACCGTGCTGATTACCCCTGACTTCAGCTCTTCGGTCGGGCCGGGATCGGTGGCGACAGCTTTCAACTTGTAGTTGGGCCTGGTCGTCCCGATCGATGCCTGCTGGGTCATGGTCCCAGACAGGGCGATGGACGGAGCGGTGTGGTCGCCGTGGGTCTCGATGTTGATCGCCTTCGTCCGCGAGATCCCCACCACGTCGGTGGCGACGACTTCGAGTTTATGGGCACCGCCGGAGTAATCATCAGCGTCGAGCGTCCATGAGCCAGAGACCTGGCAGTTTTTGCTCGCGCAACCCGGCGCTTTGGTGTTGACGGTGGTGCCGTCTACCTTGACCTCGACTTTGGCGGTCCCTGACTGCGGGTCCTGGTCGGCGTGCGCCCAGCGGGCGACCCGGTGGTTGTCTGCATCGGCGATGACGAGCTGGTTGCCCGGTCCAACATCAACTCCGCGAGGAGCGCTGAGTTGCCCGAGTCCGGCTCCGACACTGCCCATCTGGCGCAGGAAGGTTCCGTCGGGCTTGAAGACCTGGACGCGACCGTTTTCGTCGGAGACGAGGACGTTGCCCGAGTCAGCGATCGCTATGTCGCTGGGGTACCGAAACTGGCCGGGGCCCGTCCCTTCGCCGCCGAAGCTGTGGATCACACTGAGCGTCGGGCTGAGCTCAAGGACCTTGTGGGTGCTCTGCATCGCGAGCCAGCCGTTGCCGAACGCATCGACATCGATTCCGTAGGAAAGCCCAAGGTTGAGCCCAAGGGGATCATTGGTGCTCTTCGAACGGATGAAGGTTCCGTCTTCTTTGAACTGGTAGACCCTTTTGCTGCCCTCGTCCGTGACCCAGACCACGCCGCCAGCCGCGACGGCTACCCCCCAAGGCGCGACAAACTCATTTGGCCACTGGGTGAACGTGATCTTCGAGACGAAGTTTCCCGTCGGCGTGAACTGCTGGATGCGCTTGTTCCCCGTTTCCGCGACCCAGAGATTCCCATTCGGGCCGACCGCGATGCCGCGCGGTTCGTTGATCTGGCCGTCGGCTGAACCTTTGACCCCGAACTCCCGCAGGAATTTGCCGGTCTTGTCGTAGGCGACAATCTTCGTTCGTACCTTGTCGGTGACCCAGGTGTTGCCTTCGGCGTCCACGACAACCCCCTGGGGCCGTTCCAGCTGGCCTTGGCCGCTGCCTTGGGTGCCGAGGGCAACTTGAGTAGATGCCGCGGCGTCGTCGCCGTCGACGGCGGTGTAGCTGAGCCCGTACTCGGGGAGTCCGGTTCCCACAGTGCCCTGTTCGGTCAGGTTCCCGGAGAGTGAGATCTCGGGGGCCGAGTGGTCGACCTTCAATTTCACTGGTTTTGGCACGGACTGATTCGAAACCGGGTCGAAAGCGACAACCGAAGCCGTGGTTTCGCCCTGCGCCATGGTCGACGGGTTGTAAGGGATCTTTTGCCCGCCGCCTTCGACATTACGAGGACATGGAACCCCGACCGTGCCCCAGCAGTTCTCGCTTCCCCAAAAGACTTCCGAACCCCCTTTTGCGCTTGGCTGGGTCAGGCGATAGGAATAGATGCCAAGACCAGCATCCCCGACCCCGAATTCGAGGTCTTTCCTCGTTTTGTCCATCCAACCCGAGGGACTTGGCATGTAGACCCAAGACGGCAGATCCTTGTCGGAAAGTTCCACGGAGGCCGACTTAACGTTCAGGAAGCGGAAGTTGCTGTTCGACGAAGCAAAGGTTGCCATCGCGAATCCGCCGTGCTTGACCCCCGGGTTTTCATTCGGGTTGGTCATGTGGAAGTTGTAGCCCGGATCGGTGAGCTGGCCCTCGTTGCCCATGCGGGCGTACTGCCAAACGAATTCGTTTTTCACCTCGTCGCGAAGTTCTAGCTGCATGAACGGATAGGCCGGGCGGTTCTGCGCCGGGATGCCGAGCTCATCGGGCTCGGCGAAGGTGAGGCCCCATAGGTTCATCTCACGGATGAAGCTCTGCGGCTTTGGGGAACCCGCCTGCTGCTGATCGGACCAATACCTCGGGACGTAGTAGTTGAAGGAGCCCTGGCTGCCAGGCGAAGTCGTCGCTCCGCCATAGGCATAGACGTTGAGGCCGCTTCCTCCGTAGCCGCCTCGGCTCCACCCGAATCCTTGGTTGTTGGCTCCGGTCCACTCCTGGGCCTGGGAACCACTAGTTAGGTCGTAGCCCTCCCAGAGCGGGTCGACCAGGATCGGATAAGCAGCGTCGGCGGCCGGATCGACCGAGACCCTCACCGAGTGACCTTCTACGTCGATGGCAGCCGGCACCTGCGTCCCCTCGGCATCGATGGCCCAAGGCGCTTGGATGGTGAGAATGGAGTTTCCATCTGCGCTGGTGACCTCGGCGCCGCCCGAGGGCGTGGGAGCAAGGCCGCTGCCATTCGGGAGGTCGAGGTCGAAGGTCTCCTGCCGAGGAGCGTCGGGGGAGCGCAGATGGGTGTAGGTCTCGACCCCGGTAGGGGTAGCGGTGACCACGACGTCGGTCTCTTCTCTGACGTTGGGATAGAACGCGGAGGAGTTGCCAATTTCGCTGGCTTCCCGTTCGACATCGCCAGATGCGAGATGGATGCCAATTCCAGCCTCCGGCAGAGAGATTCCGTCAGAGAGGTCCGAAGGGATGACTACCTCGACGAGGGAGTTCTGAGGCTGAAGATCGCCACCCTTGGCCTCGAGTTCAAGATCTACGAGTTCTTTGTCGCCGGAGTCATTCTCGGTGCGAAGCGGAAGAGTGGAGGTGAGGAGGCCCGCGCTCCCGCCAGGTTCCGCCGGAGCCACCAAAGCAACGTGATCGGAGCGAAGCGCCTCGACATCCAGGTTGTCGAAGAATTCGCCCGGAGCTTCCAATTCGTTCCCGAAGACTTCCTCCAGCAACTCGGCGGCTTCAGCGCGATCGAGATCCGTGTGCGGCAGCGCTTCGGCCGCGGCCGGATTGGTGTCGGCTTCGATCGCGCCGACCTGGCCGGTGCCCGGCATCGACTCAAACGCCTGCAGGGAATCGACCTCGGGTGGCAATAGGCCCACGTCTTCGCTCCCCTCGGCCAAAGCGAATGCGCCGCAGATGGAAAAAAGCAGCAGCGCAACCATGAGAAGCGCAATGACCCCACGACTTGGTCGTAGGGCAACTAGGTGCAATCGAGACCTACTTTGCTGGACGGACACTGCGCCCCCTGTCGTTGTTCGACCGTCCCCCTGCCTACGGGGTTCGGTGGTGGACGGCTGAGTACCCAACAGGAAATGAAGCGTTCTGTCGATACCGAAAATTAGCGTTAAATCCCACTAAGCAGTCATCGGACACGTTGTCTGACATGGCCGTGCAGGGCTGCTGCGCCGGAATGTTCTACTCAGCCGCCCGCGTCGGAGACTTGTAGCCGAGCAGCGAGGCAGTCATACGGAACGTTTCTACCCCAAGCGCTTTCCGTGCCGCCGCTTGTAGTTCAACCTCTCCGATTCGCTCATAGGCAACCCGCAGCGCATCGTTGACCTCCTGCCATCCTTGCTCGTCAACATCGAGTTTCATCGTGATCAAGGTTCGGTCGGTTCGTTGGTCGAAGGTCCCTGCCTCCATCGCTTCAGCCGCTCGGCGGGTGACTTCGTTCATGGCGTTGATGCTGATGCCGGCCCGGACTGCCTTTCCGAGGCGTTGCCAGTCGGGAGTATCGAGAAGCATCCTCGTCGTCGCTCTGTAGCGGGTCTTCGTGGCGCCGCGTACCTGCTCTTTGCCGACTACTTCGACGCACTTCAATTTGAGCAGCTCCTTGGTGTGGTAGCTGACGTTCGAGAGGGGCTCATCGAGAATGTCCGCTATTTCTCGCGGGCTCGCGCAGGTGTCGCTGAGGACGGCGATTATCTCCGTCCTCAGCGGGTGGTTGAGCGCTTGGGCCAACCGTTTATCAAGGCGTGGATAGCGGCCCGTCTTCGGCCGCGTTTTCTTGCTTGGGGACACGATCTCGGTTCCTTTCGGTCGGGTCAAAGACTGGCCGATGAAAAGAGAGTATTAACGGATTCTTGACCGAACCGAAACAGGTGGCTGGATTGGTCGAGGCGCCCTAAGCAATCCTACGAGTCGGTTCGTAAAGCGACTCGTAGGAGGGGGGTGAGGGCATGACCATGAAGCGCGCAGAGGCGACAGTTCCGGCCGTTTCCATTACCAAGCAGGGCTAGTCCCTGGGCGGGCGCCCTGGCAAGGTTCTTCCTGGGGCGCCCGTGCTTCTCATCAGCGCCATACTCTCTGCGTACCATGAACTTTCTGCGACTCAGGGGATGGGAGAGATGAAGCGCATCATCAAGCTCGACCCAAAGGGCCACGAGGAACTGATGGAGGAGATCCGGCGGACGAACGCGCGGCGGAAAGAGATCGAAGAGGAATCTGCCGAGCGCACCGGCAGGCCGCCCACCGGACCCATTGTCCGCGTGGTTGCCCTCCCCGCCTCCGAGGAGCAAGCGGCCACCGCAGAGGCCGAGGCCGAGCGGGAGAACGGCACTCCGCCTCTCTAGTTCCTAGCGATTTAGAGGCTCATCCGCAGAAGGGTTCCCAGACAGGAACAACCAACAGCTGTCCCTCCAATTCCGGAGCCCAGAGTCAGAGGAGTCGACTCGCAACGGCACCAGCGAGGCATACACCTCCCAACAGCAGAACCCCTCACGCCCTATCGCCGAGGCCACCACGGCCCTCCAACTGGAGGACCGACACATTATGAACCCGCACAGGTGTTCGCTTTTTGTGGCTGGGGCCGGAGCGCATGTGGATCACCCGGTCGCATGACCTTCGGTCGGCCCCTCCCCACCGCCAATTGTGGCGCGGCTGCGCCGCGCGTTTGGCGGGTGGGGAGGTGCTCCCGGTGGGTTGGCAACCTGCGTCAGGGTGCCTGTCCTGAAGTAGATTGAGAGAGGAACACGCGAGCCTGGTTCTTTCGGTTCGCGATCTGGCAGGAACCGCTGGTTCGAAACCAGCCGTGCCCATGGATTCGTTCGAAGCGCCCTCTCAACAATTCGATTCCAAACCCTGGCCGGTTCGCTTCGTGGATGCGTAGTAGAACAACGGCATCTCCAAGACGAAGCGGGTGTCGCCGGATTCATCTCGTCCCTCGGCCGTGATCAGAACCGGTTCGAGGATGCCCATGTAGACGTTGGACGTGACTGGAAGATCCAGATCGATGCTGCCGTCGTCTCCGTAGTCGATCGCTATATCGGTCACGCCGTCGGGGACGACTCCGAGCACGCGAAAGCGACCGCAAGCGACCGGCTCAGCTCCAAACGATTGACCAGCAGCCACCCGCTCCCCATCGTCACAACCTCCGATGCCCCCGGCGAGGAACGCGCATATGGCGCCGCCTATGGCCGCGACCGTGACATCTCCGCCCTTTCGCTTCACCACTCCGATTTCAGACACCGACGATCCTGGACCGGGGAGGCTGGGGTTGGAGGCCATGAACTCCATCCGCATCTTGGCCTCCTTCGAGATCCCGCTCATGGCAGCAGGAGCTGCGGGCTCGAGGACCGCGAAACTTGGAGCTGCGGGTTCGGAGGGGGGGCGCGCCTCATCCGTGGATCCAGAAGCGAGGACGACGATGGCGGCTGCTGCTACTGCTGCGAGAACCAGGCCCAGAACGATGACGGGCCGAATTCTCCTGCGCGCCTCGCGATCCTTACCAGCCATGATTCAGCGGTACACGCCGTAGCCGGTAATACCCACTGGGACTGCAGAGTTATGGCGCGTGTAGAGATATCCGCGGCGCCCGGGAAATCCGTCCCTGATGCCCGGTCCGCACGCCACCGGTTCGAGGACTCCTCCGACGGCCCGCTGGATGTGGACGCACTTTTCGACCACCGTGCCGCCCTCCCCATCGGCAACCGCCGCGTAGGTCCAGAGATGCAATTTGGTGTCGGCGTTGAACCAGTGGGGGGTGTCGCGATTCAATTCGGGATCAGACCAACTGCACCACCACTCACCCGCGTCAGCAGCACAGTTGTCATGGTGCGCAACCGCAGTGGGGAGCTGTCGTCCCATCAGCGGCAGCATCGCAAGAAATAACACCGCTCCCGAAAGAAACACGTAGCGCTGCAATTTTCTTGCTTCCGGACCGGGACTCATCCTATGAGTCAGTCTACCCATATTGATCAGAATTTCCCAAGCGGACACGGCCAGATGGTGGTCGGGCGCTGATCGAGTACCGGCTGCGCCTGCACCGGGTGCCGGTGCGGTGGCGGACCCGGATCGAGGCGCGGGAACCGCCCCGCAGGTTCGTCGACGCCCAGGTCCACGGGGCCATACTCACGGTGGGAGCACACCCACTCGCGACCTGCGGCAGATCTTCGACTACCGGCGCGACGCGGTGGCTCGGGAGATGGGTTTGGCCGCTGGGTAGGGGCGAGCCTATGGCTGTTGCATCACCGCGATCGTGTTCCCCGACGGGTCCTCGAACCAGGCGATCTGCGGCCCGGGCCCGCGGACGATGCCCTTCTCGTCATGGTCGAAGCCGTCGTAGCGTTGGAAGCTCACACCGCGGGACTCCAGCCTCTCGACGGCCGCGTCGACGTCGTCGACCTCGAAGTTGAGGATCGTATAGCTGGGCGGCGTCATCCCGGCGCTGAGGTACATCAGCACGTCGCCACCGTTGAGTTTCAGCGCCGTCACCCCGTGCTCCTCGTCAAGCACCTCGATCCGCAGTCCGAGCGTCCCATCGTAGAACTCCCTCGCCCGGTCCATGTCGGCGACGGCGAAGCCGCTGGTCGCTTTGCTCTCACCAAGCATCTCCATGCTCCTTTCGCTTTGCGTTCCCTGTACCCATGTTCCCTGTACCCATTAGACCGCCCAGGCCGGCAAAAGTCATCGCTATTCGTCAGGGGGCAGGCGGCGGCGGGCACGCTTGCGCTCCGATCTTCGCCGCTTCTGCTCGAGTCGGCGCTGGCGTGAGGCCCGGCTTGGCCTGGTCGGCCGCCGCTTTCGCCGCACCCGCAAGCCGGCGGCGATCTTCGCCGCGAGGCGCTCCAGCGCCAGCTCGCGATTGCGCGCCTGGCCACGCGCGTCCTGGGCCACGGCGGTGACGACCGGCCCCACCCGCTCCAGCAGCCGGGCCCGCTGCGAATCGCCCAGGCTCGCCGACTCCTCCACCGCGAAGATCGCTTCCACCCGCGATGCGGTGACGTTGGCGTGCTGCCCGCCGGGACCCGAGGAGCGGCTCGTGCGCAGCTCGATCTCGCTCAGCGGCAGCGAGAGCCGCTCGTCGATCCGCAGCAGGTCGGGCATGGCCTAGCTGGACAGCTCGGGGAAGTGGCGCGCGAGGTGCTCGGCGATCGTCTGCCGCACCCAGCGCTGGGTCTCGACGTCGGCCATCCGGTAGCGTCCGAGCAGCATCTTCTGGTCGGTGAGCGGCAGCTCGGCGATCTCCCAGCGGACGACGAGCCGCTCGAAGAGGGTCTCGGAGCGACGGTGCCAGGCGTCGTCCTGCGAGGCTGCCGAGCCGGACGGCGGCTCCCCCACCTTGGCGATCGTCGCGGCGCTGAGCGTTTCCCGCAGGGTGAGGATGTTGCCCTCGGGGTCGGCGTAGTCGATGGTCGCCGGCTTCTCCCGCGGCCGCCGCTGCTTCTTCCGCTTCGCCACGTCTAGACCTCTAGGCGAGGGCGTCGATCTTGCCGGCAAGCTCGAAGTCGTTTGCCGTCAGCCCGCCTTCGGAATGGGTCGAGATCGTCACCGTCACCGTGTCCCAGGAGATCGCCAGGTCGGGATGGTGGTTCATCGCCTCGGCCGGCTCGACCAGGCTGTCGACGAAGCGGACGCTGCCGACGAAGTCCTCGCGTTTGAAGCTCTTCGCGATCGCCGTGCCCTGGCGCTCCCAACCTGAGAGCCCCGACAGCTTCCCCTCGATCTCGGCATCACTGAGCAGTGCCACGCGCTTATGCTGGCAGGCACGCCATGGCGACGCAAACCCGAGAGAAGCCGACCCTCTGGCAGATCGACTTCTCGCCCTACAGCGAGAAGGTCCGCTGGGCCCTCGAGCACAAGGGGATCGACCACGGCCGCCGTTCGATCCTGCCGGGCAGCCACATCCCGATCGCCCTCGCGCTGACCCGGGGCGCGCAGCCGACGATGCCGGTGCTGCAACTGGAGGACCGGAGCATCGGCGACTCGACCGAGATCATCGCCGCCCTGGAGGCCCGCTACCCGGAGCCGCCGCTCTACCCGATCGACGCCGCCGAGCGCGCCCGGGCGATCGAGCTCGAGGACTGGTTTGACGAGAACCTCGGCCCGCACGCACGCCTGCTCTCCTTCTATGAGTTGATCCAGGAGCCGGAGATCCTCGCCGAGGTCGCCGCCGAATCGGTGCCGGGCCCGCTTGGCAGGGCGAAACCGGTGGTCGGCGCCTACGCCCGCGCCTTTACCAGCATCCGCTGGAACGCGAACAGCGACGACGAAGCCGAGCGCGCGCGGGAGGCGATCGTCGTCGCCTTCGACAAGCTCGAGGCCGAGCTGGACAAGGGCGACGGCGAGTTCCTCGTCGGCGATCGGCTCAGCGTCGCCGACATCACCGCCGCCTCGCTCTTCTACCCGATGATCGTCCCGCCGGAGGGACCGCTCAACCCCGACCTGCCGCGCCCGCCCGCGCTCGAGCGCTTCCGCCAGAGCCTCAGCGACCGCCGCGGCTTCAAGTGGGTCGAGAACACCTTTCGGAAGCACCGGCGCCGCGGATAGAAGATTTTCAGAGAATTTACGTTCTCAGACAATATGTTGCATTTTCTTCGCTAGGGTGCTATCCATGCAGACGATGGCCCCGCCCGAAGATGCAACTGCCGAGCGTTTCGCCCGGCTCGACGAACGGTTCGACCGAACCGACGAACGCATCGCAGACGTCGATAGGCGCGTGGCGGAAGCGACCAAAGACACCAGCCGGCGATTCGACGAAGTCAATCGGCGGATCACGGAAGCAGGCAAGGAAACGGATCGGCGGCTGAAAGAAGTGGATCGGCGGATCACTGAGACCTCCGAGGCGACAATTCGTCGGATCACCGAGACCTCCGAGGCAACAATTCGTCGGATCACCGAAACTTCCGAGGCAACCAGTCGGCGGCTCGACAACGTCGAGACCGAGATGACCGGAGTGAGAGAAGGAATGAAGTCCCTTCACGACGGGATTCACCGGGCAACCGTCACCCTCTGGGTGGCATCCGCTGGCGTCATTGCCGCCATCCTCGCCAAAGGCGGTTGAGCTAGCCCCCGATCGGGGCCCTGGGATTGGCGCCCCAGAAGACGACCGTGCCGAGCATGCCGAGGATGTGGACGGCGACGATGTTGAAGACCATCGACTTCGCCGTCGCGGTTCCAACGCCAACCGGGCCGCCGGAGGCGGTGTAGCCGTAGTAGCAGCCGACCAGCACGATCACGGTCGCCATCACCATCCCCTTGATCAGGCTGAAGACGAGGTCGGGAGGGCTCTGGTACATCCAGAAGATCAACAGATAGCCGCCGGAGGAGACGTCACCGACCTGGTTGACCACCGAGAGGTAGCTGGCACCGTAGATGATCCCGATCCCGACCAGATAGAGAAAAGGAAGCGCGATCCAAGCCCCGAGCAGGCGGGTCGCGCAGAGGAAGGTGACTGGCTGGATCCCCATCACCTCGAGCGCGTCGATCTCGTCGGAGATCCGCATCGCCCCGATCTCGGCGACGATGCCGGTCCCGACCTTGGCGGCGAGAATGTACCCGAAGGCATAGGGCAGCCCCTCGCGCAGATCGCAGTAGGCGGAGAAGACGCCGGCCTGGGAAGGGGCGCCGATCGAGCGGATGAAGTAGGCGCCCTGCAGGCCGCACTGGAGGCCGAGGATGAAGCAGAAGGCCCAGATGATCAGGGCCGAGCCGAAGATCAGGATCCCCGCTTGCCGCAGGCCCTCGCCGAAGAACCTGAAGACCCTGCCCGAGTAGACCAGCCCCGCGACCCTGGAGCCGAAGCGGGCGATGTCCCCGAAGGAATCGAGCCAGGAGCGTGGGACGTCGAGCCAGCCGATCACCGGATTGCCTGCAGTTCGGGGTGGGTGGCGAACAGAATCGAGCTGACGACGAACTGGAAGAAGAAAACCGCGACAAGGGAGATGACGACCGCCTGGTTGACGGCGCGGCCGACCCCGGCGGCGCCGCCGGAAGCCGACATGCCTTTGTAGGAGCAGACGATGGCGACGATCGCGCCGAACATCGTGCACATCATCACCGAGGACCAGAGGTCGGTGATCGTGGCATTGGTGAAGAGCGTGGCGAAGAAGCCGCCGAGTGGCTGGTGGTAGAGGAGCTCGGCGGCGATGCCGGCGAAGAGTCCCATCACGATCGCGAAGATGTCGAGCAGCCCGGTAATGACCATCAGCGCCAGGAAGCGCGGAACGACCAGGTTCTTGACCGGGTCTACGCCGAGGACCTGGAGGGCGTCGAGCTCCTCGCGGATCTTGCGGGCGCCGAGGTCGGCGGTGATAGCCGTACCCGCCACCCCGGCGACCACGACCGCCGTGACCAGCGGGGCGATCCAGCGAATCGCGATCACGACGAAGAAGCCGCCGAGCCGGTCGAGGGCGCCGAACAGCGAAAGGATCCCCGCTGCCTGCAGGCCCGGCGCGCCGAGGTTGAGGGCGAAGGTGGAGACGAGGAGCGGAAACCAGGAGAGCTTCAGCACGAAGAGGAGTTGCCAGACAAGCTCCTCGCCGTAGGGATAGGGCGCCCGCACCGCCGAGATCAGCGTCTTGACGGTGAGGATCATCATCACCCCCACCTCTTCGAACGTGTTCTTGGCGGGCAGCAGCCCGCGGCTCAGCGCTTGTCCCGCCACCGGCTCATCGCCCTGCCCAGGGGTCCGCGGCTGCTCGCCCGCCGCCGCACCTCCTGCTCGGTCTCCCGCTGCGCTGCCGCCAGCTGCGCGATCAGCGTGTCGCGGGTCTGCTCCAGCTCCTCGACCCCGGCGACGTGGGCGACGGCGCGGGTGGGCGCCGTCGCCAGGTCCGCCTTGAGGTGGCCGGTGTAGCTCGCAAGCTCTGCCTCCAGCCGCGCGATCTGCCGCCGCAGCTCCTGCCGTACCTCGAGCGTTTCACTCTCCTCGGGCAGACCCGCGCAGGCCATCGCGACCATTGCCAGCTCGCGCGGGCCGATCCCGGCCTCCTCAGCCCGGCGCAGGGCATCCGTTGCGATTTCTTCCAGCTGCGGAGCCGGCTCCACGCCAGCGGCGACAAAGGTCCCCTGGCCGTGACGGGTGACGACGAGCCCGTCCTGCTCAAGTCCTTCATAGACACTGCGAACAGTCCCCATGTTGACCCCAGCCCACTCAGCCAGCTGCCGAAAGCTCGGCAGCCTCTCGCCAGCGCCAAGCTCCCCGGTGCGAATCAGAGCCCGTAGCCGCCAACTCAACTGCAACCCCACCGGAAGCTCGTCGCTGGGATCGATCCGGAACGGCGTCTGCTCCAGCTGTGCCATTGCAACGCACAGTAACTGTCCGAACTGTGTCAGTCAACTGAAACTGTGGAGGGAGCCGGGGGAGACCCCGGAGGAACCTCCTCAATCTGTGACGGAGGGGTCTCCCCCGGCTCCCCTAAGGCGTCAGAACGATCTTTAGGGCTTCTCTCTGGTCGTAGACCTTGTACGCCTCACTTGCCTGGTCCAGCGACATGTGGTGGGTGACGAGCGGGGCGGGATCGAGCTTGCCGGCCTCCATCAGGGCAAGGACGCGATCGACGTGGGCGATCACGTTGGCGAGACCGAGGCGCAGCTGCAGTCCCTTCAGCCAGGCGAGCCCGAGCGGAACCTCCCCCTTGCCCGCGTAGGCGCCGATCCCGGAGACGGTGCCAGCGTCGCGGGCGAGGCTGACCGCGAGCGCCAACGGTCCGGGATCGCCGACGGCGTCGACGACAACGTCGACGCCGAGCCCTTCGGTCGCGGCCCTGATCGCCTTCTTCGGGTCCTGCTCGGTCAGGTGCAGCGGCGTCGCGCCGAAGCGCTCGGCCATCTGCAGCCGTTCCTCCACCGTGTCGACCGCGAAGACCTCGACCGCACCGCCGGCCAGCGCGGCCTGCACGGCGCAGAGGCCGACCGGCCCGAGGCCGAGGACGGCGACGGTGTCCCCCGCCTTCATCTCGGCGTGGGCGACCGCGTGATAGCCGGTCCCCATCACGTCGCCGGCGAAGAGGGCGACGTCGGCCGACATCCCCGCCGGCACCCCCCGCAGCGTCAGGTTCGCCCGCGGCACGAGCAGCAACTCCGCCTGGGCGCCCTGCAGGTCCCCGAGGTTGGCTCCATGGCCGAAGGTCTGGCCGTTGCGGCAGCGGTGGTAGTCGCCGCGCAGGCAGGAGGCGCAGGTCGCGCAGGCCGTGTGGAAGGTGCCGAGCACGCGGTCACCGACGGCGACGCGCTGGACCCCGTCCCCCGCCGCGACGACCGTGCCGACGAACTCGTGGCCGATCGTGAAGCCCCGCTCGACCGGCACCCGGCCGTGGTAGATGTGGAGGTCGGAGCCGCAGATCCCGCTCGCCTCGACGCGGATGAGCGCGTCGTCGGCGGCACCGATCTCGGGATCGGGCTTCTCCTCGATCCGCACCTGCTCGGGGGCCTGGAAGGTGACGGCGCGCATGGCCAGCACGCTACCGGTAGGGCGCCGAGCGACGCTAGTTGACGCCGGCGACCTGGAAGCGGCTCTGCTCGCCGCCGGGGCTGGCGGTCTCTTCGATCCGCGCCTCGAGCGCGAGCTCTTTCTCGAAGTCGGCTGCCTCGCCGTGCGCGAAGGAGACGTCCTTGCCCTCGAGCAGCTCGATGAAGATCTCGACGAAGCGGGCGTCGAGCTGTTTGCCGGCGACGCGGCGGAGCTCGACGATCGCGTCGTAGCTCGACATCGGGGTCCGGTAGGAGTCGCGGGCCGTCATCACGTCGTAGGTGTCGGCGACCGAGATGATCCGGGCCAGCTCCGGAATTTCATCTCCGGCGAGACCGCGCGGATAGCCTTTGCCGTCGATTCGCTCGTGGTGGGCAAGGATGATCTCCGCCACCGGGCCGTAGCCGTCGAGCGAGGAGACGACGCGAGCGCCCTGCTGCGGATGGCGCTTGATCAACATCCAGTCCTCGTCGGTGAGCGGCACGTTGGCCTTCAGGATGCGGTCGGGGAGGATGAACTTGCCGATGTCGTGCAGCAGCGCAGCGATGTGGACCAGCTCCTCCTCGCGCCGCGAGTAGCCGGCGCGCTGGGCTATCGCCCTCGAATAGCGGGCAACGGCGGCGCTGTGGCGGGCGGTCATCTGGTCCCGCAGGTCCAGGGTGCGCAGCATCGCGCTCAACATCCCGACCTGGAAGCTGGCCAGCTGCTTGCTGCGCAACTCCAGCTCCTCCGCCCGCTGCTGAGAGACGAGCAGGGCGCCGAGCAGGTACTGGAAGGTAACGAGGACAACGCCGAACATGGCGACTCCGGCAAGGCCGAGCTGCACGTAGAGGTAAGCGACGCCGACTGCCATCAGGGCGGCGGCAAGCTCCGAGGGGAGCAACGGGATGAGCGCCGTCCGCACCTTGGTGAAGAAGGAACTGCGGTCCAGATAGCAGGAGTAGGAGGCGATCATCGTGAAGTTGATCGCCAGCGCGACCAGGAAGACGGCGAAGATCAGCGCATAGAACGAAGCCTCGTCCTGGGAGATCTGTGCCGATTCGACGATCTCGTGGAAGGCAAAGCCGCTGACCAGGGGAAAGGTCGCGTAGGTGAGCACATTGTTCAGCAGGTAGTGACCGGCATCCCGCCAGCGCAGCCAGCCGGCGAGGATCGTCAACACCCCGATCACCGCCGCCGGCGTCCCGCCGAGGAAGACCATCGCGAGAACGAGCGCCAGGAAGCTGCCCGAGATTTTGACCTTCGAGGTGGTGCTGATCGCGGTCAGGTCGCTGAAGACCGAGAAGCCGAGCAGGATGCAGAAGAGGGGCAGGTCCCACTGCGCCTGCACGGACTCGAGCACCGCGGCCGCGGCGACAAGCACGATCGAGACGACCATCGTCGCGATCGCGAAGGGGGTGGGACGGGACGGAGCTCTGTTTGATTCGGTCATCTGGGGGAAGGTCTTGGGAGCCCGCCTACCAATTCACGGGCTCGCCGCTTTTCCCTGCGCGAAGCGTTCAGATCGCGCTTCGGCTATTTGGGAACTTCAAAGTTAGACCTGTACTTACAGCATCGGCAAGACCTTTAGCCAGATGGCCAAATTCGCCCAGAATCGAAATCCCGCCCGATGAAGACCGGCTGCCAGGGCAGGGAGGATCAGCAAGGAGCCGAAAAAGCAAAAGGGCGCCTTCCATCCAAGGCGCCCTTTCACGAAGTCTTATTGGCCACTCGATCAGGTGGCCGCTGGAGAACTCTACGTGACGGTAGCCCATGTTTTCTGCCCCTTCCATTAGTCGTTGAAGCCCGCAACGTTGTGCGCTGCATCGTGGAAACTTCTCAATTGCTGGTCAATTTGTAGCACAGCTTGTCGGAAACTTGTGCATCTGCAGGAAAAGTTGTGCAGAAATGCAGTAATACGCACGGCCACCCATGCCTAGCCCCAAACTCACCGCCCCTCTTCGCCGGCCCCTCTTCCGGCGGCTCGCCGCGTCCTACGCGGTCAACGAGCTGGGGGACTGGATGGGGATCATTGCCCTCTCGGTTCTGGTCTACGACCGCACCGGGAGCGCCCTGGCGACGGCGGCTCTCTTCCTCGGAACGCGCTTCCTCCCGGCTCTCTTCGCCCCGATCCTGGTCGCCCGGGCGGAGAGGCCGCCGCCCCGTTACGCCCTTCCAGTCATCTACTGCGGCGAGGCGGCGGCCTTCGGCGCCCTCGCAGTCCTCGCCGACAATTTCTCCCTGCCTGCCGTGGTGGCTCTGGCTGCGGTCGACGGCGCCCTCGCCCTCGCCGGTCGCGCTCTGACCCGCGCCGTGGTCGCCACCGCGCTCGAGCCGAGCGGCGAGCTCCGCGCCGGCAACGCCATCCTCAACGTCGCCTTCACCGGCGGCGCCGCCGTCGGTCCGGCGCTGGCCGGGCTGGTCGTCGCCGGCTTCGGCGTCCAATCGGCGCTACTGCTCGACGCGGTCTCCTTCTACGCGGTCGCCTGGATCCTCTTCACCGCCGGCGCGATGCCCCATGCCGAGCCCGAACCGGGGCGGATGCGGGATCGGGTGCGGGCCGGGCTCGCCTATGTCCGCAGCGAGACCGTCCTGCGGCGGCTGCTCATCGCCCAGGGCGTCGCCTTCATCTTTTTCGCCGCCGTACTCCCGGTCGAGGTCGTCTACGTCAAGGAGACGCTGGGATCGAACGACACCGGTTACGGGCTGATGCTGGCCAGCTGGGGCGTCGGGATGGTCGCTCGGCAGCCTCCTATTCGCTGCGGCTGCGACGGACTCGGCTCAGCTACCTATTGCTGTTCAGCACCTCGGCGGTCGGGGCGGGCTACCTCGGGCTGGCCGCTGCGCCGACCCTCGCGGTGGCCTGCGCGGCTTCCGTCGTCGGCGGCGCCGGCAACGGCGTTCAGTGGGTGGCGGTTATCAGCGCGGTCCAGGAGCTGACCGCGGAAGCGATGCAGGCGCGGGTGATGAGCGTGCTCGAGTCAATCGGTGCAGCGATGCCTGGGGTGGGCTTCGTGCTCGGCGGGGTTATCGCGGCGGTGTCTAAGCCCGCGCACGACGTTTCTCGTTGCGGGCATGGGGGTATGGGTCCTCGTCGTCGTGGTGGCGCCTCTCCTCGGGGGGAAATGGCTGGAAAGCCACGAAGGATCTGTAAAGCCGTTGCTTGACGGGAGTAGCGGCGTTGTGCTGGAGTTGATTCCACGGGAACAGGCCCGGCAATCCGCGATTCGGAGGCGAACGTTGAAGAAGCTAGGGCACTCATTGCGGTTCTGGTTCTTGCAGCGGTCGCATCGATCGGACTGGCGTCGTGCGGGAGCAGCAGCGACGACACGTCGGGCGGCGGCAGCGGTCAGAAGGGCGGAACCCTCAACGGCACCTATGCCTCCTTCCCGGACTACATGGACCCGGCCCTCTCCTACACGGCGGAAGGCTGGACGGCGATGGGCGAGGTCTACATCCCGCTGCTGACCTACAAGCACGCCAACGGCGCCGAAGGCGCGAGGTGATTCCGGGTCTGGCCAAAGAAATGCCGAAAATCACCAACGGCGGCAAGACCTACACCCTCTTCCTCCGCCCCGGCCTCAAATACTCCGACGGCACGCCGGTCAAAGCCTCCGACTTCCCCTACGCGGTCGAACGCGTGTTCAAGACCAACTCCGGCGGCTCGCCCTTCTACCCGCGATCGTCGGCGCCGAAAAATTCGCCGAAACGAAGACAGGGCGGCATCCCCGGGATCAAAGACCAACGACAAGACCGGCGAAATCGTCATCAACCTGAAAGCCGCGAGGCACCTTCACCAACGAGCTCGGGCTGATGTTCGTCGCGCCGGTGCCGCCGGCACGCCGAACGAAGACCTCTCGGCCAGCCCGCCTCCCGGCACCGGGCCGTACATGATCACCAACGTCGCAGCCCGGCAAAGAGCTGGGAATACGAACGCAACCCCTACTGGGCGAAAGCCAACTCGCAAGGCGATGCCCGACTACCCGAACGGCATCGTCGACAGCGCCAAGATGACGGTCGTCCGCAACGCCGCAGACGCAGGTCAACGACATCGAGCAGGGCAAGTACGACTGGATGCAGAACCCGCCTGCCTGCCATCGCGCTCGCAGGAAGTGATCAAGACAAATTCGAAGGCACCCAGTTCGAGCCGATGCCGACGATCAGCACCTATTACTTCTGGATGAACACCCAGGAGCCGCCGTTCGACGACGTCAAAGTTCGCCAGGCGGTCAACTACGCGGTCGACCCGAAGGCCCTGGAACGGATCTACTCGGGCGGCATCGCCGCCACCCACCAGATCCTGCCGGAAGGGATGCCGGGCTACGAACAGTTCGACCTCTACCCGCACGACTTGGCCAAAGCCAAAGAACTGATCAAAGAAGCGAACCCGTCGGACATGGACATCACCGTCTGGACGGACACCGAAAGCCCGAACAACGAAGCCGGCGAATACTACAAGAGGTGCTCAAGGAACTGGGCTTCAACACGACGCTGAAAATCCTCAACGCCGACAACTACTTCACGATCATCGGCAACCCGACGACGCCCGGACCTCGACACCGGCTGGTCGGACTGGTACGAGGACTACCCGCACCCGAACGACTTCTTCCAGCCCCTGCTGGCCGGGCGAAAGCATCCTGCCGACCAACAACGGCAACTTCGCCAACATCGACGTACCGGCGATCTGAACAAAGAAATCACGAGAACTCGGCGAAGAACAGCTCGGCCCCGAACAGGAAGCCGCCTACGCCGAACTCGACAAGAAATACATGGAACAGGCGCCGTGGGTGCCATACGGGACAGCGGACCCTGTCGACCTTCGTCGCCGACGACATCAACCTCGAAAACATCATCTCCAACCCGACGTTCTTCCAGTACCTGACCAGCTTCGAATTCAAGTAGGCCGAGGGGGAGGGAAAAGCTCGTGCCGACCGATCCACAGACGGCAGGCCGGCGGAGAGCCCGGGGCCGGCCTTCGGCGGCGCCGGTGCGCTGAGCGCGAGCGGGCCCTGGTACCTGGCCTACAAACGCTTCCTGCGCAACCGGTGGCGGTGGCTTTTCTCGCATTCTTCGTCCTGATCGTCCTCTTCGTCTGGCGGCGCCGCTTTGGGCGGACCACGTCGCCCACACCGGCCCCAACGAGGACCCACACCGCTCGAAAAGCGTCACCTACGACGGTGAGGAACAGGACGTGGTCACCCCGAAGGGAAGCCGATCGGGCCGGTGCTGCTTCGAGGCCGGTGGCAAGTTCTTCCTCGGCGCCGACAGCCGCCTCGGCCGCGACGAGATGGTCCGCCTGATGTACGGCGGCCGCATCTCGCTGTTCATCGGCGATCGTCTCGCGGCGCTGCTCACGACCATCCTCGCCGTCGTCCTCGGCCTGCTTGCCGGCTACTACAGCGGCTGGGTCGACGCGGTGATCGCGCGCACGCTGGACGTGCTCTGGTCGTTGCCGGTCTTCCTGATCGGGCTCGCGCTGGGGATCGCGCTCGCGGTCGGCGGCCTCAAGATCGGACCGCTCGAACTATCGAGCGGCTCGATCTGGAACCCGATCATCGTGATCAGCATCTTCACCGTCCCCTACATCGCGCGGCCGATCCGCGGCGAAGTTCTGGCGCTGGGCGAGAAAGAGTTCGTCGAGGCGGCGATCGCCCAGGGGGCGAGCCCGCTGCGGGTGATGTTCGGCGAGATCCTCCCCAACCTCGCCTCGACGATCATCGTCTTCTTCACCCTCAGCATCGCCGGCAACATGCTCTTCGAGGCGGGTCTCTCCTTCCTCGGCGCCGGCGTGCAGCCGCCGAACTCCTCCTGGGGGACGATGATCTCGGTCGGCGAGTGAACTGCTCACCACCCAGCCCCTGCTGGCGATCATCCCCGGCCTGATGATCATGCTGACGGTGCTCTCGCTGAACATCGTCGGCGACGGTCTGCGTGACGCACTCGACCCGCGCGCCAAGGCGCGGATGGACGCCGCACTCGAGTCGAGGCGCACGGCGGCATGGCCGGGAGCCCAGCAGGGGGCGGCGATCTGATGGCCCGCTTCATCGCCCGGCGCGCTGGTCGGGATGGTCGTGGTCCTCTTCGCCGTCTCGGTGATCGTCTTCGTCGTCTTCAACGTGATGCCCAAGCTCGCCGCCGGCGCAGACGCTGGCCGGCAAGAACGCGACGCCGGTGCTGGTCAAGAGCATCGAAGAAGAATGGGGCTTCGACGACTCGCTGCCGGAGCAGTACGTGACGATGATGAAGAAGGTCTTCACCAACGAACTGATCTCCTACTCGCCGCGCATCTCGGTCGAGGACCAGATCGTCGAAGGGATCCCGGCGACGCTTCTCGCTCAGCATCGGCGCGGCGATCATCTGGCTCTTCTTCGGGCTGCTGCTCGGCTACCTCTCGGCGATCCGGGCCGGCGGCTGGCTGGACCGGCTCCTGACCGGGGTCTCGATTGCCGGGATCTCGATCCCGGTCTTCCTGCTGGCCCCGGTGCTCATCTACTTCCTCACCTACAAGATCGAAATCTTCCCCAATGCCGGCTACGTCCCCCTGACCGAAGACCCCTCGGGGTGGGTCGCAGCACCTGATCCTGCCCTGGTTCACGCTCGCGGTCCTCTCGATCGGCTTCTACAGCCGGGTCCTGCGCTCGAACATGCTCGACGTGATGAACGAGGACTACGTGCGCACCGCGCGGGCCAAGGGCCTGAGCGAGCGACAGGTGATGATGCGCCACGTGCTGCGCAACTCGCTGATCCCGATCATCACCCTATTCGGCCTCGACTTCGGGGCGACGATCGCCGGCACCGCGATCATCACCGAAGTCCCTCTACAGCATCGAAGGCGTCGGCCTACTACGCGGCCGAAGCCGTGAAGAAAATTCGAACTTCCGCCGATCATGGGCGTGACTCTTTACGGCGCCTTCTTCGTCGTCTTCGTCAACGCCCTGGTCGACATCGCCTACGCCTACCTGGACCCGCGCGTGCGACTCGGAGAGAGTGCGGCGTCGTGAGCCCCGCCCGCTCCTCTCCGTCGACGGCCTGCGGGTCGGCTTCGCGACCGAAGGCGGGGTGCGTGCAGGCGGTCGACGGCGTCAACTTCGAGCTGCGCCCGGGCGAGGTGCTGGCGATCGTCGGCGAGTCCGGCTCGGGCAAGAGCGTCACCGCGCAGACGATCATGGGGCTGACGCGGTCCAACAACGCGCGGATCGAGGGCTCGGTGAAGCTCGACGGCGAGGAGCTGACCGACGCCAGCGACGCGAGATGCGCAAGGTGCGCGGCGAGCGGGTGGGGATGATCTTCCAGGACCCGATGACCTCGTTCAATCCGGTCTACCGGATCGGCGCCCAGATCGTCGAGGCGATCCGCGCCCACCGACCGACGACGTCAGCGAGGACCAGGCGCAGGCCGGGTGATCGAGCTGTTCGAAGCGGTCGGGATCCCCAACGCCGAGCAGCGGGTCGACGACTACCCGCACGAGTTCTCCGGCGGGATGCGGCAGCGGGCGATGATCGCGATGGCGCTGGCGCTCGAGCCGGAGGTGCTGATCGCCGACGAGCCGACCACCGCGCTCGACGTCACGATCCAGGCCCAGATCCTCCACCTGCTCGAGGACCTCAACCGCGAGCGCGGGCTGGCGACGATCCTGATCACCCACGACCTCGGCGTGGTCGCCGAAATCGCCGACCGGGTGCTGGTGATGTACGCCGGCAAGGTCGTCGAGGAAGGGACCCTGGACGAGATCTTCTACGACCCCCAGCACCCCTACACCTGGGGGCTGATGGGCTCCCTGACCCGGCTCGACCGGCCGCGGCCGCAAGCGGCTGCCGCAGATCAGCGGCTCGCCGCCCTCCCTGCTCGACCTGCCGGAGGGATGCCCGTTCCGGCCGCGCTGCCCGCACGAGTTCGCCAAGTGCTCGCAGGAGCCCGGCCTCGAGGCACGCGGCTCCGAGGCGCCGACGCACCGTGACCGCTGCTGGCTCGGCGCCGGAGGAGAAGCGCGAGAAGCGCGAGGTCGAGGGCCAGATCGGGCTGGAGGCGCCGGGCGAGGTGCGGCAAGCGTGAGCGGCGAGACCCAACCGAGGCTCGCTGCTCGAGGTCACCGACCTCGTCAAGCACTTCCCGATCAAGCGCGGGATCCTGATCGACCGCGAAGTCGACCAGGTGCGTGCGGTCGACGGAATCAGCTTCAGAGTCCCGCGGGGCAGACGCTGGGCCTCGTCGGCGAGTCGGGCAGCGGCAAGTCGACCGCCTGCCGGGCGGTGCTGCAGCTGATCAAGCCGACTTCGGGCTCGGTCAAGTTCGAGGGTCAGGAGATCGCCGGGCTCTCGCGGCGGCAGATGCGACCGCTGCGCCGCGAGATGCAGATGATCTTCCAGGACCCCTACGCCTCGCTCAACCCGCGCAAACGGGTCGGCCAGATCGTCGGCGACCCGCTGCAAGCGCCAGGAGCGTGGCCTCGGGCGTCGGACCTGCGCAGCCGGGTGCAGGAGCTGCTCGAGCGGGTCGGCCTCTCCAGCGAGCACTACAACCGCTTCCCGCACGAGTTCTCCGGCGGCCAGCGGCAGCGGATCGGGATCGCGCGGGCGCTGGCGCTGCAGCCGAAGCTGGTGATCGCCGACGAGCCGGTCTCGGCGCTCGACGTCTCGATCCAGGCGCAGATCATCAACCTGCTCGACGACCTCCAGGACGACTTCGGCCTCACCTACCTCTTCGTCGCCCACGACATCGGCGTCGTCCGCCACATCTCCGACCGGATCGCCGTGATGAACGACGGCAAGATCGTCGAGCAGGGGAGCGCGGACGAGGTCTGCGAGAACCCGAAGGACGACTACACGAAGAAACTGCTGGCGGCGGTGCCGATTCCGGATCCCAGCGAGAGCGGGAACGGACCAAGGCCTAGGCCGGCGGGTCCTGTCTCCGATCGGGGGCTCTCCCTATCGGGAGAGTCCTCCCGATCGTCGCCACCCGCCGGTCGATGCTCGGCGAATGACGCTGCCGCTCTCGCCGCCGATCAAGCCGCAGCTGGCGCTGACGCGCAAAGAGCTGCCGGTGGGCGAGGAGTGGGCTTATGAGCCGAAGCTCGACGGGTTCCGGGCGATCGTCTTCGTCGACGGCGAGGAGAGCTACATCCAGTCGCGTGGGGGAAAAGATCTGGATCGCTACTTCCCCGAGCTGAGTTCGCGCCGGGGCGTTGGGTGCTCGACGGGGAGCTGGTGATCCGCGATGCCGACGGCAACCTCGAATTCGACGCGCTGCAGGAACGGATCCACCCCGCCCAGTCGCGGATCGAACTGCTCTCGAAGGAGATCCCGGCCGACTACGTCGTCTTCGATCTGCTGGCCGAGGGCGACGAGGCGCTGCTGGAGGCGCCGCTGAGCGAGCGGCGGGGGCGGCTGGAGGCGATCGCCGAGCAGGCAGGGCTCGAGCTGACGCCGCTGAACCCGGACGCTATGCAGGCGGAGCGGTGGCTGAGCAGCATCGAGGGCGTGATGGCGAAGCAGCTCGACGCCCCCTACATCCCGGGCAAACGCAAAGGGATGGCGAAGGTGAAGCGCGAGCGGACGATCGACTGCGTGGTGATGGGCTGGCGGCCGGGCAAAGAGGAGGGCACGGTCGGCTCGCTGATCCTCGGCCTCTACGACGACGGCGAGCTGCGCAGCGTCGGCCATATCTCCGGCTTCAGCGCGGCGGCGAAACGCAGCATGCGGGCGATGCTGGCGCCGCTGGAGACGGGCGAGAGCGGGACCGCGGAGCCGAGCCGGTGGACCGGCGGGCGCGACCTGGAGTGGGTGGCGCTGCGGCCGGAGCTGGTGATCGAGGTTGGCTATGACCACGCGGCATCGGGCGGATTCGGCACGGGGCGAGGTTTCACCGTTTTCGGGACGACAAAGAGCCGAGTGAGTGCCGGTTCGAGCAGCTGGACGAAGGCGGGTAGGCGGGCGGGTCCTGTCGCCGCAGGGGACCCACCCCCACCCGCGCGGCGGGTGGGGGTCCCCCCTACGCGCCACCCACCCGAGAAGCCGCCTTGTTTGAGCCAGAAGAGCGAAGGCTCGGGCAGCTGCCCGCTGAGGTCTTGGCGGCACCGGCCGAGGAGGCTCGGGGCCGCTTGGCTTGGGACGGCTGGCGCGGCCTCTGCCCCAGCCTTTCACTGCTCTAGTCGCGTGTTTTCGTTGCGCTGGCTGCATGTAGGCGCGGCCTTGGTAGAGCGCCTCGTATTTGGGTAGGAGGTCGGGGCGTTTTTCTTGTAGCCAGGCGAAGAAGACGTCCTTTACCTCGCCGCGGAGGTGTAGGGCGGCGCTGCCGAGGAAGGTGGCGCCGGCGGCTTTGGCTCTCTCGACGATCGGGCGGACCTGGTCGGGGTGGTCGTTGATGC